>SVBF01000002.1 GCA_015058945.1 Erysipelotrichaceae bacterium | reverse complement strand
GCCATGGGGCGAAGGGGATTCGCGAAGGCGACGTATAATCAGATCGAAAACGCGCCCGAGGTTCGATTCCTTGGACGGTTTCCGTAAGAAAAGGGCTGCGACGCACCCTCATCGATCGTGAGGTTTTGTTACAGCCCCTTTCTATATCAAGGAGAAGAACCGCCTTGTGCATTCCTCTGGGCTGACGTCGCAGCCACATTCAAACCAATAGGTGACGAGGGACACAAAGCTCTCCGTCGCTTGCTTGGTGCGCAGGGCGGTTGGCACGTCTTTGGGTTTGATGGCGCCTTCATTCACGCAGCGGGCGATGAGCGGCTCGATATTCTGCCTAAGCTCCGCCAGGATGCGCTCTTTGCAACTTCCTTTGAGCACGATGTCGATGAGTTCCCGTTCATCGCGCAAATGGTAGAGGACGTGTGTGAATAAATGCTCGTAATCCAACACGGATTCGTGGGAGAAGTCGTGGGTGTCTTCCTGATGAAGCGAATGGGAGAAGACGTGGTGGAAGATGTTCGTGATCAGTGAATCCAGAACGTCGTCTTTCGTACGGAAATGGGCATAGAAAGTGGAGCGGGAAACGTTGGCTTTCTCCAAGATGTTTTCCACGGATAAATCCGCGAAATCCTTTTCGTGGAGACACTCTCCTAACGCGCGGTAGATCGCGGCTCTCGATTTGCGTTGTCTCAGGTCCATAGCTTAATAAAAATATACACTTTGTTCGTTATCCGTGAAGTTTATCAAACAAAAAAGCGAATTATGTTTTTTTAACGGACATGCCTTGGTACTATCCTCGTATGCCCGAAGAATTATCGCGCAGCGTACGTCAGGAATTGGCCCATCGTAATAGCGTCAAACGTATCGTCATCTTCGTGATGCTCGGTGTCGTGGCGGTCCTTTTCTTTGTCTCGTTGATGGTCGGCTCCTCGAACATGAGCCTGCCCGAATCTTTCATGGCTTTGTTTGGCCAGGGCGAAGCGTCGAGCGTTCGCATCGTCCAGCAAATCCGTTTGCCGCGCGCCCTGGCAGCCTTGATTGCCGGAGCTGGCCTATCGGTTGCGGGTCTCGTCATGCAATCGACGTTAAAAAACCCGATGGCGAGCCCCTCGACTTTAGGCGTTTCCAATGCCGCCGTGTTCGGCGCGAACATCGCGATCATCGGTTTCGCGGGCGGCTTCATCAATACGGGTGGCCGCATCGACAATTACGATTTCGGGACCAATCCATTTGCGACCTCTTCCATGGCGTTTCTTTTCGCCTTGGTTTCCACGCTGATTGTGCTCGGACTATGCCGCATCCGTTCTTTCTCTTCGGAGACGGTGGTTCTTGCGGGCATTGCCTTAGGTACGGTTTGGACCGCCCTCACCACGATTTTGCAGTTCTATGCGACTGACGTGGGGCTTAGCGCCGCCGTCATTTGGACGTTTGGGGATCTAGGCAGAGCTACCTTCACGACGGATTGGATCATGTTTGGGGTTGTGGCGGCAAGCGTCATCGTCTTCTTCTTTTTGCAATGGCGTTTTAATGCCGTGGCGGCGGACGAAAGCGTGGCGAATAGCTTAGGCGTGAAAGTGAATTTGCTCCGTTTCGTGTCCATGTTGCTCGCCTCGCTCATCACTGCCGTTTGCGTGTCTTACCTCGGTATCATCGGCTTCATCGGCATCATTTGTCCCCACGCGATGCGCCGCATCGTGGGGAACAACCACCGTTTCCTGATTCCCGCCTCTTTGGTATCTGGTGCCTTGCTCTTGCTTTTCAGCGACATCGTCTCTCGCCTCATCGGCAACGGAACCGCGCTTCCCGTCGGGGCAATCACCTCACTTCTCGGCGGACCGTTCTTCCTCTATCTCATCTTCGCGAAGAAAGGGGGCAAGGCATGATCCAAGTCAAAAACCTTTCCACCCGTTATGCGAGAAACGCGCCGGAAGTGCTCCATGACGTCTCCTTTGGTTTAGGAGAAGGTGAGATCGGCATTCTGCTCGGGCCTAATGGCTCGGGCAAATCGACGTTGATCCAATGCCTGCTCGGACAGATGAAACGGGCGGAGGGCGAAATCCTCATCGGGGGCAAACCGGTGATGGAAATGCGAACCTCCGATCGGGCGCGGCTGCTCGCCTACGTCCCCCAGACGCCCTCTTTTGCCCCATCCACCGTTTATGACGCGGTGATGCTCGGCCGCCTTCCTTATTTTGCGTTCGCTCCCACTAAGGAGGACCAGGACATCGTGGAAACGGTCCTAGTCGAAATGTCTTTGGAGCATCTCGCCACCCGCAACGTCCTCGAGCTTTCCGGTGGCGAAAGACAACGGGTCGCCATCGCGAGGGCTTTGGCGCAGCAATCCCGAATCCTTCTCTTTGATGAACCGACCTCGAATCTCGACATCAGCGCGGAGACGACGATCGCCGAGATGGTCAAAGCCTTGGCAAAGAAGAAAGGCCTAACCGTTTTGCTTTCGATGCACGACATCAATCTTGCCCTTGGGATTGGCGATCGCTTTCTCTTTCTCAAGGACGGACATTTGGTTTCAGACGGAGACGCGGAAAGCGTGAACGAAAAGACGATCGAATCGGTCTTTGGCATTCACGCAAAACGCGTCTACGTTGAGGATAAAACATTATTCATCTACGGAGGAAATGGCGATGAATCGTAATTTTATTCTGGGTTTTGCGGCCTTTTTGCTTTGCTTAACCTCATGTGGAAACGGTAACACCCCCGCGGAGACGGTCTTCCCGGAACTCACGTATTCGGTGACGAAAGAAGACCTTGGTGAGGGCAAGTTCAACGTCACGGACATGGTGGGTAGGAAGGTCGAAATCACCCCTGGGTCCTATGAACGCGTCGTCTGTGTCGGCGCGGGTGCGCTTCGGCTATATTCCTACGTCGGCGATTTAGATCTGCTTTGTGGCGTCGAAGATATCGATAACCCCTCGTTGGAGTCTCGCCCCAAGATGTTTGATAACGTTCCTCGACCTTACCTTCTCGCCGGGAAAGACAAATTCGTGACGCTTCCTTCCTGCGGCGTCGGCGGCCCGCAAGCGCAAGCGGCGGAGGCGGAAAAGATCCTTTCGTGCCGTCCGGACATCGTCATCTCCGAATACGAGGACGCGGACAAGGAAAACGCGCTGCAGAAGCAACTTGGCGTCCCCGTCATCACGCTGCGCACTGGTTCGGCGGGCATGGTCAACACGACCGTCTACAGTTCGTTGGCCTTGCTCGGGTTCGTCTTTGGGGAAGATGCTCGCGCGAAGGACGTCATCGAATACCATTACCACTCCACCAAGGACATTTTTGACCTGACCAAAAAAGCGAATCACCGCAAGAAGGGCTATGCCTGTGGGCTAGGCAACTGGGGTACGACCGATCAGTTCATGACCGCACAGAATTACGACGTCTTCAACTTCACCCATATCGATAACGTCGTCACCGGCCTGCCCAAAGACGGTATCCAAAAGATTGAAGAAGAGAAATTCACCTCCCTCGCCAAAGACATGGAAGTCATGATCTTTGATGCGGCCGCCGTGAAGAACATCAAGGGCAAAAACTTCGACTTCTCCATTTGCAAGGCTTTCCAGACTGGCGAAGTCTACCTCCAGATGGCCTATAACGCCTATTACACCAATGTGGAGACCGCGCTAATCAACGCTTGGTTCGTCGCCTCGGTCGCCTATCCTGACCTTTTCCCGGCGTTCGACATCGCGAAGAAGGCCGATGAAATCACCCTTAAGTTCAACCGCAAGGCGCTTTATTCCGAGATGAAGGCGCTGCCTCAGGCCTATGGCGGCTACCAAAAGATTGCGAATCCGACCGAGTTCTTCAAATGAGTAACGAAGCGGTTCGGGATTTCTTCGATTCCAAGGCGTCCCGTTGGGACGAACTAGCGAACGACGACTTGGTTCGCGTCCGTTCGCTTTTTGAACGCATTCCCGTCAAAGTGGGGGACCGCGTTTTGGATTGTGCCTGTGGCACTGGGGTCGTCACCGGACTCCTTCGCGATATGTGCCAAGCCGAGGTTATCGGCATGGACATCGCGCCCCGGATGATCGAGATCGCAAAGCGAAAATACGAAGGACGTGAAGGCATCTCTTTCCAAGTCGGGGATTTCCTGGAAATGAGGAACGGACGATTTGACCTCATCGTGATTTATAACGCCTATCCCCATTTTGTTCATCCCGAAGAGCTTGCGGATGCCCTCGCCCGCAATCTAAACGACGGCGGGAGGTTCGCCCTCGTCCATTCCATCGGCAGGAAGGCGTTGGAGGGCCACCATCAGGGGCTAAACGCCGCGATCAGCCGCGACATTGGTTCGCCAGAAGAGGAGGCACGCTTCTTTGAAGGGCGCTTCCACATGGACGTCCTAGAAGAAGGGGTGGACTTCTATTTGGTGACAGGGTGGAACATTAGATTCACTCATGCAAAAAACATTGATTTATAAAACCTGACTTCCTAGTATTTAGGTGCCTCGTTCGGTAGCCCCCCATATTCCGAGCGAGGTTTTTCTTTTATAGAAAAAAGACTACAATTTCGATATGCAGACGTTCGACTTTAAAGAAATCATTATCAAAGATAATTTCTATCAGTCTTCCTCTTTCTTTCCGATGCCGCTTACGTTGATCGGTACTTTAAACGAAGACCAAACCATCACGAGTTTTGGAAGTTACTCGTTGATCTTTCCTTATTACATCGCGGGCAAGAAACATTACGCGATGCTCCTAGAGTGTCGGAACACCTCCAACACCGCCAAAGGCATCCTCCGCCATGGCAAATGCACGATCAACTTCTTGCCGTACTCAAAAAAGAACTTCTCCTCCCACGTCGACATGGGCTTCCCTGGGGATATGCCACAGGAGAAGATGAAGAACTTCGCCTTCCATGTCGAAGACGGCTTATCCAAGCGGCAGGACCCGACTGGGAAATACCCGAAGATCATTTCCGAAGCGCTTCAAGTTTTTGAATGCACGTGGTTAAAAGAGCTCGATAACGCCCAAGACGATAAGGTCCAAGAGGAATACGACGGGCCTTACCATGATTTCAACGGTATCACTTCGAAGTTCGGCGCCCACTTCATTTTGCGCATCGACCACATCCTCACGAAAGAGAAGTATTACGACGCGATCGTCAACGGGGCGACGCGGTCCAATTTCTGCCCGTTACCCACGAACTGGGGCTATCGCGACTCAAAGGATTTTTGGTGCTCGCCATACCGCAAACCGCAGGCCGTCGGCATCCCAAATCGCGAGGTCGATATCTCCTCGATCCGCTATGCCGCGGACCGTTTGAACACGGACGTAAAGTTCACCGACGATGCGCTGAAGACGATCGTCAAAGTGCCTAGACCGTTCTTAAAGTTGGTGCTCCAAGGCTGCGTGAAGTGGGCGGACGAAAACGGCGTGAAGGTGCTCACGGAAAAAGAAATGAAAATCATCGCAGATAAGCGTTCTGCGGAGAAAAAGAAGAAATAACGGGGGATTTGCGTGGACTTTTTGCAACGGACGGAAATGCTACTCGGTGAGGATTCGCTTAGGAAACTCGCCGATTCCTCCGTCGCTTTGTTCGGCTTAGGTGGCGTCGGTGGCGGTGCTTTGGAGGCTCTTGCCCGTATGGGTATCGGGAAGTTCCATCTCATCGATGCGGACGTCTTCTCCCTGTCCAATTTGAACCGTCAAATCCTTTCCACGCGGGAAAGCGTTGGCAAAATGAAAGTCGATGTCGCTAGGGAGCGCGTCCTTTCGATCAACCCCGAAGCTAAGGTGTTCACCTATCCCGTCTTCTATCTCCCCGAAGACGAGACGATCGATTTCTCTCGCTTCGATTTCGTGATCGACGCGATTGACACGGTCAAAGCCAAACTTGGCATCATCGAGAAATGCCATCGCCTTGGTATCCCCATCGTCTCTTGCATGGGGTGTGGCAACCGGCTCGACCCCTCAAAGCTCACGCTGACCGATTTGTACAAAACCCAAGGCGACCCGCTTTCTAAAGTCATGAGGAAGCGTTGCCGCGAACTCGGCATCGATTCGCTCCCCGTCGTCTACTCGACGGAAGAACCCATAAAACCGAAGTTTGAGGTCGAAAGCGATTCGCCTGTCCGTCGCGACGTACCCGGTTCCGCCGCGCTTGTTCCGCCCGTCGCCGGATATCTGCTCGCCTATCACTGTGTGATGAGCCTCCTGAAACGAGGTTTTTAACCAAAATTTAAGTCCGGTTTCTTTTTCTTTTAGTTTGGCTGGGGATGATATGCTCATCCAAACAAGGAGGACCCGTTATGAAAGGAATCAAAAAATACGCCGCATTATTCGTTCTCAGCGCGGCTTTCCTCGCCTCTTGTACCATCGCAAAGACTTCTGCTGACGTAAGCGCGACGAGCGAAACCCAAACCAGCGTCGCGACGAGCGGCGAAGAATCCTCTATCGCTTCCTCCAAGGAGGCGACCAGCGCCAAGACCTCGTCCGATGCTATGGAAAGCGAAGGGACCACCGCTCAAGAAAGCGACGGCTCGAGCTCATCGACGGAATCGCAGGGCGGCAAAACGAGTTCGTCCTCTGCGTCGCAATCCAGCCAAGGCATTTCCGAGGGCACGAGTTCCGGCGCCTCTATTAGCGGGGATTTCTCCATTGAAACTTCCGACGGCGCCTATTCCCAAGAGGGTAATGTCTATACCATCACCTCCGCGGGTACTTACTCTCTTTCCGGAACCCTTAACGGACAGATCTACGTCGCGGCGGGGGACGAAGATGCGGTCGAGCTTGACCTTAACGGCGTCTCCATCACCTATGACGAGAACTCGCCGATTTACGTCGCTTCCGCCGACGAAGTCAAAATCAAGGCGAACAAAGGGACGAGCAACCTCATCAACGACACCAGGGAAGAAGAAAGCGTCGAAGACGAGACCCAAGGTGGCGGCGCGATCTATGCCAAGGCGGACCTGAAATTGGTCGGGCAGGGCTCTTTGACCGTCGCCGGCGGCTATAACAATGGCATCCATACCACCAAAGACCTCAAGATCAAAAAGCAGACCCTCGCGGTCACCGCGCCCAATAACGCGATCAAAGGAAACGACTCTGTCACCATCACTAGCGGCACCATCACGGCTGTCTCCACCAAAGGTGACGCGATCAAGAGCTCCTCAACCGATCTCTCCTCTTCCGAGAAGCAGCGGGGCTCCATCGATATCTCCGGCGGGACGTTAACCCTTTATGCCGGGGGCGATGGCATCGACGCGGCCTATGACGCGACCATCGAGGAGGGCGTCGACGAAGACGACCCTTCCGTCGTCACCGTCCCTAGCCTAAAGATCTACACGAATAAGTATTCCCCTTATTCCGACTCGAGCGTCTTATCCGCCTACTATACCGTCGCTGAACGCGGCCCCGGTGGTGGTGGATGGCCCGGAGGTGGCGGCCAGCCCGGTGGCGGAGGTTCCAGCGCCGAGAAGGCCGAAGGGTCCGCGAAGGGTATCAAGGCGGCGAACGCGATCTACGTCAAAGGCGGAGAAATCGAAATCACCGCTTATGACGATGGCATCCACGCCAATTACGGCACGACCTTCGATTCTGGTGCCAAAGGCGTCGGGGATATCCTCGTCTCCGGCGGCACGACCACGATCACCTGCAGCGACGACGGCCTCCATGCCGATCGATATCTCCGCATCTCCGGCGGCGAAACGACGGTAAGCGAGTCCCACGAAGGCATTGAGGGCAACCAAATCTACATCACCGGCGGCACGACGGTCGCCTATGCCGACGATGACTCCGTCAATGCCGCCAGCGGCTCGACCACCGCAGGATTATCGGCCCTAGTCGACGTCAGCGGCGGTTACCTCTTCGCTTGCGTCCCCGCTTCCGGCGATACCGACTCCATCGATTCCAATGGCTCCTACCGCCAAACCGGCGGCACGGTGATCACCTGTGGCCCCAACAACATGAACGCCGGTGCGCTCGACGTCGATGGCTCGGTCAGCGTCAGCGGTGGGACCCTCGTGGCCTTCGGCTATGCCGGCAACATCTCCTCTAGCGGCGTGACCCGTTCTTCCAAGTCCGGTACCTATGGCAGCAAGGCCTATACCCTGACGTTCACTAACGGCAACGTCACTACCGGAAAACTCCTCTCCTACAGTTATTCCAGCTGCACTTGCTATAGCGTGCTTGGTTCGCTCTCAAGCATTGCTTGATATAGCGAGATTGGGCGCCTCTTCCCCCTGGAGGCGCCTTTTCTTTCCTTGCGTTTTGCCATTTGAAGCGACATCATAAGGAGAATATGCATTACCGCCCGTTCCGTTTTGTCGACTTCCCGAAAGTTCGTGCCGCATTGGACGCTTTTCCGGTCGATTTCTCCACCCAGCGGAACACGAAAAACCTGCGTTATTTCGATGGGGTCGCCATGATCGATCTGGTGGTGAATTGCCAAACCGTCACCTGCGTTTTCGATATTTCCGGCGACGAAATCGACGTCCAGGCACATACCCCTGCGGAGCTTAAGGCGCTGCGCTATCTCCTAGAACAGCTAAACGAAGCAGACCGCATCGACAAGGACATCGCTTTCACCAATGTGAAAACATTATTCGAAACCAATCGTACGTTCCGTTATCTCCATCAGATGTATGGCGGAAAACGTTATGTCGCCTTATGCCGCGATCTGATTGATAAGAACATGGACGTGTCTTTATACCCCTATATGTATGAAGACATCGTTCTCGGGGTCTTCACCAGTTATAACAAAAACGCGAGTCGAGACACCGCGGGCTTATTCGAAGGCATCGTCGGCATGCTTGCCGATCTCGACTTGTCGAGCATCGTCCTAAAGAACATCTTCTCCGGCATCGGGGCGAAAAGCTCGCCGGGGAATTACCGCGAGTTCGTCTCGCTTTGCCTCGCCCATCCCAAACTGCGGCCGACGATGAAGGAATTTGTGGTGGACGGCTACGCCGTGAACCGTTATGACGGCAGGATGACCTATCCGCAAGTGGATGTGGCGACACTGCTTTCCTTCGACCACGACGATTTATGCGAATTGTTCCGCGGTTTGCCCGGCGGAATGAAAGACCTGGTCCGGGAACTCTTCGACGCACTAGGAAAAGACGCGGACGCAGACTATGTCCGCGCCTATCTCCATAACCCCTCTCGCGACATGAGCGTGCTCACCTCTAGCCGTGCCTTTGCCTCTTTCCCCGCCGACGTGAAAAGGGAAATCAATCGCGGGAAGGCCTTTTCCGCTAGCGCGAAGCCGAAAGAGATCATCGCCTATTATTCTTCACTCGAGGACGAGGAAAGCAAACAAGGGGTTCTTTCTGCTTGCGAGGACTTTGGGCAGGTTGAACTAGCCAAGGCGCTGCGCGGCGAGGATTTCCTCTTGCCGGGCTTTTCCATCGGCGACATCGAAGCTTTGCTTCCGTTCATCGACCTCGAGACCCCGAAGATGGTTTCTCGTCTTAGCGCCTATCTCACCCAATACGGGTTCGTCTTCGTTCGCAGCGAGTCCTTGGAAAACATCCTCCTCAGCCTGAAAAGCCCTTCATATAAGAGTCTGATTCGCGTTGCGTTAAACAAGAACATGGTCTTGGACCAGGCGCGGCGGCTTTGCCTCGCCGATCGCTTTGGGCTCCTCCCGGAACTCGGCTACCAAGAATGGAGGTACCATGCTTAGCCTATTGGTGGCCGAAAAGCAGTGGCGGGAGGTCGAAAGCGCCCTCGGCGCATCGCGAGCTCGTTATGAGTCCGCGTTTGGCGAAGGGTTGGTCCGCGTCTTCTATCTTTTCGATGGCCGCAAGATCACTTACGCCGCCTATTGGGGCGACGAATATGGCAAAGTCGTGATTTCCGTCGAGGGGAAGATGGACGTGGGCAATACGAAGCTTAGCCAAGCCCTCGCTCTCTTTGTCCGTCAAAAAGACGAAAAGGGAAACCCGGGGGAGCTACTCGTCCTCTATGGCAACGATTACGGCGCCTTATCGACTTGCGCCAAACTCGGCCCAAAGAAAGCAAAAGCCTTCTTTGAAGCGAGCGCGAAAATCCAGCAGCTCGCCAGAAAGATCGAGGCGCAGGAAAGAAAACAGGAGAGGCGTGAACCGAAATTCCATTTCGTCATCGAGGAACATGACGGCGAGATGGCCATCAGTTTGCGCATCGGTTTCAACAAGCTCTACCTGCTGCGCAAAGTGGTGTGGTTCCTCCGCGACTATTACGCCTCCGCCCCGGTCACGATCCAAAAAGAGACTCTCGTCTTGCCTAGGGATTCCTTCTCGCCCCAAGAGGAGAAGGCGCTGCAATTCATCTATAACGCCGCCACTTCGCGTAGCGCATATGGCCGTTATTACGATAATGGTCCTGCTTACCTCGACCGAAAGTCCTTCCTTGAATTCCTCTTCTTAGCTCAAGGGTTAACCGTGGAGTGGGAGGGGAGAGCAATCTCTATTTCCTCACCCATCGACGTCGCCTTAAGGATCGATGCCACGGGCGAATTACAGGCCACGCCCGCCATCGAAAGAAATGGGATGGTCATCGAGGGGGACAAAGGATATTCGCTTGGTGTAACCGACGTTGGCTTATATCGTTTTGCCTCGCCCGCGGCGGCGGAACTTTATGGCTTCTTCCAAGGGTTAAACGGGTTGGATGGTTCCTTTGTTTCGGCCGAACTCGCCCGCACGGTTTTGCCCTTAATGGCCGAACAAGAGGTCTCCTTGGCGCCGGAATTCGTCGCCAAACACCCCGTCTACCGACCTGAAATCCGTTATTACGTCTCATTGGACGGGGAGAGGACGCTTGTTTTCGAGACGCATTATTTCGTCGGCGTGAATGAGACCGACGAAGAGTCTTTCGTTTCCTTCTCTCTCGCGGTGCGGGAACGATATGAGGCGTTTAAAAACGAAGTGACGAAGGCGGGCCTGCTCGTCAAAGGCGAGAAGAGGGGAGATGATGCGGTCGTCGCCTTCTTGCGCGCCGATTTAAGCGCACTGCAGCGCTACGCGACCGTCTATGTCTCCGAAGATTTGTCCTCTAAGAAAGTCTCTGCGATCCCGGAATTCGAAATCCGCACTTCATCGGGCGAGGACTGGTTCTCCGTGAATTTCTATTCCTCGGGCTACACCGAGGAGGAATTGCTTCAGATCTATTACGCTTTTCATAAGAAAAAGAGGTTTGTCCGCTTGCGTGACACCTACGTCATGCTGGACCAAAACGACGGTTTCCTCTCGCGCATCAGCGAGTCGTTCGATCCCGCTTCGATCGGGGTGGAACTGCCGTTATATCAGGCGCTTAAATTGCCTGACCTCGGCGGGGACGAAGACGCGCATATCCGCGCCTTGATCCAGAAGGTCGAGTCCTATGGGGAGATCGATATAGAGGGACTGCCAAAGGAAATCGAATCCGCCTCCCGACCCTATCAAAAGCAGGGCATTCGCTTCCTTTATAACCTTTATCGCCTCGGCCTTTCTGGGATCCTTTCCGACGATATGGGCTTAGGCAAAACACTGCAGTCTTTTGGGCTGTTCTCCTTGATCCAAGAGGAACGCCCGATGCTCGTGGTGTGCCCGAAATCGTTGATCTATAACTGGCTTGAGGAGCGGAACAAATGGTATCCGTCTTTGCCAGCCTATGTTCTCGCGGGCACTCCAAAGGAGCGCAAGGCGCTCTACCTGAAGATGAAGCAAAAGAAGAAGGCGTGCTACTTCGTTTCATATGACACGTTGCGGAATGACTTAAACCTTGTGAAGGACGTCGAATTCTCCGCCGTCTTGCTCGACGAAGGGCAATATATCGCAAACGCGAAGGCCCAAAAGACGCGGGCCGTGAAAGAGATTAAGGCGACGTCCCGCTTCGTCTTGACCGGCACGCCGATCCAAAACTCGCTGATGGACCTATGGTCGATCTTCGATTTCCTCTTGCCCGGGTATTTCCCACCATTACTCAAATTCAAGGAGCTCTATGGCGGACTCGAATTCTCCAGCGAAGAGGCTAGGGGTAGGTTGCTCGCCAAAATCCGGCCGTTCTTGCTCGGCAGAAAGAAGAAGGACGTCTTGTCCGAATTGCCCGATAAGGAAAACATCACGATGGCTTTGGCTATGGGCGAAGAGGAACGCAAGACGTACGAATCCTTCCTCGCCAAGACGCGCCAGACCCTCGAAGATCCCATGGCGGACAAGATCGCCTTGATCGCAATGCTAACGAGATTACGCCAAATCTGCATCACGCCCGCCCTGTTTTTGGAAGACGAATTCGGCTCGGCGAAAATCGATTACCTCATCGATTCGCTTTGCGAACTTCACCGCGTGGGACGCAAAGCCATCGTCTTTTCCTCCTTCGTCCACGCTTTGGAACTCATCGGCAAACGCTGCAAGGATGCCGGATTAGCTTACGAATCCATCACCGGGGACACGTCCGCGAAGGTGCGCGTCATCTTGGCGGAGCGCTTTAACAAACCCGATTCGCCACTCGACGTGATGCTCGTCTCCTTAAAGGCGGGCGGAACGGGGCTCAACCTCATCGGCGCGGACACGGTCTTCCACCTCGACCCGTGGTGGAACCTCGCCGCGGAGCATCAGGCCGAAGATCGCGCCCACCGCATCGGGCAGACCAACAAAGTCACCGTCTTCAAACTGGTGATGAAGGATTCCGTCGAGGAGAAGGTCGTCTCCTTACAGCAACGGAAGGGGCTATTGCTCGACATGGCCGACGAGGCGTCTTTGGAGCGCGCCCTCACCGAAGAGGATTATCGTTATTTATTGTCATGAGCGGACTTAGCGTTGCCTTATTGGATTGGTATGAGAAGAACCGCCGCCACTTGCCATGGCGCGAGGATCCGAAACCTTATTATGTTTTCCTTAGCGAAATCATGTTGCAGCAGACCCGGGTCGATACGGTGGTGCCTTATTTCGAGCGCTTCATCGCCTCTTATCCCGACATCGTTTCTTTGGCCAAAGCCAATGAGGAAGAGGTCTATTTGTTGTGGCAGGGGCTTGGTTATTACTCCCGGGCGCGAAACCTGCTCAAAGCCGCGAAAGCGGTGGTGGAAAGCTATGGTGGCGAACTCCCAAAAGAGAAAGAAAAACTGCTTTCGTTGCCTGGGATTGGGCCCTATGTGAGCTCCGCCATTTCCGCGATCGCCTTCGACCAAAACGAAGTGGCGGTGGATGGCAATTTGCTGCGCGTCTATTCGCGTTTAAATGCCGACAAAATTGACGTTTCCTCCGCAAAAAGCAAACAAAAATGCGAGATTTACTATAAAAAGCACCTGGAATCGCCATCGCGTTACAACCAGGCATTAATGGATTTGGGGGAGCTTGTTTGTTTACCTCACGGTGTCCCGTTATGCGACAAATGTCCGCTGGCTTCTTTTTGTAAAGCAAAGCGTTTGGGACATCCGGAAGACTATCCTTTGGCCAAAAGGAAAAGCGTTGTCCGAAAGGTGGATCTGCATGTCCTTCTCACCTTTGATACACGAGGCAACATCGCGGTGCGAACCCGTCCTGACGATGGGTTGCTCGCATCGCTTTATGAATTTCCTAACGCCGAAGGCCATCCATCGATATGCGAGTTAGGCATCGCCTATCCGACCCTCGCCGAATTCCGATATCTCGGACAGGCCAAACATCGTTTCAGCCATATCGAGTGGAACATGCGCGTCTATGAGGCAAAGGGGATATTGCCCGGTTATGAATACGTTCCTGTGACGGAACTAAAAAAGCGGTATTCCCTGCCTACCGCCTTCGCCAAATTATTGGATCCGTTTTCCTAAGTTTCGCTCGGCTTGGAAACGATGTGCTGCCATAGGAATGAGGCGACCGTTAAGGGCACGCCGATGAGGAAGATTGGCCATAGCTGCCACCCGTTACCGTCAGGCAAGAACAAGCCCAAAGTGATGTAGATGCAGGATATGGCGGTCCAAGTGAGCCATACGGCGAGCCAGGTCCGCCAAGAGGGCTTACCCCAGATGCCATTGAAGACCAACATGACGATGAGCGAACCCGGCACCGCCCAGATGTAGGTGATCCAGCCTCTGTTGGGCCAGGTTTCGCCGACGAAGATCTGCCCCATGACGTAGAAAAGGATGGCCACGAGCCATACCGCGGACACCGAAAGCCCGACGATGGTCCATTTGTTCGCCACGTGCTCCTTTTTCCGCTTGGCCTTCTTGCGTTCTAGGGCGCCATGCTCGGTCACCAAGTAGTCCAACGTGACCCCATAGAAATCGCAAAGCGACTTCAAAACGTCGATGTCGGGCAAGGTTTCGCCGTGTTCCCACTTGGAGACAGATTTGTCCGAATATGAGAACTTCGCGGCGAGTTCGCTTTGGGTGAGACCGCGGGATTTGCGCAGTTCGGCTAAGTTATGGGCGACGACGAGCTTGGTGAGCATAGAGCACAAACATTTTACCGAAAATCGCCACTTAGGTATAATTCGCTTCGAAAGGAGGTTCTCATTAATGTATAGCGACGAGAACAAGTCGTCGTCCTTAGCGAGGTTTCTGAACACCTTCGACTATGCGATGATCGACACTTGCTCTCTGATGGACGAGGCTTTCCCCGAATGGATGGATGCCCTCCACAACGCGAAGGAATATCGGAAAAAAGGACAAAAGATCCTCGTACCGAGACGCTGCTACGACGAATTGAAGAAACATGCCCGTCAACGCAAAGACGATTCCAAGAGAATCGATGCCAAACGCGGGCTCAAAATTCTACGCAAGGCGAGATTCAGCCACCTATTGTCCGTGACGAAAAAGGACAAAAGCGAGAATTTTGCGGACAACGCCATTTACGTAAAAGTATGCGCCGATCGACTTTTTTCCAAGATCCTGGTCATCACCCAGGACAAATCCCTCGCCAGTGACTTACGCGCCCTGAACTTACTCAAATCCCAATCGGGACGACCGCTAGAGGTCTGCAAAATCGTTCCGGGTGCGCGTCTGGTCCCCAACAAAGGGGAAGAAAACCCACATCGAGAGCACGGCAAAGGACATAATGGTCCCGAGCCACAAAAAACCAATGGACCCGCTTCTTCGGTCGAAGCGGTGCTTTCCGCCGACGCCCGCCTTTCGGCGGTGCTCGGCAATTCCAACTACCCCAGCGACAAGAAAAAGGCTGATGCCTTGGCCCAAATCAAATTGCTGGAGAAACTTAACGACAGCACCAGGCAGCAACTTTCGCTGCTCGTGCCGCTTCCTCGATTAAAAGAAGTCGCGGGCTTAACCAAACCGCAACAAAAGGTCGAGAAGAAGTCTGAACCCAAACCTCAACCCAAAAAAACGGAGGAGCCTAAACCCGCCGAAAAGAAACCCGAGCCGAACCGTCTATGGTATGGCGTCGGCAAGACGATGGCGGATGCCTTCCTCGACTGCGCCAAACACTATGGGATGGCGTTCCATGAACCGTCGGTGATTTATTTCCCAGACGCCCATGGCCCGCTCGACCTCACCACCGACGACCTCAAGGCGATCGAAGCGATGGGTACCCCGTTGCTTCGCGGGGAAGAGAAGATTTCCTTCGTCTACCGTGGCTTGACCTTGATGACGCTGCAGACCCCGGAAAAATTCAAAGCCTGGATCGACGTCAATAACCTTCCCAAGGAATTGACCCCGTTAACCAAGCCATCGGAAGAAAAAGCCAAGCCTGCCCCAAAGCCAAGGACGAAGAAAAAGGCCGAGAAGCCTGAAGAACCCAAGGCGGAACCAGTAGGGGAAGCTAAGTCGGTCCCTGCCAGGAAAAAACCTGCAAAAAAGGCGGAAACCCCGCAAAAAGCCGAGCAAAAACCCGATGATGCGCAGGTGAAGGAGCAAAAACCTGCTCCGCAAAAAGCGCCGAAAACCAAGGCCACCAAAGCCAAAGCGCCTAAGGCGGAAGAGCCGAAAAAGCCCGAGCCCGAAGCCAAAGAGGAACCCAAACCCTCCAAGCCGAAAGCCGCCCGTAAACCCAAGGCCAAGCCCGAGGAAGAACCTAAGGCCAAGGAAGAGCCCAAGGTCGATGAGGCGTTCGAGAAAGCCAAGAAGGCCGACCAGCGCCTCTGCGCCGTATTGCCGAATGGGAAATACGCGCTGAAGGACAAACTCAAGGACCTCGAGGCCCAAAAGAAACTCCTCGCCGGGTTATCCCAAGAACAGACCGCTTCCCTGAAGTTCAGCGTCGAAGCCATCGACGCTTGGATCGCCGAGAACGGCACGAAAGGCGAATGACCCATGCGCCCCCTCGTCGGGGCGCTTTGTTTTACGTATCGTCGTGCGCGCTATTGAAAAAAATCGAACGGTCGTTAATATTGCTCTCGTTTTAAGTCAAAGGAGAACCACATCATGAATAAAAGCCTATTGATCCTCACCTCCTCGATCTTGCTCACCGCCCTCACCGCTTGCGGCGGAAACCCCGAGACCTCCCAATCCCAGCAGGCCTCCTCAATCGACGAGATCCTCAAACCGACCAACGACGTCTCTTCCAACGTTGGCTTTGCGGCTGGCCGCCACGTCTTCCATAACTACATGGCCGCCCGCAAAGACTATGACTCCGGCATGTTCACCGATTTCGGCGAAGCCTTCTTCCCTTCTTACGGCCATGCCAAACTCCTCGTCGTCCCGGTCATCTATTCCGATAACGCCTCTGCGGCAGAGGACCTCGCGGCCAATAAGGAGTGCATGCGCAAAATCTTCTTCGGTGCCGAAGAGGAGACGACCTGGCAGAGCGTCCAGAGCTATTACTACAACTCTTCGTACCATCAGCTTCACATCGAAGGTATGGTCACGGACTATGTGAAACTCGATAAGACCTACGCCGCCTATACCTCTTCGGGCGTCACCGCGATCTATAACGACATCGTCGAAGAGGTCTATGACAAGCTCTTCACACTAGACGACGCTCCCTTGAAGGGACGTGAAGCCGAATTCGACTCCAACGGCGACGGCGTCATCGACGGCATGTACCTCGTCCCCGATTCGCATATCGACCATAGCGACGGCGGATCCCTCGGCTGGGCGTTCACCACCCGCCACGGCTTCAAGAACAAAGCCTACAAGAGGAAGAACCCGCAATGGGCCAAAATCGGCACCTATTGCTGGACCTCCATCCAATTCGCGCTCGAAACCCTCAGCGATCGTCCTTCTTTGGAGAAACCAGACGCCCACACCTTCATCCACGAAATGGGCCACCAGCTCGGCTTGGCCGACTACTACGACCCCAACACCCAAGGCTCCTCGACCGCCGGCGGCGCGACCATGCAGGATCAGAACATCTGCGACCACGACATCTATTCCAAATACCTCTTCGGCTGGACCGATATGCAGGCCGTCACCTCCGCCAACACCGAGGCGACCATCCAAGTGACGCTCAAATCGAGTGAAGCCTCCGGCCAAGCTCTGCTTATCGCCGATACGTGGAACGGCACCGCCCTCGACGAATACCTCCTCGTCGAGTATTACACTCCTAACGGTCTTAACGAACATGACACCGCGAAATCCTATTCTTCCGCGGATCAAAAGGGACCCGATGGCGAGGGCATCCGCATCTGGCACGTCGACAAGACCATCCACGAGGCGCACCTCGACACCAAGGACCGCAAGGAAGTCGTCTACTTCGACCCCAACCCGGTCAAAAAGCTCAACACCCTCGGCCCGGAAGAGGATTATCGCTTCCCCGACGACATCAGCCCGGAGGACGACGACAAGACCGATTCCAACCCGGATCTCAACGAGAACGACAACTTCTACTACGGCATGACCACCAACAACTCGGAGAATGAGGGCGAGTTCTACATCAATAGCGAACTCAAGCTCATGCGCGCCGACCTCGGTGAGAAGACCGTCAGCGTCGTCATGACCAAGGATTCGCTTTTCCAAGAGGGCGACACCTTTGGTGCCGAAGGCGATAAGTTCGCCGACTTCGAGTTCTATAACCCCTCGATCGAGCTCGACTATAACTGCTCCGACTCGGATTTCCATAACGCGCCGAAGTATCAACTTCCCTATTCGATCAAGGTCGATGCCATCACCAACGGCGAGGCCAAACTTACCTTGACCCGTAAGTAGTAGGGGAACCTTCAGGAAGAAACGGGGGTCGTCATGGCCCCCTCTTCTTATCTATATTTATAAATAAGGACATACATATGAGTGACCGCGCGAAATACAACCTAGCCAACTGGATCGCCGCCTTCGTCTTCACGGTGGCCTATTTCCTTTTCTTTACCTTTATCCCGCGCGATTATTCTTTGATGGGTTGGACGAACGTCTTTTTCCGCACCGGCATCCTCGTCTTGCTCACCGGCGCGCTCCAAGCCGTGTATTGGTTCGGCGCTTTCGAGATGTTCCAATACGGCGTCATGCAGATCTTCCATCACATGAGACCGAACCCGAAGCCCATGAAGCATCAGGATTACGTCGAATATCGCGAATACCGTGCGGAAAAACGCAAAAAAGTACCATTACACCCCTGGCCATGGCTCGCTTTTGGCGCCACTATTGCGCTTTGCTCGCTTATATTTTATTTACAAATTCGTCACTGAACCCCGGTGATGTAAGCGCTTTTTTCAGGTTTTCACGAAAATTACAAACTCAAAAAACATCGATGTGGTCGAAGAAATTCGGCCATTTTTAAATAATTGGGAAAAATATTGACAAACTTAAGACGGGTCTTATCATTCAAACACTCTTGAAAGGAGCACAGAAATGAAGAAAAAACTAATTCTTCCCTTAGTTCTCTCGGCTGCTGCCCTCTTGGCTGCCAGCTGCGGCGAACAACCCGCTTCCTCCGCTTCTTCCTCCGCGGCTGAATCCTCTGAATCGACCGTTGAGACCAGCGAGGAAGTCCTTCCCACCTACGACTATACCGAAGTGTATGAAGAGCCCGCTGGTTGGGAAAACATCAAAGGCGTTGAAGGCGGCAAGACCGGCGTGAGCAACCTCGTCGGTGAGTCTGTCGCTGAAAAGACCAAGATCCTCGGCGCCCTTGAGAAATACGCTGTCGACCATGCCGTCACCGGTATGCCTCTGTTCGAAAACGGTGGCTACGCGATGTACAACCCCCGTATCGAAAAGGGCACCGAAAACTACATCGTCGGCTACGGCTTCGGCATCATGCGCGAGGGCAACCTCACCGCGGAACTCGTTGGCGTGGATAAGCCCTCTTATTACCACACCTACGAGGCCAACGACCCCCAGAAGATCAACTACCTCGATGACTCCGGTTCTCAGGTCGGCGACCTCTATGGCAACATGGCTTCTGCCTTCTTCGGCACCAAGATGAGCGCCGACAAGACCAAATATGATTGGTATGGCGTCCTCTCCAAGAAGGATCGCCCGGTTCTTCTTAGCGTCGATGCTCAGGGCAACAAGACCGTCGCCGAAGACCAGACCGGGACCGGTACCAACTGGCGTATCTACGTCCGTACCGGCGCCGAAGACAAGGCGATGTATCGCACCGCCTCCAAGCTCGCCGATCGCCAAGCCTTCGATAAGAAGGCGATCGAACTCGAAGACTACGTCAACGCGTTCAAGATCCTCCTCTGCGGTAAGTTCGCCTACTATCGTGGCACCGAGCTCGCCGGTCAGACCGGCTACTCCGGCATCGTCGGCGCGGCCAACTACTACAACAAGTCCAAAACCGGCTTAGAGTCCGAAGACGCCCAGAAGGCTTGGGAGAGCGTCGGCATCGTTTCCGGTCACGACGACGAAGGCGACTTCATCGACTTCACCCTCATGGCCCCGACCACCCGCTTCTATGCCATGTACTCCCTCGGCAGCAACCTCTATGCTCCGATCAACATGGACTTCTTCAAGCTTGTCACCAACAACCTCGAGAATCCTGAGTTCTATGGCGCGTTCGACACCGACAAGACCACCTCGCCGGTCGACAACATCCTCTCCACTGGTCCGTACTTCCTCGAATCCTGGGAGACCGACAAGGCCATCACCTTCGCCCGCAACGCCGATTGGTGGGAAATCGCCGAAGATCCGAACGTCTATCGCATCCCCGGCATCTACAGCACCATCCTCGCGGCCATCAACACCGACTCCAACGCTGCCATCAAGGAATTCCTCCTCGGCAACATTGACTCCTGCGGTATTCCGACCGACTACCTCTCCAGGTTCAAGAACGACCCCCGTACCACCTCCGTTCCGGGCGACTCCGTCTTCAAACTGAACCTCAACACCACTACCGAAGAGCAGTGGGCTGAGCTCTTCGGCGAGGAAGGCAAAATCGCCCAGACCCCGAAGTCCAACTACTGGAATGTCAAGCCTTGGATGTCCAACCAGAACTTCGTCAAAGGTCTCTTCCTCTCGATCAACCGTGACGAATTCGCCACCAAGAACGGCTCCATCAGCTCCATCAACTACTTCTCCTCGAACTACATGTCCGATCCTGAGAACGGCGTCTCCTACAACACCACCCCCGAGCACGCGGCTGCTCTTGAAGAGTTCTGGGGCGACACCACCGAGACGGGCGGCTACAGCGTCGCACTCGCGGAAGCTGCCTTCGGTCAGTCCGTCGACAACCTCATCGCCTCTGGCGACATCAAGGATGGCGACGAGCTCTCCATCGACATTTGGTGGATGTACACCTCCCATATCACCCGCTACGGCAACGACATCGCCAAGTACATCCAGGATGCCTTCAACGGCTCCGACGAGGCCAAGGCGCACAACGTTACCCTCAAGGTGAATAACTCGGCCGTCGATGTTTGGTCCGACGTCTACTACAAGCACCTCATGGTCGGCCAGTTCGACCTCGGCTTCGGCTCCATCTCCGGCAACAGCCTCGACCCGCTCAACTTCATGGAAGTTCTCAAGAGCGACAACTCCTCTGGCTTCACCCTCAACTGGGGTCCCGACACCTCCGCCCTCGACCTCGAGTATAAGGGTGAGAAGTGGTCCTTCGACAACCTCTGGGGTGCCGCGGACCACGGCGTCGTGACCTATAAAGGTCAGTCCCTCCCGCCGGTCGTCGTCACCTTCGGCAAGTCCGAGTTCGACGAAGAAGGCAACCTCATCGTCGAGTTCTCCGTCCAGACCGCCAAGGCCTTCATGGCTAAGAAAGCGGAAGCTGGTGATGCGGACGCCGCGATCATCGCCAACCTCTCTGACGAGGAGTACGGCATTGCGGTTACGGACGTCTATGTCACCGACTGGTCTACCGTCATGCCCGCCGGCGTCTTCAACAGCGAAACCATCGCTGAGCTCGATGACGATTACATCACCATGGGTCTGCTCTCCGAGTTTGGCGTTGAGGTCATTGACAGGAAGGGTGAATACAAGGTCACCTTCGGCCTCACCCAGGATCTCCTCCTCCTCTTCGGTGGCGAAGAGTCCATTGGCGTCACCTACTTCGGTGCCCACGCGACCCAGTCCATCGGTGGCGTCGATTCCTCCTACGAGACTGAAGGCTTGGTCCTCTTCGCTGATTCCAGCGCTCTCGCTTAAGTCTTCGCTCTAGCGACAAACCATACAAAGGGGTGTCAACCTTAGGTTGACGCCCTTTTTATTTGCTATATAATGGGCAAACCAACAAAGGCGTATTCGCGTTTCTTGTTGCGTACACGTAAAAAAGGAGGTTCGTATCGATGGTCAAATACACGATTCAACGTCTTCTCCTGGCAGTGGTCACCGCGTTCATCATCCTCACGGCGACCTTCTTCCTGATGAAGACGCTACCGTTCGAAAAACCGGTCGGAACCACGGAAGCGATCTATGCTTTCTACCAAAACCAGGTTCGCCTCGGCTATCTCGTAGACTTACCGTCACTTGATGAGTCGATGGGCGAATGCCTCTGGACCTTCACCGACAGCGCGAAGGTGGTGCATAACTTCTACCAGAAGAGCTCGGCCGAGCAGTATGCCGTGTGGATCACGGGACTTCTCACCCGCTTCAACTGGGGCACCTCGACCTTCATTTCGCCTAACGTCGACGCCATGGTCATCATCGGCGAGCGACTACCGACGACGATCAAGGTCAACATCTGGCCGGCGCTCATCTCAGTGCCTTTAGGCATCGCCTTGGGTATTTGGGCCGCCTTGAAGAAGAACAAGATGACCGACCACATCATCTCGACCGTGGTCATGATCTTCACCTCCGTGCCGTCGTTCATCGTCATCACCTTGTTGATGCTTTGGCTCTGCTACCAGAACCGGGTACTGCCATCGCAGTGGCCGTCGCAAAACGCCGACGCGTTCACGAAATTCAAAGGTTACATCATCCCAACTCTGGCCTTGTCCTTCGGCTCGATCTGCAGCTATTGCCGCTTCACCCGCGCCGAGCTCACCGAGGTCATGTCGAGCGACTTCCTCCTCTTGGCCCGCACCAAAGGCCTCACCCGTTCTCAGGCGATCGTCCGTCACGCCTTGAAGAACGCCTTCGTTCCGATCCTTCCGTCGATCTTAGCCGAAATCATCGGCCTCCTCGGCGGCGCCATGATCTTGGAACAACTTTACGGCATCCCGGGCGTCGGACGTCTCTACGTCACCGCCCTGAACCAGAAAGACTACAACGTCTTGATGGCCGACATGGGTTTCTACACCCTCATCGGCCTCATCTCGGGTGTCTTCCTCGACCTCTCTTACGGATTCATCGATCCGCGTATTCGCATGGGGGCTAGAAAATAATGAAAAACGAGAAATTTTCCTACGTAGACTCCCAAGGCTTCTCGCATGAAGTCGAGCTGAGCGAGAAGGATTTTGAGCTCGTCCAGCGCAACGCGGTCATCACCGACCAAAAGATCCAATCCAAACCCACGACCTTCTTCAAGGACGCGCTTCGCCGCTTCCGCAAAAACAAATCCTCCGTCGCCGGCGCGATCATCCTCGGCACCTTGCTGCTCTTCACCATCGTCTTGCCGTTCGCGATCCCCTATGAAGTCGACGCGAGCCAACCCCATCCGAGTGAGACCTATCTTGCGCCGAAGCTCTTCGACGCCGGCACCGGCTGGTGGGATGGCGGCAAAAACTACGATAACGTCGTCCTCGACATCGATTGGGCCAAATACGAAGAAGACGGCACGATCGTCGGCAAACCGACCGACCATGAAATCAACCTCGTCATCGGTGGACAAGATGGCATCCGTTATTCACCGCTTGAATATACCGACGCGGTCAATACCTATGCCCACGGTGGCTACGCCCGCCTTAACGGTGCCTTCCGTGCCGGTGCGCTTAACCCCGAGCTTCGCAGCTGGAATGGCGCGAGCTTCGATTTTGGCACGGACGAGAAGAATTACGTCGTGAAGATTGAGACCATCAATCCCTCCGTCGGCGAACTCTCTCCCTTCTGGAATTATGGTGCCCAGGCGAGCTATGACGTCCGCCTCAGCTGGAGCGATATGCTCGGCACCCAAAACTATTCCTACACCTTCGCTAGCGGCATCAGCGAATTCGGCGCGATCACCCTGAGCCTCAACGATTACATCGATGAGCTTCGCGAGGTCATCGCCGAAGACCCGTTCCGTCATTATTATGACGACGAGGGCGTCGAGCACGTCGATTATCTCCTCGACGGTACCTTGTCCAAGCCTTCGTTCGCCATCGTTCTCAATAACGCCGATCACAGCGCTGCGGTCAATAACGTCGTCATCAAGGAATTCTCCTTCGCCTCGGACGATCCCGCGGAGAAAGAGGACCTCGACGGGATGTCTTTGATCGACGCGAACAAATCGCTTTCGATCCCCCGCGTCGACGAGAAGGGCCAAGAGCAGAAGTACTATTGGTCCACCCTCAACGGTTCGGTCAACCTCTTCCACGCGAAGATCGTCCGCGGTTCCTTCCGCATCGATACGTACGAAGAGAAATACGGCATCGTTTTGCGCAACGATATCAAGGTCAACGACATTCGCGAATGGGCGAACCGCGGTTGGCTCAGCGCCGACTTCTCCATCACCGAGACCTTCCCCGCGTGCAAGAACAAGGCCGAGCTGACGGAAGCCGCAACCAAATTCGTTTCTTCCATCACGATTCTCGACGAGCTCCATTGCCCGATGGTGATTGACGCAGAGCATCCCATCTCTGCCACTGGCGTCGTCGCCGGCGATACCCGCGCGGTGCAGATTTCCGTTCACATCGTTAAGTGGAAGTACCTCTATCCTGGCACCAACGCGGCGCCGCGATATCTCTTTGGCACTGACGAGAGCGGCCACGACATGGTCAAGCTCGTCTTCACCGGTCTACGCACCTCGTTGTTACTCGGCGTGCTCGTCTTCTTGGTGAACTTCTCCATCGGTCTCGTCTACGGCGCGATCGCCGGTTACTTCGGCGGTTGGACCGACATCCTCATGGAGCGCTTTACCGACATCCTCGGCGGCGTGCCTTGGATCGTCGTCATGACCCTATTCATCATCATCATGGGCAACAACTTCTGGGTCTTCGCCCTCGCGTTATGCATGACGGGGTGGATCGGCACGAGCTCCTTGACCCGTACGCAGTTCTACCGTTTCAAGAGCCGCGAATACATTTTGGCGGCCCGTACCTTGGGCGCGAGTGACGGACGACTCATCTTCCGCCACATCTTGCCTAACGCGATCGGCACCATCGTGACCTCCGCGGTCCTCATGATCCCGAGCGTCATCTTCTCCGAGGCCACCCTCGCGTACTTGAACCTCGGCTTGCAGGGCGTTCAGAGCTTCGGCGTCATCTTGTCCGACAACCAAGCTCAGATTCAGACCAACCCGCACCTCATCTTGTTCCCGAGCGCCGTCATGGCCTTGATCATGATTTCGTTCAACCTGTTCGGTAACGGGTTGCGCGACGCGTTCAACCCGTCCTTGAAAGGAGGCGAATAACCATGGCCGTCAAACTGACTAAATCCCAAATCGCCTTGATCGAGGAAAAGCGCCAAGTCTCCCCAGAGACGGCGATCTCGGTCCGCAACCTCTCCATCTCTTTCCGCACCGATAACGGCAACGTCCAGGCGGTCCGCGGCGTCTCCTTCGACCTGAACAAGGGCGAGACGCTTTGCATCGTCGGCGAATCCGGTTCGGGCAAATCCGTCACCTCCAAGGCGATCATGGGCATCCTTTCGCCCAACGCCATCATCGAAGGCGGCGAGATCATCTACGAGGGCGAGGACCTGCTCAAGGTCTCCGAAGAGGAGTTCCACCGCATCCGCGGCCATAAGATCGGCATGATCTTCCAGGACCCTCTTTCCTCCCTCAACCCCATCGTCAAGATCGGCAAACAGATCATCGAGACGATGCTCATCAACAAAAACCAGCTCAAGAACCACTTCAAAGAGCTGATCGCCAACGAGCTCGTCAACTACAAGAACCTCGCCGCCGTCCGTAACGCGGACATCACCAAGGCGAAGAACAAACTAAGCCTCTTCATCCGCGATTGCGAAAAGGCCGAGGATAAGCTCCAGAAGCAGATCTATGAGGCCAAAGACGCCCACGACGTGAACCGCTTGCCCCAGCTTAAGGCCGACCTCGCCGCCCTCAAGGCGGAGAACAAAGCCAAGATCGCCCAGGCCAAGGCGGAATTCGTCTCCGCCAAAGCCGCCGCCAAAGCGGCTTACGCGGAAAAAGCGCCCGGTTTGAAGGCCGCCCTTAACGCCCGCAAAGCGGAGGCGCGCGTCGAAAACCGTCAATACGCCGAAGGCCTGCGCGTCGAACGCGACGCCAAGCTTGAGGAAGTTCGCGCCAAAATCGCGGCCCTTAACCTCTCCGAGGAGCAAAAGGCCAACATCGCCCGTTGCGACAAACTCATCGCCGCCGAAAACCGCAATTACGCCCTCAAGTTCGCCCTCTTCTATTTCTTCAATAAGAAGAAGCAGCTCCTCCGCGCGAGCCACGAAGAGGCCTTGCGCGCCTTGACCGAGGAACGCGCCAAATACGCGTCCGAGATCGATGCGCTCAACGCCGAACTCACCGCGATCAAGGAAGACTACCAGTCCCACATCAAAATCACCCATGCCATGGCCAAGAAGAAAGCCATCGAGGTCATGCGCGAGGTCGGTATCCCCCAACCCGAAAAGCGCTTCTACCAGTATCCGTTCGAATTCTCGGGCGGCATGCGTCAGCGCATCGTCATCGCCATCGCCCTCATCGCCGAGCCGGACATCCTCATCTGTGACGAGCCGACCACCGCGCTTGACGTCACCATCCAGGCTCAGATCCTCGAGCTCATCAACCGCTTGAAGGCGAGCCACAACATGTCGGTCATCTTCATCACCCACGACCTTGGCGTCGTCGCCAACATGGCCGACCGCGTCGCCGTCATGTACGCCGGCAAAATCTGCGAGTACGGCACCGAGAACGAGATCTTCTTCGATCCGCGCCACCCGTATACCTGGGCTTTGCTCTCGTCCATTCCGGACATCGATTCCAAGGAGCGCCTCGAAGCCATTCCAGGCACCCCGCCGGATATGATCTATCCGCCGGAGGGCGACGCGTTTGCCTTGCGCAACCGTTACGCCATGGCCGTCGACTTCAAGTATCAGCCGCCGTTCTTCAAGATTTCGGACACCCACTATGCCGCGACCTGGCTCGAATATGACGGCGCCCCCGACATCGAGCCGCCCGCCATCGTGAGCTCCCGTATCTATAACGCCCTAAAGGAAGAGGAGGACAAGGTCCATGCCAAATAACATCGACAGCAAAAAACCCGCCGTCCTTCAGGAAGCCGAACGCGACGCGAAGCGCGCCAACGTCGGCAACCAAGTCGAGTCCATCAACAAGAGCACGCCCGTCGACGCGTTCGATAAGAACGCCAACGAGGAGCTCTTGGCCGCCAACGAATCGCCCACCAGCGGTGCCGACGAGGAATACTTCGAGCACCACCCGGGCACCTATGTCCGCTCTCATGAGGAAATCTCCGAACTCGAGGCGGGAGAGTCGTTTGGCGCACGTCTTGAAGCCAAGCGCAAAAAGCGCGCCGAAATCGCTAAGGCCCGCGCGGATTTGAAGTCCGCCAAAGCAAGCTGCGCCGCCGATCCGAGCGAAGCCAACAAGGCCGAACTCGAGAAGGCGAAAGCGGAATATGCCCGCATCACCGATACCGCCGACGTCCTCGCCGCAAAGGAAGAGCGCGCCGCCAAGAAAGCGGTGGTGAAGGAGGCTAAACTCGCCCTCCGCGCCGCCAAGGCCGAAGGTGACTCCGCCAAGATCACCCACGCCGGCATCGAGCTCGACAAGGCCGAACTCGAATACGGCCATGCCGATAGCGCCTACGTCAGTGCCAAAAACGATGCCTCCTTGCGCCATTCCCGCATCAAGCAGAAGCCGGAACTCCGCGAGAAGAACGTCATGCTTTCGGTGCGTCACCTCAAGATGTACTTCAAGCTCGGCTCCTGGCCCGATTACGTCAAGCTCAAAGCCGTCCACGACGTGAGCTTCGACGTTCTCGAAGGCGAAACCTTCGGTATCGTCGGTGAGTCCGGCTGCGGCAAATCCACGACTGGGCGCTCCATCATGCACCTCTATAACATCACCTCCGGGTCCATCTACTATCGCGGCTACCGCATCGGCGCCGGCGATAGGTGGAACCGCAAGGAGATCAAGTACTCTCACATCCACGCGAATGAGGCGATCCGCAAGATTCTCGCGGAAGAGAAACTCAAAGCCGCCTCCCTCTCCGAGGAAGAGGCCAAGAAGCTCCACGAGGAGAACCAGGCCAGGATCGACGCGATCCGCGACCGTGATAGCCGCGTCCGCGCCGAGCAGAAGGCCAAGATCCGCAAGATCCATTACGACGCCAAGCATCCCTCGCCCCGCCTCATGTCGGAGATCCAGATGATCTTCCAGGACCCCGTCGACTCCCTCGATCCTCGTATGACCGTCGAAGACATCATCCAAGAGGGTTTACGCATCCAGGGTCACCATAACCGTCGTTCCAACCACGAGAAGACGGTCGAGATCCTCAAGAAAGTCGGCCTCGTCCCCGAGCACGCCTCCCGCTACCCCCACGAATTCTCCGGTGGTCAGCGTCAGCGTATCGGCATCGCCCGCGCCCTCATCATGAATCCGCGCCTGCTTATCTGCGACGAGCCGATCTCCGCCCTCGACGTCTCCATCCGCGCCCAGGTCATCAACCTGCTTAACGAGCTTAAGGAAGAGATGGGCCTCACGATGATCTTCATCGCCCACGACCTCTCCACCGTCAAATACTTCTGCGATCGCATCGCGGTCATGTATTACGGCAACCTCGTCGAGCTCACCACCTCGGACGAACTCTTCAAGCATCCGCTTCACCCGTACACGAAGTCCTTACTCTCGGCCATCCCGCAGCCGAACCCCTTCCTCGAAAAGCGCAGGGAGAGGATCGTCTACGACCAGTTCAAGGCCCACGATTACTCGAAGCAGAAGCCCTATCTTCAAGAGATCCTCCCCGGACACTTCATCCTCGCCAATGACGCCGAGATGGAGAAGTACCGTCAGGAGATCGCCGACCTCGATTCCGGCAAGACCGTCATCAAAAACGGCCGTGAGGTCAAGGCCGAGAAGAGCAAGAAATAACGCTTGTTCAAACAGGTAGAGCCGCAGGTGATATCACGCCTGCGGCTTTCCTTAATGGAACCCTCGCTTTATCTTTGATAAGGGATGCGTAAAATATTGCGGAAAGGAGATTGTTTATGTCAAAAAAAGAAAAAGCGGAGGAGGTCGTCACGAAGTCGTATTTTGATGGAAATGGGCTCCAGAAATTCGGCTGGACCGTCCTAACCTTCTTCGTAACTCTTCTCACCCTCGGCATCGCACACCCTTGGTCCGTTTGCAAACTCTATGGCTGGGAAACCAAGCACACCGTCATCGAAGGCAAGCGCCTTAGGTTCGACGCCACGGCCCTTCAGCTTTTCGGCACCTGGATCAAGTGGTGGTTGCTCACCATCATCACCATCGGCATCTTCGGCCTGTTCATTCCAGGCAGGCTCAGAAAATGGAAGGTCAAGCACACCCGCTTTCAGGACTAACCAAAGACTCAAAAGTTTTCATGAGGCTGCCTAAGGGCGGCCTTTTATCTTTTGCGATGCGAAAACCTACGCTTTATTTTCTTTTGCAAATACGGGGTTTTCAGCAAAAACGGAGCAGTTTTGCCGCGATTTTCTCAAATGCGACGACCTCTTTATCCGCGTATTCATGGACGTAGGGGAGGTCGACGTCGAGTACGGCGACGAGACATCCATCCTTCTTCATCGGGACGCAGATTTCGCTTTTCGCCGTGGCGTCGCAGCAGATGTAATTCGCGCGTTTGGTGACGTCTTTTACGGTGATGGTTTTCTCGCTGGAATAGCATTCGCCGACCACACCTTTGCCAAAGGCGATCTTCTCGCAGGCTGGCGTGCCTTGGAAGGGACCGAGGATCAGGCGGGCAGGGGTGGCGAGGTAAAGTCCGACCCAGGAACCTTCGCCGAGGACTTGGTGGAGCAAAGACAGGGCGTTATGGAGATGGGCGGCGCTTAGTTCTGTTTCGTCATCAAAGGCGTCGATGCCGAGGACGACGCTTTCCAAATCTTGGGTCAGATCGATGTTTTGCATGCTGACATTATGGGGCAATTTGGCTTTTTGTGAAATTTTTGAGCAAATTCGCGTTTTCGGCGGGTATATATTGGTGAGGTGATGAAGAACCGACGAAGACGTTCACGAAGTATTTGCCACTTGCGAGCACCCCTTATATAATAAGTCGCCCCTTTTGAAGGCAATTGAGGGGCGCACGTACTCTTATGGCCGCATGGCATTCCACCAAGGCGGCCCATAGACCGAATTTAGGAGGTGCAAAATCATGGGAAAATACGAAATCATGTACATCCTTGTCCCGACTCTCGAAGAAGAGGCGAGAAAGGCTGAGATCGAGAAGCTCCATGGCATCCTTACCGCGCAGAAGTGCCAGGTCAAGGAAGTCCGCGAATGGGGTCTCCGTGACTTCGCCTATCCGATGAAGAAGCTCAACAAAGGCTACTATGTGGTCATCAAAGTCTCCGCCGAGCCGGCGGGACTCAATGAGTTCTCTCGTTTAGCGAAGCTTGATAGCAACGTCGTTCGATTCCTCGTCACTGTCGACAAAGACTAATCCAAGGAGGATAACACGATGCTCAATGTCATCACTTTAGTCGGTCGCCTGACCCGCGACCCCGAACTCCGCAGGACCAATTCCGGAACCAGCGTCGGCGCCTTCACCGTCGCGTGCGATGACGGAAGGAAAGGCCCGAACGGAGAAAAACAAACCTTATTCATGGACTGCACGGTCTTCGGACCTCAGGCGGACACCCTGATGAAGTTCTGGCGCAAGGGAAACCTCATCGCCGTCTACGGCAGACTCGTCTCCCGTAAGTACACGAACAGCCAGGGCGCCAACGTCACCGCCTACTCGATCAATTGCGATCGCATCGAATTCGTCGAGTCCGCCGCCAAGCAAAACGGCGCCGCGAGCGAAATGCCCGTGGATAACGGTTTCTCCCAGGTCAACCCCGTCAGCGATAAGCAAAACCTGGAATCGATCGACGTCACCAACGACGACCTTCCCTTCTAACGCTGACCCACAGAAAGGAATAAACCGAAATGGCTTTCAAGAAGATGCATTCCCGTCGCAAAGTCTGCTACTTCACGAAGAACCACATCAAATACATCGACTACAAGGATGTGGAACTCCTCCAGAGGTTCATCTCTCCCGACGGCAAAATCACCCCGCGTTCCGTCACCGGCACCAGCGCCAAGTATCAGCGCCAGCTCTCCGTGGCGATCAAGAACGCCCGCTTCATGGGACTTCTTCCCGAGGTTAAGTAATCTCGGAGAGTTGTGTCGTAGGACGAACCCGATTCTCCGATTTAGGACAAACCGGATTCGCCCCGACGGCGAAGCAACAAAACCAACAAGACCGTCCCACGTGGGCGGTTTTTTCATATTCGTCCGTCCTCGTCCTAGACCCATTTAGAACCACCGACGTCGAAGCTGCTTTATATACTTGTATATAACTCGTTCTGGCTAGCCCCGGTCGGCCCACGTCGCGCGATCGTCCTTGTGGCTGGCAAATTGTTAGGCGTCGTCGGAATCGCGTCACATGGCTCGAATATGGGCTTCGTCGGAGAGAGCGGAGTTTGTTCTTTTTCGGAGAATTGGCGTCGTCATGGGACAAGTTGTCGCAGGACGAGAGCGATTCTCCTCGTTAATACGAAGAACGCTCTCCCCGAAGCACGAAGCAACAAACCAACAAGACCGCCCCTTATGGGCGATTTTTCTGTTAAAAAACGCAGGTGAATATATTTAAAGCATATGATAGCATATGTATGATAGGAGCTAATATGGCATTTAATCAGAAACAATATATTAATGACTTTAATAAAGAGACATATCAGATGTTTCCGCTTCGAATCAGAAAGGATAACTCTATCGTTATCCAAAAGCTGAAAAATACGAGAAACAAAAACCGTTACCTAGTCACACTTATTGAAAAGGATGTTAGCCCTGATGTTTTGACAATCAAGCAAATCAAGGAACGCACTTTTCCGGTTTTTAAAAAGTACCACATAAATGAAATTTATTTATTTGGTAGTTATGCAAGAGGAGAAGCTAATAATAATAGCGATGTCGACATTTATTGTGAGCGTGGCGACATCCAATCTTTCTTTGATCAAGCCAATTTGAAAGAAGAACTCGTGCAAGCACTGGGAAAGGATGTTGACCTAGTTTTTATTGGCTCTCAGATGGATGAATATTTTGAAGAACAATTAAGGAAGGATCTTATTAAATTATGCTAACAGTAAAAGAAAAAGGCTTATTGCTTAGTATTATTAAACATTGTGAAAGAATCGGCGAAACGGTAGACGGATTATCAAAACAAGAATTCGATTCAAGCGAGATGATCAAAGACGTCCTGTGCTTTAATCTTTTGCAGATAGGGGAGCTTGCCAAAAGATTTGAGCCAAATTTTATAAAGGAGTACGGAAATGTCCCTTGGAAAAACATTAAAGGAATGAGGGATAGAATTGTACACGGATATGGGTCAATTCTTTTTGATGAAGTATGGAATACGGCAACTGAAGATATTTTGCCACTGAAAGAGTATTGCAAGAAAATAATCGAAGAAAATAAGTAAACGAACCAACGATAAACATATGATAGCATATGTATTAAACTTATATTTAATTATCGTTGCGTCAGGGCGAGAGCCATTCTCCCCGTTCATACGAAGATCGTTCTCCCCGAAACACGAAGCAACAAACCAACAAGACCGTCCATCGCTGGGCGGTTTTTCTATTGTTGAAAATAGATATTTGCCAAAACGGCAATATAACAGTCAATACATTGCCATAATGTGGAAATCCTTTACCCCAATTATGTTTCTTTTCATTGACAAGCAAAGCTTAGGCGCGGAAGATTCCCGAGGTAGTTATGGAAAAACGCGATGGCTTTCATAGCGGCATCGGATTCGTGCTTGCCGCGGCGGGTAGCTCGGTTGGTTTAGGTAACCTTTGGAGCTTCCCTTATAAGACGAGCCAGAACGGCGGTGCCTCCTTTGTCATTGTCTATGTCCTTAGCGTCATCGTCTTAGGTTCTTTGCTTTGCATTGGTGAGATTTTCATTGGCAAATGGGCAAGATCCAACCCGGTCACCGCTTATAAAAAGATTAACAAATTCTATGGTATTGCAGGGTTAATCGGTATTGTCGGCTCTTTTATCATCATGACCTATTATTCGGTTCTTGGTGGTTATACGCTGAAATTCACCGTGAATTCCTTTCAAGATCAAAGCAATGCCCTCCAGACCTTTTCCGCGAATACGTGGGAAGTGGTTTTGTTCACGGGGATCTTCATATTACTATGTGCCATCATCATCTCCCTTGGTGTGAAACGGGGCATAGAAAACGCGAGCAAAATCCTGATGCCGGTCCTCATCATCATCTTGGTGGGGATCGTGATTTATTGCCTTTGCCTTGGCGAAGGGGTAAAGGAAGGGCTCAATTATTATTTGAATCCGGATTTCACCAAGCTTGGATTCAAGGGCGCCCTTGCGGCTATGTCCCAGGCCTTTTTCTCGCTCTCGGTTGGCTTAGGGATCCTTTCCGTATATGGCTCCTACATGGGCGAAAAAATCAAAGTGGGGCGGTCGGTGTTTTGGATTGCCTTCTTTGATACGCTTGTTGCCCTGCTTGCTGGGTTAGCCATCTTCCCCGCGATCTTCCATCACCAAGCCAAGACCGGAGTCGCGCTTCAAGAAAGCGGTATCGTCCTGCTTTTCTCTTCCATGCCACTAGTCTTTGCTAAACTTGGCATCGCCGGGAAAATCATCTCGTTCTTCTTCTTTGGCATGGTGAGCATCGCCGCGATTACATCGGTAATCTCGTTACTGGAGGGTGCGGCGCAGTTTGTGAGTCAGACCTGGAAAATCAAACGCCTCAGGGTCGTCATCGTTTTGGCCTTGGTTTGTTTCCTTTTCTCCGTGCCCGTCGCCATATCGTTAGGACAGGGGATTAACGGAGGCCATTTCCTTTCTCTAGGAGACAGAAATTTGTTAGAGGTGCTCGACACGACGGTAAATTCCTTACTCATACCCATTGGTGCCTTGGCCGTCAGCGTCGCGATTGGATGGTTCTTCCTTCGTCCGAAGGATCGGCACGACTTATTTCGCCCCACCTTGCTAGCGAAGAAGCTCAAAGAGGAAGGGCTAGACTTAGGCAAATTCACGGTCGTATTTGCTTTTATGCTCCAATACATTGCCCCGCTTGGTATCTTATTTATCGAAGCGACGGGTATCGTGGATGCGATATGGCCGGAAGTCGGCGGAAGCCGTATCTTCTCTAGCGAGGGACTGATCATCATTTTGATTGGCATCGCTTTGATTGGGATTTTGTTCGTTTTGTATCTTTTGGTGTTTATGAAACGCGATACGGGTTGCAATGACGATGAGGAGCGTATCGAAGCAAAAGCGTCGTCAAGCAATAACGACTAAGTCTTTCTTTTGTTCGATAGAAAAACGCATCCTCGATTTGCTGTAGTGCAATGACGAATCCTGGGCCTTTTTCGTATGTGGTTCTTTGTTTTTTGTTTTTGTTGCAGGTCTGTGGCAGACGCACTTTTATGATATGGGCAAGACGAAGGAGGAAACACCATGAACGTCAAACAGGAATTGCTTAACGGCCTCGCCGCGGACCAGATCGAGAAGGTCGCCGAATGCGACAACAGCTTCGACCTCCTCCAGCTTGCCAAGGATGAGGGCGTAGAGCTTAGCGACGAGCAGCTCGACGCGGTCTCCGGCGGCGGATGCGGCGGCGACGACGACAAAGACCAACCCAAGGATACGCCGTTGGGGCAGCGCAAAATCGACTCCTGATCCGAGGTCGACCCACAAACCGTCCTTTAAAGGCGGTTTTGTGTCGTGTGATATTTGCCATTAGTCTTAGAAAGACAGCTATAATTTGTTAATCCTAATGGAGGTTCATAGCATGAAGATGAAAAAAACGCTTTTGCTGGCCATTCCCACCGCGGCGCTTTCCTTTGGCGCGCTCGCGGCGGCGTTATCCGGCCATGACAATGCGCTTACGACCCTCGCGGCCGATTATACCCGCGACGAACGCAGCCTATCCATCAGCGAAGGCGCGGTCAGCACGACGTTCACCGTCGACAACAACGATTTGGATATGAGGGGCTGGCTGCTTTGCCTCTATAGCAGCAAACCTTCCTTCGATTCCGTTTCGAGGAAGCTGGACGGATCCAGCGATTTGCATCCTTATTCCCAAGACGCGTGCGCCCATTATTTCTTCGCCGCCGAGACCAAAAAGACCGGCGCGATGGACATCACTTGGGCCGCGAATTCCGCGGACCAAAAGCAGGCCTGGAGCGCCGAAGAGTCCGCCGGTGAAGCGGGAAAAACCTTGGCGGATTATCTCGATGACCAAGACTGGTACATGGTCATCGGCCCGCGCCACTATAACGAAGATTGGAGCGGTAGTGATATCGGCGCAGGCAAGGACCAATATTGGGAAAACTGTGACTATTACCTCGGACGCAAGAGCAGCCTTCTCGGCCTAAACCCTTCCGGTGACATCCACATCGATTTGACCCAGTCCTCCACCTGGCAAAACGATAACGCGAAATTCGCCCTCTATTTCTGGAAGGACGGATCGACCGAGAATGCGTTCTCTGACTTCGCCTCCGCCGTTCCGGGTGATGATGGCATCTATCTCGTCTCCTACGAACTCGATTTCACGCCGACCCACATGAAGGCGGTCCGTTATCGTCCCGGAGCCACCGTGCCGAGTTGGGATGAGGGGGATAAGTGGAACGAATCGGGCAACGTCAGCTTCTACGCGACCGGCGTCCTCGGCGTCACCGACGAGACGACCTGGTCTGGCGCCTTAGCCACCCTCGACGGACTCGAAAACCCCGTCACCCTTGACCACTATAAACGTAACGGCTCCGGCCATTCCGAACATTACGCCTTAAACGTCGCCCTCGCCAAAGACGCGGAGTTTAAAGTCAGCTTCAACGGCGAATCCTATAACGCCTTCACGACCCATGGGCTCCTCTCGGAAACCTTCGTCCTCAAAGAAGGCAAAATCCACGTCAACGCCGCGGGCACCTATTCGCTCTTCTTCGACACTGACGAGACCTCGCATAGTCTTTACATTACCTCGCAAGCCATCATCGAGGCGGACGGCTGGGCGACGGAATTCCTCGCGAACGACTGCACGAAGACGATGGAGAATTGGGACGACTTCGAATACGACTACACCTATGAGCTTTCCGACGAGGCGAAGGCGATCCTCCTCGCCATTCCTCACGAGGCCGACCCGACCAAGAATCTTGGCAACGCCATTTCGAGCGCCATCCAGCGTTATGACTTCGTGATCACGCTTTACGGCACCGAAGACTATGAGGACTTCATTGGTCGCGTGGACGAATATAAACTCACCGCGAAGACCTCCGTCCTCTCCTCTTGGTCGAACGGAAATAACGCTAAGGTGATCGTCGTCGTGACCCTTGGGGCCATCGCCGCGGCCACCATCGTTGGCGTCTTCCTCCTCTCCAAGAAGCGGAAGCACGAGGCGAACTAAACCAATGCTTACGGAGGGGCTGTTAAGAAACCTAAAAGGTGACTAAGCCCCTTTTAGTTTGCGTTTTGGACTTAACAGATAAACTGTTAAGAAACCCTTTTCTTCCTTCGGTGCTCCAATCTCAGCGACTCGTTAATATCCTTTCTGCGTATCTT
>SVBF01000020.1 GCA_015058945.1 Erysipelotrichaceae bacterium | reverse complement strand
GATGACGCCTCCTGCACCATTGACCTTTCCGCCGCCTTCCATCCTTGGAGCCCGGACGTGCCAAACCTTTACGATTTACGGGTATCGATCAACTTCGACGTCATCAACAGTTATTTCGCCATGAGAAAGTTTTCCTCAACACTGAGGAACGGATATCGCGTATTCGCTTTAAATAATGAGCCGTTATTCCTCATGGGCGTCCTCGACCAAGGATATTATCCTGACGGTGGTCTGACTCCACCTTCCGATGGTGCGATGATCAACGATGTCCGGATGCTGAAAAACCTCGGGTTCAACATGGTCAGAAAGCACATCAAGATTGAGCCGATGCGCTGGTATTACCACTGCGATCGCCTCGGCCTCATCGTGATTCAGGACTTTGTTAATGGTGGCGCCCCAGTGAAGAAGTCCCTATTCATGCTCGCTCCGTTCTTTAACCTCAAGATCGACGACGTCACCCAATCCGCCAAGCTCGGCCGTCAGTCGGACGAAGGCAAAAAACGCTTTGAAGAGGATATGGAGCCGACCGTCGAGAGACTGTTTAACGTTCCTTCCATCGCGATATGGACCTTATTCAACGAGGGGTGGGGGCAATTCGATTCCGTCCGCTTGACCGAGAAGCTTCGAACGCTAGACCCTACCCGTCTCATCGACTCTTGTTCCGGTTGGTTCGACCAAGGGGCCGGAGACTTTGAATCGCATCACCGCTATTTCTTCAAACCGAAATACGTAGGCGACGGCAAACGGATTCTTTCCCTTTCTGAGTTCGGCGCGTATTCCCATGTCGTCGAAGGACATTGCGACACCAAGAAACGAACCCTATATTCCTACTATCGGGACGTCCGCAAACTCAGGAAGGCGATCTCCTCCCTCTATCGAAAACAGATCGCCCCGTTAGTGGACAAAGGCTTGTCCGTCGCCGTTTATACCCAACTTAGCGACGTCGAGCAGGAAACCAATGGCCTCATCACCTATGATCGAAAAGTGACGAAGGTGGATGGCAAAGAGATGCGCGAGCTTAATGGTTTGCTTTCCTTTAAGGGGGTCACTCATGATTAAGGCGCTGTTCTTCGACATCGATAATACCCTCTATGACTGGGAGAGCAGACGCTACATCGTCTCTGGCATTGAGGCGATTAAACAAGCCAAAAAACAAGGGGTAAAAGTCTTTGTCTGCACCGCCCGTCCATATGCCAGTCTCAAGGATTTCGGCGTCTTCGATCTTGGCGTCAAATGGAACGGGATCATCTCAAATTGCGGCGCGATCGTCACCTGTGGAAATCGCACGCTGAGAAAGATGACGATGAGCGCGGACAAAATCCGAAAACTTTGCAAAATCGCTTTAAAAAATCAGCTTACGATGGAACTTGTCACACCAAGAACGCGTTTTTTGATCGCTCCCGGAAACACGTATTTAGAGAACTATCATGGCACTTATAGCGATGCCGTTCCGCCCGTCCATCCCTATCGTGGCGACGAGGTTACCGGAGTACTTCTTTTTGCTCCGGAAGAGTACGACCCCCTCTTTAAGAACGAGTGCCCGGAACTCAATTATTACCGTTTCCATGAGTGTGGCGTCGACATCAGCGAGGGCGAGCATCGCAAGGGCGACGGCATCTCGATCATTTTGAATCACCTCGGTTTCAGGAAAGACGAGGTCATCGGTTTTGGCGACGACTACCAGGACATCACGATGAACGAGAGTTCGATCTTCGTGTGCGTCGGCAATGGCAAAGACGCGGTTAAGGAAGCCGCCGACTATGTCTGCCCCCGCATCGCCGATGACGGAATCCTCGAGGCGCTTCGCCATTTTGGAGTGCTGAAATGAAAATCGGTCCAGTAGCCATATGGGCCGTTGGATATTCGCTTAACCGCGGCTATAAAAAGAGAGCGAAGACGTGGCCGGACATGAGCGCCTATTCCCCGCTCACCGATATCGACGTCATTGGGGATGGCAACCATTTCCACCGCATCGACGTTTATCACGCGCCTAAGGCCATTCGAAAGAATCGCGTTTTCGTTTATGTCCATGGTGGCGCCTATCTCTTTGGCGACCGTAAGTCGGGCATCGATTACACCATCACGCTGCTGGAACACGGATATGACGTCGCCTGCTTGGATTACGAACCCAACGACGGGGTTCGCGGATGTTTGGACCAAGCCAAGACCATCACCGCCCAAATCCGCTACCTCATGGACCATGCCCAAGAGTTAGACATCGACACCGACAGCATGGTTCTCGTCGGCGATTCCGCCGGCGGACACTTTGCTTTGCTTATGGCGGAACTTAGTCTTGACCCCGAGCTACGTGAACGCGCCGGCTTAGACTTAGGCGGAGCCTCCTTTCATGGGGTTGCGGTCCATTGCCCGGTCTATAACCTCATCCGTGCCACGCATTCCCCGTTGATGTCTAAGCGCGGCTCCAAAGTGATGTTTGGTCCTCGGTTTGCCGACGACGAATATCACGCCACGCTCTGCCCCAAAACCAACTTTGGCTCTTTGAACATGCCGTTATTTGTCTCTTCCTGCGCGAAGGACTTCCTCAAGCAAGAATCCCTAGACCTGAAAGCGGATTGCGAGCAGGCAGGGAAGGACATCGGCTTTGTGTTTATCTCCTCGGAAAAGCGAGGCGTGGGACACGTCCATAATGTCGTGGCGCCTAGTCTATCGGAATCGGTGGAAGTGAACGAAAAACTGATCGCGTTTGCCGATCGCTTGTTCTAAGCGCGGTTCGATTTAACAAATAAATCGACTTTCCCTGTGAAAGTCTTTGAGGTTTCGCCCTCGGGAATATACCATTACTAAGTAATGCAAGGTGTTTTCGATTTGAAAGAGTCTGGATTGGTCCTTCAAGGCGGTGGCGCTCGTGGCGCCTTCACCGCCGGGGTGCTCGACGTTTTGATGGAGAGAAACGTCTATTTTCCTTATCTCATCGGCACTTCCGCCGGCGCGCTTAACGGCGTGAATTACCTTTCTCGCGACATCGGGCGCAGCAAAGTCGTCACCACCGAGCTTTTGGGCGACAAGAGATTCGTGTCTGTCACGAACTTCTTCCGCCGCGGCACGTTCTTTGATTTCGCCTATTTGTTCCATAACGTTCCCAAGACCCGCCTTCCGTTCAACACCGCGGCCTATAACGGATCTCCGATCGAGTTCATCGCCGCGGCGACGGGCATGGACGGCAAGCCGTACTATTTCCGTAAATGCGTCTGCAAAGAGTTCTATAAGGCATTGGCCGCCTCCGCCTCTTTGCCGCTCATCTCCAAGGTCGTCGATGTCGAAGGCACGCCTTGCCTTGATGGCGGCGTCGTGGCTGGAGTCCCTTTCCGCAAAGCTCTAGAGGATGGGCGCGACAAATTGGTCATCGTCGAGACCAGGGCGCGCGGCTATCGCAAGAAGCCCACTGGCTGGGCCAAGATGCTCCTCGCCAAATTGATGTATGGCAAATACCGCGAATTCATCAAAATCTATCGTCGCCAGGCCGAACTTTATAACGCGGACGCCGATGAGATTGAGCGCCTTGAGGACGAAGGAAAGGTGTTCGTGATACGTCCGGATGTACCTCCCGTGGTGAAAAGAGCGGAACGCGACAAGGACAAACTCCTCGCCCTTTATGAAGAGGGCAGGACCGTCATGACCCGCGAATTTGACAAGATGCTCGCCTATCTGGGGTTGGATCATGAATAAGAACGACAAAAAGAGAACATCCCCAAACAAAGGGCTCGTCGACCCGCGGACGATCAAGGAATTCGAGGTCTATAAAGAAACGACCCTGATGGATTTTTTGATGTTCAAGATGCCCGATACCCCGAGGAAGACCATCAAATCGTTGCTCACCCATCATCAGGTGGCGGTCGGTGGCGTCCCCGTCTCTCAATATAACTATCCCCTCGTGCCGGAAGATGTGGTGACGGTTTCCAAGAACCGCATCGCCAAACACGAACGCAAAGACTTGCCCATCATCTATGAGGATGAGGACATCGTCGTCATCAATAAGCCCTCTGGCTTACTTTCGGTCGCGACCGACCGCGAGAAGGGCAGGACGGCGTATCGGTTGATTTCTGATTACGTTGCCGCGACGAATCCCAAAGCGCGCGTTTATGTCGTCCATCGTTTGGACGAAGACACCTCAGGCGTCTTGGTTTTCGCGAAGAAATTCGAGGTGCGCGAGGCGCTGCAAAACCACTGGCAAGAAATCGTCGAAACCAGAGCTTATTACGCGATCGTCGAAGGCAAAATGGAAAAGGAAGAGGCGGTTTTGCAAGATTATTTGACGCAAAACGACCTGCATCTCGTCTTCGTGACCAAGAACCGCACCGTGGGTAAACTTTCGACTACGCAATACAAAGTCATTTCCTACAAAGAGCCCTATTCGCTTTTGGATGTCCATATTTCCTCCGGGCGCAAAAACCAAATCCGCGTCCAACTCGGATCACGGGGACATCACGTCATCGGCGACGATAAGTATGGCGAGCCGAGCGACCCGATCCATCGCCTTGGCCTCCACGCTTACCAACTGACGTTCACCAACCCTCTAAGCGGCAAAAGATACGATTTCGTCACCCCGATGCCCGAAGAGTTCAAAAAGCTCTTCTTCAAGACCAGAGCCCAGGCTCGGGTCGAGGCGAAAGAGGAAGAGGCAAAGCGCGAGAAACAAAGATTCCTTTCCCGCGACGAGGACAAAAGACGCAAGCCAAAAGGCCAACCCAAGGGAAGGCCGATGGGGCATCATAAGCCAAAGAAAGGCGGCCATCGATGATCCCCGGATGGAAAACCTGGCTCAGTAAATTTAAGGAGAGCCTCTTATCCGCGACGCCCATCGCTTTCGTGGTGGTGATCTTTTTCCTCGTGACGAGATACGCGTTCCCCGAGAACACCTTCATCGATTCCGCCGGTGTGGTCCATAAACTCACCGACGACACGATGATCTCGTTCTCCTTAGCCGTCATCATGATTGTCATCGGCATGGCTTTGTTTAGCCTTGGGACGGAGCAGTCCATGACCGAAATCGGCAGGATCATCGGCGGGTCTTTGGTGCAGAAAAGAAAGTTCTTCTTCGTCATCGCCATGACGTTCATCATCGGCGTTCTGGTCACGATCGCCGAACCGGACCTAAGCGTTCTCTCCAACCAGATCGGCATCAATAAGTACGTGATCATCGTCACCATCGGCGTCGGGGTCGGTTTATTCCTCGTCATCGGCGTCATCCGCACCACGTTGCACCAAAGCCTCAACATCCTGTTCCTATCCTTCTATGCGCTTTGCTTCGCGCTCATCTACTTTGTGGACCCCAGATTCCTTCCCATCTGTTTCGATTCCGGCGGCGTCACGACTGGTCCGGTCACGGTGCCTTTTTTGCTCGGCTTTGGCCTAGGCATGGCCGCGAATCGTGGCGGTAAAAACTCCGAGGACTCCTTCGGTTTGACCGCATTATGCTCCATCGGCCCCATCATCGCCGTCGTTCTCATTTCCCTCATTCTGAAATCGGTCGGAAAGAGTTTGCCAGCCACTTATCCGCTTAATGACGCGACCTACTCTTCAATTTGGGAGGGGTTGGCCCAGAGCTCTCTTGGAACGATGGGTTCCGTCGCTTTGTCCGTCGGGCCGATCTTGCTCTTCTTCATTGTCTACGAGCTCATCTTTATCCGCATTTCCGTCCGTGAACTCTTCTCCATCATCATTGGCATGATCATCACCTATGTCGGCCTCGTGCTCTTCCTCGCCGCCGTGGAGTGGGGCTTCTTGCCCGTCGCCAAATCGGTCGGCACGATGCTTGGCGTATCGAATTCCTTCCATTACGTCGCCATCGGCATCGGCGCGTTGTTTGGGGTGTTCGGCGTCTTGGCCGAACCTGCGGTTCACGTCTTGGTCGAGCAAATGGAGCAAGTGTCCGACGGCACGATCAAAAAGTGGCAGGTCTTGGCGATGCTTGCGATTGGGAATGGCGTTGCCGTCGCTTTGGCGGTGCTTCGAGCGCACTTCCAATTCGGCTTGGAATACTACATTATCCCTGGCTATATCCTTGCTTTCGCCCTGTCGTTCCTCGTGCCGAAAATCTATACCGCGATGGCGTTCGATTCCGGCGGCGTCGCCTCTGGCCCGATGACCTCGACGTTCGTGCTGCCGTTTTGTATTGGCTTTGCCCTCTCTTGCAATATTGACGCGTACATGTATGGTTTTGGCTTAGTGGCGGTCGTCGCGATGATGCCAATCATCATCGTGCAGATGCTGGGCCTTCAATCGCGCATCACTTCCGCGGTTGCCCTTCATAAGGCCCGTAAGCGTATCGTCGAAGAAAACGACAACCAAGTCATCCATATCGACTTTGAGAACATGATGGAGGAGGCCCAATGAGCGAAACGGTTCCCGGCAGAGACTTCGTTCCGTATGAGCAGACGCATCGTTTGCGCCCGCTTCTTTTGGTAACCACCATCGTGCCGGAAGGGCAATCCGGCTATGTCATCCAACTCAATAACGAAAACGAGGCGGCGATCTGCTGCGTCTGCCATGGCAAGGGCACCATATCCGCCGAGATGGCGCTTGCCCTTTCGCTTCCGACGAAGAAAGAGGTCGTCTTCTCTTTGATCCGCGCGGACCGCTGGGGCGTCTACAAAGGCCAGTTGGCCCAGCGTTTCTCAGTCTCGAAGATGGCCAAGGGCATCGCCTATGCGATTCCGGTCGATTCGGTCGCGGGCATCTCGATTTACAAGATGCTCACCAATACGCGTCTATTTGAAAAACCGATCTCCGCCAAAGGGGGGAAGAAAAAATGAATAATTACGAATGCATCACTTGTATCGTCAACCACGGCTACACCGACCTCGTCATGGAGTCGGCGAAGAAAGCCGGAGCCACCGGCGGCACCGTTCTTTCTGCCCGCGGCACCGGAAACAAAGAGATCAGTGAATTCTTCGGCGTGAAGGTTACCCCCGAGAAAGACATCGTGTTGATTTTGGTCCCGAAGGCGATTCGGGATAAAGTCCTCACCTCGGTCAACGAAGGGGCGGGCATGACCACGAAAGGCATGGGCATCGCCTTCTCTATGCCGGTGAGCGACGTGGTCGGCATCAGTGGACCGGAAACGACGAGTGAGGAACATAAAGACTAATCCTTATGGAAGAAACCGAAAAGAAAGCCTCAAGTTTGCGGGAAATTCGTGAGCAGAAGCCCGCAAAATCGAATTGGTTTAGGCAGCATTGTCCCTGGCTTTTCTCGTGGCAAAGCACATTCTATTACGGCGTTTTTCTCTTCCTCCTCGGCATGGGATGGACGGCTTATTCCCTTTATACGAATTCGTTCACCCAGATGTTGAACTGGGACTACACCTGGCAATATATCTCGTTCACCTACGACTATTGGGAAGTCTGGCATCGCTTCTTCACCACCGGCCGGTTCACGCTTTATGACGGTGCGGTATACCTCGGCACCGACATGATCGGATCCGGTTCTTATTATGGTCTGTTCGATCCATTCATGTTCATCTGCTACATCTTCCCTCGCGCTTGGATTCCGCAGATGTATGCCCAAATGACCTTCGCGAAATTGATGGTCGGCGGATTGTTCATGCGGTGCTATCTCAAGAACATGGGCATCAAGGAATGGACGGCGCGCATCGGCGGCTTGATCTATGCCTTCTCCGGCTTCACGACTTTCTTTGAGGGTTCGCCGAACTTCACCTCCGCGATGGCGTTCTTCCCTTTGATCCTTTGGGGCATCGAACTCGTGATCAAGGAAAGGAAGCCGACCTGCCTCATCTTGGGCGTCTTCTTCCTTGGCTTATCGTGCTTCTTTTATGTGCCTGTTTTATGCATCTTCGGCGTGATGTACGCGTTATGGCGTTTCTTCATGACGATTAAGACCCGCGACAAAAAGCAAAACGGGATGGTCATGGTGCTTGGGGTCTGTGGCTTCGCTATCGGCATCATGATGTCTTCGTTTACGTTGTTGCCTTCCTTGCGCCAGACGAGTCTTTCCGGGCGTTCCTCCTCCATCGGCACCGCCTATTTGCACTCCGTCCTCGCCGCACTAAAGCAATTCGATTTCCGTTTGTTCTTCACGCTGGTCTTTGAAGAGGTCGGCGACTCTCCGGGCCGTGAGCTCATGGGTTTGATTTCCTTCTTCTTCCCCACGGGTGGATGGACGCAACTTCCCTTGGCGCGCGGCACGAGCTATGACGCCTGGACCGCTTCGCTATTCTGCTACACGCCTTGCGTCATTTTGTTCTTCGCCGCTTTGATTCATTCGGTCCGCCTGAAGAAATGGTCCCATTTCGTGGTCGTGCTCTTATGTGCCTATGCGGTGTTCACGAACTTTAGCTATTTCTTCTTCTATGCCTTCTCGGGGAACGGCTATGGCAGATGGTATTTGGTCTTAATCCCCTTGATCGTCTATTACTGCTGTTGGGCTTTTGATCAACGCGATTCCTCGCCGCGTTTCATTCCCTTCGCGGCGACTTTGCTCGCCTTGGCTGGCACGATCTTCACCTTCTATTTCACCGAGAGATTGCTTAAGGGCAAGACATTCACTTACGCGATTTATAACACCAACGGCACGACGTATTGGGTCAGCACTTACCATACGGCATCGGAAAGCTATAACGGCGTCATGACCGCCTGGTATTTCTATTACCAACTCGCCTTCGTCGTCATCGAGGGCGTCTTGCTCTGCGTCGGCTACCGTAAGCAATGGCTGAAATATGCCTTATTCGGAATGGTCGCAGTCGAGGCGGTCGTCATGGGCAACCTCTCCTATGCGTTCAACGGCACCTGGTCCTATGAGAACTCCTTTGCCGGCGGCAGGTACAACGCGGAGAGCTCCTTGTACATGGGCAACGCGATCAATAGCCATGACTCCGGTTTCTTCCGCGTGCATAGCGATACATTCCAAGGCAGCAACTATTTCCATAACGTCGCCGGATTAAATACGCCGTCCGCGTTCCATTCGTTGATGAACTTCGATCTAGAGACGTTCGCGATCAACAACCAGATGAAATACCCTGGCGATCAGCGGAAAACTTACAACGAAGAATATTTCTATAACCCCAACTGGTCTGGATTCTATGGCAATAAGCGTTATTCGACCGACACATTGCTCGGCATGAGGTATTACATCGTCACCAACAACTACTCAGGCTGGAAGGACGACAAGGGCGAATCGCTTTTCTTGCCTCCGAACGTGCCGTTCCATGCCGACGAAATGCCCGACTATAGCCCCAACCGCAAGCACTACCGCGTCTATCGCCGCGACGAGAGCTCGATGATGAGCCTTGGCTATGCGGTCAATTCGGATTTGCTCTACCGCATGGGCAACGTCGAAGGCAGCCATTACGAGAACGCCTTCTATCGCCGCTCGGGCGAAAGCTATGGGACGGGTTATTTCCGCAATTTGGAATGGAACCAATTTGTGGAGCTTAACGGCGCGATCATCGATGATGATGTGAAATTGCCGGAGACGTTTGATGTGCAAGCGGCGCCTGAGGTGAATAGCGATGCCGCGCTACGCGAAAGGACCGGCATCTCGCGCTTATCCGTCGGCATGAACCTCGGTGCGACTTATTACGTCACCGCCCCCGGCGATGGCCTATTGCCCACGAGCGATGCGGAATACGCTAACGAAGGCCTCGCCTATTTCATCAACCATTATCAGGAGGCCAATAGCGCGGTGCGTTCCGGCGCGATGACCATCAAGCGCGACTTGGGCAAACTGGCGTTCTATTCCTATACCGGGGATTACCTCAACGAGGACCCAAACGGTTGCTACATCGAATTCCGTTTCTATAACGACCGCACTTCCAATAACGCTCGCGTCGCTCCGCGCATTTACGCCATCGGCGACACCTTCGACGAAAGCGGCAATCGCACGGCGACCAACGTCTGTCTCAGCTTCGATAATGCCTTATTGGACAACGCGTCCAAGACCGATTATTACAGCTATCGCTCCTGCACGTTCGGCCTATATGCCAAAGGCAGGGTGCGTTATTTCGTGCTTTGCTATGGCGGCGGAGGCAACATCACCGTCTATCCCTATAACTTCTACATGGCCGTCCATGAACGGAGCGAAATCGAGGCCTTTGAGGAATATACGCGCAACAACGCGTTGCAGAACGTAAAAACGGATACCAACGTCTTCCGTTTCCAAACCGCTTATGCGGAGGATCGAATCGTTTTGACCCAACTTGGCTATGACAAGGGCTGGACCGTGAAGGCGACGATGCCCGACGGCAAGAAAACGGATTGTCAGGTGCTGCGCCTCGATGGTGGTTTGGTCGGCTTCGTCGCGCCCCATGCCTTAGACGAAAACGGCAACCCCGTGGCCGTGAATTATGAGATGCGTTATGTCACGCCTTTCAGCGGGTTCGCCGTGGCTTTGTGGACGGTTGGCGTGGTGATGTTCGCGACGATCCTCACCCTTCAATTCCTTTATTACGCCAAGCCAAAGAAAAAAGCGACGGTGCCAGAAGCCTGATCACTCGTCGCGTTTGAAGTTCGCCAAATAGATTTCGTATACCCTGTTTTTCGGTAAGTCGTTGCTTTGGCATACTGCCTTAATCGCCTCTTTTGGGGTTTTGCCCCATTCGAGTTGGTCCTTTAACGCCAAGGCGATTTCGTTGTCACTTAAGGAAACGCGGGTCTTTTTCGCCCCTTCGACGACGAGGACCATTTCGCCCCTTAACGAAGCTTCGTCGAGCAAGCATAGCTCCGGCAACGTGCCACGGATGAATTCTTCGTGGGCTTTCGTCAGCTCTCTCGCCAAGACCGCCTTTCTTTCCCCTAACGTCGCGGACATCGCGAGCAAGGTCTTGAAGATGCGGTGGGGCGATTCATAGAAAATGAGGGTGTCGGGATTGGTGACGAGTTCGTTGAGACGGGCGATGCGTTCGGATTCCTTCGCGGGCAGGAAGCCTTCGAAATGGAAATGGGTGGAATCAAGCCCAGAACACGCAAGAGCGTTAATAGCCGCGTTTGGGCCGGAGGTGACGGCAACCTTGATGCCGTTATCCAAACAATTGGCCACCAAGCGCTGTCCGGGATCGGACAAGCAGGGATAGCCCGCGTCGGACATGAAGCAAACTTTCTTCCCTTGCTTAAGCAGCGCGATGATTTTCACGCTGGACTCCTCCTCATTGTGCTCGTGGCAGGAAATGAACGGCTTATCGATATGGAAGAACGCCATGAGCTGGCCGGAGTTCCGCGTATCCTCCGCCGCGATGAAGTCGCAGGAAGAAAGGACCTCCAAAGCACGAGGGGTCATTTCGCCGCGGTTACCGATCGGCGTGGCGATGAGATAGAGGATCGGGGAAGGACCCTCAAAATTGAGTTCGCGTGAAATCATGCCGCTCCGCCCGGGTTACGATTGCCCCCACCGTGATGGTGATGGTGACGGTTATGATGGCGGTTGCGGTTTTGGTTGTCCCCGCCTTGTGGACGGTCGTTCGCCTTTTGGTTTTGGTCTTGGCTTTGAGGCGCGCCATTGCCACGGTTTTTGCCATGGTCATGGTGGCGGTACTGGTTGCGGTTATCGTTCCGTTGCTGATTGTTCTGGATATTTTGTTTTGGACCGTTTGGCTGGTTTTTGCCGTGTTTTTCTTCGTTTTGCAAAGGTTTTTCTAGCCCAAAGGAAGGCAAAACAGTCTCGGTGGGTTTCACGATTTCGACCTTGCGTTTATAGGTGCCGTTAAGCATGGCGAGGACGTCTTCCAGAGGGAAGGTCTTGAAGTCGCTGCGGGTGGCGTCGACCAGACGGACGGTGCGCGAAAGCACGTTCATGCCATCCACGGTATAGGGGCCTTCGTCGAGTTTGACGACGGTGCCAAAGCGTGGGAATTCCTTCTTGGCTTCGGTATAGGCGTCATCCTCGTAATTGAGGCAGCAGATGAGTTTGCCGCAGGGGCCCGAGAGCTTCGGGATATTCAGCGTGAGCATTTGGTTTTTCGCGCGCTGGATGGAGATGCCCTCAAACTGATTCAAGAAGGTGGAGCAGCATAAAGGAAGACCGCAGATGCCGATGCCACCGATGGCTTTGGCGCGATCCCTCGGCGCGATTTGGCGGAGCTCGATGCGTGCCCCAAGCTGTGGGGCGAGGATTTTGAGCAATTCACGGAAGTCGACGCGTTTCTCCGAAGAGGTATAAGTGATGGTCACCTTCGAACCGTCGAGGGAATAGAAGGCGTCGGTGAGATCCATCGGCAAAGAAAGGTATTCGATTTCCCGTTTGGTGATTTCTAGCGCGCGTTTTGCATCGCGGAGCCCCTGCTCATAATCCTGGATGTCCCTTTCGTCCGCTTTGCGGAGGATCGGCTTCAGTTCCAAGGCGCCATGATAGGCGGATATGGGGGTGGGGGAGGCGACGACGTGACCGGCTTCGACGCCGGCGACGCTCATGACGATGACGAGATCGCCCGGCTTGAGGCTGCCGTCCACGCACGAAAAGAAATAGGGTTTTTCGTTCCCGTGGAATTTAATAGGCAAATAGTATCCGTATTTCTGGGTATCCATGATTACTCCTGCGTGAGGACTTTCACGAGATGGGTGAGGATAAGGCTGATTTTGATGTTCAGCTCGATTTCTCCCCTCATGGTCATGATGGCGAGGAGAGAGGCATCCAAATGCGGCAATTTCTTGGCCGCTTCGGCGATTATTCTATCATAGCTCGTCAAGGCGGTGGGATTGCCCGCGTGATATGCGACGATGTCGCGGAAGAAAAGGGTGAGGAGGTCAAAGAAGAAACGGGCGGAAGCCTTAGATGAAAGCAACGGGGCGATTTCCGTCTCGAAGATAAAGCGGGCAAAGTGAGGGCTGCGACTCAAGGCATCGATCGCGTTGGACAAAGCGACTTTCATCTTTTGGTAACTTTCCTCTCCGGCCGCCTTTTGTAGCAAGGAACCATCGTTATGGAAATAAGAAAGGATCTCCGCGTCCTCTTTTTCCACGCCTAAAGCGAGCGCTTCCTCGAGCACTTCTCTCCTCGGGGTGAGGATGAGACGCAGCTTTTCGCAACGCGACACGATCGTGGGCAAAACCTTATCCTCGTTTTGGGTGGTGAGAATCGCGTAGGTATAAGGGGAGGGCTCCTCAAGGAACTTAAGGAGGGAGTTCACGGCCTCCAAGGTCATGTTTTCCACGAGGTGAATGACATAAATCATGACGCCCTTACGTTCCAACGGCGTCTTCTGGAAAAGATTTAACGTGTCACGTACCTCGTCTTTTTTGATGGAATCCTCCGAACCGTCGAGCAAGACAAAATCCGGGTATTCGCCATGGTCGATGCGTTGGCAGGTGACGCATTCTTCATCCGCGAAGGGGTTGGGGTGGTCACAAATGATCGATTTGGCCAAAAAGATGGCCGTTTCCTTTAATGGCGTGCCCGCCTCTCCGGCAAGGAGATAAGCGTGAGCTAGTTGATCGTGGGTCAAACCATAGGAAAACGATTTGGTGACGAGAGGTTGTCTGGTTTTCAGGTATTGGGACAGACTCATTTCGCTAAGCGTGTTTTGACGGTCTGGTAAACGTCCTCGACGACTTTATCCAAAGGTTGGGACGCGTCGATGATGACAAAGCGTTCCGGGTAACGCGCGGCAAGTTCGAGGAACGTTTTCCTCACGCCGCGATGGAAATCGATCTTCTCCAAGTCGAGGCGATTCACCTCGCGAGAAGCGTTTTTCGCGATGCGTTCGAGCCCGAGCTCCGGTTCGATGTCAAAGAGCAAGGTCAAATCGGGGAACGTGCCTTCGGTGGCGAATAGGTTCACGTTGAGGACGTTATCGATGCCAAGGCCACGCGCGCCGCCTTGATAGGCGAGGGAAGAATCGAGGTAACGGTCGCAGAGAACGATTTTGCCTTCTTTGATTGCGGGCCAAACCTTTTCGACGAGATGCTGTCTTCGGCTCGCGGCGTAAAGAAGCGCCTCGGTGCGCGGGTCCATCTTGGTGTTGGCTTTATCCAAGATGACGTTGCGAATCTCTTCCGCGATTGGCGTGCCACCGGGTTCACGGGTGAGGACGGTCTCATAGCCTTCTTTGCGCAAGCGTTCGTCCAATAGTTTCAGGGCGGAGGATTTTCCGGAGCCCTCCCCGCCTTCGAACGTGATGAATAGACTCATAAGGATTTCCTCCCTTCCAGTGCGCGAGATAGCGTTAATGGGTCGGCGTATTCCAAAGATGAGCCGGCGGGCAAGCCATAGCCCAAACGGGAGACTTGGACGCCGAGAGGCTCAAGCACTTTGGCGACGAATAAGGCGGTGGTCTCACCCTCTAAGGTCGGCGAGGTCGCCATGATGACTTCTTTGATTCCCTCTTCTTTGATGCGGGACTTAAGTGAATCGATGGCCAGGGTTTCCGGACCGATTCCCTTGGAAGGGGAGAGTAGCCCGCCAAGGACGTGGTATACCCCACGGAAATTGTTCACCGCCTCAAAGGAAACGGCGTCTTTCGGGTTCACTACGACGAGGCAAATCTCGTGGTTGCGGCTCGTGTCTTTGCAGACTTCGCAAAGCTCGTCTTCGGTATAAAGCCCGCAAATCGGGCACCGATGCACACGGTTTTTGGCGTCTTCGATCGCTTTGGCGAATTCAAAAGCGTCT
>SVBF01000019.1 GCA_015058945.1 Erysipelotrichaceae bacterium | reverse complement strand
TCAACCGCGTGCTGCTCAATCTGCTGAGCAACGCCTGCAAGTTCACGCCCGAGGGGGGCAGCGTGTCGGTGACGCTCACGCAGACCGGCGGAGACGATACGCGCGGCGACTATGAGCTGCGCGTGAAGGACACCGGCATCGGCATGAGCGAGGAGTTCGCCAAACATGTCTTTGAGGCCTACGAACGCGAGAACAAAGCGACCGTTGCAAACACCCAAGGGACGGGCCTAGGCATGTCGATCGCCAAATCCATCGTCGACCTTGTCGGTGGCAGCATCGACGTCAAGACCGCGCCCGGGAAAGGGACCGAATTCATCATCCATCTCGAACTGCCTTTGGCCAAAGGGGCGAAAGGTGAATCCAAAGACGAAAAAGCGGCCCATGAGGCATTGCCTCGCTTCGATGGCAAGCGCGTCTTGCTCGCCGACGATTCGGAGATCAACCGCGAGATCGCGGAGATCCTACTAAACGAAATCGGCTTTGAGGTCGAGTCCGCATGCAATGGCCAAGAAGCCTGCGACATGCTTTTCTCCAAGCCTTCGGATTATTACGATATCCTCCTTCTCGACGTGCAGATGCCGGTGATGGATGGCCTTGAGGCCTCACGTCATATCCGCGCCCATAAAGATAAGAGAATCGCTTCCTTGCCGATCGTCGCCTTCACGGCGAACGCGTTTAAGGAAGACCTCGAGATTGCGAAAGAGGCGGGAATGGACGTCTTCCTCTGCAAGCCCGCGACCCAAGAGCAGATGGCGGAAGCCTTCGTGGAGGCCTTCCACATCGCCGAAAAGAAATAGGCATGCAAAGGTTCTCTTCGCGGCAGCTCGAGCGTTATCCGGTCTACCTCAAACTCCTCAAGGCATTGAAGGAGAAGGGGATGACCACGGTTTCCTCGCCCGTCCTCGCGGAGATGCTCGGCTATAGCGAGGAGATGATCCGTAAGGACTTTCAGGCGGTATCTTCCTCCTTTGGCGTCCCGAAGAAAGGGCGCGACGTCGACGCGATGATCGAAGACCTCGAATCGTTCCTCGGCTATAAGAGCATCAAGAAGGCAATCCTTTTCGGCGTCGGCCATATGGGCGGGGCGCTTTTGCGTTTTCATGGCTTTGCCGACATGGGTCTAGAAATCGTCGCCGGAATCGACGTCAAACCAGAGCTCATCGGCACAAAAATCGAAGGCAAACCGATTCGATCGTTTTTGGAATTGCCCGCGCTTTTGCGGGAAGAAAAGATCGAAATCGCCATCCTATGCGTTCCTAGCGCCCATGCGCAGGAAGTCGCGGAATCCCTCTACGATTTGGGGGTCAAGGCGATTTGGAACTTCGCGCCGGTCGTGCTCTCTTTGCCGATCGACGCCCTCGTCGAGAACGTGAACCTCGCCTCCTCCTTCGCGGTTTTGTCCCATCGCCTCAGTCGGACGAAGAGGAAATAGGAAAGAACTTCGCCATCTTGATGACGCTACATTAGAATAGTAAAGACGATAACTCATCAACTGATGAGACGATATATCTCAAGGAGGCAATTATGGCACAAAGACTCCTCACCCCAGGGCCGCTTCTCGACGAGAAGGGCAACCTTTGCGAAGCCGGCTATGCCTTTTCGCTGGTCAAACATTATGACCGCGACGCGATCAAAGCGGGAAAAAGCCGCATCAAGGAATGGGATTACTACTATATCGGCAACGCGGACTATGGCCTCGCCCTCACCGTCGCGGACAACGGCTACATGTCGATGGCGAGCGTGAGCATCCTCGAATATGGCCTCGCGCCTTTCGATAACACCAAATCGATTATCGGCCTTTTCCCGATGGGCAAACTCCATATGCCAAGCGATTCCCGCATGGGCGACGTGGTCTTTGAGAACAAGAAGAAGGGCTTCTCCCTAAAGTTTCTACACCAAGGCGACAAGCGCCGCCTGCTCTGCTACATGGAGAACTTCGATAAGAGCAAACGCACGTTCCGCTGCGACATCACCCTCATGGAGACGGTGGGCAAGTCGATGGTCATCGCGACCCCTTGGAAGAAAGCCAAGCATTTCTATTACAACCAAAAGATCAATAACCTTCTCGCCGGAGGCTATGCGAAGGTCGGGGAGAAGACCTACGACTTCAACAAAGACTCCTTCGGCGTCCTCGATTGGGGCAGGGGTGTATGGACCTATAAGAACACCTGGCTCTGGTCAAGCCTCTCCGCCAAGCAAGGAGATCACACGATCGGCTTTAACCTCGGTTATGGCTTTGGCGACAACCACGACGCGAGCGAGAACATGTTCTTTTATGACGGCGAGGCCCATAAGCTCGGCGACATTAAGATTGATATCCCGATGAAGGCCTCGGGCAAAGACGACTTCATGGGCCAATGGATCTTCCGTTCCGTGAGTGGGGAGGTCGAGATGCTCTTCACGCCCAAATACGACCGCCACGCGGACACGAATTTATTGGTTCTCCGTTCGAACCAGCACCAGGTCTTCGGTACTTTCAACGGCGTGATTCGCGTCGACGGGAAAGAGTATCCCATCGAGAACCTTCCCGGCTTTGCCGAGAAAGTCTATAACCGCTGGTGATAATACATTTAAGTATTATTGGCTAGCCATATTTGTTTCGGGTTGAATTCTTTGGCCTGAATTGATTAAATATTGCACATGAAAGCGCTTTCGAGCGCAAATGGAGGCTATCATGGCTGTCAATAAGACATACACGGGAAACAAAGTCCCGCGCCTGACCAAGTTCCTGTTTCCGTTCTCGGGTATTTTCCGTGACGCATGCTACGCTTTGGTCGGATCCTTTTTGCTACAGTACGCGTTGAACTCCGGCGTACTAAGCTCCAATCCGACGGATTTCCAGGCCCAATATTGGGTCATCACCGTCGCGATGATGGTCGCCTTGATCTGGGACGGCATCAACGACCCGATCATGGGATTCATCGTGGAAAAGGTTCACTTCAAACTCGGTAAGTTCAAACCCTGGATCCTCATCGGCGCGATCGGCAACGCACTCGCCGTCGTCGCGATGTTCCTCATCCGACCCAATAACGCCGACGGCACCGCCAACGGCTGGGCCTTCGTGGGCGTGATGATCGCGTTCTACTTCCTGTGGGACCTCTTCTTCACAATGAATGATATCGGCTACTGGTCGATGCTTCCTTCGCTCACCAACGACGAAAAAGAGCGTGCCACGCTCACTTCGCGCATGACCATCTGCGCCTCGATCGGTGGCTTCGTGATGACCGCGGCTTGCATGCTCCTCCCGACCATGTTCGCCGGCATCTCCTCCGCGACGATGTACATGATCCTCGCGATCGTCACCGCCATCCTATTCCTTGCGTCGCAGGTCCTCGTCTTCTTCTTATGCCAAGAGAGGGCGCGCGACGAAAAACAGGAAGAAGCGTCCGAGAATTCCTCGTTGCTCGACCTATTCAAGGTCGTCGGCAAGAACCCGCAGGTTCGCGTCGCCGTCATCGCCTTGTTCCTTTATTACCTCGCTTCCGGCGTTTTGACCGGTGGCATCGGCCTCAACTATTTCTACCTCTCCTTGGGCTACGGCTCGGGTAGGGGTGGTCTCATCTCCGCCATCATCTCAGTCATGTACGTCATCGGTATGGTCGGTTCCCAAGCCCTTTATCCGGTGTTGGCAAAGAAATTCCCCAAGAAGAAGATCCTCTTGATCTCCTTCATCATTCAATTGCTTGGGTTTGCCGGATTCTTCTTCTGCTGCATTCCCTTGTTCGGCGATCACCCCATCGCCTACAACACGCCGGCGGGCTCCGACTTCTCCGCGATGGACTTTGGCTGGGCCTTCGGTGGCACCATGTCCCTCTATTACATCTTCCCGCTCGTGTTCTTCTTCGGCATGGGCATGATGTATATGGTCATCATGGTCATGCTCCAGGACGCCATCGACTACAACGAATACGAGTATGGCGAGCGCAAGGAGTCCATCATCTCCGCTTGGCGTCCGCTCGACGTTAAACTCTCCTCCGCCTTGCTTCGTCTCTTCCAAATCATCATCTTCTCCGTGGCGGGACTTCTTACCGCGGTCAACCAGATTTCCGACGCCGAGCGCGATCATAACATCTGGACCAATACCACCCACGCTGCGGGTGAAGTTGATCCCTTCCCTGAGACCATTGCGAAGATTCAGGCCGGAATCAGTTCCTCCTCGCTTCGCACCGCCGGTATTTTGATCGTCGTCGTGCTCGTCATCTCGGTCGTCGCCGCTTGGGCTTGCCTCCAGTTCGGTTATAAGATCGACGAGGAAACCCATCGTAAGATCGTCGAGGAACTCGAAATCCGTCACCAGCAGGATGGCTACGTCGGCGAGGAAAAGCCCGAAGGCTTCACCCCGGACCTCGGTTCCGCTTTAGGTGAGGAAGCCACCCACGGCGAAAACCACATCGACGAATAAGCATTCGCGAACAAAGCGTTCCAAACGGGACGCTTTTTGTACTGAATAGGAGAAAAATATGGACAAATCCCACGTGATTTTCGGAAACAAGATTCCGGAAAAAGCCGTCAAAAAGGCGGAAAAAAGCAAGGCGAAATACGTCAAGAAACACGGTGACGACAGCAAGAAGGAATACCATCTTTCCTTAAAACCTATCCCCACCTTGTCCCATCTTGGCGTGGAAAACCTCATCCTATCCGAGAGCCCGCTTTCCTTACCGGAAAAGGCGGTCGTCGTCGGCAACATCCGCATGGGTTTCGGCCATTACCGCATCTCCATCGCGATCGCCAGTTGCGCCAAGGCGTTAGGCTACACCCCGGTTTGGATGGACCTCGCCTCCTTCGACGCGACCGGTTCGAAGATGATCCGCGACCAAAACAACCTCTATTCCCTCGCCTCGAAGATCTCCCAAAAATCGAAGCTCTTCAATGCGTTGGTATGGGAACCGTTAAACAGCGAAGGCTTCCGCAAGATCACCTATAACGCGGCCGACCAGAAAAACTCTGAGCTCCTGGCCCCGCTTTATCATGATCTTCCTAGGGACGTCCCCTTCGTCGCGACCCACGCTTGGCCCGCCCAAGGCGCGGTCCACGCCGGGCTCACCCACGTCGTCAACGCCATCCCCGACAACTGGCCGATGGCCCTTCACCTCGCCGAAGGGGCGATCCACGTCGTCCAGACCCCGCGTGCCTACTTCGGTTATAAATGCCTCGATGGCTTTGACAAGAAGCCGTTGAAGGGCATGCCCGAGACGGACATCAAGCGCGTCGGCCATTACGTCGACCACGAACTCGTCGCGAACATCGAGGAGGATTGCGCCGCCCGCATCCGCCGTCGCGAAGAGGACAAGCCCATGCGCATCCTTCTTTCCGTCGGTGGCGCAGGGGCTGGCGAAAAGCAGTTCCTCGCGATGCTCCGTCATCTTCTTCCCTTGACCAAAGAAGGCAAGGTTTCGCTCTTCCTCAATCTTGGCGACCACAAGGAAATGTACGATAAGCTCACGAAGAAGCTGCCGGACCTTTCCTCCGCGACCAAGTTCTTCAACCAATATGAGGAATTGGTCCGTTTCTGTGAGAAGGAAGAGGACGTCAAAGGTCTCTATCTCATTGAGAACGACGATATCTTCGAGGCCGTCTATAGCACCAACCTCCTCATGAGAAAGGTCGACCTGCTCGTGACCAAGCCTTCGGAACTCGTCTTCTATCCCGTCCCCAAAGTCTTCCAGCGCCATATCGGCGGCCACGAGGTCTATGGTGGGATCTATGGCGAACAGCTCGGCGACGCGACCTATGAATGCGGTGATGCGCGGAGCATGAACCGCATGCTCGACACCTTGCTTGAGGACAAGGTTCTCTATGAGAGCCTATGCCATCGTATCGTCGAGTTAAAGAAACAAGGCGTCTATGATGGCGGCTACGAAGCCGTCAAGCTCGCCGTCAAAGGCAAATAAAGACGAAAAAGAAACAGGCGACCAAACCACGGCCGCCTGTTTTCTATCTTTGCTTCACGAGGAAGCGACGTTCGATCGTCTCGTCCGCGTAATGGATGCGGAGGATGCCTTCGGCGTCGTTTTTGCTTGGCAGGGAACGGACATAAACGGTGCTCGCCCCGCCATAGAGGGAGAAGAGGCGAGGGCCATACACTTCGATCGGTCCCTCGGTTTCCACCGAGATGGGATCGGAGGCATAGGGCATGACCGTACCAAATTGGTCCTTCTTATAAAGATGGAGGGCGACGCAGTCATAGGTGTCCCCATGGGATAAGGTCTCGCGCTCGGTCTGGACGTCGAGGTGGAAGTCGGTGGATGGGCCACGTAGGACCGTCGCGACTTTCTTGCCGCCTTTATATGCCTCGAAACGCCACAAAGAGGAACCTTCGCCCCAAGATTGGACGTATTTGGCGTAAGTCTGGTAGACGTAGGTGAAATCGAGTTTGTATTTCCTCATCATCGTGAAGAGCATGACTTTGTCGCGGATGCGGAGCTTGGAGAAACCGTTTTGGGCGCAGTAATTGAAGGCGCCGACGATCTTTTTCGCGTCCGCTTTGGTGATATTGGGTTCGTCAAAAGTCTCGCCGATGATGTCGTCGATGATGACAGGTGGGTGGGGGAGATGGGGATACTCTTCCTTCGCGGGGAAGAATTCGCCGATGTAGTTATCGCCACGATAGAGCTTCACCGAGTCGGCGTTAGTAAAACAATAGATCTTCGGCATGAGAGCGGCGTTATAGTCGCCAGGCTGGGCAAGGCTCGCCACTTCGAGCACGTCGTTTTCCTCGCCTTGGCTTTGGAAGAAGGAGGCGGCGTACTTGGGATTACGGAAAATGTCATAGACGCCATGGTGGCAGATGTGGTCGCCCGAACCGAAGTCGCGATGGGTCGCGTAATCGAAGGCACACCAAGTGATGGCGCCGCAATAGCCTTTGTCGGCGCGGATGTCCTCAAGGACCTTCGCGTGTCTTAGGGCGTGTTCGAGGCGCTTATCGGTCGCGTCGAAGGGCTTGGTGGGGAACATGTGGCCATTGGACTCGGAGATGAGCAAAGGCTTTCCTAGCCCGCCTTTAAGTTCCTTGGAGGGATCGACGCCGTGGGTGAGGTCTTCGCAGCTGAAGTCGTTATAGGCGTAGATGTCTTCAAGACAATGGGAGTCCTTGAAGTTACGGACGCCTAAGGAAGCGCGGTTGGGATCCAGTTCGGTTTTGATTTTCTGAATCGATTCGTAGAGTTCGTCGTCGTCACCGGATTCATCGATGCGTAGGCCATAGGCGACAAGGCAGGGGTGGTTGCGTTCCTTTTGGATCATTCTTGCGCAGAAATCGCGGCAATTCTCCCGCCATTTCTCGTTTTGGCCGACGAATTGCCAGCCCGGGATTTCGTCGACGAGGAGCAATCCGAATTCGTCACAGGCGTCGAGGAAGTGCTCGCTTTGGGGATAATGAGAGGTGCGGACGATGTTGATGCCGGAGTTCTTGAGCAGCTTCGCGTCATCGCGCTGGAGCGATTTCGGGGCAGCGGGACCAAAGTAGGGGTAGGTCTGGTGACGGTTGAGACCGACGAGGCCGACGCGCTTGCCGTTAAGGAAGAAACCCTGTGGCTTCCATTCGACGTCGCGGAAGCCGACGCGTACCTCTTTCACGTCTTCGCCAAAGCGTGCCTCGAGGCGATAGAGATGCGGGTCTTCCAAAGACCAGGCATGCGCGCCTTTAAGCGTAAAGACGTCGGTCTCAAACTCTTCGATGAGTTTTTCGCCGTCATAGAGGCGGAAGGACAAAGGGGCCTCCCCGACGGTCTCGGCGTGGATGTGCATGCGTCCATTCGCATGCGCTTCTACGAATAGGTCGCGGATATAGGCTAAGGGGCGCGAGATGAGATGGACTTCGCGATAGATGCCCGCGTAAGTCAAATAGTCAACGACTTTGCCAAACGGGGGGATATCGGGATCTTCCCGACCGTCGACGAAAAGCGTGAGCAGGTTGCCTTTCGGCTTGATGAATTCGGTGATTTCGATTTCGACGGGGAGATAACCGGAGACGAAGTGTCCGAGGGAGTGGCCGTTAAGATAAGCGTCGAACTGGAGCATGACGCCGTCGAAACGCAAGAACTTCAAGGGAAGGGCGTCTTTGCAGTCAAAGGAGAGCTGATAGGTGTATTCCCGTTGATAGGCCGCCTCATTGAGGTATTGGACCGGATAGAGATCGACGCAGTGGGGAATCATGACTTTCGCGGCGTTTTTAAGTGGGGACGTGATCGCGGATTCGACGCGGTTCTGGGCGAAAGACCAGTTATGGTTTAACGGGGTGTTCATAGGCGGAATTAGTCTACCATATGCGCGACGGAACCTCTATGCCAAGGAACCTCCCAGTGAGTTTGGTAATTCAGTGGGTCAAATGTCAAAACGCGCGGTAATTGAATTCCCAACACCACATTCACATAATTATGGAAAAGACGACCATTTATGCGGACCATAGAATTGCAATGTTCTCTTGTAAAACTGAAGGGGGAGGACGGCAGATCCGCCATTTTCACATGCCGTTAAGAATACTTCTTATTTGTGGAAGGAAATCCAATATTTGATTGAACACGGAATTCCATGGGAAACTTTGTAATGCGAAATAACAAAACTAAAGAAAGAGTATTGGAATTGCTGAAAAAATCAAACGCTACTGTCATTGACGTTTTGATTGATTCGGAACATTTCGGAAATTCGATCATTTCATTCATCGACAAAAACGGAAAACCTCACAGAGTAGTAATGGACCGAGGAGAGGTTTATGAAGGAGCCCATACTTTTATTGGGTCATTTGACTCAACTCCAGATGGCTCCTATCGAACTGATGATAAGTTACTCTTTGGATTAGAAGAGGCCATAAAGTTAATCGGTTAATGCCGTGCAGGTTTCCTGCTGTCTGACCTCGTCGGAAGTGGACCTGGCGCAAATTGAGTCAGTCCCTTATCCTGTTTAGCAAAGAATAGCTTTTTGTCATCTTTTCTTAAGTTTCGCCGTTCTCGGGAAGTTCCAATTGAGGAGTCATTTTCTCAAGTTCTCCCGATTCCGTGCGATTTACTTGCGAACTATGGTTTGGCAATTCAGTGGGTCAAATGTCAAAACGCGGAGGGGCAATAAATTGTCTCCGGTAATTGAATTCCCAACACCACATTCACATAATTACGGAAAAGACGACCATTTATGAAGACCATCGAATTGCAATGTTCCCTTGTGGAACCGAAGGCGGAGGAGGGTAGATCCGCCATTTTCACATGGCACTTACGGGGAAAATGCATATTCCCGTTTCACGGCTGATTGGTGGATTGATTGGAACGGAGCGGTAATTGTATGAAGGGCGTGATCAAAAAATACAAACTTAGGCGAAGAGACGGCAAAACAATTTCTGGACTAACCATCTCTCCAAAAAATCATCTTTTTCGCTCAAATAATGACGATGAAGAGATTGAAGCGTTAGCCGTGATTATGACCTCTCTTTCACCTTCATCGATATCCATCGACAAAGAATATGAGAATGACAAAATCTTTACTAATCCGGATTTCAGAGAGCTCATAGAAGATTTTAATTTATCATCAAATAACCATCAGAAAGGGGAGGCCTCTCTTAGAAAACTAATCCATTTGGCAGTGAGCTTGGATGTCACTTTGTTTTTACGCTTGCATGGAACGCTTTCGGCTAGTGATGCTGTGTCCGTGATAAACGACAATGGAGAGTCATATATATATTTCGAAGACGAAATAATTGATTCGTCGATTTTAGAAATACTTAAGAAAAGCCTTCCCGATTGGAAGTTTTGCTGAAGTAAAAGAGTGACAGTCGATACTTCTTTGATGACAAAGGTTTCCTTTGGTCGGTTGTATCCGAGAATGGAACTGACGCAAAATGAGCCAGCTCTTTATCCTGTTTAGCAAAGAATGACTTTTTTCGCGCGTTTTCTTAAGTTTTCCCTTTTTCGGAAGGTTTCATGTGAGGGGAGTTTTCTCAAGCATCGCGGATCTCGGGAGGTTTTAAGTGAGGGGCAATCCTTTTGGCATAGCCAATTTCTTTACGCGATGAAAGAAAGCAACGATAATAATTGACATATGATTACGATTCACGAACGCCGCTTTGTCCTTTCGACGAAGGAAAACACCCTTTTGCTTCGGGTCAATGAAGCCGACAAACTCGTCTGCGACCATTATGGCCGCCGCATCGAGGAGTCCGATTTGGAAGCCTGCGCGATTCCCGCGGGAATGCCCGCCGGAAGGCAGGTCATCTATGATGAGACCAAATCCAAAAAGATCTCCCTCGGCATGATCGCCGCCGAATACGGCACGCCTTATAAAGGGGATTACCTCTCCCCCATGCTGGATCTCACTAGCGACAAGGGTCGCGTCTACGATTTCGTCTTCGTCGAGGCGAAGATTCGCCCCATGGAGCCGATGATTGGCTATCCCACTCCGCGTGGCGCGAGCGAGGAGCTCGTCGTCCTCACCCGCGACGAGAAGATGGGCGCGGAACTCGAACTCCATTATGTGGTTTACGAGGACGCGGACGTCATCGGAAAGTTCGCCGTCTTGCGCAATACGGGCGAAGAGGATTTCACCATCCGCAAAATCATGTCGAGCCAGTTCTGCCTCCAAGACGCCGGCTACACGATCCATGGCAATTACGGCAACTGGGCGGGCGAATTCCAGCGCAACGAGACCCTGATCGGCCATTACCGTTACGAATTTGGCAGCGACACCGGTTCTAGCGGCGACCAACATAATCCGTTCTTCATGATCAAGAGGACCCATTCCACGCTCACCACGGGATCGGTCTATGGCTTCAACCTTATCTATTCCGGTTCCCACCGCGCCATTGTGGAGATGGATTCGTTTGGCATGATCCGCGTGCAGCAGGGCATCTCGCCGCAAGGCTTCGAGAAAGTCCTTCACCCGAATGAGGAGTTCATGACCCCGATGGCGGTCCTCACCTATACCCATAACGGCCTTAACGGCATCTGCGACCATTTCCATCGCTTCGTCAACGATCACGTCATCCCCGAGAACTTCGCCTATAAGCCGCGTCCCATCGCCTTCAATAACTGGGAGGGGACGTATATGAAGTTCAACGAGGGCAAGCTCAAGTCCCTCGCCAAGACCGCCGCGGAGATCGGCTGCGAGCTCTTCGTCCTCGACGACGGCTGGTTCGGCCATCGCGATGACGAGACTTCCTCTCTTGGCGATTGGAACCTCTACAAGAAAAAATTGCCTCACGGCATCGAAGGCATCGCCGCCTACGTCCACAAACTCGGCATGAAGTTCGGCCTATGGTTCGAACCCGAGGCGATCTCCCCCGATTCCGATCTGGCCAGGGAACATCCCGACTGGGCGATCCAAGATGGCGTCCACGATCCGAGCCTAGGTCGTTACCAGCAGATTTTGGATTTGACCAAACCTGAGGTCCGCGATTTCATCGTTGAAGCCGTCGCGCAGCATCTGCGCACCGGCGTCATCGACTTCGTGAAGTGGGACTATAACCGTACCTTCTCCGATTTGCCGCAGAGCGGCAGCTTCTGCCACGATTACATCCTTGGCTTATATGACGTCGTCGGTAGGCTCACCAAGGAATTCCCGGACGTCTTATTTGAGAACTGCGCTTCCGGCGGAGGCAGGAACGACCTCGGCATGTTCTCCTATTTCCCGCAGGGTTGGGTCAGCGACGACACCGACGCCTTCGAACGGGCGAAGATGCAGATGGAGATGGCCTTCGGTTATCCGCCTTCGGTCATGTCCAACCACGTCTCCGCGAAGACCAACCATCAGATGCTCCGCAAGACCAGCTTCGGCACGAAGTTCGACGTGGCCGCGATCGGGGTCCTTGGCTATGAGATGAACCTCAATGACGCCGACCCCATCGACATCAAGGAATTCAAAAACCAAATCGAGTTCTATAAGGCAAACCGCGAGACGTTGCAATTCGGCACCTATCGCTTGCTCGACGTCTTCGAAAACGGGCGTCAGATCGTAGAAATGGCCGACAAAGACCGCGCCTTGGTCTCTTACATGAATTACCTCCAAAACCCGCATCCGGGCAACGAGACCTTGCCGCTTACCGGACTTGATCCGGAGGCGGTATATACCTATCACGTCCGTCCGGAAGTCCATTCGTTCAAGACCTTCGGATCGCTCATCAACCAAGTCACCCCGATCCACATCAAGGAAGAGGGGGCGTTAGTCAACATGCTCTCGCGCCGCCGCGGCTTGGACGCCGAAGGACTTCATGGCGAGGCCACCGGCAGCACCCTCAATTCCGGCGCGCTTCAAATCGGCCGTCAATGGGCGGGTACGGGTTATGACGAATCCACCCGCATCATGCTCGACTTCGGCGCCCGCATCTACGTCTTCGAAAGGAAAAAATAATGGCAAGCTACGATTATTTGGTCGTCGGTTCGGGAATCACCGGGGCAACCCTGGCCTATTTGCTAAAGCAAAAGGGCAAGAAGGTCCTCGTTTTGGAAAAGCGCGCGGAAGTCGGCGGCAACGTCGCGACGCGGGTCGAAGACGGCGTCATCATTCATAGTTATGGCCCCCATATCTTCCATACCTCTTCCAAGGAGGCGTGGGATTTCCTTAACGCCCATTCGACCGTCGACCCCTTCATCAACACCCCGCTCGCGTTCTATAAGGGCAAGTATTACAACATGCCCTTCAACATGAACACCTTCCATCAGCTTTTCGGCGTGAATACCGCCGAGGAAGCGAAATCGTGCATCGACGCCGAAGTCGCTTTGGAGGGAATCAAAGAACCGAAGAACCTGGAGGAACAGGCTTTGGCGTTGGTGGGACGCACCATCTACGAGACCCTCGTGAAGGGCTATACGGAGAAACAGTGGGGCCGTAAGGCGACCGAGCTTCCCGCCTCGATCATCAAGAGGCTCCCCTTAAGGTTTGAGTACAACAACAATTACTTCAACGACATCTTCCAGGGTGAGGTGCGCGGTGGCTTCAGCCGGTTCATCGAGAACCTTTTGGAAGGCATCGAAGTCCGCCTCGGGGTCGATTATCTACAAGATAAGGACAAATACGACGCCATGGCGGAGCATGTCATCTTCACCGGGCGCATCGATGAGCTTTTCGGTTTCAGCCTCGGTCATTTGGAATGGCGTTCGCTCCGCTTCGAGTCCGAATGGAAGGACGTCGATTCCTTCCAGCCCGTCGCGGTCGTCAATTACACTGACCGCGAGCCGGCCTATACCCGTATCACGGAACACAAGAAGTTCGACGCGTTCTGCGAAAACCACCGCAAAACCTACATCACTTACGAATATCCGGATGCCTTCGAAGAAGGGAAGATCCCATATTACACCGTCAACGACGAACGTAACGCTAAGCTAGCGGAAGCCTATAAGGCTTTGGCGGAGAAAAACCCAAAAATCATCCTTGCCGGACGACTCGCGACCTACCGTTACCTCGACATGGACGACGCCCTCGTCGAGGCGTTCCGTCTGTTTGAGACGTTGGAATAATCCCAACTGATGAAAAAGGGGCTGTTAAGAAACCTAAAAGGTGACTAAGCCCCTTTTAGTTTGCGTTTTGGACTTAACAGATAAACTGTTAAGAAACCCTTTTCTTCCTTCGGTGCTCCAATCTCAGCGACTCGTTAATATCCTTTCTGCGTA
>SVBF01000018.1 GCA_015058945.1 Erysipelotrichaceae bacterium | reverse complement strand
GATGGTTATCATGACAGTCCGAATGGTCCCCCGCCAGGGACTCGAACCCTGGACCCCTTGATTAAAAGTCAAGTGCTCTACCACTGAGCTAGCGGAGGAGTCATGGCTGGGATGGCTGGGATCGAACCAGCGCGTCAGGGAGTCAAAGTCCCTTGCCTTACCGCTTGGCTACATCCCAATAACAAGAATGGTGGGTGAAGATGGATTTGAACCACCGAACCCGAAGGAATTGATTTACAGTCAACCGCGTTTGGCCACTTCGCTATTCACCCACGCTTGCTTGAAACGCGTTTGACTGTACCCCAACGATTGGTGGATGCTGTAGGTTTCGAACCTACGACCCCCGCCTTGTAAGGGCGATGCTCTCCCGCTGAGCTAAGCATCCGCGGGTCGCTTCAAACGCGCTCATAAAATATACCATCGTGCCCCATTGGGGTCAACGAAATTCGCCAAAGAAAAATGGGCCGCTCAGCGACCCATAAAAAGTTCGATGAAATCTAGCTTTTACTTGGTGTAACCCGGCTTGCCAAGCAGGCGGAACATGTTCTTTTTGTACACTTCGACGCCCGGCTGGTTGAAGGGATTGATGTCATTGAGGTAGCAGCTCATCGCGCAGGCCCTCATGAAGAAATACATGAGTTCGCCTAAGCCCTCCGCGTCGAGTTTGTCGAGGGAGAGGAGGATGTTCGGGACCTTGCCGACTTCCTCGTGGGCTTGCAGGGTGCCATCATGGGCTTTCTTATTGACGTAATCGAGGCCTTTGCCTTCGAGGTAGTTGAGTCCATCGAGGTCATCGACGTCGTGGGGGACGATGACGTCGCAGGCGGGATGCTCGATGTCGAGCACCGTCTCAAAGAGAACGGGGGATCCTTCCTGGATAAACTGGCCGAGCGAATGCAAATCGGTGGTGAAGGTCGCGGCGTCGGGCAATAGGCCGGTATGTTCCTTGCCTTCGCTTTCGCCAAAGAGCTGCTTCCACCATTCGCCAAGCTGAACGAGGCTCGGTTCATAGGTCACGAGCATCTCAACCGGGTAGCCGGCCTTATAGAGCTCATGACGGAGGATGCCGTATTCATAGGCGGGGTTGTTCTTCTCCACGCCATAACGCTCGAGGCCGATCTGCATGCCGTGGAGGAAGGCTTTGACATCGATCCCGGCGACCGCCATCGGGAGCAAGCCGACCGCGGTGAAGACGCTATAACGTCCGCCGATGTCCGCGGGGAGGACGAAGCGCTCATAGCCGTATTTCTTGCAGAGCTGGAGCAAGGCGCCCTTCTCTTTGTCGGTGGTGGCGAAGATCGACTTCGCGGCCTCTTCCTTGCCAACCTTGCGCTCGAGAAGATCGCGGGCCAAACGGAAGGCGACGGCCGTCTCGGTGGTCGTGCCCGATTTGGAGATGACGTTGATCGCGAACTTCTTGTGTTCGATGTAATCGAGGACCTGCTTGACGTAGCTCGGCGAGAGGGTCTGGCCGAAATAGATGATCTCGACCTTGTCGTTACCCTTTAGGCCATTAAGCGCGTCGATCGCGGCGCGGGCGCCGAGATACGAACCGCCGATGCCGCAGACGAGCAAAACCTCGTAATTCTCACGGATTTTCTTCGCGCAAGAGATGATGCGCTCAAGTTCTTCCTTATCGTAAGTCTCCGGATAATGGGCCCAGCCGAGGTAATCGCCACCCGGGCCATCGCGCTTCTCGATGAGGGAATGGACGCGGGCGACCTCCTTCTCATAGGAAGCCATATCCACATCGCGGAGGATGTGTTTTGCGTTGACTTTAATCATTGATAGTCTCCTTGTTTTCTTGTTCTATCCATAAAGGGAGATGCTCCCTTAACGAATCAAAGGAAATGTCGCTCCTAGGAACGACACGATGGCAGAACGCGTTGCGGCGTTCCGACTGCGTCACCTGCTTTAACGAAACGTGGACCTTGTGGGTCGAGGCGTCGACGCGGATGACTTTCACCGAGTAAAGGGTGCCGATCGTCACGAAAGATGTGAACGAACGGATATAGGAATTGGAAAGCTCCGAGATGTGGAGCAAACCCGTCCACCCCTCGTCGAAAATGAGGATCGCATAAGTCGGGTAGACCTTCGCGACCGTGCCGACGGCGACCGTGCCGACCGCGGGCAGTTTTATTGCTTTTTCGCCTTCCATGCCAAATAAGTGTTCACGTCCTCGGGGACGGTGATTTTGATGTTGTCCTTGCTGCCGATGACGATGGAGATCGGTTTATGGAGCAACGAGACCAAACTCGCGTCGTCGGTGACCTTGCGGTCGCGGAATTTCATGTGGGCGCGATAGATGGTCGAGAAAAGGAACGTCTGCGGCGTCTGGACGATGAAGACGCAGTCGCGGTCCAAATAGGTGTCCACCTTGCCCGCCTTGTTGCTAAGCAATACCGATTCGATCATTGGGATGCCCGCGACCGAGGCGCCGCTTTCGGATGCGCTGACGAAGCAGCGGTGGATGAGTTCGGGGTCGATGCAGGGACGATCGCCGTCGACGATCATGACCAGGGCGTCGCTAGGAACGCCAGAACGCTTCAAAAACTCCAAAGCCAAACGGGAGGAATCCTGACGGGTCGGCCCGCCGCGAAGGATCGCCTTGATCTTCTTGATCTGCTTCGCAAGGATCAGATTGTAGACATCGTTACGGGAACTCGGTTCCGCGACGACATAGATCTCATCGATATCGACGCATTTGGAAAGCTCGCGCAGCGTCACGATCAGCATCGGCTCGTCGCCGAGCTTGACGAATTGCTTGGGGTAAGGAGCGCCAAAACGCTCGCCAGTCCCTCCAAAAAGAGCAATGCAAATCTGCTTCGCGCTTCCCATGGTGAAAAGTATACTCCTTCTTAACGGTCCTTCGGAGACTCACCTTCAAAAGAATCGAGCTCCTCGCGGATTTCCACCGAGTTGATGATGGTTTGGACGATCTTCTCGAGCTTTTTGCCGTGGGAATAATCCGCCTCGGCGGTGTAATTGACGCGTCCGTCGTCCTTAAGCGAGACAACGCGATCGCCTTTGCCTTTCGGATAAACCGCGATCGAACGTCCGCCGTTATTCTTGACGATGAGCATCGAGGGGACGTCGGTCATCCCATCGCCGATATAGACGATGTTCGCATAGGGGATGCGACGCTCCGGCGACTTCTGGTTGACCGAGTCGTCGTCGGTCGTGTCAAAGACGCCCTTGGAGATGCGGAAGAAGAACTGCGTCTTCTGGGTGTAATTGATCGCGAGTTTCGGCCAGATGACTTCTCCCGATTTTTTATCAAAGATAAACTCGCAGCCGAAGATGGCCTTGAACTCCTTTGCGATCGCGCAGCCCTCGACGATTTCCTTGTTGCCGGAAGAGATGAGGTAGTGCTCGACCTTGAGGCCGTGCTGGGCGCCATAATCGTTGATGCGCTTGAACCAGGTGAGGACGCCAGGGTAGAAATCGATGTCTTTACCGCAGTCGTTGAGGAATTCCCGGGTCATGTTGATGCCCTTTTCCTTCGCCACGGCGACCATGGTGTACATGTAGGAGAGGATCTTCTCACAACCCGTGGCCTTGGCGAACTCCCCGGTACGCGCCCAAAACTCCGACGGGGTCATGCCCATGCGGGGAATGAAGCCATAGGCTTGCATGTCGGTGGGGGAGAGGGTGGAATCAAAGTCGTATAAGATTGCCAAAATCGGTTTTTTGCTCATGCGGCAATTGTAACTTATCTTATTGCTAAGCAAAAGATACCGATTAACCGATTACCGCTCCGCTCGGCTTTGCTTTATTGTTGGGGCTGACTAAAATAATGACCGGACATGGAACCATATCAGATCATTCTTCTCATCGTCGTCATCGTTTCTTTCATCTATGTGTCCATCGTGGTCTATGTGATGACGCAGATGAACGAATTCAAGTCGCGGTTAAAGAAACGCCGTCATGGCCTAAGCACTTTGCTTTACGAAAGGTCCAATATCCTCCGTTCCATCATCGCCTTGTTCGAGAAAGAAGGCGTCACTTTCACCGAGGAAGACAAAGCCTGCTTTGCCTCCTTTGATGCGTTGGCCTTCAAGAAATACGACGACGACACCATCCGCGAGGAAGCCGAGCTCGTGAAGATGACGACCTCACGCCTAAAATACCTCGCCCAAGCCAACCGCTGGGCGTGCAAACACGAATCCTTTGAGGGTTATGTGGACTTGCTTAAAGATTTGGAGCGGAATTACCGCATCGTCGTGAGCAAATACAATATGGATGTCGGCGCCTACAACTATTGGATCGCCGTCCCTACCGTCTCTTGGGTCGGCTGGTTGGTCGGCTTCCGCAAGAAATCCACCCTTAGCTAAAGCGAATCTCAAAATCGACTAAGTCTTCCGCGAAGTCTTTTTCATGGCAGACCAAGATGACCGTGCCAGGGTATTCGTCGATCGCGTCGAACAAGGCGTCCTTCGCCTTTTGGTCGAGGTGGTTGGTGGGTTCGTCCAACAAAAGAAGGTTGGATTTCTCTTGCGTGATCGGGGCGAGTTTGGCCTTGGCGATCTCGCCGCCGGAAAGTTCTTTGAAAGGTCGCGTCGCGGTTTCTTTACGAATGCCGACGCTGCCGAGGATCTTACGGATTTTGGTGTTGTCGTAATCTGGATAAAGGAAGCGGAGATAGTCAAATGGGGAGAGATTTAAGTCGATGTTTTCCTGCTGCTCGAAATAGAGGATATCCGCGTTTTCGTGGAAGTGGAAGTTTCCGGAAATAGCGGGGATTTGCGACAAAATTGTACGCAAAAACGTGGTTTTTCCAACACCATTATGCCCGAGTAACGCCACTTTTGAGCCACTGGGTATTTCGAGATTGATCGGCGAAAGAAGGGGTGATTCATATCCGATTTCGAGGTTCTCGACGACGAGGACATTGCGTCCGCTCATACGGGAATAGGGGAAGCGGAAAAAGACTTCACCGCCCTCTTTGCTCGGGGCCTCAAGTCGTTCCAAATGGGATAATCTGGCACGCCGGGATTTAGCTGCCTTAGCGCTAGTCGCGCGAACGATATGGGCGGCGATGAAGGCCTCTTCTTTCTTGATGTAACGCTGCTGGGCGAGATAGTTCTTTTCGGCCTGGGCGAGGTCGATTTCCTTCTGGGCCAAGAAGTGCTCAAACCCGCCCTTGTACCTCGTGATCTTCCCCGCGCGGAGATAGAAGACGACGTCGGCGACTTCTTTGAGGAAGCCTTCGTCATGTGAAATGAGCAAGAAGGCCTTGGGATAGGTCTTCAAATAGGAGGCGAGATAAGCGACCTGCGTGGGGTCGAGGAAGTTCGTGGGCTCGTCCATGATGAGGACATCCTTTTCTTCGAGGAGCATCTTGGACAAAAACGCCTTTTCCCTCATGCCGGGGGAAAGGAGGCGAAGCGGCTTATCGAGGTCCGCCTTGGAAAAACCCAATCCATCGACGACCGCGCCGACTTTGGATTGCAAAGAATAGAAATCGCTCTCGAGCAATTCGTTTTGCAATCGTTCCGCCTTCTCGAGGAGCTTCTCGAAATGGTCCGGATCGTTGCCGGCTTGCTCATAAAGCGACTCCATCTCCTTTTCCTTACGGAAGAGCGAGGCGTAAACCCCATAGAAATAGTCTTCCGCCTTTTGGTCCATATCGACCGTGAGGTGCTGGTCCAAATAGGTGTAGGTCACCCCGTTTTGCCAGCTGATGCTGCCTTTGTCCGGACGAATGTCGCCGATGATGAGTTTCAATAAGGTGGATTTGCCTGAGCCATTGATACCAACTAGGGCGCAGTGCTCCCCGGGGTTAACGCGTAATTCGACGCCGGAAAGAAGCGGCTTATCGCCGTAATCGAAGAAGACGTTTTCCGCTTCCAAAATCGCCATGCCAACAATTATTCCTTAATTGGGGTAGAACACAAAGAAAAAGGGCATACATGGTGATAAATTCATCGAAGGGCAAGAAAGACTTCCCATCTTCGAAGCCCGGTGATCGCTTTCACCAACCCGTTCCTCTTCCGCTTGATTATCTCGTCAAGGTATTCGTCTCTATCGATGACCACAATGACTATTTTTGCAATTAGTTGCAGTTTTCGTCAGTCATATTATGAGGTTTGTTTCGCTTCTCTTTGAGGTCGTCCGCCTCACTTGATAAAGAAAAACGTCCCTGACGATCACATCAAGAACGTATTCATCATATGGTGCGGGGGATGAGATTTGAACTCACACGGGTTGCCCCATACGCCCCTCAAACGTATGCGTCTACCTATTCCGCCACTCCCGCAGCGAGAAGATTATAGGAACGCGGACGCCGCTTTGCAACAACCATTTTCTATATGTGCGCGCATATGTATAAGGAAAGCCCTGCGCGAGGGCAGGGCGTAGATGGCTTCTTAAGCGGCGAAGGTGACGGTGATGGTCTTGATGCGGATCTGCTTGGCGAGGACGATGTCGATCTTTTTGCCTGGCACGCCTAAGGTAAGCGTATTGCCTTCAAGCTTTGCCGCGCCTAAATCCGAGGCGCCGAGGGCGCTCGCGCCATATTTGCTGCCGTCGAACTCAAATTCGATCTTCTCGATGTCGATCTCGCTATAGATGGAGATCTCTTGGCTTGCATAGCAACGCACCGGGGCGAAGAAAGCGCCGGTGTTGCCGACGATGATCTCGGATAAATGCTGATCGACGGAGAAGGAGAAGGCGCCGTTATTCCAGACGCAGAGCTCCTCACTTAAGGTGACCATGGAGGATTGGTCCTCAAAGGAGATGACGCTCGTTCCGCCGGCAACCGCGTCATCGAAAGTCTCTTCGCCCATGGGGATCTCTTCCTCGGCGGGATAGACATATAAGCTAAAGGTCGGGACTTCGGCGTCATCGAACCAGTATTGGAGCTGGGCGCTATCGTCCGCGGAATAGGCGACGATGCCATAAGTCTCATACTCGCTGTCGTCGATGGTGTAACCCGCTTCCGTTAACGTGGCGGTGTAGGAGGTTTCGAGGGCTTCGGCTTCTTCTTTGGTTTCAAAGATGCCGTTGACCGCGAAGAAGACGTAACCCTCCTCGTCGTAACCGGAGATATATTCATATTGATTCGCGGTGAAGGAGGGGATTTCCGCGGTGATCGCATTCTCCTCGCAGAAAGTCGCTAACGCTTCATCGGGGAAGGTCTCGGAGGGAATCATTTCCTCTTCGGAGCTTTCTTCGGTGTAAGAGGCGGCGATATAAAGCCCGCCGTTATACCAATCCGCGGTGACGCTGACGTTGTCCTTGACGTAGATCTCATAACCGAATTCGGCGAGGAATTCGTCGAGTTCGTAACCCGCTTCCGTCAGCGTGGTCTTATAAGCGATGACCGAGGCTTCGGTCACGTCCTTGCCATAGCATTCGACGCTGATCTCGTAGGCCTCGGTATAGGAATTGATGTAGCAACTATAGATATAGGCTTCCGCCCCGGCAAATTCCGGGAGGGAGGAGATGCCGGTGCGCTCCTCATCGGCGAGGATCTCTTCGCTCGGCCAAGAGGGTAGGGCGCGGTAATAGCTCGCGCTGATGGAGATATATTGTTCTTGGGTCTCCAGGGAGATATACCAATAGGAATAGTTCTCTTGGACGCGGACATACTCGTTGCCGTACTGCGAGTCTTCGCTTAATGTGAAGCCATCCGCGAGCAGGGCGTCGGGATAAACGGCGATCGCCTCTACGCTCGAGGCGCCGGCGATAACGAAATATTCCTCCACCTCGCTATCTTGGGTATCGACCTCGGTGAGTTCGATAAAAGGCAAGACATAGCCATTAAGGGCGTTAGCCATCTTCAGGGAGAGTTCTTCGCCCCAGCCGCGCCCCTCGACCGAATCGTAATGGGTACTGCCCTCGGTAGTGGCACTCATCTCTTCGGAAGAGCCATAGGCCTGACTGCTGGAATTGCCGTTACAGGCGGCCAAACATAACGAGAAGGCAGATAGGACGAGAAGGCGTTTGATGCTGTTCATAAGAGTCTCCTTTTATGCGCGAAACAAATAAAAAACGCGGCAAAACCGCGTCATTATGCGAAATGGGGGAAGAAGGCCATCGCCATCACCAAATAGATGCAAAGCGTAGCGACGTCCATGATGGTGGTGAGCATCGGCTGGGAGAGCAAGGCGGGGTCTTTCTTGATCGCCGCGGCGCCGAGGGGAAGCAAGGTGCCGATCACCTTGGAGAAGAGGACCGCGATGCCCATGGTGATCGAGATGAGGGCGCTGTTCTTCATCGTGTGGCCGAAGAAGTCCAAGTTCCAGCAGTTGCCCGCCCAGATGTTGACGCCGGGGAAGCTCTCCGCGTCGTTGACGATGCCAGTGTATTGCTCCATCGTGATCCAGAGGAAGGCGAAGGAAGCGACGATGCCCGCGATGATGAGGGCGGACTTGAATTCCTTCCAAAGGACCTTGAGCACGTCCTTGGGGCCGAAGTCGTCCACCGCGAGGCCGCGGATCATCAATCCGGTCGTCTGGGCGCCCGCGTTGCCGCCGGTGTCCATCAAGGTGGGCACGAAGGCGATGAGCATCGGGAGGAGGGTGAAGATGTGGCTCTTCTCGATACGGTCGAGGACGAGGGTGGTGAAGGTGCCAAGAATCAGTAGGGCGATGAGCCAGGGGATGCACTTCTTCGCGTTGCTCCAGGCGGAAAGCTCCATGTAGGGCTTGTCCGAGGCGGACATGTTGGTCAAGTGGGCCAAGTCCTCCTGTTGCTCCTCGACGATGACGTCCATGACGTCGTCGATGGTGATGACGCCGACGAGGCGGCTATCCGCGTTAAGGACCGCCATGGCGTTAAGGTCATAACGGCGGAACATCTTCGCGACTTCCTCTTGGTCGGTCGCGGTGTAGCAGGAGACCACGTCGCGGTTCATGATGTCCCCTAGCGTCTCATCGGGTTTGGCGAAGATGAGGTCGTCGAGGCCGGCCGTGCCGACGAATTCGCGCTTGGCGTTGCGGACGAAGATGGTGTAGACGGTTTCCGCGTCCTTACCTTTGGAGCGGATCTCCTCGATGACCTTGGAGACCTTGGCCGTGTCGATGAACTCGAGGTACTCCGTGGTCATCAAACTGCCGGCGGTGCCTTCGGCGTATTGCAAAAGCTGGTTGATGTCCTTGCGCATGTCCTTGCTCGCGGCGCGTAAGACACGGCTTGCAAGGTTGGCGGGCAACTCGTTGACGGTGTCGGCGACGTCGTCGGCGTATTGCTCATTGATGATCTCGACGAGTTCCTTGTCCGTCATGGCCTTGATCAAGGCCTCTTTGGCGTCGCTGGAAAGCTCATCGAAGAAATCGGCGGTGATTTCGCTAGGGACCGCGCGGAAGATATAGAGAAGGTCGGCGGGCTCGAAGTCGTTGACGGCTTCGGCGATGTCGATGTTCGGGACGATCTCGAAGACGGTCAAAAGGGCCTTGCGGTCCTTCTTGCGGATGTAGCTGAGGATCTTTTCGGGGTCGATCGAAGCGACTTTGGTCGATACGTTTTCCTGCTCTTCGTCCATAACCTTCTCCTTTCGGTGAAACTATAGCCACGCGCCTTAAGACTGACAAGCGAAATTTCCTTACAGGAAACGATTTCTCTTGTGCTTCTATGGAAAATAAGATTAGATACAAACCCGTGAACGCTCTGTTGATTCCCATCTACGAACCCTCCGAACGCGTCTTGCCCTTTTTGCGGCAGTTCCAGGCGGAAGAGTTCGACGCCTTCCTCGTCGTCGACGATGGCTCGGGGGAAAACTACGCGGACATCTTCGCCTCCATCGAAAAGGAAACGGTCTTTTCCGTGCTCTCCTATCCCGATAATCGCGGGAAGGGATATGCCTTAAAAACCGGGATGAAGAAGCTCATCGACGAGCACCCGGATTTGGACACCATCGTGACCGCGGATGGCGATGGGCAACATTTGCATGAAGACATCCTAAAAGTCGCGCAAAAAGCAAAAGAATGCCCTTCTGCGCTGGTTTTGGGGGTGCGCGACTGGACCAAAGCGCCGCCAAAAAGCGCCTCTGGGAACAAGTGGAGCGCGCGTTACTTCTATTTCGTGACCCACCGCAAAATCAGCGATTGCCAAACCGGCCTAAGGGCGATTCCCTATGACGCCTTTGACATGGCGCTGCACACCTATGGCTACCGCTTCGACTACGAGATGAACTTCCTTCTCCCGGCCTCCCGCGAGTTCGGCTTCCACGAGGTGACCATCAACACCATTTACGATGAGGGCAACAAAGGCACCCATTTCCGTCCCGTGCGGGATAGTCTGCTCATCATGCGCACCCCGATCGCCTATATCGCGGTGGGGGTCACGTCCTTCCTCATCGACATCCTTTCGTTCTATCTCTTCTCGACAATCGTCTGGCCTAACGCGAAGACCGATGCGCTGCAGCTGCTCTATTGCCAATGCTGCGCCAGGGCGATCTCATTCCCTTATAACTACATCCTCTTGGAGAAAGTCGTCTTCCACCATAAGGGCATCTTCCATAACTCTTTATATAAATACTTTGGTTTAGCGGTCACGTCCTTATTCACCGGCTACCTGCTTTCGTGGGGTTTCTCCTTCCTCGACGCCTCCATCACCTGGATCAAAGTCGTCATCGATAGCATCCTCGGCGTCATCAAGTACCTCATCAACCTGATGATCACCTTCGCCAACCGCAAGTTCGGGCGGAAAAAGGCAAAGCATTAGTTTTCCTCTTTGTTTTCGCGTGGGTATATAATGCTCCCGAAACTTAGGAGAAAAACATCAATGGAAGAAGAATACAAAATCCTCGTTGAGACCAGTGCCCGTCACATTCATCTCGACCAAGCCACTTTCGACTACCTTATGGGCGTCGAGGAAGGGAAGCATGCCGAGCTCGTCGAGCGCGCCCCGCTCTCTCAGCCGGGTCAATACGTCTCGACCACCCGTCTCAACCTCATCGGTGAGCCTAACCCCAAAACCGGTAAGCCCCGCGTCATCAACGGCGTCTCCATCCTTGGCCCGCTCCGCAAGGAGAATCAGGTCGAGGTGAGCGCGACCGACGCCCGCACCTTAGGCGTCAAGGCCCCCATCCGTCAGTCCGGCGAAGTCAAGGGCAGCGCCCCCATCACCCTCCAGAATCCCGAAAACGGCCGTGAGATCCACCTCGAGCAGGGCGTCATCATCGCCAAGCGTCACATCCACATGACCCCCGCGGATGCCGAGAAGTTCGGCGTCAGCGACAACCAGAGCGTCTTCGTCCTCGTCCGCACCCCGGAGAGGCAGACCATCTTCGGCGACGTCGTCGTCCGCGTCAGCGAGAAGTTCTCCCTCGCCATGCACATCGACACCGATGAGTCCAACGCCGCCAATTGCTCCGGCGTAGTCTATGGCGAACTCGTCGACTGCGTCACCGACGAATGCTGCTGCGATGATGAGTGCGAGTGCGACGACGAGAACTGCGAGTGCCATCATCACGAATAATGGAACAAAAGCTCGTCTATACCCCTCAAAACGTCTGTGCCCGTTCGATTGAGATCACCCACGAAGACGGCGTGATCAAAAACATTACCTTCACCCGTGGCTGCAGCGGAAATACCCAAGGCGTCGCCAGGCTATGCGTCGGCAGAAAGATCGAGGAAGTCATCGCTTTGCTCGAAGGCATCAAATGCCCCGGCTCAAGGACCCAAAAGACCTCTTGCCCCGACCAACTCGCCCAGGCGCTTAAGACCATCCAATAACGAATAGGCCGCTCGTGCGGCCTTTCTCTTAATCGAATATTGCGTATTTCAAGTTCTCAAAACACGCAGACTTTGCGTATTTTATTTTTGTAGTAGACGCAATGTCGTGATAAGATGGGCTTATGAGAACCGAACTCTCCGAATTAAGAAAAAACAAAGGCCTAAGGCAAATCGATGCCGCACGTCTATTGGGTATCCCGTTGCGGACATACCAGAATTACGAAACCGGAAAATCCACCCGGGATCACTTTAAAGTCGCGGCCATGATTGATAAAATGAATGGGTATATCCCATTCGATGAGAACCACGGGGTCTATAAAACGGCTCAAATCGCCTCTATCATCCAACCCATCTTATCCCAAACGCCCGTCCGTTTTTGCTTCCTTTTTGGATCCTATGCAAAGGGAACGGCTGGCCCAAGTTCCGACGTTGACTTACTCGTTGACGACTCGATTCATGGCCTAGACTTCGTATCCCTCGCGGACGAACTGTCCACTGCATTGCATAAAAAAGTCGATTTGATTCGTATAGATTCGCTCCAAGCTCGCGGTGATTTTTTGAATGAGATTCTCGCGACAGGAGTGCGAATCTATGAAAACTGACGAAGACTACTTACAAAAAATGCTGGAATACATCCGGCTCATTGGAATTTATACGGATCGAGTTCACCGTAGCGGTGGTGAACTAGTGCCCAATGATCAACTATCCGACGGCGTGGCATATAAATTTATGCAACTGCGCGAGGAGTCAAAGAAGATTTCCCCGGAATTGCTTTTGAGGTTTCCAGACTTTGAGGCGCAAATCCATAAGCTCAACGGTTTCCGCAACAGACTGACCCATGATTACGAAAATGTCTCTTATTCCTATTTTGACGAAATCGTGGAAGTGGACTTGCCAAAGATGAGCCGTGCGATCGAGGAAACTCTTGCGTCTTTACGTTTTTAAGATTCGCCCTTGAAACCACCGGCCCATACTGGCAATATATTGCCACGAAGAAACCCTTCATCCAGAAATGGGGTAAGGCAACGCCCCATTAGCAACTCCGTCCGATCGCGGTAAGTGCTCGCCAAAGCCTCCCTTCCCACGGAGGAACGATGAAGGTGGAAGCGCCTTGCCTATGGTCGCCTTCCCGAATGTGGGAAGGCGTTTCTTTATATAGGCGGAAGGAGTGCTCATGAAGCTACGTAAACTATTCACCAGCGAGTCGGTGTCCGAGGGACATCCCGACAAAGTCTGCGACCAGATCGCCGACGCCATCTTAGACGAATGCCTTCGTCTCGACCCCCATGCCCATGTGGCGTGCGAGGTTTTCGCCACCAAGGAATCCATCACCATCGGCGGCGAGATCACCTGCGCGTCCCGCCCGGATTATGAAGGCATCGCGCGCAAAGTCCTTAGGGACATCGGCTATACCTCGCCCGAAATCGGCATCGGCTGCGATACCTGCGATGTCGAGATCAAGGTCAACACCCAAAGCCACGACATCGCCCAAGGCGTCGATCGCGGCGACGTCCTCGAGCAAGGGGCGGGAGATCAGGGCATCATGTTCGGTTTCGCGACCAACGAGACCGACGGTTATATGCCCCTAGCCATCTCCATCGCCCATAAGCTCGTGCGCCTCGCCTCCTCGATGCGTAAAGAGGGGAAGTTCCCCCATGCCCGCCCGGACATGAAGTCCCAGGTTACCATCGATTACACCGAGAAGACCCCGCGCATCGACACCATCCTCATGTCCGTGCAGCACGATGAGAAAATCACCTTGGACGAACTACGGGAATTCATCGTCAAGAACATCATGATCCCCGTCGCGGAATCCTTTGGATTCAACACCGATTTCAAGGTCTTGGTGAACCCCACCGGACGCTTCGTCATCGGCGGACCTTTGGGCGATACCGGCCTCACCGGCAGGAAGCTCATCGTCGATACCTATGGCGGCTATGCCCGTCATGGTGGCGGCGCCTTCTCTGGCAAAGACCCTTCCAAAGTCGATCGCAGCGCCTCCTATTACGCCCGTTACATCGCGAAGAACATCGTCGCGGCCGGACTTGCGGATAAGGCGGAGATCCAACTGAGTTACGCGATCGGCGTCGCGGAACCGATCTCCATCTGCGTCGATACCTTTGGCACCGCGAAAGTGGACGAAGAGAAGATCCTCGAGGCGGTCCACGCCGTCTTCGATGCCCGCCCTGGCGCGATTATCTCCAAGTTCTCTTTGACCAAGCCGAGCTTCTCTTATCGCGACTCCTGCATCTATGGATGCTTTGGCCGCCCCGACCTCGACTTGCCTTGGGAAAAGTTGGACAAAGTGGAAGAGCTCAAAAAGTTCATTTCCTGTAATTAATTACTAGAAAGTCATAAGTTTATCTGACTAACCTGCAATTATTTACAAAATTTGTACAATAGAACCATGATTTTTAACATCATGGAATTTCGTCTGCGAAACAGAAGCGAAGCGCAAGCTAAGGCCAAGGCGTATTACGAGCAAAAGAACAATAAGATTTATCGTCTTAAGAGAGGACTCTATACCGACGATCCTCACGAGAACCCGATCCTGATCGCGAATTGTCTCCTCACCCCGTCTTACGTCAGTTTTGAGTATGCCCTGTCTTTCTATGACCTGATTCCCGAAGGGGTCTACGAATACACTTCCGCCTCTGTTTATTCTCGGGGGGAGACACGCTATTCCAACCACTTTGGGCGGTTTAGTTACCGCAACGTCCCCAAGAAGTGCTTTGCCTATGGGCTCATCTCCTCAAACGGGACGCTTTTTGCCACGAAAGAGAAGGCGTTATGCGACCTGCTTCACGTCAAACCATCGGTTCGTTCTAAGGCAGACTTATCTGATTTGCTCTTTGAAGACCTGCGGATCGAACCTGAAGATTTTGCCGGTCTAAACCATGAAGACCTCCTCACCCTTTGCGATTTGTATCCAGGCGATACGTTCCGGGTGATGAAGAGCTTTTTGAAAAAACGTTGATAACTAATTTATGGTTTCGACGCTCCGTGGGAGAGAAAAACAACGCCTCGCCCCCTTTAAGGTTTCCTTAAATTCGGTACAATAATGGTGTAAGCCCACTGGAGGGGCAGAAAATATGAAATACCAAATCATTGGGAAGAACATCGAGGTCACCGATGCCATTAAGGCGACCATCGAGGAGAAACTTTCCCGCCTGGACAAGTATTTCGTCATCGACGACGAAGTCCTTGCTCGTGCCGTCGTGCGTTCCTACACCGTCGGCGCGAAGGTGGAGATCACCGTCTTCACCAAACTCATGGACCTGCGTGCCGAGGTCAAGAACGACGACCTCTATGCCGCGGTGGATTTGGCCCTCGACAAACTCGAAGGCCAGATGCGCAAACTCAAAACGCGCATGGACCGTTCGAAGGAATCCGCTTCCTTAGGCGAATCCTTTGTCCTCGAAGGCATCGAGGAAGAGGAGGAAAACGAGGAAGTCGTCCGCACGAAATCCATTTACCTCGAGCCGATGTCCCTCGACGCGGCCATCACCAGGATGGAGGCCCTCGGACATAGTTTTTTCCTCTACCTCGACGACGAGGACGAGGAAATCTGCGTCGCCTATAAGCGTCTCGACGGCGGCTATGGCGTCATCCAGGCCGAGAACAAGCTTAAATAATCCCGACCTCAAGGCCCATGTCCTATGGATGTGGGCTTTTTCTTCGCTCTAGAAAGACTTTTCATGTTGTTTTATGCTTATTCACGAAAGGAGCACCAAATACATGAAAAAGGCAATTCTCATCACCGGCATCATCTGGGGTATCCTCTGCGTCATCGGGGCGCTTATCATGCTCCCGCTTGGCGCTGCTGCGACCACTCCGGAGTTCGTTCAGGAACTTGTGAAGTCCGGCCAGGTCACCGAAGCTGAGGCCAAACAACTCGCTCTCGTGACCGCCGAGATCTTGTTCGGCATCGGTTCTTGGTTACTCGTCGGTGGCGTCTTCTCCTTCGTCCTCGCTGGCATCCGCAACAAAGGGTTCAGCAAGGGTGCGGGTATCGCCCTCGGCATCATCGGCATCGTCGTCGGTGCGGAACTCCCCGGCATCTTCATGATCGTCGATTCCGCGGTCAACCGTTAATCGTTTGATTCATCGACCAGCCCATGGGTGACCCCGTGGGCTTTTTAAAATGCCAAGGGACCTTTTTGGGGTCTTTTTCGTGTAAGCGGTTACTTAAAAAATACCTAAAAGCCGATTTTTTAGACGTCATCGAATTTTTTCGTTTTTCTTTAGAAAGTTGTCAATAAATCGGGCGTTGCAAGGCGCATGGGTATAGTTATATTGAATTGTTATGTAAGACCCGTAATAGGGCAGAAGGAATGAGAAATATAGTTCTCTGCCATCCTTCTCCACATCCCAAAGGTTACGATGATTTGCCTTAAGGTTCCTAAGATAGTAGGACACCTCGCGAAACCATTAACTGGAGGAAACCATCATGAAGCGTCGCGCGAAGCTTTGGTCTTTGATTGGGCTTCTTTTCGCGTCCTTCACTATGGTGATCGCCGGGATAGGGCATCTTAGCGGGCTAGGGGCGGTGGAGACCAGTGCGGAATCGGAATACGAGTCACTCTATGACGCGACTTTTACTGAAGTCGCGACTCATAGTTATACTCAAAACAAAACTTTTACTTTAAATGGAAAAAGTTGGAAGTCGAGTGTATCTCAAGTCAACGCTGGCGTTTTTTACTTGGGGTGCAATTCCAACAATGAGTCCAAAGGGATTCTCAACAACAACAGTGACTTTTCTGATATTGTGACCGCTTTGGCCGCAGAGGACGCCACCTATCGCGATAACAAAACCACCGCTCATGCTTATTCACTGCTTTTTGAAAATGCATATAGCGACGTAACAAAAATTAGTTTTGGTTGGTCGGGCGGAAATAACGCATTTCAAGTTTATCTTTTTGGGTATTCAGCTGCGTCTTGGAACAAGCTAGCCAATACAAATTACGCTACTTCCGGGGCAAGCGTCGCAGGGTCTGTCACGTGGACTGGCGACAAAACCAATTTCACCAAATTTGCGGTGGTTGCCAGACCAGGAGCCGCTAATTTGACAGCCACAAGCAAAACATTACGTGCAGCAGCGTTTGAGATTTTTAAAACAAAGGCTGCGAACCCAACCTATTCGGTCGATTCGGTTGTTAATGGATCTGTTAATTCGTCCTCAGGAACAATTGATGGCGAGGTTGAGCTTCTGTTTGAAGCCGATAGCGGATATCGCATCCCTGATGAGTCTTCTTTTTCGGTAAGCAATGCCTCGTATTCTTTGACCAAGGACCCAGATCCATGCTCCGTAGCGATTCTGACTATTTCAGACGCGACCGCAAATGTGTCGATAAGCGTCTCGATGATCCGCTACTACAACATTACAAAATCGGGCATTACAAATGGCTCGGCAACAGGTGCGACATTTATTGATGCGAACGGAAATGCGAATGTGACGTTGTCTCCAAACCCGGGGTATTCTCTCCCAGCTTCTATTACTGTTGTGGGTGCCTCATATGAGTACTCAGATTCAACAGGGGTAGTGGTTTTAAGCAATCCGACGGGGGCGGTAACTGTTTCTGCAAATATGGTTCAAGATACCTATAACGTCACCGTGACCATTAACCATGGAAGCGTTTATAGCAGCGGAGACTATATTACGACAACTACCTCTGTCTATGGGGGTACGGCGGACATTTTCTTTCAGCACGCAGAAAACTACGGCTTTCCCGAACTGGGGTCGATTTCGGTTTCTGGAGCCACGATTGATGATTACGTTCCTGAATTTGAAGAAGGGATTGCCTGTTTATCTCTTACGAGTGTCACTGGCCCTGTTTCGGTCACCATTACCTGCACCCCTTCCGTGTTCAGCGTTACCACCACGATCACCGGTGATCATGGTACTTATACTGGAGACGATGAAATTGTCTTTGGTGGCAATGCCTCAGTCACTGTTGCCCCGAACGAAGGATACAAGCTGCCCGCCACGGTTACCGTTATTGGGGCGACTTCGAGTTATAACGCCACAACTGGCGTAATCTCGTTGTCCAATCCTACTGGTGCGGTCAGCATCACCGTCGAGATGGATGCTTTGACTCGCTACGACGTTACGGTAACCATACCGGCGGGATATGGATCCAAAACCGGCGCGACCTATATTTATTCGGAAAGAACCGCGACCGTAACCATAACCCCGAATGAGGGATATACGCTTAGTGATTCGATTACCGTCACCGGCGCATCCTATGAATGGAACGCATCGACTGGAGTGGTATCTCTATCGAATCCCACGGCTAACGTGACTATTTCTGGCGCAATCCGCGCATTGGTGAGTTACGAAGTGACCGTTAGTGTGACTGGTGGTACATACGTAAAGAGTTCCGATACTGATTTGCGAGAAGATCAGAGCATGACGGTTACTTTCACCCCAAGCGAGGGTTATAAACTTCCCGATGCCGCCGGCGTCATCGTGGCTAATGCCACCAAGTCTTACAATGCAACTACTGGTGTCTTGACCATTTCCAATCCGACCGATGCGGTGAATGTAACTGCGACGATGGTGGCGCTGACCCAGTATTCAATCACGGTGAACGAAACGAACGCGACCCATACCGGCGCGACATATATTTATTCCGAAAGAACTGCGAATTTGGTTTTTGAGGCAAATGTTGGTTGCTTCTTACCCAATGCCATTACCGTCACCGGCGCAACCTATACCTGGAACAAGACAACAGGTACTGTGGCGTTATCAAATCCGACAGCGAACGTTGTCGTCACGGTCAATGCTGTCGTCAAAGCCCTTGACCATATCACTGTCGCCGCCACAAAGACCTCGTTCACCATCGGCGATGCGTTTAGCTTTACGGGTACCATCACGGCTTATGACAACGACGAAACGAGCCAAGTCATTTCAAACGACAATCCAAATTTGATATTTACTGGATACGACAGATACACCATAGGATTGCAGACGATTGCCGTCAATTATCTAGGAAAAGAGGACACCTATAGCGTGACGGTGGCAGCAGCGGAAAGCGGGCACCATTATGAAAAGGTAACGACAGCTGGCAGCCTTGCTAGTGGAGATTATCTTATTGTTGCCGAAACTGCATCAGTGGTATTGAACGGTTACCTAGCGGCGGCATCCCTCGACAGCGAAAACAACTATATATCTGTATCAATTAGCCAAACAAAAACTATCTCCAGTTCGACTGCGGTCGATAGGGCTAGATTTACTTGGGACGCATCTTCCGGCACGTTGATTTCTCATGCCGCGACGGCTTATCGGATTGGTACAGCAAGTAATGGCAAAATACAGACCGCAAACGAATTAACAAACACCATTTCTATTGCGAATAATGGAACGGCCACAATCGCTAGCGTCCAAGCGTCTGGCTCGACGCTTCAATATAACAGTGGTGGTCACCGCTTCCGTTATTATTCGTCTTCGCAAAACGTCGTCACAATGTATCGCTACGTTGAAGACGATCCAGAAATGGTTGGGATTTCCGCATCCTTGTCGAATCCAGAGAAAAACTATTACGAAGACGCCACAGTCTCTGCCAGCGACTTCAACGTTAATATTGTTTATGGTGACGGGACGACCGAAGCGACGACCGATTTTGTAATCACTTATCCCCTTGGACAAGCGGCTTTGGTCGAGGGCGACAACTTAATTACCATTACCTATGCCCCGGGTGGTACGCCTACTAGTGATACGGATACAGTAAACATTGTCGCCGCGTCACATGGTTCAGCCAGCGTCATTCAGGTTGAGCTCATCCAAGGCCTTGATGTTAAACATGATTACTACTATGCCGATGGCATTGAGTGGGATTTCACGGGTTTATCTGTGGCCAGACATTGGGATGACGATTCTTTAGACGACACGGTTTCCTTGGCCGATTTGGTTTCGTCCGGAGATGCAACGATATCACCGGCATCGCCGACGTCGAATACCACATCTTTCTCAGTGAGTTATGCCTACCATGAAGTTGATATAGATGCCAATTCAGTAAGCGTTACGATGCATCCCGATGAAGCCCAAACATTGGGCTGGACCAGTCGCGGAACGATTGATTGCTTTGCAGGGACGACTATTGCTCAGGCTGTAAACACGGCCTCGTGGTCCTTTACCGTAACCTGGAAGAGTGGTGTTCCCAGTACAAGTTTGGACGTGAGCAACGTTGGAACCGGTGAGAACCAAATTCATTTAGGCCTTTACGATACGAGCACGCCCTCTTCCGAAGGCACTCCGCTTGCGCTGAGTTATCCCTTCACGGCCGCGGACGATGGTAAGTTCCTTGTCGCGTTCTATAAAGGCGCTCGTACCGGTCAGAACCAACCGGTTTCGATCACGCCACGTCTGAACTCTATTAAGCGCGAGGCCGGAGCCGAAAGTGGCTATTTCCGAATCGAAAGCATTTCCGAACTTAGTGCCGGGGACCGGGTTATTATTGCAAATTACACCGAGTCGGCCGATTTATATACAACGAAGGTTTATGACTCCCAATACCACAACATTCGTTCCGTGGCGGCGACGCAATCTATAGTTGGGACTTTGCACGAGATTACTCCTGCGGGTGCCACCGAAACATACACGGTGGAATCTGGTACGGAGAGCGGAAGCTGGTCGTTTAAGGAAAACTCAACGAATCAATACATCGCTGCGGCATCTGATTCCTCTAACCACGCGAAGACGGTCGAGGTTCAGGACGCCAATGCGAGTTTTAACCTTGCGATCGATTCCGGCGCCGTCACCGCGGTCGCTCAGGGAGAATTTAGCAGAAACCATTTGCGTTACAACTATAATGGCGGCGACCCACTTTTTAGCTGTTATTCTAATGGGCAGGATCCCATCGCTCTTTACAAATATATGGATCATATTCCTGAGGCTGAATTCGCCAATGTAAACCTCAAAGCCCAGAAAGCCGTCATCGAATTCGCCACCTATCTAAACGAACAAATGGCTGCCGCTGATGTTTGCGGGGCGGATGTGGTGGATGATTCTTCCGCGGCCTTCAACACGGCCTGGACCAACGTGAGCAACAAATACACCGCTTTGTTCGTCACCGAGAACACCGGTGATGATGCCGGCACCTACGGTACATATAAGTTGACCTCTGCAGAGTTAAGCCATGCTAAGGCGATGCTTCAGTATGGCTATGCCACTTGGGAAAATGACACTAGGGGTGGAACGCCTGGAGTTGAGCGAGATTGCTTGCAACGGGCGCTAAAGACATACGACTTTGTCGTACTGAATTATGAAAAGACGCCCTTCATGTCCTCGGTGCGCACGCCTTCTTTATCGGGTTATATCCCCGGTCGATATGCGAATCCTGATTCCCCGCTAACGACTACCTTATGGATCGTTCTTGCCTCGGGTATGACCGGACTTGCCGCGATCGGCGCAGCTTACTTCTTCTCGAAGAAGAAACGTGAACGCGCTTAAATATCTTCGTGCAGCGGTATCGTAGGTTATCCATACATTTCGCAAGCCTATTGGCCTCGATGGGGCTACTAGGCTTTTCGCTTTATGACGCCATACGCGGCAACTATCTATATCTGACGTTCACGCTGTTCTTCTTCGGGGTGGCTTTGATGGAACTATTCCATCTATTGCCCATCCGATATTTCAAGGATTCATACCACCGCGATTTCATCGCCGGCATCGTCTCCTGCGCCTCGATCTTCGTGCTCGACTTCGGGTTATTGTTCTTGATGCTCTTTAATTGGGAGCAAGGCAAAGCCGATGTGCCGAGCATCCTCATTTATGGCTTAGGTACCCTAAGTTACTTAATCCTATATTTATACAGCGTGTGGGATAAGCCTTATGGCAAAGGCATGGCCAACTATTATCTCTGCGCCTTTATCTATGCCCTAGATGCCTTCATTACCTCGTTGCTCTATTTCTATAAGGTTCCGTTTAATTCGCTAGGCGTCTTTATTCCGATGTTGATATTCAACGCCTCGTTAACGATCGTCACGGTCCTATTTACCGCCTCGAGCATCGTTCGCGGCGCGATCAAAAAAGAATCCAGGGTATCCGAGCGTTTCTCTTTGGCGATACGGGCGTTAAACAAAGCCGGCATCTTCTTCTATTTCGGTACCTCGTTCTCCTTGACCTTAGGCATCATCTATTACATCGGCGCATTCAAGGAGAATACTCTAGTGTCCGTAGGACATGCGTTCGTGGGCATGTCCATCATCCGCCTCATCACCTATTTCTGGCGACTTAAGGTCAGCCATATGAAAGACGAGGCCAAACGCCTTCATAGCCAATACCAGATCATGTTATTCAACGCGATCGGCGTCAGTGTGCTGCTCGGCGCTTTCGGAACGACCTTGACCGTCTTCGCGGAACTGCATAAGGGTGGGGCACCCTTTAGTTGGACCATCTTCGTCTCCGGGTCTTTCTTCGTCTATCGCCTCATCGCCTCGATCCTTGACTTGGTCCATGCGAAGAGAGACAGTGACCCCGCGACCATATCCCTTTGCTACACCGGTTACCTACTCACCGTGACGACCCTTTATACGGTCCTTCTTAACGCGCTGAGCTATATGCAAAACGAGACGGCTTATTCTTGGATCGCCTTAGTGGTCTTAGGCGGGGTAGCCGCGATCTTCATCGTCACCACGGTGAAGCTCTATATCGTCTCCATACGAGGGCTAAGAAACCGTGGCTTGCCCGAGAAGAAAGACATTCAAGAATAAACGCGTATAATGAAGCGGTTGTTTTGAGGTACCTACTATGACGATCACCGACGCTGGCAAAAAAGTATTCCTAGAGGCCATGTCCCGCAGTGGCAAGCCCGTAGTCAACATGTTCTTGCATGATGAGGGCGACGGCAGGGTCGGATTGAACCTTGGCTTAATTGAAGAAGCAGGGGCCAAGCGCCTTATCGAAGTCAACGGCATCAAGATCGACATCAACGAAGAAGACGAAGCCTTCATGGAGAAGGCCGTGTTCGACGCGGAAGGCGATAACTTAAAAGTCACCATGCCGATGCGTGGCTGCGGTTGCTGCCACGGGCATCACCATGATGACTGCGATTGTGATCATGATCATTGTGACTGCGACCATGAAGACGGTTGCTGCTGCGAAGACGGCTGCTGCCATCACGAAGCGTAGTCGACAAGCACCGGCTTATCCTCGTGGTTTGTCCGCGAGGATTTTCTTTTCGTTTATGTCGCTTGGAAGGATTCCAAACAAAGATTCGATATCGATAGACGAACGACTGCCATAAGGACTCAACCTGAAACGCTCTTTCTTGTTCCTTGTGATGATGACTTCCTCTTTTAGGGCGATGTCGAGGTATTCCCCAAGATGGTTTTTGAATTCCGTTGCGGTGACGTACATGTTGGTGCCTCCTTCGGCCAAAGCATAACGCGACCGATCCGCTGGAATAAATAGACAATTCCATGAAAAAGTTGTTCGATTTGGCAACACCGCTAGATCTTTAGAGCAGGGTATGCCTATAAATTCGCAGTTTTGAGTAGCATTATTACCTATTTGCTTAACTGAAACCGCTTACGAAAGCGCTTGCATACGCGAAAAGTGGGCTTTAAAATGAGCGTAACCCGTCGAAAGGGAGGTTTTTGATTAGTAGAGATACTTGTCTCTCTTATCAAAAGATAAGAAACCCTCTCCCCTCATCTACGGATCCACCAAGAACCCGCATGTTCCTCTCCAAACTGTTCAAAAGAAAATCCACCAAGCTCCTAACTCTTTTCGGCGCTTTGGCCATGGCTTTAGGAGTGGGGGCTGCTGCGAGCTATGTTGCTAGTGAGCAGCAAAACGAAGTGGTGGAGACGGGGGCTGAAACTGAGGCAGATAACGACAGGTATCTTCGTTTCGTTTTGCCAAACGGCGATTGGTGGACTGACTCTAACGTAAATACTGCTGTTTGGGGCGATGGAACCTATATGGCAAACAATTGGCAAACAAAAGAGGACGACTTTGCCAACTACTCTCAAAACAAATACAACAGCGTTAGCGTTAATGGAACTACTACAATGCAGTATTTCCAGGTTTATGTCGGAAATAGCGGCACCCTTACAAATCTGAATGGAAAAGATCTTTACATCAAACGATTGAAAGGTTCGGACCCCAACGTTTATTACAACCAAGCTACGTTGAGTAACTACAATAGCGCGACTGGCAATACGATTAAAATCAGCGGTGGAAGCGCAACAAATGACGGGTTTTACTACAAAATTAGACTGAAAATACAAACATCAGTCGGAGGCTCTTGGACTACACATGCATGCTACCTTTATAAAAAAGGGAACAATTGTGCTTTGCCCACTTTGGAAAAAGAGCAATGCCCAGCAAATTATAAATTCGACGGGTGGTGTACAGATTCCGCTTGCACATCCGCAACTATTGCCTCGCTGTCACCGACCGCCGATACCGTGCTTTACGCAAAATATAGTATTGGCATGTATTTAATCGGCGATGGTGTGGGCACAGCGACGGGTTGGACTGTGAACTCCGCTGTGCTCGGTAACTTAGCCACCAATAACACTGACGTTGCTTATTGGGAGGGTATCTCTATCGCTATAAACGCGGAATTCAGACTGGTCCAAATTGCAGATGGCGCAAATTGCAACTATTACACGACTTCGGGTGCTGGTGAAGCTTACAACGCAGAATCTGGAGATATACGCGGTGGTGGAGGAGCGAATTTCAAGTGTTACACAGCCGGCGTCTACGATATTTACTATAGTAAAGACGGCGATTTGTATTTTATTAATGAGACATCCAAAGCCACGCTCGGTTATTTATATATTCCTTACACCGCGAGCGGCAATACGACACTGAACATAGTAACTTATAAGGTTCCAAATGGATCGTCCGGGGGAGACGAGTGCATTTCGGGCACGTTGCTATGGACTTCCGTGCCATCAGCCGTTAGTTATTCATCTATACATTTTAGCGGCCACTATGGGTCAACAAAGACCGGCTTGGCCCGTATTCCTATATATGATCTTCGAGGTCTCAATTCCAATGCGGCCTTATCGTTTAAGATTTCTTTGGACGGAGGCACCAGCTGGAGCAGTGTTGTTAATCTCCCCGGAACCACGGACACGCCACATGTTTATTGGGAATATGGCTGGGGCGGCGTTTCCGGAACGATGGGGGTGGCCGCCCGAGCTCTATTCGAAATTGGCTCGGCGATTGAGACCGCGGAAGACGAGACCTTATGTTCGATTGACCAAACGCTTGCCACTACATTGGTGGGCTATTATGACGCTGTGACGAGCGAGCTCGATAGTTACAGTGATTTCCGTGCCTCCTCCATTTATACCTATGTAGAGGACAATACATATCAGGATGGCGAGGTTGAAGATACTGACAAAACGGAAGTCGCGATTGCGGACATATACACAGAACTCTATTCTCGATCGACGACGGGAAAATGGACCGTGAAGTTTGTCCCTGGGAATTATTCCTCTGACTCTTCCCCCCTCACTACGACCCTCTGGATCGTCCTCGCCTCCGGCCTTGCCGGTCTAGCGGCTATTGGCACCGCCTACTTCGTGTCCAAAAAGAAAAGGCATCAAGCCTAACCGTTGAGTGTCTATGCCCATTCGAATCTGGATGGGCTTTTTAAGTTGTTCGCACCGCACGAAAATTGCTTGTAAAAAATTTGACAAACAATTTTTGTCATATTCTCAAATTCGAAAAAAACCGACCATTTCACAACAAATTCACTTTTACAAAATGCAACAAAGTGAAATTTATAGTAATATGATGGCATGAAATACGATATCCATGACGACTTCAGCATCATGGCCCAAGCGATGGGGGTGAGCGCATCCCACTTCGCTCGCTCGGCATCCATCGCCCCGAGCACGGTGAGTCGTTTTCTTAAGGACTACACGGATATCCATTTATCCACCTTGGACCAGTTATTTTGCGTTGCGTACAATTATCCCCCACATCCTGTTCGTCTAAACCAAATCAAGGCTCAACTAGCCACGGACATGTTTGGCAATATCCTCTTTCATGGAACCCCAAAAGAAATCGATTTTCCCATCGACTTGAATCATTCCCGCCACGCGAATGACCTCGGGCCTGGATTCTATCTCTCCGAGTCCTATGAGACCGCCGCTAGCTATGTATGTTCTTACCGTTATCCCTTTGTCTATGGGTTCCAAACAAAAGACGCCGACGACTTAGTCATCAAACGGTATGACGTTTCCCTTGAATGGATGCTCCTCGTGGGCCATTACCGTGGCGAGCTTCGAGACTACGACTCCTGCCCCGTTCTCAATCGGATCATCCACGAAGTCGAAGGTGCGGACATTATCATCGCCCCGATCGCGGATAATCAAATGTACCGAATTATCAGCAGGTTTACTTTAGGCGAGATCACGGACGACCAGGCGATGCTCGCCCTCTCTGCCTCCTATTTAGGCAAGCAGCATGTCTATCGGACGAAGAAGGCCCTCGCCGCGATCGATTGCGTCGAGCGATTCTTTCTTTGCACGCTCGAACGCGAAGGCCTGAACAAGGCCAGAAGCGAAAAGAAACGCATCAGCAAAGACAAAGCCGACCTCTGCTTAAAACAAGCGCGCCGCCAAGGCAGATACATCGAGGAGATTCTAGGATGAACGAAGACGAGATCCTTCGCTGCGATTACCAAGCCGACCTCTTTGCCGCGTTGCAAAAGCGGTTTTCTTGCGGCTCTGCCTATTTGATTCAGCGGTTCCTCCAAAGCGATTTGGCGCGCTGCCTGGACGAAGGCGACGACATTATCCCGAGCATTCCCCAGGCGATCGAAGAGATCCGCCAGGATTATCCAAGCGTCGAAAGTCGGGGAGGCGAGGTTTATCCGCTCGAGGTGGTGGAGTGGATCGGCTATGTCACCCGCGCCTATGCCATCAGTACCAAAATCCCCTCAAGGCAGATCCTTTCGCGTCTACCTGTGAAAACGTTTTTGGATACCTATGATGCCTTTCACACCCTTTCGGTCACTAACGCGGTCGAACGCCTGCGCGAAATCGACTTGGAAAACCATCCCGTCCGCAGCGACTACGAAATCGCCAAGAGCGTCCTTGGCCCGAAATATAAACGACTTCTGCGCAAATCCCGCTAGATTATTCCGCTTTCAGGCTACGTTCCATCAGAGCTTTGACTTCATCTGATGGTTTCTTGCCTTCATAGAGCACGGCATATACCGAGTCTACGATCGGTACGGAGATGCCTTCTTTTAATGCTTGCTCATGGATGGTCTTTGCAGCGTATACGCCTTCGACCGTCTTTTGGTTATTCGCCAAAGCATTCGCGGCCGAATCGTCTTTGCCGATGAGAATGCCGAACTCGTAATTACGGGAACGATGGCTCGAAGCCGTAAGGCATAAGTCACCGACGCCGGTCAATCCTAAAAACGTCTCCGCCTTAGCCCCATGCTTCATGCCATAACGCGTCATCTCCGCCAAACCACGGGTGATCAAGGCGGCGCGGGTGTTGTCCTTATAACCTAGGCCTTCCATGATGCCACTAGCGATGGCGATGATGTTCTTCATGCCCGCGCCGATTTCCGCACCGACAACGTCGCGTTGCACATAGACGCGGAAAGAAGGGGAGGAGAAGAGATGTTGGACCTCTTTCGCGTCCTCCTCGACGTCGCTTACCGCGCAGACGGCGGTCAGATCGTCATGGATGACGTCATAAGCAAAGGATGGTCCCACCAAGCAGACGATGCCGCGAGGGGAAAAGGATTCGTCGAAGCTTTGCTTGATCAACGTCGAGATCCCAACCCCCGTCTTGGGATCAAAGCCTTTGATGACATTGATGAGTAGGGGTTTGGTGTCGCAGTTATCTTTAAGCAAAGCGACGATGTTATTGATTTGGCTTGAAGGCACCGCAAGGACCAAAGCATCGGCTTTCGCTAATGCCTCCTTGGGGTCTAGGGTCGCTTTAATACAAACGGGCAACGAGATGTCCGGGAAGTATTTGGAGTTCGCGTGGCGTAACGAGATGTCCTCAATCTCCGCGGGGTTATTGCCATACATCCAAATGTCGTGCTGACCCGCCTTAGCTAAGTCATAGGCGAGGGCAGTGGCCCAGGCGCCCGATCCGAGAAACGTGATTTTCATATACCCATACTCTAAAGGAGAAATCGTTCCCGTCCACGAGAAATCGCCTCTATGACCTAAAAGCAACGCTTTGGGACCACTTTCATGCGCCTCGCCTACACCTAACTAAGCGCGGGGGAGTATAATCACAACACGTATGTACCAAGTGCTTGCGACCGACCTAGACGGAACCCTCTTCTACCCCAAAAGGCAGATCAAGTTGGTGAACCGTAAAAACCGCGCCTTGCTGCGCGATTTCCTTTCGGTCGGGGGCAGGGTCGCGATGGTCTCTTCGCGTTCGGGCCAGTTCCTCGAGAAGACTAAGAGGAAATTAGGCTTGCCTTTGGACTACATCGGCTTCGATGGCACGATCATCAGCGTCGACGGCAAGATCGTCTATGACCGCGTCTTCGACCCGGAGAAGGCCAAGGAGTTGCTCTCCTATATCCGTAAGGAATATGGCCCTGGCCTCATCCTCATGTCCACGGACGATAACCCCCAGATCATGACGCGGACCAAAGTGTCCAAGACCACGAACTTCCTCTATTTCGCCTACGAGGCGGTGCAGGGGGCTTACCGCGAGCCTTGGGTGCGTTCGGACCAAAAGTTCTACGGCGAGCTCTCCAAAGGCAAAGTCCGCAAGATGATGATCCTCATCGGCATCAGCAAAAAGAAGCAGTTGCTCGCCGAGAAACTCACCAAGGACTGGAGCGAGCGTTACCCCGATTTCGAGTTCACTTGGCTCAACCAATTCATCGAAATCACCCCTAAGGGGTGCTCAAAAGCCTCCGGAATTGCCTTTTATCTTGATTATCTGCGCATAAATCACGATAATGTCGTAGTTGTCGGCGATTCCGGGAACGACATCCCCATGTTCGAGGCCTACCATGGCGCCTCCTACTGCATGAATCACGCGAAAGACTCGGTGAAGGCTAAAGCCTCCCACGTCATCTCCCGCGTTTCCGACTTACGATCCGTGCTATGCCCGTCGGTGGGTAGCACACCATCCGAGAAAGAAGGATAACAACATGAACCAGACCAGCGTCGTCATCACCACCTTGCTCCATTATTCCGTCCAAGTTCGCGACACCTTGGAATATTGCCTCCGCAAGGACACCTACGACACCAACCTCTTCAAAGAGAAGAAGCGCTCGATCCTCGTCGAGGTCGATCAGCACACCCCGTTAAAGAACATTATCGACAACTCCGGCGAAAATGGAGAGAAGCTCGAGAAAGCCATCCGTGACTTCTACGCCGAAGTCTACGGCGAAGACTCCACCATCCTCCACCTCGCCGAGGACGGTTTGCGCGTCGATCACGCCCAACATCCCGCGATCTATAAGCACGTCCTCCCCATCCACGAGAACGTCAACGCGATGATCCTCGGCATCCTCCGCGACGCGAAGACCAAAAACGTCGACGTCGCCCAGGTCGAGGAAGTCGCTAACGCGGAAGAAGCCATGTATCGTGGCGTCGCCTTCCTCACCCTCGTCCAGGACCTCAACCGTTTCTTCGACGAATACAACAAAGCCCGTAACGAAGCCAAGGGCGAAGAGACCCCGGCCTCCCGCTTCATCGGCCAGGACATCTCCGGCATGATCCAGAACATCAACTTCGTCCGTGGCAACGCCAGGCTTACAGACGCCGTCTACAAGAACATGGAAGACAAGGTCGTCGCCCTTTGCGAATACATGACCGGCCGCAGGGACCTTCCTTCCGGCAAGCGCTTCCCCGACGTCATGCGTGAGACCGTCGAGACCATCAACCTCTATGTCCGCGACGCCGAAGCCAAATTCCGCTCCGTCTATCCCGCGATCATCAACGCCCTTCTCGAACAGGTGAAGGCCGACGATGAGAAGCGCGCCCGTGGCGAAAAGCCCGAAACCGGCGCGACCGCCGAAGACGTCAAGCCCGAGGCCAAGGCCTAATAGGTAACAACAATGTCGAAGCAGGCCAAGAAACTATCCAACAAAGAAATCTTCTGGTATGTCCTTTCGGGCGTTATCGGGGTGCTCGGGTTGACCTCGCTTGTTTTCGGCATCGTCGGCGACCATTTCCCCGGTCTATATGAGGACAACTGGATCGCCGCCAGCGAGAACGGCTGGATCAAAGCCTGGTCGCATCTCGGCTATCGTTATTGGGGCATCATCCTCATCGTCGTCGCCGCGTTCATCGCGGTGGTGGCCCTCACCGTCTTCGCCAAAGAAGGCGATCGCGACACCGAGCGCGCCTTGCGCCGTCAGCAGCGCCTTGCGATGGCTAACGCCGTCGTCGAGAGCAAGGAAGACGACGAGAAGAAAGACGCCTAATCCTAAGGCAAACCAAAGCGGCCTTCACGGGTCGCTTTTTGCTATGAGGTCTCAAAAATAATTCTTTCGATTATGGGTGGTGTTTCTATCTTTTGGTAGCGCTTTCCGTTCCCTTCGCCCGCGCTTGCGATAAAATAAAGTGTTCAAACGAAACCCAACTTAGGAGCGCAAGACGTTTGCTCTACTCTTCCTGCGGGTTTCCATCATCTTCATAGGAGGGATAAATATGAAGAAAACATGGACTGCGCGAATCGCCGCTTTCGCCCTTACTTTAGGCGTGGGTGCCGCAGCTGGTTACGCGATTTCCACCACGACCTTTGCAGGGGCTAACGCTGCAGTGGTTAGTTCGTACGTCAAAGTCACGAAGGCCAGCGATCTTGCCGCCGGTGACACCGTCGTCCTTGCCGCCCCGGATAAGAAGGAACTCACCGGAATCGGCGGTGGCTCAACTAAATATGGCGCGATTACGTCTGATGCCTTCGAATCGGAACCTGCTGGTGAATATCCTTTCGTTCTTGTGGCTGCCGATGGAGGATCTTATCGTTTCAAGGCGGCTAATGAAGAAACGGACAAATATTTGTTCTGGCATTCAGGCAATTCGCTTAACATCACCGACTCGCTTGAAGGCGACAGTGCCGATGAGACGCGCTGGACCATCACTTTCGAGGAAGAAGTGCCAACCGTCGCCAACGTCAAGGACAGCACCCGCACGATGCGCTATAACAGTGGCAGTCCGCGTATCGCCTGCTACACCAGCGGTCAAAATCCCATTGCCATCTATAAGCTTTCCCAAGTCGACGATAGCAAGGTTTCCAGCGTCGATTTAGACACTCATTTCAAAATTATTAATCCGACCGCCGGTCTCACTTTGACGGCGACCGTCTATCCTGAGACCGCCGCGGATAAGTCCATCACGTGGGAATCATCCGATCCCAGTGTTGCGACCGTTGCAAATGGCGTCGTTACCCCGCTTAAGAAGGGCACCACGACGATCACGGTTCGCACCACCGACGGGGACTTCACTTCCACCTGCGACATCGCGGTTGCCGATCACCTCGGAACCGAAGCCGATCCTTTAACGGCTTCCGACATTCTTATCGTCAAAGATATCTGCCCGGCTGCCGGATCCGAAAAACTCTATGTTACCGGTACCGTTTCCGCGCTGACTTGGGCCTCATCCGGCAGTGGCTATACCACCACGTTGACGATTGGCGATGGCACAGAATCCGTCGAGCTTTTTAAGATGTATGACGTTGGGACCGGCAACGTAGTTTTCGCCGATCAGACCAAGATTAAAATTGGCGATACCGTCGTGTTCAACACTTCTTTGTACCCGACGACGTCTTACGGCAAATATGGTAATTTGGTCAGCGTTAGCAGCGCCGCTACCGTCTCTAGTGTCGAAGTCAGCGGCACGATCACCATTCCTCAATATGTTAATGAGGAGTGGGACATCCGTGAGCTCATCGCGAAAGCGATTTATAGCGACGAGAGCGAGGTTACCGTAACTTCGAGCGCGTCCTTCACCTGCGACCCGGTCAAGCCGACCACCGCGGGCGCCCAGACCGTTACCGTCAGCGCCACCTTCGATGACGTCGTTGGACAAAAGGAATTCAACGTCACCGTTTTGGAGGCGCCTTCGTCCTTAGCCACGGATACCTTGGCCTTCGAGACTTTTGATTTCGGAGAAGCCACTTCCGGCTATAACGACGCCACCGCCACGAGCAATACCGGAGCCGCGTATTTGGCAAATGCCATGACTAGCTCGACTCAGAACAAGATCCAGATTCGCACCAGCGATAAAAAGTCCGGCATCATCAACACGGCATCCACTGGGGAATACATTAAGTCCATCACCATCGAATATACGCAAGATGACGCCAAAAAGCCCGTTCAGGTCTATGCTTCCGAGACTGCCTTCACTTCTCCGGCGGACCTCTTTGAGACCAATGCCGTTCCGTTTGCGGTCCTTAACGAGAATTCGTTAAAGGTGAACCTCCCGCTTGACGCCAAGTTCTTTGGCATTCGTTCCGTGGACGGCGCCGCCTATCTCCAGTCGGTGAAGGTCGAATACGTTAAGAGCGAGACTCCCGAACAGAGCTCCGAGACTCCCGCCGAGTCCTCCGAAACTCCCGCGGAATCCTCCGAGGCGCCCGCCGAGTCTTCTGAGGCTCCCGTCGAGTCCTCTGAAACTCCCGTGGAATCCTCCGAGGTGCCCGCTGAGACCTCTGAAGTCCCCGCTGAGACCTCCGAGGCTCCCGAAGAGAGCTCCGTCGCCCCAAGCCCCTATTCCGAAGATGCGTTGCGCTTCGGTGAACGTTTCTTGTTGAACATCGCCTGCGATGGTGGTGTGACCGCCCCGAGCGTCAGCCGCTGGGATCGCTTGGCGGATCTCTTCCACGAACTTGACCAAGATGATCAAGAAGCCTTCATGGATGCCCGTGCGAACGAAAACGGCAATGCCGTCGAAGCGGCCGTGGCCCGTTATGACTTCATCATCCATAAATACGGCACTAAGTCCACGGAGAACCCGAATGGCTATGTGGACTTCATGAGCCGTTTCACCGATATGGTGAACGTCGGTATCGTGAACCGCTCCTCCACATCGAATTCCAATCGCCGTACCATGGCGATCGTGACAACCACCGTCTTCGGCGCCGCCTTGCTTGGCGCAGGACTCATCGCCTTCTCTCTCAAGAGGAAGCACAAAGAGGATAAGTAATCCTCACGGTTACGAATAACCCCGTCTCATCAAGCTGAGGCGGGGTTTTCATAAGGGCTACTTCCTGGTTCCAAGATGCTTCATTCGGTAGGGGATCACCCCTTGGTTGACTTCAAAGAACTTGGTCTTTGATGGGGTGATGACCTCGCGGAGCAACCCATAGTCAACAAAGCGATTGAGAATCTTGAGCGCACCTTGTTTCGACATCGTCGTATGGGTGAAGCGGAGGAAGTCGGCGTAATGGAATAAGCCGTCGCTGGAAATAAGAATGCGTTTTAGGTAATTACGTTCCACCTCGGTGAGCAAGATGCCATGTTTGGAGAGCATCGCGTCCATCTCGATGACGTTTTGGTAGCAGATCGCGTAATCGCCGACGATACCTAACATGTATTTCAAAAAATAGGTGATGTCGTTACGGGCGTCACGGCTTTGCTCGATCGCGGCGTAATACTTGCTCTTCGTCTGTTGGACGGCCTCGGAGGCGATGGGAGGTATAAAGGGCGAACCGGTGAGCAGATAGATCCAATAAGACACCATGCGCGCGGTGCGGCCGTTATAGTCGAAGTAGGGGTGAATATAAACCAAATAGTAATGGCAGATGTGGGGGAGCAAAGAAAGGATGCGTTCATTGCTCTCTTCATCGGTTAGGACGTCATTGACGTAAGCGAATAGCGACGCCATGCATTCGGGGATCATCGTGGCGGGGCAGCCGTGATAGGAATCGATCTCCACTTCGTCATAACGATAGAGTTCCCCTTCCCTGAGGAGGTTATCCTCCTGGAGACAACCCTCGCTTAGCAAGAGATAAAGCGTGTGGAGGTTCGACTCGTTAAAGGGAGGGCAAGTCTCCACGAAGTCGATGCCCGCCTTCATGTTTTGGATGATGCGATCGTTAACGGAAGTCGCCGTAGCGCCTTCCTCAAGCAATTCCTTCAAACGACGCCTGGTCGTGGGGACGGATTCGATGTTGACGCTACCCTCGATTTCCGAATAGATGCGAGAGCGTTTCAGCTCGTCATAAGAAACCATGGAACGAAGCTGACGGCCCAAGGTGATGTTGCCGTTGATAAGGGAAAGCACATCGCCACTGAGGCAATAATGGAGTCGATGCCCGTTGAAAACTTTTAGGGAAGGGCTAGGAAGACGCCAATCCTTTTCGTCGATATGGCGATCGAGATAATCCAAATAACGTTGATAGTCATAGGCGGAGAGAAAAAAGCCAGGCTTATTCCCATACATCAATTCCTTCGCGCCATAGTAGACGCCTTCGGACTGGTGAGTAAAAATCTCTGCGAATTTCTCATTATCCATAGACCTATCATAAACCGAATCGTAAACCGAATAAACAACGAACCGTAAACCGAATCGTAAACTGATTTCCCAAAGATAGGGGCAGGATTATTAAGCGCCCATCGTGGCGAAGTGCACGATAAGGGCGACTAAGACGGTAACGAAGCCGTTCGTGACGATGGAGACGCTCGCGATCGCCCCGGCTTTGGAAGAATAGTCAAACGCCTTGGATGTTCCAATCGCGTGGGAGGCGCTGCCTAAGGCGAGGCCGACGACGACGTCATTCTTGTCGTGAAAGAGTTTGATGAGCAGGGGTCCTAGTGTCGCTCCGACGATGCCGGTGAGCACGACAACGGCAACAGTGATCGCGGTATGCTCACTGACGCCGAGGATGACGGTGATTTCCTTCGCGATCGCGGTGGTGACGCCACGGGGATAAAGAGCCATGGTGATCGAGCCATCGAGGTTCAGCAGCCAACCTAATAAGACGACCGCCCCGATGGAGGTGCCTACGCCAACAAGCGAGGCGACGATGATCGCGAGCCAATTCTCCTTGAGGACATGACGGTTCGCGTATAAGGGCAAGGCCAAAGCGACCGTGACGGGGGCCAAAAGGATATCGAAGACATTGACGATGGATTGGTAACGGTCGACCTCGGCGTCGATATTTGGCTGGCTTAGGTCTTTCTTATCGATGAAGACGATGAGGAGGATATAGCCGACGATGAAGATGATCGTCCATAGCAACGGGTTGAATAAGGCGGTCTTGAACCTCTTGCTTAGGAAAGCGAAGAGGAAATAGATCCCCACCGTGAGGAAGAAATAGAAAAGTGGCGAGGTGAAGATGCTAATCATGCTCCACCTCCGTATTGGCCTGCTCTTTCTTCTGCTGATGACGGTGTTGCAGATATAAGGTCAACTTCACCGAATAATAGGTCGCGGTGAAGGAGATTAAGAAAGCGCCGAAGATGATGATGAGCAACTTCCACCATATGGTGGAGATGAGCTCAACCTGCTTTAGGATCGCGATGCTCGCGGGCACGAAGAAGATGCCCATGTTGTCGATGAAGAACTGACCGACGTCATGGATGCTATCGACTTTCACTAGGCCGAAGAGCAAGAAGACGAAAAGCAAGATCATGCCGATCAAGGAGCCAGGGAAGGGGAAGTGAATCAAACCCAAAAGATAGGAGATGAAGGTCCCCACCAACGTAAAGGCCATGATGAGCAGCAACTGCTTAAATATCTTCATGCGTCACCCATTATAGCAGGAGGATGGTTTATTTCTCGGCGAAAGGCAAGGAGGCTTTGATCTTCTCCAAGGTGTCACTAGGTTGCTCGACTTTCTTTTCGGGCAATAGCAACGAGACGGAGGCGACGTTCTTTTGCCCGCTAAGCGTGGCATCGAAGCCGAAGCTTAGTTTGTCGAGGCGGAATTCGTCCCCTTCATTGTCACGGAGGAAGGAGGCGTCTAAGCCGATGCGGCTTACGGAGGCGCCTTCGCCGAGGTCGAAGCCGATGGCCTTAAGGAAATCCGCGGATTTGGTTTCGTCGACATAGAGGCTTAAGCCGAGGCTATTCTCCCCTTTGTTGGCCGCGGCGGTTGCGTTAGCGACTAATGCGGCGAGAAGGGCCGCGCCGCCACCTAGGCTCGGCTTGGACTCGCCTTCGTCCAAATAATTGAAGAGTAGGGGGATGATGTCGCTTGGGTTTTCAAGCAAAGCGGGAAGCATCGAGGCGAAGGAGATCGCGAGACGCGCCTTGGATACCGTGTCGGAGAAATCGAATTCGCTTTGGCCGAGGCTCTGGTCACCGTGGAAATAGAAGCCGGTGAGGTATTCCCCATCGAAATAGCCTTTGCTCACGCTGGGCAACTTATCTTGATCGGCCGCGCTTTTAAGAAGAGCGAAATATCGTTTTAACGCCGGGGGGACGGTGAAGCTCGGGTTATCGAGGACGAGTGAGGAATTAAGGAAGGAAATCGCGTTTCGGTTGAAGGTATCGTCTTCGACCGGAAGCTCGACGTAGAATTGCCCAAACGTGCCCTCTTCGTAAACGAAGGTGACGTCGCCCTCATGCTTGCCCGTGATGCCAAAGGTGGGCAAATCCCCATCGAAAACCAGTTTTCCTTTGCGTTGGTAGGTCTTCTTCGCGGTAGAAGTTCCGGTGACTTCGACGATTGCCTTGGCGAGGTGGTCGTTGCAGATGCCAACGATCGTGGCTTGGCCCTTCGCGATTGCGGTGATAAGACCCGAGGCGTCCACGGTGGCGACGCTTTCGTCGGTGGATAAGTAGGTGACCGCCTTGGTCCCGCCGGTGAGGATCGGGGTGAGGGCCGCCGTCTCGCCGACGGCCAAGGTATAGGCGTTTTGGGCAAAGGCGATGTCGGTCACTTCGCCCTGGCTTCCACAAGAAGCGAGGGACAAGGTGGAGAGGAAGAATAAGGCTAAGGGTAGTTTACGCATGGTGATGCCTCCTTTATTCGACGGATTTCAGCGCTTCGACCGATTTGACGCCTTTGACTTTGTGGGTCAATAACAAATTGACCAAGAAGGCGACGAGCAAGGTGAATAACGACGCGAAGACGTAAGTGATGGGGTAGATGACGTAGATGTACTGGACGAGCTCCACCTCATTGATGAAGAGGACGAAATGCATGAATGGCGTGCCCACGAGTAGGCCTAAGCTCACGCCGATAAGGGCCATCGAAAGGGCCTCGACGAGAAGGGACGCGCCGATTTCCAAGGTGTGGAAGCCGAGGACCTTGAGGGTCGCGATTTCCCTGAGACGTTCGCGGAAATTGAGTAAGCCGAGATTATAGACGACGACTACCGCGAGCAATATGGCGAACACTTTGATGGCGGCCGTCATGGTCTTGATGGAGGAGACGGTGGAAACGATGCGGTCGTTCCATTCGGTGGCGGTGTCCACTAGAGGCAAGCCGGGGATCGATTTGTTTAGCGCGGATTTCAGGGCGTCTTGGGAAACGCCGTCGATCGCGTTAAGCCACGCGTTCGCGTATGAGGTATATTCGCCATTAAACAAGGGCGAATCGCCATGGATGATCACGCCATTGCCATAGAAGGCTTCATAGACGCGGTTGATCTTGGCTTCGATTTTCTTGTTGTTCACGTAGAAGTGGACGTTATCCCCGACCTTCGCGTGCAGACGGTTCGCCACTTTGGTGGAGATCAACACCTGGTCCGCAGGGAATTCGCCACCCATGTGGTCCGGGGACTTCGCGCCCGAATAGGACATGGGTTTGCCAAGTACGGTCAGGAAGGAGGTGTAACTATCCTCGCCGACGAATAGTTCCATGGACGTGCGGTCATACGGCTGATAAGTGGAGACCATTTGCTTTCCCGCCTCATCTTTTACGGCGCCGAAATCGAGCTGCATCTTATCTTCTTTCGTCGGTTCGGCGTAATGGGCCATGACGGTGAAGTTGGAATTGATGAAGGGGTCGGTCTTCACGTCATAATCCAACGTGTCGTCGATGCCAAAGCCACAGACGAGCAAAGCGGTGCAGCCCGCAACGCCGAGGACGACCATAACGGACTTCAGGGGATCGTGGACGATGTTGCGTCCCGCCATCTTAAGGGACAAGACGTAACGGCTTTGGGCCTTGGTCTGCTTCCTCGCGGTGGCCTTACGGATTTTCATTGCTTTGGGTCTTAATGATTCGACTGGCTTCAGCGAGATTTCTTTATAGGTGACTAAGAAAGTCGCGATGAGGCTGATGAGCAAGAAGGCCGCGATGGAGATGAGACCACTCGCCCAGGGGAAGACATAGACACGCGCGGGAAGTGTATAGAGCAAGGAGTATTTCCCCGTCATGATGGCTGGCAATAACAGGGGGCCGATGATTGAGCCGAGTAGACTCGCGATGCCCACAAGCGCGACGGTCTGGGTGAGGAAATGGGCGTGGATTTCACCTTTCCGTAAGCCGAGTCCTTTGAAGGTGCCGATGTCGGTGCGGCGGCGGAGGATGTTTTGCCTTAAGGTGGTGAGGATGACGAGAATGGCGACGATGAAGAAGACGACCGGGAAGACCCAGGTGAGTTTTTGGGCTTGGTCGGATTCGGTCTTAAGGCCGGACATGAACGCGGTTTCGTCCAGGTTTTGCAGCAAATAAAGGTTATTTTGCGTTTTGGATTGGTAATACTGACGGATGGCGGTTTCCTTCGCTTCTGAGGTGGATTTGTCCTTGAGGCGGATCAAATACTGGTTCCCTTTGGGAAAGGAGGCGTAGGTTCCGTCGATGTTCCCATCTCCCCAGCCGAGCTTCTCATAGAAGCCGATGCGATAGATCAAAGCGGCCCCAGTGGGGGTGAAGTAGTCTTTGAGCGAAGCGACGATCGCTTCCTTGAACCGATAGTTGGACATCATGGCAAGCATCGGGATCGGGGAGGCCTTGGTGGTGTTCTCCGGATGCTTCATGATGCCGCTGACGCGGGCTTCGAAATTGAGCTTGCCCTCGCGGAAGGGGTTCTTCTTGCCAGGGTTAAGCAAGGCGTCCACCATGCGTAAGGTGCTTTCGTCCATCGTGGTGGAGGAGACGTCAAAGCTTAGACTGACGGTCTTCCCTAAGGGGCTTTCCTTAAGGGCGGATTTGATGTCGTCGGCGACGAATTGGTCGATATAGAAATAGTCGGTGTCGTTTTGGACGGTATCGAAGGTGATGTCGTAAGCCTTAGAAAGCTTTGGGCTAAAGGGCGAGACCGCCAGGGTGGAATCGCGGGAAGCGACCTTGCAGTAGGTGTAGAAGCGCGATTCGAGGTAATCCCCTTCGCCGAGGCGCTTGAGGATTTCGTCGGTGTCGTCTTCCGAGCCGAGTTTCCTCGGATCGGTGGTGACGTAAATGTCGGCCGGGGAAGAAAGGCTCATCATCGTCTCGATGCGGGTATCGAGGGCGAGGCTATTTGCGCTAAGTCCGACGAAGAGGGTGACGGCGATCGCGCCAATGGCGACGATAGCCAAAGACTGGGCCCAATTACGGAAGACCTCACGCCAGAGCAAACGGCCGAAGATGGAGGATAAAGAACGTCTTTTCTTCATGGACTACCACTGAATGTCCTTGGGATCGAGGGGATGCTCGTTGATTTCGTTGGCGGCGATTTTGCCGTCGGCGATGCGGATGACGCGTTCCGCCATCAAGGCGATTTGGGCGTTATGGGTGACCATGATGATGGTCTTCTTGTATTCCTTGGCGAGATGGTTGAGCAGCTCAAGGATCTCGGCACCGGTTTTGGAGTCTAGCGCGCCAGTAGGCTCGTCGGCCAAAAGGAGCTCGGGGTTCTTCGCGACGGCGCGGGCGATCGCGGTGCGTTGTTGCTCACCACCGGAAAGTTGACTCGGGAAGTTATTGAGTCGCTTGGATAGACCGACCGATTCCATGACCTGGCGCGGCTCCAATGGGTTCTTGGAGACGCTTGCGGCGAGTTCAACGTTTTCAAGCGCGGTGAGGTTTGGGACCAAGTTATAGAACTGGAAGACGAAGCCGATGTCCTTGCGGCGGAAGGAGGTGAGTTCGTTCTCTTTGAAAGAAGCGACGTCGCGTCCCCCGATGGAGTAGGTTCCGCTGGTGGCGGTATCCATGCCGCCGAGGATGTTTAGCAAGGTGGATTTCCCGGCGCCGGAAGGGCCGAGGATGACGACGAGTTCGCCTTCGTCGAGGCTAAAGCTCACGTCGTCTAAGGCGCGGACTTCGTTTTGCTGCCCTTGGTTATAGATCTTGGACAGGTGCTCTATGATTATTTTTCCCATGCAAGAATTGTACCTAAGGTACAAAGCAATGGGGAGCAAATTATTCCGAAACGGGCGAGAGTTTGTGATGACGTTTCATTAGAAGCAGCAAAAGCAACAATAAGACACCCGCCGCCCCGGCGACGGTGATCATGATAAAGAAACCTTGGAATCCGATCGCGTCATAAATCCACGAGGAGGAGAGGTTCCATATGGCGGCGGCGAGGTTGATCGCCCCGGTGGTGAAAGTGAAGACGAGGCTCAGGGCTTTCTTTCCGACGATCTCCTCAAGCAACAACGATTGATAAGAAAAGAGGAAGGCTTTGCCAATGCCAGTGATTGCGAAGAAGAGATAGACGAGCCACCAGGGGTCGTTGAAATAGATGCCCATGCTCACGCCGGCGACGAACAAAGAGGCGCCGATATAAACCGGAATGAATTTGCTTTTGGTGATGCGCGGCAATAAGGGCATGAGCAACATCGCCCCGGATTCGATCATGACCCCGATGGCGCGCGCCATGGAATAGTCTTGGTCGAGGAAGCCTAGGGTCCTTAATCGGACGGGAAGAAGGTAGGTAGCCGCGTGAAGGACGCCATAAAAGAAGAAGTTCGCGACGATGAAGATACCCGCGGCGACTAATGCCGTCTTGGTGAGACGGTCTTTCTCTTTCTCCTTTATGTCCTCATTGGTTCTTGAGGGTAGGTCATCCTCGCTGTGGTCGTAGAGGAAGAAGGAAAGGATGAGGGCAATAAAGAAGAACGCACAGGAGAAAAAGTAGGAGTTTTGCAGGGGTAACTGGCTCAAAATGAAGTAACCGCCTGCCAAAGAGACGATATATCCGAGCGAGCCAAAGATACGGATGTTGGAATAATGGCCGCCGTATTTCTCTGTCAAGGGGACGAGATAACCTTCGATCAAGGCAAAGGGCGCACCGTTAAAGAAGCCGAGCAGCGGCGTAAGGATCAATAGGGAGACATAGGTGTCGCACCAATAGTAGCCAAGCACTAACCCCGCTTCGAGCAAGGCGCAGATGCGGAATAACCATATCGCCCGCTTCCTGGTCCTCGCGATGAAGCTGAAGAAGATGCACCCAAGGAACAAGGCGAAGGGGATCAAACCGAGCAAGACGGACTGCTGATGTTCGTCCATGCCGCGGTTAAGGAAATTCAAAGCGTAATAACCCGTAAGTAGGGCGTCGCCCATATAAAAGAAGAGATAGATGGGGCAGGCGAGTAGAAAGAGACGCTTTTTAGTCACGGCGGAAATATTAGGCTCTTTTGTTCCCTATGGGAAGTCCTACCAAATGAGAATAAGACAAAACGTTTTCCATAATGGAAAAGTTTAGGCGTAATTGCCCTTAGATCATGGGCCTTTAGCGGTAGAAGTCGCGGCCGTCCAAGGCGAAAAAGTCGTAGTATTTGGCAAGTCGATGGGTAACGACCTCTTTGACCTTTTCGATGATTTGCTTCGCCCTATATTTAGGCAGGGATACCTTATCCGCCATGGCGAGGAAGGTGTCGTAAGTCGGGGTGCCTTGCCTTCCAAAACCTAGTTGATGTACGGACTGCCCCTCTTGGGTCGTCAAGTCATAGCAGGGGGATAAACGATATTGCTTATCTCGCTCGTCATAAATGAAGGAGAAGTTCTCGGAGTGGTCATCGAAATTCCCAGCGAACGCGTTGAAGCACATGAGACGGAACGCCTCTTCCAAATCTTGCGGGCAAAGCTTTGCCGTGACTTGCAAAAACGTGATGTAGTCCACTTGGGGGAAAGCATTGTTGGTCTCGAGTAGACCGGCGAGGGAGAGACGGTGGATGCCATTGCCATTTTCGTCGCGGTCGAAGCGTTCGCAGGCAAAGTAGCGGTGGCCATCGCTATCCGAAATCAAACGGTGCGCGGGCACATTCAATCCGCATTCCTCGGCCGCCTCCATGTAATCGAATTCCATTTGGCCAATGGTTTCTTTGTCGTCGCGAGAGGGGAATTTGATGATCCAAGCCTTGCCGTCGATGATGGCGTTGACCTTGGGCCTGCTGCCGCCGGTGCTCGAGGCACGGGCATAGATCTGTTTGAGGTCTTGCTCGTCGAGCTTCTCGTCAAAGAGAATCGCGTCTATTTCCTTGCGGAGCGAAACGATGTCCATGTCTCCCAATTCGGTCTTTTCTCCTTGGGATGGGTCGAAGCGAAGCCCGCCTAAGGAGGAGTCGTTCAAGAGGAATAAGCGAGTAAGAATACTGATTTCTTTCGCGGGTATCCCTTTACGGTGTAGATAAGAATCGATGACGCGGTTTCCCCATGAGTCGGGGAGGCAGTCATAGAACGGGCCGAATAAACCAAAAAGGTAAGGCTTATCCGCGCGGAATAGCCCCTCTTTGAGCGGAAGATGGAATGGCGAAATGGAAAAACCACTTTTTAGCCATTCCGCGTCATAGGAAAAATAGGTGTAGGGGTTATCGGGAACTAGGCCAAGAGTGCCTACTTTGATCCCACGATAAAGTACATCGAGGTGATTAATGTTTTCCATTGCTGGCGATTACCTCTTCGATGGTGCGGAAACGCGGGGTGGAGAATAGGGCTTTGAATTCGTCTAAATAATCCAGGGCAGAAGCGATATACAAAAGATGGATAAGGGAAATCTTTCCCGTGTTCTCCGCATGGCGGATCGTCGCTTCTTTGACGCCGGAAAGGGCGGCTAGTTTTGCACGGCTATATCCTCTTTGTTTCCTACGAAGACGCACACGGTCCATGAGTTCTTTTGCGACCGTTTCCGGTGTTTTGATCCCGATGATGTCTTCTAATTCAATGCCAAGCTGTACCATTGACAATATTTTATCAATTATCATGAAAAAATAGTAGAAAATGATAATATTTTATACAATTTCGCTTTTGAATTTTGCTGCCTTTTTCTGACGGAAAAGCAATTCTATCCCTTTCCAATATTTATTTGGAAATCAGTAGAAAAGGGAAAGTGTGAGGTTTCCAAAATGATACTTTGAAATGATTGTTTTTCGTCCAAAGTATCATTTTTGTTGATAATCGAAGCAAACTTCATTACCTTATTCTTAAGATGAATCACAAATTCGTTTCCACTTACGTTCACTTCGTGCAAAGCGATTCCGCCCAGTTTGAGCGATACCTTTTGGCGCGGCGTGAGGACAAAGCCACGATCAAATACCCGTTGAAATTCAGCGGTAGCCCCCTCTTTTATCCGCGCGATGAAGCGGTGGAAGAGCTATTAGGGGAAATCCAAAAGAAGGATGCCGCCCTTAGGGAAAGCCTAAAAGAGATTCCCTCGGTCGCCGAACGCGAGTTCATGCGTGCTTGCCTTGTCGAAGAAGTCATTCAAACCAATGAGATCGAAGGCGTCTTTTCCACCCGTAAGGACATTTATCGCATCATGGATGACGTCGGCTCGACGAAGAAACTGAAAGTGCGCTCGATCACGAACAAATATCAGTTATTGCTTAGCGAAGGCGCGGATGAGGAAATCCGAACCCTGGAAGACATCCGGAAAGAATATGACCAGCTGATGGAAGACGCGTTAGCGGCGGAAGACAAACCCGATGGTCAGCTCTTCCGTAAAGACGTCGTCTCGGTCACCAATGGCATTGAGCCGATCCATAATGGCTTGTACCCCGAAGAAAGGATCCAAGAGGCGCTTAAGGTATTCCTTCAAGTATCGTTAGGGGATACGCCATCGATTTGGGAAAGATTATTCATCGCGCACTATATCTTTGAGTTCGCCCATCCTTTCTATGACGGCAATGGCCGATGCGGACGTTACCTGATGACGCGCTTTGCTTCCAAGGAATTGCCTTTGGTCGTCGCTTTCCGTCTAGCGACCGCGATCGGGAAAAGGAAAAGCCGCTATTACAAAGCCTTTACGCAGACGCAAGATGTCCGTAACCGTTCGGATTTATCGACGTTCGTTTATCCGAACCTTTCCTTATTGTCTGAAGAATACGATGCGCTATTGGATGAAGTTTCCTTGAAGAAAGAACAATCGCGCATGCTTCGTTCCTCATTGGAAGGAGCGGGCGTCTTATTAAATAAGGATGCCATCCTTTCTTATCTAGCGGACGTGACCTCCTATGCTTCTTTCGGCGTGAGGATCGAGGATATCGCAAAGCGAACAGGCGTATCCGTCATTACGGTTAAAAGACATCTAAGCGACATTGAGACAAAGGGCTGGCTAATCAAAGAAAAAGTCGGCTTCCAAACTTACTTCCGCTTGAACGCCGACGCGATTGGATAATCAGGGTCAGTTATCGTTATAAACGGCCCATTCCCCAACGGAAACCTTTTGGCCGTATGCTCCCCAGCCGGTGATTTTATAGAGACGCTTTGAGGCATCGAAGGTTAAGTCGGCTGTTTTGTTCCATAGATAGTTGGTGTTTTGATCAAAGTCCGACTTTGCGTTATGCGCGGGATCCATGCGGGCGAAAATGATGTTGGTGTAATTCTTCGTGTCCAATTCAAAGATGTAATAGCCGTTTTCGGTTGCTTTTCCTACAGGCGAAAGCCAAATCGTTTCTTTCCCATCAGCCCAAGAAAACAAGTGGAACGAAGCTTCGACGTCATCTTCCCATACGCCGGCGGATAGGAAGATGGTGCTGCCGTGCATGCCGTTGGTGCCCACGATTTTGATTTCCCTCTTCGAGCTTTCAAACGCGGCCAAAGAAGTCGCGCCGGTTACCGCGAGTGCCCCGATGAGAAGGGAAAGAGATGTCAGAATCAAACCGCGCTTCTTCATGATACTTGGGCCAACCTCAAGAATAAGTTTATGTTCTCGCTGTAGTTATAAGCGATGCCAGAGAGAGATGCGCTATAGACATAGTCGACGAGGATGAATGCGTAATAGGATCCAGTGCCGCCGACAGCTGTGGCAAAGCTGGCATCCTGCAAAGTGAAATCGGTCCCACGCTTGGTTAGACCGTTTGGATTTGTCGTCTCATTATACGTATATCGTGCGCTCGCACGCATATACTCGTAAGGATTAAGGTTTTCCGCCGCGCTTTCTGTGACGAAGGCGGCCGCGACGCCAAGATAGTTGGCGGCGTCGTTTTTCACTAAGACTTGCGGGCTCATGGCGAACTTGTTACTGGTAGGCTTGAACTTGACCGCAAGCACCATTGAGGTCAGCTGATTAAAGATATCGGTTTGGCTGCTAACGGTGCGGTTATATTGGTCTAAGGAGTTCATTTTCAAGAACTCGTCCATGGTGAATTCGGTGATGTACACCTTGCCTGCGCTGACGTTAATCGTGTAGTAGGATGATTTCTGTAATTCGATGATGGCCCCGATCTCTTCGCCTTTGACGTTCACGGTTCCTGCGACTGTGGCGATATTGGCGTCGACACTGTCGGCGAGGGGGTAAATCTTATCTTTGGAATCGATGTAAGAACGGATGTAGATTTTTGAATTCTTTTCCGCGTAGTAGCCATCATATAGGGCGGTGGTGTTGTTCGCGGAGCTCATCTTATGCGCGCCAATGAAACCGACCGCGCTGTTGCTGTATGGCATGATATAGAAACCATTGCCGCGGTCAGGGACCATGATGATGGCGAGTTCGTCTTTGTCGTTGATGTAGAAGTTGAAACGCGCGGATTCGCCTTCACCTAATTTGACTTTGATGGTGCTTCCGGTGATGGTCAAATAGGGGTAGCTGTTCATGGCACTGACAAAACTGGTGACCGCAACATCGTTAATCTTGACCGAGAGGGTATCGCCGTTAGCGGCCTGAATACCGCGTTCGTAGATGTACTTGTTTCGGCCTTGGTCACTACCATCGCCTGTTTTCCAGTTACCGATTGCCATCGTTGTGCCTGTGGAATTGACATAGGCAACGGCTGGAACGGTTGCTTCTGTTACTTTGGCTGCCCAATTCCCGGTTACCGTATGGCCACTAGTGCCGCTAGCGACAAAAACTTTATCTTCCGTCGCGGCGATGGTTTGGTCCGCGGTCTGGTTGCAATCCCCGGATGCTTTAGCGGAGATAAGGACATTCGCGTAGGTATCCGTATTGACGACACCACCCCATAAAACGCCTGGGATGATTTCGTTCATCGGCGTGCCAGGGAAGGCGGCGTTGTTCGCGTCTCCGTTCCAGGCGTAAAGCTGAGGGGTTCCGCCAAAATAAGTCGAACCCTTGTCGAGAAGATATACTCTAGCGACATTAGGCAAACTGCTTTCGCTGAAGGAGCGGATATCGTATTTGGAAGAATCGGTATCGTTAAATCTGCCAAAGGCAATGCATTTGCCTTCGTAAAGATCCGAGGCAAGGGAAATGTCCACGGTTTGACGGCCCATGTTGCCCGTGCTGAATAGGACGCTATCCCACGGGGTGTTTCCCACCGTGAAAGTATAGGCATGAACGTTGTTGCCGGTATTGGTCATGATCTCGCCAGGGAAAGCGGCATTACGAACGCTGGTGTTGGAGGAATTCCATAGGTGAATATAGATCGAAGTGGCTGGGTCATAGAATTTTAAGGTTATCTCTTTGCCTGATAGCCACACTTGATTGGTGTCGATATTCAGACGAAGCGTGGCGTCTTCTACCGCGGTATTGACCACGTGGGAAGCATTGATGTTATTCAAGTTAGTGGGGGCTTCCGGAGTTACGTCGTTATTGAAGGCGGTGCCGCTGGAATTACGGCGGAAAAGGATGGTATCGCCCGCGGCAGCGGTGATGTTTGCTTTATAGATTGAGCTATTGCTTTCATCCTCCGTCAGCTTGATGTATTCGGCACTACCGACTTTGATCCAATAGGTCGGCGCGTAGCCATCGACCCAAATCGTCCCAGCGGATTTGTTAAATGAGACGACGGTGTTGGTATCGACGCCATTTAATGTCTTTAACGCCCCGGCGAGGCCATAGCAGTTATTACGTGTGGCGCCAGCGTCGCGGCTTCCTTCTGCGGTATATGTCGTTTGCTCTTGGTCGTTGATGAAAGCCTTCACGGACGCATCGTCAGCAAATGAGGAGAAAGTGGCTTTATAGGAACCGCTATCGAGTTCGGCGATTAGGTTGGTGCTCCCCACCGTAATCGAATAGATTGGGGTGACATGGACGGCTTTCGTGGAAGTATCGAAATAGACGGAAACGGTTCCGTCCTTGCGCACCTTTCCGGTAGACGCGTTGAAGTTATTGTCTACAACACCTTCACCGCTAGCAGAGATAAGTCCAGTGACCGGAGCGCCGTTGAGTGTGATGGAAAGGGTATCCGCTGTCGCGGAGATGTTAGTCAGGCCATACCAGCCGGGATGGACACTGCTCGCCGATTGATAGGCCATTTCTCCTTTGCTTACACCGCCGATGGACAGGGCGTAGGTTTTGTTGCCTTCGACCCAAAGAGATTTGGTAGTATCTTTCGTGATGAACATACCAACATTTTCGGCATCCTTAAGAATGGAGGTTCCGCTGATGTTGTTGTATGCGGCAGAGTTCACCGTGTACGTTACGGTCGATCCATTAACGCGCAAGGCGACGGTGTCTTTGGCGGAGACGCTCATCCCCGTGGCTTGAAGTTCATTTTCGTTGTTGGGGTTTTGAGTAAGTGCGTACCAGCCCTTGCTCCCAGATTGGATTTCCGCGACGGCTGATACCCATACTGTCTTATCCTTGTGTAGGTAGATTTCGATGTTGCCTCCACCGGTTAGCCCTTGGTTGCCCCGAATGACTTTATTGCTGCTGAAATTATTCTTTTCATACCACTTTGCGGATGAATCAGGGCTCTTAGATACGGTTATGGAGACGCCGCTAAAAGTGAAAGCTAGGGTGGCGTTATCGGCTACGTTAGAAGCGGAATAATGCCATTGGCCACTGTTGACATCCTCGTATGTCATGGTTTGGGCCGTAGCGCCACCGATGGAAACTTTTGCGGTTTCAACGGTTGTCACCCAAACTGAGTTGTCCGTGTGCAAATAGATTTTTAGATTAGAACCGCCAGTAACGATTTTATAAGTGGTTCCGCTGACACTGAGGTTATTGATGTAGGGTAAATCCGAACCATCCGCCGAGCGGGTAATCGAAATAGATTCCCCGTATTTTTCAAATGTCAATGCCGTCCCCGAAGCAACGCTGCCCGAGATGGTGTAATTCCATTCGGAATTCGTGTCATCCCATGTCATATTGGCATATGCGTTACTGCCGACTTTTATGCGCGCAGACTGGTATTCTTCCCACTCGCCACTTTCGTATGCGGTTAGTTTGTAGCAATTTTTTGGGTCATCTGGAAAGTCAAGATCGCCGGTTTGGTTCCACTTGTAACCATTAAAATCTGCGCCAGCACTGCTGCTCCAAGTGGATTTCGCTCGGACGAATATCATCTTGGACCACCCAGACGCATTGGAAGGGACGTCAGCATAATAATAATCCGTCTCACCATTCCGCGTCATTTCAGTCCAGCTATGTCCACCTGAATCATAGACGTCTAGAACGATATGCGCGCTATCATTACGCCACCCTTGCCCGTTTAGGTTTAGCCAAATTCTTTGTCCGCCTTTGTTGTTGAGGCTATTCCTTGTGATTTTTCTTCCTAGTCCGGCATTCGGAGAAGTTTTGGATAACAATTCCAAGCCAACCGTGCAGGTCGTAACGTCGTTAGCGGTGGTGGTATCGATCCAAACGCGATAATAGCCTTCGTGGTCGGGGGTGACTTCCTTGCCTTCATGGATCGTAGCGCCGTTGCAGGTGCTATTGGTGATGGTCATGGTCGTGAGGTTGGTCTCGTAGTCCTTCATCTGATAGGAGCGAATACGAAACGCCTCGCCTTCCGAAACGAAGATTTCGGCGGAATATGCGCTGCCATGCTCGTAGGCGGAGAACTTGGCGTAGTTCTTATCGTCAACGCTGATCTTATAGGTGCCGAGGCTATTGGGGACGACGACGTAATAACCGATGCCGTCAGGGGGTACGTCGAAATCGAGCTCAAAGCCCTGTTTGTTCGTGTTTTCCTTCGTAGTGAATTCGTTGGTGGTCAAATCCTGCTGAGAGACGATACGGTTTTCTTGGCTATAGTCGACATAACCATTGGGCTTGCGGGTCTCTTTGATCTTATAACCGGTGACGCCTTCGATTTCCACATCCGAAGACCCAGCGACCATCGAACTAGAAGGCGGGGCATATAAAGTGAACCAGGCTAAGGTGGAAATCGCGGTGGTGAAAATGGTTACCGCCGAGAAGACGATTAACAGCCAGAATGGAATTTTCGCTCTTCCTTTCCCCATTGCGCCTTACCTTAATGATAGTTCGTTGATGGCAAATGTTAAATTGCTATAGCAATTTGAATTGCCGGACGTTGTTTTTCTGAAATAACGATCGCCGCTAGTGGGAATGACATCTAAATCCGTCGCGGTTCCCGAGTTTCCGTTCACTTCTTGGTAATAAGTGGAATCATGGTCTGAAAAAAGGACGCTAAAGAAGAGATAAGTGGTGGCGTCTGCATCTAATTCATCGCTAGAGAACAAAGGGATTTGATTCGTTAGGGTGATGACGTTATTAGCGGTGGTACCTGCTAAATAGGTTTCTTTGCGGTACTTGGATTCAACGACCGCATCGCTCCCATAGAGGAATTTATCTTCGGCAGCGTAGTTATTGGAGGGATCATTCGCAAACGACGAATAGCCCGAATCTGACGTCAGGGTAGTTACGTATATATCCATGGCCCAGCCGATGTTGATTAGTTCGCTTGGCGTCGAATTCGCCACGTAACGGTATTGATGTTGGTTGTCCGTGCCCTTTAACCCTTCTAATAAGGCGTCGTTTGAAGTGAGTTTGGTGATGGACAAAGCCGCGGAAGACTTGTTTTCGATCTTAAATGCGAAAGTCATCGCCTTGCCGGGATACATGCCATTGAAGTCGGCGTATTGGGTGCGGATCGATTCTTGGGTGTTGTTATCGAGAGGAACGAAATCGTCATCGAATTTGTTGCCGTCTTTCTCTGGCACATATGAAGGATCGGGATTTCCCTTATAGGCGTAAAGGACGACGCTATCGGGGGAGAGGACGGTCAGGTTGGAGAAGTTCGCGCTCGCCTTGGTGCTCGCGGTGAACCAGGCAAAGGACGCCACGGCCAAAGAGGATGTCGAAAGGACGGCAAAGCCGATCATCATGAGCATCCTTAATTTCCTTTCCCTTGCCCGTGTCATTTGTTTACGCGATTTCCTTTAAGAAGTCTTTTTCCTCCAAATGTTCGCCATAAAGTTTACCTTCGCCATAAGGGATGCTTAGGGCTAGGGCGTAGCTCTTTTGTTCGTCTTCGTCGACGCGCGGCAAGATGAGGCTCACGCGCTCTTCCTGCGCCTTCTTCACCCTGGCGCGAAGTTCCTCTTCGGCTAGGCCACTATGGAAGGCGTGGAGCAAGTCGTCTTGCTTCAACAACGCGAGGTCGCTTTTCTCACCTTCGCCATAGATCGGCAAGACATTGACCTTGTTTTCCTTAAGGATTTGCAGGGCATTTTGCAGTTTTTCCCGCTCTTCTTCCTTAAACGCGGAGGGGATGACGAGGTGGATGTAGCCCGCCGGGATATGGGCGTCCTTGATGCCGCGGCCTAACACGCGCATGTAGGTCGAGGAGAAGAGGCTCGCTTTGCCGATGCGCAGGATCACGCCTTTGAGGCTCGAGGACTTAAAGGCTTTCGCGTTGGCTTTGAAGGAGGCGAAGAAGCTGCTCAGTTCGCCTTCCTCGAGTTTGGCGACCATGCGCTCGTCCGGTAAGAGGGCGCGCAGTTCTTCGGGGTTGGTCTTCTCGCCGCGGGCGAGACTGATAAGGGCGCCGACTTCGGCGTAACGCGGACGTAAGGAGGAATTCTCTCGCACGAGGCTATAGCAAAGCGGGAACGTGCCCTTGGCCATCGCTTTCTTAAGCGCATCCTCTTTATAGGCGCGAGGCAAGACCAGCGGGGCTTCGCCATCATCAAAGGGAATGACGCGCCCCTTGCCAAGATTAGGAACCTTTTCCATGCAGGTACGGGTCAACGATTCCAAATCGAAGACGCAGCTCACCTCAATCGGGTAGGCGAAGATGACATAACTGAGTTCCGGGACGAAGGAAGCGTCTTGCAAAGGCAAGGCGTTCGACAAAGCCGTCGCGACTTCCTTCGCGACCTCAAAAGCACCCTCTTTGCTTTCGTCGGGCAAAAGGTAACCCAAAGTGTCGTCATCATAACGGTACAAGCCTTCGTCGAGAGAGGAGATGGATAAGCGCGACACGACCGAGGCCATGACGTCGTCGACGGTGCCGTCTTTGATCTTGCCGGCGGACATGACCGCGTTATCGATGCGGAAGAGCAAGGCGATGCCTTCCTTCTCTTGGAGCAAGGCGCCTTCAAGGTCCGCCATGAGGGCGCGACGATTGAGGATATAAAGTTTCGGGTCGAGGCGTCTTGGGGTGAGACCGCGTTCTTGCTTGCTTAGGCAAATCGTCGCGGTGGGCACCTTGGATAAGGCGGAGAAGGAGAGTAGTCCTGGCCCAATGGGGGCTAAGGATTTACGGAACCCTTCCTCGTTCACCAAAGGACAGTTGTGGCAAGGCTCGTTCAAACCGAGCAACGCCTTGAAACAATATTGGCCGACGCGTGCCTTGGGGAAGGCCTTGGCGAGATTGGCGGAAAGGTGGAGCAAACGGTGGGTGCGCGGATCGATTTCATAGGAATAACGCCCGGAGTTCTCGGTGAGCAGCGATTCGGTCTTTGCGCTTCCTTCCGCATCCAGGATGGTTTTCTCTAGGAGAAGATGTTCGCGCAGCGTTAAGAAGAGACGCTTTAAGGCGAATTGTTTACGGTAATCGATCTCACCAGAAGGCGCGCCGGCAGTCAGATATATGATGCCGATGCGGTTCTCCTTGGTGCCGATCGCGCTGACGGCGATGGAACGAAGGCCGAGCGAATCGAGGATGGCCGCGGGACGTGAGGGTAAGGACAAGGCGTCTTGGACGCAATAAAGCCTTTGCCCTAAGGCGAGGTCGTAATAGGGGTTGAGGCGATCCTCGGCGATATAGCCTTCTTCCTCAAGCGTCTTGAAGGCGGGGACTTTGCCTTCGACATGGATTTCCTCGATCAAGCGATAGGCGAGGCGGCTTGGATCATATAAGGCGAGGCCGACTTGGTCATAGCCTAAGCCTAACGCGGTTTTGATGAGCAAGAGGCGTAACGCCTGCTTACGGTCTTTGGCGTCACCCGCCTTAGCCATCATCATCTCGTAATCCTCATAGGGGATTTCGTTCTTGCGGGAATGCTCGGAAGCGGTGAATGGGGTGAGGTTCGCTTCCCCGTTAGAAGCCACTTTGATGGGCTTAGCCTCGGCGAAGGAAGCGTAAGCGACTTCCCAAAGTTCCTCCATCCGGAAATCGGGATAGAAGACGAGGGCGGCTTTCGCCCCAGCGACGACCGGCTTGATGGAAGAGGGGTCGTTGATGGAGGCGTATCCCTCGATGAAGCGCTTGGCTTTGCCCGCCTCTTCCTGCTCGCTTAAGGCGTTTTGGTGGAATAAGGCGAATCCGCCTTTGATTTCGCCCATGGCCAAAGAGGGGTAGGCGGCGCGGACTTTCTCCTTGAGGTCTTCGTATTCCTCGGGGGTGCCGCGGGAATCTAGGCCGATGAGGATGAGGCAGGAACGGACGCTTGGGCTGAGGGATAAGGTGTTTTTCAGATATTCTTCGAATCGCTCTTTGCTTAGGACGTCCTCCTGAGGCTTGTTTTCAAAGCTCTCTTCTGACAAGGAGGCGATGGCCAAAGCGATGTCTTGGACTGGTGCGCTAGAAGGAGGGACGAGGCGAGGCGAAAGGTCGCCTTTTTTCATGGCCTCGAGATTCATGATCGCCTGGGCGCTTGCGGCGGCGTCTTTCTTCCTTCTGCTTAATAAGACGAGGAGACCAATAAGAATGAAGACAAAGCTCACGGCGAAGCAGCCATAGACGACGTATTTCATCCATGTCGGCGCGCCAGAGAAGAAGAGGATGAGGCAGATCCATCCGCCGGTGAGGAAGAGCAAGCCGAACAAACCGAGTAAGGCGGTGGGGCGATAAGTCAGGGTCTTTTTCATTTGGCGCCTCCTTTCTTGCTCTGGTGCATGGCGCATAGGCCGAAGATGATACGCCCGACGCCTGGCAAGGATTCGAGGGCGATGCGATGATAACGAAGCCGCGATTCCTCGATGCCCGGGACATAGGAGACAACGCGTAATGAGAGGAAGGATTTCTTCTGCAGATAGCAGGAGAGGGCGATACCTGCGGTGGAATTATCGTAACCATAGAGGTCTTTGCCCGCGTAGCGGCGGGTGAGGATCTCGTCGAATTCGTCCTTATCGAAGATGGCTTTTTCGCCGCTAAGCATTGCGCCGGCGAACGCGCGGATGCCACTAGACCCGGCTAGGCCTAAGGCGCGAGAACCAAGAGAAGCGGAGCAAGGGAAGGACTCGGGGAGTCCGGGGATGACGCCATAAGGCTCGCCGGTCGCATGGTGGTTGACGCCATGGAGATAGCACTTCGAGCCGATGATGACGTCGCCTTCCTTGATGAGGGGCGATAAGGCGAAGCAATCGCCGACGCCATAGACGACATCAGGGTCATAACGGTTGATGATGAGGTCGGTCAAAAGGGCGGACATGTAGCTGCTCGGACCGGTCGACAAAAGGACGACTTCCTCGGAGCCATAGAAACCGTGGGTGGTCTTGACCCCTTCGCGCAACTCGCGTTCGCCGGTGAGGAGCGTGAGCCTGGCTTTGATGTAAAGCAGGTCGTCGGGATGGGTGGCAATGATGGCGATCATCGACGGAATTCCTCCTCATTCTGCAGCCGTTCGAGGGCGAGGGCGGGGGTGACGTCCTTCTCGGGATATAAGTCGGGGATGGTGGCGAATTCGTCCCCGCCAGAGGCGATGGTCAAGGCGGTGTTCTTGAGCACCTCGATCTTGGCTTTGCCTAGGCGCGGGTCCTGTTCGAAAAACGATGGGGCGAAGCTCACGATGTCCGGGTTCATCTCGTTGATGCGGACTAGGGGGCAACGGGAGGAGAAACCGACGATCGCGGTCTTGATCCCCAAGGCATGGGCACGCTTGGAGAAAGAAGCGCAATAAGCTTCGTCCGAGACGAGGTCGGCGCCGTTGATTGCGAGGCAAAGACGCCCGAGGTCGAACCCCCTTTCGGTGAAGGCGCGACGGAGTTCATGGAGGAAGGAGGCGCGGTAGAAGGAGGATTTGCCGATGGAGAGCAAGACGCAGGAAAGTTTATGACGGACACCTTCGTCCCAAAGGGCGAGGTCATCGAGGGTCTTTTCCAAAGCGTAACGGTCGAGTAAGTCGCCTTGGCCGATATTATCGGAGAGGCGGCGGAGTTCGTCTTCCTCGATGAGGCCACGGCTCGGATCAAAGAGGCGAAGGACGCGGCGGTAGGCGTAGGTCTTGTTCGCCTTGTTGAGTAGCGGCGCATAGGAAATCTCGACGCGGTTTTCGTCTAAGGCGGCCTGCAGATCGAACGTCAAGCCGCGATAATCGATTTCCATCGCGGGGTCGTAGTCGCTAAGGACGCCGCTTAGACGGGAGAGGGCGTCATAACCCATCGCGGTGACCGCGTGCTCGAGGCGAAGCTTCGGTTCCATTTCGGCCCCGTTTGCTTCTAATCCGAGCAAGAGACGGAGGTCAGGCAGCGTGGGATCGAGGGCGAAGGAGGCGATGGTTTGCTTTGCGACCTCTTCCATCTTGGCCCGGATGTCGCCTTTGCTCGCGTAAACGCGGAAGACGCCTTTTTCATAGCCAAGCGTGGAACTCTCCTCCGGGAAGAAATCGCGGATGCGGAGATAGACGATCTCGTTGATGCGGGCGGAGATCTCGGCGCGTTCATCCTCACTTAAAGTCGAAAGGATGAGATAGCCGATCGCGCCGACGGGGACGCGGCGTTGCTTATTTAACGTCTTGAGGAAAACGTCGGTTTCGAGAAGGTCAACGTGCGGCTTAAGGAATTCGCCTTGGAACGGATCCTCTTCTTTTCCTTTTCTCTTATTAAGAATAAGGATTAGCAAAGCGATGATGATGAGGACGAGTCCGCCGGAAATCGCATAAAGCGAATAGGGGAGATAGGCGAGTTCGGCGGAGGCGAAGGTGATGAGGGCGAGGAAAGTGATGCCAAAGCCAAAGGCGACGCCGCTTAAGGCGAGGAAGATGCATCCTAATATGATGGGAAACACACTCCGTTTCTTCATGACTCGTTCCTCCTGAGTTCCTTCAAGGCCTTCTTCTTGGCCTTCGCTTTTTCTTTTTCGAGTTCTTCGCGGTATTCCTTCTTGAAGCGGTATTTCTCTTCGAAGCGCATGACCGCGGCTTCGTCGTTAAGATCGATGCCCGCTTCTTCCATGGCTTTCTTCATCTCCGCCTCGTCTTCTTTCTTTTGCTTTCTCGCCTCATGGACTGTGCCGGCGATGGAGATGCCGGCGATGCCCGCTAAGGGAAGGAGGACGACGAGGGGGAAGAGCCAGGTCGCCGCGCCTTTGTTCCCCGCGGCTTGGGCCATGCCCGAGGCACTAGGGGAGACGTAGGTCAGGAAGGTGCCTAGGCCATCGTTATGGCCGATGACTTTGCCGATCAGCTCGGCGTCGGTGAAGTATTCGCCGGTATATTGGTAGGTCGCGGCGTCGACGTTGTCGCCCATCGTGTGGAAGTGGTAGACGCCGTTTTCGACGTAGGGTTCCTCGCTAAGACGATGGGTGTTCGGGGCGCGTAAATTCGCGTCATAGAAGGTCACGATGTCGCCCATATGCAGACTGGATGCGTCAGCTTGCTGGACGATGATGCCCGTGCCGCGATTAAGGGAATCCTCTTTCTCGCCTTCCATGGAATCGGTGCCGACGTAGAGGAAGGAGAGGCCATAGGCGCGGGGGACGCCATGGTTTTGGCCGGAAGTGGCCATCATCTGGATCTGGATGGAGAGCAGGAAAACGATCACGAGGCCCAAGAAGGCATCGATGGAGTAGGAGATGATTTTCCTTCTCTTTCCCTTATCCATGTTTAACGTGAGCGGTCTTTGCGACGGTCTTCCTTTCCTTTGGCTATGGCCGCTTTGCGGGCGGCTTCGGCGCCTTCTTCTTCGGACTTGGCTTCCGATTTGGTGACGGCGAGGCGCTTTTCATCGGCCTCTTTCTTGGCTTTGGCTTCTTTGGCCTTACGGTTACCTTCGGCCTCTTTCTTCTTTTGATCCAATTCCTCTTTGGCTTTCTTTCGCGCGGTCGCGAGTTCCAAGACGATGCGGTCTTTGTCATGGAGGATGTCGGCCTCGATTTGGGGCTTGGCCTTACGCTGCTTCTCGATGAGGGCTTCGAGGGCCTTTTGCTCCGCGACGGCTTCCTCTGGCGTCAAGGCCAAGGGGTTCTCGCGTTTCTTCTTTTCCTCGGGGAAGTGGTTATAGAGAAAGCGGCCGTTATCGTAGGTCTCGTCCTCCAAGGTGAAGATCACCGCGGGTTCGAAGGTGGTTTTCTCTGTGTTGTTTGGGGTATGGGGGACGCGGTCTTTGACGCGGTGGCTCGAAAGAGTCAAAAGCGACGCGGTGAGCAGGTTATAGATGCGGTCGAAGTAATTGGGATCAAACCTTTGGTTGGTCTCGGTGACGTCAAAGGAGATGCCCATCGATTCGTATTCGTCGAGGAAGCACCAGAGCTCATAGGCGCGATGATAATCGGGCTGTTTGAGCAACATGTTGGTCATGTGGATCGGGGAGGAGACTTCCTTGGCGCCTTTCATCTCCTCCATGAAGGGGGAGCGGTTGAAGTAGGCGACGCGTTGACGGAGGGTCGCCATGCGGCGGAGCAATTCCTCGTTGCGTTTGCTTTCGCCGGCGTCGCTCGAGGGTTGGGACACCTTGATGCGGGAATCGATCGTGTAGGTGAGGCCGTCGATCTCGGTCTTGGTGTGCAATAAGAGCAAGTCGGAGTCATAGGTCTCGCCGTGCTCGATCATGAAGGTGTAACGCTCCTGCAGGAAGACCATGCATTTGCGGATCAAGGTCATGATGAAGCGGTTCTCATAGATCTGGTTGTCGGTCTCGGAGAAGATGGTGAGGATCTTGTCGGGGTGGACGTTCTTCTTCTCGTCCACGTGGCGGACGAACTGCGAATGGGAGGCGAGGTGGGAGACGCTTAGGGCGGAGATCTTCTTCGCAAGCCCCGCCTCGACGAGTTCGGGCTGCTCTTTGATGAAGGAGCGGGGGTTTGCGATGATGCGTCCGATGGCTTCGAAGCCTTCCTCCATCTCGACGACGAAAGAATCGTCGAAGGCCTTCACCTCGATGCGCTCGGTCTGGCGGAGATAGTTCTCCCCATCGGCTTTCACGAGGTCTTTGGTCGCGGCGAAAGAAGGCGAGGACGAGGCGAGACCTTTGAGGGCTTCGGCGAGGTCTTTGCCGGCCTGGGCTAAGGTTTTTTCTTTGGTCTTTTGTTCCGCCATGGTTATTTGCTCATCTTAATGAGGGTGCGGATCTTCTCTCTGGAGAGGGGGAACTCGTCTTTGCCGAAGAGTTTGGTGAGTTCTTCGTCGAGGAGGAGCAACTCGTCTTTGAGGAAGCCGACGTTCAAGACCTCGAACTTCTTGAGGATCTTGACCTTGAAGAGGTAATCGAGACCGCCGACCTCGGTGCCGCCGCAGCCGACATAGCAGGGAACGAAGCGCTGGATCTGCTTCATGATACGGTTGCCGAAGGCGAGCTTGAAATGATCGATGACGAAGTCGTCCAACTGGGCGAACTTGGCGAGGGTCTCCTCGGAGATGGGATGGTCTTTGCGCGCTTGCTCAAAGAGGTTCTCCAAATAGGCATAAGGCATCGGCAGCGCCTCGGTGAAGGGCGCCTCGAAGGGCTGGCCTTTGTTATCGAAGAAGAGCGACATGGCGCGGTCATAGACCTTGTCGGTGATGGTGAAGGTGGAGTCGTCGTTATTGGCAGTGCCGACGAAGAAGATGTTCTGGCCGATGAGCAACTGGCCGTTTTGGAAATGCTTGGGGTCGTCTTCCCTCGGGTCGGAGATGAGGTTGATGATCCATTCTTGGGTGTTGGGCATTTCCATGATGGAGAGGAATTCGGCAAAGTAGTATTCGACGCGGGCGAGGTTCATTTCGTCGAGGACGACGAAGACGACGTCGTCGCGATAGGTGGCTTCGTAAATGGCGCGGAGGAATTCGGTCTCGGTGAACTTGTGGGTGAATTCGTTGTAATAGCCGAGCAATTCGGAGCGGTCCCTCCAAGAGGGCTGGACGGAGCAGATGTTGGCGCCGTTATGGAAGAAACGGCCCATGCAGTAAGGGAGCGAGGTTTTGCCGGTGCCGGAGATACCTTCGAGGATGATGAGCTTACCTGCGCCCATGGAGGCGAAGAAGTGACGGCAGGTATCCAAGGTGTAATAGAGCTTCATCTGGGAGCAGGCGAAGTTGCGGAAACGCTCGACGATGCCCGGCAAATCGATGTCTTTCGCATCGTCGGGGAGTTCGGTGACGGTGACCCCGTTCGGATATTTCATGTCAACCTGCAGCAAACGGGGGAAGCGGGCGTTGGAAAGGTCGGCGTCGCCTTCTCCTTCGGTGGAGACGCCAGGGGTGAGCCCGGAACGCTCGGCGGTCTTGATGCCGAGGATTTTGTCTTTTTCGCGAATCGCGTCGTAAAGCTCGAGGTTGAGCCGTTCGATCTCGCGACGCATCTTCTCTTCCTCGCCCTTCTTGGTCTTGGGGCGGAGCATGAGTTTGCGGATGAGATAGATGAGCAGGGCGAAGATCGAGCCGACGATGCCGATGGCGAGCAGGATCATCAAGACGTAGAAGATCCATCCGCCGATACCGAATCCGCCCGCGTAGGCGAGGTAGATTTGGTGGTAGTTGGCGAAATCGGCGTTAAGGTCGAATCTGCCCTTGAACATGTTGCCGACGTTCGTGCCGAACGAGAGCAAGACTTCGTAGAGGAAGGAGAAGTAGGTGGTTGACATGGTGAATGCCTCCTTAGATGTCCATTAGACCGGTGAAATTGAGGTCGAGGCTGAACTTGCCTGCGGCGAGGGTGTCGGTGAGGTCGAGATCCCAACCCTCGAGGTAGATGGTGATGACGAGGCGGTAATCCTCATCGGGGCTTAGCGTGCCTAAGCAGATGGCGCCGTCGGCCTTAGGTCCTCCCCCAAAGATGAAGTCCTTGAAGGGGTGAGTGACTTCCACCGCGTAATCGACGGAAGTCGGGTCGACGCGCTCCACGCCGGCCTTATGCCTGGCGTTGAAGGCGCTTGGATCGTCGGGGATGGGCGAATCCTCGTCTAGGGCGGGGAGATAGGTCGGGGTGCCGACATATTCGCCATAGAGGATCTCTTTGCCATCGACGTAATCGAAGAAGCCGTCTTTGTTATGGGCTTGTAGCGGCCCGCCGAACTTGGTGTGGCTCGGGGTGTCCCGTCCGGGTTCGGCGATATAGAAGCCTTCCTCGGAATAGAAGGAGACGCGGACCGAGTCGAGGACGCGGTTTAGCTCCTCTTCGCTCCAGGCGTTACGCCTTGCGAGTTCGTGGTTATAGCGTTCCATGGGACGGATGCGGGTGTCTTTGCTGAGGTAGAGGTGGCAGGGGACGTCGCTACGGAAGAAGGTCTCGATCTGGACGAAGCCCTCCTCGGCCTTCTCGGTCATCGTCGTTTCCGATGAACGGGTATAGGCTTTGCGCAAGATCGGGGTTTTCTCTTCCACGTCGCTTTCGAGCCAGGAAGAAACGAACATGCCCGAGACATCCCTTAGGTTGATGTTGGAATCGTAGTTGGGGTCGACTTTGCGGAAATCGTCTTCGTTGAGGACGGCTTTGTAGTCGATGGAACCATCTTCCATGCGTAGGCCCGCCTCAAGTTTCGCCTCTCCTTGAAAAGCCATGGAGAGTTGGTCGATGCGGGCAAAGTCGCGGACCTTATACCAAGCGTAGGTCGCGGCGACCGAGGTCGATAAAGTCAAAGCGAAGAGTCCGAAAGCGACGGCGAAGAGTTTGCCGGACGCGTAGATGGGACTGGCCTTGGCTTTTTTCATTCCTTAGTCTCCGAAATGTGCGCTTAGCGAGAGGGACGAATTGTTGGGATAGGCACCGATGCAATCGGGGTCCAAACCCTCAAAGTAGGTCACGATCGTATAACGGATGACCTGTCCTTTCTCGATGAGGTCGTCTTCGCGGATGAGCTCGCTGGTGTTGGAAGCGAAGTTTTTGCAGTATCCGACTTCTCCGTCGAAGAAGGTCGGACGGCGGAGTGTTTTGTCGCCTTCCTTGGCTTCTGCCCAATCGGAGAGACATTCGCGTAAGTCGTTGGGGCCTCCATCCACCGTTCCCATGCCCTGGTCGTTAGGGGCAGCGTAGAAGGTGTGTTCGTGGAGGCCACTGCCTTCGACGTTCCGATAGACGAGGACGCGAAGGTAGGAATAGGGGTTGGCGGCTCCGGCGTTGGACGGAGCGATGTAGGCGTCAAGGCTGATGTAGAAGGTGAAATTCTGAGGTTCTGCCTTTTGGGAGGCGTTCTCTAAGTAGAAGGTATAGGCCAAGGCCCTTTGGTTGCCTTCCTCGTCGACGAGCACGTGGTTTCCGGCTAGATCCGGATCCTCGTAAAGTCCGGAGCAAAACTCCAGGACCTTTTCGGCTTGGGTCGGCTTGGCGTTGGTCAGGCCCTCTGCGTTAAGAAAATAGACGCCGTCTTGGTCGCGTTGGCCCGCCTGTTGGCGGTTTTCGCGCAGGACGATTTGGTCTAAGGACGATCCGCGGTCGATCTTGGTCGTGAAACCGTGGTTGGCGCCGAGCAAGCCACCGGTCAATAGCACGAGGCCAAAGGCGGTGGTGCAAATGGCGCCCGTCCATATGGCCGCCTTCTTGAGGGCGCGGTTGCGCGCTAAAGAAAACGACTTGGGAAAACGAGCGTCTCCGTCGGGTAGGGGTTTGTTGTCCTTACTCACGTAGGTACCTCCTTTCGGGTGCAGATAAGAAATCTCACCTTAAGGGAAGGATCACGATTCGTGGCTTAGCCATAGAAAATTAGCCTGGAATGAGATCTTCCATGCCCAGAGACATAGCGGTGGACCTTCGCGCTTGCCCGGCACTAGGGGTCGTTATGTCACAGCTTTTCGAGGTTTCCCTCGAGCGCTTGCAATAATTTTATGCCTAGGCATGGGCAAGTGCAAGGGGGGCACGCCCATGTATATGCGAGCTAAGAAAGGCTGACGCCATCGAACAAATAAAGCAGGTTTTGCACGAAAAAAGGACCGTTGCCGGCCCTGATGTTTTTCGTAGGTTTATTCCTTTTTGGATTCTTCCTGCATCTCGCGGAGAACCTCGGCCCTGGCCTCTTCGCGGGCTTGGGCCTCGATGGCCTTGCGCTCGGCGTCGGAGAGGGAGGATTCGCGCCGCGTCGCATAGACGATCAAATAGATGACGTCGATCGCGAGGATCACGAATAGCGGTAAGACGATGATCAAGAAGAAGCCGGTGGAGTGGTTTTGGAACCAGCCGATGAGCGGGCCGTTGTTATCGAGGTTCATCTGCTGATGGTCGGGGAGGTTGACATCGGTGATGGTGACGATGACCAGGATGGATACGACGAGGCAGAAAATCACGATCGCCGCCTCGATCGCCCCGATGATGAGAAGTCGTAATTTCGCTTGTTTGCTCACGGTATTCAAAATACTAGCACGCGTTTTCAAAAGTAGGAAGATGTGCGAGAGCCCTTCAATAGATAGTCCATGCATGGGCATGCGCGAGGAAAACAAAAGTTATTCACATATTTTTGAGCAAAAACGAAAAACATCGATGGCATCGAAATAATTTTGATTGAAATTCGAGGGTCCGCGCCCTCCAAAATGAGTGCTTTCGCAAGCTATAATTATCTCGTCCGAAAACCATCCCTTCGCCCAAAGGGATCCGTTCAGGAATTGCCCATAGTTCCGCCTGCCATAGGGCGAACGAGAAAGGATTTCCAATGAAAGCTAAAACCAAATTAGCGCTTTTAAGCGCTGCCATCTCCTGCGTCTCTTTAGCAGGAGCCGCCACGGCGACCTACGCGTGGTTCGTCATCTCCGATAGCGTGACCATCGGCTACAACAACATCACCGTCGCCGCCGACAGCACCTTCATCCGCGTGCATCTTTATGATCTTTCGAGTACCGGCGTGTTCGAGAGTCCAAAGACCTTCAACGCCGGTGAGGAAAACATCACCAACAAGGTTTCCATCTCCGCCGCGTCTGGTTATGACGGCTATACCTTCTACAACAAATCCGCGACCGGAAGCACCTCCGAACTTACGACCAGCGAGGCGAATGCCCGCGTCCTCACCTTTGGTGCGGCGGTCGAATGCTTTGAGGCGACGGAAGATCAGAATTTGAGCATGAAGATCGCTTGGCAGCCGTTTAACGCAAGCCATTCCCCGTCCAACCTGCTCAGTAGCTGGCTGCGCGTCAGCGTGCGTTCCTGCACCGACACTTCATTCGGCGGTACCGATGAAGTCACCAAAGCCTACTATGTGGCAGACAGCGAAGCGCAGCAAAACTACATGGACAAAAACGGTACGGTCAAAGCCGTTCCGGACGCCTATACCAAGGTTCAACAAGGTTCCAACCTCGCCCTTGGTACCTATAAGGTATCCACGTTCAAGTATTACCGCATCTCCGTTTGGATGGAGGGCACGATGGACGCCAACCAGGACATCGCCCGTGGTGGTCGAATCAAAATGAGAACCACCTTCAGCGCCGCTAAAGCGTCAAACTAACGCCAAAACTTCTCTCTTAGGTGCTCGCGCTATATAGAGCGTGCGCACCTTTTTTTGCGCCTTCATGAATGTAAGGGCTTTCAATTTCGCATTAGATTTTTATAATCAAGAAGTCGATTAACGAAAAAACTTTGCCCAAGGTCTTTTCTCGTTAGGGACATTGCCCAACATTCGAAAAAGGCGGAATCGCCATGTTTCGCCGATAAAGAAAGGAAAATTCATTTTATGAAGACGAAAGCTAAACTTACCTTAGCGATCTCCGTCATGAGCGCCGCGGTGCTTGCCGCTGGCGTTACCTCCACCTTCGCGTGGTTCACTACGCAGGAAACTGCCAAAGCAGCTTTTTCAACTTTAACCGTAAAATCGCCTTCCGCCATCTCTGTTACCGGTTATCGTGTCACCAAGACCGCAGGTGCCCTGAACCCCGCCGATGGTAACGGCGTCAGTGATACAACGCACGAACTTGGCTCCGTAAGCTCCGTTGACGGTAAGGACTTCTATGCCCCAACTGATTTAAAGTCCACTGAGCGCGCGAATGATGCTGCCAATGTTACTTATGCCGCAGTTGCTGAAGGGACAAATGAACTGACAAACAACAAATATTGTGCATTCTACAAGGCCAATCTTTTAGTTAAGGCGGGCTTGGGCGAAGGCGGCCGTGGCCTTGCTGTTACGGTCGAAAACAAAACCGAAGATTCTTCTTTGAAGAACGCGATTCGTGTAGGCCTTTATTCGACTTCTGCTGTATTGACCCCAGATTCTGCTGAGACAGTCAGGGAAACCGCGAAACAAGACATCGGAACTTGGCACAAGGTTTTTGCCCAGACGGGCCAAGGAACCACCGGTATTGCTGCTGCGGGAGCCGGCAATGCCTCGGGTGTTGTTAAAAGCGATGTCGCCTTGACGGCGTTTGGCGACGCAGGGAGCATTACAGGAACATTCACTTCGGCCACTAAAGATGCGTATATGCATTTCGTTGTTTCTATTTGGCTCGAAGGCACGCTTAACACCAAACAGAATGATTTTGGATCCAAGGCCGCTGCGGTCGATGTTACTTTCCGTCTAGTATAATCTAGCCGAAAAAAGCAAAACATAGCCCTCGTCTGCATATAACGGCGGGGGCTTTTATTAAAAGCAACAAATGCCTTAGCGCTTCACTTTATGTAGTTCAGGTAACATTCAAGGAACACCGAAAAGAACAAGCCGTCTAGCACAACACCTTTGGAGGCTCTAGCCGAGGACTTATACAGAGTTAATCCTGAGGTGGTTGCAAGAATTCCACGGTGGGACTTTGCTATTGCTTTGACATCATTGATTTCAGGCTCTTGAAACGGGGGAAACAGAATTACAGAGGATTTGTTTATCAAGGGGTTGCCAACCAGAAGAACATCGCCCTTGGAGAGATTATTAATTGGTAGAATTTCAGAAAGTCTCAAACATAACTGATCGACAAATTGCTCATCCTTGAACAATATCGGATCTAATGGAACAAAAGCGGATTCTGCGCGGAATAACGATATTGGACAGTCTAGAACGCGACTCAATTTATCAATGTTGGAGAAGGACGCGTTGAATAGTTTTCGATTGTCTGAATAGGAATTTAATGTGGCTGCGGGGATATCGGTTGCGGAGGATAACTGCCTGACTTTATAGGGTTTTCCTATGGCTTTGATCACGCTGCTACGAGACTCCGTTTCCCGCCAATGCTTTACGAGTTCAGCCTCGTTCATCTCGTGATACACCTCGAAGAAGGAAACGATCCGTTCTAGGGGAAACAAGAGAACCACGCGCTTTATAGGCGTGAGGGTGCTGATGCTGATATGTATCAACTGATAGGCCGCCCAATAAACTTCGGAAGGAAGCTCGGATCGATAATCGAAGGAAACGGGATTACCAAATAGCCTTTCCGCAATGGATTCGAAGCCAGCGTTCATAAATCGATCAGCTTCGTTTCTTTCCAGGAAATCGAAATAGTCGTTTGATAAGATCAATCCCGAGATCTCGCTTAGGCTCATCCCCAAATCCATATGGAGCAAGCATATCAATGTAGCAAATTTATCTTGGAGTCTCTCCAGGTCGATCCAAGCCGTTCTCATCATTTCCCCCTCCTTAAGATATCCCGGATGAAGGTGTTTTTATCGGAGTCCGTGGTTTTCAAAGCGTGGTATTGGTCCAACGTAAAGGAACGGAACCGCTCATAACGGCTATCGTGGGATACTTCCTCCGCGGATACGAAAGACACCTTCTGGAAGGCCTCTTTGGATTTCAATACTACCTGCGTGCCAAGTTTCCCCAGTTTCATGGCTTCGGCAAGAACATCGATGGAAAGAGTGTTGGCTAAGAAATCCGTCGCATAACGGAAATAACTATCATCTGCCCGATATCCGATAATGACGTCATATTGGGATAAATCCATTCCGTATCGACGAATCAATTCTTCGACGCGTTCTTGATACCGGGCGCGTTGGAGACGGTCGAAACGATGCTCCACGAGCAGCGTGATCCACCGAAGGATGGCTTCCTCCCCTGAATTGGCGAGGTTTAATACTCGCAGCGAAGAAAGATCGACATCGTAGGTGATCGCGAAGCCACCGCTCGGGAACTTCGATGCCCATAACCTTGCCATATCCATTTCCGGGGTAAGGTATAGACCTAGGCCATAGTCGTTCGCGGGGTTCCCTTTCCCAAATGTTGGAACGCGTATTAACTGATTCGACCCAAAGAATAGTTTCATAACAAGATATTAATATTTAAATATCTCAATTTGCAATATGTTGAGCATGGAATAGATGTTTTCTTCTATTTAAATATCAAAATTACTAATCAATTCGAATAAATGAGGCATCTCAGCAGGCGCGTCTATAGTTTTGCAAATGAATCACAGACGGTTTTATAACGCGAAGGGAATAAAGACTATCGTTGGTGGAAATCAAATGAATCATCCAAAAGATGTTTTAAAGCCGGCGTTGATTCCACTGGGTTATTCAGCAAGGCAATGAGTTGATAGCACCATCACTGCATATAACCCAGGCGCCCCTACAATGGTTATAGAGAATTTCTCAGCGACGGATAAAGCACAATATGCTGAATTCGTTGTGTCCATTTGGGTGGAGGGCTACAACTACGGCAATCAAAACGGGGCTAGAGACAAGAAATTAAACGCCACCGTTGAGTTTAGTCTAGAAACGCACGCCTCACAACAAGAGCCATAAGGACAGTCAGTCAATAGTTTACTGGGCATCCATTTGGGTGCCCTTTTTCCAATTTAAAAGCCCCTCGCGATCTATCGGAGGGGCGTAGTATTTGACGAGGCTTGATTAAGGGGCGGGGGTGGGGGTGGTGGGGATGGTTTTATCGCCAGCCACAAGATCGAAAGTCAGAAGAGAGGAAAGCGTTTTGCCACCAAGGGCATTGTCCGCTCCAGTTGCGTTGCCGTCAATCCAAATAGAAACGCCGTAATACTGGTCGATGCCTTCAGTGGTGTTGACATATGTAGTCGTATTTTTTGCAAGCAAAGTCTCGCTAGCGGGCAATGCGGTTGTGGTGTAGTTACCCGCCACTGCCGCAGTATTACTCCAAGTGAAACCAGCTTTTGAGCCAGAAGTATTAGAATACAGGCCAATGTTTGTACCAAAAGCAGTACTAGTGGCTTCAAAGAAGGCGACCCTCCATAAATTGGTCAAAGCCGAATCAACGTCGCTCATGGTGATTTTCCAGCGAAGATTCATGTTTGACCCGACTGTGTCGGCGGGAGACTGCACGCGAACTAAATATTTGACATACCCAACGTACTTATTCTTATTATTGGCGGTAGTCCATTCAGTTTTTGTGGTTACATGCGCCATGTCACCAGCAGCATAGGAATTGGTCGTTTTAAGTTCTGCAGGGGCGACAAACTCTTTCCCGTCAGTAGAGGATACAAGACCCATGTCTACGTTCTCTCGTTGAAACGAGGGGGCGGCTGTGCTGAAATCGGCATCAGCGACAAATCCCAATTGTTTAACGGAAACGGTCAGGCTCGACACAGTTGAGATCTTCATGTTCCCATAAGAGACGGTCGCCGTTTGTTGTGTAGTGAACCACGCGACATAACGTCTAAAACCAAAAGAGGCCTAAGAATCGCAATCATAAAAAATAATAAAGAATGATAAAGAATGACAAACGATGATAAAAAATTTTCGAAATGACAAAAACCTATAAGAAGGGTCGCTGAAGAGTGCGATGCCCGCGTTTGATTTATTATTCCAACCGTTCCATCAGATGTACCATTGTCTCTTCTTTCGCGTGCCCATAGGTCTCCATGAGCATCGTTAAGGAATGCCCAAGGAATTTCGCCGCGGCTTTGGCCTCTTCCATGTTCCGACATACGGATAAGAGCATCGTGGCTTTGCTATGGCGGAAACAATGTGGGGTGATCCGAGGCAAGCCTGCCCTTATGATCGCTTCATCCATACGCATGCGGAACGTCGTTTTCCCATAGGGCGTGGAGTGGTTGCTTGCTAAGGAAAAGATAAAGGACGTTTTCTTTACCTGGAGGGAGGACCAGTATTCCTTTAATTGCAAGGTCAATCGTGATGGCAAAGGACAGACGCGATAAGACTCACTGGTCTTTAATACCTTAACGAGCACCCACTTGCCTTTATGTTGGTCAAGCAATTGCTGTTTGATTTCTATGGTTCCTAGTTCGGGATTGAAGCAATCCCAGGTAAGGCCGGAGAATTCGCTGATGCGCGCGCCGAGATAACAAAAGAGTTCAAACATCAGACGATCCTCTTCCCTTGTGGCCATAAGGAATCGCTGGATCTCCTCTTTGGTGTATGTTCCTCGTTCGATCTTCTTTGCCGTTAGTTTGGGCAATGGTTCTAAGCCAGCATTGATATGGGAGAAAACCGTCGCGGTGATCTGATGGTTTCTTAAGGCAAAGGACGCCATGTTTTTATAAGCGGAAACCAAACGATTCTTATAACCGACAGATATCTTGGAATTAAGGACGTTTTGGTAAAAGCGATGGCTTTCTGCCAAGGAAAACGCATCCATTACCCGCCAGGAGGGTTCGGGTTTTAGGTAGACGTTGACCATGACGACGCTTAGTTTGCTGGAAGCGTAACGGACGTGGTAGGAACGGTATTTCAAATACCGCTTTAGGAAAAAAGAAAAAGTAGGGCTCTTCATATCGATCCTTTCTGCGATGGTTCGCGTAGGGATAGTATTGCCGAAGTAGCCCTATCTTTTAACGGTCGATGTAAAACTGCGCGCCAATGATGTTGGGACCGGCGTGATAGGCGGCGATAGGGGAGCAAGAGCCCTCAATAATCTCTTTGAAGCCCGCGTCACGCATACGCTGCAGGCATTCCTGATAGAGCTTCATGCCCTCTTCGTCCAAGGTGCTGTATTCGATGATCGCCCGGGTCTTGTCGATGTGGGGTTGAGACAGGATTTCGTCGAAGTAGTCGGTGACGGTCTTCCTCATCTTGCCGCGATGCAACTTACCTAAGACAAGTTTGCCCTCTGTGTTACACACGATGACAGGTTTGATGCGGAGAAGGTTCGCCCCGAGCATCTTCGCCCTAGAGCAACGTCCGCCGCGGACGAGGAATTCCAGCGTATCGATTTGGAAGGAGCATTCGATCTTACCTTGACGAGCCTTGACGGCGTCGACGATCTCTTTCGCACTTTTGCCTTCCTTGAGGAGGTCTTCGGCGTAGAGAAGCTGAATCGCGGTGCCACCAGATGCGCGCAATGAATCGATGACGTGGATGCGCGGATTATCCCCCGCGGCGATGCAGGCGTTGTTATAGCCGCTCGATAAGCCAGAGGAGATCGCGAAGTGGATGATTTCGTCATGCTCTTTGAGCAATCTTTCGAAGTGGGTTTCGTAGTCGTAGGCGTTGGCCGCGCTGGTTTGGCCGATTTTGCCCTCCTTACGGGCGAGCTCATAAAAGTCGGCGAGGGGCATCTCGTCGTCACGGTAGGTTTTGTCTTTCGAAGAGACGTACATATGGACGACTTCGATATGGTGTTCGGCGAGGAAAGAAGCGGGAAGGTCTACTTGGAATTCACAGGACAATACGATGGACATTTTTTACTCCTAACTAGTTTGGATAAACAAGTTACCTAGTAAAGGATACTAGATAGGAGGAAATATAAAAAGAAGAAAGATCAGATTTTAAGCTTCTTTTGGCTTGTCTTCGTTGTTGAAGCTATCGGGGATGATATAGGAGAGGAGCAATGAGATGATGAACATGTTCGCGACGGGGTTTTGCAAGACCAACATCAAATAGTTGACGAAATCGACCTCATAGGTGCCCGCGGTGAAGGATGGGACTAAGGTTAGCCCGTATCCTAGGCCGACGGACAAAGACGCGATCAAGACGTTTTTCTTAGTGAAACCGATGCCTGCGATCATCTGCATGCCGATGAGGACGATAGAGGAGAATAGCATCAGCATCGTCCCGCCCAAAACGGCTTGGGGGATGGTTTGAAGGAAACGGCTGATGGGTGGGAAAAGCGAGGCCAGGAACAAAACGATCGCGGACATGAAGATCACGAAACGGTTCACAACCTTGGTCTGGTTCACAATGCCGACGTTTTGGGCATAGGGGGATAAGGGCATCGCGCCAAAGAAACCAGCGAATGCCGAGGCGAATCCGGATGCGGCGGTGCCGCCGGAAATCTCGCGGTCCGTCGGTTCACGACCCAAACCCGAGCTCGTCAAAGAGGAGATGCTGCCGATCCCTTCCGTAGTCGAAACGACATAGATCAATAAGACGACGAGGATCGCGCCGATCTTGAAGTCGGACCACTGGACGGGGAACAAAGTGAAGAACGGGCGGGGGACATTGATGAAGTCGGTGACGCTAGTAAACGTCAACGCGGAGAAATCGACCATATGGTTATATCCGGTGAAACATAACGCGACGATATAGCCTACCGCTAAGCCCACAAGAATGGAGACGTTCTTCCACACGCCTTTGACGAAAACCTGCCACAAGATGCCAGTGAGAAGCGTGATGAACGCGACGAGTAGGTAGGGCCAAGCGATACCGAATTGATAGACGCCGTTATCGACGATGCCCGGCGTGCTTAGCGATAAGAAGTCATTAATACCGACCTTTAATAAACTAAGTCCAAGGCCGAGCACGACGACCGCCGAGACGATGGGCTTGATGAAACGGCGCCACTTGCTTGCGAATAGTCCGAGTATGCCGATGATCAAACCGCCGATGACGATGGATAAGAACATGGTTCCAAGGCCATAAGACGAGCCGACCATGGCGACCACGCCAAGGAAAGTAAAGGAAGTGCCGCAGACGATGGGCAGCCGTCCCCCAATCGGTCCGATGGGGAAAAGCTGAATCGTGGTGGCGACGGCCGCCATGAAGACGGCGGATTGGATGGCGTTGGTCGTCACGGCTGCGTCCGCTTGGACCAAGGACATACAGATCAAGACCGGGGCGACGTTAGCCACGAACATGCTTAGGACATGCTGAATGCCGAAAGGAATGGCCCTCGATAAGGGAACTGCGCCATCGAGACGAAAAGCGTTATCGGTCGACCCGCTTTGATAATAACTTTTGAGCCGGCGGAAAGGGTTCTTCATTTTGATAGGCAAAGTATACCAATATTTAGTGGATCAGGCGAAAGGGACAAAGGATACCAATCAAACGCTTAGATCGAGGCTGATTGGGCAGTGGTCTGAGCCAAAGAACTCATTATGGATTTCCGCGGCTTGGATATTGGGCCTAAGCGCCTCACTGACGAGAAAATAGTCGATGCGCCACCCGGCGTTGTTTTCTCTAGCGTGGAAGCGATAGCTCCACCAGGAATACTTAACTTCCTCGGGATGGAGGTAACGATAGGTATCTACGTAACCGGCTTCAAGCAACGTGGAAAAAGCGGTTCGCTCCTCAATGGTATAGCCGGGATTATGTTCATTGGATTTTGGATTCTTGATGTCGATGGGATTGTGCGCAACGTTAAGGTCACCACCATAAACAATGGGCTTTTTCGCTTGCAAAAACGCGAAATATTCCAGCAAATCCCGCTCGTATTGTAAACGGAAGTCCAAACGCTTTAGCCCATCTCCGGCGTTAGGAACGTAAGCGCCGACGAAATAAAAAGAGGGGAATTCCAAGGTGATGACGCGCCCTTCTTCATCGTATTTTCCATCGAGCAAACCATAATGCACTGACAAGGGTTTGACGCGAGTGAAAGCCGCGACGCCGGAATAGCCTTTGCGTAATTTGGAGACGGTCCAATAGGCTTCGTATCCTTCTGGGCTAAAGGGGCTGAACAAGCCCGGCTCTTCGCTGAGCTTGGTCTCCTCAATGAAGAAAACGTCGGCGTCCAATGCCTTGAACGTCGCCTCGAAGTCTTTGCTCATCACGGCGCGAAGGCCGTTGACGTTAAAACAGACAAACCTCATGCTTTCGGCCTATTGAAGGGATCGCCGCATAGATAAGTGAGCTTTTCCTTATAGAAAGACTCATAGACCTCTTTCCATGCTTCGTAATTCTGTTCCATCAACTTCTGTGAGGCGATGACGGGATGGACGGTTGGGTCGGGCAAGATGGGTTTTAATACAAAGATGGTCATCTCCTGGATGGGAAATCCGTCCGGGCCGAAATCCTTGGAGTCTTCTTGGCAGATGAAAATGGGGACGACGGGGACGTTGGCTTTGGCGGCAAAGACGAAAGCGCCCCGTTTCATCGGCTTTGGCTTGCGGTAATTCCACCACATGGATTGTTCGGGATAGACGAGCACGAGGTGCCCTTTGCGCAGATGGTGTTCCACGCCATCCATGAATTCCTTCATCGTGGCCATGTTGGAGCTTAGGGGCAATGTGTTGCACGAACGCATCAATTTGCCATAGAAGCCGGGGAACGAGGTGTAGTTGCCCTCGCGGATGACGCGGAATAACTTGCGCGTCTTATGGCAGGAGGAGCGCTCATAGGCGACCTGCATGGCAAAAGAATCCAAGGCGTTGAAATGATTGCAGGTGATGACGGCGCCGGAAGTGAGGTTATCGAGGTTTTCGATCCCGATGATGTCTTTGATACGGAGGGTGCCGTCCGCGAGGATTTTGTTCAGGAACTTCCTCGCCGCGGCAAAAGCGAACTTGGCACGGAGCTTGGTCCCAAGCTTGGATTGCATATAATCCACCGTTCCGGGGAGGATGGTTTCGCCAGGGGGGTCCTCTTCGACGTCCTGATCGAAAATGCCTTTGCGTTCCAACTCCTCGATGCGAGCGAGAACGGCGAGACGTTCCGGATCCTGCGTCATAACTTCTCATATGCCCCCTTATCTTTTAAATATACTTCATAGATATCATCAAAGGCGTGGTAATGGAAAATGCGATGCACTTTTTCGATTTGCCATTGCTTGATGTTGTCGGTGTGTGGATAAGGCAACCAGAACAGCCGTTTTGAAAAATGGCGGACGACCGTATGCTTGTGCAAAAACTTCTGGTCGTTGAATTTTTGCGGCAACAATTTTCGCTTCGAACAAGCGCGCAAAATGGCACTTTGGTCCGCAAAAACCAACTTTTTTCGCCAAATCCAAGCGCGAGCTTTCTCAAATAATCCGGTCCGCCTGCATTCGTCTAAATTGAAGTAAATGACGCCGGCATTCATATATCGTGGATTAATCAAATATTTGCCGTAATGGTCATTGCTGCCGGCGAATTCGTATTTGGAGATGTCATATGATGTGAGGAGATGGATATCCCGGTTGAACATGATGTCCGCGTCGAGATAAAGGAGGCGGGAAGAAAAGCCGTCCACTTTATCGGCGAGCAAGCGCAACAGGGTATACGGGGAGCAATAGCATCCTTCGTTTGGAGAATGGCCAAGCAATTCCTCATATAGGTCGGTCACGTCGACCTTACGGACGGAGGATTCGGGGTTATAGCGTTTCATCACGCCGTCGAGGAAATTGATCAGCTTATCCGAAATCGGCGTGTAGTCCGGGTTTAGCCGAGATAGGTTCATTGTGAAGATGGTCACGCGATACGAATCTTTGGACGGATCGCGCATGACGATGGAAAGCAACGAGGTGAGGACACCATCGAAGACTTTTTCGTTTCCACAATAGAGCAAATCAATCATCGGTTTTCTTCACGTATTTAATCTTTTCGTAGGTGGACAATGCGGCTCGTTCGCACATCGTGTTATAGACTTCGTTACGCAGTGCTTCGCGGGCTTCTTTCGCAGGGATTTCGTAATCGGCGAAGAACGGTCCGTCGACATAGGTGCGGATGCGGACTTTGCCGTTTTTGCGGCGATGGTATGTGTTGGTGAAGCAGAACACGGGGGCGCCGTAATAGACGGGATAGGTGAACGAATCGTTAACGAAGGGTCGAATACCCGTGTAGTAAGGCCAAATGTGGGCCTCAGGGTAGATGACGATCGGCTGATGTTGTTTCACCCTGGTATTGATCGCGTCCTCGAAGTTCTTTTTCGCCTCTTTATCCCCAGGCAAGGGAAGTCCTCCTAAAAGAGGGACGAATTTTCCGATTCCGGGGATGTTGATGTTGTTCGGATGGACGATGACGTTGATGTATCGGGGCGACAAGATAAACGCGGGCATCAAGGCATCCCCAATAATCTGGGTATGGTTGCCGTAAATGAATATGGATTGCTTTTTATAGCGTTTGAGTTTCCATTTTCCGACGATTTCGTGCCGGAATTTGGATTTTAGATAAATCTTCGCGATCGGTTTGGCGATGATGCGGAACGTGAAAAAGCGTTTGATGCGTCCCCAAAAGCCACGATCGCGAATATACCGATAGTCCTTGGTGATGGGATCCGAATGGATTTCCATAACGGAAAACTCGTCATGCAAGGGGTCTGTGAAATATATGGTATCGGGCAATTGCTCGGACGACATGCTAATAGTATAGCTTAATTCCGCGTAAAGGAGCGCGTACGCAAACGAGTGACGAGATCCGCGAGCTGAGGCTCAGCGAATAACGGCTTTGCGCCTTTCTTGGTGTTAACGCGACGGAGGAAGTTATCGTTGCGTTTGATCTCTTTTCTGCAGGTTTCGCAGACGGTTTCGGGAACCAAGTTGATGGCTTCGAGCTTTTCGGGGGTAATCGCGGCGAAAGCGGCCTTGATTTCCATATAAACGGGCAGCTGAGAGGCATATTTCCAGAAAATGTTGCCATAAATGCAATTGATGTCCTGCCAAGGCTTGGCGGCAAAAGCGTAATGAACGATGCCGAAGTGTTTGCGTTCGACGTTCCAGGGCTTGATGGTCTCCATGTTCCAACGACGCGGCAGGTAATGGACTTTGTTCTTGCAGATGACGTTGAGGTAATCCTGATCCTGAGCGACAACAAAGTTGTAGTAGCCGATTAAGGTGAGGAATTGGCCGAGGACGTCGTGATTGCGCCACTGCTTGCAGTTGATGAGAATCATGCCGGCGTTGAAGTATTTGCCTCGGGCAATGCTTAACACCTTTTCGGCATAATCGCCGGCGTCTTTGAGGTTCGACATGACGGCTTCAGGGACCGCAGCGACATAGGAATTGCCGATTTGGGTGTCGAAGAGTTTGGCCAAATCCTGGCAAATCACCGTATCGGCATCGACATATAACGCTTTGTCGTATTGCGGGAAACTAGAAGCGATGACGAAACGGAAATATGTGGACGGAGAATAATAGTCGCGGATCGGCAAAGAACCGACGATGCTATCGATAATCGGCGAGACATCATTGAACTCAATGCTCACATTAGGCTTGGACATCGCGACGATATCCTGCTGGGTCTTTTCGTTAATATCGGTATGTAGAATATGGATTTCGTATTTACGACGGGCGGATACATGGTCTAGAAGAGAAGCCAAACAGACCATGAGATATGGGGTGAATCGCTGGTCGGCACCGAAGAACACCGGTACGACCTTAGAATTTTTATTGGTGTTATTTCCCATAGTGACCTCCTTGAGGCTCGACATATGATACATGGGCGCTGACCGATTGCATCAAAAAGATGTTGTATTCGTTCATTAAGAGAGAAATCTCGGAATAAGTCCGGTTAGATTTCTACTCTCAAAATTATAGAAAAAATAGAAATAATCGAAAGAAAATGTGCAAATTTTATGTAGAATCTCGCAACCGTTAAATCAACCTTCAAAAAGGGAAAATATACTTAAGTAGTTTTTAAAACTAGGTAAAAAATTGGCATTATTTGATGTTGGAAATGCCGGTGGAAACCTAGAAACAGGTAGCCAAGATAGATTCCTGAATAGGGTTGTGCGTTAAACAAAACTTATATTTTTGTATGGTGCCAAATTCGTTATTCAGTGGTCATAAAGAGCATCATCGAAACACGCTGAAGAATAGAAACTCACAAGTTTGAGCGCTAACGAACTCGGTTTTTCTCCTGCCTATTTGGAAGACAGGGAGGCCACTCATGAATGTTTAGTTTTATTAAGGCCCCGCTGAATTTCGTGGGGATGAGTTTTTTTGTGTCCCCACGTTTTTCAGCAGGTTTGAATATTTCAAAAGGTCTCCCTACCCTTGTCTTCGCTGAAAAACACAGAAAGGAGACCCATATGAATTCTACGCTTTTTCTGCAAATGTTTGGGCTGGGCCCGGACCAGTTCGAGGAAGGGTTCGCCAGGACCCAATCGGGAAGGAGGCTCTCCAACGGGGTCGCGTAAGGCCTGAACAACCGCATTAGGACCTGAAGAATATATCGAACGGCCGCCTCAACTTCGAACGATTCAGGAAGGGCGTCCTCCTGATGATGACCTACTCCAAGAAGGGCAAAGAAAAGTATAAAAGCGCGGCTTTTCGACCGCGTTTGCCATCCCCACGATTCTTAGGAGAGCTTTTATTACTTCCATGAACATAGGAAACACGATGAAAGCGCGTTCCCAAGATTGATGGGGGCGTATCGGGACAACAATCTATGCCTGCCAAAAGGATGTGGACATCAGCCGCTGATCTAGTCTGTTCATTCTGATAAATATTTCGTGAGTCGAGCCTCTGGAGAGAGGCGTAATAGGCTTGTGGAATTATGTTGGAAGTGGGTGGGGACGATGAGGCTTGGGATCTTTGCTCTCCTAGGACGCACACTCTTTCGTTCCCCCTAGTGGTGATTAGCGGCCAAATCACTTTGCCTGGTGTACAGATAGATTGCCAAGTTTTCATTGACAATATCTTGCGCAATTTGGCATGTTTGGTATTCGCCTAGGTTTTTGATGTGGGAACTGGTATTTGTGGAGCCTGGCCTAAACCGGTTTTCTAATCAGTCGAAAAACCATCCCCTTTGTATGAACGCTGTGGGAACTGTTTCTCGATGGCTGAATCAAGAAACGCGTAACCGCGTATCTTGAAGCTCATTTGCAGCGTATGTTTTGCTTTAACCTATACTTTGGCGAATGTCATTTTATATTGTATTTGATCAAGCAATATCAAGTGGAAGCAAAAGAATTAAATAAAAGCATTTTATTTGAAAAGTAAATGAACTTGACTAAAATACGTTTCCACTAAGCAATTCTTGCAGCAGTGGTGCTGGTGCGCCTCGCTCCAGCATTTCTTCACCGAACGCCGACTTTTCTACTTTCACTTTACCTTCTCCGGCACTCAAAGCTTTTTCTAGTTTGGAAAGATACCTATCGGGTATATAGGCACCTTTCCCGCCGATGACGATCAGATCTGAACGAGAAATGTTCTGCAGGGTTGATAGAGCAAAGCCTATTTTGTCCATCATATCCTTCAACGCCCAATCGATTCGCGAATCGTTTTTCTTCGATTGCATCTCACAGAATCCTTGGAAATCTGCTTTTAGTTTTGTTATGTCACGAAGCTTCTTTTCCATCGCCGACGCCGATGCATATGATTGAAGGCAACCCCGGTTTCCACAGCTGCACGAGAGTCCGTTGTAGTCAATGGAGATGTGACCGATTCGAACCCCGTTCCCTTTATTGTCTTTGATCGGTGCACCGCCGTTATATAGAGAGCCGTCGATATCGTCAGAAATGTTCAAAAGGGCAAAATTATCAAGGTTTTTCGCTTTTCCTGTAAGGTGTTCCAGGAAGGCTGCAGCATCGCCCGCCGCGCCAATTTTCACAGGCAGACCATAGCGTTCATTTAGAGCGTTCTTCAACCGGTCATTGAGCGATGTGGAAGAAGCGGAACATCCGATTTCATGTACCGTTGCGATGCTGAAACCAAGAATCCTTTCGCTTAGGGAAGTTCGAATGATTTGGTCGATTGGCTCAAGGATTTTGTTAACGTTCACCGAATCGTCTTCTTCCGTGAGAGAAACGCGAGCAGATCTCGCGGGTGTTCCGGATAGGTCAAATAAGGAAACGCGCGCGTTTTTCTTGCCTAGATAGATTCCAACAATCTTTGGGGCGGCAGGTGAAAGGGCCAACTTACGAATCGGGCGCCCCCGCTTATTTTCAGAAGCGTCAGCAACTTCCACTAGGTAGTTGTCGTGAATGAATTCGCCAACGATATTCGTGGAAGTCATTTTGGTTAAACCAGTTTTGGCGGCGATGTCGATACGGGAGGTCGCTTGCCCGCTCAAAACAAGCCATAAAACAAAGCCTTTGTTGAATGTTTTCAGTGAAGAATTATTCAAACCGATCCTCATAAATAAAACCCTTATACTAAAAATTTATCATATCGATAAACAAAATAAAAAGTAAAAAGAGTATATAAAATATGATTTACCCGGAGAATAATCCTAATTTGTCGCGGTTATAATTATGTTAAAACTTTGTCAATTTAACGTATCGTAAGTACGCGTGGTAAGATATTGTTCGTTATGAAACCTGCTCTGATTTTTGATCTTGACGGTACCCTGTGGGACGCCTCCGCCCAAATTACCGAGGCATGGCGCCTGGTCGGTCAAAAATATTTTGGTCCGGATTATCGGTTAACCGTGGAGCAGGTGAAGGGACTAATGGGAAAAACGATGTCGGAAATCGCTTTTTCGTTGACACCAAAAGGCGCTCCTATCGACAAGGCCAACGCCTTTGTTGATGAGTGCTTTGAGTTTGAGCGTGAGTACCTTGAAGGTCACCCCGGCGTTTTATTCGATGGCGAACTTGAAGCCCTTGAAGAACTGTCGCATGACTATGACCTCTATATTGTTTCTAATTGCCAAGCTGGTTACATCGAGACCTTCTTGCCCTTGGTTCGCCCCGGTCTCTTCCTCGATCATAAGTGTTGGAGCGATACCCAAAAGGAGAAGCAGTTCACAATCCGTCTGTTGATGGAGCTTCATGACATTGAATGCGCAGCCTATATCGGGGACACCGCAAAAGACGAGGCTGCAACTATTGCCGCCGGAATCCCCTTTGTCTTTGCCGCATATGGCTTTGGCTCTGCTGAGAATCCGGATGCCGTTGCCCAATCGATTTCCGATTTGCCTCGCGCTGTGCGCGCCTTATGCTTGCGCTAGTCGCGCTTTTCGTTACAATACCCGTAATGGAAGAACCCAACGCTAAGCAATATCTTGAGCAAAGCCAAATCGATTCAGTGAAAGCTGAGCTTGAAGGAATGACCGATTCCCCTGAGGCTTTTTCTCGTTTATTAACCACGATCGATCGTTTTGTTCGTGCAAATGGCACGGCCGATTGCGAATACGAGGCCATTTTTACTTTGGTTAATACGCTCGACGTTCTTCAGTCTAGCCAAATGAATTATGACAGTTTGGTCAAAACGACTTTTCCATTCCTTTCGGCCATCGGGTTCTATGACTATCTTTTGGTTACTGGTGTCTTGAACGCCGATGAGGTGAAACAGATTAAAACGGGAATCGCTAATCCATTCGGTCGTAGTGGGGGTATTCCTACCGCATAAAGAAGTTGAAGTTAAAACTTCATACGCGGTAAAATTTCATTTATGGATAAAGACCTAGGTTATCAAGAACTGCTGATTTTGGCTAAGCGCTTAGAGGCGCGTGCGGCCGAGTTTTCTGCAGACGCCGACGAATCTCAGGAAGAAGGAATGAACGCTTATGCCATCTCCCAAGAGAATTCCATCGAACAGGCCCGATTCGTCACCGAGAATTATCAGAACGAATTCTTGACCGTCGCCAAAGCATGCATCGAAAACGCGGACAATCAGTCCACGCTTCGTTTACTTAGGGCTTATGGCGAGTACGGCCTAAAGGAGAACTAATGGCGGAAGAAATCATCTCCCAACTTGATAACGACGAGGAAATCCGCGCATTGCTCCGTGAGCTGGCGCAGGAACTCGCTTTTTGCGACGTCCTTGAGTTTAAGAACAAAAAGCTCATCGACAATATTTCCTATCACAACGACGAGAAGGCCAAATCGCTTTCCGACGAGTATCGCAATGCTTGCCTTTTGATTAACGACAACGCTGCGGAAAACATGAACCGCGAAATCAAAGCGATGAATGAATTTAGCGCAGAAGTGAAGTCTTTTAATGAGATTTGCGCAGATTTCTTGGTCGGAATCACGACGTTAAAAGCATTAGCGGAGGAGGGCAAGTAATATGCCGGATAGCATCGAACAAACCCAGGAACTCCTCCTCGCGGCGAAGAAAAAGACGAACGAAGCCCGTCGTGAACTGGAACAGACCGAAGAGAAAATCGCCCGCATCGATTCCATACAGTTGAACGTCGATGTCTCTTTTCCTAAGACCGCCGCTGTTTTGTCGCGCATCGAGGAAAACGTTTCCCGCATGGGCGAACATCGCGACGCGATCGCCAAACTGATCGGTTCGATGGAGAACATCCGCAAGGGCGTCGATGAAATCAATGAATTGGAACAGCGCTTTGAGGCCTATCTCAAAGAAATCTATTTCCTTGATGGCAACCATCGATATGACGAGGCGTTGCAAAGTCTCGCCGATTTGGAGAATCTCTCGAATTCTTTCGATTACGGCAACCAGCTGAATGTCCAGAAGACCTTAGACGAAATCATCGCCTGGACCCGTTGCTGCCTCTATGACCATATCGGCGACCATAACATCCGCGAAGGCCTTTCCCCGTTTAGCCAAGAAATGCTGGACGAATTCATTGCGCGCGTCGACGAATTGCCCACCGGCATACATAAGCCCGAACAAATCGAGGTTTTCCGTGACAAGATTCGCGGTTTCCGCTGCGTGATTCGGGCCAAAGAGGCAATCGCGAACGGCCGTTCCTTCGAATCGCTAAACGCTTCCCTCGCCCTTGTCGAGGAAATCCGCAAATACCACGATTCCTTCTCCCGTTTCACCACGGAGCGTTTTAACTTCTTGGTCAACACGACCACGGATGAATATAACTATCTTTGCGTAGATGCTTTCGACGTCCGCCGTGAGTACAAAGACGCCGAGGCGTTATTCAACCTCCGCGGCTATTTTGAGGCGGAAAGGATCATCCATAACGACTACCGCGAGGCCGTGGATGCCCATGATTTCCACATCCGCTTTCTTAAGGCTGAGGCGCTTCGTATGGACGAAGAAGCGTTCTCCATCGCCGTTTATGCTTATGCCGATTCCATCCGCGCCGCGGACGAGTTCGAATTCGAGGTCCTATGCCAGTATCTGGCGATGCCCGGATTGTCCGCCGAAAAGACCGGATACCTCATCGCCGCGATCAATCGTCTCAGCTTCGAACTGATGATCGTCTTCCTCGGATATGCGCTTTCCCTCGGCATCGAGGTCGAAAGGCAGGCCGCGATTCTTGAAGGAATTTACAACAAGAAAGAGAAGATCATCAATCTCGATAAATGTGCAAAATCTTTGCAGAATTGCATTGATTTATTGGATGAATCCCTGCAAAAACGCTTTATTAACTTCGAGAAATGCCTCCTTCGTTCTCCGCGTGCCCATAAGGTCTGCGTTAAGTCGGCTAACCCGGATATCCATGTACTTTATGGTGAGGATCCCACCGATTTCCGTCGTCCTCTTGGCAAGCCGTATTCGAAAACGAACGTCAAGCCTTGGGATTACTCTTTGAAGACTTTGTACTTCGCGTTCGCGCTCGTGTTGCCTTTATTGCTTTGCGCTGCGTTGCTTGGATTCTTTTATGGCGTTTTCAGTAACAAGAACTATGGCACCTATCTCATTGCCGCACCGTTCGCACTCGCCTTACTCGTCCTGCACTTCTTTGTCTGCGCCCGCTTTGGCCGCGACGAACGCGGTTCCGCGGTCTTCAAGCGAATGGTCGGCCTCGACGCCTTAATCAAAGCCAGCATCGCGCTTGTCTATTTCATCATCCCTGAGACGTTAACTATGTTCGCCCCCGTCGGCATCGGCCTATTCATCGCCGCTGCTTTTGAGGGCTTCTGGGGCTTCTTCCTATATAAGGATTATAAGAAGAAAGTCAGCATGTTCATCTATATCCCATTATTGCTTGTTCTGATTGCCGGTATCGTGTTCCTGATCCTGGGCATGATGAATGGGAAAATCGGGTAATTCATATATGGAGGGAATAAATATATGAAGAAAGGGAGACTTATCCTGGGCCTAGTGCTGAACATCCTCATTGTCGGCGCGGTCGGATTTGGCATCTCGAACCTGCTCTTTGGGTTCTGGAACCTAACTCCGGTCAACTACATTGAGGCGTTCCGTGGCTTCACCAATGTGGCGAACGCTTTCCTAGGGCTCGCCGCGCTGATCTACATCTTTGTGATCATCGCCACGCTCAATGGAAAGAAAGCGCCACGCTTCTTCGCCGTGCTCAAACTCATGGCGACCGTCGTCGCGGCAACCGACCTTATCATCGTCGCTACCTATTTGGCGCCGCAAGGAAACAATTGGGCGTTGCTCTATGAACCGAGCTACAACCTTTGGGTCCACCTCGTCGCACCAGTGCTCGGAATCCTCGCCTTTATCTTTGAGAATAAGCCGAGATTGCGCATGCGCGCCGCTTTCGCCGGCATTTTGCCCGGACTCATCTATTTCGGCGTCATGGGCACGCTGATAAACCTCAAAGTCATCCCCGCCGAACCGCGTCTTTATGACTTCATGTATTTCGATATGGCGCAGTGGTGGATCACCGTCGCTTGGGGCGCCGGAATCCTCGTCGGATCCTACATCTTGGCTTTGATCCTCCTCGCGCTCCGTTCCATCGGAAAGGAAGCGGAGGCCGTGGCTAAGGAAGAAAAGGCCGAACCGGAAGAACCCAAAGCTGAAGAACCCAAGGATATTCCGCCTTATGAGGAACCTGCTGAGGAGAAAGCTCCCGAAGCCGAACCTGCCAAAGAAGCCGAACCGGCACCCGTGGCTGAGCCTGAACCAGAAGAACCGAAGCCTGAGCCCAAGCCCGAGCCGAAGCCAGAACCGAAACCCGCGCCGAACCCAGAACCCAAACCCGAACCGAAGCCGAGACCATCCCGCCCGGTTCCGACCGTTGCTTCTAGGCCTGAAATTCGCGCGAGTGCCCCGTCTCCGGTGGCCGGGCCACGCACCTACCACATCACCAAGCAGCAAGCTACGGGAAGGTGGCAAGTCAAACTCGCAAAGGGTGTTAAGGCGATCCGCGTCTTCGACACACAGGCCGAGGCCATCGCCTTCACCAAAGGCTTGGTGGAAAGCCGTGGCGGTTCCTACCGCATCCACAGCGTTAAAGGAAAAATCCGTAAATAAACGCAAATACGAAATCTGAGGATAGAAAAATGGACAAAAAAGAAGTCAAAAAAATCGTGGCGAGCATCATCGTCACCCTGTTGATTATCGCCGTCGGTGTGTTCGCCGCCATCTACGTGATCCAATCCAACGTGTCGACGATTCAGCTCAACTCTGACAGCGCCGCCTACAAAAACTTTATCGCGAGCTTAGCGTTCCAGTTCTCTGCTGACGCGAACCTCAAGATGTTCATGATCGCCACCGCCGGTATCGTTTACCTCGGCGCCCTCTTGTTCTTGGTTGGGCTCATCGTGGTCTTTGCCAAGCGCTCGATCCGCTTCATCCTGCTCCCGATCGTCGGTCTCATTGCCTTCGTGATCGCGGGCTTCACCTCGCTCTGCTACTACCAGATCAGCATCGGCGACAAGAACCTTGCCACTCTCGGCATCATCCTCTTGGTCGTCTCCATCGCCTTGGCCGTCCTTGGCCTTCTCGCCTTCATCTTCGCCTTCGCCTTCCCCCGTCGTCTTTTGACCAAGGCGGAAGATAAAGATGCCATCGCCGCCGCAAGTGAAGAAGAAGCGGAAGAAGAAAAAGAAGAGGAACCGGCCAAAAAAGAACCCGTCCCTGCCGCGGAAGAAGCCGCTCCCGTCGAAGAGGAGAAGGAAGAAATCGTGGAAGAAAAGGCCGAAGAGCCCGAGCCCGAACCTGAGCCCGAGCCCGAACCTGAGCCCGAGCCGGAACCCGAACCTGAGCCTGAACCCGAACCCGAGGTGAAGGAAGAAGAACCCGCCCCCGTCGAGGAAGCGCCGGTCGAAGAGCCCAAAAAAGAAGAAAAAGCCAAGCCGGCGAAGAAAGCCCCCGCGAAGAAAGCGGAGAAACCCGCCGAGGAAAAGCCAGCCAAGAAGCCGGCGCCTAAGGCCGAACCCAAACCCGAGCCGAAGCCTGAGCCCGTTCCTGTCGTCGCCCCGGTCAAGCCCGCCGAAAAAGGCAAAGCCGTCGGCAAATACGAAGTATTCCCTGAGGCTGGCTTCTTCAAATACCGCCTTAAAGCCAACAACGGTGAGATCCTCATCGTCTCCAACCCTTATCGCACGAAGGAATCCGCTCTCGCGGGTATCGATACCCTCAAGAAGAACATTCCGCTAGGCAACCACAAGGTCATCACCGACAAGAACAAATTCGGTCAATTCCGCATCTTCACCGGCAATGACTCCCGTTTGGTCGTCGCCGGCGAAATCTACCCGACCGCCGCCGGTGCGGAGAAAGCCCTTGCCTCCGTCCTCAAGTTCTATGACACCGATCGCATCAATGTCCTCGAGGATATCCCCGAGTCCGAACATCGCGAATGGCATCTCGACCTCGACGCTGCGAGCCCCTTGCAGAACGGCAAGATGACCATCTCCACGAACGAGGAAGGCAAATTCCAAGGCAGCCTCACCGCGAATAACGGCGAATTGCTCTTCATCACCTCCACCTATTCGGGTAAGCCCGCGCTCAAGAAGGCGCTTGGCAACCTCCAGGAGAAGCTCCTCTCCGGCGAGAACATCACCGTTTCCAAAGACAAGCAGAACCGTTACCAGTTCCGTCTCTATAGCGATAACGGCATGCTCTTGCTCATGGGTGAGACCTATCCGAGCTACGAATCCGCCGCTAAGGCCGCGAACTCCGCCCGTAACTTCATCGCCGACGCGAAAGTCGTCGAATAATCGACAAAAAGAAAGCTCGGCTTTCCATCATGGCACGGCCGAGCTTTTCCTTTACTCATCGAAGATGACTTTGTTGACGTTTTCCGGATTAGTATATGCGTCATAGACGGCCGATAACGGAACGTCATGGATGATGCGGTTGATGCACTCGCTAAGCATGCCCGCGAGGGATACGACGCGGATATCGGGGAGTTTGGCCATGCGTTTGCTTAACGGGGCGGAGTCGGTGACGATGACTTCGTCAAAGGGATGTTCCTTTAATAAGTCGTAGCAGGGGTCGGAGCAAATGGCGTGGACGGCGAGCATACGAACGGATTTGGCGCCGGCCTCGCGAAGCGCTTTGGCACCGAAGACCGCGCTGCGGCCGGTATCGATCATGTCGTCGACCATGACGCAGTCTTTTCCACGAACGTCGCCGATGATGGCCATGACTTCGGGCTCGAGCGTTTTGCCGCGACGCTTATCGATGATGGCGATGGGGCAATTGCCGAGGACGCCGGCGAGGTCCCTCGCACGTTTGACGCCACCGTGGTCCGGAGAGACGACGATGAGATTGTCTTTGTTGGTCAATTCGCTGTTTAGCGAGGCGCCAAGGAGAGGGATGGCGGTCAGATCGTCGACGAGGCAGGTGAAGAAGCCTTGGATCTGGGCGGCATGGAGATTCACCGTGACGACGCGGTCGACGCCGGCGGTATTGAATAGGTGGGCGACCAAAGCGGCGGTAATGGGCTGCCTAGGTTTTGCCTTGCGGTCTTGTCTCGCATAGCCGAAGTAGGGGCAGATGACGTTGATTTCTTTGGCCGAGGCGCGACGAAGCGCATCGACGAAGATCAATAGCTCCATGAGGTTTTCGTTAACGGGAGGGCAGGTCGGTTGGATGATGAAAACCTGTTTGCCGCGGACCGTGTCGACCGGTTCGGCGAGAATCTCACCGGAAGGGAAACGTTGGATGTTTCGTTCGCCGAGTTTGGCGCCCAAATGCTTTGCGATCAATTTGGCCAAATTCTCATTAGCAGAGAGGGAGAAGAGAACAGCGTTATCAACCATATGAAGCTCCTCTTGAATATCTATATAATTATACATTACGAAAGATTGATTGAGCGATTTTGTGCGCATATAATCCATCCATGGAAGAAATCATTTTATCCGAGGAGGAAATCGCCCGCATCGTCGACGAACTCGGTGCGCGATTGACCAAAGATTTAGCCAACGAGGAACGCCCTCCGGTTTTCATTTGCGTCATGAAAGGGGCGATGCCTTTCTTCAGCGACCTGATCAAAAAGGTCAAACTCGACATCGTCTGCGACTATGTCCAACTCACGAGTTACGGTGGTGGGCTTGCCTCTTCCGGAACGATCAGCATGGACAAGGACATCGCGACTTGCCTCGATGATCGCACGGTCGTCATCGTGGAGGACATCGTCGATTCCGGTCTCTCCATCGACTTCCTCACCAAGCACATCAAATCGCGTTTTAAACCGAAAAAAGTCCTCGTTTGCGCGTTATTCGACAAATTCTGCGCGAGAAAGAACGAGGTTACCGTGGATTATTTCGGTGCGCGTTTGCCCGAAGCGAAATTCCTCGTCGGCTATGGCTTAGATTACCGTCAGTTGCTTCGAAACGTCCCCTATGTCTTTGTCCCGGACAAAGAGGAAATCGCCGCTTGGGACGAGCTCGATCCCTAATCGATCGTGCCGAAGATGCGGTCGCCCGCATCGCCTAGTCCCGGCAGAATGTAGGCATTGGAATTAAGTTCCCGGTCCAACGCTCCGATATAAATCGGGACGTCCGGGAATTTTTCTTGCACCACCTTAACGCCTTCGGGGACGGCGATGATGCAGAGGAAGCGGATGGATTTGACGCCGCGTTCTTTGAGCCTGGTGATCGCGTCGACGGCCGAACCTCCGGTCGCAAGCATCGGATCAAGCAATAAGACGTCCATGTCCGCGATGCGCTTAGGGAAGTTCGCGTAATACTCGTGGGTCAGATGGGTTACCTCGTCGCGCTTAAGGCCGATATGCCCCACCGGCGCCCCAGGGAGAAGGATGCTGACGCCTTCGGCCATGCCTAAGCCGGCACGGAGGATCGGCACGAGGCAGATGTTGTTCTCGTCGATGACGTGTTGCTCTGTCTTCTCTAACGGTGTCTCCACCTCGATGCTTTTGGTCGGGATATCCCGTAACGCCTCATACGCCTCTAGGATGGCGACCTCTTTGACGAGTTCGTGAAAGAGGGCAGGTGCGGTGTTCTTATCCCTCATTCTGGCGATGATGTCCTGAATTAAGGGATGGTCGATGACATGAACGTTTTCCATGGGTTATTCCTCCAAAAAAAGACCCCCATTAACGGGGGAAAGAAATCAAAGTTTCATAAGGAGCTTTGAGATTATCGCGACCTTTTAACGAGGTGAGCTCGATGGCGGTGATGATGCCGACCACTTCGGCCCCGGCCTCAGCGAATAGTTTTTCTAACGCCTGCAGGGTACCGCCGGTCGCGAGCAAGTCATCGACGATGACGATGCGGGTCCCTTTGTTGACGGCGAAGGCGGGAATCTCTAACGTGGCCCGTCCATATTCGAGGTCATAGGTGACCGAGAGCGCCTTGCCGGGCAATTTGCCGGCTTTGCGGGCCATCAAGAAACCCTTGTTCATCTTAATCGCGAGAGGGGCGGCGAAGATAAAACCGCGCGATTCGGGACCGACGATCAGGTCCGGGGACCACTTTTCGGCGATTTCCTTCATACGGTCAATCGTCTCGGCGAAGGCCTTTGGGTTTTCGAGTAAAGGGGAGATGTCCTTAAAGGAAATGCCTTCCCTTGGGAAGTTCTCCTGGATGCGGATATAGTCTTTGAGTTCCATAGCAAGAGCATTGTACTCGGCTTTTGAAATCAATAAAGAGCCTAAGTCTACTTCTTTACCTCGTGTGCGTGTATATTTATGGACATGGAAAAGAAGAAACTCGACGACCTGACGAAAATCAAAATCATGCTGACCGTGGAATATGGCGTGTTCGTCGCCATTTTCGCCGTGCTTGGCGCCTTGTTCCTCACCGACATCATCAAAGTCGCGGAATGGAAACGTTACGCCTTCACCTATGTCACCCTTGCCGGCGCGGTATGGATCATCACCGATTTCATTTGGACGACTTTCTCCAAGAAACGTCGGGAGAAGAACTGCTATTTGGACAAGATCTTGGTCTTGCCCGTAGGCTTAGTCCTCATCGTCTTCGACATCTACGCGATCGTCCAGGGCTGCGCGGAGACGCTGCCTTACCGTTATTTCATCGGCGGCAACCTCTGCTTTCTCGCCCTCGTCTATGCCTTCGAGGCCATCTATCACTGGTTTAAGCCAATCCCCGCCGTGATCGAGGCGGCGTTAGAGGCGAAGCGCGAAAGGGACAAAGCCGAATTGGGCGTCTCCCCGGAAGAACCCGTTAAAGAAGAGTCTAAGGAAGAGAAGGCCGAAGAGAACGAGGAGAAGTAACCTCTTCTCAAAGAAAAAAGACCCCGCAGGGTCACATTCATCATTTGGGCGATTTCGGATTCCGAATCGTCTTTTTGATATGCCCGTCTTTGCCCAGAAGGACTTTGTTGCCAAGCGCATCGAAGCATTCACCCTTGCGTTGGTAGACGAAATGTTGGCCGCAGCGTGGACAATAATCCAGGCGTCCTTCGAATTTCTTGCCACAGCGGCGGCAGACATAGGTCTTCATCGCTATTAATTCTAATGCTTGGCCCTTGGGTTGGAATCAATTCTTTTCGTCGAGGTCGAGAAAGCGACCGAAGGCTTTTTTCGAAAGGCGATACGCCGCGTTCTTTGCCGTGAACAAGGCGATGGGCATCCCTCCGGGCAACATGAGCCATTGCCCGGTTAGGAAAGTATTGTCGATGGTGCGCAGTGTTCCTTTGACCATAAGGTGCGGATTCTTCTTTGTGGAGAGGAACGACATGTAGGAACCTTTGTAGGCGTTGCAATACCGTTCATAGGTAATGGGGGTGGCGCAATCTAACGGCTCGATCATGGAGGCGTCGACGCCGAGCTTATCCGCGATGGCCTTACCGACATAGTCCAAAAGCGCGCCTTTAAGCGAAACGTATTCTTCGCGGCTTAACGCTTTCCAGCCCTCATAGGCATCCTCATTCGCGGGAATCAAGACGGTGAGCAAAGAGTTGCCGTCCTTATCGTGGAAGGTGGGATCGAACGAATGGTTACGCAGGGGGATATGCCAGAGATTCAAGCCCACAAAATCCTTCTTTTCGCATGCAAAATCCAGTTGTTTTGGCAAATCGGATACATCTGCTTTTGTGCGATAGGAAAGCGTGAACCCGATTTGTCCGGGATAGGTAATGGGATCGTGTTTACGCTTGGCAAAGTAGTTATTTTTTTCTTGCTCTGGGAAAAGATGCTCTGCCGCGAAGTTCACATCGCAGGCGAGAAGAAGATAGTCGCAGGGGATGATTTTCCCGTTTTTAAGGCGGATGGATTTCGCTTGGCGCTTCTCATAATCGACACCGACGACTTCTGCGTTAAGGTAAAGCTTTCCGCCGAGGGAGAGATACTTGTCCGTGACGCGTTTAGCGATGGCTAAGCTCCCGCCTTCGGGGACGGCGGCGTCCTCTTTGCTTAACGCCTGCATGACATAAAAGAAGGCGTGGGCGTTATAGTTATTCCTCATGGCGCGTAGCAGAATGTCCCGAAGTTCTGGCGAGGAGAAACGCTGGGCGTATTCGTCCATGGATACTTTGGAATACTTCAGATAGGCAAACACCATCGGTAACATGGGCAAGCCGAATTTCGTAAGTTCAAAAAGGTTCATCTTATCGAGCGGCTTGTCGATGGGGATGCGGACCTTTTGGTAGCTGCGGATGGCTTTGATTAACTGATGGATGGGCTTTTTGTCTTCAGGGAAAGCGGAACTAAGCTCCTTTTCCAAACGGTTGAGGTCACCATAAAGCGTGATGCGGCGATCGCCCACGTCGAAAGCGGATAAAGCAGTGGTGGGATAGATGGTATGGCCGGCGGGGAAGACGCCGATATGACGCCAGGAGGGATAGAGGTCGCTTTTAGGGTTCGAACCGATGATCCAATGGGCGCAGCCATCGATCAACGTTCCTTTGCGCGTCCAACCCATGCATTCGCCACCGGCGACGGCGGCCTTTTCGTAAATCTCGACGTCGAAACCGTTCTCGAGGCAGTATATGCCGGCGGCTAAGCCGGAGATGCCTCCGCCGACGATGATGAGCTTCGATTTGCATGCCATGGGGAAAATTATCTATCCATCGCAAGCGATGGTCAAACGACTGAGCCAAAATAATACACCAGTATAGAAATTTATACGAATTTAGCCTAATAATATCGTTAACAGGGGATGGATATGATCAAAGAAGACGCAAGAATCAGCCGGTCCAAAAAAGCCTTGAGGGAGTCGCTCATCCAACTACTGCAGGAGCGATCCTTCGATAAAGTGACCGTAAAGGATATCTGCGCCCACGCGGGAATCAACAAGATGACCTTTTATAGTCATTACCAAGACAAATACGACCTACTTGACGATTGCGGCAAAGCCGTCGCCTCCCGTTGGCTCGCGGAGGTGAAGGCAAGGCTCCGCGATGTCCCTGTGGACGATCTGCCCGCCTTCTTCGCCGACACGATCATCACCGCCACCGACGCGGCCATGGAAATGCGCGAAGTCATCCTCTCCATCGACTTCAAGAGCAACTCCTTGGGCAGCGAGGTCCTTTCCTCCGTCCTCGAAAACGTCATCGCCGATTTCGTCCACACCTTCGGAGAGCGATACACGTTTGCCTATGAGGAAGAATACATCGTCGCCTTCCTTTCCGGCGGTTTCAGCAAAGCCGTGGGCGCCACCATCCATAACGGCCATTACGACCGAGAATATTACCGCGAGGCCTTCCGTCGTTCGTTCGCGCGACTCATCCGATCCCGCGTCTTAGAGAAGGAGTAACCCATGGACATCCACGACATCGCCAAGAATTGCCTCGGCTGCCCTAATCCACGCTGTCAGGCGAATTGCCCCTGTGGGAACATGGTCCGCGATATCCTCGCCAAAGTGAAAGCCGGGGAGGAGGTAGAGGCCGCCAAGCTTCTTTACGAAACCAATCCATTCCCTTTTCTCACGTCCACGTTATGCGACCACCAAAGGCAATGCCGTGGCAATTGCATCCGCGGCATCCGTTTCGAACCCGTGGATTTCCCTGCCGTCGAAAACGAATTATCTATCCGCTTCCCCTTCCCTTATAAGATGGGACCTCGTATTGGGAAAAACGTTGCGATTATCGGTGCAGGCCCTAGCGCATTGTCCGCTGCCGTTTTCCTAGAACAAGCGGGTTTTGACGTGGAAATTTACGAAAAAGAAGAAGGAATCGGCGGCGCAATCCGCACGGGTATCCCGTCCTTCCGCTTCGATAAAAGCTATGTCGACGGGATTTATCAGAGCCTTCTTTCCCTCGGCGTCAAATTTCATTTTGGCAAAGAAATCGATCGCGAGGGGTTGGATCAAATCCGCGCCTCATATGACGAGACAATCCTCGCTTTAGGCGCGGAAAAGGAAAACCGTCTCCCCACCCCGGATTCCCCGGACATCCATTTCGCCTTAACCGTTCTCCGCGAACTGAACATTACGGGTCACACCCTAGGCTTAGACAAGAAAAAGAACGTCATCGTCATGGGTGGCGGCAACGTCGCGATGGACGTGAGCCGTTCGATCAAGCGCCTTGGCGTTCCCGTCACGTTGATCTATCGACGCGACGAGGCGTCCATGCCCGCGCAAAAGAAAGAGATCGCCGAAGCCAAGGATGACGGCGTCGTCTTCTCCGAACTCACGAACATCAAAGATTATCGGTTGGACGAGAAAGGAAACCTGGTCGCTCTGGAACTCGTCAAGATGCGCTTAGGCGAAAAAGACGAGTCCGGTCGCCCGAGCTTCCATGTCATCGAGGGAAGCGAGTTCCTCGCCCCTTGCGACGCCTTTATCATGGCCATTGGCGAAAAGAGTGCCTTGCCTCTTTTAATCCCGGAAGAAGAAGTCACCGGTAACCTACACGCGATCGGCGATTGCCGATATGGGGCAAAAAACATCGCCGCCGCGATCAAAGACGGGCGCGAGAAGGCGCAAGAGATCATCGGTAAATACCGCGGTTAGTCCTTGGGGTTTGCCACGACGACGCGTTTCTTCGTCAAGGCGATGACTTGGGGCAATAGGAGCAACAAGTTACCCATGACGAGTCCTACGGCGATGAACCATTCGTAGAACACGAACGTGAGTACGCTGATGATCGCGCATCCAAAACCGAGCAACATGGAGGTCGTGACCAACGCGCCTCCTTTTTTGATCGCGATGATGGCGAGGACGGGGTGGGCGAGCAAGAGGAGCATGCAGAGGCAACGCGACAAATAACGCATGCTCTGCGCGGCGCCGTTTTCATATAAGGCGGCGATGTTGGAGAAGAGGGCTAAGCCATCGATAGCCAAAAGGACGAGGGACAAAAGCGCGGTGATGACGGTGCCGACGATAGTGATCGCTAGGGCAAGCTTCGGGGCCTTCATTATTTGGCACCTCCGTTTTGGAAGAAGGCGTCGACGAGTTCGGACGTCACGAAATCAAAGAGCATGAAGCCCTTGTTTTTCATTGTCGGTAGCAATTCCTTGATCCAGGGATTGATGACCTTGGCGACGCTAGGGGCGTAGGAGGGCGGGAAAGAACCTTCGAGGTAACCGCTGAGGAAATTGATGCGGTAGGGGTGGGCGTCTTCCAAACAAGAGAGGATTTCCGGCTTCTTCTGCTCCGGGTCTTTCATCTTATAGAAATCCTGAACGTAGATCTCCTCGTTCAAGGCAAAGGACGCATTGTCTTTCCAAGGCGCTCCGGCGTCGATTCCAATCGTCGGGGAATCATAACGGGACAAAAGCACCATCTTCCCGCGGCACTCTCCTAGGGTGGCGGGCATACTTGGAGCCAGATACCAATCGCTTTCGACGATGTATTTCTTGAGGCATTCCTCAAACTTTCCGTTGCTCTTGGAGGAATCCTCATCCTTGATGGAGACAAAGAGGCTTTCGGTCGGATGGTTCTTTAGGAAGGAGGACATCGTGCGGATGGTGGTGGCGAAGGTCTGGCGCTCGTCGACGATGCCATGGACCGCCTTAAGGTTATCGCCATCGCGTTCCAGACGGATGTCGAGGAAGCGGACGCCGAGTTTAAGCTGCTCCTCAAGTTCCAAGGATTGGCATTGGCCCGCCAAATCGGCGATGCCATATAGGGCGAGCGTGTCGTGCGTACCCGGAATTTCCAAAGAGGATACGGCGGTGGCGTCGTCGTGGGTGGCCATCCAGGTTTCGTGGCTAAGGCTTTTCGCTTTTTGCCCCATGGCGTCGGTCATGCCGAGGACGCCGAAAAGAAGGGAGAGAGCCAAAAGGGAACTTCCGGCCACGATGGAGACAAGAGGTTTGTTCATAGTTACGACTATTATGGATTCTTCCGCCGAATTTATTAAGGAAAACAAAATTAGCACTCTACTATTGAGACTGCTAAAAATTGGGTTATGATATGTATGAGGCTTGGACCAACAAGCCATAGCACAAGGAGGTAATACCATGCAATTTGAACAAGTACCCTCTTATGAGAACGACCCCGAGGTTCTCTCCAAATTCGGCCGCGACATCAACGACGCCGTCACATCGGGGAAAATCGATCCGGTCATCGGACGCGATGAGGAAATCCGCAAAGTCATTCAGGTTTTGGCGAGGAAAACGAAGAACAATGTCGTCTTGCTCGGCGAGCCTGGCGTAGGCAAAACCGCGATCATCGAAGGTTTGGCGGAGCGCATCGTCAAAAACGACGTCCCAGCCACCCTTCAGGGAAAACGCATCTATGAGCTCGACATGGGCGCACTGCTCGCCGGCGCGAAATACCGCGGCGAATTCGAGGAGCGTCTTAAGGCCGTCCTCAACAAAATCAAAGAGTCCAATGGCAAGATCATCCTCTTCATCGACGAGATCCACCTCATTGTCGGGGCGGGCCGCACCGATGGGGCCATGGACGCGTCCAACATGCTTAAGCCATTGCTGGCCAGGGGCGACATCGACTGCATCGGCGCGACCACGCTCAACGAATATCGCGAATATATTGAGAAGGACCGCGCGCTCGAACGTCGCTTTCAGCCGATTCTCGTCGGCGAGCCGACCGTGGCGGACACTATCTCCATCCTCCGCGGCTTGAAGCAGCGCTTCGAGTCCTATCACGGCGTCGCCATCACCGACGGGGCCATCGTCGCCGCCGCGACGCTATCCAACCGTTACATCACCAACCGCTTTTTGCCGGATAAGGCGATCGACTTGCTCGACGAAGCCTGCGCCTTAATCAAGGTGGAGATCGAATCGATGCCGACCGAACTCGACGAGAGCAACCGCAAGATCCGCCAGCTCGAGATCGAGAAAGTCGCATTGTCGAAAGAAAAGGACGAATCCTCGCGCAAACGCCTCGAGGCCCTCGAGATGGATCTCAAGGACGAAAGCGAGCATTTCGCCGAACTTAAGAAGCGCTGGGAGGAGGAAAAGAACGAAATCTCCGAGGCCAAGACCTTGAAGAAAGACCTCGAGAAGGCGAAGTTCGACCTCTCCGTCCGCTTCTCCGAAGGCAATTATCAGAAGGCCAGCGAACTCCAATATAAGGTCATCCCTGAATTGGAGCAGAAGCTGCACGAGATCGAAGTCTCCTCCAAGAAGGACAAACTCGTCAACGAAGTCGTCGATGAGGAAGAAGTGGCGAAGATCGTCGCGAAGATGACCGGCATCCCCGTCGCCCGCATCGAAAAGGGCGACAAGGAGAAAGTCCTCGACCTGAAGAACATCCTCCAAAGCCGCGTCATCGGACAAGACGAGGCCATCACTTTGGTGAGCAACGCCATCCTCCGTCAGCGCGCCGGCATCAAAAACCCCATGCGCCCGATCGGATCCTTCCTCTTCCTGGGCCCGACTGGCGTTGGCAAGACCGAAGTATCCAAAGCCCTCGCCGAAGCCCTCTTCGACGACGAGAACAACATCATCCGCATCGACATGTCGGAATACATGGAGAAATACTCCGTCTCCCGCCTTATCGGCGCCGCCCCGGGATATATCGGTTACGAGCAAGGTGGACAACTCACCGAAAAAGTGCGCCGCAACCCTTATTCCATCGTTCTCTTCGATGAAATTGAAAAGGCGGATCCGGAAGTCTTCAACTTGCTCCTGCAGGTGCTCGACGAAGGGCGTCTTACCGATTCGCAGGGAAGGCTCGTGGACTTCCGCAACACCGTCATCATCATGACGAGCAACCTCGGCTCAGAAGCTTTGCTTAAGGGCGATAGGGGCGCGGTGGAAGTCTTGCTCCATCGCACCTTCAAGCCAGAGTTCCTCAACCGTATCGACGAGATCGTCTACTTCAATCCGCTCGGGCGGAGCGAACAACGCGCGATCGTCGATAAGATGCTGCGCGAACTCTCCAAACGCTTGGAGGAGCAATACATCTCCGTCACCTTCACGACCAAACTTAAGGATTGGGTCGTCGAGCGCGCCTTCAACGAACTCTTCGGCGCCCGTCCGATCAAGCGCTTCATCCAAGACAAGATCGAGACCTTCCTCGCGGAGAAGATCATCCGCGGCGAGCTCTCCACCGAGTCGAAATATAGCCTCGACGTCTATGGCGACGAGCTGCGCCTAAGCAAGACGAACCTCTCCTAAACTATGAAAAAACGCCTCACGAGCAATCGTGGGGCGTCATTTTCGTTTAGGCGAGTTTCTCGAGGTTTTCCCCAAGCCATTCCGCGATGACCGCGGGGGACTGGCTCATATAGGGGGCCGCGATCGCAAAGCCCGGGGTGACCGAGGCTTTCGGGGCTTCCTTTTGGATGGACTCGATGGAGTAGAGGAAGCGCTGTCCGCCGTGAGTCACGAACGGGACGATGGTTTTGCCGTTGGTGTCATGATCGCGGAGGAAGGAGACGATCGGGGCGGGAAGGGTTCCCCACCAGTTGGGGTAGCCGAGGAAGATGAGGTCATAGGCCTCGTAGCCGTTCGGGCCGTCTTTGATGAGCGGGGCCGCGCCGCTTTCGTATTCCTGACGGGAACGGGCGAGGGTGCCTTCATAGGAACGGTCGTAGGGGATGAGGGGTTCGATTTCGAAGAGGTTGGACTTCAAACCTTTTTCCGCGAGCGCCTCCTGAAGTTGGCGCGCGGCGATTTTGGTGTTGCCGTTTTCACCGAGGTCGACGATCTGGTCGTCAACGAGATTTTCCCCGCCGTGGGAGAAATAAGCGATAAGGATGTTCTTTGGCATGTGTAGCTCCTGATGCGTGCTCGTAAATTGTAAGGCAAAACGGGGTTTTGAGATAGCCAAAGAAGGAAAATTCTCGATAAAGAAAGAAGTGCCCCTTAGGCCTCTAGGCCTTATAATGTTTTCCATGGAACGGTTCCTGGATGAAAAGGTCCTGAAGAAATCGCAGATCACCCGCCCGAGAAAATGGGTTCCTTGGGTGTGCCTTTTCGCTTTCCTCCTCTCCGCCGCGCTTGGAGCTTATTACATGCTCCTGATCTTTTCCGAAAACCCGTTCAGCCAGATGCTCATCGCCGCCTTGCCCGCCATCGAGCTGACCATTAACGGCATGGTGTTCGGGGTGCTCGGCGCCTTCGTGTTCTTCTTCCTCCCCGCGGCCAACGTGATCCTCTTGATTTTCCCTTTGGTGGTCTCGACGAAGCTATGCAAATACCGCAAAGCCTATTGGTGGTATGGCTTCTTCTTGGTCCTCGGCTATGTCTTGGTGCCCCTCGTCTCCATCCTTTATGGGGTCTACCTCATCACCCCGGGCTTCCAAGAGTTCTTCCAAGAATATGTGCCCCTCGTTCCCATGATCCTCGGCCAGGCGACGCTTTATGGGAATTTCATCCTTCCCTTCATGTTTGCCCTTTTCATGTTCTTCGGCCTTTTCTATAACGTGAATTATCCCGCTCGTTACGAAAGGATCTACGAATTGCGCAAAAAACGCCTCAAATCCCTCGCGACCTACGATGAACGCGCCCTCTATAAGAGAGACTTCTATTGGGACTATATGGTCGGCAATTGGGATTCGATGCTCTTCAATCTCTTCTGCATCTATTACGATCCCCAAAACCGTGACCCGATGCCTGCGGACGCCTTCGAATTCCTGATTCACTATACCGAGAAATGCGATGGCAAGATGAGCCGTGCGGTGTTCAACGAACTCGCCGCGCAAGGGCGTTACCTCGAATGCAGGGCTCACTTTCAAAAGGCGATGTCCAAGGCCGATGCGATCGATCACGGCGCGAAGGTCTCCTTACCCCATTACGAACCTCCGAAGCCAAAGAAACCTAAGCCAGCCCCGAAGCCGGCCAAACTCGATCCGCCTCTGGCCCCGAAAAAGACGAAGCGCACCCCTTCGGCCCGAGTGAAGACCTGGGCGCCGGAAGACATCGGTTGAAAAGCCCCCTGATTCAGAAATGAACCAAGGGGCTTTTTCGTCGCTTATTCGGCGAGTTCCTTTTCGAGCTGGTCGACCAAGGACTCCATGCGGTGGATGACCGCCATATAGGGTTCTTCGGTCGTCAAGTCGACGCCGGCTCTCTTGACCTGGGCGACGGGGTAATCGCTGCCGCCGGACTTAAAGAGGGAGATGTAGCGGTCGAAGGCGCCTTCCTCTTTGTTCTTCACCCGTTCGTAGAGCAACATGGATGAAGTGAAGCTCGTCGCGTATTGATAGACGTAGAAGGGGGTGTTGAAGAGATGGGGGATATAGGCCCAAACGAGGGGTTTGAGCTTCTCTTCGGCGATGTCGATGCCATAGTAATCCTTATAGAGCTGGATCATGACGTCATTGGCGACCGAATAGCTGATCGGTTCGCCTTTCTCCGCCTTTTCCGCCATGAGGAATTCATAATGGCCGAACAAGGTCTGACGATAGAAGGTCGAGACGATTTCGTCGATGGCTTTCTGCAATAAGAAGACACGGTCTTCCTTGGAGAGCTTGCCGGTCGAGAGAAGATAGTCGAGCAAGTTATGTTCGTTGAAGGTGGAGGCGATCTCCGCGACGAAGATGGTGTAGTCCTGCTTCAAGGTGGGCTGGCCTTCCTCACTATATAAGGTATGGATGGAGTGACCTGACTCATGGGCGAGGGTGAAGACGTCGTTTAACTCCCCGACAAAGTTCAGCAGGATGAAGGGATGGAGGTCATAACCGCCGTTAGAATAGGCGCCGGAACGCTTGCCTTCGCCAGGATAGACGTCGACGTAGCCGTCCTTAGTGACTTCACGGGCCTTCTCTTGGAAATCCTTCGGGAAGGAGGCGATGGAATCGTAGAAGAGTTGCTTCGCCTCCTCATAGGTGTAATGCTTGTCGCTTTCGGCGAGGTGGAGGAAGCGGTCATAGGAGCGATGCTTCTCTAAGCCGAGCGCTTTGCGGCGCAGCTCGATGTATTTCTTTAGGGGCTCGCTATGGGTGCTTGCGACGCGCACGAGCGTATGGAAGACCTCGAGGGGGATCTTGTTGCCGGAAAGGTGCGATTCGAGGATGTTTTGGTATCCCCTCGCCTTCACTTCGGCGAGCTGGCGTTGCAGGGTCAGATTATAGATCTCGCCATAGGTCGATTTATGGGCGTCGTAATAGGAATAAAGCGCCTCGAAGATGGCTTGGCGGTCCTCGGCCTTCTTCGTCTTGGCGATGAGGGAAGACCAGTTGGCTTGGGTGACGAGGACTTTCTCGCCGTTAGATAAGGTGGCTTCGCTCGGCTTGCCATCGGCGATGGTGAGTTGACCATAGAGGTTACGGATGCCTCCGGCGACCGGACTATAGGCGCTGAGCAATCCTTCCTCACGGGTGGACAAGACGTGGCTCGCCTCATTGAAGAGACGGTCCATCTGGAAGGAGTATTCCTCAAATTCGGGGTGAGCGGCGAGGAAGGCCTCGACCTTCTCCCTACCTAACGCGAGGATTTCGGGGGATTGGTAGGAGACCGCGGCGGAATAGGTTTGCAACGCGATCTGAACCTTCATGAGGTCCTCGCTGTTTTTGACGTCCTTCTTGTTGCGGTCGCTGCGCATGGACGCGAAGTAGTAGCAGCGGACCAAGAGCATGTTCGCCTTCTTGTCTAAACGTAGGAACGCGGCGAGTTCCTTTTCGTCGCTTAGCTTTCCTTGGAAGGCGGCGAGCTCTGGGATGAGCGATTTGAATTCTTCTAATGTGGACAGAAATTCCTCTTCGGATTTGAAGAAGACGGATAAGTCCCAACAGTCTTTGGCCATAATCGATGGTCCTCCTTTGCGCGTGTATCATAAGTGCGCGTCAAAAATAGACAAGGAAAATACCCCTGCGCCACGCGCGTTCTTTCTTAAGCGCGGGGGAAGAGAATATAATGTTGCCAATGGAAAAGAACATCCTCGCGATCGATTTGGGTAAGGGCTCCATCGGCCTCGCCCTTTCCCGCAGCGGCATGTTCGTCACCCCATTGAAAGAAGTGCGTTTTCCCGCCACCCATTATGAGTTCGCGATTGAGGGCATCAAGGACATGATGGAGCTTGAGCGCATCGAATCCTTCGTCATCGGCTACCCTTTGTTCCCCTCGGGGGATCCGTGCGAAATGACGCCGATCGTCGAGGATTTCATTTTGCGGTTACATGAGGTTTTCCCCGCAATTCCCGTACATAAACAAGATGAACGCAATAGCACCGTCGACGCGGCGTCCTTATTGCATCAGCAAGGGAAAAACGCGAAGAAACAACGGCAAAACATCGATTCCGCGGCCGCCGCGGTCATCCTGAGCCGTTATTTGAAGTCCATCGGTCAAATGGAAGATTAAGCCGTCGCGACGACGCCCGGCTTGGTATACCACTGCGCGCTTTGGTAATTGGCGTTGCCGTCGTTTTTGCCGCGGCTACCGTTCCAAATCTGCTCTGGCGTTCCGGTGACGGGCACGCCCATCCAGTAGTAATGGTCTTCGTAGTATTTGACGACGGATGGGATGATGCCGTGCCATTCGATTTTGGATTTTTCGTCCGGTTCGTTCTTCATGTCACCGGAATAGACGGTCGCGGAAGTGTCGGTCCAAGCGTTTTTGTAGACGCCGGTGGAGACGTTTTTGATGGAAAGGTTGATGGTGGCGACGATGTTGAGGACAAGGATGGAGATCGTCGTGCCGCCGGTGATGGAATAAAGCGTGTTGTAGGAGTATTGCTTCCCGTTTTCGTCTTCGTGGGTGACTTTCTTGCCCGAAATGGTCGCCGTGAGCGAGCCGAGGAGATTGGTATGGGCCAAAGCGCCTAAGCCGATGCTTAGGTTCCAAGAAGGCGCGGACAGCGAGGGGTTGGAGACGGAGATGCTCTCGACGATGTCCTCGCCATGGAAAGCCTGGCCGGCGGTGGAGGTCGCCTTATCGAGGTTATCGGTGACGATGGAGCCGAGGTTCAGCATGTATTTGGCTAGCCAATCGACCGCGTTGCTTAGGAAATCCGAGCCTTTGACTTTGCAATGGCTCACCTCGACGTCGTCGCGCCAGGAATTGATGCGGTTGGAGGGGCCCACATAACGGGTCAGGTAAAGCGAACCCTCTTTATCGATGCCGTCGGTTTCGTAGAAGAAAGTGCTATAGCAGTTTTCTGGAATGACCTTGACCATCCCCAAAAGCGCCGTCGTCTTCGGCGTGAAGATACTGCCGAGGATCTTTAGGCTCGTGCCATGGAGGATGAAATAGATGTCGAGGGCGATCTGAACATCCTTGACGGTCCATTCGCTGCCGAGGCGGATTTCCAGCGTGACGGTGCCACCGATATGATAAGTGGTGGTCTTATCCTTATCGGTGTTGCCCAGAGAGATGGTGTCGATGCCATATCCGAGCAACGTCTTCAAGGAAGAGTAGTCCACGAAGTTGGCGTTATCGTGGTTATCAAACTGATAGGGGAAGGAGTCGAAAGAGGTGTCTCCGAGGGTGATTTTCGCGTAGACTTCCGTGTCGTTTTCCTCTCCTTCGAGGGTCAGCCAGATTTCGATGGTCCTAGGCATGCCATCCTCTCCATAGCCGGCCTTTAACGTGAGTCCGGTGTTTTGCTGGATGATACCCGGGGCGATCACGAAAGTGGAGGAGTCGGCGTTAAGCGTCACCGAGGTGAGGATCTTCGAGGAAAGCAATTCAAAGTATTGCCCCTTGAGCAATTTGGTGAGCAGCGTCTCCGCCATGATGCCCGAGACGAGGTTGGTGAGACGCTCGAACTTCGGGTCGTTGGATTCGGTGAGTTCCAGGATGACGCCGAGCAAACCATTCAAAGAATGGATGGAGAAACGTCCCTTCAAGGGATTCCTGGAAGGTTCGGAACGGTTTTCGGACTTATAGGTGGAGGAACCGCTAGCGGCGGTGACGTTGCGGGAATTGTATTCGAAATACATGGCGTTCTCGTTGCCGCTGCCGACCATGTCTTTCTCCTCGGTGTCGTTCTCGCCTTCTTCGCCGGTGACGTCGATCTTGAGGTTATGGTCGTTGACGTAATCTTCCTTGAGGTCGAGGAAGGTCATCGCCCCGGTGCCTAGACGCTGCTGCAAGTCAAAGGCGAGGGAGCCATGGAAGGCCATGCCTTGCTCGGTGCGTCCGCGCTTGGCGACGGGGTCATAGACGTACTGATTGGCCGTCGCGGAGGTGATGCGGGAGGTGGTGCCTTGTTTTAAGGCATATCCATCGATTTGGGCGGAGAGCTGGTCGCGCTCGGCGATGGCGTTGATCTCATCGGTCCAGTGGGGAAGGTGGGTCATCTCGACATAGCCATCCTCGCTGAATGCGACATCCTGGTAAGGATCGATGGTGAGATAGCCGTCGATGGTGAAACAGGTGTGGGAGTCGTTGGTGGATTTGAGGCCGACGTTATCCAAGGTGATTCTGCCTAGGGACATGTCGTCGCTGGTGCCGTTAAGAAGGACCGTGGCCGTGCCGATCAACGAAGCGCCGGAAAGATCGACCGTGATGGAAATGGAGTTATCGTGGACTTGCAGATCGACGATCGTGGACAAGATGGATTCGAAGTGCTTTTTGTCGATGTTTTCATAGAAAGCGGATTCTTTGACGGCATTGATGGCCTCGAAGATGCCGTTGGCGGTCGCGAGTAAGGACGAGAGCAACTTCATGATCATGTCGTTTTGGATGGAGTCGTCTTTTAGCGAATCAAGAAGCGAAGAGAAAAGCGCGCTGACGACGTCGCTGGTCGTACGGACTTTGAGGATGTCGTTGACGTTGAGGAAGAGCCTCGCGTCGCTTTCTGCCTCATCCAACTTCGAATGGAAGCCGATGCGCTTCTCGTTCTTGCCGAGCTGGCCAAGAATGATGTCCGCGTTAAGCCCGCTGAGGAAATCACGGCTTAAGTCGGCGTTGGCGGCGAGCCTTAAGTAGGCCGATTCGTCGACCGCGGGGGTCGCGAAATGGTCCTCGTCGCCGAGGATCTCGTCTTCGGTGTGGCTCAGGTTGAAGTCGGCGGTCACGCCGAAAGCCTTACGCTGCGTGAGCTTGGCGATTTGGCGGAACAAGGAAAGCGAATCGACGATGTCGACGTATTCGTCAGTGGGATATTTCGGCGCCCAGGAAAGTGGGGCATCTTCCGCGATTTTGGCCTTGAGGCATAGGTGGAAGTCATCATTAAGGACGGCATAATCGCCTTGGTTCACCTGCAACGGGAACTCGATGGTCGAAAGCACGCCAGAATCATCGTGGCCTAAACCGATGGGGAAGGTTTTATCGCCCAAAGGTAATTCCCAAAGGAATCTCGTGGCGTCATATTCGCTGATCGCGTCGATGGAGTCGTTGATGGCGTCCCAATCAAAAGTGAGGCCGATGCCCTTATCGAGGTTGAGCGAAAGGGAATCGACGCCGAGGATGTCGAGGATCTCGGCGATGACATAGTCGAGATCACCGTACTCGTAATAGGAGATACCTTTGGTCACCGCGTCTTCCCCGCCGACGTCTTTGGTGGCGATGGAAGAATGGTATTTGAGGTCATAATTCGCCGCGTCGTCACGCTCGGAGGAGACGGAGAAATAAACGTCGTCCCCCGCTAAAGTAAGGGCGAGTTCGCGGTCGAGTCCGTTATAGGAGACCGGGGCGTCGAGCCCGACAAAAAGGCCATGGAGCGACGGGGACTCCAGACGGATTTGCCCCGACGAGGAGGAAAGGTCGATCAGGTTTTCACCACGGGAGCCGTTGGCGGGAATGAGCAGCTTCAAGGCGTCGAACTCTAACTTCAAGCCGTTAGAGAAGCCCTCAAGCACCTGCGCCTTCATCGGGGTGGCGATTTCATTCGGGGTTTCTATGTTTTCGGAGATCGCGCTTTGTTCGCCAGGGTTCCCGCAAGAGAAAAGCAAAACCGTCGCGAGACCGAGGGTCATCGCGAAGCGAGGGGTGCGGTTTTTTCTCTGTTCGAAGGGTCCCATGAAATTTCCCGCGGGCATTATACGTGCGAGGGTACGATTCGCTTGTTTCCACTTTGGGGAAACAATGTCTACGAATCGGAGAAAATGAAAAACCACGGGGGACGTGCCGTGGTTTTCGCTTGGTTTATTTTTGCGCTTTTTTCTTGATGCGCGGCTTGAAATTGCCCCAAAGGATGAGGATTACCTGAATGGGTATGCCGACGATGAGGATGTACCAAATGCTCTCCGGCGGATCTTTATAGAACTGGAAGTGGAAGGAGAAGCAAAGAAGCAAGGTCCATGCGAAGGCGGAAAGGAGGATGATGTGGAGGAGCCGACTATGGTAATAACGCCAGCTCTCCCAAGCGATGAGAAAGATCGATACGGGCACCATCCAGAAGAACAAGGACGTGAATTTATTCGAACTGGGATCGCCGCGAAGCAATGAGGCGAGATACACGCTTAATGCGACGAGGAAGACGAAGGTTGCGGTGAGGGCGATGACGAGCGCCTGGTTGACGCGCTTGGCGCGTAAGTCGGCGTCAAAATCGGTATTTGCCGCGACCGCCTCGAGGTCTTCTTGCTTTTGCTCGACGACGAGGTAATCGATGCTCACGCCATAGAACTGCGCGAAATCCTTCAGGATATCGACGCTAGGCAAAGAATAACCGAGCTCCCATTTGGAGATGGATTTGTCCGAATAATTGATTTCACGGGCGAGATCTTGCTGTGTCAGGCCTTTGGCCTTACGCAAAGAAGCGAGGTTCTTTCCAACGATTTCTGCGAGGTTTTCCATGTATGTCTATTTTATGTCCACCTAGGAAATGAGGCAAAAGAAAATGCCCCTAACCGATTCGTTAAGGGCATTATCGCGACTTAGTTCAACCCGAGGTAGAGGTTCGCGGGTTTGACGTTCTCGGCGAGACGATAGTCATAGCCGTAGAGCTTGGTGGGCTTGCCGTCGGGGTTAGAGAAGCCATCGGCGAGGTCATAGAGGAGACCTTTGCCGGTGATCTCACCGCTATCGGCGACGGCGGAAATGAACTTGTTCGCATAGGCGGCGGTATCGAAGCCTTCGCCCCAGACATCCTTCATCTCATAATCGCCATCGATGTTCTTGACGATGTTGTTGAGATAGAGGTCGACGTCGACGGAGACGAGGCGCAACGCCTTGCCGGTATTGGCGGCTTTGGCGGAGGCGTCGGCGTGGACGTTGATGCCGGTGAGGGTCTTGAAGGTGTTGCCACCGTTGACGAGCGTGCGGCCGGTAAGCGTGATCTCGGCGTTGCCAAGGATCGCGATGCCAAGCAACTTGCCAAGGTCGACCGAGAGGGTGTAGGCGTCTTCGCTCGCGCTCTTGGTGAAGCCGTTGACGACGGTCTCGATGCGAAGCGGTTCGTCGCCGAGGATGCCGGCGCGCATCTTGCGGCCGTTCTGGTTCGGGGTCGGAGCGGGGGTTTCGTCCTTATCGAGGATGCCGTCGAGGATGCCAAGGCTATAACGGCCGAGCCAGCCGAGCAAGTCGCCGGTGAAGTCCTCGCCGTCGAGGCGCACCGCGTCACGCACGTTGCGCACTTTACCATAAGAGGAATCGCGGGTGAGCAAGGCTTCGCCCTTGGGGTCGATGCCGTTGGCGTAATAATAGATTTCCGAATTGCGGACGCCTTCCGCCTCGTTGGGACGGAAATAGACGCTCGAATCGGGGCCGTTGACGCCACGGATGACGGGTAGGCCTTCCAAGGAGGCGTAGACTTTGGTCTCTGCGCCTTCGACGGAAGCGTAGGCGTCGAATAGGCCCAAGGTGAGGTTATGGGGCCCGAGGTTGACCGAGAGGTCGCCGGCTAGGCCGTAATGGGAGATGCCGCTGACGTTACCATTCTCATCGGCGGTGGTGCCTAGAGTGAAGGTACCGACGGTGTATTCGAGCAACTCGGAGACGAAGCTGATGTCGTTATAGGATTCGACTTCGTTCGCGGTGAAGTTCTCGAAGGCTTTGCCCGCGTTTTCCTTAAGGGAGCCGTCGGTCTCATGGATCGCGACGGGGGCGATGTCGCCAAGGCGGATGCTCAGGTCTTTGCCGGAGAACCCAAGGTCGATGCCAAGGGAGGAGATGCCACCTTCTTCGCCAGCGAGGTAATGGAGGGTGACGACGAGGTCTTTCTCCAGGCCGAGGGCGGCTTTGTTCACGGTGATCACGGTGTCGCCGTTTTCGTCGTGGAGGACGGCACTCGAGATGAGGTCGGTCTTTTCAAGGAGCGCGCTATATTCGCCCTTGGCCAAACGGGAGAGGAGCGAAGTGCCGGCTTCCTTGGTGAGGGAGGCGGTGAGCCTGCCAAAGCGATCGTCGAGGGCGCCAAAGCGGTCGAGTAGCGCGTCAAAGGTGTCGGAGAAGGCGCCGAGGTTGAGCTTGGCGCTTAAGGCTTCTTCTGGCATGGATGCTAGCGGGGCGCTACCCGAGCCATAAGCCATGGCGACGGTCTGGAAGGAGTCGCGCATATCGATGCCGACGCGGTGGTTGCTCACGATCTTGTCGGTGAGGTTCTGCTCCAAATCGAGGCCGATTTTGCCGGCTTTTAGCCCTTCTTCGAAGGCGAAGGCGATGTCGCCGTCCAAAGCGATGTCGGTCTCCTCGCCAGAGGTCAAGGTGACGCCGAGAGAGGCGGAGAAGGCCTTCTCGTCGACGATGTCGGTGATTTGCTCGCCGATGCCTTTGAGGTGGGCGAGGTCTTGGTAGCCCTCATAGTCCGCTTTGGCCTTCAAAGGTTCGAAGGCGCGGGTATTGATGCGACCATTGAGGGTGAAGGAGGCGAAGTGGATGTTCTCAAACGTGAGGTTGAGGAGGTCCGCTTTATTGGAAGTGCCGCGAAGCAACAGGACGACCTTGCCCTGCAAGCCGATCGGGGCGAGGGTGAGGGTGACGCGAAGGGCGGATTCGCCGGTGGGCTTATCGTCTTCGTCGCGGACTTGGGTGGTCTCGATGGACTCGATGACGTCGAGCGCGGCGAGGTAGACGCCGTTATGGATGTCGTTAAGGAGATCCGAATCGAGGATCGCGTCGATGGAGAGGTCGATCTTGTTCAAGACGGCGCGGATTTGGTTGAGGGTGTTGGCGTCGCTTTGGTTATCGGAAGAAGAGGAGAAGGCGTCCTTAAGGACCTCGGCGTAGAACTCGTCGAGGTAGGTCTTGGTGGTGTGGGCCTTGAAGAGGTCGCCGTTGATGTCGAGGTAGCCATCGCCTTCCTTGTTGGTCTGATCATAGAGATAGGCGACGTTCACGTCGTGACGGGCCTTGATGGTCTCTTCGTCCATCTTCTGAAGCGAGAGCTGGCCTTGGATGCCGTGGAATTTGCGCTCGCTTAAGTCCGCGTCGGCGGAAAGGGCGATGCGGAGCGAATCCGAGGCGGCTTCCTTGGCGAGGTGGGTGCGGTCGCCTTCTTTGGCTGCGGTCTCATAGCCGAGGTCGAGGGTCATGTCGAGGCCGAACTGGGGGTTAGCGACATAACGGGCGATCGATTCGAGCATGTAACGCGAATTGGTTAAATCCTTATAATTGGCCGCGTCGCCGGGGACGAGGGTGGTGCTCCATTCGCCGCGGGCGATGCCAAAATCCTGGATCGAGGCGTGGGCCACGAGGCTCATGCCTTCCTGGATGACCCATTCTTCGTCGTCGTTGGCCTTAGGGGTATAGACGACGCCGTCTTCGGTCTCTTCCTTATCAAAGTCATAGAGAGCGGGGAGGTCAACGCCGGTGAAGAGGTAGTTCTCGTCCGAGCGCATGCCGAGTTCGATGACTTTCTCGCCTAAGGGAAGCTTCCAGATGAAGTAGGGGTTGCCTTCATAGGTCTCGACCATGTCGGACATCGAATCCATGATGGCGTCGGTGTTTAAGCCGGAGGAAGCGGCGGGTTCCTCACTTTCCTCGGCGTTGCCGCCGGTGAGCTTTTCGACCCAGCCTTGGAGGGAGAGGTTGAGCCCACCTTCGCTTAGGATCTCGAAAACATCTTCGATGAGGAAGTCGAGGTCGCCGTATTCGTACTGACGGACACCGCCGGTGGTGGGGTCGATGATGGGGTTGCCGTTATCGTCGGTCATGTCCTTGGCGGCGACGTCGACGCGGTATTTGAAGTCCCAGGAGTCCGCCTCGTCGCGGTCAAAGAGATTCAAATAGATCGTTCCGTCGATCATCGAAGCGTGCACGCCGCGCTTATGCGGACGCAAACCGCCGTCACTATAAGTGATGGGGGCGGTGAGGGCGAAGTTGACGCCATGGAGCGAAAGCGAGGACATCGCGAAATCGAGGGTGGCGCCACTGGCGTCGATCACGTTCTTGTGGGTCTTGGTGACGCTGTTATCGAATTCGTCGACGATCGTCTCTTCCTTGCCATCGAGGGTGAAGGTCAGTTGGTCGAGGTTGATGGATAGACCGCTCGCGGCGCTTGAGGCCAAGTTGCCGATGAAGCGTTCCTTACCGGTCAATTCGACTTCGACGCCCGGGTCGATCGGCATCGCGCGTTCACGCTCGACGATGACGGTTTGGGGCACGACGAAGAAGGCGGTGCCGGCGGTCACGCCGAAGACGGAGAAGAAGAGTCCTACGGTCGCGACTTTTTTCGTCAATAAGTGTTGAATGAAGCTCATGGTCATTCCTCCTTATAGGGATTCGGGATAGGGGGCCACGGTGCCGCCGACTTCAGGGAAGCCAAACGGGGCGGGTTCGTGGTGGTAGACGGTCACGAGGGAGCCTTCGGCATCGGAGCCGACCCCTTGCGAGGTGACGGCGGTGTAATGCTCGAAGGTGACCATCCGTTGCAGGTTCAGCTGCTTATCGACCGTCACGGTGATATGGCAGAACTGGAACTGCGGTTTGTATTTGAGGTCGGAGATCGTCTGCATCTGGCATTGGTAGTTGATGACGCCATAGCGTTTGTCGAGTTCCGCCTCGATGACGTAGCCGTCCGGTGTCTCGGTGATGCCGGAGGCCGGTTTTCCCGACGGGGTGTCCGCGTCGAGGATCAGGGTCTTGGGGGAGACGATGTAGACGAGGCCTTCGCTGACGTAGCGCCCCATGAGTTTCTTGTACTCGTCGTTGGGGTACTCCTTTTTGGGGTGGCTCGCGTAATTGGTGTCGCCGCCCCAATAGGTCGTCGTGGTGTCCCCCTCTTGGAACATCCGGTCGTAGATCTGGATGATCGAGGAGAAGGAGTTGGATTCCTCGAAGTAACGTTCGCCCGAGTGCACCGTCATGCTTTGGATGCCCTGATTCACGAAGCCGGCGGCGATGGAGGCGCCGACGCCTTGCGACCAGGTCTCCTCCTCGAGGGAGAAGAGGCGGTAGGCGACGTTGATCATCTCGTCCGCGGTGAGGGCGGAGGCGAAGTTCCCGCTGCCTTTGGCTTCCTCGTATTTGGCGAACGCCGCATCGACGTCGGGGAGGTATCCGTCCCCGGAAACGATGAACTCGGTGGCGGTTGGCTTGAACATCTGAACCACTTCGAAACCGGTGGTGCCGCCGGCGATGACCCCGGCGAGTAAGACGGTTGGCCAATAGAATGCTTTTCCGATGATCGCTGACATCGAGTTCCTCCTTTCCTTTGGACCCGGGGCATATTCAACTCCTCATACGCATGTAGCGCACTCTACAGGTGCGTTTCGAAAACGAAGAAAAGCGTTCTCCGATTCGGAGAATGGCGAAAAAACGTGGACCGTGCGCCGACTTTTCGTTTCAAAATGGTCGTGAGAACCCTTTTCCGCCTTGGCGTTTTCGATGGGCTGGATTTGGTGAAAAAGGCAACCGAGCCTATCTTTTTCGCGCCCGATTCATTAATCTTTACTATGCAATCAAAAGAGGTATCCCCATGGGCGAATTAAGAGTCATCAAGGTCAAGCAATCCGTTTTGGCCAACAACGATCTTCGCGCGGCCAAACTCCGCGGCGAACTCAAGGAAAAAGGCGTTTTCTTCCTTAACGTCATGTCCTCGCCCGGCAGCGGCAAGACGACGCTTCTATGCAATTTGATCAACCGCCTTAAAGATAAGATCCGCATCGGCGTCATCGAGGCCGACATGGACGCCGTCGTCGACGCCGACACGGTCGCCAAACGAACTGGCGTGCGCACCATCCAACTGAACACCTCTGGTGAATGCCATCTCGACGCGAAGATGACGAGCGAAGGCATCGCCGAACTTGGGACCGAGGGCATTGACCTCGTGATCTTAGAGAACATCGGCAACCTCGTCTGCCCCGCCGAATTCGACACCGGCGCGACGATGAACCTCGTCTTGCTCTCCGTCCCCGAGGGCGACGATAAGCCGTTGAAGTACCCGTTGATGTTCACCAAGGGCAACGCCTTCGTCTTCACCAAAATCGACGCGAGGGTGGTCTTTGACTTCGACGTGGAGAAAGCCGAGAAGCGTATCCGTAACCTCAACCCCGACGCCGTTTTCTTCCCCGTGTCCGCCAAAACCGAGGAGGGAATGGACGAACTCGCCGCCTTCTTGTTGGCGAAAATTGCCGATTACCAAAAGCGTTAATCCACCCTTGGTTGACGTTTTTCCATGACAAAAACGCCAAAGCCAACACCTAGATAAAATCGAAGAAAATTAAGATTTTTCCGTTGTTTTTTCGTTTTTTCATGGGAAATTGGGATTTTTTGAGTATACTTTTTACGAATAAGAAACAGTTCGACGAAAGGAGAGGCCATGTACGAGATCGATAGTTATGTCTTCCACACGCACTGTGGCGTATGCAAAATCAAAGCCATCGAGCCGCTTTCCGGCGACGATTCGGGCAACCTCTATTACGTCCTTTCGCCCTTTTATGGCGATGACAAAAACAACATCGTCCGCGTCCCCGTCGATAATCCCGCTTCCTTGCGCCGCCCGCTAACCAAGGAACTCGCTCTGGAATTGATCCATAAGTGGCCCAATATCCGGGAAAACCTCTATATCACCGATTCCAAGGCGCGCAAAAACGCCTATGACACCGCCCTTCGTTCCGGCTATGTCGAAGACCTCGCCACCCTGATGGAAGGCGCGTTGCAACGCAAAGCGAGGGATGGCCACCTCAACTCCATGGACGCCCAGTTCGTGAGTAGGGCGATGCCGATCGTCTATGGTGAGCTCGGATTCGCTTTGGAGATGCCGGTGGACCAAGTGCCCGAGTACATCCGCCTACACGCGGGTAAATAAATATTTAAGAAGTGGAAGCGGCGTCACGTACGCCGTTTTCTAACGAAAAAGGCCACCATGTGAGGTGACCTTTGCAATGGGTTTTTTCGGTTATTCCTTGATCGCGCGGTAGCCGCCATAGAGGCCGAGCAATCCGCCGAGGAAGCAGATGACCGCGGTGAGGATGGTGCCGGTGCCGTGGGTGACGGTCTCGGCTTGGGCGGCGATCGGGTTGATGGAGCTGAACATCGAGGGGGCGAGGAGCCAGAGGATGCCGCCGCCGACCATGCTGGCCGCGGCGATGCCGAGGGAGAGCCCGCCGATCTTGCCGGGGAGGATGGTCCCGATGAGGGCAAAGAGGATGGCGACGCACTGGAGCACGAAGGCGACGATGAGTCCGGGGACGGGTTCGAAGCCCTGATTGCCGAACATGACGTTGAAGCAGCTGCCGAGGGTCGAGGGGTGATCCGAATAATCGGATTTGCCGAAGGCCGTGGCGAAGAGAATGAAGACGGAGACGATGGCGAGCACGGACACGAGGATGCCGAGCACAATGTTTACTTTGCGATTGTTCATGTTTAAAACCTGCCGTGGATAAATATACCCTTCGTTTTGACTAGGGGCAACATTAGAGTTCTACTCTACCTTGTCTTGGGTGGATTCCACTTCGGCGAGGACGTTTTTCTTCTTTTTGGCGATGAGCAGCCAAACGATGGGGACAATGGTCAAGGCGCAGGCGACCATCGTGACGACGAACATCCATTTGTCCGGGGATTTTTGCACGGCCCCGGTGGAGGGATCGAGGACTTCGGGGGTCTGGAAGGCAAACAGGGAGATATTGCTGCCGACGATCATCGGGATCATGACGACGAAGACCATGCGGACCGACTGGAACGCCCCGACGTCGTTTTCGGGGGTGAGGTCGCGGATCTCCGCGCCTAAGGAAGCGGTGCCGATGAGGTAGCCACCGATGAGGAAGATGCCCGCGATGACGCTGCCGGCGAAAGCGGAATCGAAGAGGAATAAACCTAATGCGCCGAGGAACATCATGACGACCGCGGGGATCAGAACCTTCATTTTGCCGATGCGGTTAAGGAAGGCGCCGATGAGCAAGACGAGCAGCGTCGCCACGCCGAAGATGATGCCTAGGGCGAGCATGAAGTCCATGCCGTTATTGCCCATGAAGGGGAGGTTTTGCATATAGACCATGATGTAGGGCATGAACGAATCGACGCCGATGTTGAAGAGCATGAAGCCGAGCAGGGCAATGTAAAGAAGGGGATTGGCCTTGACGGTCTTGGGGAAGAAGCCTTTGACCATGTGTTTGAAATAAGCGTCGTCGCGGTTTGGCTCGATATGGTCTTTCGGCAGCAAAAAGAACGACGCGACGCCGACCAATGTGGTGGCGACGCCGAAGATCAGAAAGAAAATCAACCAGGGTTTTGCGACGGAATTGGCCCAAACGTCATTCGGCGTATCCCCCTGGGTTCCGGGGATTCCGAGGATGATGCCGACCCCGAGCATCAACGCCATCGAGAGCAACGGCATGACGGAAAGGATGGACTCGACGAGGGGGCGATTTCGTTCATTCGTCTCGTCGGTGACGTAAGCGTTGAAGGCGGCGTCGTTGGCGCTTGAGCCAAAGAAGGTCATGAGGCAATCCACGACGACGTTCATGACGCCGACGAGCAAGATGCCTTTGGTGAGGTCACCTCCGGCCATGCCCGACATATTGGCCAAGGACATGACGCCAAAGAGGAAGACGGTGACGCCCCATATGGAATATCCAAGCGCGATGAAGATTTTCCTTTTGCCCAGTTTGTCGGACAAAGCGCCGATAAAGAAGGTCGTCAGCGTCGCCACGACCGCCGAAGCCATCGTCATCCAAGTGATGTGGCTCGCGTTATGGGATTGGGAATAGACCCAAAGGTTGATGTAATTGTTTTCGATGGCCCAGGCGATCTGCCCGAAAAGCCCGATGAGGATGATGGCGGTCCATCTCCTCGCCCCGAGGGAGTGAGTCTTATCTTTCATATCGATAATTATAAATCCGCAAAAACGCATGATGTATAATCAAAGCAAGGAGCACGCCTATGGATTGGAATTTGATTCCCATCGCCAGCTACGTCTTTTTCGGCCTCTTCGTCTTGGCCTCGATCGTCCATCTCGTCTTTTGCTATTTCGAGATGGAGCGTTGCCGCATGGCGACGAAATGCCTCACGACCCTGTTCCTTTCGATCGCCGCGACCATCGCCTTGCCCGGACAGCCTTTGGTTTATCTTGGCTGCTTCCTCGGCTGCCTCGGCGACGCCTTCTTATTAAAGAAACATAAGGTTTGGCCTTTCGTCAGCGGGATGGTCTCTTTCCTTGCGGGCCACATCCTCTACATCATCGCGATGATGCGCCTATGCGAACCGTTGCATTGGGGCTACTATGTCGCGACGGTCCTATGGATCATCCTCTTCCCGATCTTCGGCGTCCACATCTCCAAACGCATCGTCCATCAAAAGAAGCTCATCTTTGGGGGCACGATGTATTTCGCCTTCCTCTTCCTCGACCTCATTTGGTCGATCATCCTTTGCTCGAAGGGCATGGTCAATTTCGGATTGCTATGCATCTTTGGCTCGTTCTGTTTCATCGGCAGCGACATGTTCCTCACGTGGACGATGTTCAAAAGGGACGTCAAGCGACGCGACTTCTATATCATGGCGAGCTATTTGCTCGCGCAGGGTCTATTGGTGACCGGTTTGGTCCTCACCTATCTCATCCGATAGCGAAGAAAACCTTGAGTTTCTGTAACGCCTTGGCCCTATGGCTGACGGCGTTTTTCGTTTCTTCCGAGGCGACGCCGAAATCGATGTCGGCCTCTTCGCTATGGAAGATGGGGTCATAGCCAAAGCCATTCGTGCCGTGAGGGGCGTTTAGGATTTGCCCGGGGCAGAAGCCTTCAAAATAGAGCGGCTTCGAATCCTCGTTCTCCAAGTAGCAGATGCAGCAGCGGAAGCGGGCGGAACGGTCTTTGCCTTCCAAACGGCGGAAGATCTCTTCGTAGGCCTTGGGATAGCCGCCCATGCTTTCGGCAAAGCGGGAACTATGTAGTCCGGGGAAACAATCAAGGGCGAGGATCTCTAACCCGGAGTCATCCGCGATGACGGGGAAGGGGACGAGTTTGCGTAGCCCCTTTGCTTTAAGTAAAGAGTTCTCGCGGTAATCCGCGCCGGTCTCATCGACGTCGAAATCGATGTTGAGGTCGGCGGGGGAATAGATGGTGAACCCCATCGGGGCGAGGATCTCGCGGTATTCGCGGAGTTTTCCTTTGTTGTTGGTGGCGAGGCAGATCTGTTTGTTCATATGGGCCTATTGTATCGAGCGCGCATAAAAAGAAAAGTTCCGGAAATCCGGAACGTCTTCGCTCGATGGAGCAGGTGACGGGAATCGGACCCGCATAACCAGCTTGGAAGGCTGGTGTTCTACCACTGAACTACACCTGCGCTGGCGGACCATACGAGATTCGAACTCGTGATCTCTTCCGTGACAGGGAAGCATGTTGGCCGCTACACCAATGGTCCGAGCGGGGATAAATATAGCATAGTCGCCCGTCTTGTCCAATGAAAAAGGAATCGGGATTTTTATGCGGAGGATTGATGATCCGCGAGTCAAAACTCGGATGGGCAATGAATTATCTCCGGTAATTGAACTCCCGACACCCCGTCCCCATAATTATGGAAAAGACGACCATTTATGAAGACCATCGAATTGCAATGTTCCGAGATTGTCCAGCGCACCCTTTTCCTCCGCGAATATCACCAAAGCGGTTGCGACCGCGGCTTCGAACTATAATTCTGCATATGTCGCTTTCATCATGGCGAAGTCAATGTACTATCTTGGCTATGGTGCAGCCAAAGCGGTATATTTCGTAGGGGAAAACTGGCTGTCTGATTGGCTTGACAATTATATTTGACCATGATTCCGATACATTACACAAAATTAACAGTATTGGACGATAGAATTGTCTATTCCGATGGCGGAAGACTGCTTGTTCGCTTAAGCGATGTCTGGGCAATTGGTTACAAGAAGCCCGGTTTTATGAATTGGCTGTCAATGAAATACGATTGGATGGCGATGGGGGTTCTTTATATCGCTCCGAAAACTGCGAGGAAGGTTCAGGACCTAATCCCCGTCATAATGCCTTATGAGGTGGTAAAAGAACTACCGAAGCGCTGGGCTCAAAAGACCGAGTTTTATGAATTTGGCGGTGACATCAAAATAAAGAGATTAATTGATGTGTTGTGACTAGCAAAAAGGTACAAAACATATTTGGTCAACTTACCATAGGTAAACTGGACGACTACCTCTCATAAAGACAAACGGCATTATTACTGTCTGCCCATGTCCATGCGTATATGTTAATTGTCGTGGCTGGAATAACGCTTTTTGCGTTGGAGTTGTTTTGGGGTCGTGGACGGAAATATGGTTGGTCTCACTCTTTTTCTCATCATCATTTTGACTGCAATTGGTGGCGGTTGCATTTACGTAATATATGATGGTTTGTTTGTGTGATGGGTAGAGAGCAATCGCCTTATTGTCATGAAGCCACTTTGAAGACGGCGGTCGGTCGATATCAACGGCGTGACGTCGATTCAAGAATGCAAAATCACTGTTGTTTTTGTGACCTAGAAGAAATAGATGAATATGCTATTTCGGTGGGAGATGTCTGCCTTTCTAATCCGAAGACGGAGGAATCTGATGCCTTGGTCATGGCAATCGAAAAAAAGATAACCTCTAAATCCAATCCAAGGTTGTCATACTCGATAAATCGCTTTGGAGTATTAGCCTTCCCTAAACAGGTCGAAGTATTGAAACCCAGAGCCAAATTGAGATAACGCTCTCTTCTTTATGTATAAATAGTCGAAAGAAAACCCTAAGGGATCAAACCGCTTAGGGCATCTTCGCTTACTTGCCGAGGAAGGCGAGAAGTTTCGGCTTCGGCATATAGCCGAGGGCTTTGTCCTTCTCCACGCCGTCGACGAAGCGGATGAGGGTCGGGATGGAGGCGATGCCATAACGCTGGGCCAAGGCACCGACCTCATCGACGTCGACCTTGAGGACCGTGAGGCCCGGGTTTTCGGCGGCGACGGATTCGATGATGGGGCTAAGCATTTTGCAAGGGCCGCACCAGGTGGCGAAGAAATCGACGAGGACTTCGCCTTTGGCGAGGAGTTCGTCGAACTGTTGGACGGATTCGATGTGGATGATCATGGATAATAGCTCCTTTCGGCAACACTATAACGAAAAAGCCAAGAAGATGATAGCGAGATGCACCGGGTAATAAAAATAGGTGATATATCGCATGGCTTTGGAGTCGTATCCGCGCTTCCCGGAATAGAAATAGATGGGGATGATCGCTAAGAGCATGTAGCTCTGAATTTGCATCCAATAAGTGTCATAAGGGCGGAAGGAGGAGGTGTAGCCGATGTAACTGATGCCCCAGAAGACGACCCCGATGAAAAAGAAGAACGCCAGCCCGACGAGGTTGACTATCTTTCGATAGGACTTGGTCTCTTGGTAAGCCTCCATGGAGATGCCCGCGCCTTCGACCAAAGGCTTGGAAATCCTATTCGCGATCGGGTAGGCGAAATAGAAGCCGATGCCGATGAGCAAGCCCATGATGCTATAGCCGGGGCGGATATAGGCGGGGAACCAAGTGATGGTCACGAGGTTGGCGCGTTCGTACGTCGTGATGACATAACTAAAGATCGCAAAGGCGATCGGCAAAGCCGAAAGAGCCTTACGCCAACCGCGTTGACGGAAGAGGATGAGGGTGAGGGCGAGCAAACTCAAATCGGCAAAGGCGTTGCCTTCGATTTGGCTTGGATCGAGGGCGGGGTTTGGGATCGCATAGAAATATATGGTTAAGCCGAGGGAGATGGCGAGGTGCATCGCAAGCAGCCGGAAGAAGTACCGCCAGGGGCGATGGGTGTGGACGACGCCCTCGGCGATGAACAAGGCGAAGATCGGCATGGCGATGCGGCCGATGCAACGGAAGACATAGCCCATTTGATAAAGGCTGGGGTTATCGCCGAAATAGCGGTTCATGACGAAGAGACCGATGTGGTCCAAGGTCATGGTCAAAAAGCCAATGATTTTGATCACAAAGCCGGAGAGGACCTGAGGGGAGTTCTTTTCGGGCATGTCAGTTAGCGCCTCCTTGGATGAGGGTCATGGAGAGGGAGAAGACGTTATTGAAGGCGTGGGCGACATAGGACGAGCATAGGCCAAAGCGGTCATAGAGGAAGGCGAGGGCAAGACCCGAACCGACATAGCCGGGGAGGTTGGCGAATTCGACGACGATGGCATTCGCGTCACCGCTTCCGAGGGCGTTCCAATTGAAGTGGATGAGACCGAAGATCATCGCGCTGATGGAATAGCCAAGCAATTTGCCTAAGCGCGACATGAAGCCGAATAAGCCGACGCGGTAGGCGAGTTCTTCGCATAGCGGGCCGACGAAGCCAAAGACGATGAGGCTTAGCGCCGGGAAGGCGATGGTGATGGCGCGAATCGCGGTTTCGTTGTTGTTTACCCCGATCTCCCCAAATCCCGTCGCGCGGAGGATGACGTTGATGATGAGGCTATAAAGCATCGTGGCGCCGAGGATCGCGATGCCACCGATCGCGCCGAAAAGGTAATTCTTGGCTTTGGCGAAGGAATGAAAGAGTTCTTTGAAGCGTTTCCTTAGGCCAAAGATGAGGAAATAGATGGCAAAGATGATGACGTAGGTCACGCCTGAGGCGGTGAAGTTGGCGGAGACGCTTTGGAGGTATTGGGTGATTTCTTCGGGGGTGCAACCAGGATGGGTCGCCATGAAGGTCACCTGAAGGATGGCCGCGAGGAGGAAACCGAGGATCTGTAGTCCCGCAAAGCCGATGAGGAAAAGGACAATCTGCCAAATAAAAGAATCGTGGACGTGGTGCTCAAAGGCATGGAAGTCCCGTCGCTCGGGCTCTTGATGGCCGCAATGGGGGCAGACGTTGAGCGTGGGGTCGTAATACTTTTCACACTCGGGACATTTTTCTTGGTGGAAATAAGCTTTCATGTTGACGGGGCAATTCTAACACGGGGCAACTTCTCGCGAACATAATTTGCGCTCGCTCCCCTGCGCTTATTGTTGGCATAATGATAGCCATGAGCCGAAAAGTGCCTTTGTCGCCATCCTTAGGAGAAGAGAAAGACCTCGCCTCGACCTTTGTCACGGGGCTATTCCCTTTGCCTTCGGTCGAGGACTTCAAGACGCTATACGACCAGTTCAAGAAAGATCATCCTAAGGCCGACCATTATCCCTATGCCTATTGTCTTAACGGCCTAAGCAAATCCAGTGACGACGGCGAGCCTGGGGGTTCTGCGGGGCGGCCGATGATGAGTTTGCTCGAGGATAAAGAGATCGATGGCGTATTGATCGTCGCAAGGTATTTCGGCGGGTCGAAACTTGGCATCCCCCGCCTTCGCCGCGCCTTCCTCTATAGCGCGGAGAATGCGATTCAAAACGCTCGCCTTGGCGCCTATTCTGACGTGTTCGTCTATCCGATTGAGGTGTCCTATTCGGAGTATGAAATCCTAAGAAGCCATGCAAAACGCCTGTCTTTTTCACTCGAAAAGGTCGAATTTGCAATAAATGTGCGCGCGGAAATCCATAGTGGTGCTAGACTTACGGGGTTTGGTGAGGCGGTAGGCCTATTCGACCTCGTCTTGCCCGAACCGGAAATCCGTCACGTACTTCAGGAGGTCAAACCATGATTCCCTATACCGAATACCAATCCCGCCGCGCGAGCTTCTTCTCCAAGATGGAGGAGGAATCCCTCGCGATCATCTTCTCGGGTGTGGGTAAGAAATGCTCCGCCGACGAGAATTACCCCTTTGAGGTGAACCGCAATTTCTTTTACCTCACCGGCATCACCCAAGAGGATTCCGTCTTGCTGCTCATCAAAAGCGGCGGCGAGGAACGCGAATACCTTTTGATCCTGCCCTTCGACCCGGTCAAGGAGAAATGGTACGGCAAACGCCTCACCCCGACGGAGGCCGGCGAGATCTCCGGCGTGAGGAACGTCCTCCTCAATAGCGCCCTTTCTTCTCGCGTTCAAACCGCGATCACCGGCGAATTCTCCGATTTCCCTGCCCTCCATAAGGTCTATCTCGATTTGGAAAAGGAACAGAAAGTCGCCGAGGACACCGACATCGAGGATTACCGTAAATCCTTGGAGCTATTCAGCACGAAGCTCGAAGTCATCGACGCCTATCCGATCATCGTCGGCTTGCGCATGGTCAAATCCCCGAACGAAGTTGAGGAACTTCGCGTGGCCATCGAGGCCACCAAAGTCGGCATCGCGAGCGCCATGGCCAAGATCAAGCCCGGCGTCTACGAATACGAGGTCGCGAACGAATTTCATCGCGTCATCAACGATTGCTCCGCCTATCAGGGCACGGCCTTCCCGACCATCCTCGCCTCTGGTGTGAATACGACCTGCCTCCATTACCCAACCCCGTTTAAGAAGATTGAACCCGGTGACATGGTCCTCATGGATCTCGGCTCCCGCCATGGTTTATATTGCGCCGACGTCTCCCGCACCGTCCCCGCCGACGGCGTCTTCACGGACTTGCAACGCACCATCTATTCCATTGTCTTGGGCGCGAATAAGGCCGTCGCCAATTTCGCCCGCCCCGGACGCTCCATCAAGGAACTTCAATCCTTCACCATCGAATATTTGGCTTCGGAATGCCTCAGCCATCGTTTGATCCAAGATAAGGACGAGATCAAAAACTATTATTTCCACGGCGTCTCCCACCATATCGGTTTGGACACCCATGACCCGGGTAGCCGCGAGGAACCCTTGGTCGCGGGTAACGTCATCTCGGATGAACCCGGCCTATATTTCAAGGAACTTGGCATCGGCGTGCGCATCGAGGACGACCTCCTCATCACTAAAGACGGCTGCGAGGTCCTCACCAAGGACATCATCAAAGAAATCCCCGACATCGAGGCCTTCTACCGTCAACGTCATTGACGAGACTTCGCCGCGTGGGCGTTCGAACCCGCGCGGTTTTCTTTATTGTTAAGACGAAAAGAGCGTTCCGTCTGTTTTGGCGCGCGTTTTGGCTCGGTCGATTGTATAATACTGCCCATGAAGAAATACATCTTGGCCATTGACCAAGGCACGACTTCGACGCGTGCCATTTTAATCGACCGTAAAGGCAACGCTGCATTCAAGGCCCAGCGCCCCGTCGATTGCCTTTTTCCCCAGCCCGGCTGGGTCGAGGTGGACGCCGACCGCATTTGGATCTCCGTCATCGACGTCATCAACGAACTTCTCGTCGTCTCCGGCGCGAGCATGAACGACGTGGCCGCGATCGGCATCACCAACCAACGCGAGACGGCGGTGGTGTGGGACAAAGCCACCGGCAAGGCCATCCATAATGCCATCGTCTGGCAGTCCAAGCAAACTCAAGAACTTTGCGACGAGCGCATGGACAAGATGGATTTCATCCAATCCCGCACCGGACTGCGCATGAACCCTTATTTCTCCGCGTCGAAGATCCGTTATATTCTCGACCATGTCGATAACGGCCAAGAACGCGCCGAAAAGGGCGAATTGATGTTCGGCACGATCGACTCCTGGCTCATCTACAAACTTACCAAAGGTAAAGTGCACGCGACCGACGTCAGTAACGCCTCGCGCACCATGCTCTATAACATCTTCACGATGTCCTACGATCCCGAGCTATGCGCGATTTGGAACATCCCGATGAAGATGCTTCCCGAGGTCAAGGACAATTCCTGCGACTTCGGCGAGGCGAGCTTCTTCGCGGGCCACGTCCATATCCATGGCGTCGCCGGCGACCAGCAGGCCGCCTTGTTCGGACAATGCTGCTTCGAGGTCGGCGAATCCAAGAACACCTATGGCACCGGCTGCTTCATGCTGATGAACATTGGCAGTGTCCCCATCCTCTCCAAGGCGGGCCTACTTACGACCGTCGCCTGGAGGGTCAACGGCAAAACGACTTATGCCTTGGAAGGCTCCGTCTTCATCGGTGGGGCCATCGTACAGTGGCTGCGCGATCAGACGCGTTGGTTCGAGGATTCCAGCGATTCGGAATACTATGCCTCCAAAGTCAAAGACACCGCCGGGGTCTATTTCGTGCCGGCCTTTGTCGGCTTAGGAACCCCGTGGTGGGACGACGAGGCTAGAGGCGCGATCTTTGGCTTGACCCGTGGGGCCGAACGTCATCACATCACCAGAGCCGGCTTAGAATCCATCGCCTATCAATCCAAGGACGTCATCGAGGCCATGAAGCGCGAGGCGGGCCTAGAGCTCGTCTCCCTCCGCGTCGATGGCGGAGCTTCCAACAACGGACTTTTGATGCAATTCCAATCCGACATCCTCCAATGCGAAGTCCATCTCCCGTCCTGCCTAGAGACGACTGCGTTAGGGGCCGGTTATTTCGCCGGGCTCGCCTGCGGTTTCTGGAAGGATAAGAAGGACATCCTCTCCTGCCACGAAGTGAAGAAGATCTACACCCCGAAGATGAGCCGCGAGGAATGCGACGAACTCTATGAAGGGTGGCTATGCGCCGTTAACGCCGCGCGGGCCTTCAAACCCAAGAGAAAATAAATAACATGGTCTCCCGTCATTATGATGGGGCCGTCCTTATCGCCCCGGAATCCGAGTCGAATTACCTATCCGCCTATCGCGCCGCCTTCCCCGAAGAGCGATTCCTTTCCTTCAGCTACGAGGAAGTTTGCTCTTTGTTCGAATTCAAAGTGGCGGCGGGGGCGAAGGAACGTCTCGCTTCCTTAGGGTTCGACCCACGCGATTTGGACTATCTACGCAAAATGGTCGGCGGACCGTATAAGAACGAGCGACTCATCGAATTCGAACCCCTCGTCTCCGCCTTTTTGGCCGAAGGGCTTTTCGTCCATAAGGAAGATCCCGCGAACATCTTCTGCGGCAAGACCATCATCATCCGCGGTTACCACGAAGGCAAAAGTATCGCCGAAGCGTTGCAGGATTTGCCTAACATCTCCCTAAATTGGGATTTGGGCCAACCGCGCTTTGGTGAGGAAAAGAAGAGGGATTTGCAGGGCGATTTCGCTTCTTGCTGCGCTTATTTGTCCTCGGTTTTGAAAGAAATCGGAGCAGGGGATGCCTATCTCCGATATGACGGGGATATGGCTTTGCCTAGCGATCTCGCCGCCTTGCCGCGCCTCAAAGGCCCCTTTGCCCCAAGCGACGCGAAAGTCCTCTATTTGGAGATTCCCGCGGAAGAAGAAAGCGAAGACCGCCTCCCGCCCGAAGCCCTCGCTGAACTCCATCTCGCCCCGAAAAACGTCCGGGAAGAGCGTCGCGTTTATAATGAGGGACGCTTCTTGTCCCACCCATCGCTATACGCCCGCGCCTTTGCCATAAAAGGATAGGCGCGGTATGATGTTCCCATGCAGCAGAAAGAGGCTTTTTTTCAACTCCTCAAAACCGTCGGGGTCCCCGATCGTTTTGACCGCGAGTTTCTCTATCGAGCCTTTACGCTGACCGAGGAGGGGGCGAAAAGCGTCACCACCCTTTCCCCGCGGATGGACGCGATGGCCATCAACCCCGTCTCTTTGGCTTTGTACGTCATCAACGAACATTCGTTCTATCTCGTGACCCACCCGGATCAAAAAGAGTCCGACCTGATCGAGAAGGACGATTATCTTTCCTTCCTCGCCTCCGTCTCGCTCGACAAATATTGCACGAACGAACACCTCGCCTATCAAAGCGGGAAACTGACCTCGCGCTTTTCTCCCTTCATGTCGACGATCGACCTCTATTTGAACTTCATCCTCGGCATGCTTTCGCGTTATAAGAAAAACGACCCAAAGGAGACCTTGATCGTCGATATCATGTCCAAGGGCTTCAGCATCGCCAAGTGCGTCGCGACCCTGCTCGAGGGTGGCTTTGAGACCGAAGCTTTTTCCACCTGGCGCACCCTCCACGAGAACGAATGCATCCTCCAAGTCATCGTCAAGCACGGCGCTCCGGTGGTGGAGCGTTACCTCCGCCACATGCGCTACGCCGCCGCCTTCCGCGGGGCGATCGAGAGCAAGGAGGCGACCGACCGCGTCTTCGTCGACATCAAGTCCGAGATGCGCGACGCCGGGCTCAAATCCAAGGACATGAAGCGCTTCATCGAATATGGTTGGCTCTATGCCTTACCCAATCCGAGTGGCGAGGAAGTCAAACTCAATTTCCGCGATGGGGTGCAAGCCGCCGCGGGGCTAAGCCAATATTCCAAGGTCTATGAGATGTCGAGCGAGATCGCCCATAGTTCCCCATTGCTTATCTATTCGCGGAAGAACTATGTCTTCCACGTCGCCTTGCTGAACCTCTATGAGTCCTTCTTCCGGTTGGAGAAGATCTTCACGACCATCTACATGTCGACCATCTCCGACGAAGAGAAGCAACGCTACACCCAGATGAGGCAACTCTATTACTGGGAATTGCTCGCGGCTTTCAAAGAAATACAAAAATCCTTCGCGAGCCTGACGACCACCCCCAAAGCCGACAAAGAGGAGCCCAAGATCAACCCATGAACGTCACTTTAAACAAGAATAATGCCGACTTCACCCTTTTACTCGAGGGCCAAATCGATTCCAATAACGCCCCCGAGGTCAAAAAGAAAATCGATGGCCTTCTGCCCAAGAAGGGTGTCCAAACGCTCACCATCGACGCCAAGGAACTCCAATACATCACCAGCGCGGGCCTACGCATCGTCCTCACTTTGTGGCATTCCTATCCTAGCCTAAGGATCATCAACGTCCGTCCCGAGGTTTACGACATCCTCGAGATGACCGGCTTTACCGAGATGATGCCCATCGAACGGATGCTGCGCGAAGTCTCCGTCGAGGGCAAACCCATCGTCGGCGAGGGTTTTACCGCGATCGTCTATCGTTTAAGCGGCGATAGCATCGTCAAGGTCTTCCGCGGCGAACGCTCGATGAAGAGCATCCGCGCCGAGATCGACGCCGCGAAGAAGGCGTTCATCTATGGCATCCCTACCGCGATCAGCTTCGACGTCGTCAAAGTGGGGGACCGCCTCGGCGTCGTCTTCGAGATGCTCGACTGCGCCTCCTTACGCGATTTGATCCTCGCCAATCCCGACCGCTTCGAAGAATACAAGAAAATGTACGCCGACCTCTCCTATAAGATCACCCATACCGTGGCCTCGGATTCGGGACTAGGCGAATGCAAGGAACCCTTGCTGCAGAAACTCGCCTTGCTCGATGGCGTCATGCCTAAGGCGGATTACCAAAAGCTCATTTCCATGATCCGGGCCATCCCGGATACGGGAACCCTCACCCACGGCGATTTCCACATCAAGAACATCCTCGTCCAAAACGGTGAGCCTTTGCTCATCGATATGGATTCGGTGGCCCTAGGCAACCCCATCTTCGAACTCGAGGGCATCTATCTCTCCGCGAAGGCCTATAACGAGGCCGAGCCAAACAATGCCTCGGAATTCTTCGGCGTGCCCCAAAAGGTGCTCGACGAACTTTATGACGCATTGATTTCCATCTATTTCCCCGGCAAAACCGAGGCGGAACTGGATTTGATCCGTCGCAAGATCGAGCTGCTAAGCACCGCCCACCTCGCCTATCAGACGATCCATTACCATCGCGATCAAAACGGTAGGCTCTCCAAGGCGCTCTCCCGCCTCCACGAGTTGCTCTCGTCCATCGACGACCTCGACTTAGGCAAGTAAGAAAAATCGGAGCGATCCTTTTGGGAAAGCTCCGTTTTCTTATGCTTTTGGAATCAGACGTCCGCGTAGCAGGAACCGCCGATGAATTCGCGCATCAACGAGTTGCTCGGCACCCATTCGTCCGGCATGTCGATGAAATATTTGAGCATGCGGATGAGGCGTTGGGCGGTGGGGAAGTAGGGGGAGTCGACCTCGATCGCGTGGAGCAAGGGCAACGCGTACTTCTTCATGACCGGGAGTTCGTAGGAAAGCATGGAGTTATAGACATAATCCGAGCCTTCTTGGCAGGCGTAGATCCAGCGGAATTCGCCAGCGCGGACGCTCGGCCACATGGAGAGGGTCTCTTCGGCGGAGGCGTTGCGGAACTTGTAGTCGCGGACGATGCGGCGGATCAAACGCAAGTCGGTGAGGGAAAGGGGGTTATGGTCATCGATGTTAAGCTGGGCCTGCGGGGCGATGAAGATCTTGAACTTGGCCGACTTCGGGATATCGATGGTCATGCGATCGTTGAGGGCGTGGATGCCTTCGATGATGATCGGCTCGTTCTTGCCGACGTGGATGGTGCGTCCCTCGACCCTTTTGCCGAGCTGGAAGTCGAATTTCGGTAAGGTAACCGTCTCACCGTTGATGAGGTCGAGCATGTTCTGGTTGAAGAGGGCGATGTCGAGGGCCTCGATGTGCTCGAGGTCGGGCTTGCCCTCACTATCGAGCGGGGCTTGGGATTTCGGTAGGTAATAGTCATCGAGGGAGATGCGGATCGGGTTGATGCCGCGGGAAAGGAGCTCGATGCGGAGGCGGTTGGCGAAGGTGGTCTTGCCGGAAGAGGAGGGGCCGGCGACGCAGATGAGGGAGATGTCGTCGATGTCGTCCTCGATGAGCTGGCCGAGTTCGCAGAGCATGCGGTTATGGCGCGCCTCGCAGAGGTTGATGAATTCGATCGTGCCGCGGTTCTTGATGGAATTGTTGATGCCGGCGACGGTGTCGCTGCCGACGATCTTGGCCCAGTCATGGGATTCCTTCAGGGTGCGGTTGAAGGTCGGATCGTCCTGGAAGGGCGGGATCACGCCTTCTTCCTCCGAACGCGGATATTGGAGCATGAAGCCCGGCGCGTAGAGGCGAAGTTTGTAGTCGTGGAGGTAGCCGGTGCTCGGGACCATGTGCGAATACATGTAGTTGAGGTATCCGTCGCAGGAATAGAGGTGGGCGTTGGTCTCGGGACGATATTGAAGAATGGCCTTCTTGTCCTCATAGCCGAGCTCGTCATAGACCTTTGCGGCCTCCTCGAGGGAGACTTTCATGCGCTTAAGGGGGAAATCGGCGGCGATGATGCGGTCGATCTCATGGGTGACCTTAAGGAGCATCGCGGTGGTGGCGACGGCCTTCTGATCGCGGAAATGGATCGAGATGGAACGCGAGACGTTATAAGCGAAACGGATCTTTAATTCCGGGTAGCAGCGGGCGAAGGCCATGGCGACGACGTAGCGTAACGACGCCTCATAGACCTTGATGGCCTCGCGGTCCTTGACGGTGAGGATCTCGACGACGCAGTCGCGGTTTACTTCGTAAGTGAGTTCGCGGACCCTGTTGTTGACCCTCGCGGCGACGGCACGCTTCTCGGGGTCGTAGGGGCGGATGATATCGAGGATGGACGTCTTTTTGTCCAAGGTGAACTTGTGGTCGCGGATTTCGACGACGAATGACATGATGGTGAACCTCCTATTGGAAAGCCTGCAATTCTACAATGTAAGCCCTTACAAAATCAATGATATGTTTTCCTGCGCGTTCGTGTATACTTTTTAATCGCATCGGACATCCCGATTTGAAAGGAAACAACTATTTATGGCAAAAGCAATGGTGTACCTCCAGTCCGGAGGACCGACCGCCGTCATCAACTCCTCTCTCTATGGCGCGATCCGCGAAGCGCAGAAGCATGAGGAAATCTCGGGCATCTACGGATCCCTCAACGGCGTCGAAGGCCTCATCCAGGACGACCTCATCGACCTCCGTGAGGAAGAAGACGAGACCATCGAACTCTTAAAGCAGACTCCGGGCGCGATCCTCGGAACCGCCCGTTACAAGATGCCCTCGGACCTCAACGACCTCCGTTACGAGGCCATCTGCCAGACGATCATGAACCACAACATCGGTTACGTCTTCGTCAACGGCGGCAACGACTCCATGGATACCTGCGCCAAGCTCGCGAAGCTCTTCGCGCAGCAGAAGATCGACTGCAAGGTCATTGGCGTCCCCAAGACCGTCGATAACGACCTCGCCATCACCGACCACTGCAACGGTTACGGTTCCGCGGCGAAATACGTCATCAACATCACCAAGGACATCTGCGTCGACGCCAAGTGCTACAAGAAGGGCAAAGTCTTCATCATCGAGATCATGGGCCGCAACGCCGGCTGGCTTACCGCCGCGGTCGACCTCCTCCCGTACTCCAACCGCCCTGACCTCATCTACCTCCCCGAGGATTCGTTCGACATGGACGCCTTCCTCAAGGACCTCAAGTCCATCTATGACCTCAAGGGCCACGTCATCATCGCGATCTCCGAAGGCATCGTCTTCGAGCGCGACACCTCGACCACCCGCATCGACGCCTTTGGCCACATCCAGCTTGGTGGCGCCGCCGACGCCCTCGCGACCATCGTCGAGAAACGCCTCGGCCTTCCGACCCGCTCGGTCGAACTCTCCTTGCCCCAGCGTGCCGACCCCGTCTTCATCTCCAAGACCGACCAGGACGAAGCCATCGCCTGCGGTGCCTTCGCCGTCACTTCCGCCATTAAGGGCGAGACCGCGAAGATGGTCATCATCAAGCGCCTCTCCAATAACCCGTACAAGATCGATTTGGCCCTCGCCAACGTCGACCAGGTCGCTAACGCCGAGAAAAAGGTCCCCGCTTCGATGATCGCCGGCAAGACCCACATGGACAAGAGCTTCCGCGAATATATCGCCCCGCTCATCCAAGGCGAGGTTTACCCCAAGTTCAAGGACGGCATCTATCAGACCGCCGTGCTCAAAAAAGTCAAAGCGCGCTAAAAAAACGCGAACCGCTGAGCCAGTGCTTGGCGGTTTTTCTTTATTTTCACGCGGGGCGCGAGATGTTTATTAATCGACCCCCTTTTCTCACGGCGCAAAACCTTCTATGCTTAGTTCAAACCTAAAGGGGGTAAAAATGAAAAAACGACACCTTTTGCTCGTTTTCGCTTGCGGCATGCTTTTGGCAGCCTGCGGCGAACAACCCGCATCCTCATCCTCCGAGGAGAGCTCTTCCAGCGCCTCTTCGGTTATTCCCGCCCCGTCCGAGGGCAGTGACGTCATTGACGGCAGCGTCATTGAGACCAACATCCTCGAACCGGAGGAAATCGAACCGAACAAAGCTTCGGTCGTCAGCGTCAACGCGGCGCTTGAAATTGACGAAGACGTCATCAACACCAGCTATGCGAACCTCGGCCTATTGGTCCGCCAGAACGCCGCTGGCCTCATCGGCTTCTATTCGATGATCCATAGGGATTACCTCATCGCGCCGCAATTCGAGCCCGCTTGGCTTTCCTATTCCGTCTACAACAACAACAACGGCCACATCCCGTACTTCCTCCGCATTCAATATGAAGGGTTCCATTACCTTATCGACGCGTTTGGCAACAAACTCTTAGACAAAGCGGAGGCCCAACCGGATCCTTCGACCTATTCGTATTATGTCATCAACGAGAAGTTCTATTTCTCGCTTGGCAGTGGCTTGGATCGCGTCCATTTCGAATATGCCGCTAACGGCAAGGCCACCAAGATCAACGCCATTCCCGACGAAGCATACGAAGGCCCGGAATTCGGCGAGGTCTTCGGCGGCAGCAAGATCGACCTCACCGACTATGGCAAGGAAGGCTATGAGCTTTATCGCACCAACGGCGGTACCTATATCCTTTATAAGGAAGGCGCCTTCGTCCGCGCGAACAACTTGCTCCAGGGTGAGAGCATGATCGCCTGCTTCGGAACCAAAGTCCTCGTCCAGAGGCACTACGAACTCCCGATCGACGCCACCGATTACGACTACTTTGTCCCGACCACCAATTTCTATCATGATCCGGAAACCGAGAACCTCGGCACCAAGTATCGCCTTGAGACTGCTTGGCTCGACCTCGAGACCGGTTCCCGCACCAATGTCGAGACCCGTCTCCTCTTCACCGGCGCCGGCACCCCGATCCGCAATGCGGAAGGCATGTTCACTTACTTCGCGGCTTCCTTCTATGAGATCCCCGCGGACAAACTCATCGCCGCCCGTCATCTCTTCACCCGCGTCCTCGATGGCAACCTCGTCCTCCACGACAAGGTCAACGACATCATGGGCATCGGCTTGGTGCAACTCGACGATGAGCATTATTACTCGCCGACCGCCAACATCATCTTCGACGCGGACGGCAAGCCCATCACCGACCTCGGCAATCTCAACTCCAGGACCAATGTGCCTCTCGCCAAGGGCTTCCTCGGCACCTTCGATGGCAAATTCGGCTTCGTCGGTTATGACGGCAAGGTCAAGGCCCCGTTCAAATACGACCAAATCTACGCCAGCGAAGTCCTGAACAACAAGGTCATCGGCGTTCGCAACGGCAAGTTCTTCCGCATCGATCTCACCACCGGCACGGAAGCCTTCATCACCGATTCGGCCATGCGCATCGACGAAAACGTCTTCCGCATGGAGGATGAGAACAACTTCATCTTCTTCAACGCTTCTGGCGAAATCACCAAGTTCGCCAAAGAGAACCTCACGGGCATCGTCGACGCGTATGACATGAGCTATCTCAATGACCAGGATGGCAGGGTTCTCGTGGCGCGCTATCTCGATCCCGAGACGGGCGTCTCGACCTTCCAGTACCGCTTGCTTACCTATGGTTCGATCTCCGTCGCCAGGAGCAGCGTCGGCTTCATCGCCGATGGCCTCGAGCATCAAGACGGCACCACCTTCGATGAGAGGGAGATTGCCGTCGTTGGCGATAACATGGTCCACTCCAACAAAAACAACAGCTATCGCTTTGTTGAGTTTGAGGCGACCAAAACCGGCGATTACTTCATCTTCCTGCCTAACGCCCTCACCGGCATCAATGCGTATAACATCAACATCGACGAACTCACCGGCGAAGCTTCTATGGGTTCCTATATTTCGGTCAACACGGCTAGCTACTCCGTCAAATCCACCAGCGAGTACACTTCCGCTTATCGCGTCTCGCTTCACGAGAAGGACGAAACCCACACCGGTCTCTATGTGTTCCGCATCTATTCCTCCACTTCCTGGACCTACCACCAGGTCGATCCGCTCCGCATCGAATACGCCGAAGGTTATTACGATACGACGCCGCTCGAGCTCGACCCCGAACTCACCGGCGCAACCTTCATGCCGTCGGCTGTCTTGGAACCGGTCGACACCATTTACGCCAAGTTGCTCTATAAGGACAACCCGGGCTGGTTCAATCTCACCTCTGGCGACGAAGAGAACCCGCTTCTCAACGCGGATGATCCCTTCGGCGTCCACGAAGAGAGCGGTGACAGAGTGGTGGCCCTGAACTTCGAGAGCGTCATCAAGAAGGTGACCAACATCAACCACACCTTCACGGCCGAAACCATTGTCAACAACACACCGGCGAGGGCCGTTAAGCTCGGCGTAGGCGAAACCAAAGTCATGGCGAAGTATGAGGGTCTCTCCCACTACGTGTACACCAGATTCGCCCCGAGCTACACCGGAGAATACCGCTTTAGCTTCTCCGGTTCCTATGGCGCTGACGCGGATTCCTTGGAGAACTCCTACTACGCGTACACCACTTACTTCCTTTATGACTCGCTCGGTGAGCTCATCTCCAGTGGCTCTTGGACCAACGGCAACTCGTTAACTATGGAGAAGGGTCGATCTGTTGTCTTCGCCAATGGGCTCTACACCAGCGCCAATTCGACGACTGGGGAGTACTACCTCTCCTGCGTCACCGCCACGGTCACTGGCATCAATGGCTATGCTTTAGAAGCCCCGGCCGTCACTCTCAATGCGTCCAACTACGTCTATAGCCAACCGAGATACTTCAACATCGCTTCGAGCCGCAAGATGAAACTCAATTTCACCGAAACGGATTTGGAAGTCACCTATTACCGTATCGACGAGGAGGGTGCCGTCATCAGCTCCACCTTGCTCGCCAATGGTGATGTCTTCCTCGACGTCACCGAAGGCACGGACCATGGCGTCCTCGGCGTCCGTAGGCTCCCGACCAGCGTCTCGTCTAGCGGCTATCTCAGTGTCTCCGGCGTTGAGACCCTCACCTACACGATCTCTGGCCTTCCTTCCTGGGCTGGCGAGGACGACTGCGTCCTCTTCGCCTATGTCTATGATGACGATACGAAGACCACCGGCACGTGGAGCAAGGTCACCTTCACCGGTACCCTCGGTGGCTTCAACACCGCCATCTCCGCGCCTTATGGCTTCTTCATCGCTCGCTGCGCCGAAGGTACGACCACGCCTGACTTGTCCATCACGACCGGCACCGAAGCTGGACGTGTCTTCAACAAGTCGGACGACATCCTCTTCGAGGAGGAGAAAACCGACTACGCGATCGGCGAACTCAAGGTTCATCCGGCCGAATAATCCACATCTCAACCTACCAGGGCTCCCTCGCGGAGCCCTTTCCTTTGTCTTGAGGGTAATTACGCATCAGGTGGGGTGGAAGCGCTCTCCCTAAGGGAGAAATCTTCCTTTTACGCGCGACGTGTGACAAAATAGTGCCGTTATCATGAAAAAACTCGCCGAAAAATACCAATCCTGGAGCGAGATGGGGAAGAATCTCTTCCTGCTCGTATGCGTCGCCATCGCCGGCGCATTGATTTCCCTCGTCTGGGTCTTTCTCGATAACATCGGCGTATTGCTCGGTTGGTTACTCGGCTCGGCCGTGAATATCTTCGCTTATTTCACGATGGCCAAAGGAGCCTCCTATCTCCTTGGCGGTTCCCGTTCCACGAAGGCGGGCTATCTCGTCATCGTGTGGGGCGTGCTTCGCTTTGGCCTATATGCCGGCACGCTCGTGCTCGCCGGTTTTTGCTCCTTCAAATGGGGCAGCTTGTCCCATGGCTATTGCAACCTGATCTCGGCCGCGCTTGGCCTGATGCCCACCTGGATCACCTTGGCGTGCTCCATGTTGCTTCGTAACCGTAAGGAACCCGCTCCGGCTCCGAAAAAGGAAGAACCCGTTGAAGAAAAGAAAGAAGAGGTAGGGGAGGAACAATGAATCCTTTCCTCGCGTTGTCCGCTGACCCATTGGCCGATATGCTCGAATCCTTCAAGGATCCGACTTTTCGTCTCGGTGGCCCGACGATTTCGTCTTTGGTGGTCATGGGGATCGTCGCGATCCTTGCGATCATCGTCGGCATCCAAGCCCATTTCCATGATCCGATGAAGCCTTCAAAAGGGCTTTTGGGACTCGCGGAAGGCTTCTATGCCTGGCTTCAGGACTGGACCAGAGACATCATGGGCAGGGAACCCGGCAACTGGCCCGGCTATTTCTTCTGCCTTTTCGTCTATCTTTTCATGGCCTTCATCTGGTCCATCACCGGCTTCCCGTCCGTCATCGATACCTTGGTGCTCCCTCTGGCGTTGTCCCTAGTGATGTTCGTGCTCATCCAATTCACCGCCCTGCGTTATCAGAAGTTCGGTTACTTCCATCGCTATATCGAGCCGATTCCCCTCTTCTTGCCCATCAACCTCGTCACCATGTGGACCCCGATCATCTCCACGACCCTCCGTATGTTTGGCAACGCTTTGGCGGGTTCGGTCATCATCGGCCTCGTCAACTGGGCCCTAAAGAACGTCTCTGTAATAGTTTTCGCTTCCTGGGCTGGCAGCTATGCCAACCCGCTCGATAGCCCCGCGGCCATCTGGTTCTCACCAGTATTCATCGCGGTGCTCAATCTCTACTTTGGCTTATTCTCCGGGTACATACAGACCTTGGTGTTCGCCTCCCTTAACGGCGTATGGATCGGCAACGAGATGCCGGAAGACGCCGCGATGGGCGCGACCTCCCAGGCCATCCGTCCCGCGATGAATAAAGAAAAGACCATATAGGAGGAATGATATATGGCGTTTTTACAGTCTTTGGTCGCCTTTGCGGAAACCGCGGCCAACAACAACCTCGGCCTCGTCGCCATCGGCGCGGGCATCGCGATTCTCACCGCGGGCTTAAGCTCCCTCGGCGAATCTTGGATCGCCTGCCACGCGATCGACGCGATGTCGCGCGACCCTGAGCAGCGTGGCAAGATCCAGTCCACGATGATCCTCTCGATCGCCCTCGACGAATCGTGCGGTATCTACGCGTTGATCGTGGCCATTTTGATCATCTTCATCTTGGGTGCGCGCGCTTAACGGAGGAAAGGAAGAACCATGAGCAAATCCAAACGGACCTTATGGATTCTTTTGCCTCTATGCGGGGTGCTTCTTTCCGCATGCCAAGGATCTCCCTTTCAGGATTCGGACTTCGTAAGCAAGATCTTCCCGAACGGCTACTGGGACTTCCTGATCCAGCTCATCGCCTTCATCTTGTTGCTCCTCATCGTCTTCTTCCTCGGCTATAAACCGATCCGCAAGATGATGAAGAAGCGCGAGGACGCGGTGAACGGGATGATCGCGGAAACGAAGGCCAACCAAGCCATCGCGAAGAAAGCGGCCTTAGAGAAAGACCAGACCATCGAAGAAGGCAAGAAGGAAGCCGAGCGCATCGTCCTCGCAGCCAAGCAAAACGCCGAGTTCGAGGCCAATCGCATCGTCTCCGAAGCCAAAGAGGAAGCGGTGGCCCGTCGCAAGAAAGCCGACGAGGACATCCTCCGCGCCCAAGAGGCGTCGAAGGAAGAAGTCCGTCAGCAGATCATCGACGTGGCGATGCTCGCCTCCAAACAGGTGCTCGGTCGCGAAGTGTCCTCCAAGGACAACGAGCGTCTCGTCGACGATTTCGTCGCGGATTTGGAGAAGAAGGAGGGGTAACGGATGAGTGAGTTTTGCCTTCATTACGCCGACGCCCTTTTCTCCTCCCTTTCGCCTAGGGAAAGGAAAGAGGCCTTAAACGCGCTTGAGGCGTTTACGGACCGCCTCCTTTCCGATCCCGACTTCTTCGAACTGCTGAAGTCCTATAACCTCACGGCGAAAGAAAAGCGCGACGTCATCTCCCGCGTCTACGGCAAAACGTTTTCGTCCATACCTCACCTCATCCCCTTCCTTTACGTCGTCTCCGACCACCATCGCATGCGCGACTTCCCGAAGATCCTCTCTTGCTACCGCTCCCTCGTGAACGAGGAAGAAGGCGTCAAGGAAGGCATCGTCTATAGCGCGGAGCGTCTCTCTAAGCAGCGCCTCGCTCAGATCGAGGAAGCGATCGGCAAACGACTCGGAAGCAAAGTCAGCCTCCACATGGTGATCGATTCCCGCCTTTTAGGTGGGGTGAAGGTCGCGGTGGACGGCAAAGTCTTCGACGGCTCCCTCGAAGCGAAACTACAGGGGTTAACGCGTAACCTCAAAGGAGGAACCCTTTCATGAAAATCGATTCCAGCGAAATCTCAGCCCTGATCAAAGAACAGATCAAAGGCTACGAATCGCGTCTAGAGACCGATGACGTCGGCACGGTCATCTCCGTCGGCGATGGCATCGCGCTTTGCTATGGCCTCGACCAGGCGATGCTTGGCGAATTGCTCCTTTTCCCCGGAGACGTGGCCGGCATGGTCATGAACCTCGATAACGAGGACGTCGGCGCCGTGCTTCTTGGACCGGACGTCAAGATCGAGGAAGGCGACACCGTGAAGCGCACCCACCGCGTGGTGGAAGTCCCCGTTGGGGATGGCTTGCTCGGACGCGTCGTCAACGCCTTAGGCGCCCCGATCGACCAAAAAGGCCCGATTGAATATTCGAAAACCCGTCCGATCGAGCGCATCGCCCCCGGCGTCATGACGCGCAAATCGGTCGATACCCCTTTGGAGACCGGCATCAAGGCCATCGACGCGATGATCCCGATCGGCCGCGGCCAGCGCGAGCTCATCATCGGCGACCGCCAGACCGGCAAGACCGCGATCGCCCTCGACGCGATCATCAACCAGAAGGGCAAAGGCGTGAAGTGCATTTACGTCGCGATCGGCCAAAAGAATTCCTCCGTGGCCTCCTTCGTCGACAAACTCCGCGAGCTCGGCTGCATGGATTACGTGACCGTCGTCTCCTCCGGCGCCTCCGAAGCCGCGCCCAACCAATACATCGCCCCCTTCGCCGGCATGGCGATGGCGGAAGAATGGCTCGAAAGCGGTCAGGACGTCCTCATCGTCTTTGACGACCTTTCCAAGCACGCGGTCGCTTACCGTACCTTGTCGCTTCTATTGAAGCGCGCCCCAGGTCGCGAAGCCTATCCCGGCGACATCTTCTACCTCCATTCCCGTTTGCTCGAGCGCGCCTGCCGTTTGGCGCCCCAATATGGTGGCGGTTCGATCACCGCCCTGCCGATCGTCGAGACGCAGGCCGGCGACATCTCCGCCTACATCCCGACCAACGTCATCTCCATCACCGACGGGCAGATCTTCCTCGTGACGGACTATTTCGCCTCCGGTCAGCGCCCCGCGGTCGATTCGGGCTTCTCCGTCTCCCGCGTCGGCTCGAGCGCGCAAACCAAGGCCATGAAGGCGGTGGCGGCCTCCCTCAAGATCGAACTCGCCTCCTACCGCGAGATGCTTTCCTTCTCGCAGTTTGGCAGCGACCTCGACGCCTCCACCAAGCGCATCCTCGCCCATGGTGCGGTTCTCATGGAGACCTTGAAGCAAAAGCAATATAACCCTTACCCGATGTGGAAGCAGGTCGTCGAACTTTACGCAGTCAAAAACCGTCACCTCGACGAATTAAAGGTCAGCGAAGTCCGTCCTTATCTCGATGGGCTGCTCACCGCGATCGAATCGCTCCATCCCGACATCGCCAAAGACCTCACGGAGAAGAAGGCCTTCGACGAGGATCTGACCGCGAGGCTAGACCAAGCCATCGAGGAATATAAGAAGAGCAAATAACCATGTCCCTAGGCCTCAACAAGACAAAACGCCGCATCGCCTCGATCGAGTCGACGCAGAAGATCACCAAAGCCATGGAAATGGTGGCGACGGTGAAACTCAAGCGTTTTCGTACGGTATTGGACGCCGGCGAGGAATACGCGAACGGTCTACGCGAGGCGATGGGGGAGCTCTTCCTCCACGATAACGTGACCAAGACCCATTACGGCAAAGAGAACGAAGAGGTGAAGGGATCGCTCTACATCGTCATCACTTCGAGCCTTGGCCTATGCGCCGGTTACAACAACAACGTCTTCAAATACGTCGAGGAGCACGTCGACAAAGAAAACGACATCATCGCCCCATTAGGGGAAAGGGGCAAAGCCCATTTCGCCCACGATCCCTCCTATAAGCACGTCGACCTCGATTTCCCTAACGTCGACAAGACCTTGGACCCGAAGCAAATCGACGAGCTTTGCCTCCGCATCAAGAAATCCTTCAACGACCGGGAAATCCGCAAGGTCGTCCTGGTCTACACCCATTACGTCAACTCGATTTCCTTCGTGCCGGAGGAGGAGACGCTGCTCCCGGTCTCGATCACCCCTTCGCCGCGAGAGGATGAGGCCTATTGCCCGCCGCTTTTCGAACCTACCGCCAGGGAGCAGATCCATATTCTCATGCCGTATTATCTCGGCGCGCGGCTTAACCACCGCATCGCCGAAAGTCAATTAAGCGAGCAGGCGAGCCGTCGCAACGCGATGAATAACGCCAACGACAACGCCGACGAATTGCTTCGCAAACTCACCATCGAATACAACAAGGCCCGCCAGACCGCCATCACGCAGGAAATCGTGGAAGTGGTGTCCGGTTCGGCTAACGCCACCAAATAGCGAAAGGAGACAAGGACCATGAAAAGCCAAGTCAAAGAAGACCTCATCGGTATCATCACCCAAGCGGTGGGACCGGTCATCGACGTCAAATTCGAAGGCAAACGACTGCCGGAGATTCTGACCGCTTTGCGCATTCCCCTCGAAGGGGACAAAAGCTTGACCGTCGAGGTCATGCAGCATATCGGCGACGACGTCGTCCGCACCGTGGCCATGGGTCCGACGGATGGCATCCGCCGTGGCATGGAAGCCATCAACACCCTCGCCCCGATCTCCGTCCCCGTAGGGGACAAGACGCTCGGCCGCATGTTCAACGTCCTCGGCCAAACCATCGATGACCTCGGCGAAGACGATTTCAAAGACTGCAAGCGCATGCCGATCCATCGCGCGGCGCCGACCTTCTCCGACCAATCCGTCTCCCATGAGATTTTGGAGACCGGCATCAAGGTCATCGACTTGCTCTGCCCCTATGTCAAAGGCGGCAAGATCGGACTTTTCGGTGGCGCGGGCGTCGGCAAGACCGTCTTGATTCAGGAATTGATCTTCAACATCGCGAAAGAGCATAACGGCACCTCGGTGTTCGCCGGGGTAGGGGAGCGTAGCCGCGAAGGCAACGACCTCTATTTCGAGATGAAGGCCTCCGGCGTCTTAAGCAAGACCGCGCTTTGCTTCGGTCAGATGAACGAACCGCCCGGAGCCCGTATGAGGGTCGCCTTAAGCGCCCTGACCATGGCGGAGCATTTCCGCGACGAGGAACATCAAGACGTCCTCCTCTTCATCGACAACATTTTCCGTTTCACCCAAGCCGGTTCGGAAGTCTCCGCGCTTTTGGGCCGTATGCCTAGCGCCGTCGGTTACCAACCGACCCTCGCCACGGAGATGGGCCAGCTTCAGGAGCGCATCACCTCCACCAAAGACGGATCCATCACTTCGGTTCAGGCGATTTACGTCCCCGCGGACGACTTCACCGACCCCGCCCCGGCGACGACCTTCTCCCATCTTGACGCGAAGACCTTGCTCGATCGTAATATCGCATCGCTTGGCATCTTCCCGGCGGTCGATCCGCTCGAATCCTCCTCCAACGTCCTCGATCCCAACATTGTCGGCCAGGAGCATTACGATGTGGCCCGTGGGGTGCAGCAGTTGCTCCAGCGCTACAAAGAACTTCAGGACATCATCGCCATCTTGGGCATCGACGAACTTTCGGACGAGGACAAGGCAATCGTCAACCGCGCCAGGCGCGTCCGTAACTTCCTCTCTCAGCCGTTCCACGTGGCCGAGGCGTTCTCCGGTAACAAAGGCATCTACGTCCCCTTAAAGGAGACCGTGCGTTCCTTCAAGGCGTTGCTTTCTGGCGAATACGACCAATATCCTGAGTCCGCCTTCCTCTATTGCGGCACGATCGAAGACGTCAAGAAGCACGCGGAGGAGATGAAATAAGCCATGTCTCTCCCTTTCCCGGTCCGAATCCTGACGATGGGTGGCCCCGTCTTTGATGGCGAGGCGCTTTCGCTCACCGTGCCGATGGACCGTGGCCCGATGTTCATCGAGAGGGGTTACACCAACTTCATGGGCACCCTCTCCAAAGCGGGCGTCTTGAAGCTCGTCACCAAGGAAAAGACCAACTTTTACGCGGTTTTCGGCGGTATCGTCGATGTACGCAAGGGTGGGACGACGACGGTTTATTGCGAAGAAATCAACCCCGGATACTCCATCGATCTCGCCCGCGCGATCGCTGCGAGGGACCGCAATCTCGACCGCATCGCCAAACATGAGGACGGCATCGATATCCTCCGCGCGAAGGCAAAACTCGCCAAGGCGCTCGTCCGCATCAGCGTCAAGGAATTGTCCGAAGGCGCGAAGAAAGACTAAGCTTTGATATAGATTCTTTCCAAAGGAAAGCACCTGATAGGGGTTTCTGCTTTGTCATATTCGCGCGCGGTGGTATATTCGTTGCTATGAACTTCGTATTTGTCTCACCGAATTTTCCCCGCCGCTACTTCAAATGGGTCGAAGCGCTCAAAAGCCGTGGCATCAATGTTTTAGGCATCGTCGATTCGCCGTATTACGATTTGGATCCGCGTCTGGTCAATGCCTTAACCGAAATCTATTTCGTCTATGACATGACCAACAAGACCGAGATGGAACGGGCGGTTGGCTATTTCCAAAACAAATACGGCAAGATCGATTTCATCGAGTCCAACAACGAATGGTGGCTTGAGGAAGACGCCCGCCTCCGCGCGGTCTTTAACGTCGATACTGGCTTTCATCCCGAGGATATGGCCCACATCAAGGCCAAGTCCGCGATGAAGGAATACTTCCGCAAGGGCGGGGCAAAGACGATGCGTTATCTCCTCGTCCATGGCCCGCAGGACAAAGAGGCGGCATTGGAATTCATCTCCGAGGTCGGTTATCCCGTCTTCGTCAAACCGGACATCGGCGTCGGTGCGAGCGAATCCTATTCGCTAAAGAACAGGGAACAGGTCGATGCCTTCTTTGAGAAGACGCTCCCCGAGCCCTACATCATGGAGGAGTTCGTCGATGGGCGAATCGTCTCTTTTGATGGCATCTGCGACTCCAAGGGTGACGTTGTCTTCTGCTGCAGCGACCATTTCCCCATCCCCATCGATCGCATCGTCAACGAAGGTTTGGACCACATGTACGTCAACGTGCCGTTCTCCAAACCGATGATCGACGTCGACGCGAAGGAATTCGAGAAAGTGGGGCGTTCGGTGGTCAAAGCCTTTGGCATCAAGCGTCGTTTCTTCCACATTGAGTTCTTCGTGTTAAACCACGATAAACCCGGCCTAGCCAAGAAAGACGAATTCGTGGCTTTGGAATGCAATATGCGCGCGCCGGGCGGATATACGCCAGACCTTATCGATTATGGTTCGTCCGTCTCCGTCTACGAGATTTACGCCGACGTCATCGCCTATGACGAAATCCGTAACGTCAATCTCAACCTGCCGAAGTATTACGCGGTCGCCTCTCATCGCAAGGACACACTCCATTACGTCCATGGCGTGGACGAGATCTACGCCAAATACGGCCCGCACATCAAAATGTCCGGCCGTTACCCGAGCCACATCGCCGCGGTCATGGGCGATTGGTATGTCTTTGCTTGCTTCGATACGATTAAAGAAGTGAGGGAGTTCGACGACTTCGTCCGCGCGAAGGACTAACGATAATAATCTTGGATCAACGACAAAGCCTCCTCGGGGGCTTTTTTCGTGTTAATGGCTTGAGAAATGAGTCCTTTGCGAATGATGTAGAGGTCGGTGTCTTGCCCTTCGTAAGGGGAAGCGCCATCGGCGAAGGCGGTGAGGCGCTGGCTTTGGATGGCCCGGGGATATATTGATTTGTAGTAGAAGGCAAGATCGGTGCCGGAATAGAGCAAAACATCGTTTTCGTTGACAAAAGTTTCGCAGATATCCTTTTGCGTGAAACGGAAGATGCCGGAGAAGTGGAGGAGGTTCGCGAAATAAGACTCCAGATCGTTTAGGCTTGTATCGAATTCGACGACTTGTAAGGCCAGAGGTTCCTTTTTTCTCCGGACGACGAAGGCGCTTGGGGTGATGATGGAACCGGTCGAGTCGAAGAAATTCGCTTCTACGGGCAAGGCATCCGCGAGGGCGCGGACGGTGGCCAGTCCAGAGGCTTGATCGGTGAAGTCGATATAATGGCCATCGAGCCCGGATTCTTTGACGAAGGTGACGACGTCTTGCATCACTTTGTTGCAGCTCGGGCAGGTTTCGGAATAGAGATAAACGAAGGAAGCCTCACCATATTCGACGCGACTCACGAAGGAATTAATGTCCATTTTGCGGAAAACTTCATCATATTTCTCGAGTTTTTGCTGATGGTATAGATCGCCGTTACGACAGAGATTCAATCCGGATGAGACATCATAGGAAATCGGAAAACGGGTCGGGTCAGGGAAAACGCCGCGAGAAGAGGACGCGCAGCTAGCGACGAAGAGTAGGGCGGGGAAAAGGATCGCGACGCGCTTCATTCTTTGTCCTCCATCAATGAGCTTTCAAAGGCGAACAAGAAGCGCTTTTTCTTAATGGCCGCGAGTTTCTTATAGCGTTCCTGCTTCGTCAAACGGTACATCTTCGCGTTGTAATAATAGGAAAGGGCGTCGACGAAAGAGACGGCCGTCTCAAGCTCCTCTAAGGAGTAGGGCGATTCGAGCGTCTGGACCGAATAAGCGAGCAAAGCGATGCGTGCGTTCGCGGTGTCCAAGACGTTTTCACTGACAAAAGACGCGATGTCGTAAATCGGTGCGTTCATGCCGACGAACGCCAAGTCGAGGAAGGTGGCTTTCCCTTGGTCGACGATGATGGATTTCCCATCGAGATGGTTATGGCTAAGCACCAGGGGGCGAGAATCGTAAACCATTTGGAATCGTTTGATTACCTCTTGCTCGAACGCGTCGGGAAGAGGGCTGCGGTTACCGGCTTTATAGGTACGGAACCTCGCGATTGGGTCAAAAGGCGGAATCTCGAGGACGACGTTATGCATCTCCGCGATCGAAGCGACCACGGACTTGATGTGCTCTGGTTCGCTATGCAGTTCCCCAAAAGGTGTGCCCGGGACGAAAGCCTCCACCTTGTCCCTGCGCTCGTTGTAATAGATGAATGGCGGAATCGGCAATGCCAAGGCCTTTTTGGATAAGGCTTCATAGAGGCGATACTCGCCATGCTTTTCACGGAAGATCTCGTCGAGGGGATGCTTGTTGTTCACGCGGACGACATAGTCGAAATTGACGAGAAACAGTAGATTCTCGTGCTCATCGTCGTCAATGGGGCGGATGGAAAAGACCTTAGTCTTGAGGTTTTCTTCCATGATGGATATGGCATATTGCAAATAAGTCATATCAACGCTCCTTGACCTCAATGGATCGGTATAGTTTCCGCGCTTCCTCGGGGATGGAGCGGAACGTGGCGGAACGATAGGAGGCGAGGATCACTTGCCCTTTGACCGAACCGCGGCGGATGTTCTTATGCTGCGTATATTGTACTTCGCCTTCCTCTTTACCGCTGGCGAGCAACACCAAGGCGCAGGCGAGATTCAATGTGGCTTCGCTAGGATTAGCCTCGGGCAATATCAAATGGGCGCCAGTCTGATCCTTGACGTGAAACCAGTAGAAGGAGGGGTTCGTCGCATAGAGGAACGTGAGGTAATCGTTTTGTTTTGCGTTCTTTCCAAAATAAAACACATGTCCTTCGCCTTTGATGACATAGGGTAGAGGTCCTTTCACGTCGAAGGAGTGCTTCTTATGGACCTTAGGGGCGCCTTTCTTTTCCGGGGTGAAGAGGTGAGACAATGTCTCTTCGTCGACTGTCGAGGCGAAATCGAGCAGGCGCAGGGCCTTCTCGAGCTCTTCGCTGGCCTTCTTTTTGTTTTCCTCGCCTAAAGCGATTGCGTTTTTGGCTTTTTTGGCCTTCTTGAAGAAATCCGCGGCGTTATCCTGAGGTGACTTCAAAGGATCGAGGGCGACTTGGACGCCATAATATTCAAAGGACTTATCGCCCTGGCGGATATCCTCGCCATAGGTGTAAATGTAGTTGCCATAATCGGCGTCATGGAGATGCTCTTTGCCTTTTTCGATGTCGCGATCGATGGAGGCGATTTTATGACGCAGCGACTTGATCTTCGCGTTTTGGGCGCGGAAGAAATCCTGATAGACGTTCTGTTTCCGCTCGGTCTTGATCTTCTCCTCATATTGCTGGCAGGAAGCGAAATAGGCCTCCACGTCGAATTCGACCGGTTCGAGGGGGAAACTGTTTTTCTTTAGGGGCGGTTCGTAGGTGATTCCATGGAAAATCGGGCGGGGATCCGTGATGGAATTGGGGCGAAAAGCGAGCAAAACCTTGTTTTTTTCGTCGAGCAACGCCATGTTTGCCTTCGTGGGAATCAATTCGAGGACCAGGGTGAAATCCTCTTCTTGAAAGATGTCATTTAGGCCACGGAAACGCAAAGCGATCACGCGGTCTTCGTTCAATAGCTCGGCTTTTAGGAATTCCGCGCCGGAGAGTTTCTTGCGAAGAAGCGCGCTCATCGGGGTGGACAAGGATGTCTTTCCAGGTTCCTCCTGCCCGATGAAGAGACATGGGTTTTGGTTGTCGAGCGAAACCACCAAACGCCCGGCGCGCTGCAAATGGAAGGAAAAGACGTCCTTGCCATATTGGACGAACTTGCTCACCCTGCCTCCGGAATAGGAGGAGAGGTAAGCGGCGAGGGAATGCAATTGGTTCGCTCGTAACGACATGCTCGAATTATACCAGCGCGTATGGGTGGATGCGAGGGCACCGGTGGAGAAACGACGATTTTCAAATATTGCAAAGGAAGATACGTTTGCCTATCATTCCCATATGGGAAAAGGCAGTCTCATCATTCTTTCCGGCCCTTCTGGCGTCGGTAAGGGAACGGTCCGCCAAAAATTGGAAGATCTCGGCGGCGTCTCCTTTTATTATTCCGTCTCCATGACGACCCGCTCGCCACGACCTGGCGAAGTCGATGGCCGCGATTATTTCTTCGTCACTCGCGAGGAATTCGAAAAGCGCGTCAAGGACGGCAAATTCCTCGAATGGGCCGAATTCGTCGGCAATTGCTACGGTACCCCAAAGGACGTCGTGGACTCCTATCGTGAGAAAGGCATCGACGTCTTGCTCGAAATCGAGACCAATGGCGCCGAGCAAGTCATGGCCAAATGCCCCGATGCCGTGAGCATCTTCATCGTCCCTCCGAGCTTTGAGGCCCTCGAATCGAGGATTCGTGGCCGTTCCACCGAAGACGAGGCGACCATCCAACGCCGTCTAGGCAAAGCCCGTTCCGAACTCGAAAAGGCATCCCAATATAAATACGTCGTCCTCAATGACTCCGTTGAGCGCGCCGCGAAGGAAATCGCGGACATCATTTCCGCCTCGCACCGTTAAAGCGAAGACTTTGTCTTGATATAATGCTGCTATGCAGATCCTTTCAGTCCTCATCCAGCATTCGAAATTGTCCCTCGACCGGACTTTTTCCTATTGCTATGACGGTCCGACGAAAGTGAAGCCGGGATGTCGTGTCCTGGTCGCTTTCAACAATCAGCAGATCATGGGTTACGTCGATCGCGTCGACGAAACCTCCCTAAGCAAAGAGGACTTCAGTCGGCTCAATGGCTTTGAGATTTCCTATATCACCTCATTGATCGACGTTGAGCCTTTGCTTAACGAGGAGTTGCATCAACTCGTCGATGAAGTTTCCTCCTATTACCTCGCCCCGAAGATTTCGGTCTTGCAGGCGATGTTGCCTTCCTCTCTTAAGCCTGCGATTTCTTCGCTTCGCGGACCCAAGATCGCCTATGAGACCTGGGTGGAGATCGTCGATGAGGACGAAGAGGGACTCACGGACAAGCAAAAGGAGGCCTTGCGTCTCATCAAGGCAAACGGCTCCATCCTGAAAAAGGAAGTGGGGTCGGATTCGATTGCCAACGCACTTCGAAAACACGGGAAGATCCGCTTCGTCAAAAAAGAGAAGGAACGCTTTCTCATCCCCGAATACGAGAAGGAACAGAAACCCCGTGAACTCACTATCGCCCAAAAAGAAGCGGTGGAGAACATCCTCCATAACGACAAAGAGGTCGTTTTGCTCCAAGGCGTCACGGGCTCCGGGAAAACCGAAGTCTACCTGAAGCTCAGCGAAGAAATCCTTTCCCAAGGCAAAAACATCCTCATGCTCGTGCCCGAGATTTCGCTCACCCCGATCATGGTCGAGTATTTCTCCCGTCGCTTCGAGGGCAACGTCGCGATCCTTCATAGTGAGCTCACCCCCGCGGAGAAGTATGACGAATACCGCCGCATCGCTAGGGGAGACGCCAGGGTCGTCGTCGGCGCCCGTTCGGCCGTCTTCGCCCCGTTAAAAAACATCGGTCTCATCATCCTCGACGAAGAACACGTCGAATCCTATAAACAAGATAACCTCCCTTATTACCATGCCCGGGAAGTCGCCATCATGCGCGGCAAACATTTCGGCGCGAAAGTCGTCCTCGGCTCGGCGACCCCTTCCTTCGAGACAAAGGCCAGGGCGATGAAGGGCGTCTATGGTTACGCCGAACTCAAAAAGCGCATCAATGAAAAGGGCCTGCCCAAGACCACCATCATCGACTTGAGGGACCGCAAAATCATGATGCCGGGGGACCGGGTGTTCTCCAAAGTCCTCATCGACGCGATCAAACAACGCCTGCAGCGGAAAGAACAGGTCATCTTGCTCATCAACCGCCGCGGCTATAGCTCTTATGTCACCTGCGGCAACTGCGGTCACATTTTCACCTGCCCCAATTGCCATGGAAACCTGACCTACCACCGGGAGGACGAACTGCTCAAGTGCCATCATTGCGGTTATGTCGAAGCCTATCCGGACCATTGTCCCGAATGTGGCAAAGAAAAGATCATGAGGGTTGGCTTCGGCACGGAACGCATCGTCAAAGTCCTCAACGAATATCTGCCCGAAGCGCGCATCGGAAGACTCGACAGCGACGTCGGAAAAGTCCGCAAAAAGGTGGCGAAAACCTTGCAAGAATTCCGTAATTTCGAATATGACATCCTCGTCGGGACGCAGATGATCGCCAAAGGCCATGACTTCCCAAACGTAACTTTGGTCGGCCTCGTTTTGGCGGATATCGGCCTTTCCCAGCCCTCCTACCGCGCCGCGGAAACGACGTTTGGCTTGATCACTCAGGCGGTCGGTCGAAGTGGCAGGGGAGAGAAGACCGGCGACGCCTTGATCCAATCCTATAACCCGTTCCATTACGCGGTCAGCCTAGGGGCGAAACAAGACTATGAGGCCTTCTATCAAAAGGAGATGCAGCAACGGAAAATCACCCGCTTCCCTCCCTACGTTTTCCTCATCGCGTTGAAGTTCGCCGCGAAGGACGAGGAGCGCTGCGTTCGCGCCTCTGTTGAGTTCCGCGAGAACATCGAACGGCAGTTCCCCGAATCGATCTGCCTCGGCCCGATCGTGCCTTATATTTCCTTCCTCGCCGAAAAGCACCGTCGGCTCGTTTTGATCAAGACCAGAAACCCGGCCGAAATCAAACCTTACCTCGGCGATCTGATCCACGCCTTATCCGGCAAAGGCGGCGTCGACATCGAATGTGACGTGGACCCCCTCGATTACTGAAAAGTCTAGTGATAGAATATCACAGACTAATGAGAGGTCCCGCATCATGATTACGATTCAAGTCCTCGGCCTAGACCAGTTCGTGGTCGGCCGATATTCCAGGGAGAGCGGCGGAAACATCGCCCAGCTTTTCGAGTGCTCGGAAGACGATGTTTCTTTTTACGCGCCCAACGCGATGATGTTCCATAACGGCGTCGAGCAGACGAGTTGGAACACCTTGGTGAAAATCCTCGCCCCGAAGAAGTATCGCGTCATGGAAAAGGGCGTCGCGGACTACATCCTCAAGACGCTTTCGGTCTATTCCATCAACGTCGAGGTCGTCTTCGAATATTATGATGAGGAATCTCGTTACTCCTATGTGAACAAAGAATATCCGCGCTTCATCACCACCAACGAGATCCGCGATGACGCCGCCTCGATGGAATTCGGCGACGTCCCGGACCTCATGGAAGGGGAGGAGGACGAATGTGATGACGAGGAATGCGAGGAGCATCACCACCATCATCACGAAGAAAGCGAGACGGACATTTACCTCGGAAACGCCTTTGAAGGTTTTGAGGAGCGTTACGAGGAAAGCCGCAAAAACAAAAACTGATTTCTTGGAGGTACGTTTATGATCAAGGAATTTGAATTATCCCTCGCCGTTCTCGACGAGGTCATCGACAAAAAGAAACCCTTCGCCGACGCCTTGCGCGATCTGTTTAAGAACAACGTCGACATCCGTCCCTTCCGCGGACAGGTCGCCGGACTCGTCGGATGCGAGCTCCGTCATCACATCTATTTCGAATACATGACCCGTAAGCTCGAGGGTTGGGGCAATGACGAGCGCCGTCTGCTTTGCCTCGTCTTGGCCAATGCCTATTTCTATCGTCGCTTTGACGTCGAAGAGACGAAGAAGAGTCTCTTGGAGAAAGTCGGCGAAGAGAAACTCGCCTCCGTCCAGAATCTCTTCGATTTGGCCTCGACCCCGGAGAATTACATCCCCGCCGAAGTCGACCGCAAGAGCCACCTCTATCTCTCACTTCGCTTCAACGTTCCCGAATGGACCGTCAAGATCATGGCCCATTTCGGTGGCAGCAATACTTATCAGGCGTTACGCAAATTCGCCCGCCCCGCGACGACCACGCTTCGCGTCCGCACTTCCGCGTTAGGCCTCGCCTCACTTTTCGAGAACGCGGATTTCAGCGCCTCCCCCGTCAACGGCATCGTCTTCTATAAAGGAAGCGTTCCTCTCCGCAAGATCCCCGAATACAAGAAGGGACTCCTCTTCGGCGAAAAGATGCTCACCAAAGCCATCCTCGACGAACACCCGGTTTCCGAGCCGAGCGAAATCCTCCTCTATAACGGCAACGAGGATTCCTCCTTGGAACGTGAACTCATCGAGACCTACGGCGCCAAGGTCGGATTAAACCTTGCCACCCCGGACACCGACGCCAAGCCGGAAGTCATCAAATTGATCCAGGACAAGGAACTTCACAATGTGAACTATTTCTCCGCCCCGGACGTCCTCTCCATGGAGGCGGCGGTTTCCTCGATGCAAAAACTCGTCGTCTGCTCGCCCAAATCGACGGGCTTCGACCTCATTCCGACCACCCCGGACTACCTGCTCCATTTCGATACCCAATCCATGGATTCGATCATCGATGGCGAAAAGAAAGCCCTCGAAGGGGCGGCCAAATACGTCGAGCAAGGTGGCACCCTCCTTTACATCATCTACACCATCTCCAAGAAGGAAGGCCATCAGAACGTCGCCGAGTTCCTGAAAATCCACCCCGAATTCTCCCTCGTCTCCGAGAAGCAGTACTTCCCGCATGAGGAATATGAGACCGCCGCTTACGTCGCCGAACTTTTGAAGGGCGAGCGTGAGCTCACCATCCCGCCGGCTTTCGCCGACATCACCGCCATCGCCCCGGCGACCCAAACCGCCTCCGCACCCCAAGCCTCATCCAAATAATGAAAAAGAATTTACTCGGTTACACTTTATCCCAGATGACCGAAGAATTCGTTTCTTTAGGTCAGACCAAATACCGCGCCAAACAAGTGTTTACCTGGGTTTACCAAAAGCGCGTCCTTTCCTTCGACGAAATGACCGACATCTCCAAGGATTTTCGCGCATTGCTAAACCGCGACTATTGCCTTGACCTTCCCAAGATCCACACCCGTCAGGATTCCAGCGACGGCACGATCAAACTCCTCGTCGAAATGGAAGACGGGGCGAAGGTCGAGACTGTCTTGATGCCCTATAACTATGGCGACGCGATCTGCGTTTCCTCGCAGGTTGGCTGCAACATGGGCTGCGCTTTCTGCGCCTCTGGACTCCATCGCCGCACCCGCAACCTGAGCAGCGCCGAGATGATGGGCGAGCTCCTCGTGATGAACGACCTCCTCGCCGAATGGGGCAGGAGAGTCACCCACATCGTCGTCATGGGCACCGGCGAGCCTTTCGACAACTATGACAACGTCATGTCCTTCATCAAGGCCGCGAACGACCAATTCGGCCTAGCGATCGGGGCGAGGCACATCACCGTCTCGACCTGCGGCTTGGTCGACGGCATCAAGAAATACGGTCACGAGGGGATTCAGATCAACCTCGCGATTTCCCTACATGCGCCTAACGATGAGATCCGCAACCAGATCATGCCGATCTCCAAAGCCTATCCGATGGATCGCCTCATGGAGGCCGTCAAGGATTATGAGGAAAACGCCGGGCGTCGGGTCACGTTTGAGTACATCATGCTCGGTGGGCTGAACGATTCCTTGGCCCAAGCCGACGAACTCGCCGATTTGATCCACCATTATGGCATCTTCGCTTACGTCAACCTAATCCCTTATAACGAAGTTAAGGAAAAACCGTATCGCCGCGCCTCTTCAAGCGCGATCAAGGCCTTCGCCGACCGTTTGATGAAGCGAGGCATCAACACCACCGTCCGCAAGGAGTTCGGCGGGGACATCGACGCCGCCTGCGGCCAACTTCGTTCCAAAGTGCTCACGGAGGAAACCAAATGAATTTCAAAGGTCATTTCGCCTCCCGTACCGATATTGGCAAAGTCCGCGTCTCCAACGAGGACCAAGCCTATGTCCTCACCAACTATTACGGTGAGGTTTTGATGGTCGTCTGCGACGGCATGGGCGGCCAAAATAAGGGGGATTATGCGTCGAAAATGGCGTTGGACACCCTTGTGGAGGCGTTCCAAAAGAAGCCGAAAATGCCCGCGTTTCTCTCACGGATGTGGCTCCGGCGCGCCTTCAAGAAAGCCAACGCGACCATCTTCGACGAAGCCGAGCATAACCCCGTCTACCACGATATGGGCACAACCTGCGTCGCCTTGCTGATCCAGGGCAAGAAAATGATCATCGCCAACGCGGGCGACTCCAGGGCATATGCCTATAGCGAGGCCGGCTTAACCCGTCTCACCCAAGACCAGACCTATGTCGATTACCTCTATCGCTCCGGTCAAATTCAGGAACGGGAGAAGAGCTCTTCCCCCGACCGTCACGTGCTCATGAACGCGCTAGGGATCTTCCCGTCGTGTTCGCTCGATCTGATGGTGAAGCCATACCACGGAGAGACCATCATGCTTTGCTCCGATGGCTTATATAACAATGTGTCCGAACCGGAGATCCGAGCGATGCTCGCCACCGACGAACGCGCCGACCAAAAAGTCGCCTCGCTCATCGCGGAAGCCAATGCCAACGGTGGCTCGGACAACATCGGAATCGCGTTATGGGAGGCCGTTCGATCATGATCAAAATCGGAGATAAGATCGACGATCGTTACCGCATCGTTTCCCGCATTGCCACAGGGGGCATGGCCGATGTCTACGAAGCCAACGATCTCATCTCACGACGCATCGTCTCACTCAAGGTCATGAAGGAAGAACTCATGGCCAATCAGGAAAACGTTTCCCGTTTCATGAACGAAACCGCCGCCGCGGCTTCTTTGAACCACCCCAATATCGTCCGCGTCCTCGGTAGGGGAACGGTCGAGGGAAGACCGTATATGGCCAACGAGTTCATCCGTGGCCAGACGTTGCGCGACAAACTCAATTTCGCCGGCGCCTTGCCGTTATACGACGCCTGCGAAGTTATGCTGCAACTCACTTCGGGCGTGGATTATATCCACCGTCACGGCATCGTCCATCGCGACCTGAAGCCCGACAACCTTTTCTACATGTCCGATGGCACGCTTAAAATCTCTGATTTCGGCATCGCGAGCCCCATCGGCCTCTCGTCCGATTCGGATTCCATCCAGGGCACGATCTATTACTGCGCCCCCGAGATGATCATGGGCGCCCCGGTCGCGATCAGCAACGACATCTATTCAATGGGCGTCATCTTCTTTGAACTTTTGACCGGGCAGGTGCCCTTCGACGGCCAAAACGTGGAGGAAGTGGCGATGAAGCAGATGCGCAAGCGCCTGCCGGAAGCCTCCAAGATCGTCCCTTCGATTCCCCGTTCCATCGATAAGATCACCATCATGGCTTGCCGCAAGAGGCCGGAGGAGCGCTTCCTCACCGCCATGGACATGAACCAAGCCATCGTCAAGGCGATGTCCGACACCGAGAACTTCAAGGAAAGGAAAGGGCTTCTGCGCAAGCTCTTTGGGTTCAAATGAGTCGCGTCAACGTCGCCCCATCCATCCTTTCCGCCGATTTTTCCGTCCTAGAGGCCGAAGTGGCCAAAATGGACAAAGCCGGCGCGACTTTCATCCACCTCGACGTCATGGACGGACGTTTCGTCCCCAATAAGACCTTTGGTCCGGAAACCGTCGCCCGTATCGTCCCTTATTGCGGGAAGATGCTTCGCGACGCCCATTTGATGGTCTATGAACCTTTGGCGGCCGCGGAAGGATTCGCAAAGGCAGGAGCCGAACTCATCACCTTCCATTACGAAGCCTATGAAACCGAGGAAGAACGCCTTCATTGCATCGAAGGGCTAAGGAAGCTTGGCGTCAAAGTCGGCATTTCGATCAAACCGGCGACGAAAGTCGAGGTTTTGGATCCCTATTTCCCTTTGGTCGATCTCGTCCTCATCATGTCGGTCGAACCGGGCAAAGGCGGACAGGCCTTCATGGAAGGGTCGTTAGAAAAGATCGCCTATTGCCGTAAGAAGATCGACGCTTTGGGTCGTGGGGTCTACCTCGAGGTCGATGGCGGCATCAATCATGAAACCGGCCGCTTGGTCGTGGAGAAAGGGGCCGACGTGCTCGTCGCGGGTTCCTATTTATATGGCCATGACGATTATGCCGAGCGTCTGGAGGGCCTAAAGAACCTATGACTCCCTCCGCTTCGTGGTTTTTGCTGCTTGCGCTCACGCCGGTCGTGTTCCTTTTGCTGACCTGGTTCCTAGGCGCGCACGCATATAAAGAGGAAAACAAGAAGCGTTATTCCCTTCTCACGATGTTCCCTTATGAAATGCTTGAAGGCGGCAGTGGGGCGAAGAACGCCACGCGCGTTTCTTATTATTTCTATTTGGCCGCGTCGGCTTTTGCCGGGAGCTATCTGTTGCTCACCTTGGACAAGCATACCTACCTTTTGCCCTTGGCCATCGTGGTGCTCGTGTTCTTTGTGCTCCAAAACGTGGCCTTGCTCGCCTTGGGCCTCATCTCCGCCTATAACCCGAAGCAGCATTTGCTCGCCTATGTCGCCTATAGCGGACTTAGCGTCCTCGCCGAGGCTTCGAGTGCGGTGACTTTTGCGAACCTCATGCCGGTGGATTCGTCCTTGGCCCTAGGGTTCTGCGTCGCGATGGTCGCCTTCGCCGCGATCCATTTCCTGCTTTTAGTGAACCCAAGGCTATCCCATTGGGGCGAACTCCGTTCCACGATGGACGAGCAGGGGAACGTGACGACCTATCGGCCGAAGCCCTTCGTCCTCGCTTTCTCAGAACATCTGGCCTTGATCTTCTCCCTCGTCTCGACGATCGCGGGGCTACTCGGATTCCTCCTCCTCAACCTAAAGTAAGAAAAAAGCCGGCCATATGGTCGGCGTTTTCGTTAAGGCAAAGCTTATTTGACGGCTTTGGACTTCTTTAAAGTGCGGTAGGCGCGATTCGACATGCGGATCTCGACAACCTTTCCATCGATTTCGACTTTGCGCTTTTGAAGATTGACGTTCCAGCGACGACGGGTAGCCCTTAAGGAGTGGCTACGATTGTTTCCGCTGAGCGGTCCCTTGCCAGTGATCGGACAATATTTGGACATGTTTTCACCTCCCGCGTTAGACGCGGTGTGTAATATACCACGCACGTTTGACGGTGGCAAATGTTTTCGCACAGTGCGCGCGCCTTATTCCTACGGAAATCGTTCTCGAATTGCGGTATAATGATATAAATTAATTCCCAATGAGGAACAGGAGGCCCACCAATGGCTATTCAAATCGCCGCGATGATCCTCGCCGGCGGTAAGGGAACGCGCTTAGGCGCCCTTACTCGGAAGCTTGCCAAACCCGCGGTCAGCTATGGCGGAAAATACCGTATCATCGATTTTCCTTTATCCAATTGCGCCAATTCCGGCATCACCCATGTCGGGGTATTGACCCAATATGAAAGCAGCGCGCTCAATTCGTATATCGGCAACGGCAAAAACTGGGGCCTCAACGGCGTCAATTGCCTCACGAGCGTCCTCTCCCCCAAACAGACCGAAGAGGGGTCGAGCTGGTATCGCGGCACGGCCGACGCCATCTACCAAAACCTCGATTGGCTCGACGAACTTGATCCCGAATACGTGTTGATCCTCTCCGGCGACCACATCTACGCGACCACCTATGAGGAGATGCTGCGCGTTCACGTTAAGAACAAAGCCGATTGCACCGTCGCCGTGCGCGAGGTCCCCTTGGCCGAGGCGTCCCGTTTCGGCATTTGTGAGACCGACGAACGCGGTTTCATCATCGACTTCAAGGAGAAGCCCAAGCAGCCCAAGGGCACCCTCGCCTCGATGGGTATCTATATCTTTACCTACAAGACCTTGAAGAAATACCTTAAGGCCGACGCGTTAAAGGAAAAGACCGAACACGATTTCGGCAAAGACATCATCCCAGCGATGATCGCCCGTCAAAAACGCCTCGTCGCCTACCGTTACGGCGGCTATTGGAAGGACGTCGGAACCATTTCCTCATTACATGAGGCCAACATGGACCTATTGCTTAGCGGCGACCCGGCGATGAACCTCTATACCTTGCAAGAGGACTGCCATATTTATTCCGAGGACAATCACTGCACCCCGCAATATATCGGCCCTAGCGCCGAGGTCAAAGATTGCCTCGTCAACCAAGGCGCGGTGATCCGCGGCAAGATCGACCACTGCGTCGTCTCGAGCGAAGTCATCGTCGAGGAGGGCGCCGAATGCTATAACGTCGTCCTGATGAACGGCTGCCACGTGCGGTCGGGCGCCAAAGTCTATGACTGCCTCGTCGGTCCGGGTGAGACCATCCGCAAAGATGAAGTGGTCAACGGCTCGCGCGAAGGCATCGCGCTTTATGCCTTAGGGAGGACCGCCAAATGAGAAAAGTAACCGCCATCGTCAATTTCCATTGCGAGCCCAACATCGCCCCGATCACGAATTCGCGCCCACTCGGCTCCACGAGTTTTTTGGGCCGTTACGCCTTCTGTGACTTTGCCTTATCCAACCTCTGTAACTCCGGCGTGACCCAGGTGGGCTTGCTCGTCAAGGACCACCTCCGTTCCATCATGAAGCACCTCGGCTCGATGGATTCGTGGGTCATCAACACCAAGATCGGCCATCAGCGTCTCATGTTCAACGAGCCGGCCCAGAAGGACCCGCGCCTCAATAGCGACGTGAACAATCTATTGTTCAACGACTGGCTGCTCTACGATTCCGACTCCCAGTACCTGCTTTTTACCCCGTCGTATTTGGTGGCCTCGATCGACTTCCGTCCCTATCTCAACGACCATCTCGACCATCAGCGCCAGATCACCATTTTGGCCTCAACGCAGCGCAACCTAAAGACCTATTGGCACGGTTCGCGCGTCCTCGATTTCGATGAGAACGGACAACTCGTCGGCGCGAGTGTCAACGAAGGGCAATTCCTTGGTCAGCACGCCGTCTCACTCGACACCTTCATCATCAACCGCCCGACGCTCATCGACATCTTGCGCCGCTACGCGCCCACCTATCCTGACGCCGACCTTTTCACCCTCATCATGCTCGCCATCCGGGAGAAGACTTACGCGATGGCGGTGCGCTATTTTGACGGCTACGTCGGCTGCGTCGATTCCTTTGCCCATTACGCGCAACTCTCCTTCGACATGCTCGACCGCCGCAAGGCCGATCAGCTCTTCCATCCCGATTGGCCGATCTACACCTTGACCCACGATACCCCGCCGGCGATGTATGGCGAGAACAGTTCCGTGAGCAATTCCTATATCTCCAACGGTGCGAAAATCGAGGGCAAAGTCATCAACTCCATCATCGCCCGTAACGTCACCATCGCCAAAGGCGCCATCGTCAAAAACTCCATCATCTTCTCAACCGTGAAGGTCAACGAGGGCGCGGTGATCGAAAACGCGGTCATCGACAAATACTCCATCATTGAGCGCGGACATGGCATCAAAGGCAAACCCAAAGAGCCGATGTACGTCGCCCAAGGAGCGATTCTATGAAGATCGCGATGATCGCCTCCGAGGCGTTGCCCCTATGCAAAACCGGCGGGCTCGCCGACGTGATTTGGTCGCTCAGCCATGAACTAAGCAAAATGGGTCACGAAGCCTGTATCGTCCTCCCGTTTTACAAAATCATCAAAGACCGCCCCGCGATGGCTTTGCGCCGCCTTGGCAGCTATGAGGTGCGGCTCTCTTGGAGAAAACAAAACGCGGACATATTCCTCTGGGAATATCTCGGCGTGAAGTTTTACCTCATCGGCAACGATTATTACTTCAACCGGGAAAACCTCTATGGCTATGACGACGACGGCGAACGGTTCGCTTTCTTCGCCTTATCGGTCCAACGCCTCTTCCCGTTCCTAAACCTGCCCGTCGACGTCATCCACGTCCACGATTGGCAAGCCGGCATGGTCCCCGTCCTCATCAAGGAGCAATCGCTCGGGGAGGAGGTCTACCAGAACACCCGCTTCGTCATGACACTGCACAATGAGGCGTTCAAAGGGTATCTGGACCGTTATTTCCTCAACCATTTCTTCGGCTTGGACGACCGCATCTATGAGTCGGGCGCGGTACGTTTCGACGACATGGTGTCGACTTTGAAGTCCGGCATCGTCTATTCCGACAAAGTCGTCGCCGTCTCCCCCTCCCACGCGAAGGAATTGCTTAGCCCCGGCGACCCCATGAGGCTAGACGGCGTACTCCGTCTGCGCGACAGGGATTTCTGCGGCATCGTCAACGGCGTCGACGTCGAGGAATTCGACCCGATGAACGATCCCTTCTTACCGAAGAATTACGGCGTCACCTCTTTCGTCTCCGGCAAAGAGGCGTGCCGAAAGAAGCTTTGTTTTGACTATGAACTAGAGAACGACGACGCCCCGATCTTTGGCTTGGTGTCGCGCCTCACGTTCCAAAAAGGCATCGACCTTGCGTTAAAAGTGGGGGAGAGCATCCTTCGTCACGGCGGCAAATTCATCGTCCTCGGCTCTGGCGAGGAAGAGCTGCAGCGCCAAGCCCAACGGCTGCGCGACGCCTATCCGACCCGCTGCGCGATCTATATCGGCTACAACAACCAATTGGCCCACGACATCTACGCCGCGAGCGATTTCTTCCTGATGCCTTCGCTCTTCGAACCCTGTGGCATCGGGCAGATGATCGCCCAGCGTTACGGCTCCTTGCCGATCGTCCGCGCGGTCGGCGGGCTGAAGGATACCGTCGTCGGCTTCAACGGCAAAAACGCCGACGTCGCGACCGGTTTCTCCTTCGTCGATTATGACCTCGGTGCCTTAAAGGCGACGGTGGAGAAGGCCCTCACGGTCTTCGCCGACGGCAAGACCATGCGCAAACTCATCCATAACGCGATGAAGACGGACCACTCCTGGCGGAAGAGCGCGCAGGCATACCTCAAGCTTTACTGACAAGAATGAGCTTCGCTTAGCTGCTTCCTTCCCAGGGAGCAGCTTTTTATTTCTTTTTCTATAGAAAAACTTATAATCCACCCGTATGAGTTACGATTTTAAGCACATTGAGACCAAATGGGCGGACGCCTGGGAGAAGCGCGACGCCTTCTTTTGCGACACCCACGATTTCTCCAAACCGAAATGTTACGCCCTCGACATGTTCCCTTATCCTTCTGGCCAAGGGCTCCACGTCGGCCATCCGGAAGGCTATACCGCAAGCGACATCGTCGCCCGCATGAAGCGCATGCAGGGATTCAATGTCCTCCATCCGATGGGTTGGGACGCCTTTGGCTTGCCCGCGGAGCAATTCGCGATCAAGAACAACGTCCACCCCGAGGTGTTCACCCGTAAGAACATCGCCAACTTCAAGCGTCAGATCCGCTCCCTCGGCTTCAGCTACGACTGGAGCAAGGAAATCGCGACCATCGACGAGGATTACTACAAATGGACCCAGTGGATCTTCCTCCAGCTCTACGCCCATGACCTCGCCTACGTCTCCAACATCCCGGTCAACTATTGCCCGGAACTCGGCACCGTGCTCGCGAACGAGGAAGTGGTCGACGGCAAAAGCGAAGTCGGCGGTTTCCCCGTCATCCGCATGCCGATGAGGCAGTGGGTCCTCAAGATCACCGCCTATGCCGACCGCCTCGCCGAGGACCTCGAAGGCCTCAATTGGCCCAAGTCCACCCTCGAGATGCAACGCAACTGGATCGGCCGCAGCGAAGGCGTGTCCATCGATTTCGCGATCGCGGGTCAAAAGGAATCCTTCCAGGTATTCACCACCCGCGTCGATACCCTTTTCGGTTGTACCTATTGCTGCCTCGCCCCCGAGCACCCATTGGTGGCTAAACTCGTCTCCCCAGAGCAAAAAGAAGCGGTGGAGGCCTATGTCAAAGCCGCCGCGGCGAAGTCCGACCTCGCCCGCACCGGCACCGAAAAAGAGAAGACCGGCGTCTATCTCGGCGTCGAGGCCATCAATCCGATCAATGGCGCGAAGATCCCCGTCTACGTCGCTGATTACGTCCTTGGCTCGTATGGTTCTGGCGCGGTCATGGCCGTCCCCGCCCACGATGAGCGCGACTATGCCTTCGCGAAGAAGCATGGCTTGCCGATGATCCAAGTCCTCGAGGGCGATATCTCCGAGAATGCTTTCACCGGCGACGCCAAACACATCAACTCCTCCTTCGCGGACGGCTTATTCATCGACGAGGCGAAGGTCGCGATCACTAAGAAGCTCATCGAGCTCGGCGCCGGAAAGCGCGTCATCAATTACAAGCTCCGCGACTGGATCTTCTCCCGTCAGCGTTATTGGGGCGAGCCCATCCCGATGGTCACCCTCGAGGACGGGACCGAATTCCCGCTTCCGGAAGACCAATTGCCCCTCACCCTTCCCGAGATGGACCAATATCAGCCGTCCAAAGGCGGCAAACCTCCGTTAGCCCAAGCCCCTTCGGCGTGGCTCAATTACGTCACCCCCGACGGCAGGAAGGGAATCCGCGAGACCAACACGATGCCCCAATGGGCCGGTTCTTGCTGGTATTACATCCGTTACATCGATCCCCATAACCCGGACGCGATCTGCGACGAAAAACTTTTGAAGCACTGGCTCCCCGTCGACCTTTATATCGGCGGCGCCGAACACGCCGTACTCCATTTGCTCTATGCCCGTTTCTGGCATAAGTTCCTCTACGACATCGGCGTCGTTTCCTGCAAGGAACCCTTCCAGCGCCTCTATCACCAAGGCATGATTTTGGGCGAAAACGGCGAGAAGATGTCCAAGAGCCGCGGCAACGTCGTCAATCCTGACGACATCGTCGAAAGCCATGGCGCCGACTCGCTCCGTCTCTTCGAGATGTTCGCCGGCCCGCTTAACGAGGTCAAACCCTGGTCCACGAACGGACTCGATGGCGCCCATCGTTTCATCGAGCGCGTCTATCGCCTCCTCGACGAACCTGTCTTCAAGGAACGCATCAGTGACGAGAATTCCGGCGAACTCGATTACTCCTATAACTTCCTCGTCAAGAAGGTCAGCGGCGATTTCGAGGACCTTTGCTTCAACACCGCGATCTCGCAGATGATGATTTTCATCAACGACTGCTATAAGGCCAAATCCCTCTATCGTCCCTATATCGAAGGGTTCGTGAAGATGTTCTCCTGCGTCTGCCCCTTCGTCGGTGAGGAGATGTGGTCCTTGCTCGGCCACGAAGACCTTTTGACGTACGAACCTTGGCCGACCTATGACGAAGCCAAACTCGTCAAAGACGAGGTCAAGCTCGCCGTCTCCGTCAACGGCAAGACCCGTGACGTGATCTTGGTCCCCGCGGAAGCGACCGAAGAGGAAGCCAAGGCCATCGCCTTCGAAAGCGAGAAGGTCAAGCCTTTCCTCGAAGGCAAGCGCATCGTCAAGGTCATCTACGTCAAGGGCAGGATCCTTAACGTCGTCGTCGCTTGATTATCCTTGAAGGATAAAACCCAACCCATTATCTTTTAATCGTTCGGTACCCTTCGCGGACCGAAACGGAGGCAGACCCTATGCTACTCGCCATTGACATCGGCAACACGATGACCGATTTCGGGCTTTACGGCGGAATGGAGACACTCTATTTCCGCAGCAAGTCGAATCGGGACGTCACCCTCGAGGAGGCCATCGCTTCCTCGGAACTCTTCTTCAAGAGCAAAAACATCGAACCATCCAAGGTCACCGCGGCCATCATTTCCTCGGTCGTTCCTTCCCTAACGGAGATCTATCTCGGCTTGTGCCGCGACTTTCTTCACGTCGAGCCTAGGGTCCTTGGGCCTGGGCTAAAAAGCGGACTTAAGATCGACACGGATAACCCCAAGGAAGTCGGGGGCGACATGATCGCCGTCTCCGTCGGGGCGAAGTCGCGCTTTGGCTATCCCTGTATCATCGCCGACCTCGGCACGGCGACCAAACTGATCTTGCTCGACGACAAAGGATCCTTTGCTGGATGCACCATCGGCGCGGGCCTAGGACTACAAGAGAAATCCCTCTCCTCCTCCGCCGCGCTTTTACCGGAGGTTTCCTTGCAAATCCCGCGTAAAATCCTCGGCAAAAACACCGCGGATTGCATGAATAGCGCCCTGACTTACGGCAATGCGTTGATGATCCGTTCCTTAGCCGACGCACTAGAAAAAGAAGCCGGCTATCCTTGCAAGCGCGTCCTCACGGGCGGGTTCGCCGCTTACGTGAAAGGCTTGCTGCCCGAATTCGAATACGCCCCAAGCCTCGTCCTCGACGGCTTGGCCGACATCCATAAGAGAAACGAAAAATGACTGATCCGATCCGTATCCTCAGCGTGGTCCTTTTCGCGCTGACCCTGTTCTTGACTTTCCTTCTTTTGCACCCTTACGAGAAAGAGGAGAAGACGACGCATGAAATCGTCTCCGGCATGACTTTGGACGCCGTCTTCGTCGCCCTCATTCTGCTCATGACGTTCGTCCCGAGTCTAGGCTATATCCCCGTGACTCCCTTCGTCTCGCTGACGTTGCTCCATATCCCCAGTGCTTCTTGGCGCGGCGCTCGGCGGATGGAAGAAGGGGCTAATGCTCGGCCTCATCTTCGGCGTTTCCTCTTATATGCAAGCCCTTAGCAGCGCCGGTTTCAACGCCCTCTTCGCCTACCCTTGGGTCGCCATCCCGCCCCGCGTCGTTTTCGGCTTGGTCGCCGGGCTCGTCTTTTCCTTATTAGGAAAGACTTTCAAAAAGAAGACATTCGGCTTATATTTAGCACTGGCGTGTGCCTTGCTCACTATGCTGCACACCGGACTGGTGTTCCTCGACCTCTATGTCTTCTATCCGGACACCATCGCCGGCCTATTCTCCTCCCAGAGCCCCGTGGCCCTAGGAACGGCCCTGACGTTCACCTTCGTGATCTTGCTCGGAATGGCTGGGGAGATGACCGTCGCCGCGATCATCGTACCGCCGCTATATATCGCTTCGCGCAAGGTATTGCCTCGGTTAGTCAAAGCGCGTTGCTTACGTTAAGGAGTTTCCCATGCATCCGAATTTCAAAAAACTCGCCAAGAATTACGAAGAGACCGGCATCAAGGCGCTGCGCGCCCTCATCGGCAAAGCCTCCGTCTATGACGCGAAGACCATCGCCAAAGGCGCCCCCTATGGCGAAGGCGTCAAATCCGCCCTCGATTACGTTGCCAAGCTCGGCAAGGATTACGGCTTCGCGGTCGATGATTGCGAAGGCTATTGCACCGAGCTAACCTTTGGCGAATCCGGTCCCCTCATCGGCGTCTATGCCCATGCCGACGTCGTCCCCGTCTCCGGCAAATGGGACCATAAGCCCTTCGCGGCGGATATGGTCGGCGAAGGCAAGGACATGAAGATCATCGGTAGGGGTTCCACCGACGACAAAGGCCCCCTCATCGCTTCGCTCATGGCCATGAAACTCCTCAAGGACAACGGCCTCATCAACGGCTTCCGCGTGCGTTTGGTCGCTGGCGGCGACGAAGAGCGCGGTTCCTCTTGCCTCGTCCATTATTTCCATTCGCTGAAGAAACCCGATTCCGATTACGGCTTCACGCCCGACGCGGAATTCCCGCTTATCTATGCCGAAAAAGGCATCACCCATGCCACCGCCTCGGGTAAGCTCGACCTTTCCCCGATCGTCGCGATGGATGGCGGCGTGGTCTCCAATGCCGTCTGCGACCGTATCTTGGTCACCTTGAAAGCCGATAAGAAACTCGCGGAGAAACTAAATGCGAAAGGCGTCAAGTTCGATATCAGTGACTGCGGCCCGATCCAGATCGTGACTTTCTTTGGCAAATCCGCCCACGGCTCCACGCCGGAACTCGGCGTGAACGCCGCCCTCATCGCCTTCAAGACCTTGGGCGAGATCTATGGCCTCAAGGAGCTTTCCAAAATCGCTAAAGCGCTCGAGGATCCCTTCGGCACCTCCTTCGGCGGCGATTGCTATTCCGAGGGCTTCGAGGAAGCGGGCAAGAGCACCTTCAATTACGGCATCGTCTCCTATAAGGATGGCAAGTTGAGCCTCACCATCGACTACCGTTATGGCGAAAAGGCCAAACCGGAAGAAGCGCTTCGCGCTTTGTCCGCGGCGACTGGCTTAAGCGTCGTGACCAATAGCGTCGCCCCGATGCTCTATTTCGATAAGAAGGGACCGCTCATCTCCACCTTGATGAAGTCCTACAAGCACATGACCCATAAGTTCTTCGACAAGCCGATGGCCATCGGTGGGGGAACCTATGCGAAAGAAGCGAAGAACTGCGTCGCCTACGGCTGCTCCTTCAAAGGACGCGAAGGCGACATCCATTCGCCCAACGAATACGTCTACGTCGAAGACTTCAAGCAGTGGATCGCGATCTTGGCCGACGCCATCTACTCCTTAGGACAGCTCAAGAAGTGAGAGGCCGCGCCAAACCCTGGGCCATTCCTTATCTTCAGGAACACCCCGAACTGGTTTATCCCCAAATCGAAGAAAACGACCCCTTCCTTTCCGTTTCCCCTTTATATCTGGAGATCGGGATGGGCAAAGGCGATTTCCTCATCGGGATCAGCCGTCTGCAGGAAGGCCATTATCTCGGCCTTGAACGCGACCGTTCCGTCTTAGCGACGGCGGCCAAAAAGATCGAGGGGCTTAACCTTGATAACGTCCGTCTCATCGCCGAGGACTTCGATAAAGTCTACGAATCGTTGAAGGCTTATCGCTTCGACAAGATCTACCTGAATTTCTCCGACCCGTGGCCCAAGAAACGCCACGCGAAGCGTCGCTTGACCTACCATGAGCGTCTCGCCCTGATCGCGAGTTTGCTTAAGGAAGGCGGGGAGATCGTCATGAAGACCGATAACGCCTCGCTTTACGCCTTTACCTTGGACGAAGTGCCCTTGGCCAAGCTTTGCGTCAAAGAATGCACCGACCAATATGTCTTTGACCCGGAACACGATGCGATGAGTGAATATGAAGCCCGCTTTCGTTCCCTAGGCCAAAACATCCACCGCATCATCATCGTGAAATAGGAGGTTCACCATATGTACCGTCTCTTCTATAACCATGAATCCGTCGGCGACGTACTCTTCGTCGTCCTTTGCCCGGACCGTTATCCCGACCGGGTCGAAAACAAAGGCGAAGTGGTGGCCTTATACCAAGGCGAGGATCTCGTGGGGATCAACCTCTTCGACTTCGGCAAGACCTGCAAGATCAAGGCTAGCGGCATGATCGTCGCCCCGGAGGATATTCTCATCAACGTCATCAATGACAAGCTCGTCAACGCCGGGCTTGAAAAGCTTCCCTATTGCCGCGACACCGGTTTCACGGTCGGGGAGATCACGAACCTCGAAGAACATCCCTTGGACGAACGTAGCCATATCGTGACCCTGAAAGTGAAAGAAAAGACGCTGACCACGGTTTCCCGTTACCAAAACCTCGAAATCGGAAGCAAGATCGTCGTCGTCACCGATGGGGCGATGAAGTTCGACGGCACCCAATTCAAAGCCAAAGTGGTGAAGAATATCCCCATCGAATGCGAGGTTTGCTGTGAGAAAGACCTGCATATCGGCGACGAATTCAAACTCGCGTTCATCCCCGAAGGAAAAGAAGCGGGTCAGGATTTCTTCTTAGATTAATCCAACGAAAGACGCATGCCGGCTCTGTGCCGGCTTTTCTTTTTTCGACCAAAAATGAAAACAACGGTGGAAAAACGCCGAAAAAAAGAAAATGTCTTTCGTAAGAAGACTCATTTGTTCATCGTAGATTTTCACAAAACATGACAATAATTTTCTGAAAAAGATGAAAATATGTTTCACAATCTGAAAGATTTGAGTATAGTGTCCTTGCCTCAAAGGAGGATAAAAGCATGCAGAATTTGAAAGACAGGGTAACGATCTACCAAGTCGCCCAAGCCGCCGGGGTGAGCCTCGCGACCGTCTCGCGCGTCATCAACAAATCCGAATCGGTGACCCCCGCGACCCGTAAGAAGGTCCAGGACACCATTGAAGCGCTCGGCTATAAGCCGTCTGGATTGGCCCAGGCCCTCGCGACCAACCGTTCCACGAACATCGGCATCATCATTCCTAGCGCGAACTACGTCTATATCGCCAACATGCTTTCGGGCATCACCGAGATCGCCAAGGAGAAAAACTATACCTTGACCCTCTTCACGACTTCCCATTCCCGCGATGAGGCGCTCCAGTCCATCGACAAGGTCATCACGGCCCACGTCGACGGCACCATTATCTTCGATGACCAATTAGCCCAGGAAGACGTAGAGAAAATCACCTCGTATAACGTGCCTTCGGTCGTCATCGACAATAAGATCAAGGGCGACCGCGTCGCCGACATCCGCTTCTCCTACGACTCCTCGTTGGAGAACTTGATCAAAGAATATTACGCTCGTGGCGCGGCCAACCCCATGGCCTTCCTCCACGTCCATAACGCCGGCCGTTTGCTCGCCAGGTGCGAGAAGACCTTCCTCAAGACCCACGAGGAACTCGGCCGGGATTATCGGATCGTCAATTGCCACGACTCCTATACCCAGACCTACCAGCAGTTCCTCGACTACTTCAAAGACGAGGCCAATCATCGTGGCTATTACATCTGCTACCGCGACTCCATCGCCGCGGCCGTCCTTAACGCCGCGACCGACTCCGGCATCTCCGTCCCGGGACAAGTCGAGGTTCTCTCCCTCGTCGGCACGAAGTATTCCTACATCGTCCGTCCGACCCTTACCACGATGCAGATCAACATGCAGGAAGTGGGCAAGCGCGCGATGTATATGCTCACCGATCTCTTGAACCAAGAGCTCGTGGAAAAGACCTGCCGTATCGAGGCCAAACTCGTCCACGGTCAGTCGACCAAGTAATCGTAACCGATCGCATAGAGGGGCTTGCCCCTCTTTTTCTTTGCTCTGAGTCAGATTTAGCAGTCAACGCTTGACAGTGCTAAATAACGAACTAACATATTTAACGAACAAGGAGCAGAACCAATCATGATCAAACCTTTAAATGACAACATTCTCCTCGAGAAGGTCCCTTCCGAGAAGAAGGTGGGCTCTATCATTCTCACCAAAGAAGAAAAGGCCGGTAACGTCGCGACCATCCTCGCCGTCGGCCCCGGAATCACCCTTGAATCCGGCAAATTCGTCCCGACCACCCTCAAGGCCGGGCAAAAGGTCATCTACCGCGAGTACAGCGGCACCGATTACGAGGAAGATGGGCATAAGTACATCCTCATCAAGGAAGAAGACATCCTCGCGATCGTCGAATAAGAAAGAAGGATAAGCAACAATGGCAAAAGAAATCCGTTTGGGCAAATCCGCCCGCGACGAAATGCTTCAGGGCGTCGACACCCTCGCTAACACCGTCAAACTAACCCTCGGTCCCAAAGGCCGCAACGTCGTCCTCGATAAGGGATATGGTTCCCCGCTCATCACCAACGACGGCGTCACCATCGCCAAGGAGATCGAGCTCCCCAATAATTTCCAGAACATGGGCGCAAAGCTCGTCTATGAAGTCGCGAACAAAACCAACGACGCCGCCGGTGACGGCACCACGACCGCGACCCTGCTCGCCCAAACCATGATCCATCGCGGCTTCGCCTATGTCGAAAAAGGCGCCAACCCCGTCTTTGTCCGCGCCGGTATGGAAAAGGCCGGCAAAGCGGTCGCCGACGAATTGCTCAAGATCTCCCGTCCGATCGACACCAACGCCGACATCGAGTCCGTCGCCACAATCTCCAGTGGCGATCCCGCGATTGGCAAACTCATCGCCGAAGCGATGGAAAAAGTCGGCAAAAACGGCGTCATTTCCGTTGATGATTCCAAGGGAATCGACGACGAACTCGCCATCACCCAAGGCTTGGAGTTCGATAAGGGCTACATCTCCCCGTACATGGTTTCCAACCGCGAGAAGATGGTCGCCGAACTTGAGGACGCCTTGGTCCTCGTCACCGATCAGAAGATCTCCAACATCAACGACATCGTCCCCTTGCTCCAAAGCGTGGTCGATAGCCATAAGTCCCTCCTCATCGTCGCCGACGACCTCGACGCCGACGTCACCTCGACCCTCGTGGTCAACAAACTCCGCGGCACCTTCAACGTCGTCGCGGTGAAGGCCCCGGAATTCGGCGACGCCCAGAAAGCCGCGTTGCAGGATATCGCCATCACCACCGGCGCCACCTTCGTCTCCAAAGACCTCGGCATGGAACTCAAGGACGTCACCTTAGAGCACCTCGGCAAAGTCCGTAAGGCCACCATCCGTAAAGATAAGACCACCCTCGTCGGCGGAGAAGGCGACAAGGAAGCCATCGCTTCTCGCATCGCCGAACTCGAGCAGCAGCGCCTTTCCTCGAACTCCGAATACGAAAAGAAGAACCTCTCCAAGCGCATCGCCAAACTCGGCGATGGCGTCGCCGTGCTCAAAGTCGGCGCCCTCACCGAAGCGCAGCTCAAGGAGAAGAAACTCCGCATCGAAGACGCCCTTAACGCGACCAAGGCGGCCGTTAGCGAAGGCATCGTGGTCGGCGGTGGCGCGGCCCTCGCCCAAGTCTATAAGACCCTCAAGGGCAAGCTCCGCGACGAGAACCCCGATATCCAAAAGGGCATCGAGGCCGTCCTCGAATCTCTGTATGCGCCTTTGGCCCAGATCGCCGAAAACGCCGGCTTCGAATCCGACGAGATCGTCGCCGCTCAGAAAGAGGCGAAGAAGGATATGGGCTTCAACGCCAAAAACGGCACTTGGGTCAACATGTTCGACGAAGGTATCGTCGATCCGACCAAAGTCACCCGCAGCGCCGTCCTTAACGCCTCCTCCATCGCCGCCTTGTTCGTCACGACCGAGGCCGCGGTGAGCGAGATCAAGGAAGAAAAGCCCGCCGCTCCCGCCATGTCTCCGGACATGTATTGATGACCATAACGAAAGGCGCGTCACCCCAAGCTGGGCGGCGCGCCTTTTCCTTTGCCTTAGAGTAGGGAGAGTACCAGTTTCTCCAATTCCTTGATGTCATCGGTCGGTTCGAAACGGGCGACGACGTTGCCTTTGCGGTCCACGACGAATTTGGTGAAGTTCCATTTGATGTCGGGGTTGCTATGAAAATCGGGATCGATGCGTGCGAGCAAGTCGTTCATCATCTCGGCCATTTGCCCTTCGCCAAAGCCGCGGAACCCGCATTGGGATTTGAGGTAGCCGTATAACGGTAACGCATTCGGACCGTTGACGTCCGATTTCTTCATCTGCGGGAAGGTGGTGTTGTAGTGGAGGGTGCAGAATTCATGGATCTCCGCATCGCTTCCGGGGGCCTGACCGCCGAATTGGTTGCAGGGGATGTCGATCATCTCCAAACCGCGCTCATGGTAGTCGCGATACATCTTCTCCAACGGTTCGTAATGCGGGGTGAAGCCGCAGCCGGTCGCGGTGTTGACGATGACGAGGGCTTTGCCTTCATAACGCCTTAGGGGAATGGCCTCGCCATTAGGCGAGATGATGTCGTAATCATAAATCGTGGGCATGGTTTTTCTCCTGTTTTCCCCATTTTACGGAAACGATGGGCCTTCATAAAGCCAAAAATAGGCCGACGTTTCTTACACACTGTATAAAAACGCATCGCTATATCTAGAGATATTTCTATCCAGTGTCTAAAATAGCGCCATGGCAAACATCATCGACGAACTCAATTACCGCGGACTCATCGAGCAATACTCGGATGAGAAGAAGATCCGCGAAATGCTCGAAAGCAAACAAACCATCTATTGCGGCTTCGACCCGAGCGCCGCCTCCATGCACCTTGGCAACTACGCCATGATCTCCTTGCTCAAGCGTTTTCAACTCGCGGGGCATAAGATCGTCGCCGTCGTCGGCGGGGCTACCGGCATGATCGGCGATCCTTCGGGCAAGAGCAGTGAGCGTAATCTTCTAACCAAAGAGAAACTCGCTTTCAACACCGCCTCCATCAAGGCGCAGCTTGAGAAATACCTCGACCTCGAGAATCCGGAGAAGGGCGCGATCGTCTCCAACTTGGATTGGCTTGGCGAACTCTCCATGATCGATTTCCTGCGCGACTATGGCAAATACTTCTCCGTGAACTACATGCTTTCCAAGGAAATCGTGAAGTCGCGCCTAGAATCGGGCATCTCCTTCACTGAGTTCGCCTATCAGATTTTGCAGTCCATCGACTTCTACCATCTCCATCACGCCTTTGGCGTATCGATGCAGATCGGTGGCAACGACCAGTGGGGCAACCTCACCTCGGGCCTAGAACTCATCCGCAAGATCGACGGCCTCGACGAGCAGGTCGAGTGCATGACCGGCAAACTCATCCTCCGCAGCGATGGCAAGAAGTTCGGCAAATCGGAAAAGGGCGCGCTTTTCCTCGATCCGAAGCTCACCTCCCCTTATGAGATCTACCAGTTCCTCATCAACGTCACCGATGAGGACGCGATCCGCTTCCTCAAGATCTTCTCCTTCCTTTCCAAGGAAGAGATCGAGGCGGTGGCCAAGGAACATCTCGGCAATCCCGGCGCGCGCATCGGTCAAAAGACCCTCGCCTACGAAATCACCAAGGACCTCCATGGCGAAGAGGCGGCGAAGCACGCGATCGAACTGAGCGAAACACTCTTCTCCGGCGCGGTCGGAAGCTTAAGCGAAGAGGACATCGAAACCGTCTTCGGTTCCTTCAAAAAGGAAGTGGAAGGGGAGATGGCCCTAGAAGACCTCCTCATCGCTGTTGGCGCGGCGACCTCCAAACGCGAGGCACGCACCTTCATCCAAGGCAATTCCGTCTTGGTGAATGGAACGAAGGTCACCGAGCTCGGCTTCATGATCACCAAAGCCCAGGCGCTCTATGGGAAATACGTGCTCATCCGCCGCGGGAAGAAGAACTACTACCTCGCCGAATTAGCCTAAAAAAGCGTCATTGAGGGTGGCATGATCCGTGCCGCCCTCTTTTCCTTAGTTTTTTACATACGCGCGAGGAGAAACCCCTACAATGCCTTTATGCGAATGTACGGAGATTCGTTTCCTATAAATAGGCAAAAATTGTCAAATAAAGCGCTTACATCTGCGTAGAAAAAGATATCTAAAGCCAAAAGGCGGCATGGTAAACTTTGCCCAGAAAAGGGAGTTATCTATGAAAAATAAAACTTTTCACGCCACGGCGTTATCCTTATTGACCCTCGCCCTCGCCTCCTGTGGCGCCTCGACCTCATCCTCAACCCCCTCCTCAAAGGAAGAATCCTCCGTCCCCGCGATGAGCAGTTCCCTCTCCTCCGAGAAGAGCGCGACCTCCGAAGAGCCTTCCAAAGAAGAGACCACCAGCCTCGCCCCGACGACATCCTCGTCGGAGACTCCGACCCAAAGTTCAGAACAAAGCCAAGAGCAAACCTCCGAGGTGAGCTCCGAGCAGTCTTCCGAAGCCTCCTCCGAGCAGTCGAGCGAAGCCTCTTCGGAACAGTCTTCGGAACAGTCGAGCGAATCCTCCCCCGCGCAATCTTCCGAGCAATCCTCTGAGGCGTCCTCGGAACAATCGTCCGAAGCTTCCTCCGAGAAGTCGAGCGAAGCCTCTTCGGAACAATCGTCCGAAGGAAGTTCCACCCCCGCGACCAAGGTTTATAAGATCACCTTCAAAAACGCGGACGGCCAGGTCCTAAAAACCTATGACGTGGAAGAAGGGGATACCCCAGTCTATGACGGCGATACCCCGACCAAAGCCAAAGAGGCGAAGACCGTCTATATCTTCGACGGCTGGGACAAAGAAATCGTCGCGGCGACCAAAGACGAAACCTACACCGCGACCTTCTTGGCCAAGAAATATAACGACGAAGCCCAAGATTACGCCTCCCTCAAGGTGAATGGCCCCACGAACGAACTCACCGAAGAGTTTGCCTATGGCGCCGACCTTTCCATGGTCGCCGAAGTCGAAAAGCACGGCGGCGTCTACTATAACGAGGACGGCATCGAAGAAGATGTCTTCCAGATTTTGGCCCGCGATGGCGTCAACTACGCCCGTTTTCGCTTATGGAACGATCCGAAATCCTCCGTCGACGGCGCCGAATATGGCGGTGGCAACAACGATCTCGCGACCGATATCGCCTTGGCCAAACGCGCCAAAGCGGCAGGCATGAAGGTCATGATCGACTTCCATTACAGCGATTCCTGGGCCGATCCGATCCGTTACCAAGCTCCGAAGGCGTGGAAGGACAAATCCGCCAACGAAATCCCGGGTCTTGTCGAGGACTTCACCAAGGATTCCTTGCAAGCCTTCAAAGATGCGGGCGTGACTGTTGACTCGGTCCAAATCGGCAACGAGAGCAACTCTGGCATCGCTGGCGTCACCCGTATCGATTCCAACTACACCGCGATCTACGCCTCTGGCATCGCCGGGGCGAAATCCGTCTTCCCGAGCATCAAGACCATCGTCCATCTCACGCAAACCAGCAATAACTACAATTCCGCAAACACGGTTTTGGGCGCGCTAAAGAGTGCGAACGTCGACTACGACATCGTGGGCGTTTCCTATTATTCCTATTACCATGGCTCGCAGGCCAATTACTTCTCCTTCCTGCAATCCGCGGTCACCAACTACGGCAAGCCCGTCATCTGCGCCGAAACTTCCTATGGCTTTACGGATGATTGGGTCGAAAACGTCACCCATAACGCCTATTGGTCGCCCAATAACGAAATCCCTGGCGGATACGCCACCGGCGCTCAAGGTCAGGCAAGCTTAGTCTCCGACATCGTCGACGGTTTATCCAAGATCAGCGGTAAGAACGGCATCGGCGTCTTCTATTGGCAGCCGGATTGGCTCCCCGTCGCTGGCGCGATCGGCACCAGCAAGGCCGCTCAGTATTACATCCAGAATGGTGTCGATGGCACCGCCGAGCAAATCGCCGCCAAAGGCTATTCGGACGAATCCGTCCGCGCCAACTGGTGCAACCAGGCCCTCTTCTCCTATACCGGCAAAGCCCTTCCGAGCGCTTCCGTCTATAAACACATCCAAGACAAGGACCGCGAAGTCACCGTCGAAGACGCAAAGCTCAGGGAAGACGAATTCGAGGTCTCCTTCCAATATGGAGTGGAAAACGTGGCGGACAAATTGCCGGAGAAAGCGGTGGTGGAAACCAATATCAAACAGCTCCGTGAGGTCGCGATTGCCTGGGATTCCGCGGATATCGCCGCGATCACTGGCGTCGGTACCTATACCGTCGATGGCGTCGTCAACGGCAATGGCGGCAAAAAGTTCAACGTCACCGCGACCGTCCACGCCACGGGCAACCTATTGGCCAATGGCTCTTTCGAGGACGGAAATATGAATGGTTGGACCATCTCTAACGCAGACCGCACCTATTGCTATGAGACGAACGACGATGCCGGTCTCACCAACGTCGATGGTTCCTGGCACGTGAAGTGGTGGTATGGGTCCACCTTCAGCTTCACGTTCTCCCAAAAACTGACTGCCGTGCCCGCCGGCACCTACGAGCTCTCTGGCCTCGTCATGGCCGCCGGAAGCTATGAGTCGTTGAAGCTCTGGTACCAAATCGGCACTGGCGAGAAAATTGGTATGAATATCGATATCGTCGGGTGGAACGGAGGTGTCATGCCCAAGTTCTTCCGCTCGATCGAGATTACCGAAGAAAGCGATGTGACCATCGGTCTGACCGCGACCAATGCGGCGGCCGATTCTTGGGGACATTGCGATAAGTTCTCCTTCTCTGCCCAGTAATTGGCAAACGAAAAAAGGGCGGCTCACTTTGCTGAGTCGCCCTTTTTTCGTTTGGTTCTTAATCGAGGGAAACGATTTCGTATTCGCGGGAGCCAAGACCCAGTTTTGCGGCCGCTTCGACGGTATGGATGCCATGACGGGAATCCATGCGTTCGATAAGGGCGGCTTTGCCGGGGTCTTTCGCGTTTTTCACCGCGTCGTAGCAGGCTTGGTCCAAGGCGACGGGGTCAAGGGAAGCAAAGATGCCGAGATCGCCCATTTCGGGTTCGTGGGGGTTGGAATCGCAGTCGCAGTCGACGGAGAGACGGTTGGCGACGTTGATGTAGGCCAGATTCTTATATCCGACGTAGCGGAGTACGGCTTCGCAGGCGTCGGCCATCGATTCGAGGAAGTCATCTTGCTTGGGCGCGTTCTTACCCCAGCAATCGGTGGAAGAGGTGGTGGTGCCGGCGGAATGGATGTAGGCTTTGCCGGCGGTGGAACCGATGCCGATGGAGATGTTCTTTAGGGCACCGCCGAATCCACCCATCATGTGTCCCTTGAAGTGGGAGAGGATCAAAAGCGAATCGTAGTTGTTCAAATGTTCGCCGACGATGTCCTTGTCGAGGTGGAAGCCATTGTGGACGGGGATCTCAATCTCGCCGAATTCGTCCATGAGGTCGACCTTGAAGCGGGGGAGGAAGCCGTGGGCCTTGATGGTGTCCCAATGCTTGTCCTTTTCCTGGCGGGAGCCGCCATAAGCAGTGCAGCATTCGACGATCGTGCCGTTAAGCTCGTCGACAAGCTTGCCGATTAACTCGGGCTTCAGATAGTTATGGCCACCCATCTCCCCGGTGGAGATTTTGACGCCGATGTTGCCACGGAGTTCTCGGCCGAGGGCCTTGTAGATGCGGAGAAGGGAATCGGGGGTGATTTCCTTGGTGAAGAAGACTTTTGATTTAGCCATGATTTAAATCCTTATTAACTTTGTTATTCTACAATATTCGTCAACCTCAGTATAGAGATATATCCCAGCATAAGTCTGTAAATCAGGAATATTTATACACTGTATAATAATTCGCCGATGTTCATATACACGCGGGCGCGTGCACAAAAAATAAAGGGATAAAGTGGAAGACAAACAAACGAAAACCAAATAAGGGAACGGCCGTCCAGTGACGGGCGGCCTCTCTTTTGCGTTAAAAAGGGTCGCCATGACGGCGGCCCTTTGGCTACTAGTTGCGGCTCGAGTATTAGAGCTTGCGGTTGTAGTACTCGATGATTTGAGATTCGTTGATCTCTTGGGGGAGCTCGTTGCGCTCGGGCTCACGGACGTAGGTGCCTTCGAACTTGGTATCGTCGACCTTGACATAGCCACAGGTGGACGGCTTGGATTCCATGGCTTCCTTGACGACCTTGAGGGGGCTGTCGCCCTTGACCGAGATGACGTCGTTGACCTTGCAGAGGTAGGAGGGGATGTCCACCTTCTTGCCGTTGACGAGGATGTGGCCGTGGTTGACGAGCTGGCGGGCGCCGGCGCGGGTCCTGGAGAAGCCCATGCGATAGACGAGGTTGTCGAGACGGGACTCGAGGATGCGGAAGAAGGCGAGACCGGTGACGGTCGGTTCCTTCTTGGCGATCAAGAAGAGACGGCGGAACTGACGCTCGGAGACGCCATAGAGTTCGCGGAGTTTCTGCTTCTCGAGGAGCTGGACACCGTATTCGGAGGGTTTCCTCTTACGATCTTGGCCGTGTTGGCCCGGGCCATAGGGGCGCTTTTTGAGTTCGTCGCCGGTCTCAAGGGTGGAGAAACCAAGGTGACGGCTCTTTTTCCATGCGGATTTAGACATATTCAATGTCTCCTTTCTTTGCGGGTACAAAGTTAGAAGGGTATCTTCCGTCTTTCCGGGTGTCGGAGCTTCCGTTCGGCCCTAGTAGCGGGGGCTTACTTGTTTTGATTTACCGACGTCGGGCGAAAGGGTAGATGCCTGCTGCTTTCACACGCAGGTGAGATTATATGCGTATGCGTGAGGCAAAGCAAATAATTTTGTTGTCTCGATTTGGTGTTCCGATACAATTTGTCGCATGAACAAACTAAAAGGCCTTCTCTATCTTCTGGTCGTTTATGTCCTCGCCTTTGGCATCGCCTTAAGCGTCGAGGTTCTCTTACTGCGTGCGGGATGGGATATTCTGCTCTCGCTTTTGCTCGTGGACGTGATCGCGACCGCGATCGTATATCTTTTCGGCGTCGTGAGCAAATCCCCTTCGGTCTACGACCCTTATTGGTCGTTGCAGACCCTGTTCTTTTATCTCTTCCTCTTGGTCTATTTCGCCCGTTGGAACCTCGGGACGATTCTGGTCTTGGCCGTGTTGACGTACTATTCGGTTCGCCTTACGGCGAATTTCATCGTCGGATTCGATGACATCCATTACATTGATTGGCGTTATAAGATGCTCAAGGCCAAGACCGGGAAAGCGTTCCAAATCGTCAATTTCTTTGGCATCAACATGATGCCGACTTTGCTCGTCTACCTCGCCTCGGTTCCGTTCTTCCTCTATGGCGTGAGCCGCGACTTCTCCTATTGGGATCTTTTCGCCCTCATCACCATGACCCTCGCGGTCACCTTGGAACTCGTCGCCGACATGGAGATGAAGCGTTTCATCAAGAACCGCACCGACCGTTCCCAAATCAACGAGACTGGGCTATGGAAATACTCCCGTCACCCCAATTACCTCGGCGAGATCCTCTTCTGGGTCGGCGGGGCGTTGTTGATCATCCCTCAGGCCGAAATCTGGTATTGGGCGTCCGGGGCGGTCGGCATGGTGTTGCTCTTCTGTTTCATCTCCATCCCGATGATCGAGAAGAACTTCCTCACCTACAAGCCTTCTTATGCTCTTTACCAAAAGAAAGTCAGCATGCTTTTGATCCTGCCCAGAAAAAAGGCAGCAAAAGCGGCAGAATGCGCGGAAAACCCCGCAGAAACGAACTGAATTTGAGTCAAAGACCCGCGAAATGCGGGTTTTTTCTTGAGCGGGAGATCATGATGAACTTCTTCATCCGAAGAAGAATTGTGCAAAAACTTTCGTTTCTTCGTGCGAGGGCGCGCCTTGCGAATGTATAATGAACACACTATGGTTCAACTCGTTCTCATCGAAGGATTCCAAATCGCCTTGATCATCGTCGGCGTCGTCGTCACCGCGATCGGGCTTTGGCTGCTCTTGCACTTCACTCTCTTCTCCGCGATGCGTCATAAAAAGGCGGTCCGTGACTTATCTCGCCGTTTTGAATATCTGCACGCCTTGCTCACCGGTCAGGATTCCCAATACCTCCGCCGCATCGAGGCCATCTCGCAGACCAATTTGCTCTACGTCGACACCCATGCGACCTACAACAAACGCTTTAAGGACATCCGCGACAAATCAGACTCTTCCGCCCAAGCGACCATCAACAATTTGAAGGACCTCATCTCCGAGCGTAGCTTCAAGGCGCTTAAGGCCGAGCTTCCAAGAGCCAGGACCATCATCGAGAACTACGACGAGGAAGTGAACGCGCTAAACAACGACCTCCTGCAGATCATCAAACCGGAGGAGGAGTGCCGTCAAAGTTCGCTCCGCCTCAAGGAAGAGCTCCGAAAAATCAAGCAGAGCTATTTCATCAAGCAGGCCGACCTCGCTTTGGTCGCGCCTTCTTTTGACGCCGTCTTCAAATCGCTCGACGAGCAATTCCAATCCTTCGAAGCTTTCGTCGAATCCGCCCAATACGATGAGGCGAAGAATCTTTTGCCCGACATCGCCGCGGTCATCAAGGAACTCGGCCGTTGTCTGCAAGACCTCCCGAACATCTGCATCACCATCACCACGGTCATTCCCGATCGCCTGGCCTCGCTACAAAACCGTTACGAGGAGATGATCCGCGCCGATTTCCCGTTGCATCACCTCATCGTCAAAGGAAACATCGAGGACATGAACGCCTCTCTTTCGGCAATCACCGACCGCGTCATGGAATTCAACCTCAACCGCGTCCAGGAGGAACTCGACGCGATCATCGCCCGCATCGACGAATACTTCGACCTCTTTGACAAGGAAAAAGATGCCCGCCTCGTCTTCGAAAACGAATGCGATAAGGTCTATGTGGAAGAAGCCTCCATCGAAAAGAAATACATCCGCCTTTGCAATGGTCTTCCCGAAGTGAAGAGCATCTATGTCATCCCGCCGAAGGCCCAGAGCCAAATCGACGGCATCAAGAACCTCATCAACAAAGCCGGCGCGACCAAGAGATCGCTCGACACCTTCATCCATTCCGGCACCAAGCAGCCTTATTCCATCTTGGTGGATAAGATGCATACCCTTCGCGACGAAGCGGAGCAGGCCTCGACCGCGATCGACGATTTCGAGCGTTATCTCTTCTCGCTCAAATCCGACACAGAATCCGCCGTGAACATCATCGAGGAATACCATAACAAACTCCATAACTGCGAAGTCGCGATCGACCGCATCGGCCTCGACGTGGTCCGTGAGCGTTATGGCGAAGCCATCGAGAAATGCTATGGCTACATCGATGAGGTCCATCGCCTCGTCCACACCTTGCCGATTGACGTCGAGGCGGTGAACGAGAACATCGCCAAGCTTCAGACCGAAGGCAAAGCCGTCTATGACGCCGCGATGGGCGATTATGACCAGTGTCTCCTCGCCGACGCCGCGATCGTCTACGCCAACCGCGACCGTCGCCATCTTGGCGAAGTCAACGACGCCCTCAAGCAGACCGAAAGCTATTATTTCAACGGCGACTTCCGCCGCGCCTATACCGAAACCGGAGCCTGTTTGAAACGCATCCGTGGGGAATAAGACGTGATCTATTTCGATTCCGCCGCCTCCACCAGGCCGAGCCCCGCCGTCCTCGACGCTTTTGCCAAAGCAAACCAAGAATATTTCGCTAATCCTTCCTCGGTTCACGGACTAGGCCGTGCCTCGGGAAGAAGGCTCGACGAAGAAAGAAGTCGTCTATTAAGCCTCTTTGGCTTAGGGAAAACGCATCGCGCCGTTTTTCTTTCCGGCGCGAGCGAGGCGAATAACCTCGCCCTAAAAGGGATTGCTTTCTCTTACCAAAACCGGGGCAAGAAGATCCTGATATCCTCCGCGGAGCATCCTTCCGTCACCATGCCGGCAAAAGAGCTCGCCGCACGTTTTGGCTTTGAGTTAATCGAACTAGCGGTGAACGAAGATGGCGTCGTCACCCCGGAAGAGCTCGAACGTCATATGGATAAAGACGTGATCCTCGTCTCGATCCTCGGCGTCAACAACGAGACGGGCGCGATATCGGATTTGAATGCCTTATCCCAAATCGTCCATCGTTTTCCCAAAGCCTATTTCCATAGCGACCTCACTCAGGCAATCGGGAAGGTCGACGTTCCCTATGCGTCCTTGGACCTCTTTTCCTTCTCCGGCCATAAACTCCACGGCATCAAAGGCTCGGGCGCGTTGATTTACCGTTCCTCAATCCGCCTTACCCCATTGATCCATGGCGGCGGCCAAGAAGACGGTGTCCGTTCCGGAACGGTTAGCTTGCCCTTAGCCGCATCCCTTGTGACCGCGGTTGGGGAAGAGTTGTCCCACCTAAAGGAAAACGAGGCGAAAGTCACCCTAGTCCACGATTATCTTTGGAATGGCTTAAAGGAACTGGACGTACGCATCTTTTCCCCTGAAAACGGTTCACCTTATGTCCTCGACTTTTCATTGAACCATCATAAGGCCTCCGTCATCGTGGAGGCATTAAGCCAAAAAGAGATCTATGTGTCCACGGCCTCGGCCTGTTCCTCCAAAATCGAGCATGCCTCGACGGTGCTTTTGGCCATGGGGGCGACGAATGACGAGGCGAGCAACGCCATCCGCGTTTCCCTCGACGAGAGCAATTCGCTTGAAGAGGCGAAAGTATTCCTAGATACTTTGTCTACTTTGTTAAAGGAGGTGCACCATAGATGAACGCCGACATGATCATGATCCATTATGGTGAGCTCTCCACCAAAGGCGATAACCGCAAAGCCTTCATCGCCTGCCTCCTCCATAACGTCCGCTGCGCCTTAAAACCCTATGGGGTGGAAAGCAAGGCCGACCGTGACCACATTTACGTCTATTTGGCGGGCAAGGACCCTAAGCCGATCTTTGAACGCCTAAAGGAAGTCGCCGGCATCCAACGCCTCTCCCTCGTCATGAAGGCGGAGCCGACCCTCGAGGCGATGCAGGAAGCCGCGCTTGCCTTATTGCAAGAAGAAAAAGGCGCGAAGACCTTCAAGCTCGACGTCAAGCGCGTCAACAAGCGCTTCCCACTCGATTCCTATGGCATTTCCTGCGCGGTCGCGGATTATGTCCTCGACCATTCTTCCTTGACCGTAGACCTCCATGAACCCGACGCGAGAGTGAAGATCACGCTACGCGTGGACGCGAGTTATCTCTCTTGCCACGAAGAACTCGGCCTCGGCGGGTATCCCTTAGGAATGATCGGCAAGGTGACGATGCTCCTTAGCGGTGGCATCGATTCGCCCGTCGCTTCCTATGCCTTGATTCGGCGCGGCATCCGCATCGAATGCCTCCATTTCGCCTCGCCCCCATATACCTCGATGGCGGTGGTGGATAAACTCAAGGACATCTTGGCCAAACTGAATGTCTATCAATCGGACATCAAGCTCCAGGTCTTGCCGTTTACGAAGATCCAGGAAGCCATCTACGATAACGTCCCCGAACCTTATTGCATCACGACCATGCGTCGCATGATGATCCGCCTCGCCGTCGCTATGGCGAAGAAGAACAAGTGCCTGGCGGTCGCCACGGGCGAAAGCATCGGGCAGGTCGCCTCGCAGACCCTCGAATCCATTGGGGTCATCGAGGAAGTGACCAACTTCCCCATTTTGCGGCCTTTATGCGCGACCGATAAGCTCTCCATCATCGAGACGAGCAAACGCATCGACACTTACGACATTTCCATCCGTCCCTACGAGGATTGCTGCACGATCTTCAAACCGAAGAAACCCAAGACCAGACCTCATCTTGATGAGTGCCTGCTCTATGAATCCCGCTTCGATTACGAGTCGTTGATCCAAGAATGCCTCGCGGGAGTGGAGACAATATATTTTTCCGAAGGACAGGAAGTCCAAAAATAGGAGACGACTATGGCTAATTATCTCAATCAACATTTCACCGGCGAACGCGCTTTGTTCCAAACGAAGGATGCCTATATCCAAGATTGCCTTTTCGACGATGGCGAATCCCCGTTAAAGGAAAGCGGCGACCTCGACGTCGTCCATAGCACCTTCGGTTGGAAATACCCTCTTTGGTATGGCAAGGACATCAACGTCATCGAATGTTCCTTCCTTCCGACGAGCAGGGCTGGCGTTTGGTACACCAAAGACATCACCTTCACCCATTGCGCTTTCCAAGGGCCGAAATTCCTCCGCAAATGCGAGAACGTCACCTTGAAGGACACCGAATTCACCGATGCCGAGGAAACGCTTTGGTGGAACAAGGGCGTCAAGATCTCCGACGCGAGCGTCGTTAACGGCCCATATTTTTGTCAGGGCTCGAAGAACGTTGAAATCGACCACCTCGACCTCCAAGGCAATTATGCCTTCGACGGGTGCAAGGACGTCACGATCCGCGACTCCGTCTTACGCACGAAAGACGCCTTCTGGAACTGCAAGAGGGTTCGCGTCGAGAATTGCTATATCGAAGGCGAATACTTCGGCTGGAACAGTGAGGACATCACCTTGATCCATTGCGAAATCCGTTCGCACCAAGGCTTCTGCTACATGAAGAACGTCAAACTCGTCGACTGCCGCATCGTCGATACGGACCTCGCCTTCGAATACTGTGAGAATATCGACGCCGAAGTCGTCACCGAAATTGATTCGATCAAGAACCCCATCTCCGGGCGCATCGTCTGCAAGGGCGTAAAGGAAATCATCCGCGACGACGATTCGCTCGATCATAGCAAAACGGAAATCGTCATCCATGAGTGAATTCGATATCCTCGTCGACCGTCGTAAATCCGGTTCCATCAAATGGGACGTGAAAGACAACGAGCTCCCGATGTGGGTGGCGGACATGGATTTTTCCGCGCCCGAATGCGTCCGCAAGGCTTTGGCTAAGCGCGTCGAGCATGGCGTGTTTGGCTATTGCATGCCCGACGAAGCATGGGCGAAGGCCTATGTGGGCTTTTACCAAAGGCGGTTTGGCTGGGATATCGACTCCAAGGACTTGATCTTTTGCCTCGGCGTCGTCCCGGTTTTGTCTTCTTCCGTCCGCGCGCTAACGGAAGTGGGGGACAAGGTCGTTTTATTCACCCCGGTCTACAACATCTTCTTCAATAGCATCCTGAATTCGAAGCGCGTTCCTAGCGTCGTGCCCTTAATCGAAAAGGACGGCGTCTATTCCCTCGACTACGAAAACATCGAGAAGGCGTTTGCGGACGAAAAGGCGAAGCTTTGTTTCTTCTGCAATCCGCATAATCCCGTCGGCAAGATCTACACCGAGGAAGAGATGGCGAAGCTTCTTGCTTTGGCAAAGAAACATAATGTCATCATCCTCTCCGACGAAATCCATGGCCCGGTTTCTCTTCCTGGCCATCCCTATAAGCCGATGCTTTCAATTCCTCTTTCAAGCGAAGTCGCCTATAGCGCCATCTCGCCCACAAAAGCGTTTAATCTCGCCGGCATCCATACCGCCGCCATCGTGATCCCGAATCCGGAAATCCGGAAAAAGGTCGAGCGGCAGATCAACACGGACGAAGTCGCTGAACCGAACGTCTTCTCCTGCGTCGCTTCCACCGCGGCCCTAAACGAAGGTGATGAGTGGCTCGACAAGATGAACGCCTATGTCGCCGTCTCGAGAAAATATGCCTCTGATTACATCAAAAAAGAGATTCCGTCCCTGCGCGTGATCGATGGCGAGGCGACGTATTTGCTCTGGGTCGATTGTCGCAAGATTTGCGCGGATTCTCGCGATTTCCTTGCCTTTTTGCGGGAAAAAACGGGTCTTTTCCTCTCCAACGGGGAAGAATATGGTGCCGGTGGTGAAGGCTTTGTCCGCATCAATTTGGCCACCTCGCATCAAAATGTCGAAGAAGGCCTTCGTCGCCTGAAAGAAGGCGTGGAAGCCTATGGAAGAAAATAACGTCAAACCCCACCATGGCGATAAGGCGCGCATCATCGTTTTATGCGTTTTCCTTGCGTTAGCGACCCTTACATTGATCTTCGCTTATACGCTTGGGATATCCATATTCGCCACACCGTCTTCATCGGTCACTTCCAGCGGTGATTCCTCCGCCTCGAGTTCTATGGAAATCGCCGGTCAAATCGGCGGTGCGATCGCCGTGGGATGGGCTATCGTCCTCGCGGTGCTCCTCGTCCTATTTTTGGTCGGGCTTGTGCTAGTCGACGCGATCATCGGGACGATTGCCTCGTTTCGCCACATGAAGCGGAGCGGAAGACCTTATCGCGTCTGGTATTTGGTGCTAGGAATCCTCCATTCCATATTGATCGCCGCTTCGGTGGCGTTGCTCATCATTCTCTTCATACCCCACGCATAAAAAAGGGACTAATGTATTTTGGCCTTTTGATAGTGCTAATGAAAAATAATACGTCAACTGGATTCGAACTATGGAGCGTCATCTAATTTGACTCTTGCTCAGGTTCATAAGCTTTTATCAAAAACTAAAAAGATGAGTTCAAAATCGATTTCTAATTATCGAGATTTCGCTGTTGTGCGACTGACTTAAGAACTGTTGAAGCAGCTAGAGCGGACGTCACTGATATCAAGGATGGATATTTATTCATCCAGGGAAAGCGACATGGCTCTAAAGACCAGAGAGTGGAACTGTTCAGTTTCAGTTTTAATGCTGAGATTAGAAATCATTATCTACTTCCGTGTAATCATATATATAAATAGTTTTGCAAAATTCTTTATCTGCCAAAAACGCAATATATTCATCAAATGATTTGTTTTTTCTTTTAACTGTCAGATTTATAACGCAAGAATCTTTTTCTTTGCTGGAATATATATAATCAGTGATTTCATAGCCTTCCATTTTTATTTCGTTATAAATGTTAGAAAAAATACTATTACCACAAAATGCAATCGATATTTTTCTAGCATGCTTCCTATGTCTTAGATCAATAATCTTATTCATAATTATTAGCCTTTTAGAGATGGGAATTTTCCTTGCTCATTAAAAGCGGGTGCTGTTTTACCATTGCGTTTAACATATCTGCAAAACAAAGTAACCGCGACAAAAGAGCAGATAATATCGGTAATAGGAGTGGCCCAAATTATAAGCTCTGGTCCAATAGAGTTATTTTCCATTTTTGAGATAGAAAAGAAGATAAACATTAAAGGTATATCTAAAACTCCTTTTCTCAATAAGGCCAAAACAAGACTTCTCCAAGGTTTACCGACAGCTTGGAAAAAGGAAATAACTGTATAAGCAACGGCAGAAAAAGGACAACCAATGCACAGTATTCTTAAAAATTTTGTGGCGTAAGCAATGGAATTGTTTTCGTGGATGAAGATAGTGGATAAAGGAGCGGCCCAAATAATAGAAACAATCATAGCAAACAAAGCAATGCCTATTGAAATTGCGCCACTAACATAGACAATTTTCGACATCCTTTTACGATTTCCACTAGCCTTGTTATAACCGATGATAGGCAAAACGCCTTGCGTCATGCCCCTCACGGAAGAATGAGCAAACATATTGATTTTTTTGGCGACTCCAATACCTGCTAGTGCGGCATCGCTTTCTGCTTTAACGACAATAACTGAACCGATTAAAGCATCAAGGATCATATAAGAAACATTTTCGCATAAGGTCATCAAGCAAGCTGGAATGCCGACTTTAATGACTTCGCTAGGAATGTTTTCTGTGAACATTTTCTTAGAGAATTTAATAGAAATTACCAAATCCTTTTTCCTGATAATCATCAGGATAACGTAATAAATCAACGCGATCGAATTCGCTATCCCGGTTGCTAAAGCCGCGGCAACTTCTGGATTCGATGGCATGATAACAAACATGAACAGGGGATCTAAACCGCAGTTCAGCAATCCCCCTAGAACAATCCCATAAGAAGCATGCTTAGATTTTCCTTGCGCTCTTAATAAATGGGAAAACAGTGTATTAATCGCTGTCGGAATACCGAATATCACTACGCAATATAAGATATATGATCTAGCGTAACTAGAAGTTTCAGGAGATTTGTTTCCTGATAATAAATTAGACAGAGGATTATTAATAATAAAAATGAATGAACAATAAATTAACGTCGTAATTAAACAAGCATAAAAAGCAAAGCGAGACGCATTTTTAGCTCTCCATGGATTATTTTTCCCGAGAGAACGAGATATAACGCTAGAGGCGCCTATCCCAAATAAATTCGATATGGCGCTTAATATCATATATACAGGCATACAAATAGTTACGCCTGCTACTAAAGCGTTCCCTAATTCCTTATCTGCCATATTAGTCGCCGCTAATCCAATAAAGAACGTATCGGTGATGTTATAGATGACAAGAATAAGCTGCCCGATAATAGAAGGGATAGCTAAACTTAGAATCGCCTGGAGTACGGGTTTGTTTTCAAACAAATCTTTCTTTTTTAAATCCAAATTGTTAGTCATAACAGTAAATTGAAAAAGATTTCTTGCTCGAATCTAGTCCAAAAAACAAGAAAAAATAAATAAGAGAAACTTTCATTACTATAAAAAAAGTTTATAAATATATCCATGGATGCAAAATTGTTAACTCTCATCGAATTAAGCGAAGTAAATTCATTTACTAAAGCCGCAAAAGCGCTAAATTTGACTCAGCCCGCTGTTAGCCAACACGTCAAACAACTAGAAGAGGAATTTGACGCAAAATTATTTATTCGATCAAACAATAATCTTTCCCTAACAAAAGAAGGGGAAATCGTACTTAAATACGCTTTGCGCATTCAATCTCTTTACAACGATATGAATCGCAAACTAAAAGATTACAAGAAATGTGCTAATAATTTGACAGTTGGTATTACCCATACTTCCGAGAGCAACATCGCTCCAGAAATCATGGCAAAATATTCAGAAAGAAATAGTGGATCACATATAAGAATTATTTCTGACTCTATAAAAAACCTTTATGAGAAATTAAGCCTTTATCAGATTGATCTAGCAATAATTGAAGGAAAGATTACTAATAAAAAATTCTCCTCTATTTTGCTTGGCACCGATTCCTTGGTAGCGGTTGTTTCCTTAGATAATCCTCTTGCTAATAAAAAAGTAGTTACTATTAACGATTTAAAAAAAGAAAACCTTATCTTAAGAAACCTTGAAAGTGGTACCTCAACTCTTTTCGTTAATGAATTGGCGAAAATGGACGAAGATATTAACAATTTTCATTTATCACTAGAAATGGATAATGTGGCTTCTATTAAAATGCTTGTGAGAAAAAATCTTGGAATTTCTATTTTGCCAAAGAGCGCTTGTTCTAGAGAAATAAAAGAAAACAAACTGGTAGGGCTCCCCATTGAAAATTTAGATTTGATAAGAGAAACAAACCTCGTGTTTATAGATAACAATATCGATAGAAGTATTTTAGAAGACATAGTCTCTATTTATAGAGAATCAATATAATTCCTTTTTCCCACGAAGCTCTCGCCTTCGGCTAAATCCGTTCCATCTTCATCCGACTTCAGTTATTCGTGCGATTAATAGCCTAATTCTTTCTTGGCGCTTTCAAGCTTCGCGAGAAATGTCTTGTCTCTACATAATATTTTGATGTCCTTGTCCAGCCCTTGAGTAAGTTCAAACCGAATTGAATCTCCATTGGAATATATGATGGTTGTCAGAGAGCGAAATAATGGGCCGTATCCCGTTCGAACCAGATTTTTCATCGTAATAGATTCAGCGTCCTCCCAACGATGCGCCTTCCCCCATCTTGATATCCCGTCCACGTTAACGACGATTGGAACGTTCCACCAAATAGTGAGAGAAAGGACGGCGACCACAGCATCTCCGATAGCCAAAATAGCAATCGAGATAATAACAACCGAAATAATCGCGATTGTAATTCCCAAATTGAAAAGCACAAAATACAGCCCAATTCCAATTAGGGGAAGCATTAAGACCGCCACTAGCCCCTGGCAGATGAGTACAGTCGGGAACGGGATGTGTTTTCTCGTCATATCGGTTTCCTTTTCGGCAGGGCATTCCGTTTGGCCTCGAAACAGGCCATGAACCTGGCGATCTTGGCAGCCTCCTTGGGCTTCCTGGATTGTGGGATCCACTTAGATTCCCCCGACGGGGTCATATCAGTTATAGAAGCCAGGCCACTTCTTTTCAATGCTGACGCGAATATGAAATAATTCGGCCATACTCATTTTTCTCATTTCTTTAAAGCACCGATGATTCTGAATCGTTGGGATTCCCATCAGGACAGCCACGGCAATGACCACGGAAACTATTGTCACCAAAAGGAAAGTCATCTCAGCGCCCTCACCACTTAAAACGCCATTCACGGAAAAAACGATGGCAAGCGAGGCGGATATCAAGGTGATTCCAGCGCAGGCAAACGTCGTCACGCAAGGCCACAGAAGACGCGGAAATTTCTCTGTCCGAGGCAGACCTTTGTACATAAACGACAGCGGATGCACGTCCGGCAACATGTGCCTTAGCAAATAAAGATCGCATAACTCGCTAGAATAAGGCTTTGCGTGATTAAAACTGCGAACTAGGTACGCGTAAACGCATATCGTTGTAGACAAAGAAATTGCCACTCCGATCCAAGCCATAAATCACCACCAATCAAAATACGCGTCGGCACCCCAGTTGAATATAATCATTGCGATCGCCGTCGAGGCCATCGATCTTCGGGCAGACCAAATAAACGCTTTCCGCGGAATCCGCATCTTTCGAAGTCATTCGCTCGACGGAGCAAGCCAGTCCAATCGTTTCCATGACCGCAATCCTTCTTATCGACCACTATATCTTAGTTGGGAATTTATGGCAATTAAGAGGAGAGCTCTTTTTTGTTGTAAACAAAAACCCATCAGACTTCGTGGGGTCGATGGGTTTTTCTAAGCGATTAGGCGAATTACTTCGCGAGGGCTTTCTTCGCGGTCTGAACCAAACCGGTGAAGGCCTTGGGATCGTTGATGGCGATCTCGGAGAGCATCTTGCGGTTGATGGCGATCTCGGATTTCTTGAGACCGCTCATGAACTTGGAGTAGGAGATGTCGTTGACGCGGCAAGCGGCATTGATCCTCTTGATCCAAAGTTTGCGGTAGTCGCGCTTGACGAGGCGACGGGAATTGTACGCGTAACGGAGCGAGTGGCAGACTTGCTCTTTGGCGGTTTTGAAGAGGAGGTGCTTGGAGCCGAAATAGCCTTCAGCAGCCTTCAAGATCTTTTTGCGACGGGCACGGGTAACGGTGCCACCTTTGACTCTAGCCATTGTGTCGATTCTCCTTCCTTATTTGACGATCATGAACTTGATGCGACGATAGTCGGTGCGATCAAGCATTCCAGAGCGGCGAAGCTGACGGGACTGCTTCGGGGTCTTGTAGGGGGCGTGGTGGCCCTTGTAGGCGTGAACGTATTTCACTTTACCGTTGCCGGTAATTTTGATTCGCTTCATTAAGGAGCGATTGGATTTCATCTTGGGCATGGTCTTCTCCTTCTTTACTTCTTGCTTTTCGATGCGAGGATGCAGCTATAGCACTTTCCTTCCCATGACGGGGCCTTCTCGATGGTGACGGGACCGTTCTCTTCCATGAGGGCGACGAACTTCTTGAGGAGCTCTTCGCCGATTTCCTGGTGGGCCATTTCACGGCCTTTGAGGACGACGCGAACGTTGACTTTGTCTCCGTCGGCCAAGAAGCCTTTGGCGTGCTTGGCTTTGGTGGCGAGGTCGTGGGCGCCGATCGAGACGTGGAGTTGCACTTCCTTTAAAGTGGCGGATTTGGAGTTCTTCTTTTGGACGCGGTCGGATTTCTGCTTCTCGAAACGGTATTTGCCGTAGTTGAGGATCTTGCAGACGGGGGGCTGGGCTCCCGGGGCCACGCAGAAGAGGTCAAGTCCATAGCTGACCGCTAATTCGTTGGCGGCGCGAGAGGACATCTTGCCGAGGTTGTCTCCGTTAGGACCGATAACGATGACTTCGGGATAACGGATGTTTTCGTTGATGGGGTCGACTCGCTTGGCTGGGCGACGGCGGTCATTGGGATTGAAGTGTGCGATAGTGACTATCCTCCTTTGGACGAAATAAGCCGGGAAGCAATTTCCCGGCTAACGATCAAGTGGATTTTTGTCCGTCTTGTAGTTAGGAGCCAATCTTCGGGGAAGATCTGGCGAGTCGGGGAGACTGCTTTCTACTTCTTTCGACGGGGATAAATATACTCACTTTGTGATGGGTTGCAACATTTATTTTCATCCGTGCATTTACAGAGTAAACCGGATTCAGTTATTTCATTCGGCTTTATTCGAAACGGGGATGTGAAACGATGATGCGCGATCGGCTAATAGAGCAACGTGCCATTGCCATCGAATGCGATGACGCGTGCGTATACGAGATCCTCGATGACGCTATCGGGCACGGAGATCGTCTTGCCGTTTATGACCAATAGGTTTCTTTGTCCGACGTAAAGCCCGTCCCCTTCGATGTCGTTTTGGAAAAACACGGGTAGATTTTGGTCGTGGGGCAGTCCATAGAATCCGGTCAAGGCTTGCAAGAGCCCTTGGGAGAATGCGGCATCCCGCAACAAGAAGCGACTCATCGGGTTAAAAAAGGAGCGCCTGCGGAAAATGGAAGGATCCGCTTTTAGTGACCTTGCAAGGCTCGCCATGTTATCGGAAGAGGCCTTAAAGAGATGGTCGTTATCCAGTTCGTAATAAGTCAAAGTCGTTTTCGAAATGTCGGTGAGAATCGATAGTTGGGCGACGGTGTACCCACGAGTTTTCCGAAGTGTCTTTAGGATGGAGGCGCGGCAGTCTTCCTTGCGTATTTGGTCGCAGACGGAAGAAAAACCCATTTCATGGAAGGGACTGAAGTAGCCCACCATCTTTTCTAAGGGGCAAAGCAAGAAGAGTTGCTTTAGGGGAATCCGGTAATTGAAGAAGACTTTCATGTAAGCTTTGCCAGCCCAATAAACAGGGCCCACTTCTTCCGAAAGGTTTTTGTTGAATTCAAAGCCGAACAATTCCCGGAGCATCGTCTGATACGATTTGCCGCTATATGCCTCCAAAGCATCCCAATCGTTTTTCTCAAGAAAATCGAAATAATCGCCCTCGACGATTTTCCGGGTGATATGTTCGAAAGAGAGCCCTCCGTCATGATGAAAAGCGGATAGCATTCTCGCAAAGGTTTCCTCAAAACGCTCCAAATCAACGAACCTGATCATCGTATTTCCTCATGATGTCGCGCAAAAACGTATTTCGATAGGAATCCTCGGAACGCACTTTGTGGTATTCGCCAGCCATTTGGCCGTGGAACGCTTCATATTCGTTGGAATAGGGGACCTCTTCGGACCGAACAAAGCGGATCTGCCCAAAGGCTTTGGGACTTATGAGGACATACTGGAGGCCGAGACGCCCTAACAACATCGCCTCCTTAAGCTTTTCTAATGAAAGTGCGTTTGAAACGAAGTCCAGTGAATAGGCAAAATACGCGTCGTCCGCGCGATAACCAATGACGGCATCATAGGCAGAAACATCCACCGGGAATCTTTTCTCCAACCATTCCAAGGTGTCTTTATGGTCTTCGCGATCCCTGCGTGAGAAGCGGTGTTTTGCCAAGAGGGAAATCCAGCGAAGGACATCTTCGTCTTCTTTGGTGTCCAAACGTAGAACGCTTAGACCCGTAAGGTTGACGTCATATTCTATGACGAATCCTCCGCTTGAATTCTTGGCTGCCCAAAGCCTCGCGATCTTTTTATCGGGGGTCAAATAAAAACCAAGGCCATAGTCGTTGGTCGGGTTCCCCTTTCCAAAAACAGGGGTTTCGATTATTTTGTCCGCAGCATAGAAGAGTTTCATCGATAAAACGATAGTACACTATAAAACCAAGGTCAATTTATGCGAAAAAAGAATAGTGATAGCGATAGTACACTATAATTTTCTTAAAGATAATCACACCGCCTTGGGCTCTGGAGCATGCAAAAAAATGGCCCTTTCTAAATGTAGGCGTGTTTATCAAAGGGCGAGGAAGGTGCCGTTAGGCTGGATGACGGTCTTGGATAGACAAATAGCGAGGATGATGAGCGTCGCCCCAAGCAACAAGAAGAGCGTCATGTTCACATAAGTGGGGATGCGGTAGGGCTTGGTGTAAGGATACGCGAGGATCGTGCCATAGAAGAGCGCCCCGACGGAGAAGGTCCATAAGGCGAGATGGGGGTCCTTGTCGTTGACGTATAGGTCTTTGGCCCAAAGCACGAAGCAAACGAAGAAAGCGATATAGAGCCCAAGGCAAATGAAATGGACGTATTTGAAGGCGCGCTCCTTGGCGATGACTTTCCAAAAGAACGTCACCAGGGCGAGCAAACCGAAAAGTAAGGAAAGATAACCGAAGGGGCTCATTTTTTACGATACCTCTGGGTGCGGTCGGTCGGGCAGACGGGGTTGCTCATCTCGAGCACCTTGCCCTCCAAACCGGGCTTGATGTAGTTCTTTTGCAAACCAAGGCGCGATTTTAATCCGAGCAAGGCACAGAGTTCGGTGGCGCTATAGAAGCGTCCCTCTTCCATGAGGCCGAGCATCTTGGTGACGAGCGGGGATTGCTCCGGCTCTTTCTTCACCGCGCGGCGGAGCAAGGAAGTGACGCCTTCATCGATTAGCGCCATCATGCAGGTGACGAAAGGGGCCGTGTCGGCGCGCTCGACGCTACTCGCGTAGGCTTTATCGATTTCGTCCTTATGGACGAGCATGAGTCGTTCCAAGGGCAAACAATAGAGGTTTGGGGAATAAGAACCTAGGAATGCCTTGAGGAGATAACGGGCCAAGATGCCGGTGTATTCGCTATAAGGCTGGATGGCGAGCAACTCGAAATAGAAGAGGCAACCGAGGGTCAGGGGATGGATTCTGCCCTTGCCGCCATTCGCGAAAGCGTAAAGGCCCTTCATCATCGGCTCGATGCGGGCATGCATCGGGATGGGATAGGGAAAGGAGGCGACGCGACGCGACATGCGGTGAGGGACGCCATCGGGCCAAATCGCGGCTTCGAAAACCTGCGGGAACGAAGCGTCATAGGGATCAATCTTCGGCATCTTGGCGTAGAGGCGGTTGACCGCGCTCGCCAAAGGGTGCGAAGGGACGTCGTCACCTTTATTGATGCCACGCATCTGGGACGGCTTGATTTCGATGCCTTCGAGGGCAAGGGTCGACTTGGTCGCCAGAGCGAAATCGTCCGCGTCGGCCTCATGCTCATGGGTGAGCGAGAGACGGCCGAGCTTAAAGGCGATGCTCGCGGCGCTCGTGAGGATCTCATTGGAGATCGAGAAAGCACATTTATAGGGTTCGATTTGTTTGGCCATACCAATATTTTAATAGAAAACTCCCACAAATTAAGTGGGAGTTGCATATTTTCCTATATATTTTTATCGCGTCTCGATGGCCTTGAGTTTTTCGCGTTCTTTGAGGCGCTTTTTCCCAAAGGCGTCCTTGAACGCTTCCTTCTTGTCCGAATAGACGAGCAGCCATCCTTCGGGGTGGATGGGGAAGCGGAGGGGATGCAGGGGCCACATGTGGTTGGCGATCATGTCGGCCTCGACCTCGTTGATGCCGAAGTCGTGCATGGCGTTCATCGCCGCGTGGATGCCATGGAGAAACCAATGATGTTTGGGGTGCCCCTTCTCGTGGCAGTCATAAAGGAAATAATCGTGGAGCAAACAACCGCGGACCAAAATCGAGGCGTTGACCTTGAAGTGACGTTTCTTCGCGGTCTTAAGCGCGGACAAAGTCACGGCCACGCAGTGGTCATAGGTGGTCGAACGCTGATGCTGTTTGTACTCCTTGAGTTTCAGATACTTCGGATTACGAAGAATGTCGGAACCATATCGGAGCAAGACAGCGATCGGGTCGTCGGTGATGTAATCGCGCGCGATTGTCATGCCACAAGTTTATGCGCGGGAGACGAAGAAACAAGAAGCGCGACTATACAGTGTCGAAAAAAGAGTGGAAAAAAGCCACCGGAACGTGAATTCCGATGGCAATGAATTTAGAACCTCGCCTTGGTGTCGATGGCGTTGCGGATGAGCTTCTTGAATTCGTCGAGGCTCACCGTGATCTGTTTGGGATCGCCATAGACGCGGTAGGTGACCGAGTTATCCTTGGCCTCGTTCTCGCCGAGGACCAAGGTATAGGGAATCTTGTTGACCTGCGACTGGCGGAGGCGGTAGCCGAGTTTCTCCGTGGCCGGATTAAGTTCGGCGCGGACGTCGATGGACTTGAGTTCCTTGAGGACTTTCTGCGCGTATTCGCCGTGGGCGTCGTCGTTAACGGGGAGCACCGCGACTTGGACGGGGGCGAGCCAGGTGGGGAAGGCGCCGCCGTAGTTTTCGATGATGACGCCGATGAAGCGCTCGACCGAACCGAAGACGACGCGGTGGAGCATGACCGGCTCTACTTTCTCGCCGTTTTCGTCGACATAGCTTAGGCCGAAGCGATGGGGGAGGTTGACGTCGAGCTGGATCGTGCCGCATTGCCAGGTCCTGCCCATGGAGTCCTTGAGCTTGAAGTCGAGCTTCGGGCCATAGAAGGCGCCGTCGCCCTCGTTGATGGAATAGGAGTGGCCGGATTCCTCGCACGCTTTGGCGAGGATGGCTTCGGATTCGTTCCAGAACTCGATTTCGCCGATGTAGTCTTCCGGACGGGTGGAGAGGACGATGCGATAGTCCAAGCCAAAGACGGCATAGACTTCGTCGAAGAGGGCCATGATGCGCTTGACCTCGTCGCCGATCTGGTCGCGGCGGACGAACATGTGGGCGTCGTCCTGGGTGAAGGCGCGGACGCGGAATAGACCGTTGAGGGCGCCGCTGGCCTCGTGGCGATGCACATGGCCTAACTCCGTGTAACGGAGCGGGAGGTCGCGATAGGAATGCAAGGAGTTTTGGTAGACCAAGATGGAGCCAGGGCAATTCATCGGCTTGATCGCGTAATCTTCCTCGTCGACCTTGGTCGTGTACATGTTGTCCTTGTAATGGTCCCAGTGACCGGAGGTCTCCCAAAGGCGGCGGGACATCATCGTCGGGGTCGTGATCTCGGTGTAACCTTCGCGTTCATGGATCTTTCTCCAATAGGAGATGAGTTCGTTCATGACGATCTGTCCCTTGGGGAGGAAGAAAGGCATGCCCGGGGCGTAGTCGCTTAACATGAAGAGGCCGAGTTCCTTGCCGAGGCGGCGATGGTCGTTGGCCTTGCGCTTCTCGAGGATCTCGAGATGCTCTTTGAGGGATTCTTCGCTCGGATAGCAGGTCGCATAAATGCGGGTGAGCTGTTTGTTCTTGCTGTCGCCCCTCCAATAGGCGCCGGCGAGGGAGAGGAGCTTGAAGTGCTTGAGGTAGGAGGTGTTCGGGACGTGGGGGCCGCGGCAAAGGTCGATGAAGTCGCCTTGCTCGTACATGGAGATGGTCCCTTCGAGCTCGGAGATGCGCTCGACCTTGTAGGGGTTGTCCTTGAAAATCTCGAGGGCTTCCTCTTTGCTGATTTCCTTGCGGCGGTAGGGGATGGCTTGTTTGGAGAGTTTCTTCATCTCCGCCTCGATCGCGGGGAAGTCTTTGTCGGTCAAGACGCGCTCGCCGAGGTCGATGTCGTAATAGAAGCCTTCCTCGATCGCGGGGCCAAAGCCGAACAAGACGCCGGGATAGAGGTGCTTGAGGGCCTGGGCCATCAAGTGGGAGCAGGAGTGGTTCATGATCTCGAAGCCTTCGGGATCTTCGCCGGTGAGGAAAACGACTTCCTCGCCTTCGATGAAGGGGCGGCCGAGATCAAAGACTTCCTCGCCGACTTTATAGGCCAGGACTTTGTTCTTGATTTCGGGTTCCAACGTCTTTAACGCGACGAAGCCATTGGCTTCTTCGGGCAATTCGACGTTGTTGCCTTTGTAGATGATGTGCATGGATTTGCCTCCTTATATAAATAAAAGCGTCCTCGATAAGGACGCCGGATTGACGCGGTACCACCTTATTTCGTAATCCAAAACGGATCACGCTCTTTGGGATTCCCTTAACGCAGGAACGGACGCCTTAGTTGTTTCCTAAGGGGCTCGGGAGTGGTAAGGGATGGCCTATAGGCGTCCCCCGTGTCTCCGTCGACGCGAGTACATATTACTCTCATGGGTGCAAAAGGGAAGAGGTTTGCTCTTTCTCTTTTCCCTTGTCATGGCATAGTAAAGCCATGGCGATCCATAAGGCAAAAAGTCGGGGTCCTTTGCGTGGATTTGGAGGCTTCGGGCCTAGAGGCCATCGCCAAGCATATTGACATCGGCAAACCAAAGCCGTCGATTTGGTGATCGAACTTGGGGAATCGTCGAATAGGAAACCACAAGAGGGTAGCCTGTTTTTTGGCGTCAAAGCTTCGTCACCTGTCCGATAAATATTGGTAGATTTCTATAGGAGGATAGAAAGAAGAAGGGGCGGTCTAAGGTCAAAGAGAAATCATAATCGGGCGACATAGCCGTCGGACCGTTGATCGTGAACGCCTCCCCGTGGACTCCATAACGGTTGAAGTCAAAACGACAGTCTTGGACTATTTCTCGCGACTCTTCGGTGTCGCGATGACTCGACGAGATAGAAAACTGTGGCGCGGTGGCGGATACCCGTCCTTCTTTCCAACTCGAAGAGAGAATGAAATCCGTATTAAATGCTTTCAATTCAATCCCATCTTTGGGCAAAAAGAAAGCTAAGGACGTCTGGCCGATGCGGATCGTCACGGCAGAATAAGTTTCCTCGCTAGCGTAAAGGCCAACGCCCGTATATGAGGCATAGGTGAAAGAACCTTGACCTTCGAACGGCAGCGATTTTTCGCGTAATGGCAATGGAAAGCGATCATTCAGGGTCAATTTGGACAAGACATATTCGCCAGGGTTGCCATTAAGCGTGACTTTTTGCCCAAAATGATCGGCGAGGCTCGTTTCCAGCGCTGGGATGGTGCCAACATAAACATCAACGCCATGGGCCAAATATTCTTCCCTCCGCGTCTCCTCGACCTCATTAGTGGAGGCGACGACAGACTTAGAACATATCTTGAAGGCACCATTCTCAGCGTTTAATGCGTTATTGACGTAAAAGGAATAGTCACCGAGCCTGTGGCTATAGACAAAGTCCGTAAGCATTGCAGAGGTCGGGGAATAGACAACATTGCCTTCACCAAACCCTGAGCTGAGTTTTAGTTTTGCCCGTGCATAGGATGGGTCGTCTTGCTTCGCTCGAAAGGAAGAGGCGGCGTTCTGTTTCAGTTCCCCAGTCCATTCCCGAGCGTAGGAAACGCTTTCGCATGCGGATAATAAACCCAAAAGGACAAGAAGGTGAACAATCGATATTGGCTTTTTCACAAGATCAGTTCCTCTCCCCACATATGGTGCATTGATAGTACCAGACTTTTGGTTTGACGTAGTGAATGCTCCATTGGTGCTTATGAAGATAAGGAACCGACCATGCGTCATCGCCGCAAGCGCAGTAAACCGCGTTTCCATTGTGGTAGTAGTATGAGTGAGCGTGGGCATAGAAATTACTTGAAATCACATACTGAACGCTTGAACTCTCACCATCGGGATTGTCATTGTCAAAGATGTCATGGCTATGTCCATTTTTCCACCCATTATGCACGATGAATTGATGCGTATTTGGAATATACCCATAAATAATAAATGAGTGAGCGGTTGTATTTGCTATTACGGGTCTACCTGTTTGGAGCTCATTAACAATGTAGTTAAACATACCGGGTCCTGGCATGAGAAAACTATATTCATTAATAAAATAATCAACGCTTTCAGTGTAGGATAAAGACCCAAAATATGCTCTTAGTAAGGCCGCTTGGTCCGAAAAGTGCGTCAAATACAAAGGGTTGTAGCGAAGAAAAGGCCAATCAAAACCACGGTCTTCATAATAGGGGACAAACCATTTATAAAAACTATTTGTTATACCATCAGAGTTGTTATAGGGTTGGCCATCGACGGTGCCGGGAGATTCACCAAAAGCAGCCACGTTAGAAAGGCTATCGAAAGAATGAACAACATAGTTTGAACTGATTAAACCATTTTTGTTGCATGCCTCCATATAACTTAAATACATAGTGACCGCAATCCAGGAACAATCGCCCGAAGTATTGGATGGAAAATTAGTTTCGAGGTTCCAAAAATAAAAATAATTGGGTATTAGAAGCGCTCCGTTGACGTCGATTAGGCTTGTTGATTCTCCAGGGTCGTTGTCCCTAGGAAAGAAAAGTTCCATGTCCTCAATCATGGATGAGTGTAGGCCAGTCACGGCAAAAGAAATATTTAGGCCTATTTTAATGAATGTGCGCGCAAACATGTTCTTATAATAACATCGAATCGTTGTGTGGAATTAAGCGAATATAACATGAGGTTTGCTCTTTCTCTTTTCCCTTGTCATGGCATAGTAAAGCCATGGCGATCCATAAGGCGTACGAAAAAGACGGGGAGCCGTTGATCACTCCCGCGAACTTCTATGAGAAGTCCCCCTTTATCAGCGACGTGGTGGTCGTGTGTTTTTCCTATAAGGCGCGTGATTATGTTTTGGCGAGTCGACCTTATGAGGTTTACCGTATCTTCCCCGCGACGGCGAACGGGCCGGCGACGATGTATTACCTTAAGGAAGACAAAGTACTTTTATTCATGTCCCCGATCGGAGCCGCGGTGGCGGGGGCGATGCTCGAAGAGGTGGCCTATATGTTTGGGGCGCATCGCTTCGTCTATTTCGGTTCCTGCGGGGTGCTTGATCCTTCGTTAAAGGGAAAGTACCTCGTACCGAGCGCGTGCTACCGCGAGGAAGGCTATTCCTTCCATTACGCCCCGCCTTCGGATTACCTGAGGATCTCCAACCACGGAACCGTCGCTTCTTTCTTGGAAAGGCAAGGGGTCGATTTCGTCACAGGCAAAGGCTGGACGACCGATGCCATGTACCACGAAACCAAGGCCAAGATCTCCGCGCGCAGGAAAGAAGGGGTTCTTTGCGTGGGCATGGAGGCTTCGGGGCTAGAGGCTATCGCGAACCATATCGGCGTCGACTTATACGTCTTCTTCTTCGCGGGCGATTTGCTTTCCGCCGCTTGGGAAGCGGGAGACTTAGGCGGAGAGAGGGAAAGGCGTCGGCAAACCAAAGCCGTCGATTTGGCGATTGAACTCGGGAAATCTCTTCTATGTTGATGCGCGTTTCTAGCCCCATCTAGCACGCATAATTGGGATTATTTATCCATTTAGTCAGCGGATGGCTTACAATATTGGCATCTTTAAATCGATACGATGACCATAAGGAGGCGGTACGATGACAACCTTAAGTTCCGGGGTGGTTCCCTTCCACCCAATCGCAAGTCTAACAACGCAGGACGGGACGACGCTTTCCTGCAATGCCTTTGACGGCGTGGAGCATTGCTCTTTTCCCCTTTTCGAGAACGTGTTCCTCTTCCCCGTGGCGGTATGCTACGACTCCGCCATCAGGTCCTCCAACGCCCATTACTGCCTGCCGAAAGGTGTCCGTCTCTCCTTCATGGAGACCTATTCGTCGAACGTGCTGACCCTCGGTGACGGCTCCAAGATCGAGTTCGTCCCCACCCAGGACGATTCCTCGGTCCGTTACGACCCGCGCGGCTCGGGGCTCTATTCCCGCGTGGACAACACGGGATCCACCCTCGTTATCGACGCCATGAGCGGCGCGAATTCCGTTTTCACGGGTGGTAAGCTCGTCCGCAAGGTGGACGGCTACGGCAACGTCCTCCTCACGGTCTCCTACGCCAATTCCTCCTTCACCACGACCGATCGGCTCGGCAACACGCTGACGGCGAGTCTGAACTCCCTTTCGCTCAACGGCGGCACCCACGTCGCCACGTTCACCAGGGACGCGTCGGGCAGGATGACGGGGCTGAAATACGCCGGGCCTGACGGCGACGGGGGATGGGAGAGGGTCTTCGCCCACATCCCCGCTGGGCTTCAGCGCGTCACCGACCCCGCGGGGGAGGTACTGAACGTCGTCTTCGACAACGACGGCCGTCTCTCGAGCCTCGGCAAGGGGGTCGTCCAAGGGACGTCCTTCGCGGCAGAGGAACTCCTCACGGTCACCTACGCGCCAAACCGTGCCACCGTCTCCAACTTCCAAGGGCGGGTCAGCGACGTCACCTACGACGACGGTTATGAAGTGGATACGGTCGGCGACGTGACCGGGAGGCTGCGCGCCGTCGCCCCGCCCAAGGAGCCCCTTTCCTCCCCTTTCGCCTCCAAGGCGTATCTTCGCGCCCTGCCCGAGGAATACCCGCTCACCGTCTTCAATTCCGGCACCGACGACATCCTTGGCGACGTTTTCCGCTCCTACATGGGGCCGGGGTCGCTGACGGTCGGGAAAAAATACTGTTTCTCGATGACCGCGGACTTCTCCGCCTGCTCCCTGCCCGGCCAGTCCGGTGTTTCTTTCTCCGCGACGCTCAGATCCTACTCGGCGACGGTCGGACCGACCTTGGATTTCGGCTCCGGCTCGGGGACACTGCGGACCCGTTACGGCTTCTTTACCGCCTCCGCGACGAGCATCGCGAATCTCCGCGTTTCCTTCTCCAACATAAACGGCACGGTCAAGATCGTCCAGCTTTGCGTCGTGGCCGCGGACTCAGTGGATTTCTGCCTCCCCTCCGGCGGTTCGGTCGGGCCGTATTTCGGGCAGAACTGGTCCCCCAAGAGCTACGGTAACTCCTACGGCCGACGCTATTCCGGCGGGTCCGAGGACGGGTACATATTCCCCTCCGACGCCTCAGCGAACGTCCTCCTCGCCCTCAGGGGTGAGAGCCTCTTCTTCTGCGACGACCTCCATACGCTCCGGAGCGGCTCCTTTGGTTATGGGCCGAACTTTCCGAAGCAGTCCCCGTCCTCCGCCGTCGTCGGCTGCTACGCCCAACCCGCGTTCGGCGCGCATTCGATGACCCGGTTCCGGGCGGTCTCCTCGAAGCTCGAGGAAGCCGTCTCCTCCTACGACGGGACGTCGAAAGCGTCTCGACGTCCCTGTTTAACCAAAAGGGGGACGCCATGGGGCGGGAGGGCCCCTTGGGTGGAAACGCCGTCACACGCGACGACTTTGGCAACCCCACCGGCGTCCAGGAAACGTATAGGGATGGCACCCTCGGGGACTATGAGAATCGGACCTACTCCGGGCAAGACCCCCGGCCGCTGACCGCCGCGACGACCGACCTGACCCTCCATTACGTCTACTCGGGGTCGACACTCAACGTGAAAAGGCTCTACGCCTCGCAGAGCGACTGGGGTTATCAGATCACCGCCGGTTTCACGCCGCGCGACGAGCACGCGACCACGGTCGTTCGGGCCGGCGCCTCGCTCTCCTCCTCCTATGAACTGAACCACCTGACCCACGCCTCCCAAGGCACCGGGGGCGTCCAGCTCCTCTACGGCCTCGGAGGCCTCACCTACGCCGTCGCGGGCGGGTCCTGCTACTACGAGACGCGGCTCAACTCCTTTGCTGCCTCGGGCGCCAAACGCGACGTCAACTACGGCGCCACGGGAGGGGTGAGGACCGTCTATTCGAAATATGGCAGGCCCGTCTCAGTGCAACGGCTGACCGGCTCCTCCTCGCCGACGCCGCTGGCGAGCCTGACCTACGCGTTCACCGACGAGGCGGGCGAAACCGAAACATATTCCTCCCCCTTGCGAAGGATCGACGATTCCGTGACGAACTCGACCACCGTCTTCACGCTGAGCAGCGATGGCTTGACGCGGACGGCAACGCGAACCTGTCCGTCGAACCCGTCCACCGCCATTTCGGCGAGCGTGACGATGGACGACATGGGCAGGGTCGCCCACCGGACCGTGATCTCCGCGACAAGAAGTCACGCCCAAAGCGTCGCCGTCACCTACCTCGGAGGGACCAACGTCCCGACTCAGGTCGGCGGGACGCTGCAGGTCTCCGGTGTGACCTACACCTTCTCGCAGTCCACCCCCCTCGACGCCAAGGGCAGGACCCAATACGTCGCCTCCTCTCTCGGCTCCTTTGAGGTCACGTCAACGCCCTCGTATTCGCTCGATAGGGTAACCTCGATCTCCACGACAGTGATGCCCACGAGCCACGTCCCGTCGACCTCCACGGAGGGCCTCACCCTCGATTCGGCGGGCAGGGTCACGGCGCGGACGATCGGCGACGGCGGAAACAAAAGTGAGAGCTTCGTCAGGGACGGCAATGGCAGGATAATCCGCGAGAATAACGAACGCCTCGGCGCGTCCTATTTCTACGACTATGATTCCTCGGGCAACTTGTGGCGGGTGCGGCAAGGTCCGTACTCGACCTCCGGATCGAGCACCTCGACGCTGCATACGTTCGGCTTCACCTCCGCGTGGGGGGCGTTGCTGACCTCCGTCGACGGGGTTTCGGTCGCTAGTGTCTCCGGATATCCCTCCTCCATCGCGGGGACGGCGCTCACGTGGCAGAGTGGTAGGCTTGCGTCTTATGGGGCGAATTCATTCTCCTACGACGCCTTCGGAAACCTGGTCGGCAGGGCCGGGTCCGGCAGGGACTCCACCTTCGTCCGAGACCCGTCTGGGCGCCTGATCGAGGAGATAAGCGACTCTTATTCTGTGCTGTTCCTCTATGGGGCCCGCGGACCGATGGGCTTCGTCGTCCGCGGCGGGTCCGCGGCCGGCAATTACCTTTACCGATTCGATGCCTATGGGAACGTTTCGGCGATCGTTAACGGTTCGGGCGTCGTCGCGAGGTACGCCTACGACGCCTTCGGCAACGGTAAGGTCTACGACGCATCGTGGAACGAGAACGCGTCGCAATCCTTCGTCGGCAACGTCAACCCCATCCGTTATAAAGGCGGGCTATACGATAAGGAGAGCGGTCTCTACCTCTTCGGAACGCGATGGTACGCCCCGTTCCTCTACCGCTGGCTGAGCCCCGACGGTGTGGATTACCTCGACGCCTCTAGGATCGACGGGGTAAACCCGTACGTCTATTGCTACAACGACCCCGTAACGTATACCGATGCGACCGGTCACGAAGCGATAGCCTTCACATTTGGAACTATCATGTGGATTCTTGCCGCCGCAGGGCTCTTCACATTAGCGGTTACTGAGCCTCAAACCCATCTTCTTACGAATTTGTCGAAAATGGTGGCAGAAGGTATTGGAGATGCCTTTGATGCATTGGGCGATTGGGCTTCCACTTGGGATTTCTCATGGTTTGGAATGGCTTCGAATCGAGCAGTCCCTCATCGCTTGGTCATTATTCCTATCCGCTTTTGGGTATCGGGCCAAACGTGATGTTTTACCAAAGGAAGAAAGCTGCTCCGCGCATTCGGTCTAACAGCAAAAAAGAAGCTTATGACAAAGCTTTTTATAAAGGTGGAAAAAGGAAACCAATTTTCCATGCGCATGGAAAGCACGGCCCCCATTTTCACCCCGATGATCCCAGATACAAACATTGGCATTATTATTTTCTTTGGCTGCTTTTTGGGCTCGACGCCGATGACGATGAAGATTATTGGTGGTAACTGTTATGCTAGAGGAAGAAATGTTCGTTAAAAACTTTATTATCCGAACTCGGCAGGCACGCTTGCTATATGAGCTCGGGAACCCAAAGAAAAGGAACGACGCCGTTTGGAGGTTCGCCCACGACTCAGAATCATTGCTGCGGAAGGAAGCCATCTTGTCGATAATCCGTCCCAAAGAGTTCCCGACAGATTTCTTAAGGGGAGCCATTTGTCTAGTAGCCCTATATGATTCCGGCGGAAAACTAATTGATGAAAAGGAAGCCATTCGGTTGATCAATTGCGAGGAAGGCCCCTTCATATTGATTTCCGAGGAGTCGCGTGCGGCTGTTAAATCCGAAGACGGGCAAATATTTTTGATGATTAAAAATTGATTACAAAGTAGGGCATAGCCCGAATGAACCCACGTCGAATCGCGGCCATCGTGCCGCTTTTCTATTTCCAAAGTTGCCGTTTTCCTTTTAGGCGGGGTGTGAAACGTTTCGGCGTCGCTTGTTGAAAGCCGTCTCCAAAAGGGGCATAGGATAAAGGGAGAATCGTCGGCCGGGTCAGTCCATGGTTAAAAAAGGCGATAAGTTCTTTTTGGAGCGATTTTTATGCTAATGAGGGCCCAATATGCTCTATAATTGGCTCAAACCAAGTTCTTAATAAAATTAAGGAGTAAGAAATGGCAAAAATCGTTAAAGTCCATGGCCGCGAAGTTCTCGACAGCCGTGGCAACCCCACTGTTGAGGTCGAGGTCACTCTTGAGACTGGCCTCAAAGCTAGGGCTATCGTTCCTTCCGGCGCTTCCACCGGCGAACGCGAAGCGTTAGAGCTCCGCGACGGTGACAAGGGCCGTTATCTCGGCAAAGGCGTCCTCAAAGCCGTCGCCAACGTCAACGAGAAGATCGCCCCCGTCGTCGAAGGCATGGAAGTCACCGACCAGCTCGGCATCGATCGTGCGATGCTCAAGCTCGATGGCACCCCCTTCAAATCCAACCTCGGCGCCAACGCCCTCCTCGGCGTCTCGCTCGCCGTCGCCCGCGCCGCGGCCGAATCCCTCCACATGCCCCTTTATCGCTATATCGGCGGCACCAACGGCAAAGTCATCCCGACTCCTTGCATGAACGTCATCAACGGTGGCGCCCACGCGCAGTCCTCCGTCGACTTCCAGGAATTCTTCATCATCCCCGCCGGCTTCCCTTGCTTCCGTGAGGCCCTCCGCGCCGGCACCGAAATCTTCCACACCCTCCAGAAGGTCGTCAAAGCCCATGGCTATGAGACCGGCGTCGGCGACGAAGGTGGTTTCGCCCCCTCCTGCAAGAAGGGCAACAAAGAGCCGCTCGCTTTGATCGCCGAAGCGGTTGAGAAAGCCGGCTATAAGCTCGGCGAGCAGATCTTCCTCGGCATGGACGTCGCCTCCTCCGAATTCTATGAGGGCGATGGCGTCTATAACCTCGTCAAGTCCAAAGAGGGCAAGAAGACCACCGAGCAGATGATCCGCTACCTCGAGCGCATGGTTAAGGAATATCCTGCCATCATCACCATCGAAGACGGCCTCGCCGAAAGCGATTGGGAAGGCTGGAAGAAGCTCACCGAGCGCCTTGGCGACAAGGTCCAGCTCGTCGGTGATGACCTCTTCGTCACCAACCCCTCCATCCTCCGCGAAGGCATCATCAAAGGCATCGGCAACTCGATCCTCATCAAGGTCAACCAGATCGGCACCTTGACCGAGACCCTCGACGCCATCCGCCTCGCCCAGAGCAACGGCTACACCTGCATGGTCTCCCACCGTTCCGGCGAAACCGAGGACGCGACCATCGCCGACCTCGCCGTCGCCGTCAACGCCGGCCAGATCAAGACCGGTTCCGCCTCCCGTACCGACCGTATGGCCAAGTACAACCAGCTCCTCCGTATCGAAGAGGAACTTGGCGACGAAGCCGAATACCTCGGCGTCAAGGCCTTCGCCAACCGCAAATTCTAATCGCGGCGATTCGATGACCACCAAACCCCTTAGCTCCGGCTTTGGGGTTTTCTTTATGGCCTTCTGTCGGTAAACTTTCACCATGCAGAAAGTGGAACGATATATCGTTTACGGTACGCTCATCGTCCTTTTCGTCTTGGCCGCGATTGTCGATCTCACGATCACCAAAGGGCTGTATGAGCCCAATAACGGCTTTGGCAAAACCTTTGAGGTCATCGCCGTCTTCCCGCCCTATTGGCTCGGCGCCTTTGGGCTAAGCCTCATCAGCCGCTTCCATCCCTCAAAAGGGAAGAAGAGCGACCGCTTCCTCTTCATCTTCTTTTTGATTCTCGCGATCGGGCTATCCCTCTATGGGGGATATCACGCGGCGAAGCTCCTTTGCCGCACTTTATGCTATGTCCCTTCGACGGGGATAAAGTTATTGATCGGGTTAGGCTTATCGGTATTGATCTATCCTCTTTCCGTCTTTTTCGCCTATCGCGTGAATAAAGGATATTCGCGTAACGCCTTCCACCTCGGCGTCTTCGTGGTGGCGGTCCTCGCTTGTTCCGTCATCTGGATGGAGATCATCAAGCTCATCTGGTTCCGTCCCCGTTACCGTACTTTGGACGCGTTGCTACAAGTGGGGGCGATCGACGACATCTCCGCCTGGTGGCTACCTTTCTACCATCCGCAGCTCTTCATCTCGTTCAAGAAATATGGCGTCGGCGGCGAATATGGCTTCACCTCCGCCCAGATCGAGCAGGCGACCAAGATCCTCGGCATCGGCAAATGGGGCAACGACGAATTCTATTCCTTCCCGAGCGGCCACACGATGAACGCCTTGGTCTGCCTTGGCGCGGCATCTCTAGGCGACGTCTTCCCCAAATTAAGGAAAAAGAACGCGGGCCTCATCATCCGCATCGCGGTCTATGCCTTCGCGTTGACGGTGGGGCTCTCCCGCATCGTGCGCGGCGCGCATAATGCGACGGATGTCCTCGGGGGCATGATCTTCTCCTTGGCGATCTATGACCTCGGCGAGACGTTCTTGTATCGCCGCTTCCTCAAGGTATATTGCTAAACGAAAAGCCGGTCTCGCGACCGGCTGTTTTTCATCTCGAAGGGAATTACTTGGTCCAGGTGTAGGTGGATTCCATCCAGGAGCCATCCTTTTCGGTGACCTTGGAGTACTGGGTGAGACCGAGATCGGAGATCTTGTAGACGGACTCGGAGCCTTCGGACTTGAAGTTGAGTTCGAGGTTGTTGCCATCGGCCTTGAAGGAAGTACCTTCGAGTCCGGCGGCGAAGTAAACCATCGCCTTGTTGAGGTCGGGCATGGCCGAGATGAGGATGGCGAGGGCGGTGTCGGTCGCGTCGTGCTCTTCGTTTTGGGAGGCGTCGGAGAACTTGTTGACGACGTGGACCTTGGTGAATTTGGCTTCGAGGGCCTTGGAGGCACTATAGCCGTCGGCGATCTTCTTGGCCTCATCGGCGGTGACGGATTTCGCGCAGCCGGCGAGCAAGGTGACTGAGGCTAAGGCGAGGGTGATACGAGCGATTTTGTTCATGGTTTTGTTTCCTTTCATGTCGCGTCACTTCATACGAATGTGACGCACGTATTATACGCAGGCGAGGAAAGTAAGAAAGCAAAAAATCGTCACGAAAACAAAAATCCCCATAAATGGGGATTGGTTATGGCAAGAAAACGCTTATTCGACTTTTTGGAAGCCGAAGACGGCCGCTCCGATGAGACCGGCTTGTTGGCCGCAGCCGCATTCCTCGATGCGGGAGGAGGGGCAGGCGCGGCGAAGGTCCTCGAAGAAGATGTCCTTGCTCTTCATGACGCCGCCGGTGAGGGTGAAGACGTCGGGGGAGAAGTTGTCTTGGTTCATCTCGATCCATTCGGCGAGCATCTTGATCCAGTCCTTATAGACCCTTAAGGCGAGGGGATGCTTGTTTTTGACGAGCTCGAAGAAGGCGCGGGCGTCTTCGATGTTGAGGCCATTCATGTCGCAGAGGCGGCGTAAGCCGGTGCCGCTCGCCATATGCTCGAATTCATGGATCTCGTTATGGTAGGCGGTCATGGTGTGGCCGACCTCATAGGAGGAGTTGACGAGCTTTCCGTCGATGCATAACGCACCGCCCACTCCGGTGGAGATGGTCACGAAATAGAGCGATTTGCAGTCTTTGTAGGGACCGACGTTGGCTTCGGCAAGCGCGGCGACTTCGGCGTCGTTGCGGACGAAGACGGGCAAGCCGAATTCCTTCTCGAGGTATTCGCTTAAAGGAATCGCGGAGATATGGATGTTCGGCAAGGCGTAGATATAGCCGTCATGGCGGACGCGTCCGGGGACGCCGGCGGAGATGGCGATGACGCCCTCCATAGAGGGGATGCCTTCGCGGATGACGTCCGCGACGGAGGCGAGGAACAAGTCCAGATTACCGACGACGGTCGGTTTGATGAGGACGTTTTCGACGACGTAATCCTCATTGATTAGGGCGACGCGGGTGTTGGTGCCGCCGATGTCGAGCGCGATGACTTTACGCATTAGTCGATCTCCTTGATGTCGTTGACGGTGATGATGCGCATGAAATTGGTGTTGCCGGCCCCGGTGGGGGTGCCGCCGGCGAGGATGATGTGCTCGCCCGGGGCGATGCCGAGCTCGCGGGCGATCTTGAGCGCCAAGACTTCCATCTCCTCGATGAAGTCCGGCATGGAGGTCTTGAGCAAGACGCTATAGACGCCCCACATCCATGCGCCCTGTAAGGCGACGCGCCTAGAGGCGGTGACGGAGACGATCGGGCAGCAGGGGCGCGCCTTGGAGATGCGCCAAGAGGAATTGCCGCGCTCGGTGAAGTTCACGATGAGCTTCGCCCCAATAAGGAGGGCGGTATTGGCGACGGCGTTGGAGATGGCGTCGTTATTGGTGCGTTGGCTGGTCTCGTAGGCCTGGACGGCAAGCTTTTCGTAATCGAGGTGGTTATTCTCCTCGGTGCGGGCGATCGCGGCCTGCATCTCAACGGCTTTGACCGGATATAGGCCGGAGGCGCTTTCGGCCGAGAGCATGACGCAGTCGGAACCTTCGTCGACGGCGGTCGCGACGTCGGTCACTTCCGCGCGGGTCGGGCGGGGGTGGGTCACCATCGAGTCGAGCATCTGGGTCGCGGTGATGACCGGTTTTCCTTTGTTGCGGCAGACGGTGATGATGTGGCGCTGGACGTCGGGGACTGTCTCGGGTGGGATTTCGACGCCGAGGTCGCCGCGGGCGACCATGACGCCTTCGCATTCGTCCACGATGGCCTCGATTTTATCGACGGCCTCGGGGTTTTCGATCTTGGCGAAGATGGGGATGTCGGGTTTGCCGTATTTCTTGAGGACCGCCTTCATGTCACGGATGTCCTCGGGACGGCGGACGAAGGAGGCAAAGATGCAATCCACGTCGTTTTCGCAGCCGAATTTCAAGTCGTCCTCGTCTTTGGGCGAGATGAAATCCATGTTGAGGTGGGAGTGGGGGCAGTTGACGCCTTTTTGGTTCTTGAGGATGTGGTGGTTCTTGGCGACGACGACGAGCTCTTTTTCCTTCGCGTCCTTCTCGATGACCTCGAAGTCGAGGTTGCCGTCGTCGATGAGGATATGGTCGCCGACGTTCACGTCGTCATATAAGCCGGGGTAGGTGACGGAGAAACGCTCGAGGTTACCCTTGCATTCCTTCATCGTGATGCGCATCTGGTGGCCATCGGGGATATCGAGGGCGTCCCCTTCCATATAGCCGGTGCGGATCTCGGGGCCTTTGGTGTCCAAGGCGACGGGGATGTAGATGCCTTCCTTCTCAAACGAACGGGCGATGTCGATCTTCTCCTGCTGCTGGGGATGGGTCCCGTGGGAGAAGTTGATGCGCATGACGTTCATGCCGGATTCGTAAAGCTCGCGGACCTTTTCTTTGGTGTCCGAGGCGGGACCGATGGTGCAGATGATTTTGGTCTTCTTGGAAATGTTGAGTCTCATGGAAAATCCTTTCCGGATAAATAAAGTCTCCTAGCAAGCTAAGAGACGGTCGAACTTAGGCGAGAATGTCGATAAGGCGGAGCATCGAGGCGTGCTTGTCGCGGGGGAGTTGCAACGCTTCGTAGATGTCGTAGGCCACGATCTTGTTGTTGACCATGCCGACGCAGATGCCGCCCTTGCCATCGAGCAGGCAGTCGACGGCGTAGGCACCCATACGGGCGGCCAAGACGCGGTCGAAGGCGCTCGGGGAGCCGCCGCGCTGGACGCGGCCGAGGACTTCGGCTTTGGTTTCGAAGCCGGTCTCCTCTTGGATCTTGGCGGCGAAGGCATGGATATCGGGGTAGATCTTCTCGGAAACGATGACGACGGCGCGCTTCTTGTCGGAGTCGTGGAGTTTCTTCAAGGAGGAAATGATTTCTTCTTCGGGGATCGGGTGATCGGGGGTGATGATCATCTCGGCGCCTTCGGCGAGGCCGGTGTAGAGGGCGAGGTCGCCACAGTGGTTGCCCATGACCTCGATGACGGCGCAACGCTGATGGGACTCGGTGGTGTCGCGAATCTTATCGATGCACTCGACGATGGTGTTTTGGCAGGTGTCGAAGCCGATGGTGTAGTCGGTGGAGGCGATGTCGTTGTCGATCGTGCCGGGGAGGCCGACGCAGTTGATGCCCATCTCGGTGAGCTTCTTCGCGCCCATGTAAGAGCCGTCGCCGCCGATGACGACGAGGGCCTCGATGCCGAGCTTCTTCAGGTTATCGACCGCGATCTGACGGACCGATTCCTCTTTGAATTCCCTAAGGCGGGCGGTCTGGAGGATGGTGCCGCCGCGGTTGACGATGTCAGAGACGGAGGAGCGATCCATCCGTTTGATGTCGCCCTCGACGAGACCTTTGTAGCCGTTGGTGACGCCATAGACTTCTAAGCCATAGCGCAAACCTGCGCGAACGACGGCGCGAATAGCGCAGTTCATGCCCGGGGCATCGCCACCGGAAGTGAGAACACCGATTTTGTGGATCATAACCAAAACCTTCCGAAATTTATCCCATTATAACGCAATGCGCACGATAGGTGGACGCGAGTTTGCGGATATTTGACCTAGAGACGCCGAAAAGAAAAAACCCATCGCTTTCGGCGACGGGCACTAGGCTTAACGCTGCTCCGAATCGGATGGTTCTGTGGGGGCTTCGGCGATCGCGCCCTTCTCCTTCTGGTGGACCAAAACGAGGTAGACGATGCCGGCGGCAGCCAAGGTCGGGCAGCCGAGGGCGCCGAAGACGATGGCGACGATCGCCTCGGCCTTGCTCGCGGTCTCCTCATTCATCTTGGGACCGTTAAGGTAGGTCACGATGATCGCGGCGATGGCGAAGGACAACTGGAAGATGTTGCTGACGCCGCTAGAGATGAACGCGTCACGCGTGGCGCCGGTCGCGCCGGGGGCTTGGGCGAAGTTCACGATCATGAGGATCACATAGAGGACGGCGAGGACGATGGAGAGAATCTTGCTGATCAAGACGAGGACGTTAATGGCTTTTTTCATGGTTGCTCCTTAAAAACGTACGACAAAAGGATAGGACGATTGGCCGAACTTTCAACGCAAGGTTATCAAAAAGCGCTTACTATGCCTTCTTGGGCCAGGCCTCTTTGAGGAACATCCCGGCGATCCAGAGATAGCAGACGGTCTTGGGCAACATCAGCATGCCGACATAGACCGATAGATGGGCGAAGAGGACGACGGGGAGATAGAAGAGGAACGATAACGTGATCGCGATGCCGAGGAAGCGGTAGGGCGACTCGTTCCACAAAAAACGGAAGGAAAGGGCGATGACCATGACGCCGAGGATGACGAAGGGGACGTTGCGGTAGATGCCGAAGTCGAGGGAGGTCGCGTTGACGGTCCATCCGTTTTGGGGGAAACAGAGCAACGCAAAGCGAAGCGCGGTGAGGACGATCGCTACGATGTCCAAGGCCTTCGAGGCGGGAAAGAGCCCCTTTTTGCGGAAATAGAGGTAGAGCAAGTCATAGAAGACGGTCATCGTGACCGAGGTGATGAGCTTGCCGACGCCAAGATAAAAAGCGAGGCTTTCCGAAGGGTTATCCAAAGTGTCGGTGAATAGCCCGATGGCGCGTGGAATCAAATGGAAGGCGTCGCCAAAGCCGAGCAAAAAGCAGGCGATTCCCAATAGATACCCATGATTATCCTCACCCTTTTTCCTCTGCTGGATGGAACGGACGATCAAAAAGACGCCCGCGAAGCCAATCGCGGCGAGATAGAGGAAATAAAACGCGGGCTCCATGATTTTCCGCATGGTGGACTCCTTTTACAAACGATAGAGGAAACCGGGGACGGTCTCTTTGTTTTTGTCGACGGCGTAAAGGCGAAGCGAGGGGATGTTGGCTTCGCTTTCTTCTTTGGTGTAGATGCCTTTTTGGGCGGCGAGGACGAAGCCGAGTTCTTTCTCAAAGGGGACTTCCTCGCCAAGCAGATAGACATAGCTCACGTCCATGGCGTTGCATTCGCGCAACAAAAAGCCGAGCAATGAGGAGACGAGATCCTCGTCCTCATAGCCGCGCCTCAAGGCGATTTTGGTGACGATGAGGGAAGGATCGATGCCATCGACGTGCTTGGTCGCGGCGACTTCCGCCTCGATGAGGCCGAGGATGTCGAGCCGCTCGGAGAAAAGGAAATAGAGCGCGTGCTTCCCCTCGGGGGTGAAATCGTCGTCGCCGAGGAGGAAACGCGCCTCATCAAGGAAGGCGACGAGACGTTCCGCGTCGCCGTTGCGATAGGGGCGGATGAAGGTCTTTTCGAGCATAGCCTCATTATAGGGCATGCGGGAAAAGAGGGTAGAAAAAAAGG
>SVBF01000017.1 GCA_015058945.1 Erysipelotrichaceae bacterium | reverse complement strand
TGTTGAGGAAAACTTTCTCATGGCGAAATAACTGTTGATGACGTCGAAGTTGATCGATACCCGTAAATCGTAAAGGTTTGGCACGTCCGGGCTCCAAGGATGGAAGGCGGCGGAAAGGTCAATGGTGCAGGAGGCGTCATCATCGAGCGTTGCACTGGCGACGGGACGGCCACCATAAAACACTTCGACCTTCGAACGGAGGACCTTCCCTTCGAAACGAGTAGCCACGTGCACCTTCTTTTCATCGAAAAGCGGCGTGATACGCAGCGATTGGATCACTTCGTTCGGCACCGATTCCAACCAAACCGTTCCCCAAATTCCGGAGGTGGCGGTATACCAAATACCGCTGGATTTCGTCGCTTGTTTGCCGCGGGGGAAATCAGGGGAAGTCGTGTCGTCGGTCACGTCGACCAGCAGCTCGTTGTCGCCTTGGCGAAGTTCCAAGCAGTCCACCGTGAACGGTAGGTAGCCGCCTTCGTGATGTGCAATTTTTACACCGTTAAGGAATACGTCGCAGATTTGATCGACGGCCTCGAAGTGGAGCAGCACGCGCCCTTTCTTGAACCCAAAGGGAAGACGAAACATCTTGCGATAATGCATGATCTGTCCTTTTTTGACGGGGCACCCGATTTGGGATAATGGGGTTTCCACCGCGAAGGGGACAATGATTTTTTGGGTGTAGTTCGAATGATTGCCTTTGTCTTCGTCGAGCTGAAAGTCCCATTCGCCATTAAGGCAAAAATAGGAGTCGCGCTGGAATTGGGGCGTCGGGTATTCCTCTAAAGGATGGGAGGGATCGAGTTTCTTTCCTTCGCTGGTGAACATCGTCAGCGTTTATTCTACCAAGAGTGGGAGAAATAGTGGATTTTCTTTAAGAAAACATGCCCAGACCTTAAGATTATCGCGAGGAACAACGATGTCCGCACTCCTTACCGCGCTAGATTTGACCAAAACATACGGCGAAGGCCAGACGATGATCACCGCTCTCGATCACGTCAATTTTGCGATTGAGCGCGGGACTTTGACGATTATCCTCGGCCCTTCCGGCGCCGGGAAATCCACCTTATTGAACCTTCTTGGCGGCATGGACGCCCCTTCCTCAGGCATCTTAGCGGTCGACGGAGTCAACATCGCCGCCTATAGCAAAAAGGAACGCACCAAGTATCGCCGGGACAAAATCGGCTTTGTCTTTCAGTTTTATAACCTGATGGCCAATCTCTCCGCGAAAGAGAACCTCGAACTTGCCACGGAGCTATGCGCCGATAAGGCCCTAAATATAGAAGAAACATTAAATAACGTCGGTTTGGGACATCGCATGAACAACTTCCCCGCGCAGCTTTCCGGGGGAGAGCAGCAACGCGTTTCCATCGCCCGCGCCATAGCAAAGAACCCGGAAATCATCCTTTGCGACGAGCCGACCGGAGCGCTGGACTACCAGACGGGAAAAGACGTCTTATCCCTCTTATATAAAGCGGTAAGGGAAGAGGGGAAAACCGTAATCATCGTCACCCATAATACGGCGTTGAAAGACCTGGGCGATCACCTGATCCAAATCAAAAACGGTAAAGTCGTCTTGGATGAGAAGAACCCCCATCCCAAACGCATCGAGGAGATCGAGTGGTGAAGAAAGACGCATTCGGCAAAACCGTCGTCCGAACCTATCTTCGGAACAAAGGGCGTTTCCTCGCCAACTTTTTAACCGTGCTCGTTTCGGTTTTCATCACCTCAGGCCTCGCATCCTTGCCCATCACGTTCACCGAGGCGTTTAGCCAACATTACATTCAGGGCAACGCTCCGGACCTGATCGTGAAAAGCAAGGCGTATACAGGCTTTGACGACGAGCAACTCGATCAAATCTCCCATTTTGAGGGCGTTCAGGAGGTCGAACCCTTTTTCACATTCGACGCGATGGAAAGCGATGGTACCTACAACCGTTTCGTCGTCATGGACTTTGAAACCAACAAAATCGCCAAGCCGACGCTACTCGAAGGCGCCCTGCCCACGACCCGCGGCCAAATCGCCATGGTCAAGCCGAACAAAAACCGCAAGAACTATCAGCTTGGCGAGCAACTGGAACTCAAGGCATTAAAGGCGTTCGTCGGTCCTTCGGCCACAATTTCCGCCATCATCGATTCGCCCTTATACCAATGCGTAGCCAAAGAAAGGGCGGAGTTAGAGGACACCGAAAACAAGCAATACGTGCAGGCGATTTTCTATCTCGACCGCGACACGATTCCCTCCTATTTGCGCGACCTGCGCTCCGACGTCTACGTTCGTCTCGCCTCGAACCACGAATACTTTAGCGACGCCTATTATCAGGAGATGGAGGGTGCGAAAAAGAAGGTCGAAACCCTTCTTGGCGCAGATGAGGTCGCGGTGTTGACCCTCGAGGAAACGACCTCCTATGGCTTATACAGAAACTACAACCAAAAAGTGACTTTGATCGGCTTTATCTTCCCCGCCTTCTTCTTGGCGTTATGCGCCTTGATCAACCACATCACCGTGACGCGACTCATCAAAGATGAGCGATCTTCCTTAGCCGTTTATTCGAGCGTCGGCGTCGACAAGAAGAACATCGTCGCGAAATATTCGGTTTTCATCGGCGCATCCGTCTTGCTCGGCGGGATCGTCGGGTATCTATTCGGGGCTCCATTGCTACCCAAAATCATCGAGCCCGCCTATAACGCGGTCTTTACCATCGGCGCGTCCCGAATCATCATGTTGGCCCCGCTTGGCCTAGCGACCATCGCGGCCTTGACCATTATCGCGTTAATCATCGCCATCTACTCCTCCTTAATGTATTTACGCGAGGAGCCGAGCGACCTCATGCGCGACAAAGCCCCGAAGCCGGGCAAGAAAATTCTTTTGGAACGCATCCGTTTTCTCTGGAACCCCCTGCCCTTCTCCTTTAAATCGAGCTTCCGCAACATCTTCCGACAAAAGAAGAACCTCCTGCTCACCAGTTTGGCCATCGGCGGGTCGACGTTGCTCGTATTCCTCGGTTTCTCGTTACTCAACGTATCCGACGCGATGAAGGAGGACGAACTTTTCTCCGAAGTCGGGTCGGCCATGGGTCTTATTTCCACCGTCATCGTTTTATTGGCCGTCGGCATGGCATTACCGGTGCTCTACTCGCTCATCAACATGAACATCGAAGACCGCCGTCGCGAAATCGCGACGCTGAAAGTGCTCGGTTATCACGACGTCGAGTGTTCTATGTACACTTTCCGCGAAATCGTCATCATCACGATATTGTCCCTATTGATCGCCGTCCCGCTTTCTGCCCTAATCGCCGACGCCGTACTTCGCTATCTCTCGTTTGGCTCGCTCCAAGACGTCCAGTGGTGGACTTACGTCTCTTCTGCCGGAGTCGTGCTCGTCACCACCTTCGGCGTGAATTTCATGCTCTATCCAAAGATCAAGTCCATCGATATGAACGCATCCCTGAAATCCGTGGAATAGGAGGCAATTATGGAAATCCAAAACATTCAGAAACTAATCGGGCTTGGCGGCGCGGACGCATGGATCCTCGTCGATTACGAAAACCATAATCCGGCCCTGCTTCGCTTCTTGGGTCAGAAGATGCTGACCCGCAAGATATTCATGGTCATCCCCGCTTCAGGCCGTCCTTACCTCATCACCCATAGCATCGACACCGTATATCTCTCCGACGAGGAGACGCTCTCTCGCTTTGATCTGAAGGTTTACAAAACCTGGCAGGAAATGCTCGCGTTGGAACGCGCCCTTTTCGCCTCATACCAGACCGTCATGATGGACGTCTCGGAAGCCGGTTTATTGCCTCGCGTCAGCTTGGCGGATTACGGATCTGTCGCCTTCGTCAAAGAGCTCGGCATCAAGGTGATTCCGTCCGCCGATTTGCTGCAGGAAATGACCTGCGTCATGGACGAAAAAGGCCTACAATCGCAAATCGAAGCCTGCAAAACCTGCCTGAAAATCAAAGATGAGGCCTTTGCGTTAATCGCGAAAAGAATCCGTGAGAGAGGCGTGAGTGACGAATACGAAATCCAGCAATTCATCGCCCGCAGGTTCGACGAGGAGGGGATGGTTTACGACGAGGCACCTCTTGTCGCGATAGGGCCTAACGCCTCAAACCCCCACTACACCCCGACGAAGGATCAATTCTCCAAAATCAAAGAAGGGGACTTGGTCTTAATCGACATGTGGGCGAAGTTCGCCGCGCCCGGCAGCATCTATGCCGACATCACCTGGATGGGATATGTCGGGACGAGCGTTCCGCAAAAATACGTCGATCGTTTCAACTTGGCCAAGGCCGCCCGAGATGGGGCGATTGAATTCCTTAGGCGCGAGCTCCCTCTCCGCCCCGTTCAGGCCTATGAGGTCGATGACGTCGCCAGAAAGATCATCACCGATGGAGGCTATGGCGAATACTTCGTCCATCGCCTCGGCCATAGTATTTATAGTGACGACTCACCCCATGGCCCTGGGGCAAATCTGGACAATTTCGAGTCCCACGACACCCGGATATTGCTCGATGGCACTTCTTTCTCCGATGAGCCGGGCATCTATACGCCGGAATTTGGCGTGCGCACGGAAACCGACCTCCACATAAAAGGAAAAGAGCTTCTCGTCGTCGGAGGACTACAAGAAGCCATTATCCCCATTCTTTCTTTGGATTAATCCATCAACCGCAGGAGCAGCGACTGAATCTCGGCGATTTTCTTATTGGCGTCTTCCTCGTCCTTCGCCTCTTTAACACAGTGTTCCAAATGGGCGGAAAGAACGATGGCGTTTACCTTTCTCAAAAGCGCACTGGTGGCCATCAATTGGTTGGAAACGTCGATGCAATACGCATCTTCCTCCACCATCTTAAGCAGGCCGTCGATTTGGCCTCGGGCGATCTTGAGTTGACGCGTTACCTTTGCGTGATCAGCCTTCATTCCAAAACCTCCACGAACTTATAGCCCGCTTCAGTGATTGCCTTCGCATAGGTCTCCTTGTCGATTTCCTTAGAAACCTTTACTGTCGCGGTCTTTTTGTCGAGATCCACTTTGACGCCTTTCACACCGTCGAGTTTGGATAGCGCCTCCTCGACGTGGGCAGCGCAGTGCGCACACATCATGCCCTCGACTTTCAAAATCTGTTTCTTCGCTCCGAACATTAGTTTTCCTCCTTGTTATGTTGAAACTTGAATAAGCGCAAGCATAATGCGTTAAGGACGACGGTGACGGAGGATAGCGACATGGCCAAACTTCCGATCATTGGGGTCAACACGAGGTGTGGCTGCGACCCCGTGAACCAGTTTGGCGTCACAGAAATCGCGTAGAAAGCACCGGCGGCAAGCGGAATCAAAAGCAGGTTATAGCAGAATGCCCAGCCGAGGTTCTGCTTGATGTTCGTAACAACTCTTTTACTTAAGGCAAAACAGGCAGCCACGTCTAACGGATCACTCTTGGCCAAGATGATGTCGCTCGAATCCATCGCGACCTCCGTTCCAGCACCGATGGCGATGCCGATATCGGCTTGGGTCAAGGCGGGGGCGTCGTTGATGCCGTCGCCGACGAAGGCGACGCATTTGCCCTCCTTTTGCTTGGCGGCTACGATGTCTTGCTTTTGCTCCGGGAGCACCTCTGAGTACACTTCGTCGACACCGAGCTCTTTGGCAATGGCCGCGGCGGTGATTTTGTTGTCACCGGTGACGATGACAGTCTTTTTGCCCATCGATTGCAACTTTTTGATCGCTTCTACCGCGTTTTCCTTGATTTCGTCACCAATCGCGAATAACGCGATGACTTTGCCTTCTTCGCTTAAGAACAGCACGGTGTATCCGTCAGAACTCAATCGATCGAATTCGCCTTTTACAAGACCGATGCCGACGTGGTTATCTTCCATCAACGAGGCGTTTCCAATAAGCACGCCATCCCCTTTGACGCCTTTTCCTGGCACATTCGTAAACGTGGAGGCGCGTTGGTACTTTATCCCTAATCCGTTCGCATATTTGGTGATGGCTTTGGACAATGGGTGCGAGGAAAGCGATTCGAGGGATGCCGCCAAGGCGATCGCCGCTTCTTCGGCCACGCCGAAGCAAACGATTTCTTTGACCGCCATTTCGCCTTTGGTCAACGTTCCTGTTTTGTCAAAGAGGACCGCATCCACTTTTTTCGCCCGTTCAAACGCTTCGGCGGATTTGATGAGCACCCCGTTTTCCGCACCCTTGCCGGTGCCAACCATAATCGCGACCGGGGTGGCTAAACCCAAAGCGCATGGGCAGGAAATGACCAAAACAGAGACGGCGAGTTGGAGACTTAAGTTAAAGTCCGGCCTCGCTTCGCCGGCAAGACCCAAACCGGAAAGCAGCATCCAAAGGCCAAAGGTGAACAGGCTGATGCCGATGACCGCGGGAACGAAAATTGCGGAGATGCGGTCGGCCAAGCGGGCAATGGGTGCCTTAGAGTCACTCGCTTCCTCAACAAGCGCGATGATTTTCGCGATCGTGGTGTCTTTGCCGACTTCCGTCACCCGGAAAAGAATGGCTCCGTCTTTGTTCACGGTACCCGCGACGACTTTGTCGCCAACCTTCTTGTAGACGGGGACGGATTCGCCAGAGATCGCGGATTGGTCAATGCTTGCGTACCCTTCGATGATGACGCCGTCGACGGGGATAGACATGCCGGGCTTAACGGCGACGATATCGCCTACGTTCACCGCCTCGGTTTGGATTTCGACTTCTTTATCGTCTTTGATCACGAGGGCGGTGTCCGGGGTCAACGCCATCAAAGAGGCGATGGAGGACACTGTCTTGCTCGTCGCCTTAGCCTCAAAGAATTTGCCCAGCGAGATAAAGGTTGGGATCATCGCCGCGGACTCAAAATAAAGATTCATGGAATGTTTCATGACCGCGTCGGCATCGCCCGTGACATGAGCGATGATCATCAAGACGTAGATATAAAGCCCATAAACGATGGAGACGGTGGATCCCAAGGCGACCAGCGAATCCATGTTGGGATGGCCTTTGAAAAGGGAGCGGAAACCCGAAAAGAAATGATTCGCGTTCAAGGCGATGATTGGAATCAAGAAGGCAATCTGTGCCGTAACGTTCAAAAGGCAGATAAGCGACATTTGCCCGGAACGATGAATCGCATCCATGACCGACGGAATCATCGGACCCATCGAAAACAACATGAGAAAAACGAGCAAAATCAGCGACAGAATTAAGCGATTTCGATTCTTTTTAAGGGCTTTTGCACGCTTTTCTTGAATTTTGCGAATGGATTCATTCACATAAATGGAACAGCCATATCCCGCGGAGACGACGGCGTTGATAATCTCTTCGTCACCGGTTTTCGCATCGTCGAATTCGACGACCATGTTCTTGCCAAGCAACGAGACGTTCACGTTTTCCACGCCTTCGAGCTTCTTTACTGCGCGGGTGACGTTGGCCTGACAGGCGGCGCACATCATGCCGCTCACATCATATTTCTTCTTCATTATTAATACCCCCAGGGGGTATATACATTCTAACGGGTTTGTCCTTTGCCGCAAGCGATATGCATGAAAAAACGCCGGCGGGAGAGGCCGGCGTTCGAGGGAAGCCGATTAGATGATTGCGATCTTGTGGGGCTTCTGCTCTTCGGGTTGGAGCTTCGGAGCGGTGACGATCAAGATGCCGTCTTTGTAGGAAGCGGTGATGCCGCTCTCCTCGACGTCGCCGAGATAGAACTGGCGGGAGGTTTCGCCAGCGAAACGTTCGCGGCTGACCATCTTGAACTCCTTCTCCTCGTTCTCACGGGATTTGACGGAAACGGTGAGGTAACCATCCTTGTAGTCGATGTTGAAGTCTTCCTTTGCGAAGCCAGGGACTTCAATGTCCAAGCGATAGGCCTTGTCTGATTCGTAGACATCCGTCTTCATCGGAAGATATCCGACGTTTTGGGCGCCCTTTCCGAAGAAGGCTTCAAAGAAGGGGTCGAGGTAATTTTTGTTGTTGCAGTTATAGATCATGGTGTTTTCTCCTTTGCTTTTTTAGCACTCGCTGTTCCTAAGTGCTAACCATACTATAACCCTCTTTTTAGCAGTGTCAAGCGATGAGTGCTAAATTTTTGAAAATCTCCTGTTTTGTATCTCTCGCTCGCGCATAGTACAATGCACGCGTCCTATGAATAAGAAATTATTTGCACTCGCCTCCCTCACGTTAACGGGGGCTTTGATTCTCGGTTTTGCGGTCATGAGCTCAAACCGCCGCGCCACGACGATGTCCGCGGATACGTTTGAGTTGTCGTTGAACGCGCGTAATGGCGCGATCACAACTGCCACCTATTCGAGTGAGATCGCTTACGGTACCGGCAAGACCACGCAAGGCAATACGTTCCGTTATTCCTATAAGAACGCAAAACGTTACAACCTTAAGACCGGTAGCGGCTTTGCCATCATCCAAGCCAACGAAGGCGAAATTGTCTCCGTCGATGGCGTCAGCGGCCTGCTTTCCATCGCCGCCAAAGTCGCCTCCGATAGCGCGAAACTCTATGTTTCCTTCGCCTCCTCGGCGAATTCGGCCTCCTGGAGCGACGCTGTGGAAATCGGAAGCGATCCAATTGAATCCCCTCAAGGCATGGACTTCTTCAAACTTACCGCCCCTGCCGGAATCGTTTATTGCGAGTCGGTCACGGTCCGTTATAACTGCGGCGGCATTCACCCAGATAGTTCGTCTTCCGAGCAAACTTCATCCCAAGAGACCTCAGAAGAAGAATCCACTTCCATTCCCGGAAGCAGCGAATCGCAGTCATCCACCTCCAAATCTAGCTCGGCATCTTCGTCCCAAGCCCCCCTTAGCAACGTTGGAACCGTCACTTTCGACACTTCGGGCGGGACCTCTGGCGCGGACATTGACGACATGACTGGCGAATACGTCGCTGACGGTATTTCGATAAGCGACATCGATGTGACCAAAGCTTTCGTGGGTGGAGATGGTTCCGTGCGTTTGGCTTCAAGCAAAGCGGAAGGCAGCCTGACATTAAACCTCGCGGAACCGACACTGGTTCTCGGGGTGACCGTACATGCCAAAAAATACAGTTCGGATAGCAGTTCCAATTTGACGGTCGCAACATCGGCCAATCAAACGGGCCAAATGCTCAACGTTATTAACGAAGGCGATTATGTCTTTGATTCGTTCTCTGGCGCGACGAGCGAATCGAACTGGATCTCGCTTAGCGTTCCAAACAAAAACCGTATTCACATTTACTCCATTACCATTGCCATGGGAGTCGCCGAACCTGTTTATCCCACCGCGATCTCCCTTGGGGATGATTTTGAGTTAGGCGTAAACCAAAGCAAGAAGCTTTCCGTGACTTACACGCCGTCCAACACCAATGTGAAGGAGGTTTCGTTCCAGTCAGAAGACGAATCCATCGCGACCGTCGACGCCAACGGAAAAGTCACGGCGAAAGCGATGGGCGAAGCTGAGATCGTCGCCACCGCGACCGCGGAAAGTGGCACCGTCACCGACCGCGTGAAGGTCACCGTCGGCGAAGCGCCGGTCCTCGAGAAGACCGCGATGAAGTACAACTATTCGGACTACACCGCGAACAGCTGCTACGAACTCGATAGTGCCCCCACTATCGATACGGCCAAGCTTCTCGTCATCCCCGTTTGGTTCACCGATTCAACGACCTTTATCAGCACCAGCAAGAAAGAAACCATCCGTGAGGATATCCGCAAAGCCTATCTTGGAACCGAAGAAGAGACCGGTTGGCATAGCGTCAAATCCTTCTACGAAACCGAGTCTGCGGGCCGCTTGACCATCGAGGGCACCGTATCCAATTGGTATGAGTGTGGCAAGTCTTATAACACCTATGGCCCTTCGAGCACGGGCGGTTCTGCCACAGAATCCTTAGTCACCTCTGCCGCCAATTGGTATTTCACTAATAATCCCAGTGAATCGAGACAGGACTATGATCGCGACGGAAACGGGTATCTCGATGGTGTTTTACTCATCTATGCCGCCCCAGACTTCCAATCATTAGACGACGACAGCGTGGACAATCTTTGGGCTTATTGCTACTGGCTCCAGGACTCCGGCAACAACAGCAAAACCAACCCCGGACCGAATGTCTTCTTCTGGGCGTCTTACGACTTCCTCTATGACTCTTCAACCGCTAGCTCGAGGACTGGCAAATCCAGCTACGGCCATGGTGATAACTCACACTGCACCATCGACGCCCATACCTTTATCCACGAGATGGGCCATGTCTTTGGTTTGGATGATTATTACGATTACGGTGATGAGTACGCCCAGCACGCTGGCGGATTCTCCATGCAGGATTATAACGTGGGCGGGCACGACCCCTTCTCCGTCATGGCCTTTGGATGGGCGGACCCCTACATCCCTACCGATTCCTGCGAGATCACGATCTCCGCGTTCCAAAAGAACCACGATCTCATCCTTCTGACTCCGGAATGGAACGAATTCGACTCCCCTTGGGACGAGTATTTCTTGCTCGAACTTTACACCCCGACCGGTCTCAACGAATTAGACGCAACCTACTCTTACGACAAGACGCCTACGGGCCCGTCCGTACCGGGAATTCGCCTATGGCACATCGACGCCAGGCTCTTATACTTTACCTCCGAGAACGACAACGGAAGCTATAGTCAACTTACATCCGACGTCTATGATAGCCGCGCGAAGGCCGGCGTCATCCAGGCGTTCACCAACACGATCAACGATGCGGATTATGGCTCACCTTTGGGTAGCACTTATGACAAGTACAACCTTCTCCGTTTGATCCGCAACGATACGTCCGCCCCCGTCCACAACAAGAACTTCATCGACGACAGCGATCTCTTTTGCAACGGTTCTTCCTTCGACATGAGCACCTACAAGAGCCAGTTCTCCAACTCCGCCAAGATGAACAAGAACGTCAATCTCGATTGGAGTTTCTCCGTCTCGATCACCGGGACCGGCAACGATGCCGAAGCGACCGTCACACTCACTCGCGCTTAATCAATAAAATCGCAAATCTCGATCAGAAATTCGTGTTTTTGGCAAGAATGCAGCGTTTTTGCGCGATTTGATTTGTGTGCTGTTTGTGTGTTTTCGCGCCTCTATCCATAACCGGTTTGGTTTGGAACTTCGCTAGATTAGAAACCAGTTCATCCACATACTGGCCCATTTCCGGAAGCGCGGCGATTTCAGATGGGGTTAAGTAAATCCTGCGGCTAGAAACCATGTTGTCAATGTAGACGCAGTACCTCGTTACCGCATAGGTTAGCCCCATCTCTCTCCATGTCTTATATAGGTACGCCGCGCCTTGAAGGACGCCTTCGACCGGGTCTTTAAAGCCCATGCCCTCAAACTGTCCTAGCTGCGGTGAGCGCCCCGTCAAGACATCGAAGAACAGCTTTCCGTAAAACGTGTTAACACGGATCAAGTGAGTGTTGAACTTATCGAACGAAGTCTTTGAGAACATAACCGTGAGTTTCCTTTTAAGAAAGGCGTTGAGATGCTCGATAAGGGCTTCCTCTTCTATTTTGTATTGGTCGTTTGTCATAAAAACGGCACCTCCTACCTACCTATAGGCGGGAAGTGCCGGTTTTGGATGAAAAAGTTGAATTATTTTTCGTCGCGCATCGTCGGGAAGAGCAAAACTTCACGGATGTTGTCGACGTTGCAAAGCATCATGCAAAGGCGATCGATGCCTAAGCCAATGCCGCCGGCGGGAGGCATGCCATAACGCATCGCGTCGAGGAAGGAGAAGTCAATGTCGTTGGCTTCTTCGTCTCCCCTGCCTTTCGCGGCGAGTTGTGCCTCAAAGCGCTCTTTCTGATCGAAGGGGTTGTTGAGCTCACTATAGGCGTTCGCGAACTCCATGCCGCAAATGAAGATCTCAAAGCGGTCGACGAAACGGGGGTCTTCCGTCTTTTTGGTCAAAGGTGAAACCTCGATCGGATAGGTGTGGACGAAGGTCGGTTGGATCAAGGTCTTTTCCACGAATTCGTCGAAGAAGGCCTGGATGATGTAGCCAACGGAGTTCCAAGATTCTTGAAGGGGCACATGATGTTCTTTCGCCAAGGCAACCGCCTCTTCGAAGGTCATTTCCTTACGGAAGTCGATGCCGGTGGCCTCCAAAATGGCGTCACACATGGAGACGGACTTAAACGGAACCGAGAAATCGAGGACGTGTTCGCCCCAGGTGACTTGGTCGGTGCCAAGGATCTTCTTCGCCAAGGACTTGAGCAAGCCTTCCATCCACTCTTTCATGGAGCGGAGGTCGCCATAAGCTTGATAAAGCTCAATCGTGGTGAATTCCGGGTTGTGGCGGGTATCGATGCCCTCATTACGGAAGATGCGGCCGATTTCATAGACGCGGTCGATACCACCGATCATCGCCTTCTTAAGATTCAACTCCGTCGCGATGCGAAGGTAGAAGTCCTTGTCCAAGGTATTGTGATGGGTGATGAACGGACGGGCCGCGGCGCCGCCGGCGATCGGGGAAAGGACCGGGGTCTCGACTTCGACGAAGCCAAGGTCGTCGCAATAACGACGGACTTCCTTAATGATGGCCGGGCGCATCAAAGCGATCTTTCTGGAGTCGTCGTTCACGATCAAATCGAGGTAGCGCTTGCGATAACGGTCTTCAGTATCGGTAAGCCCATGGAATTTCTCCGGAAGGGGCTTGAGACATTTGCTGATATGGGTGTAGCCGGTAACGCGGATGGTGAGTTCGCCGGTACGGGACTTCATCAAGGTGCCCTTGAGGCCGACGATGTCACCGAGGTCGGCGAGTTTGAAAACGCTGTAGTCGTGCTCCCCGATGACGTCTAAGCCAATCCAGCCTTGGATGTTGCCGAATTCGTCTTTCAGATTGACGAAGGCGGCCTTGCCCATGCGGCGGATGGCCAATAGACGGCCCGCCACGTCGACTTCGATCGCCTTCTCGGACAATTCTTCCGCGCTTAATTCGCCATAGTTGGCGCGAATGTCGCAGATCCTGTCCTTCCAGTCATAACGTTTTCCAAATGGATCGACGCCGAGCTCCTCATACTTTGGAAGCTTGTCGTAACGGGCTTGTTCTTGATCGGTGAGTTTTTCTTCCATGTTTAGCACCTCAAATCGCTTCGGTATCTTAACGCAGGGAGGAAGAGAAATAAAGAAATCTTCCTGCTATGTCAGGAAGGTGATTTTCGCGAAAGAGACAAAACCGCCGCAAAAAAAGGCTGCAGAAAAATCTATTTCCCCGCAAAAAAGCGAAATATGACTGAAATTAGTATTCTAGTTCCGCAATATTCAGCCAACTTCCCGCAAGGTGACTGACACGCTCTTTAATCGCGTCGAGGTCGGGGTTTGGGGACGACAAGGCATCGTAAATCAACCGCCCGATTTCCTCGGCTTGTTCCTTGGTGCAGCCACGCGAAGTCGCCGCGGCGAAGCCGACGCGGATGCCCGAGGTGTATTTTGGGGAGAGCTGGTCGCCATGGATCATGTTTTTGTTCACGGTGATGCCCACTTGGCCAAGACGGGTTTGGGCTTCGAGGCCATTGATCCCGAACGAGGCGATGGTGTCGAGCAGGAAAAGGTGATTCTCCGTGCCAGAGGATTTGCAGCCTAGGCGCACCAGCTCATCGCTGCAGGCTTTGGTGTTTTCCAAGACGTGGTCGTAATACTTTTTGAATCCCTCCGTCGAGGCCTCCTTAAAGGCAACGGCCTTGGCTGCGATGATGTGCTCCAAAGGTCCGCCTTGCGAATAAGGGAATACGGCGGAGTCGATCTTCTTGGCGAGGTCCGCCCGGTTGGTCAAAATCAAGCCACCGCGCGGGCCACGAAGTGTCTTGTGCGTAGTCGAAGTCACCACGTCCGCATAATCACAGGGGTTTTGGCATTTCTTGGCGGCGACTTGCCCGGCGATGTGGGCCATGTCCACCATAAAGAAGCAGCTCGATCCCGTGGCGGCATTGTATTCGTCCACGATAGCTCGCATTTTCGCGAAATCGATGTCGAAGGGATAGGCACTATAGCCGGCCAAAAGGAGCTTGGGTTTCTCTTCAAAGATCTTCTCGCGGATGATTCCGTAATCGAGGCGTCCGTCTTCCCCTAAAGGGTAGAAGGCAAATGCATAGGTGTTCGCGGAGAAAGAAACGCTCGACCCGTGGGTGAGATGACCGCCGTCATTCAACGTAAGCGACAGAATTTTATCTCCCGCGTTTAACATGGAACGATAGGCGGCGAAGTTCGCTTGGGAACCGGAGTGGGGCTGGACGTTAGCGAAAGCGACGCCAAATAACGCTTTACAGCGTTCAATGGCAAGATTCTCCAATTCATCGACGATTTCGCAGCCACCGTAATATCGCCTTCCGGGATATCCTTCGGCGTACTTGGCGGTGAAGATACTGCCCGCGGCTAAGCGAACGGATTTGGATGGGTAGTTTTCGGAGGCAATCAATTCGATGCCGCCGTTTTGACGTTCTAATTCACGCCGCTCTAACTCAAATATCTCTTTATCCACGTTTATTCCTCCGTGACTTGGCCGCCAGTATAGAGCTGGTAATACTTGCCTTTCTCCGCAAGAAGTTGCTCGTGGGTTCCGCGCTCAATGATGTGGCCGGCCTCAAGAACCATGATCACGTCCGAGTTCTGAATGGTGGAAAGACGGTGGGCAATGACGAAGACCGTGCGGCCTTTCATGATCGCATCCATGCCTTTTTGGACCAAACTTTCGGTGCGGGAGTCGATGGAGGACGTCGCTTCGTCCAAGATAAGCACGGGCGGATTCGCACATGCGGCGCGAGCGATGGAGATAAGCTGACGTTGTCCTTGGGAAAGACCCGCGCCAGCGCCGGTCAAAACGGTGTCGTAGCCGTTGGGGAGCATGCGGATGAAGTTGTCCGCGTTGGCGAGTTCTGCGGCGCGCACCACGTCTTCATCGGTCGCGTTGGGGGCGCCATAACGGATGTTTTCCTTCACCGTACCCGTAAAGAGGTTCGTGTCCTGAAGGACCATGCCCATCGCGCGTCGGAGGTCATGCTTTTTGATTTTGTTGATGTTGATGTCATCGAAACGGATTTTGCCGTCTTCGATGTCATAGAAGCGGTTTAAGAGGTTCGTCACCGTGGTTTTGCCCGCTCCGGTAGGACCGACGAAAGCGACTTTTTGACCTGGTTTGGCATAGAGTGAGATGTCATGCAGAACGACCTTGCCCGGCAAGTATCCGAAGTCCACGTTATACAGATTAATCTTTCCTTTTAACCAAACATATGTGGTGCCAGAACCGTCGGTATGCGGGTGCTTCCACGCCCATTTCCCCGTAAATTCCGCACTTTCGATCGGATTTCCGTCTTCGTCTTCCCTAGCGTTAACCAAAGTGACATAACCGTCATCCACTTCCGGTTTGCTATCCATAAGTTCGAAGATTCGGTGCCCGCCAGCCATAGCCATGATCAACATGTTGATGTTCATCGCGAGCTGACCGATCGGCATGGTGAACGAGCGTCCAAGCTGCATATAGGAGAGGATTACGCCAGGGGCGGACATGGCACCATAAGCGATGGCGAGGCCACCGATGAGGGCGATGACGACGTATTGGATGTTCGCGAGGTTGTTCACGACCGGACCGAGGATGTTGGAGAACTGAACGGCCTTGGTAGTGTTGACGCAAAGCTCTTCGTTGAGCTTATCGAAATCCACTTTGGTTTCGGGCTCATGGTTGAAGACCTTAATGACCTTTTGGCCTGAGATCATCTCTTCGACGTAGCCATTGGTAGCGCCAAGAGCACGTTGCTGACCGATGAAATACTTGCTCGACTTCTTGGTGACGCTTAAGACGACGACCAAAATGATGATGAGGAAGGCCAAGACGACGAGGATCAGTTGCCATTCGCCAAGCAGAATCATGGCCACCATCGCAGCAACCATGGTGACGAAGCTTTGGACGAGCATCGGCAAAACGCGGGACACCATCTCGCGAAGTGTATCGATGTCGTTGGTATAAACCGACATGATGTCGCCCGTGGGCCTGCGGTCGAAGTAAGACAAAGACAGGCTCTCCATGCGCATGAATAATTCGTCACGAAGCTTCTTTTGGGTTCCCTGACCGATTTGAGAGACGAGGATTTGGTAGACGTAAGTCGTGGCGATGCCCAAGAAGAAGATGCCGGCCATGATGATAATCAACGTCGATAGATCCATCGGGACACCATAGAGCGAACCACGCTCCGCCCCTTGCAGGATCGGGGTAATGAACTGGTCGATCAAAACGTCGCCGATGAAGACGTTGCCGACAACCCCGGCGGCAGACGAGACCAAGATGCATAGCAGCGCGCCGATGATGAGTCCGGGATAGGACTTGAACATCAGCTTGATGATACGTTTGAAGATAGAGGCGGATTCCCTGATCGAAAGCCTCTTCGCGTTTTTTCCCATTACTTTAGGCGGCATCGAAATCACCTCCTCCGACTTGGGTTTGATAGATTTCGCGGTAGATGGGGCAACTTTCCATCAACTCTTCGTTCGTGCCCTGTGCCACGACTTGCCCGTCGTCGAGTACGAGGATCGTGTCGCAGTCCATAATCGAGAGGATGCGCTGGGCGACAATGAACTTCGTCACTTCCGGAATCTCAGTTTTGAAAGCCTCGCGGATCTTGGAGTCCGTGAAGGTGTCGACGGCCGAGGTGGAGTCATCCAAAACCAAGATTTTCGGTTTCTTGAGAAGGGCTCTCGCGATACATAGCCTTTGTCTTTGGCCACCGGAGACGTTGGTGCCTCCGTGTTCAATCGGCGTATCGAATTTTGCGGGCATTTTATCGATAAATTCGTCCGCACAGGCGAGTTTTGCAGCCTTTTCAAGATCTTCTTCGGTTGCGTTCGGATTTCCCCAAAGCAAATTGGAACGAATGGTTCCAGTGAACAAAACGTTCTTTTGAAGCACGACGGAAACTGCGTCGCGGAGTTTGACGAGATCGTACTCTTTTACGTTGTGGCCTCCGACTTTCACTGCGCCGGATTTAACGTCATAAAGGCGGGCGATCATGGAGACGAACGTCGACTTCGAGGAGCCGGTCGCGCCGATGATGCCGACCGTCGAGCCGGAAGGGATGTGCACGTTGATATTGTGGAGGACGTCTTTGTCGCCGGTTTCGTTATATCGGAAGCAGACGTTCTCAAAGTCCACGGAACCATCGGGGATATCCATGATAGGGTTTTCGGGCGAGTGCAAATCCGGAACCTCATGGATTACCTCGCAGATACGCTCGGCAGAGTTTCTCGCGATGGTGATCATGACAAAGGCCATGGACACCATGATGAGCGAGGCGAGGATCTGAACGACATACGAAATGAGCGAGGTTAAGGAACCGGTATTGAACTGATCCGGGGCGTTGCCGCTCTTGATGATCATTAAGGCGCCAAACCAAGCGAACAATAGCATGCACACGTAGGCGGAAACTTGGACGGCGGGGTTATTAAAGGCAAGTATCCGTTCCGCATGGACGAAGGAACGATAGATGTATTTCGAAACGCCGGTAAACTTTTCGGTCTCAAAGTTTTCCCTACCGAAGGACTTTACGACACGAATGCCTTTGAGGTTCTCTTCAACGGAAGCGTTGAGACCGTCATAGGCTTCAAAGACTTTCACGAAAGTCGGATGCACCTTCATGGCGATGAAGAAGAGGGCGAACGCCAAGAACGGAACCACGCCCAAGAAAACCAAGGAAAGGCTCCAAGAAATGGTGGCCGCCATGACCAAGGCAAAAATCATCATAAACGGCGCTCGAACAACCGTTCTGATAATCATTTGCAATGAGTTTTGGACGTTGGTCACGTCAGTGGTCAAACGCGTAATCAACGAAGGCGTCGAGAATTTGTCGATATTCTTAAACGAATAATCTTGAATCTTATAGAACATCGCCTTGCGGAGATTGCGACCGAAGCGAGTGGACGCCTTCGCGGCGAAGAAACCAGCGATGACGCCGGCGGTGCAGCTAGCGACGGCAAGACCAAGCATGATGGCCGCAAGCCCCCATAATTCCCGGATGTGATCGACCATTCGATAACCGGAAGCGATCATTTCCTCGGTCGGATTGATAAACGGGATGAGGTAAGTGCCTGCAACCCAGGGAATCAGCACCTCGCAGACAACCTCGGCGGCGATGATGACCCAGGTCAGCCAGACCCACTTCCACGACCCCCGCATATAACCAACCAGGGTGCGGAAGACTTTTTGTTTCTTTGATCGTTGTAGTTCTTCGGAAGACCGGTCGTTAATGATCTTCTCGGCCAACGACTCTTCTGTTTTTGCCATTAATCTCTCCTTTCCGCGTTTTCAATAATCTTTCTGAGTCCGCCCTTCAGTGTCTCAACTTCCTTTTGGCTGATACCAGCCAGCAGTTTTTCAGAAATAGAGTCGAAAGCTTTGTCCACTTTCTTTTGGCGCAAGACACCTAAAGGGGTAACGACAATGACCTTTTCGCGTCGATTCTCGGCGTTTACCGAATACTCGATAAACCCTTTCTCAGCCAGAACAGCCAAAGACTCCGAAACGCTAGATTTGGCTAGACACTGGTGTTGGCAAATGTCGGAACTGGTAATCCCCGGGTGTTCGACGATATACCAAAGCATCCGACCTTCTTGGGGCCGGACATCGTCGAGGCCATTCTCTCGGAACGTCTCTTCAATCAGGACGCGGATCTTCTTGTTGCTCTCGCGAATTAGTCTTGGAACGCTGCTATCCATAATTGTTCGTCAGCGAACTATTTTAGTCATTGCGCATTTGCGCGCAATAAGGAGATAAGGCCTCCTTCCACTTTTCACAGAGAGTCTCGAATTTGATCGCGGCATTAGCGGGCGACGTCGAAGGCAAAACGACATAGGGCACTCTTCCATTTAGAGCAGGTGCTTGATGTTTCTCAAAGAGGGCTCCCGCTTTCTTTCCGTTTAGAACTATTAATTTAATCTTAGAACCTTCCAAAATCGGAAAAAGATCAGTAACAACGGCATTTTTAATGGATACATCACTTGATCCAACAATGTCGCACGAATCAATAACATCATATAGAGCAAAATGTATATCTTTGCAAAAAGAAACCTTATCTTCTTTTGTTATTGGAACTTCTTTACCATAAAGTTTTGCAATTACAGGCCAAAATCGATTCATGGGGTGCCCATAATAAAACGAAACTTCCCTAGATTTAACACTTGGGAAAGAGCCCAAAACGAGGATTTCGGATTCGGAATCAAAGCAGGGACCGAATCCGTGGTTAATGCGTTTATAAGTTGAGTTCTCTTTCTGCGCCATTAAAGATTGCTTCCATTTCTTTCTCATTGGACATGTTTGTCGTCAGGGAGAGGCGAATCTTCTTATACCCGGGGAAGCCGGAGAAGAAGTGAGGCAAGATTCCCTTTAGCTCTCGAATTGCCATCTCCTCGCCCTTCATACGTATCAGCATCGATGCATAAGAGCGGGCGTATGCAAGTTGATCGCGCACCGTCGGTGAAGGTAGTTTCTCCCCGGTTTTGAAATAATGATCAATTTGGGTAACCAGATACGGATTGCCGACTCCACCCCGCGCAACCATAACTCCATCCGCGTTGGTTTCATTGACACATTTTATAGCATCGTCAAGCGTGAAAATATCGCCCGAAACTATCAGAGGAATTGAGAGCGTTTCCTTAAGCCCTGAAACCGCATGGTAATTCGCTTTGCCGGAGTAGCCTTGTTCCTTGGTGCGGCAATGAACGGTAACGGCCTTTACCCCTACCTCTTCCAATGCTTTAGATACCTCAAATACGTTGATGCTGTTCTCGTCCCAGCCAAGTCGGATCTTTGCCGTCACGGGCTTTGTCGATATCCTGCACACTTCATGCATGTAGTCTCGAAGGCCATCTATGTTTCGAAGCCAAGATGAGCCAGCTCCTGTTTTAGTTACCTTATGGACAGGGCAGCCCAAATTGATATCTAAAACGTCATAAATAGCCTCGTTTTGCACTATTTCAATCGCTTTTGCAGTGTTTTTAATATCAAAACCAAAGAGTTGAAGCCCGACTGGAGAATCAAGTTCGCTGGTCTTTAGATATTCGTATGTCCTCTTATTTTCGTAGGCGATGCCACAATCTGAAATCATCTCAGAATAGGATAAGGCCACGCCAAAAGGTTTCATGAACTCCCTGTAAGCAAGGGTTGTGATGCCCGCCATAGGCCCAAGGATCACCTTCCCGTTAATCTCAAGATCTCCGATTCTCATTGAGTGTGTTCTCCCCTTTGTTTTATCTACCATTAAATTCGTTGTTTTTTCCTTCGAGGATATTCGTAATCAAGTCCTCGCAACGACGCCTTTTTGCATAATTGTTCAAGTGGCTATAATTGACAAAATATTTATCGGCTAATTCACGTATAGGTTCGCCAAAATCAACATCAGGATACAACCAGTGGAAGATGCGATCGGCGACAAGATCGACGATCAGTTTCTCAATACAAATTGTCCCATCCCGTTTGACTGGCGCTTTTGAGAATAGTGGCTTGAGAATGATGGCGCCGGGCCGCATATAGAAGTTGAGCTCGTGCTCAGTCGGCGTAAGCAACACATCTTTACGATATGTCTCACGGAGCTTCATATAGGCAGGGAACAGATTTCCCTTATCTACTTCCAAGATCGAACAATCAGGACCATTCCCTAACTCACATAGATCATTGACATAATTTAGGCTTAAGAATGCGGCCTTTAGATTCGCCATTTCATCAATTGTTCTTCTCGCCGCCTTACCGCTCAGTCCTTCTAACTCTGCAGCCCATTCTTTCTTGCCTCTTTGGAAGATCCCGTTGCCGATAGGAAAGAGCAGTCCTTTCTTGCAAAGGGTGCCAATGATCCAGTTGCAAGAATTCTCGTTGTAAGTTGGGAAGCAGCGGAAAATCAAATCGTAGAGATCGGTCCTGGAGTAAAGATCTTTCGTCAACAAATCACTGATTAAGCTCGTCTGATCCGGCATGTTTAAATTATACTCATAATCTCGTTTATATAAATTGCCATTTTTATAAATAGTGGCTTTTTATATATTTCTTACTTATATCATTTTATTCGATGGCTAGCCTGTTTCTAAATCATTAGAATCGTAATCAATGACCATCTATTTCACACTGTTTCTATTTTGTGTATTTTGTGCCTTTTTCGACATATTCCTATCCTTTGGGCATTCCTTTTTGTCGCCAGAAGAAACAGCGTCGCCCCGGTCTCCTAGGCACGTCAATTCATGTGGCTCAGACAGTAACGACTTCGCCGGTGACGCCGGTCTCTCTACTTTAATTGAACCACGCTCCTCTTATCGCGCTTTCAACCATCTATGCCAACCTTTCTTTTCTTTCGTCTAAAAGCATCGTTTGAGTCGCTCAAACCTAAAAATTCATAGCAATGTTTTTAGCTTTATCGTTGACGAAAAAACCGCCGTGCGGCGGCTTTCTCTTTTAAGCTGGTTTTATTCAGCTTTTTTGTCTTCGGGTTCCTCTTTAACCTCTTCGGCGGCCGGGGTTTCCGGAGCTTTGGGTTCTGATGGCTTGTCGGACTCGCTCGGAGCTTCTCCTGACGGTTCGGGCTTAGCCTCATCCGCGACAGGCAATTTGCCGGTCTTGCAGAGCGATTCGATTTCCTCAGCCGTGATGGTCTCCTTTTCAAGGAGGGTTTCAGCGATGAGGATGACCTGGTCCTTGTATTTCTCGAGGAGCTTGCGCGCGTTTTCGTGCGCCTCATCGATGATTTGACGAACCGCCTTATCGATTTCGAAGGCGATTTGGGTCGAGAAGTTCCTTTGGGTTGAGGCGTAGTCGCGGCCTAAGAAGACCGATCCGGTATCGCGCTCATACTGAATGGGACCGAGGTCGGACATGCCGAACTCAGTAACCATCAAACGGGCCAAACGGGTGGCTTGCTCGATATCGTTGGAAGCGCCAGTGGAAACGTCTTGGAAGAAGATTTCCTCAGAGGTACGCCCACCAAGAAGGCCGGTAATGCGGGCAATAAGCTCGTTTTTAGTCATGAGGAAACGGTCGTCCTCGGGGGTCATCAAGACGTGCCCGCCCGTATTTCCGCGCGGTACGATAGTGATCTTTTGGACCTTGTCCGAGTAGGGGAGGTTGATACCGATTACGGCATGGCCGGCCTCGTGGTACGCAACCTGCTTTCTCTCCTTTGGAGAGAGGCCTTTGGAGGATTTGGCGGGGCCGGAGATGCGACGATCGATGGCCTCATCGATTTCCTCTATGGTGATCTGAGGTTTATTGTCACGGACGGCCAAAATGGCAGCCTCGTTTAGGACGTTGTCCAAGTCGGCGCCAGAGAAGCCAACGGTACGCTTTGCGAGCGCATCGAAGTCGACGGTGGGGTCGATTTGTTTTCCGCGAGCGTGAACGCGAAGAATCGCGGCACGCCCGGCCTTATCCGGCAAGGAAACGGTGATCGTGCGGTCAAAACGGCCGGCTCTGCGAAGCGCAGGATCGAGGACGTCGTCACGGTTGGTCGCCGCGATGACGAGGATGCCGGAGTTGGCTTCGAAACCATCCATTTCGACAAGGAGTTGGTTCAAAGTCTGCTCGCGTTCATCGTTGCCGCCACCTAAGCCAGCACCACGCTGACGACCGACGGCATCAATTTCATCGATGAAGATTAAGCATGGAGCGGTGGCTTTGGCCTGACGGAACAAGTCACGCACACGACCCGCGCCAACGCCGACGAACATTTCGACGAAGTCCGAGCCGGAGATGGAATAGAAGGGGACGCCCGCTTCGCCGGCAACGGCCTTGGCAAGCAAGGTTTTACCAGTGCCCGGAGGACCGATGAGCAGGAAACCCTTCGGGAGACGGGCGCCGAACTTGGCGTACTTCTTCGGATCTTTGAGGTATTCGACAAGCTCGACCATTTCGGCTTTTTCCTCATCGCATCCGGCGACGTCTGCGAAACGGACCTTGCTGCTATCCGCGCGGCGGGCGGGAGAGCGATTGAAGGAATTGATGGAGCCGTTAGCACCATTGACCGAATTGCTGAGCCTGCTGAAGATGAAGATCGAGACGAGAAGGACCACGCCGGTGGTGATGATCGTGGGTCCCCAAGCGTCCCAGAACGACACCTCAAAAGCATTGGAGTTAGTGACTCCGATTTGCTTATAAATGTTGTCGTTCGCAATTAAGGTCGCGGATTTGCGGGCATTTTCGATTCGCGTAGCAAACAAGCTGGAATACGAGGCGTGGTGGTCCGTAAACGAACCGGCGTAGGAATAGTCGAAGCCGTTAGACCAAGTCTCTTCGTCAATGCGAACGCTGAAGGACGCGACTTTGTTGGTCGAGGTGACGAACACGCGACCCGTGACGACGACAGTCGTATATTCGTGTCTTACGTCATAGGCGAAAAGCTTGTTCTCGCTGGATTCGTAGTCCTGGATTTCGTATTTCTTTTCACCCTCGTTGAACTTGTAATAGAGGACTTTGCTATCGAGGTCGGATTCTTTAATCCAATCCGAAGAGCGGAAAAGGTTCGAAAAGATCAGCCACATGAATAGGCCGACGGCGCCAGCCATCAACACATAAGGGATGATGTAGCTGATTACGCTTCTTCTGGGAGTTTTGCCATCATTCATTTAAAAGACTCCTTTCAACGTTGCTATGCAACGAAAGACTTTAGGGTATGTCGAATTTGTGTCAATCGATTTACTTCTCTTCGTCGCGCACATTCATCACGAGTTTCGAAGAATGGTACTCGTGGAAATAGCGGCGGTAGCGGGGAACATAGACGACTTTGCCGTCCTTATTGACGAAGATCGGCCAAACGAAGCGGAGGCGCACCGGCATCTTCCAGGTGGAATAGAGGGAGATAACCGGTTCGAGGAAACCGTGGACGATATAGCGGTCCGAGGGTTTCGCGGTGCGGATGGTGAGGGGGTAATCCTCCTCATGGATGCCGCGGTCTTCCGCGCCCATGCTGAAGTCGAGTTCGAAGTCCGGGGTGGTCAACTTATCTGGTTTTTCCAGGGTATAGCTATACAAGACTTCGTCGTAGTTGCGGCCAAGGATGAGAATGTCGTATTCCTTGATGAGATAGGTGTCGTTCCCGAGTTTTAGCGCAGAGTTCGGAACCGGGGACAAGCATAGCTTGCGGATGGCGGTTAAGTCCTCTTCGGTCAGGTTGATTTCCTCGGTGGCGCGAGAGACGAAATTCATCAAGGTCGAGGCGAATTCGTCCGGGGAAAGCGCGATGAGCGGGCGGATTTCGAGCTCCTCGCCATCATCGATGGACTGGCGGAACTCACGAATGAGTTTGATTTTCTCATCGTTGGTGGACTCCATCTCGTTGATGAGGTTCTCGCGCTCGATCATGGAGAGGGCGTTGATCTGCTGCTGAATGGCGCTGCGGGTGAATTCGTCCTCATAATGGGAGCGTTTGACCGAGAACGGGACGCGGTTCTCCTCGTTGTATTCCACCAACTCCTGGCGGGTGTAGTGAAGCAACGGACGGATGATGACCATGCCTTGTTTCGTAGAAACAGGGCTCATGCCATATTTCGCGGACTTCAAATTACGATTCTTTTGCATCAGATAGGCCTCAAGGAGATCGTCCTGTTGATGGGCGATGACGAGGCCGGCCGCCTTATGACGGGTGTAGACCTCTTTGAAGAACGCATACCTCGTCTTTCTGGCCCAATCTTTGAACGAGTCGCCCTCGTGGTACGCTTTGTCCGCGGGCAAATCGCCGCAATCAAGGTATTCCATCACTAGGCCGAGCCTGCCACAGTAAGTCGCGAGTTTGACATAGTCTTCCGCGGACTCTTCGTACTTGTGGTAGTTGATGCTCACGACGACCGGTTTGATGCCTTCTTTAAGAAGCATGTCCAGCAAGGCCATGGAGTCCGGCCCATACGTGCAGGCGCATAGATAGGTGGCGCCTTTTCGGAATTTGTAATCAAGCATCTTCGTTACCTCGATTCTCTACCTTGTCCTCGATGACTTCGTACATCGATGAGGCACTGTCTTTGTTGGCATGGGGGAGAAGGGCCAACACCTTCACGATGAGAGTGTGGCGCCCCAGTTTTAACGTTAGGGTGTCCCCGATGGCGAGTTCTGTCGAAGGCTTGGCGGGCTTACCGTTGCACTGCACTAAGCCAGCGTCAGCGAGCTGTTTCGCCACCTCCCGCCTCTTGATGACGCGGGAAACTTTGAGGAACTTGTCCACTCTCATTTGAGTAATGTTAACACAATTCCCTTTAGGGATTGTGAAATATCTCGTCGAAACAAGCCTATTTTGCTTTCTTTTTAAGGTAGGTTTGGTGGGCGATCCGCATGATTTTTTCCAGCGTCTCGAGCCATTTGTCCCGCTTGGCGAGCAGGAATTTTAGTCGTTTATCAACATAAGTCACCCGTAAAACGCCTAAATAGGGCACGAGCGCGTTAAACAAATCCGTCCCGATTCCTTCTACGCTAGTGAAGGCGTTAGAAAGCGTAACCTCGATCCTCCCTTGGATTTCTTCAATGGAGGAAAACTCCTCCAAATCACCAAGAATGTCGATTCTCTTCTTTTGAATGACGAGCTCGACCTCTTCCGGCAATCGGCCATAAATGTCCTTCATCTTGCGCTTGAAGGAGTCGAGTTCTTTTTCTGTCTTGATGTCCTCGAGTTCATGATAGAGCTCGACCTTATCCGAGTTTGATGCGTATTCCTTTGGAATATAGGCATCGATGGCAAAGAGTTTCTTGGGAGCGGGAGGAACGGTTTCTTCCCCGGTCGCCTTTTCTTTGATGGCCTCGTTGAGCATCTTCAGATATAGGTCGAGGCCAATCGAATCGATAAACCCGGCCTGTTCCGGTCCAAGGATATCGCCCGCACCACGAATCATGAGGTCGCGTTGGGCGATTTTATAACCGGACCCAAGTTCGGTGAATTCTTGAATCGCCTGCAACCTCTTTTGCGCGTCGGCGTTCATGTCCTTTTCTTGTTTATATAAGAGATAGGCGAAGGCGATGCGGTCCCCACGTCCAACACGGCCTTTGATCTGATAGAGTTGGCTTAAGCCAAAGCGGTCCGCGTTTTCGACGATAATCATGTTCGCGTTGGGGATATCGATTCCGTTTTCGACGATGGAGGTGCAGACCAAAACGTTGATGTCGCCGTCATAGAACTTCTCCATGACGTCTTCGATGGATTCGTGGTCCATTTGCCCATGAACGACACCCACCGAAGCGAGAGGAAGGTGGGCGGCCAAGCGGGATGCGACGCGATAAATCGTTTCGACGCGATTGTGGACGTAGAAGACCTGACCTCTCCTAGAGAGCTCGCGTTGGATCAACTCGTTGACTACCTCTTCGTTATAAGGGGTCACGTAGGTTTGAATGGGCATCCGCTGGCTTGGGGCGGTCATGATTTCGCTGATTGGTCGAATGCCGAGCAACGACATCTGGAGGGTTCTCGGAATCGGCGTAGCAGATAATGTTAAAACGTCAACGGAAGATTTGATTTCCTTGATTTTTTCCTTTTGTTCGACGCCAAAGCGCTGCTCCTCGTCTATGATGAGCAAACCAAGGTCTTTATACTCAAAATCCTTCGATAAAAGACGGTGGGTTCCGATAATCAAATCGATCTTTCCCTCCTTGATTAACTCCAAGGATTTCTTTTGCTCTGATTCGGGGACCAGACGAGAAAACAATGCCATCTTCACGCCATAGGGGGAGAAGCGTTGCTCCGCCACTTCGAAGTGTTGCCTGGCAAGTAGGGTAGTGGGGCAAAGAATCGCGACCTGTTTGCCGGCGCAGATCGCCTTGAACGCGGCGCGGAACGCCACCTCGGTTTTGCCAAAGCCGACATCGCCGCAAAGGAGGCGGTCCATAATGTCCTCGCTCTCCATATCCTTTTTGATTTCCTCGACCGCTTTTTGTTGATCCGGGGTAAGCGCATGGGCGAACTCGCTTTCGAAAGAAGCCTGCAATTCGTCGTCGGGTGGGAAGGAAAAACCTCGCAAATGTGCTCTTTCCCGATATAAATTCAATAAACGGTCCGCCAGCTCGTTTACACGTTTCTTTATGCATTCTTTTCGCTTTTCCCACTCTTTTCCGGATAAATGGGAAAGCTTGGGTGCGGCGCCTTCTCTGCCGGCGTATTTGCGGACGAGCCGGAACTGTTCAAGCGGGACATATAGGAACTCGTTGCCAGCGTATGCGATATGGAGGAAGTCGCGGTGAATGCCATCGATTTCAATGGTCTTCACGTCGAGGAATTGACCGATGCCGTTATACTCGTGGACCACATAGTCCCCGGGTTTAAGGTCCTCATAGCTATGAAGGATGGTCGCGTTCTTAAACCGGGAGGTGAAACGCGATGAAACGGAACGCTTTCCAAACAGTTCCGAAGAGGAGATGAACGCAATCTTTAAGGCAGGTATCTCAAACCCTTCGTTCAGGGTGGATTCCGTGATGGAAACCTTTCCTTTTGGCAAGCCGAACCCTTTGGTTGTTTCAAACTCAATAGAATTGTCAACCAAAATGTTCTTTATAAGCTCTTGATGACGGATGTCCGGTACCGAAAGAACGACTTTGTCGCAGGTGGAACAGTATGTTTGGATCAATGGCAAAATATGGGCCGCCGATTTGCCAACGACCGAAATCTTATGTGCCTGGAACATGATGTCCTCGGCCTTGTCCGAGAACGATTTCGCGACGACCAGATTCTTTCGGACGGGAATCGCGTCATCGAAATCCATGTATTGTCTCAACGAGGATAGCGTCCGTCCTTTATAGAAGATCTCGCCGAGGAAATCGTGCGCTTCCTCGTCGAGCATTTTGACGGCTTGGTTGAAGGATTCCTTGTTCGCGATATAAACGATTTCAGGGTCCATATAATGGAGGACCGAATAGCGTTCTTTGATGGCGAACCCAAAATATCGATACAGTTCGCTGCGATAGTCCCTGGCGACAAACCTTTCTAAATCCTCGCCGACGTTTTGGCGCATCAATGCACCGACTTCTGGTCCGAGCCGTTGTTCGTCTTCGTCCATTTGCGACTTTGCCCGCAGCATAAAATCCGTCAGTTCGTCGTCGTTGAGGAAGATGTCCGTGGCGGGAAGGATGACGCATTCCCCAAGTTGTTCAACCGACTCTTGGGTTTGCACGTCGAAAAGGCGAATCGATTCGACTTCATCCCCAAAAAACTCGATACGAATCGGATTCAGGTATGAAACGGAATACACGTCGAGGATGTCGCCGCGTGAGGCGAACTGAAGCGATCGCTCAATTTTGTCGGAGGCTTGGTAGCCGATTTCGCTTAACCTCGACTTCAGCTCACGCAGATCGAAGGAGTCGCCGACTTTAAAGCGCAAAATCTCTTCGGAAAACCGTTGGGGCGAAGGAAGAAAACGAAGTAGGGCGGAGGGGTGGGTTACCAGGATTTTCGGTTTTCCATCCCTGAGTTGGCCTAACGCATACAACCTTTGAGATAAGAGTTCACGCGAGGACGCGAGCGCTTCAGCGCGCAGCAATTCGTCGCTAGGAAAGAAGACGACTTGCTCTTCCGGCAGAAAGTTCAGCAGGAACTCATACAGACGTTGGGCGCTATATTGGTTTGAGGAAACCAAGGCATAATTTTTCGGGTTTTTGGCGAAGATTGACGCAAAAAGAAGGCCGGCGGCCAGGTTTTCTTCTATGACGAAAGACCCCTTTTTGTCCAAGAGGGGGGAGGTGACGGGCAAAGAGTAGATTTTCTTTAGTAACTCGTCCAAGGTTCCTCCTAGTTATAGTGATTCATCGCATAAGTGAAGTCGTGAATCAGCGCGTCACGCACCGCCTTCACGGCCTTTTCTATCGCTTGGTTTGCAAGCTCCAGAGACTCGCCGGTAGGCTTTCCCAATACATAGTCCACGCCGCTGAACTGGGGCTCGCCAATGCCTACACGCACGCGCTTAATCTCTTCGGTCTTCAATAGATCGATGATGTTGCGCATGCCGTTATGGGATCCGTGCGATCCGTTCTTGCGTAAGCGGATTCTTCCTTCGGGGATGGCCATGTCGTCATAGATTACGATCAAGTCGTCCGTGGACAGTTTGTAGTATTCGAGCAAAGGGCGAACGAATTCGCCAGAAAGGTTCATATAGGTCTCGGGCTTAGCGAAAATTGTGGTTTCCGGGAGCACGGGGTTTTTGCAGATACCATAAACCCCTTTGAATTTGTCGTAATCGAAGTCGCAGGAAAACATCTCGGCCAAAGCATCGACGACCATGTAGCCCATGTTGTGGCGCGTTTTTTCGTATTGTTTTCCAGGGTTGCCTAGCCCGACGACGAGTTTCATGCTTGCGGGACGTCAATGACGGTATCGATTTTGCGGATGACGGAAATGATCTTGTCCACGCCGGCGTCGTCATAGTATTCCATCGGGGTTTCCTTCAGTTGCAAAAGCATTTTCTGATCGGCGGTGGCGTTAGGATCATTCGCGATCATGCGGAGGGAATTGCTCATCAGCATGCGATCAAGGAAGGAAAGCTTACTGAAGTCAAAGGAGCCGCGAAGCTGATAGAAGCGGATGTGGTAGAGGTCGAGCAAGTTGCCCGAAATGAGGTTGAGCCGGGTCTCTTTGGTGACTAGGGACATCCCGACGGCAAAAAGGATGACGTTCTTATCTTTCATGAGGTCATACATCGCGAGAAAGTCATCGACCTTTTGGATTCTGTTGCCCACGACGCGGGACCCGAAAACGATCGTGTCATATTCGTCGATCATCTGCTTTTTGAATTTCTTGAACGGAATCGCCTCGCACTTGACCGAGGCGGCAATGGCTTCGGCGTATTTCTGAGTGTTGCCGGTTTTCGAGTAATAAACGATTAGGGTACGCATGGGACAAAGATAACACAAAGCTCCGGCTTTGTATGCAGGCCATCGTCGAAGACAAACCGTCAGACATCGCGCGCTTTTTCGCATCAAAAACCCTGCAGTTTTCGATTAAAGGACGCAAAACCTGTGATTTTATCCACCATTTTGCGATATGGTTCCCCAAACTATTTGGGCCGCCATTAAGAAATTCGTAAACCTTTTCATTGAAAAGGAACGGTTTGTTCTTCAAAATTCACTTCGTATGAAAGCGAAAGAATGGTTTAGCTTAGCCGCTAGGGGAACCGCGTTGGGAACCGGCATCCTTCCCGGCGTCAGCGCGGGTACTGTCGGTATCGTCGTCGATGTTTACGACGATTTGCTCGACGGCATTGATGGCCTAACCAAAAAACGGTCTTTCCTCAATTCGCTGAAGAAGCTGATTCCCATTGGTGTCGGTTGCCTCGTCGCCACCGTCCTTTTGATGTTTTTGTGGAACCGCTTCGCCAAAATCTATTTCCCGTTTGTCATCATCGCCGCTTTGGCGGGTTTTGTGATCGGCGCGTTGCCGGTAATCACCGATGAGCTTAAGGATCGTAAAATCGATCGGTGGGACGTCTTCCGCATCGCGTTGGGTTTTCTCTTTGCCGCGGCGATCGGCGTCACCGCGTTTGTCCTTTGCGCCCTTTACAAATATGGCGTCATCAGTTGGCTTCCAGACTTTGAAGATGAAGTTTATGACCCCTTCCACCATCCTTGGATCTATGCTTTGATCGCCGTTGTCGGCTTCATTTCCGCCGCAAGTTGCCTCGTGCCGGGCATCTCTGGGGCCATGTTGCTCTTCATCTTTGGCCTATATAACCCCATTTTGGGCATCTTTTTCAACCAGTACGACGAACACGGCAACCTGGTGGTTCAATCCATTTTCAGCGACACGAGCAGAATGGGAAGCGGCATCACCGTCATCCTCACGTTGCTCGTCGGCATGCTCATCGGATTCCTCGTCATCTCGCATCTTTTGAAGCGTTTATTGGTGACAAAACGCCACGAGACCTTCAGCGTCGTCCTCGGCTTCATCCTCGGTTCGGTCGTTTCGATGTTCCTCAATCAGGAAATGTTTGACGTATACCATGACCCGAAGGTTAATCAGTGGTGGCAATTCCTCATCGGTGGCATCGCCCTCGTCGCCGTAATGATAGGCACATATTACCTTATTAAACGCGTTGGGCGGCGGGATAAAACAAAAGCCGAAGCACCCATCGAACCTGGGGAATAAGGTCGAGACAATCGCGAAAAAAATGACGCCCTCCAGAAGATGGGCGTTTTTTGCAAAGGGTATGAAAACGCTTTTTGGTTGACGATTTTAAAAAGATAGATATGATTACCGCCGTCAGCCTTTTTCGGAGGAACCGCATCATGCCACGCACACCAGAGCAGAATCAAAACATCAAGGACCGCAGGAGGACCAAGCTCCTTTCCTTTGCCCTTAAGGCTTTTGCCGCGAACGGCTATGACCATACCGCCGTCGACGACATCACCAAACCGGCGAAGTGCTCCCATGGTCTTTTCTACCACTATTTCGATTCCAAGGAAGCCGTCTTTGCCGCATTGATCCGCGAATATCTCACTGGTGAGGCCGAGCTTCCCACCGAGATGGCGATCGAACTCGGCGGCACCGCCGGGCTGCGCCTCATCGCCGATTATGCCGAACGCGTGAGCCGTGGCTCCACGAAGGACGTCGCCATCGCCAAGACCACCATTTCGCTTTCGGAAGCGACTTCGTTAGACGAAGTTGGCAGGGAGTTCGCGAAGGGTCATGACTTGTACCGCACCCTCATTCTTTTGGTGAAACAGGGTCAGCAGGAAGGCAAAGTCATCGCCGGCGCCCCGGAAGAGATCGCCATCGCCTTCATCGACATGGTCCAGGCAGGGCTGGATCGCCTTTGCAAAAAGTCGGCCGCGCCGTTTGCCTCCGCCGACGTGTTATACGGATTTTTGCTCAAGCAACCTCTTTTTGGTGAATAAGCGCTTTCCTTGTTGGGGATGCGCACGGATAATAAAAGCCGATGATTCGGCTTTTTCGTTACCTAAAACCCGTTTGGTGGCTCATCGTCATCGCGGTCATATCCATCGGCATCGAGTGTTATCTCGGCGTTTCGTTGCCGAGTCTTATGTCGCGCATCGCCGCCATCATGCAAGACTCCACGGGATACGCCGATACGTGGAGCGGCCTCATCCCCTTTTTCGGCATAGAATTCATCGCGCCTACCGGCAACCACATGACCGACACTTGGATCATCGGTGGGGTGATGCTCGGTTTCGCCGCCGGTGCCATGCTCATCGCCTTCGGTTCTTCCATCGCGGTCAGCTATATCGGCGCTAACTTTGGTCGCAGTCTCCGCCACGAGGTCTATGCGAAAGTCTCCCACTTTTCCGTCGGCCAATTCACCAAATTCGGCACGGCCTCGCTAATCACCAGAACCACCAACGACATCGAACAATGTCAGCAAATGGTGCAAATGAGCTTGAGGACGATGGTCCGCGCGCCGATCACGTTGGTCCTTTCGATCGTCATGATCACCACCTATGACAGCCGCGTCGCGGGCATTTTGGCCATTTCCATTCCGATCATCATCCTCGTCATCGTCGTGCTCAGCGTCAAAGCGATTCCGTTGTTCTCGAAGATGCAGTCGCTTTTCGACAAAGTCACGAAGGTTTTGCGCGAATCTTTGACCGGTGTCCGCGTCGTCCGCGCCTTCAACCAGGAAAAGCGCGAAGCCGAGCGTTTCAACGAAGTGTCCGGCCAAACCGCCCGCACCGTCGTCCGTTTCGCCCGCATCATGTCTTTCGGAGAGCCCATCATCACCATCACCTTCAACCTCACTTATATCGCGATCTATTTCGTCGCCTACAACATGTATAACGGCCTTCCTTGGGGCGAAGTCATGCTCCGCTTCCCAGGCATCTTAGCCTCCGCCGAATACGCGATGGAACTCATGTCCGCGTTCATGATGTTCTCCTTCTTGCTCATCATGTGGCCGCGCGCCTCCGTCTGCGCCAGGCGCATTAACGCCGTGCTGGACGAGGAGCTCACCATCCCCGAACCCGAAAACCCCGTGGAACCGTTTAAGGGCGACGGCCTTGTGGAATTCCGCAACGTCACGTTCGCTTTTCCCGACGCGGACGCTCCCTCCCTGACCAACATTTCCTTCACCGTGAAGCCAGGTCAAACGACCGCGATCATCGGTTCCACCGGCTCGGGCAAGAGTTCGGTGATCAATCTCATCCCGCGCCTTTATGACGTCACCGAAGGCGAAATCCTCGTCGACGGGCACAACGTGAAAGACTATCGCACGAAAGATTTGCGCGCGAAGATCGGCTTTATCCCCCAGCAGGCCTTGCTGTTTAAAGGAACCATCCGTTCCAACATGCTCTTCGGCGCGCCGGAAGCGACCGAAGAAGACATCAACAAAGCCCTTGAGGTCGCCCAAGCCGCGCATTTCGTCTCGCAGAAGGAAGCGGGCATCGATTCCGAGGTGGAGCAGGGTGGCAAGAACTTCTCCGGCGGTCAGCGCCAGCGTCTTTGCATCGCCCGCGCGCTTGTGAGAAAGGCCGAGGTCTATATCTTCGACGACTCCTTCTCCGCCCTCGATTTCCGCACCGACACCAAGCTGCGTCACGCCTTGAAGGGCTACACGAAGGATTCCTCGATCATCATCGTCGCCCAGCGCGTCTCCACCATCCTCGACGCGGACAACATCCTCGTCCTTAACGAAGGCAAGCTCGTCGGCCAAGGCAGACATGCCGAACTCATGAAGACGTGCCCCGTGTATCAGGAAATCGTCCATTCTCAACTCGACGCGGATGAAATCCAAAAGACGATGAGCCTCGAGAAGAAGATCCTCGCGGAAGGAGGTGCCGAATAATGGCTCGCCGCGGCGCCTTTGGCAAACCCAAGGACATGAAGGGCACCGTCCGTCGCATGGCCGGCGACTTTAAGCCGCAATCCAAGCAACTCGTCGCCGTCTTCGTCCTGTGTCTGATTTCCGCGCTCGTCTCCGTGGCGACCCCCATCATGCTCGGCGCGGTGCTCAATGACCTCCCAAGCATCTTCCAAGTCGCCAACGTCGAAGACAAAACGATCATCACCTCGGTCAACTGGCCCTATGTCTATCAAATGTTCGGCATTCTCCTCGGCCTCTACCTCGGCTCCGCGTTATGCGGTTGGGGTGGGACGTGGATCATCGAAAAGGTCATCGCCGTCTGGGTTTACCGTCAACGCGAGAAACTTAAGGCCAAACTCGATCGCCTTCCCTTATCCTATTTCGACGCGAACGCCTCTGGCGACATCCTCGCGCGCTGCACGAATGACTTGGACAACATCGGCCGCAACTTCGCAAGCGTCTATAAGGCCATCTGCTCGAGCGTCGTCCTCTTCGTGGGCGGCATCATCGCCATGTTCATCCAAAACTGGGCGCTAAGCCTTGTGGTCCTTTCCACCATGCCCATCACTTTGATCGTGGTCGTCCTCATCGCCAAGCGTTCCAGAAAGCAATTCCAGATTTACCGCAAGCACTATGGCGTCCTCGAATCTCACATCGAAGAAGACTACAGCGGTCAAAAGATCCTTAAACTCTTCGGCCAGGAAGAACGTAGCCTTCAAGTCTTTGACGAAGTCAATGAGGTCATGACCGAAGCCGACCGCAAGTCGCAATGGATCAGTGGCTTCATCTATCCGACGATGCGCTTCGTCTATAATTTCGGCTTCGTCGCCGTTTCCGTCGTCGCCGGTTTGATCGATGGCTCCAACTTCGGCGACCTCGTGGCGTTCATCATGTTCTTAAACATCCTGCAATCGCCCTTCCAGCAACTCGGCCAACTCGCCGCGACCATCCAATCCATGGCAGCGGCCGCCGAACGCACTTATGCCTTGCTCGACGTGCAGGAGCAGGAGCCGGACAAAGAAGACGCGTTCCGCGACCCCGACGCCATCCAAGGCAGGATCGATTTCGAATCCGTCTCGTTCTCCTACGTTCCGGAAAAGCCGCTCATTGAGGACATGAACATCCACGTCGAACCCGGCGAGATGGTTGCCCTCGTCGGCCCCACCGGCGCGGGAAAGACGACGATCGTGAACCTCTTGATGCGCTTCTATGAGGTCAACGGCGGTTCCATCAAACTCGACGGGCACGACATCCGCGATTACGAACGCGCCGCCTTAAGGCAGAGCATGGGCATGGTCTTGCAAGACACCTGGCTCTTCAGCGGCACGATCATGGAGAACATCCGTTACGGACGTTTGCTCGCGACCGACGAGGAAGTCATCGCCGCCGCCAAAGCCGCCCACGCCGACCACTTCATCTCCACCTTACCCGGCGGCTACGATTTCGAGCTCAACGAGGACGGAACGAACATCTCCCAAGGCCAACGCCAGCTTTTGACCATCGCCCGCGCCATCGTCTCAGAGCCGAAGATCATGATCCTCGACGAGGCGACCTCCTCCGTCGACACCCGTACCGAGAAGGCCATCCAAGACGCCATGGAAGACGTGATGAAGGGACGCACCTCCTTCGTGATCGCCCACCGCCTCTCCACGATTAAGAATGCCAAGCTCATCTTGGTCATGAACAAAGGCAAGCTCATCGAGCAGGGCACCCATGAGGAACTGCTCAAAAAAGGCGGCTTCTATGCCGACCTCTATAACGCGCAATTCCTTGGCAACAATCCGATGGGAAAGGCGGAGGAATCGTTCTCCTAAACCCTGCAGTTTTTTGACGAACCTTGCAAAACGCGGTCGTTTCCGCGTTTTTTTCCCGTTATTTCTGAGAACCGAACTGATACAAATAGCGGTACGTTTTCTTTAACGCTTTGTATAGGCCCTTGTACGCATTCGCATAAAGGGCGTCGTAAATCTTGGTGTTTTCTGGGTTCGGGGTGAAGCTCTTCGTGACGCGAACCATCTTCGCGCAAGCCTCTTCCGCGGAGCCATATACGCCCAAGGACAAGAACACGCCCATCGCCGCGCCTAAGGAAGAAGTCTCCACGGTCTGAAGTTTCTCCACTTTAGTGCCGAAAAGGTCGGCGAGGATTTGGCATACCTCGTCCGAACGCGCGCCGCCGCCGGAGACGCGAATCGCCTCGAACTTATGGCCGAGCGCCTTTTCGAAATTATCCTTAGCGACGCGTAACTCGTATCCGATGCCTTCAATGATGGCCTTATAGAAATGGACTTTGGTCGTGTAATCGGAGAAGCCGACAATAGCGCCTTTGACTTCGGGATGTTCTAATGGGGATCCCCAATAGGGTTGCAGCAACAAACCATCGCTGCCGGCGGGGATATCGAAAAGCTTCTTGTTATATTCCTCGGGGGTCACGTCGGTGGTGATGAGGTCGTCGATGTTATAGGCGCCGAATTCCTTGAGGAACCAATTGATCATCCAAAAGCCGCGATAGATTTGGACGTCCATGTTGTAGACGTCTTTCTGCACGGAAGGGTAGGCGGGCAAGAAGGGTTGCGGGCCTTTGTATTTCTTGGTGACGGTCTCGATGGTGCAGGCCGTCCCTAGGCTCACCGCGGCGTAACGGTTGTCGTACACGCCGGAACCAAGCGTCTCGCAGGATTTGTCCGAACCACCCGCGAAGAGAGGGATGCCCGCGGGGATGCCGGTCGCCTTCGCGCCTTCTTCCGAGATCTTGCCAAGCAACCCTTGGGTATCGACGAGTTCGACGAGCTGGTCGCGCCTTAAGGAGAAAATCTGGCCCTGAAGGTGCGTTTCCGGCTTGGCATACCAGCGTTTGTTCTTATAGTCGAGCGGGTAATGGCCGGTGAAATCGGAAGGGGAATCCTTGAGTTCCCCGGTCAAACGGTAGATGAAATAGGTGGAAACCGAGACGTATTTGTCGATCTTCGCGAAATTCTCGGGCTCGTTCTCCTTGATCCAGTTCGCCATCGTGCGCTTGCGGTTGAGGCGGATGACGTCGCTTTTGCCGACGAGAGAGAACAGCGTGCGGGAGAGCAGGGGTAGGGGCTTCTTGCATTCCGCCATGCGCGAATCGAGCCAAAGGATCATCGGACGGATGACGTTATGGTCCTTGTCGAGCAAGACGGCGGAGTCGCGGAAGCAATCGAGCTCGATGCCTTCGACGCGGGAAAGGAGATCGGGATATTCCTTGACCAAACGCTTCGTGCATTCGCATAGGCAGTCGAAATAATAGGCGGGGTCCATCTCCGCATAGCCGGGTTTGCTTGAATAATAGGCCGGTTCGTATTTCTTTGACTCGAGGGCGAGGCATTCGCCATGCGTGTCGTAAATGCAGGCGCGGACGGACTGCGTACCGAAATCAAACGTTAGGGCTAATGGTTCTTTGTTCATATTGTTTGTATATTTTACTTCTCAAGGCGAAGGAGAAATATCCTTTATCGGATTTGGTAATTCCCGTAAGGCGAATCGATGTAGATCGTCACCGTGGCGTTTTCGTTTGTGATGTCTGGGAGGATGATCCAATCCTCTAAGGCCTTGACCTCTTCCATTGAGGCTTCGTAAACGAGTTCACCGTCCGCGTAGATCCTGCAATCGCCATCCAAAGAGGAGAGGGCAGGGATGTTGCTGATCTTGAGGCCTTCCTTAACGATGCTTTGTGAATAAGAAGTCTGTATGGTGGTCAATTCGGCGTCATGCTCCTCCGCGTGGTAATAGGTCTCGATGCTATAACCTTGAGAGATTTGGTCCGCGCCATAGAAAGCAGTGCCATTCTCGGTTTTATGAACCACGGTGATGAGTAAGTTGCCGGAAGTGGAAGAGGAAAGATAATTTGAGGTCAAGACAAGGCGCTGCCGCAGATGCCCGTCGACGATGTCGCTTTTGCCGAAACGGAAATACTTCCCGTCGAAATAAATCTCGACCTCGTCAAATAACGCTCCGGGAGTAAGCGCCAAATCGATGACGGCGGAATAATATTCAAAAGAGATATCCGCGGTCGTGATCACCGTTTTGTCTTCCGGCGTGGAAACCGAATATTTGTTTAAGAGGTAAATGCAGCCGGTGTTGTCTTTATGATAACCGTAGAGATAAATGTCGTAATAAGAGCCGGGGATGTAATTTTGGAACGAAAAGACGTGGTTTTCGCCATAATTCGGATCCGCCTCTTCGGTATTAAAGCGGCAGAAATACGTCCACGCATCATCGGGGTTATTTAGCGTGACCGTGATTTCTTGGGCCGTGGCTTCAATGCCGCAAGAGACAGTAGGGGCGATGGGTTTTCCCTCAACGGTGCCTTCATAGACGAGTTTACGAACGCCCGACACCTCAAGATAAACCTTAAGTGAATGTTCACCGGAATTCGGCAAACCAGGGATGCGACCGTAAATGTGCTCTTCACCGTTGTCGAATTGCTCACCAATGGTTTCGACGCCATCAAGAACATAGATAACTTGGCCTTCATACATGACGTCCGCGTCATAATGCCCGGTATGCAAATGGGTTCGTGGCGCATTGTTTTCCTGTTCTTCGATTTCGAAGCTATAACCCTCGGCAAGCTCAAACGGCGTATAGCATCTGACGACGACCTCTTTTTCGGCGACAGCTTCCTTGGAACCGTTGGGGAATAGGCCGGAAAGGACGACGCGGAATGTGCGGTTGCCGCCCGTTTCCACTGAATAGCCGATCGCTTCCCATATGCCACCGAGTCCCTCTTCGCTGCGCTTAGAGAACAACAAGGTTTCGCCATCATAGACCTCAAGCAGCAAGTCGTTCGGTCCGCCGGGCCAATTGGAGTAAGTGACGCCGGTATGCAGACGGATGCCCGAATGGGTAATCGTGAGGTTATAGTCCGTAAAGGGCGCGTAATGGAGGCTGCATACGTCGGCGACATCAGCGATCTTGCGATATTGCTGCGTCCCTTCGTAGAACACATAGAATTCGACGTCCTCATAGCAGAAATAACGCCCCATATCGAAGTTCCACGAGCCATAGCGTTCGCCGCCTTCACCCTTTCCTAGCCCAGCGGTATAAACGGTGGCGAAGACCGCGCCTTTGTTCCAAATCTCAAACGTCATGTTCTCGAGGTAAGCATAATGCGAACGCACCGTGAAGTTCACCCTCGCGCTGCCATAACCGGACGTTACGTTGAAGGAGACAAGCTCGAAATCGGATAAGGCATCATGGGTTTGATATTTCTTTTCCTCCGCCAAGACGAATTCGCCGTGGTATTTGCGGTAAAGCGATAACGTATGCTCGCTGCCGGGGACCAAGCCGTCGAATCGCCGATACCCGTCTTCGATTTCGGCGCCATCCCATTTCCATAAGATGTCGCAGTTGTAAAGCGTGGCGGCATAGCAACGGATTTCAATGTACTCTTTGCCGATATCCGCCGCCCTTTCTTCCGCGATGTTGATTTCAAGGTCAGGCAATTTGACGTCCTTCTCGGATAACAAGCGGGCTTCTTTGCCATAGGTGGCATAGAAACGCAGCGTAAAGGTTTCACCATCATAATCATGTGGGAAGTTAAGGCCATATTGGTTCCCGTTGTATTCTGCAAGCGACACATCGCAAGGCCCGTCATAGACCAATTCGACATAGCGCTCTCCATAAGTGACGTCAAAGGCGATGGAATAAGAATACGGTGAGATGCTTTCATCACCGAAACTCGCTTCGGGTTCATACAGGTCGAAGTAGGCGGAAGTGACGGCCGTGCCTTGTTTTAGCACCACCCTTTCCTGCTCTGAGGAAGCGTCTTTTTGATACAGGCAATAGAACTCGAAATCCTCGCTCACGCCATAATTGATATAGAAGTCGCAATACCATTGGTCCCCCTCGCGCCATTCCGGATATTTCGTCTGTCCGGCGAGGTCGATGTAGATGGGGCAGTTGGGCTGTCCTTGTTCAACCTCGATTTCGAAATGTACGCGGCTTCCAGTGACCGAGTAATCGAAGTTTTTTAACGTCGGTACCGGATTGACGGTGGTTTTGAATTGCCCTTCATAAACCTTGATCCATTCGCCGCCGTAATAGAGTTCCGCGGAGAAAGTGGCGACGGTATTCGCGTCAAGGGAATTCACGGTATAGCTCTGGCTTTCTCCGGGGGATAGCTCACGATAGCCGACATAATTGCCGTTCCAATAAAAGTTATACGTCATCTTGGTTTCGCCAAAGGCGGTAGCGGAAACGGTGAGACTGGAATTCGTCGCTGCCGTAAGCGTCACGTTTACCCCGTGCGGCACCTCCTCAAGATAGGAAGTAGTGGTGAAATTGCGCGCGCTTTTTTCTTCGTCGACGAAGGTGAAACGATTGGTGATGATGATTACGATCTGGTAATCCGTCTTTTCGTTTAAGCCATCCACCACGCAAGAGAACGCGAGTTGTTCGTCTAGGGCTATTTTTCCATCTAAGGTAACTTTTCCTTCTTTGAGGACTCGATACATAACCTCGTCGATCGCGCCATCCGCATCCACGAATTTGCCTTTAATCAAAACCGAATCATAAGAAGCATCCAACGTGAATTCGCTTAGTTCCACGCTTTCGGCCGGGCGTAGCGCGATGTTTCCGGAAAGGACGATGTCGCATCCTTTGCCTAAGGAAAGCACATAACGCTCGAAGGCGGAGACAAAGAGATTTTCCTCACCGGCCTTTACTTCATAACGCACAAAATACGAACCGCTGAGATACAGCGTGAGATAAAGCGTTTCATAACCCTTAGGCGCACGGGCTACGAGGCGCGTACCGCCGATGACATTGCATAACACATCGACCGCGAATTCGCCTTCGATCGGATCGACGCTGACACGGGAGACTTCGGTTTTCTCTTCCCCCTCAAAACCCGCGGTAAGGTAAAAGGTCTCGGTCTTTGTCGCGTCATCGATACGCACCAACACCTCTTCGCCTTCTTTGGGCTGACCTTGATAGACGCATTCGTTCGTGGAGAGGCGGAACAATTCGAAATAGGTTTTGTCGCCGGGGTTTTGGACTCCGACGATTTCGATGTGGTAGCAGTGGTCCTCATGATTCGCGCTCGCGCTAAGTCGCGCGCTTCCTCTTTCGTATTTTGGGGTAGTAAAGCCACCTTGGATGACTAAAGTAGAAACGGCGTCGTCAATGCGATAAAGGCGATAGTCATATTCTTTTCCCGGTTCTAAGTCATTGATCGTGATGTCGGCGTTTTCGCCGTCAGCGAGCCGATGGGAAATAGGATCGACGGCCTCTTCTTCCGAGCCATGCGCATATAGCTTCAAAGAATAAGTTTCCGTCGGTCCGGTGGAACTGAGGTCGAAACGAACGAAGTCCTCGCCTTTTTCGGTAATGGATAAGGCGGGCTTACCGTGGTCTTTGGCTAACGTGGTCACGTTTTGCTCCGCGTAAGTTTCCGTCTTTAAGGAAGAAGAGTTTTTCGCAAGGACGGAAACGGGGTATGGCGTGTTTTCGTTTAGGCCGGAAACCGAGACGGTCTTCGTCCCGCTTTCGGTAAAGGAAGAATGAAGCGCTCCTCCGACAAATACCTGAATCTCGCTGCGGCTACCCGGATTATATGTCTTGATTTGTAGGTCAAAGCCATCGACGGCGATGTTTAATGGGGTCACGGCCAAAATCCTCGCGGGATCTTCGAAGTTGATTTGGTCGAAACGGATTTCTATATCGCTTGGCTCTGTGGCGTTAAGGTCACAATAACGGAAAAGGAATCCGCATTCGAATTTCCTCGAGGCGGGGAAGGAGATTTCGTTCTTTCCTTCTTCCATTTCTCTCCTCTCTTCTTTTAGAGCCGAGGAGGTATCGTCATCATAGAAAATCGAATAGAAATATTCCGTTTTTGCGGAGGAAACCAAGCTTACTTTAAAACCTTCGGCGGTCTCTATGATGGAATCAAAAGAAAGGGTTTGGCTTGGTCTAACGTCCTCGCTGGAACTTTCTTCGCTGCTATCTTCGGCAGAAGAAGTGGAGATATATTCCGCGGCGGTGGTGAATTCCCGTTCGAGAAGCTGCACATAGCCACCGTCGGTTTTGTTTATGCCAACGATGAGGTTATACGTCGTGTCGGCGAGCAATCTGTCGAAGGATAACGTGACATCGTTTTCCGAGGGCGAGACCGTCTGTTCCTGTTTGGCGGAAATGTTGTCGCTCGGAGCGATGCGAACATAGTAAGACGCGACGCCCTCCACCGGCTTTGCCTTCAGCGTGATCGTGGCGCGGTCGGATTCGACCTCGATGCGTTTGACCTCGAAATAATCATTCCATGAGATGGAAGATTGTTCCTGTGAAGAGCTTGTTTCCGACGACCCCTGAGCACAAGAAGCTAACGGCAACAAGCACGAAAGAAACAAAACGATAAATGGCTTTGCGACGGTTTTCATGCCAACAAAAGGATACCAACCCATTCTCCTTTTTTCTATGCGTTCGGGGGCGCGAAAGATACAATGTTGCAAGCGGAGAAACGAACATGATCATTACCCGAGCCCCCTTCCGCGTCTCCTTCTGCGGAGGCGGAAGCGATATCCCTTCCTTTTATGAGAAATACGGCGGATGCGTGCTTTCCACGACCATCCGTAAATACGTCTACCTCACGATCCACAAATCCTTCCTCAAGGACGAGATCACCCTAAAGTATTCGAAGACCGAGGTCGTCACCGACCCGGACAAGATCGAGCACCGCATCTTCCGCCAGGTCTTCAAGGACTTCGGCACGACCGGCGTTGAGGTCACTTCGATGGCCGATATCCCCGCTGGGACAGGCCTAGGCTCAAGCAGCGCCTTCACCGTCGCCTTGCTCAAGGCCATGTACACCTATAACGAGAGGTTCGCCTCCACGTATAAGATCGCCAAAGAGGCCTGCGACGTCGAGATCAACCAACTCGGCAACCCCATCGGCAAACAAGACCAATTCGCCTCGGCCTTCGGTGGCCTCCGTTACTATGAATTCCAGCCCGACGGCTTCGTGAAGATCGAGCCCATCGTCATGAGGAGGGAGAGCTTCCGCAAACTCGAGGACTCCATCATGATGTTCTATACCGGCGCCTTGCATGACGCGAACAAGATCCTCAAGGAGCAATCCCATAACCTCGCCTCCGAGAATTCCAAGATCAACGCGACCAAGACCCTCTGCGAGATGACCCGCGAACTCAAGAAGTCCTTCGAGGCCAACGACATCGACGCCCTAGGCGATTCCTTGGCCCATAGCTGGGAAATCAAGAAAAGCCTCGCAAGCGGCATCTCCTCGCCCCTCATCGATGACGCCTACGAACGCGGCATCAAAGCCGGCGCGAGCGGCGGCAAGCTCCTCGGCGCGGGAGGAGGCGGATTCCTGCTCTTCTACGTCCCCGACGAGGACAAGAAAAAGAAGGTCCGTTTGGCCCTCCATGACCTCATCGAGATGCCGGTGGAACTCGATAACTCCGGCGTGTCGATCATCTTCACCAACAGCCTATAAAAAGAGAAACGCCTGGGCGATGCTCAGGCGTTTTCGTTCTTGATCTGGCCGTCTTTCTTTTTGTTTTTCTTTTGCCCTTTGGCCTGTTCGGCCTCATAAAGCTCGGCGCCCGAGGCGATCGATTCGTGGGGAATCGGCTTCCACGTCACCGGGACGAAGAGGCAGAGGATGTTGAGCAGAATGCCAATCATGTCATAGAAGGGCCAGACGAAGAGGTAAATGATGGCTTCGAAGAGGTTGAAATGGACTTTCTTCCATTCGCGGATTTCGACGACGATGCCCGTGAGGAAGCCCGTCATGTATTGGGTGACGAGCATGGAAACGACAAAGGTGCCGAAGTTCCCCCAGTTATAGCCGTTGTCCCCGACACAGAGGAAGAGGATCAGCGAGGCGATTTGGTAGAGGAGGCTCCACGTGAAGGAGAAGAGGGCAAAGGGGAAGAAATCCCAATAACCGTCGTATTTCTGCCACGTCGGTTTGCGGAAGAAGGAGCAGAAAATACGCCACCCGCCGCCGACCCAGTTGACGAGGCATCCCTTGGTCCAACGCATCCTTTGACGCATGGAGATGCGGAGGCTGCTCGGCTGTTCGTCGTAATATTCGGCTTCTTCGCAGAACCCCATCTTCGCGCCGGAAACGGCGAGCTTGGCGCTAAGTTCGCCATCCTCGCAGATCGAGAGGCAATCCCAGCCGTCCTTCTCCAAAACGCGGTAAGAGAGGACGAAACCCGTGCCGTTGATGAGCTGCATCTTCGAACGCACCACGGCGCGGGGGCGGGCGACGGAGACGGAATTGCGGTACATGTTGATGCCGTTGACCGCGGTGATCCAGTTCTGGTTGAGGTTCTTGACGTTGCGATAGCCGGTGCAGGTCATGAGGTCGTCCTCTTGCATGGCGTCGTTGATCTTCCTAAGGAAGGAGGGGGCCATGACGTTATCGCTATCGAGGAAGGCATAGCCGTAATAGGCATCGATGCCGACGGTTTCCTTGAGTTGGTTGAAAAACATCTGCAGCGCATAGCCCTTGCGTTGCTTGGTGGGGTCGTTGCGGACCATGACTTTGCAACCCTTCGCCGCCGCGATCCCGGCGGTTTTGTCGTCAGGGTCGCAGTTATCCGCGATCACGTAGATGTCGATGAGCTCCTGGGGATAGTCCTGCGCGCGGATGGAATCGATGAGGTTGCCGATGACCTTCTCCTCGTTGCGGGCCGAGAGGACGAAGGCGTAACGCTTGTCCATCGGCTGCGGCTTGTATTTCCGCGCCGGGGCGAAAAGGCCGATGATGAGGTAGATGCCGCGATAGGCGGTCAAAACGCCGATGACGAGGGTGACGAGGGAAAAGACGAGCTGAAGATAGGCCTGAGCGGGAATCGCCCTGCCTTCGTTCATCGCCTCGACGATCAGATCAACGCCGACGAGCGAGAAGAACCAATTCTTAATCCATTCCAACATATCGTACCGCTCCCTTTTGCAGAGCAAGGGGTATTCTAGACTTTTTTCTCGCGCGTACAACATGAAAGCGGTTTGACGGACAACGCCGTCATTCTCAAAGAGAAAGAAAAAAGCGATAATAAAGCCACTATGATCGCGCTCATCCAAGCCGGCGGAGCCGGAACCCGCCTAAAAGACATCACCGGCGATTTGCCCAAACCCATGGTCCCCATCTGCGGGAAACCGATACTTCGTTGGCAAATTGAATCTTTGATTCGCGCCGGGGTAAGCAATGTCATGATCGTCTGCCCCAAATCCTCGACCGCCATCCAGGATTATTTTGGCGATGGGTCGAGCCTCGGCATCAAGATCTCTTACCTCGTTGAAGAGATCCCCTTAGGCACCGGCGGGGCGCTTTATTACGCCGCGAAGTTCATCAAGGAGGACTTCTTCCTCCTCTTCGGCGACCTCATGCTCGACGTGGACTTCGACCGTTTCCTCAAATTCCATAAGAAACACCACGCGATCATCACGACCTTCGCCCACCCCAATAGCCACCCCTATGACTCGGACGTCTTGGTCGCCGATAACGAATCCAAAGTCATCCACATGCTCTCCAAGAAAGAACCCCGTGACTTCTTCTACGAGAACCTGACCAACGCCGGACTCTACGTCATATCCAAATCGCTGCTCGACACCTTCCGCGAGATGGACGAACCCATCAAGATGGATTTCGAGAAGGACCTCTTGGCCCCCTCGATCTACGCGGATGGGGTCTACGCCTATCGCTCGAGCGAATACGTCAAAGACTGCGGCACCCCCGACCGTTACGTCTCCGTCGGCAAAGACGTCGAAAACGGCGTCGTCGCGAGCCGTAACCTCTCCAAGCCCCAACGTGCGATCTTCCTCGACCGCGACGGGGTCATCAACGTCTTCGGTGATTTCGTCCGCGTCCCCGAGCAATTGAAACTCAAAGAGGACGCCGCCCCGGCGATCCGCCGCATCAACGAGTCGCGTTATCTCGCCATCTGCATCACCAACCAGCCCGTCGTGGCCCGCGGGGAGACGACGTTCGGCACCTTGAAGGAAATCCATAATAAGATGGAGGACCTCCTCGGGGAGAAGGGCGCCTATCTGAACGACCTCTATTTCTGCCCTCACCACCCCGACAAAGGCTTTGAGGGGGAAGTGCCCGAACTCAAGATCGACTGCGATTGCCGCAAACCGAAGATCGGCATGCTGCTCAAGGCGAAGAAGGACTACAACATCGACCTCGCCGCCTCCTGGTTCGTGGGCGATACCCACCAAGACGTGCAAACCGGCATCAACGCGGGTTGCAAAACCATCTTAGTCACCAGTGGCGACCCTAACCCCGCAGCCAAATACGCCTCCGCCAAGCCGGATTACGTCTGCAAAGACCTGGCGGAAGCGGTGGACCTCATCTTAGGTAAGGAGTGAAACATGGACTTCATCAACGAGATCAACGAGTATTACGAACGCGAAAAGAAAGCCATCGATTCTTTGAATCGGGAGGAGCTTAACGACGCGATGAACGCCCTTTTGGCGGCCTATGAACGCGGCGCGACCGTCTACGTCTTCGGCAACGGCGGATCCTCCGCGACCGCCTCCCACATGGTGTGCGACTTCAACAAAGGCACCTGCTACGACTTGGAGAAGAAGTTCAAGTTCGTCTGCCTTAACGACAATTTGCCGATCCTCATGGCCATCGCCAACGACGATTCTTTTGAGAACGTTTTCGTCTATCAGCTCAAGGCCCGCCTCAAGAAGGACGACTTGATCCTCGCGATCTCCGGCTCGGGCAATTCCCATAACGTCGTGAAGGCCGTCGAATACGCGAAGTCGATCGGCACCGAGATCATCGCCATGACCGGCTATAGCGGAGGCAAGATCCGCAAGATGGCGGACCATTTCCTCCACGTACCCGTCGACGACATGCAGATCACCGAGGACCTCCACATGGGCTTCGACCACATGATCATGCAGATCTTCTGGAAGTACCTCGCCGCCAAAAACGGCAAAGAGGCCATCTACAAAATCAATCAATAGGCATCACAAAGACGAATCCTCTCATAAAAGAAGGTTCGTCTTTTTTCCTAAACGCGTCCACGGGGTCTATAATCTTGCCTCAACCGTCGGTTGATGCGGTTCGACCAACGGTATTTAGGCTCTAAGCGGAAGAAAAGGATATCGTTAAGCCGTCAGCAGGAGGCAAACGCATATGGACAAAACGAAAATGGGCGAGTACCTAATCGCCTTACGCACGGAAAAAGGATTAACCCAGCAAGAAGAAGCGGAACTATTTTCCATCACGCCCCAAGCGGTTTCGAAATGGGAGCTCGGTTTGTCCGCTCCTGATATTGAAACGTTAGAAAAGCTATCGCGCTTTTATGGCGTTAGCATCAACGAGATCCTTAATGGGGAGCCGATGAAGGAAAAAGCCAAAACCGTTTCCCCCCTTCGAGCCAGGGTCCTCTCCCGCTTAGCGAGTTTTATATGCGCCTGCTCCTTCTTTTTATTCGGCCTTATCCTTTATGCTTTCCCTTTCTTTGACGGATATATACGCATCTCATCAGATTACAGCGCGCACGTCGAAGCCTCGGCTTACGATTTTATAGTCCATAAATTCGAGCATCCCGTCCTTTCGTGGTCCATCCCGCTTTGTTTGTTGGTGTCCCTCGCCATTTTTGGGCTAGGGTTTGGAAAGCTATTCTCTGAGAAACACGCGAAAGGCTTTTGGCTCGCCCAACACATATTGATGTACGTCGATTTGCTTTTGTGCTTTGGGCTAGTGGTCAGCTTTTGCGTGGGTCACCTCGCCACGTGGCTATATCTCATAAACATCATCGCCTATGTCATTACGTTCTACGCCCTCCCATCCAACCGTCCCAAAAACCTTAAGGAATGACTCCCGCCCTTGGTATACTTAGTCTTGGCAAGATAAAGGTTTCAATCCGAATCTAGTAGACGGCCTAACGATGGACGCCTATGATTACGGACTTTGGAATCAAAGCCGTTCCAAGAGAGGAGGCAAACCATGTCCAACATCCTTCACAAAGTACCCGTTTCCCGCGTGCAACCCGAAAACTTTCTCGCCTACATCGAGATTCCCGCCCACAGCAAAAACAAATACGAATACGACGAGGAATGCCACGCCCTCGTCTTGGACCGCATCCTCTTCACCGCGACCCATTATCCCCATAACTACGGCTTCATCCCCAAGACTTGGGGACTCGACGACGACCCCTTGGACGTCATGGTCGTCACCAGCGAGCCCGTCCTCCCCGCGAGTTTGATCCGCTGCGCCCCGATCGGGGTGCTCGAGATGATCGATTCGGGCAAGTCCGACGAGAAGATCATCGCCGTCTGCCTCGACGACCCCATCTACGCGGGCTATGAGGACATCCACCAATTGCCAAAGCATCTCTTCGACGAGATTCGTCACTTCTTCACCGTCTATAAGCAGCTCGAGTCCGGCAAGCACACCGAGATCGAGGGCTTCTCCGGCAGAGAGCAGGCCATCAAAGTCATCGAAAGAGGCTTGGCCCGTTACAAGAAGAAATTCCCTAAGGGCGAAGAATAAGACACCAATGACCGCGTGAAAAAGGCGCGGTTTTTGTTTCGCCTTTTCCTTTGTTCGCCCAAAAACGCGAACTTTGGATAGGTTACGAAGTTTTTCCTTATTCAAAGAATAAGTGGGGGTGTGCTAATATTACATCGCTGGGCGACAACGCGCCCAATGCTATTAGGAGGAAACAATGGCAGAAAAGAAGTACGTTTACTCCTTCAAGGAAGCCCACCTTGCCAAACTTGGCAAGGACATCCTTGGTGGAAAAGGCTTCGGTCTCGCCGAGATGACCGCCGCTGGAGTCAACATCCCCGCCGGCTTCACCATCTCCACCGAAGCTTGCAATCTCTACTACGATTCCGGGAAGAAGATCCCCGAGAACGTGTGGGAAGACATCGTGGCCCACGTCCACGAAATCGAAGCGACCAACAACAAGTCCTTCGGCGGCGTTAAGGAAGGCGTCATGCCCCTTCTCGTCTCCGTCCGTTCTGGCGCCAGGCAGTCCATGCCCGGCATGATGGACACCATCTTGAACCTCGGCCTCAACGACGTCGTCGTCGAGAAGCTCGCCAAGTTCGCGGGCAACGACAGGTTCGCCTGGGACTCCTATCGTCGCTTCTGCTTGATGTTCACCAACATCGCCAAGGGCCATCCGAGAACCGAGATGGACGCGATGCTCGACAAGCTCAAAGAGGAGCGTGGCTACAAACTCGACACCGAAGTCACCACCGAAGAGCTCAAAGAACTCGTCAAGAAATACAAAGAGTACTACAAGAAGACCTTCGGCGAGGAATTCCCCACCGATCCGTACGAGCAGCTCCGCGAAGCGGTCGCCGCCGTCTTCCGCAGCTGGGACAACCCCCGCGCCAACGTCTATCGTCAGATGAACGGCATCCCGTATGAATGGGGCACCGCCGTCAACGTCCAGTCGATGGTCTTCGGCAACATGGGCGAAGATTCCGGCACCGGCGTCGCCTTCTCCCGCGACCCTGGCACCGGCGAAAAGAAGATCTACGCCGAGTTCCTTCCTAACGCTCAGGGCGAAGACGTCGTCGCTGGCGTCCGCACCCCGCTCCACATCGACGAGCTTGCCCGTCGCATGCCGGAAGTCTACAAAGAATTCATGGCCACCATCGAGCGCATGGAAAACTACTTCCATGATATGCAGGACATGGAGTACACCATCGAAAAAGGCGTCCTCTACTTCCTCCAGGCCCGTAATGGTAAGCGCACCGCCCGCGCCGCCCTCAAGATCGCCTGCGACCTCGTCGACGAAGGCTTGATCGATGAGAAGGAGGCCGTCCTCCGCGTCGAGCCGAAGCAACTCAACGACTTGCTCCACCCGACCTTCGATGAAAAGGACCTCAAGGCCCACGAGCCCGTCATCCACGGTCTCCCCGCCTCCCCGGGTGCCGGCACCGGCGCCATCGTCTTCACCGCGGAAGAATGCAAAGAATGGCATGACGCGGGTAAGAAAGTCATCCTCGTCCGCGCCGAGACCTCCCCTGAGGACATCATCGGCATGGTCAACTCCGAAGCCATCCTCACCGCTCGCGGTGGCATGACCTCCCACGCCGCGGTCGTCGCCCGTTCCATGGGCAAGTGCTGCGTCGCCGGCGCCTCGGAAATCGTCGTCAACGAAGAAGAGAAGACCGTCAAAGTCGGTGACCGCGTGTTCCACGAAGGCGACGTCCTCTCCGTCAACGGTTCCACCGGTCTCGTCTACGAAGGCGAAATCAAGATGGTCCCGGCTGACCTCGGTGGTGACTTCGGCCGCCTCATGGGCTGGGCCGACAAGTATCGCCGCCTCAAAGTCCGCGCGAACTGCAACACCCCCGAAGATGCGCATAACGCCCGTCGCTTCGGCGCCGAAGGCATCGGCCTCTGCCGTACCGAGCGTATGTTCTTCGCCGATGACCGCATCCTCAACATGCGTTCCATGATCCTCTCCGATACCACCGAGCAGCGCGAAGCCGCCTTGGAGCGTATCCGTCCGTTCATGGTCGGCGACTTCTACGAGATGTACATGGCCAACCCCGACTCCATGGTCAACATCCGTCTCCTCGATCCCCCTCTGCATGAGTTCCTCCCGGAAATTTCCGACGAAAAGAACATCAAGGACATCGCCGAGAAGCTCCACATCACCGAGCAGAAGGTCCGCGATCGCATCAACCAACTCCACCAGGCCAACCCGATGATGGGCTTCCGTGGCATCCGCCTCTGCGTCGCCTATCCGGAAATCTACGCCATGCTCGCCCGTGCGATCATCCAGGCCGCCCTCAAGGCGTCCAAGGAACTCGGTCACGATATCGAACCCGAGATCATGATCCCGCTCGCCGGCGAACTCAAGGAATACATGTGGGCCAAGAAGACCGTCGTCGCTGCCGTTGAAGACGAATTCAAGAAGCAGGGCAAGGTCCTCAAGTACCACGTGGGCACTATGATCGAAGTCCCAAGAGGCGCTCTCCGTGCCGGCGATCTCGCCAAAGAAGCGGAATTCTTCTCCTTCGGCACCAACGACCTCACCCAGCTCACCATGGGCTTCTCCCGTGATGACGTCCCGCAGTTCTTCCCGACTTATGTCGAGCGCAAGATCTACGAGTTCGACCCCTTCCAGACCATCGACGTCGAAGGTGTCGGCGAGCTCGTCAAGATCGCCTGCGAACGCGGCCGTGCCGCCCGCCCGGACCTCCTCCTTGGCGTCTGCGGCGAAACCGGTGGCGACCCCGCCTCCATCATGTTCTATGATGAAGTCGGCCTCGATTACGTCTCCTGCTCTCCGTTCCGTGTGCCTCTTGCCCGCCTCGCCGCGGCGCAGGCTGCCGTCACCCACGAAAGGAAAGCCAAGAAGTAATCTTCCAAAGGCATAACCTTTACCGCTTAGCTTCGGCTGGGCGGTTTTTCTTATAGAAAAAGCGAGCCGGGATCGACTCGCTTATGGGCGTGCGTTTATTTCTTTTTCTTGGCCAAGGCCTTTTCCTTTAGGACCTTCGCGTAGCCGGGCTTGTTCTCTTGATGGGCCCTGGCGATGGCCATGTCGCCGGAAGGGACGTCCTTATTGACCGTGCTCCCAGCGGCGACGAAGGCTTCGTCTCCGATGTGGACGGGGCTGATGATGGTCGAACCCGAGCCGAGGAAGACGCGGTCGCCGATAGCGGAACGAAATTTGTTCACGCCGTCGTAGTTGGCGATGATCGTGCCGCAGCCAACATTGACCCCTTCGCCGATATCCGCGTCGCCGAGATAGGAGAGGTGGGCGCATTTGCTGCCTTCGCCAAACTCGACGTTCTTCATCTCATTGAAGTTGCCGACGTGGGCCTTGGAATGGATATGGACGCCTTTCCTGGTACGGAAATAAGGGCCGAGGTCCGTGTCGTCATCGACGATGGTGTCGACGAGGTGGCAATATTGGATTTTGTTGCGTTCGCCGATCGTGACGTTTTCGAAATAGCAATCGGGCCCGATGACGTTTTGATGGCCGATGGTGGATTTGCCATAGATATGGACGCCCGAACGGATCACCGTGTCGCGGGAAAGCTTTACCTCGGGTCCGACATAGGCCGTGTCGGGGTCTTCGAAGGTGACCCCATGGATCATCCATCTCTTGTTGATGCGTTCCCTGAGGGCTTTGGTCGCGACGCTTAATTGGTAACGGTCGTTGACGCTTAAGGCCTCGGTGTCGTCGCCGATGGCGAAGGCGCCGACCCTACGCCCGTCGTTGATGAGGGCGTTGACGATGTCGCTGAGGTGATATTCCTTCGCGGGAAGGGCGAGATAACGATCCAAAGCGGAGAACAGGAGGTGGTTATCGAAGGCATAGACGCCGGTATTCACCTCGTGGATCGCGGAGAGTTCCGGGGTGCATTCCTTTTGGGAGACGATGCGTTCTAGGGCGGCGCCGTTACGCTTGATGCGGCCATAGCCATAGGGGTCGCGGACCAAAGAGGTGAGGACGGTCGCGTCGTTATGGTTGGTCTCATGGGCCAAAAGCAAGGCCTCGATGGTCCTATCGGTAAGAAGCGGGGTGTCGCCGGAACAGACGAGAGTGACGCCTTCTTTGTCCGCGAGGGCTCTAGCCGCGCTTACCGCGTCGGCGGTCCCTTTCTGTTCTTCCTGGGTGAAGATCTCCCCATAAGGGGAGGCAAGGGAAGCGACGGTTTCTTTGCCATAGCCGGCGATGACGCAGAGCTTATCGAAGCGAAGCCCGGACAAAGCGTCGAGAACATAGCAAATCATGGGCTTTCCGAGCAAAGGGAAAGCGACTTTGGGCATACCCTCGATGTTGGATTTCATCCGGGTGCCTTTTCCCGCGGCGAGGATTATGGCGAATCGCTGCATATGCGGCCTCCTTATTTTTTCGTTTCGGTGAGGATGACGTCGTAACCGAGTTTGGCGAGTTTGCGTTCCTCGGCTTTGATTTTCTTATTATCTAAAGATAAGGCGAAACAGCAAGAGCCCGACCCCGACATCGCGGAGAGGGGGAAGCCGTCTTTGCGCAGCATGTCCACGACGTCTTTGACTTCGGGGAGCAAGGCGGTGGAAGCGGGGAAGAGGTCGTTGCCAAAGGAGGTGGCGACCAAGGCGTCATCGCCTTCTTCGAGTCCTTTGACGACGTTATCGATGTCGATCGAAAGGCGTTCGAAATCGTCGCAGCGGAGATAGACGTCCTTCGTGGAGAGGCCTTTCTCCGGTTTGACCAAGAGGCAATGGTAGGCGTTCTTCGGATAGATGGGAGTGAGCTGGTCGCCGATGCCTTCCGCTAAGGCGGGGCGGCCTTTGATGAAGAAGGGGATGTCCGAGCCTAGGGGCAAGGCGATTTCGCAGAGTTCCTCTTCGCTTAAACCGAGCTTCAGGATGTGGTTCAAGGCGATGAGCACCACGGCGGCGTTGCTCGATCCGCCACCGAGCCCGGCGGCGAAAGGAATCTCCTTGTGGATATGGATCATAAAATGATTCTTGAAGCCAAAACGCGCCCTTAAGGCATCGACCGCTTTGGTGCAGAGGTTGGAGCGAAGGCCCACCAAACGCATCTCGTCGCAGGTGACGTAGGTGTCGTTATAGTAGGGAAGCGTTTCGATTTCGATGACGTCATGTAAGGCAAGGGGGAGGTTCACCATCCGAAGGAGGTGGTAACCATCGTCTCTTTTGCCGGTGATTTGGAGAGCTAAGTTGATCTTAGCGGGGGATTTGATGACCATGTTGGTACACGTATTGTACTCGCTTATGCGCGAACATACATGAAATATCGCGAAGGCGGGCAAACAAAGGCACTCGCGTTCGAAAGTTTATCCATTTTGCGTGTTCGGCTCCTATATGAATGGTAAGAGGCGGTTTTTACGCCTAGATAACACAGAAGGAGCAAGACGATCTATGTCAAAGAAGAAATTTGTGCAAAAGAAGTTGTGGAAAGGGCGGTTCTATGTGGTACACGAAGGTAGTCCAAGGGGGCATCCAGGGAAACTATATTGGAAAAACGACAACAAAAACCTGTATCTCTTCATCAAAACGGGCACGACTCCGACACCGGAAACCATCGTGTTGTTTTTCCCAACGGAAAAGGGGATCAGCAAATCATATGTTTATAAAAAACCGGTGCTGGCCAAAAGAAGAGACATTGGTGGAGAATTGCCCAACATGTCAATTTCCAAATCGGACAAACAAAAACTAAGGGAAATCAGCTTGAAGGCGTATGCCGAAACGCAATCCATATCGAGAAGTGACCGACGTTTCATTAAAAGGCTGCGAAAAAAGCCAAAATATTAAAAATCCCCTTTTCAGGGGCAATTGACCCATCGCCTCGCCTTGAAGCGATGCGCGTGCCGATGATATTAAACTAAAGAGCTGCTTTTTTGTCAAATGCCGCGAGGGGCCTGGTTCCCAAAAGAAAATGCCCTATTGCAGGGCCTGACCGACCCACCGGCAAATACCGGTGCACGTGCCGTGAGGTTATTTAAGCGACGGTGGAGGCGGTTGTCAACCAAGGAGGGGCAACGAAGTCCCCCAAAAACGAGCGGTTCGCTTACTTGATGCGTTTCGTTAACGACAAATATTGCTCTGGGGTCACTTCCTCAGGGCGAACGGTCTCTCTTAATCCTAAAGAGGCGATGAGGCCGCGCGCCTTTTCGTCGTCATGGAGATAGTTTTTCAGGTTGTTCAGCAACGTTTTACGGCGTTGCAAGAAAAGGCTTTGGCAAAGCTTATACGTCTTTAAGACGTCTTCGTCCCGTTCCGCCTTCATGTCGAAGACCAAGACGGAGGAATCGACATGCGGGGCAGGGGCGAAGCAAGAACGGCGCACATTGAAGGCCCGTTTCGCATAAGCGGATAAGGCGATGAGGATCGGCAAGGGGGCGTAATCCTTCGTCCCAGGGGAGGCGAGCAATCGTTCACCGGCCTCTTTTTGGACCATGAAGACCATGCGTTTGGCCTTAGTTCCGGTAAGGATCGCCCGTTCCACGAGCAAGGAGGTGATGTAGTAAGGGAGATTGCCGATGATCTTATCGTAAGGGGCGTAATTCCATTTTGCCCCATTACCATAGGTAACGCTAACCTTGTCCCCGAGTTCGTTTTGCAGTTTTGCGATCAAGGCTTCGTCGATGTCGATCGCGTTGATTTCGCCGTTTGTTTCGGACAAAAAGAAGGTCAAAGATCCGGCGCCTGAACCGATTTCGAGAACATCCTCTCCTTTTTGGATGTCCAAAAGATTCACGATGCGCTCGGCGACGTCATAGTCGACGAGGAAGTTCTGGCCGACTTCGTGCTTGGCGAGGAGACGATATGACTCGACCCCTTCAAAGAAACGGTGCTTATCCATCGATGGCCCTCCGTAGATCTTCTTTCGTTAAGCATAAGGCATTCGCCCGCTTTAGGAACGTCTTCGCGTTGCCATGGCCTAAATGAAGCGTCTCTTCGACCTTTTCCCTGAGGGATGCGGAGTCACCGTTACCCATTAATCCAAGCTCATAAAGGTCCGAGGCGACCAATGTGCCGTTTTTGTTCTCGCCGGGGAGGATATGGGATAAGGCGAGCAGCACTTCCTCTTTGCTCGCTTCGGCGACGCCGACTTTCTTTCCTTTGATCGCATGCTCTTTGCGCACGAACGCATGCTTGCACGAAGGAATGGCTTCGGCGATGCGGGAACGGATGCGGTTGCCGGGGGAATCTGGGTCGGTGAATATGACGATTTCCCGGGTTAAGGAGGCTTCCTTCAAATAATCTAATGTTTCACGTGAAACTTCCGAACCATTGGTGATGACGAAGTCACAATCGATGAATTGGCTCAAAAAGGCTTGGTCCATAGCCCCTTCGACGACAAGGATGACCGGCAGGTGTAATTTATCCATGTTTCACGCGGAACAATTTGGTGAAATTCCGCCAAAGCTGCTCATTGAGGGTTTCGGGTTCCATTTCCCTGAGTTTTGCCATCTCTTCGACGATAAAGGGGATGTATTTGGGTGAGTTTTGCTTGCCGCGGAAGGGAACTGGGGCCAAATAAGGCGAATCGGTCTCCACGAGCAGGCGATCGATGGGACACGCCTTCACGCATTCTTTGGGCGTCACCGCGTTCTTGAAGGTGATCGGTCCATCGAAGCCGAAATACAAACCGAGTTTCGCGAATTCCCTGAGGCTCTCGACCGAGCCGGAATAGCAGTGGAGCACCGCCCCGGCATGGACGGGATGTTCCTTAAGGATCTTATATACGTCTTCCGTGCAGTCACGCGCATGAATGGAAACGGGCAGGTTCAATTCGTTCGCGAGTTCGATCTGGGCGACGAACCACGGTTTTTGGGCTTCCCGAACCTCGGGATCCTTATACCAATGGTAATCAAGGCCGATTTCGCCGATCGCGACGACCTTGTCCTCTTTCGCGAGCGCTTTGATTTCCTTTAGGCAATCCAAGGTGAGTCCTTCGAGGTTTTCGGGATGGACGCCCACCGCGGCATAGACCTCTTCGTAACGATGCGCGAGTTCGACGGCGAGGCGGCTCGATTTGACGTCGTAGCCGATGACGAGCATCGCTTTTAATCCAGCCTGCCGGCACGAAAGGATCTCTTCCTCGATAAACGGGAGGATCGCCTCGTCGTTAAGGTGGCAATGGGAATCGAAATAGAACATCGTTATTTACCGACGCAGAAGCGGGAGAAGATCTCCTGAGAGAAATCCTGGGTGGGGTCTAGGCCGAGAAGGGCACGGAGATGGTTATAGGCACTTTGTAACGGCACGGAGACCAAATCGACGCTTAAGGAGGCGTCGCAAAGGCGGATCGTCTCCTCGATATCGGCTTTGGCTAAGCGCAGCAAGGCGAGTTCGCGCGGAGAGGAAAGCGCGGGGGTGACGTAAACTTCCTCGTTGAGGCTAAGGGCGTCGAAAATCGCCTCTTTGATCGCCTCGACGTCCTCTTTGAGGGCCGAAGCGTACAACTTTCCGTTTTCTTTCTTAGAAAGAAGGTCGGATTTGTTGAAGATCTCGATGATGTGCTTTCCTTCGACGAGGCGCCTTAGTTCCTCTTCTTCTGGGTTAGAGGCGGAGGCGTCATGGACAAACAGGATCAGCTCCGCCTTATCGAGGATCTTTTTGCTGCGCATCACGCCCAGGCGTTCGATTTCGTCTTTGGAGTCATGGATGCCGGCGGTGTCATAAAGCCTCACGGGCAAACCCTTGATGGAGATTTGGCCTTCCACGACGTCGCGGGTCGTGCCCGGGATGGCGGAGACGATGGCTTTGTCTTCGCTTAGCAAGGCATTAAGCAAAGAGGATTTGCCGACGTTCGGTTCACCGATGAGGGCGACGTCGACGCCATTGCGGAGATATTGTCCTTGGACGCCCTTTTCCACGAGCTCGGAGATTTGGGGCAATAAGGCGGAGCAGATCTTCCTCACGTCCTTGACGGTGAAGGGTTCCTCTTCGTCATATTCGGGGTAATCGATGCCGACCTCGACCGAACCTAACGCCTTCCCGACTTCCTCAAGAAGCGGTTTAAGCAAGGCGCTGGTCTTGCCCGAAAGGGAAAGCAAGGCGACGTTTTTGGATTCTTTGGTGGTCGCGTTGATCAAATCGTTGATGGCCTCGGCCTGCACCAAGTCCACCTTGCCGTTATAGAAGGCGCGGGAGGTGAATTCGCCGTTGGTCGCATAACGCGCGCCTAAAGATAGGTAGGCGGCGATGATTTCGTTCGCGATGAGCGGGGAGCCGTGGCAAGAGATCTCCACGACGTCTTCGCCGGTCATCGAATGGGGGTTTGGGAAACAAAGTAAGACCACGTCGTCGAGCGCTTTCCCCTCATAGGAAAGGGTGCCGTGGCGCAGCTCCGCCTTATCCTTTATATATAAGGGGTGGCCCAGGAGGGTCTCGGTGAACGAAAAGGCCGCGTCGCCGGAGACGCGAATCAAGGCCAACGCGCTTTTTAGCGGTGGCGTGGCTAAGGCGACGATCGTTTCCATAGGCAGGGTCATTATAGCGGTTAACGCACAGGCATGTGTGGCAAGAAGTCATAAATGGTGGTTATAATTTCTTAGCCCTAGACGTCAGCTCAGGGCAACAAAGGAGAAAACACATGATCCGTTTCCGTAAAATCGCCGTCACCGCTCTCGCGGCTCTCGCCCTGACTTCCTGTATGGTGGAAGGCTCCGAAAGCGCCTCTGCCGTCAAGGGTACCTTGGAAGGGAAGGGTTATACCGTCAGCGTCTATAGCGCCGAGCAGTACAAGACCCTCTCGACCGCTCAGGTCTTCACCGAGGCCAAGAACCTCAAAGAACACCTGACCGCCGCTAAGCTCGATGTGAAGGACAGCTTCTTCGCCTGGTTCTTCGCCGACATCAACAGCGCCTCCACCTGGTTCGACGAGAACATGTCCACCTTTGGCCGTATCTTCACTGGTGAGACCAGTGATTTGGCCATCGGCCTCAAGAACAACGTCGCCTACCTCGGCTCCAAAGCCGCGCAGACCGCCCTTGGATGGACGGTTCAGGCCTAACCAACCCCAACATGAAAAAAGCCACCGATGATGAGTCGGTGGTTTTTTCTGTAAGAAAAGCCGCCTCGTCATGAGGCGGCCATGTCGTTAGTCGACGTATTTGATGGTGACGGCGCGGTCGCTGCCTTCGCCGGAGGACTCGGTCTTGATGTGGTCCCAATCGGAGAGGGTGTTATGGACGACTCTACGCTCGTCGGGGGTCATCGGGTCGAGCGAGGCGTCGATGTGGGTACGGAGGACGGTCTTGGCCGTGCGGGTCGCGATGTGGGCGACGCGGTCGTATTTGTCTTCCTTATAACCACCGACGTCGAGGAGGATGCGGTAGCGTTTCCTGAACTTGGTCGAGACGGCGAACTTGGCGATCTCATTGAGGGCCTGAAGGGTCTTGCCGCCTTTGCCGATGAGGATCGGGTTGGCGTCGGAATCGATCGTGATTTTGATGATTCCGTCCTCCATGTTCGATTCGGTCTCGATCTGGACGCCAAGCGCGGCGAGGGCGGACTTGAGGTAGCTCTCGGCGTAGGAGGCGGCGTCTTCGTCGAGGTAGACGGCGATGGTCGCGGACTTTTTGAAGAGGCCCTTCTTCTCTTCCTTTACCTCATAGACGAGGTGGGCGGGTTCGACGCCGAGGGATTCGGCGGCGGAGGCGACGGCTTCCTCAACCGATTTCGCGGTGAATTCTTTCATGGATTTTTCCTTCCTTTCTTTTTGGCCATGATCATCTGGGTGACGAAGGTCTGGACCATGGAGATCAAACCACCGATCAACCAGTAGACGCCCATGGCTGACGGGAGGAAGAAGCCCATGATGATGGTGAAGATGATGAGGCCGTAAGAGACCCATTTCATGGTGTTGTTTTGTTTGGCCGCGGTGGCGCTCTTATTCATCTTGGAGACGCCTTTGCTGTTCGCTTTGGCGATGATGCGCGGCAAGAGCATGGCCATGATCTGGGTGGTGGCCATGAGGATGAAGAGGACCAAAGCGGTCCACCAACCGGTGGTGTTGTAATACCAGGTTCCGGTGGTGTTGAAGAGGATGCTGTTGAGGTTATCCGAGAGCCTCATGTTGAGGATTTCGCCGGTGGAAAGGGCGGCGGAACCTTGCAAACCGGCCCAGACGGAGATGAAGACCGGGAACTGGACGATCATGACGATGATCTGGCGGAATGGTTTGATGCCATGCCGCTTATAGAGCATCATCTGCTCTTGGCTCATGCGCTGCTTCTCCGCGGGGTTGGAGTTGGCGTTGGGATACTTCTGCTGCAGTTTCGCGAGTTCTGGCTGAAGCGCCTGCATCTTCTGGTTATCGAGGGTGGTGCGCCAGCTCGCGGCAAGCAACAAGCCACGGACGATTAACGTGACGATGACCAAGGCCCAAATCTGGCCCCTGCCGGTGAGGCCGGGGTCGAAGGAGTAGGCCATGGTGTCGAGCATCCAGGTGACGGGGTAGACGAGCAAGCCCTCGAGGAAGCCTTTGCCCCAGGCATAGCCCCAGTTCTTCTGCTCGATGGAGACGCGCCAATCGGCGAAGGTGCCGTAGTGGCCGAAGTAGCCATCCTTGGTCGCGATGCAGGAACGGACGGCGTTGACCCTGGCGCTGATCTGGTTCTGGTAATAGGTGACCATGTCTTTGCCGGGGACATCGTAAATGTCGAAGTAGGGGAGGTCGTCGCCGATGGCATGGGCGGTATCGCGGATCAGGTCGTTCCAAGCGAGGATGTGGCCGAAGAACGGACGCTCGACCTCGTTTTTCTCATTGATCTTATAGCCGCTGAACTTGACGGAACCGTTCTGTCGGAGGATCGATTTGTTGACCGGGATCTCGGTCGGCTTCTCCTTGGGGTCGGCTTCGACGTAGGGGTTGACCGCGACGAACTCGGCGGAGAGGTCGGTGATGCCGCTGCCGGCGATGACCGAGGCGAGCTTGGCGCTCATCTGCTCATTTTCCGCGATGCGGGTGTCGAATTCGGACGCGTTGGCGTAATGGTAGTCCGGGTTGGCCAAAAGGAACTCGGTGGTCGCCGCCTTCAGGACATAATCGTCGAGAAGGGTGAAGTAATAAATGCCGGGGAGGGATTGACCCGCCTTGGCGGCATTTAAGAGGAAGTCCTTAAGGAAGCCGTTGACCTTGTTCGAGGTGAACGTGATGGTGTCGCCGCTTCCGACGTAAGGAACGTATTTGTAAACGTTGTCGTTTAAGACGGTGCCGTCTTTGGCGAGGTATGCGGGACCGGCGATGTTCGGCAAACCCAAACCGAGGGCTTGCGCCTGAAGGCTCATTTCCTCTTCCATGGCGATCAACGCTTGGGTGATCTCGTCGCCGTTGGTCTTCAAGATCTCATATTCGGCCTTGGAGAGGTAGACGGTGACGCCTTGATCGTAGGGATAAGCCATCGCCGCTTGGTCGACGACGGAGCAGAAATTCGCGGTGCAGGAAGTGAGCAAAACAACGCCGAGGCCTAAGCCGCCGAAGGCGAGCAGTTTTTTATGCTTGAGCTGTTTCAATGGATCGTTTCCTTCATTCGTGTGAGGGAGAGGAGTAACTCTTCCTCAAGACCCGGATATTGGTCGGGGTCGTAACTAGGGCGGACGACGACGATCGCGTCCACCTTAAGGGGGAGTAGGTCCGCCTTGGCGATCATCGCCCGGACCTGTCTCTTGATGCGTACCCTTTTCACCGCGATGCCGTTCTTCTTCCCGACGGAGATCCCAATACGGGCATGTTCGAGGGAAGAAGGAACGTGATAGACGGCGAAGTGGGGGGACTTAATCGCGTGGCCATGACGGATGATCCGATCGAATTCGCGATGCGCTTTGACCGTGTTGATCTTCTTCATGGCTTGAGGCGATCTTAGTCGGCGAGTTTGACGCGGCCTTTGGCGCGGCGGCTGGCGAGGACTTTACGGCCGCTCGCGGACGACATCCTGGCGCGGAATCCGCAGGTGTTCGAATGTTTTTTCTTCGAAGGTTGGTAGGTTTTCTTTCCCATGACGAGGTTCTCCTTTGCTTTTAAGCAAGGGGTATTATAGGGGCTTGCTCGGGGGAGGGCAACAAAATCATGTGCCCGCGCAGGAAGTGGGTTACGCACATTTCTTTCGAATATGTCGGTGGGCGTGGGTAAGGGCATCAGGTCTGTTTTCTCCTCGCGGTGCGGACCTATTCACATTTTCGTGACGAAACGAAAGAAGAGGGCATCGCTTCGATGTTTTTCGCCAAAAAGCGACAGTGAGCAAGCCGTATCGGCGGTCAGTTATTCACACCGAGTAATCCACAGGGTAGTTTTCCACAAGTTGCGCACACTGTGCAAAAGTGAATAAGTGGGGAAAACCCACTGATTTCGAGGGTATTTGACCAAGGAAATGTGCAAAGTTTAATTTTGGCCGAAATTGCCCGTGGAATTTAACGCGCGCCCTCCTATAATTTGAACCCGCAGGAGATAGTGAGAATGAGTTCCACCGTGTCAGAAATCGCCCAGTTATGGGACCGCGTGTTGCTGAAGATCCACGATCGTCTCGGTGACCAAAGGGTTTACGACTCCTTCTTCGACAAGACCTACGTCGATTCGCTCGACGGCTCCACGATGATCGTCGTGGCCAACTCCGCTTTAGCGGCCGTCATCATCAATTCCAAATATCAGGATTTGGTCGATCGCTGCATCGAAGAAGTCACCGGCACCAATTTCCAAACCAAATTCGTCGAAAAGGGCGAAATCAAAAAGATCCAGGAAGAGCGCAAAGAAAAGCCTTCCTTCTTCGTGAACAGCCACCTCGACGGCAAATTCACCTTTGAGAACTTCGTCGTCGGCGATTCCAACCGCGAAGCGTATCAAGGCGCGTTGATGATTTCCAAGAATCCTGGGAAATTGTTCAACCCGTTGCTCCTTTATAGCGATTCGGGCTTAGGCAAAACGCACTTAATGCAAGCCATCGGCAACGCCATCCGCGAGGAGATGCCGAACAAGAAAGTCCTCTATGTCGCGGCCGCCGACTTTGTCGACGAGTACGTCAAATTCGCCCAGGGCTACAAAGAGGAGCAATCCTTGGCCCAGTACTTCAAGACCGAGGTGGATTGCCTCCTCATCGACGACATCCAGTTCCTCGTGGGCAAAAAGAAGACGATGGAGATGTTCTTCGTCGTGTTCTCGGACATGGAGAAGTCCGGCAAGCAGATCGTCATCACCAGCGACCAGCACCCCGGTTTCCTCGATGGCCTCGACGACCGTCTGAAATCGAGGTTCCAAGCGGGTTTGGTCTTATCCATCAAGCGCCCGGACCTCGCGACCAGCGCGGAGATATTGCGTAGCAAAATCACCGCCGGAGGGTTGGACGTCAACGATTTCGACGAAGACGTCATCGCCTTCCTCGCCGCGCGTTTCTCCAATAACGTGCGCGAACTAGAGGGGGCGTTGAACCGCTTACTCTTCTATACGGTCAACTTCAAGCCGACCAAGCACATCACGATGGACGTCACGGTCGAGGCGATACAAGGCCTCGTCTCCACGACGGACGAGAAAGCGCGCCTAAGCGAATCGCGCATCGTCTCCGTGGTCGCGGATTATTACAACCTGACCCCGTCGCAGCTCACCGGCAAGATCCGCACCTCGCAGATCGCCCTCGCCCGCCACATCGCCATGTACCTCGTGAAGACGATGCTCCAATTGCCCTTCACCAAAATCGGCCAATACTTCGGCGGACGCGATCACGCCACGGCGATGAAGGGTGTGGAAAAAGTGGAGAAATCGTTACGAATCGACCCCGACATGAGAAAGGCGGTGGACGAGCTCAAAACCAAACTGACGAAATAACCTCTTTATTATAAATAAAGTAATCGTCAGGGCCTCGCGTGCGTGATAGAATAACAGGAGCGCGTGAAGGCAGAGTTACGCACATTACGCACACCCCTTATTACTATTACTAATCAATCAACGAACAAATAAATGTAGGAGAAGTAAAACATGCGCCTAAGCATTGACAAAGAACAGTTCCTCAAAGCGCTTAACACCGCTTCCAAGGCCATCGCCTCCAAATCGGCGGACCCCTTACTCGCCAACCTGAAGCTCGATCTTAACGAGAAAGGTTTGGAAGTCACCGGGACCAACAAAGAAATCACCATCCAGTGCCTCGTTCCCTATCGCATCGGCGATAAAGAGATCATCCGCTCCGCCGGACTCGGCGCGGCTTTGATCAACGCCAAACTCCTCACCGAGGTCGTCCGCCGCATGGGCGGCACCGAACTCTCGTTGGAGGTCATCGACGATTCCATCGCCAAGATCGACGACGGCCGTTCTTCCTCCTTCAAGCTGAACTGCGTCCGCGCCGAAGCCTTCACCGACATCGATTTGGAGCCTTCCGGCGTCATCCTCACCTTACCCTGCGCGGAATTCGCCGAGCTCGTGGATCAAAGCGCCTTCGCGGCCTCGACCAAGGAGCAACGCCCCGTCCTCACCGCCTTGAACCTCGAAGCGGGAGATGGGGTCCTCGTCGCCACCGCGACCGACTCCGCGCGCCTCGCCCGCAAATCGATCCCCGTCGATAGCGACGTCCGCTTCCGTTGCAACGTGCCGGCCCGCACCCTCTCCGACGTCACGCACCTCTTTGAGGGCGCCGAACGCGTTACCATCGCCGTCTCCGACGCGAGCATTCTCTTCCTTTTCGAGAACACCATCGTCTGCTCCAGGCTCATCTCGGGCGAATACCCCGTCACCAAAGCCATCATCCCGCAGACGTTCAACTATTACCTCGAGGTCAACGCCCAAGAGCTCCTCGCCGCGATGTCCCGCGCCTCCTTGCTTTCCGCTGAGCGCGACTATGTCGTCAAACTCTCGATGAACGAGGAGGAGGTCCAGGTCTCCGCCCGTTCGGAACAGACCGGCTCCGCCCTAGAATCCATCCAGACGTTCCAATTCACCGGCGAACGCCTTGAGGTCTCCTTCAACTCCGTCTTCGTCGTCGACGCCATCAAGGCGCTCAAGTCCGAGGACGTGCGCATCTGCTTCCAGGCCGAGATGAAACCCTTCGTGGTCCTCGACCCCAAGGACGACTCCGTCATCCAACTCATCACCCCGATGAGGACTTACTAAGGTATCGCTTTACCCTCGTTTTTCGGCTCGCTGAAGCGCGAAAAAGGGTCGGGCGTACCCCGAGGCGTCCCCGGCAAAACAACGCGAAAAAACAATGAAAAAAGGGCAGCGAAAAGGCTACCCTTTTTTACTACTATGTAGTAAACTTTTCCTGCGGGAAAAAACCGCCTTTTTAGAGTTATGGCACAAAGCGTCAAAATCACCACTCCCTACATCACCTTGGGGCAACTCCTCAAGCTCGTGAACCTCATCGATAACGGCGGGGCGGCGAAAGCCTTCCTCGCGGAGCATGAGGTCCGGGTCAACGGGGAGCAGGACCAGCGCCGCGGCCGCAAGCTCTATCCCGGCGACGTCGTCGAAACGCTGGGCAAGGCGTACGCGATAGGGGCATGATCCTCGAGCGACTCGCCCTGACGAATTTCCGGACCTATCGAAAACTCGAGCTCGAATTCGACCCTCGAGTCAACTTGATCACCGGGAATAACGCCAGCGGCAAGACCAACCTCGCCGAAGCCATTCACTTTCTCTCCCTCGCCCGTTCCTGGCGAACGCAGGAGGAGAAGAATCTGATCCGGCTTGGCGAAACTTACGCCAGCGTCCGCGCCGACGTAAGGGAAGGCAAATTGCGCCGGGAAATCCTCATCGAGCTGACCCCGGAAGGCAAACGCGTCTTCCTTAACGGAAAGCCGGTGCGGCGCTTAACTGAGTTAAGCAGGGTGACCAACGTCCTGCTCTTCACCCCTTCCGACGTAAGCCTCTTCGAAGGCCCGCCGAGCGAACGCCGATCGTTCCTCGACGTGAACCTGTCGAAGAAGTCGGGGGACTATCTCGCCTTGATCGGGAGGCAGAGCCAACTGCTCAAATCCCGAAACGCCCTGCTCAAAGACGGCGGCAGGGAAAAAGAATTGCTCGAGGTGATCACCGAGCAACTCATCGAAGTGGAGGAACCCATCGTCCGTTACCGCACGATGTACGTCACCTCCCTTAACGCCGTACTGCCCGACGTCTATGCCGCCTTGCGCGGCGAAAAGGCGTCCTGCTCGCTTCTTTACCGGAGCTTCGTGAAAGACGACGGCTCCTTCAAAGAACGGGCTAAAAAGGCCTATCGGGACGCTTTGGAGGGCGACTTGCTCCACAAAGCGACCTCGATCGGGACCCATCGCGAGGACTTCTCCTTCCGTCTTAACGGCAAGGACGTCGCCGAATTCGGGTCCCAAGGCGAAAACCGGATGGCCGCCTTAGCCTTGAAGCTCTCCCCCTTCTTCCTCGTCGAGGAGGAGGAGCGGAAGCCCATCTGCGTGCTCGATGACGTCACGAGCGAACTTGACGCCGATAACGTGGCCCGGTTGCTCGCCTTCCTGGATCAGTTAGGCCAAAGCTTCCTGACCGCCGCCGAATTATCACTTCGCGGCGCCTCGGTCTTCGAGGTCGCCGATCATAATGCCAAAAGGAGGAATTAGAGATGGCAGAAGAAGAGAAAGTCACCTCGGCAAGCGAAATCCACGAAGAGGATCGCTTCCAATACGCCAAACAAGACGTAACCAACGAAAAAGAACTCGAACGCGCGAAGGCGGATTACGGCGCGGGCGACTTGCAGGTCCTCGAAGGTCTCGAGGCCGTCCGTAAGCGTCCGGGCATGTACATCGCCACGACCGCCGAAGCCGGTTTGCACCACCTCGTGTGGGAGATTGTCGACAACTCGATCGACGAAGCCTTGGCCGGTTACTGCAAGACGATCACCGTCATCATCAACAAAGGCGAATCGATCACCGTCAAAGACGATGGCCGCGGCGTCCCCGTCGACACCGTCGCCAAGACCGGGCTTTCTGGCGTCGAGACCGTCTTCACCATCCTCCACGCCGGCGGTAAGTTCGGCGGCGATGGCGGCTATAAGGTTTCCGGCGGCCTCCACGGCGTCGGCGCCTCGGTCGTCAACGCCCTCTCCACCTGGATGGACGTCACCGTTTGCCGCGATGGCGGTAAGTATTTCCTCCGCTTCGAAAACGGCGGACACCCGGTCGGCCATCTCACCCGCATCGGCGATTCCGACGAGCGCGGCACGACCGTCACCTTCCAGCCGGATCCGACCATCTTCACCGAGACCACCGTCTACCGTTACGAGACCATCAAGAACCACCTCCGTCAGATGGCCTTCCTTAATGGCGGCATCTCCATCACCCTCATCGACGATCGCGGTGAGACGCCGGTCAAAGAGACCTTCAAGTACGATGGCGGTATCCGCGAATACGTCAAATACATCGACCAGGTCAAAGTCCCGGTCAACCCCGAACCGATCTATTGCCAAGGCGCCGAGGAAGTGACCCTCGCCGACGGCGAAACCAAGGTTCGCATCTATGCCGAGGTCGCGTTGCAGTGGACCGACTCCTATAGCCAAGACGGCGTCTATTCCTTCTGCAACAACATCTCCACCAAGGAAGGCGGCACCCATAACGAAGGTCTCGTCCTCGCCTTGAACCGCATCCTCAACGACTATGCCCGCAAGGCCAAGCTCGCCAAGGAAGACGACCGCAACTTCACCAAGGAAGACTGCCTCGAAGGTTTGACCGCCGTCATTTCGGTCAAACACCCGAACCCCCAATACGAAGGCCAGACCAAGACCAAGCTCGGTAACTCCGAGGTCCGTAAGATCGTCTCCACCGTCGTGGGTGAGAACCTCAGCCAATACCTCATGGAAAACCCGGCGGAAGCCAAGGCGATCATCGAGAAGATCCAACTCGCCTCCAAAGCGCGTGACGCGGCGCGTATCGCTCGCGAAAAAATCCGCAAAACCGCGCTGGATATCACGACTTTGCCCGGAAAACTCGCCGATTGCTCGTCCAAAGACCCCGAGATTTGCGAGCTTTATATCGTCGAGGGTAACTCCGCAGGCGGCTCCGCCAAAAACGGCCGTGACCGCGAGACCCAGGCCATCCTCCCCTTGCGCGGCAAGATCCTCAACGTCGAGAAAGCCCGCGAGGAGCGCATCTGGGCCAACGCCGAAATCGGCAACATGATCACCGCGATCGGCGCCGGCATCCGCGAGAACTTCGACGTCACCAAGATCCGTTACCACAAGATCGTCATCATGACCGATGCCGATGTCGACGGCGACCACATCCGCGTCTTGTTGCTCACCTTCTTCTATCGCTTCATGCGCCCGCTACTCGAAGGAGGATACGTCTACATCGCCCAACCGCCGCTATACAAAGTGGACTACAAGGGCAGTTCCTATTACGCCTATAACGACGCGCAGCTCGAGAAGCTCCGCAAAGAGCTCAACCTCAAAACCGGTTTCGCCTTCCAGCGTTACAAAGGCTTGGGTGAGATGGACGCGGAGCAGCTATGGGAAACCACCATGGATCCCAAGGCCCGCAAGATGATCCGCATCACCGTGGAGGACGCCGCCGAAGCCGAGGCCGCCTTCTCCGAGCTCATGGGCGACGACGTCGCGCCGCGCCGCAAATACATCACCGAAAACGCGAAGTTCGTCAAGAACCTCGACATCTGATAAGGAGGAAAGACAATGGACAACGAAGAAAAGAAAATCCTCGAGGGCGAGGAAGCCAAAGAAGACGAAGTCGCCCAGGAAGAATCCAACGCTCCTTCCTTCTCGCACGAAGGCGCCCAATCCGAAGACGCCATGTTCGGCCATGAAGCCGCCGTCAGCGGCATCATCCCCGGCCTCATCGACCGTGACGTCACCAGCGAAGTCCGCACGGCCTTCCTCGACTACTCGATGTCGGTCATCGTAAGCCGCGCCATCCCTGACGTCCGCGACGGTTTCAAACCCGTTCAGCGCCGCATCATCTACGGCATGAAAGAAACCAACATGCTTCCTTCCAAGCCGCACATGAAATGCGCCCGTATCGTCGGCGACGTCATGGGTAAATATCACCCCCATGGCGACTCCGCCCTTTACGGCACCCTCGTCCGCTTGGCCCAGCCCTTCTCCCTCCGTTACACCTTAGTCGACGGACACGGCAACTTCGGCTCCATCGACGGCGACGAAGCCGCGGCCATGCGTTACACCGAGGCCAGGATGAGCAAACTTTCGCTCGAAATGGTCCGCGACCTCGACAAGAACACCGTCGACTTCCAACCCAACTACGACGGCACCCTCCAAGAACCGGAAGTCTTGCCTTCCCGTTTCCCGAACCTCATCGTCAACGGCTCCCAGGGCATCGCCGTCGGTATGGCGACCAACATGGCCCCGCACAACATGTCCGAAGCCATCGACGCCGTCATCGCCGTCGCGAAGAACCCCGATTTGACCCCGGCCGAGATCATGGCGAACTACCTCCATGGCCCGGACTTCCCCTCCGGCGGCATCATCTTGGGCCGTCAGGGCATCCTCGACGCCTACACCACCGGCATCGGCACCATCACCATCCGCTCGAAATACCACATCGAGGAGATGGAAAACGGCAAATCCCGCATCATCGTCACCGAGATCCCGTATCAGGTGAACAAGTCCGCGATGATTGAGAACATCGCCCAACTCGTCCGCGAAAAAGTCATCGACGGCATCACCGACGTCCGCGACGAATCCAACAAGGAAGGCATCCGCGTGGTCATCGAGATCCGCAAGGACACCATCCCCGAAGTCGTCGCGAACAACCTCTTGAAGCACACCGCGCTTCAGACCAATTTCGGCATCATCAACCTCTGCCTTGAAGACGGTGCCCCGAAGACCCTTGGCATCGTCCCCCTGATCAAGGACTACATCGAGTTCCAGATTTCCGTCCTCACCAGGAGGACCAGGTTCCTCTTAGAGGAAGACAGCCATAGGCTCCACATCGTCGAAGGCTTGATCCTCGCCCACGACAACATCGACGAAGTCATCCACATCATCCGCGACTCCGCCGACGACGCCGAGTCCAAATCCCGTCTCAACGCGGCCTTCGGTCTCTCCGAAGAGCAGTGCGACGCGATTCTCGCGATGACCCTCCGCCGCCTCCAAGGCATGGAGCAGAACAAGCTCCTCGCCGAAAAGGCCGAGCTCGAGGCCAACATCGCCGAATACAACCGCCTCCTCTCCTCCAGGGAAAACATCGTCGACCTCATGATCAAGGAAATCTCCGAGATCAAGGACCGCTTCGGCGATTCCCGCCTCACCGAGATCTCCGACGAGGCCGCCGACATCGAAAACGAGGACCTCATCCCGCAGAAGAACATCATCATCGCCCTCACCCGCAACGGTTACATCAAGCGCATGGACGACGACACCTTCTCCGCGCAGCATCGCGGCGGACGTGGCCTCACCGGCATGAAGATGACCGCCGGCGACATCACCCGCCTCATCAAGCACACCAAGACCCACACCGACATCCTCTTCTTCACGACCCTCGGACGCGTCTACCGCCTCCGCGGCTATCAGATTCCGGATTCCGGTCGCGTCGGCAAAGGCGTGCCCGCCCAGAACTTCCTCAACCTCGACAAGAACGAGAAAGTCGTGGCCATCGTTCCTTGCGACGACTACCCCGAAGACAACTATCTCTTCTTCACCTCGGTCCACGGCGTCGTCAAGCGCACCTCGCTCAAGGAATTCGCCTCCATCAACCGTAACGGCAAGATCGCCGTCGGCCTAAAGGAGGGCGATGACCTCTTCGACGTCAAGCGCACCGACGGCAACTCCTACATCTCGCTCGCTTCCAGCAACGGCAAGCTTTGCACCTTCAAAGAAGAAGAAGTGCGCGTCATGGGCCGCACCGCCGCCGGCGTCTCCGGCATGGACCTCAAGGATGGCTCCGTCATCGTCGGCGTCACCGGTTCCTTCGAAGGCGACAAGCTCCTCGTCCTCTCCACCCGTGGCTATGGCAAGATCTCCTACGCTACCGACACGGACATCGAGATGGAGGATGGCATCCGCCACTATGACGGCTACCGCGTCACCAAACGCGGCGCCAAAGGCGTCACCACGATGAACCTCACCCCGAAGAACGGCAAACTCTGCTGCGTCAGGGCCGTCTCCGGCGACGAGGACTTGCTCGTGGTCACCCAAAACGGCATCGTCATCCGCACCCCGATCGCGGAGATCAAGATCGCCGGACGCAACACCCAAGGCGTCAAGATCATCAACATGGACGACAGCACCCGCGTCGCCTCCATCGCCATCATCCCGCATTCCGACGCACCGGAAGAGGAATACGAACCTGAGGAAGAGACCGTGGACGAAACTCTCGTCGACGACACCCCCTTCACCCCGGATAGCATCGACTAAGCGGAGGGACCATGAAGGTCTTCGTCCATTACAAACCGCATAACGCCGCCGACGCCTTTGAGGGAACGCGCTTGCGCAAAACCATCAAGGGCGCCTGCGAGGTCGTCGACGTCTCCTGGGTGGACAGCCCGCAAGAGGACGTCGACGTCGCGCACTTCCTTTCCCCGGACGACTTCGCCTTGCTCAAAAGGCAGAAAGAGGCAGGGGTGGCGACGGTCGTCTCCGCCTTCTACGCGGAGAACGATCCTAACGCTTCCTTCCTGACCTCCGACAAGGTCCCACACCTCACCCCGAAAGCGAAGCTCTTGCTCCGGGAAGCGGACTTGGTCTTGGTTCCGGACGAGAGGATGATCGCGCTTTGTGAGAAGGAAGGCGTCCACGCCAAAATGGAGGTCTTGCTCCCCGCCGTGCGGCTCAACCGCTTCTCCCGCGTGGCGTCCGAAAGCAAAATCTTCCGCCGCTACTTCGGCGTGAGCGAAGATCAAAAAGTCGTCGTCGCCAAAGGGTCGTATGATGACAAAAACGCCATCATTACGATAAAAAAGATCGCAGAAGCCTGCCCAAATTTGGAATTTTACTTCTTCGGGGCACCCGGCAAATTCGATCCGCTCAACCTTCATAAGCGCATTGCGAGGCTGCGCCGCACCTCGAATTTGCACCTCAAGGACATCGTCCAAGACGACGTCTATCGCAGCGCGCTGATGAACTCGCTCGCCTACATCTCCAACGATTCCGTCCGACCCGACCCGGTCGGAACCGTCGAGGCCTTCGCCTCACAAACCCAGGTCGTCGCGTTCGATTCCGATCGACATAACCCGTTGCTCGTCGAGAATGAGTCCTGCTATTTCTTCACCTCGGTGGAGAAGATGGCCAAATACCTCAACTCCCTCGCCCAAGGTTCCGCCGAAAGCACGATCGACACCGCTTACGCCATCGCCAAGGCCCACAACCTCATCGTCTATGGCAAGGAATTAAAACGTCATTACGAAGCGCTCGCTTCAGGAGAATCACGATGATCGACATCAAACTCATCTTGGAAAAACCGGAGTACGTGAAAGCCGCACTCGCCAAAAAGCTTTGGGATTTCGACCCGGAGCCCATCATTGCCCTCTCGGCCAAACGCAAAGAGCTTTTGGTCGCCGTCGAAAGCAACAAGGCGGAACAGAACAAACTTTCCGCTTCCGTCCCGATGTTAAAGAAAGAAGGCAAGGACCCCGCGCCCGTCTTTGCCAAGGTCAAAGCCCTCGCCGCGGACAACAAAGCCAAGGAAGAGGAGCTCGGCAAAGTCGAGGCGGAGCTCAAATCCCTCATCGAGGTCCTTCCCAACCTTCCCGACGACGATCTTCTTGGCGGCGGCAAGGAAAACAACACCCCGCTTTATCATTTCGGGCAGGAGCGCAAGTTCGACTTCACCCCGCGCGACCACGTCACTCTCTGCGAGATGTGCGGCCTCATCGACTATAAGCGCGCCGCGAAGATCTCCGGTGCCGGCACTTGGATCTACACCAACCTCGGCGCGAGGCTCGAATGGGCTTTGATCAACTATTTCATCGAATGCCATCTTAACGACGGCTACGAGATGATCCTACCGCCGCATATCCTCAACTACGAATCCGGCTATACCGCGGGACAATTCCCCAAGTTCGCCGAAGACGTCTTCTGGCTCGAGGGCATGGAACCGCGTAAGTTCATCCTCCCGACCGCGGAGACTGCGCTGGTGAACCTTCACCGTAACGAAGTCCTCACGGCAAACGACTTGCCGCGCAAATACTTCGCCTACACCCCTTGCTATCGCAAAGAGGCCGGCAGCTACCGCACCGAGGAACGCGGCATGATCCGTGGCTATCAATTCAACAAAGTCGAGATGGTCCAATACACCACCGAGGAAGGCTCCGACGCCGCTTTCGAAGAGATGTACCACAAGGCCCAGAAGCTTCTCGAAGGCCTCGGCCTCACCTATCAGGTCGATAAGCTCGCCGCCGGCGATTGCTCCCATTCGATGGCCCGTACCTACGACATCGAGGTCTATATCCCCTCGATGGGCATCTACAAAGAAGTCTCCAGCGTCTCCAACGCCAGGGATTATCAGGCCCGTCGCGGCATGATCCGGTATAAGGACGCCGAGGGCAAAATGCATTTCTGCCATACCCTTAACGGCTCCGGCTTAGCGACTTCCCGCGTCTTCCCGGCCCTCGTGGAACAATGCCAACTCGAGGATGGCAGCATCGTGATCCCCGAAGTCCTGCGTAAATGGATGGGCGGGCTCGAGGTTATCCACCCCGTCAAGAAATAAATCAAAAAGAAACTCACGTCCCGCCTGAACGTGAGTTTTTCTCATAGGGTGATGCGGACGTAGGCATCATCGGAATCGATTTCCACCAAAGGCCTGCCCTTCATGAGCTTCTTCGATTTCTTCGCTTCCGTGAGCAAGGGGATGAGCCAAGGGTAATCGTCCGCCACGGCCTTCTTCAGAACCCACAAAGTCGCGCGTATAGGTAAGAGAAGGGAGAGGCGAAAGCCGGATTCCTTGTCCCTGATTTTTAGTTTCACGAGATCCTTTCGGCGAAGATCTTGATGGTCGCTTCATCCGATTGGATGTCGATGAGGTTGCCAAGCACCCCTTTTTCCACCAAGGCGACCAATTTGCGGAAGTCAATGTTCTTCACCTGTGGGTTGTTGCCTAGATCGATGTTCAAGTGGCCGTTTTTGTCCATGATGACTTCCAAGAGTTGGAGCGGGAGGTTCACGTTGACCTTGGCGTGGTCTTCGTCTGTCGTCGTGATCTGGATGCGCAGGAAGAGGTTGGATAAGTCGATGGGGCCTTCCTGGGGCTCGGCGAAGACGACTTTCTCCTTTTCCCTGCCTAAGAGTTCATCGACGCTGACGTCGAGCAGTTCCGCGAGGGGAAGGAGGAGATCGATGTCGGGCATCGAGTCGCCGTTTTCCCATTTGGATACCGCCTGCGGGGAGACGTGTAACTTCTCCGCGATGTCCGATTGGGTGAGGCCTTTCTCTTTGCGAAGGCTCGTGAGTTTTTGTGCGAATTTTTTGTTGTCCATTGTTCGGACCTCCTTGCCATCATCTTAACGGGCTAACCCAAAAAGAATGATTGAGCGAAAGTTGCTTTTACACAACCGGCAGTTGTAAATTCCCGCAACCGATGGTTTTACGGAACTAATGTTTCATCAAAGATGAAAAAGGAGGCGCAACCGCCTACCAAGCGATTTCTTCCGCCTTTTTCGGATGGGTGTTTCTTTCGTCGAGGACGATCTTTCCGTTCTTGATGCGGAGGAGGTGGTCCGCCATCTCGGCGATCGCGGAGTTATGGGTGACCACGATGACGGTTTTGCCCTTTTCATGGGCTTGGCTTTGCAACAACGAAAGGATTCCTTTGCCGGTTTCGTCATCGAGGGCGCCGGTCGGCTCGTCGCAAAGGATGATGTCGGAGTTCTTCGCGATGGCGCGGGCGATGGAGACGCGTTGTTGCTCACCGCCGGAAAGCTGCGCCGGGAAGAAGTCGAGTCGTTCGCCTAGTCCGACGGAACGGAGCGTTTCCTCGGGGTTTAATGAGTCTTTGCAAATCTCGGTCGCGATCTCGACGTTTTCCTTCGCGGTGAGGTTGGGCATCAGGTTATAGAACTGGAAGACGAACCCGACTTTCGCGCGGCGATATTCGGTCATGCGGCGCTTGTTATAGCGTGCGAGATTTTCTCCACGGATCAACAAGGCGCCTTCGCTGATCTGATCCATGCCGCCGATCAAATTCAATAAGGTGGACTTACCCGCCCCGGATTGACCGAGGATTACCACGAACTCGCCTTTGCCAATGACGAAATCGATATGGTCGACGGCGGTGACTTTCGTCTCGCTTTCGCCATAGGTTTTCGTCAAGCCCTTGGCTTCCAGTAGGGGTTCCATGCCAAACATTGTAACGCGAGGAACGCGGATAGAGATGGCTTTGTTCGCGGAAGAGGCTATAATTACTCCGCCATCGCGAGGAGCGGGTAGGGAACCAGGTCAGGACGGGAACGTAGCAGCCTTAACGTATCTTCCCCTGTGCGGTGGTTTTCTTTATAAATATTTAATAGGTATATGGAAACGCGCGACGAAACCTATATGCGACTCGCTCTGGAAGAGGCGAGGGAAGCCGCCCGCCTAGGCGAAGTCCCGGTAGGGGCGATCATCGTCAAAAACGGCGAGGTGATTTCGCGCGGCCATAACACCAGGGAAAGGGAGAACGACATCTCCGGACACGCGGAGATCAATGCGATCGTCGCGGCGGAGAAAGCGATTGGCAAATGGACCCTGGAAGGCTGCTCCCTCTATGTCACGTTGGAGCCTTGCCTGATGTGTGCCGGCGCCATAAAGCAGGCGAGATTATCCTCGATCGTTTTTGGCGCGAAGGACGAGGAAGAGGGCGCGATCGTTTCCAAATACCACGTCCTCGATTCCGATAACGGAGCCCAAAGCGTCATCGCCTCCGTGCTTGAAAACGAGTGCTCCACGTTGATCAAAGCGTTTTTCGCAAAGCGCCGAAATCAGAAAAAATAAGCGGCTTTTGTTTTTAAAAAGCCAGCAATTCCGACGCAAAGGCCGCAATTTAGCGGTTTTTCTTTGCAAAAACACAAAGCCGAGATTGAAGAGTTTTTATCGTTTAACCCTATATAATCGTCGAAAAATGCCAAGAAACTTTTTCTTTATAAGAAAAGACGGGGTCTTACGCGGAATTTTACGCTGTATAAAAAATAGACGAAAAACAAGGTCTAGCCGAAATAATTAATGGTGTTATAGTGTGCGGGCAATGAAAGACAACGACACCACGAAAACTAGCCCGAGAGTCTGCCTACAACTCTCCCATATCAAGAAGGACTATTACGTCGACAAGAAGCCCTTCACCGCGATCCACGACCTATCGCTTTGTTTCCCGGACAAAGGCTTCGTCGCAATCCTCGGACATTCCGGTTCGGGCAAGACCACCTTGCTCAATATCATCGGCGGCCTCGACCACTACACCGAGGGCGACATGATCATCGACGGCAAGTCGACGAAGGATTACAGAGACCGCGATTGGGACAACTACCGAAACAAGAGGATCGGCTTCGTTTTCCAATCCTATAACCTCATTCCGCACCTCAGCGTTTTGCAAAATGTCGTCATGTCGTTGCAGCTCGGCGGACTTAGCCGCAAGGACCGTGAGGCCAAGGCGCTCGCCGTCTTGGAAAAAGTCGGCCTAGGGGAGTATGTCAAAAAACGCCCAAACCAACTTTCCGGCGGTCAGATGCAGCGCGTCGCGATTGCCCGCGCCCTCGTGAACGACCCCGACATCATCCTGGCCGACGAACCTACCGGCGCGCTCGACTCCACCACCTCGGTTCAGGTCATGGATTTGATTCGCGACGTCGGTAAAGACCGCTGCGTCATTATGGTCACCCATAACCGCGAACTCGCTAACGAATACGCCGATCGCATCATCGAGATGAAAGATGGACGCGTCGAGCGTGATAGCGATCCCCTCGATCCGCCTTTGACCAACGAAGAATACAACCCGAAGACGGGTAAGAAGAGCGCGATGTCTTTTTGGACGGCCTTAGGTTCTTCCGCGCGCAACATCCGCACGAAGAAAGGGCGCACTATCTTGACCGCCATCGCCTGCTCCTTCGGCATCATCGGCGTCGCCTTAGTCCTCGCCACGAGCAACGGCTTCTCCAAATATGTCGGGGACGTGGAGGTTTCCATCGCTTCCTCAGTACCGATTTCCATCAACCCCGTGAGCTACAAAATCAACGCGATGGACATCGAACTCCCCGAAGATTTCCCCACGGACAAAAACGTTCGCGTCTACGATTCGTCGACCACGATCGCCACGCCGGTCTATAACAATCTGAGCAACGATTACTTCGACTATCTCAACCGCATGACGAGTGATCCGACCTGCACCGCTTATGGCACGGCGATGTCGATTATGTATAACCGTCAGGGCCTCGACTTCCATTTCATCGCGAAAAAGGCCGACAACACCATCAGTACGATCAACCAATATAGCTCCGCCGGATCCTTTGGTTCCGCGATCTCCTCCGTGACTTCGCTTCCCGCGACGATCATTCATGAGATCTACGGCGACAAGGAACACATGAAGTCGCTTTACGACACCATCGAAGGCAAATTCCCCGAAAAGGCGGACGAGATGGCGATCGTCGTCGACCGTTATAACCGCATCGATTTCGCGACCCTCCGCAAACTCGGCTATTTCGGCAGCGACGAAACCTTTAAGTCCCTTACCCCGGAGCAAAAGACCATTTCCTTCGCGGACATTCTCTATAAAGACGAAGCGAATCCCGGAAAAGTCGAATATAAGTGCTACCGCAATTCGGACTTTTACCAGCTTCCGAAAAATCCGGCAGATCTTGAAAGCGTCCTCGATGACAACGTCCGGGACAGCCACTCCAACCTCAACGTCACCGTCAGCGGATCACAAGAGACTCACGATTTGAGCGTCGACATCACTTCGGAGCCGTCGCAATTCCATATCAAGAGCGTCCGTACGCCCGGTGCCTCCATCGTCTTTAACGACGACGCGAAATATAATCCGATCAAAATGAAGATCGTCGGCGTCCTCCGTCCGACCCCGACCTCTTATATCCAGCTCATGCCCGCCTCTTTGGCCTATACCCCGCAGCTGACCCAAATCATGGCGGACGACATCGCGGAAGGGACCCCCTCCGCGGCGTTAGGCGAGGTTCAGCGCCGCAACTGGTTCATCCCGCGCAGCGATAATCCGGATGAGGATGGCGTCCAGAACTTGAAGAAGCTCTTCGCCTCGGTCACCGCGCTCATCAATTCCTCCACCTCCGAGAACCTGGAATCCAACGTCTTCCAAGCCATGCAGGTTTTGACTAGCGGCTTACCCAATTGCTTCCATATGTATTCCTCAATGTCATGGAACACGAGGCGCGGCATCTCGGACTTCCTCTCCCATTGTCGCAACCTCGGCACGGAGTTCGAGCGCATCGGACTCACCAGCCAGGACGACATCACCAACTACATGGCGCGCATCGCCGCGATCGGTTTTGCCGAATACTTCAATCCGGATGCCGCCGAGAACATCATGGACCTCGTGGCCTATGCCAATTCCTATTCCTTGATCTCCTCTGTTTTGATCTTCCCGACCTCGCTTACCACTAAGGCGACCATCCATGAATACCTCGACGCCTGGAATGAGAAGCATCCGAACAACGAAATCACTTATAGCGACGTCATGGAGGATTTGATGGGCGGGCTCTCCACCATGATCTCGGTCATCTCGGCCGTCTTGATCGTGTTTGCCTCCATCTCACTCGTCGTCTCTTCCGTCATGACCGCGATCATCACCTATGTCTCGGTCATTGAGCGCACAAAGGAAATCGGCGTCTTGCGCGCTTGCGGCGCAAGGAAGAAGGACGTGTCGCGTTTGTTTGAGGCCGAATGCGTCATCATCGGCTTTATCGCGGGCTTTATCGGCATCGCGTTCACCTTTGTCGCGTGCTTCCCGATCAACGCCATTCTCGATCACCAATTCCCCGGCAACAACCTCTCCTCGATCGCCCAGCTTAATCCGTGGCACGCTCTGGTGTTGCTCGCCATCTCGATTCTCTTGGCTTTCGTCAGCGGCTTCATCCCCGCCCGCATCGCCTCGAAGAAAGACCCCGTCGTTTGCCTTAGGACCGAATAACCTATGACGCTCGAGAAGATCGAAATACCTACAGAAGGACCGCGTTTTATGGCCGTTGATCCCGATAGGGGGCTAACCGCCGAACAGGTCGAGCTACGCCACAAGCAAAAGCTCGTCAACAAAACGAAAAAGACGGTCACCAAGTCCTACGGGAAGATCCTTTTTGATAACTTTTGCAATCCGTTCAACCTGCTTTTGCTCGTCATCACCGGCGTGATGATTTGGGGACGGCTTTCGATCACACACTTCATCTTCGCCGGCGTATTCGGGCTTAATATCGCGATCGGCATTTATCAAGATGTCCATGCACGAATCCTACTGGAGCGATTGAAGGTTCTTTCCGACAACAAGGCCGTTGTGCTCCGCGATGGCAAAGACACGGAGATCTTCACCAACGAGATCGTTTTGTCCGACATCATCGTGTTTAAACAAGGAGACCAAATCCCCGCGGACGCGGTGATTCTCAGAGGACATTGCTCTTGCGACGAATCGCTGCTCACCGGCGAATCCATCGCGGCGGCGAAAGGTCCTGGGGACCCCCTATATTCCGGTTCGTTCCTCGCTTCGGGTAGTTGTGTTGCTCAAGTGGTGGCGGTAGGTGGCGACGCCTACGCCGAAAAACTTCGCGCGACCGCCTCCGCCTTTGCCCGCCCAAAGTCGGAGATTGCCCAATCCATTTGGAACATCACCGTGACCTGCGCGCTCACCGCCTTGATTTATGGCGTCATCTTCACGGTCATCGCCTTCGTCAAACGCCACGTCTCTTTGGACGCGCTTTTCCCGATGACTCAGGACGGGAGCTTTTTCATCGAAAGCCTTTCCGGCTCGATGGTGGCGATGCTCCCCACGGGCATGTTCCTACTCACCTCCGTCGCGCTTACCACCGGCGTCATCGCCTTGGCCAGAAAAAACATGTTGGTCCAAGAGCTTTACTGCATCGAGATGCTCGCCCGCGTCGATACCATCTGCTTCGATAAGACCGGCACGCTCACCGATGGCGACATGACGGTGAAGGAAGTGATTTCGTTCCATAATTACAACGAAGCCGAGATCGCCTATGCCATCTCCGCCTTGCTCCATTCGACCGGGGACGACAACGTCACCGCCAGGGCGATGAAGGAAAGGTTTGGCGCGCGCAACAAAGGCAAGGTCCTCGAGTCTTTGCCGTTCGATTCCCACAAAAAATACTCCGCCGTATGTCTCACGGATATCGGTTCGTTTGTCGTCGGCGCCTACGAATTCGCGCCAATCAAAAAGGAACCGGAAGTCGAATTGCTTTTGCAAAGCTATGAAAAAGAAGGCTATCGTTGCCTTATCATCGGCCATAGCGAAAACGAGATAAGCAACGGGGTTTTGCCAAAGAATTTCGAGATTTGCGGCCTTTTGGTTTTGTCCGATCGCATCAAACCTTCCGCGAAAGACAACATCGACTGGTTCCAAAATAGCGGCGTCACCGTCTACGTCATTTCCGGCGATAACCCCATCACCGTCTCCGAGATCGCCAAGCAATGCGGCATCAAAAAGGCAGACTGCTACGCCGATATGTCGAGCGTGAAGGACGAGGACATTCCTGAGCTTGTGAAGACTTGTCGCGTCTTCGGTCGCGTCTTGCCAGAACAAAAGAGATTGATCGTCGAGGCGCTCAAAAAAGAGGGGCACAAAGTCGCGATGACCGGCGATGGCGTCAATGATATCCTCGCGCTGAAATCCGCGGACTGCTCCATCGCGATGGCTAGCGGCAGCAGCGCCGCCAAAAGCGTCGCCCACCTCGTCTGCACGAAGTCGGACTTCTCTTCGTTACCCGACGTCGTCGCTCAGGGTAGGCGCGTCATCAACAACCTTCAGCGTTCCTGCTCGCTCTTCCTAAGCAAGACCGTCTTCGCGATGCTCGTCTCCGCCGCCTTCTTGATTTCGGTTCTTTGTGGTGGGCCCCGTTATCCTTTCTCCACTTCGCACATGCTCGTCTGGGAAATCTTCTCCATTGGCATCCCGTCTTTCTTCCTTGCGCTTCAACCGAGTTCCGAACGCATCGAAGGCTCGATGATGAAGAACATCTTCGTCCGCGCCATACCTTTTGGTATCGCGGAGACCTTATGCGTCGCGGTTCCCTATCTTTTCTATGCGATTGCGCCCTCTCTCATCTCCTATAACCCGGAAGAGGTCTATAAGGTTCTTGTTTCCCTATGCATCATCTCCTTCTCCATCATGAGTTACGGAACATTACTGCGCGTATGTTTGCCGTTAAACAAATACCGTGCGACCGTGTTCTTCACCTCTTTGGTGATCGGCATCCTAATCTTTGTCCCGGACTATTTCGTCCGCGTCCAAACCGGGGAGCACCAAGGCGAAGGCGTGTTGCTTCGCTTTATGTGGGGCGGCTTCGCTTGGAGCGCGCCCTTGATCCTGCTAGCGACGTTGCTCGTCGCCACGGGCGCCTATTTCCTCATTGCCTATTTCGTTGAGATAAGACCCAAAAGAATCAAGGAGGCACATCAATGATCATCGCTCCAGAAATCCAAAAAGCCATCGCTTCCGGCGACCCCGTGGTCGCTTTGGAATCGACCATTATCAGCCATGGCATGCCCTATCCGAAAAACGTCGAGACCGCCTTGAAGGTGGAAAAGACGGTTCGCGATAACGGGGCGACTCCCGCGACCATCGGCATCATCGACGGTGAGATCGTCGTCGGCATGACCCCGGAACAAATCGAGGATTTCGGCAAGAAGAAGGGTATCGCCAAAGTCAGCAAACGCGACCTCCCCATCGTTTGTGCGAAGAAACTCTATGGCGCGACCACCGTCTCCGCGACGATGATCATCGCCAAGATGGCGGGCATCAAGATCTTCGTCACCGGTGGCATCGGCGGCGTCCATCGCGGCGCGGAAAAGACCTTCGACATCTCCCGTGACCTCAAGGAACTCGGCGAAGTCGACGTCACCGTCGTCTGCTCTGGCGCGAAGGCGATCCTCGACATCCCAAAGACGCTCGAATATCTCGAGACAGAAGGCGTGACCGTCCTCTCGTACAAGGCGGAGAAATTCGCGAACTTTTATAGCCTCGCGACCGACGGACCCGTGGACTATGCGTTCCAAACCCCGGAAGAGGCGGCGGAGATTCTCCTCACCAAAGAAAAACTCGGCCTAAAGGGAGGCGTCCTCATTTCCAACCCCATCCCCGAAGAGATGGCCTTGCCCCACGAATACATCGACTCCATCGTCGACCAAGCCGTCGAGGAGGCGGAGCGCCAGGGAATCAAGGGCAAAGACGCCACCCCGTTCTTACTCAAACGCATCGTGGAACTCACGGGCGGCAAATCACTCGAATCCAACATCGCGCTCGTATGCCATAACGCGGAGCTCGGCGCGAAGATCGCCAAAGAGCTCTCCGCGAAAAGGAGGTAACATGATCACTGAAGCGAAATTCAAATACGCGATCAAGGACATGATGAAGACGATGCCCTTAGGGGACATCAACGTCACGGCCCTATGCGCGAAGATCGGCTGCCATCGTCAAACCTTCTATTACCATTACCAAGACATCTACGACCTCATCGCCGCGATTTTGCTCAACGAAAACCCCGCAGAAGCGGAGGAAGCGGTGGACGTTCGTGGGGTTTTGCGGGCTTTTCTCTCCTACGTAAAAGAAAATTTCGCATTCCTTCGCGCGACCTATAACTCCGCGGCGAGGGATCTAACCGACGATTTCATCTTCGGCAAATTGAACACCAAACTCTTCTCCTTATGGTCCACGACCGAAAAGCCGATTGGCCTAAAGAAAGAGGGCGCCCGCACCGTCGCCAGGCGCTTCGCCCACATCGTCGCCGACGAATACGGCTATTGCTTCAAGGACCCGAAGTTGACTCCGGAACGCTTCGTGAACCGCATGAGCAAGTTCAATCAAAACCTCATCGAGGAAGTTCTCCCGGCTTTGATTGGACTCAGCAAAAAGGAAGAGACCAAATGATCGACTTCGATTTTGTTTCGCCCACCAAGATCTATTTCGGCAAGGGCAAAGAAGAAAGGATTGGGGAAATCGTCGCCTCCTATGGCTTTCGCCGCGTTTTGATCGTCTACGGCTCGAAGCGCATTGAGTCCGACTTGCTTCCCATGGTCGAAAGGAAACTATCTGAGCAAGGCGTCGCCTCGTTCCGCTTTGGAGGCGTCCGCCCCAACCCCGTCGCGTCCAAGGTGCGCGAAGGCGTCGCGGTGGTTCGTGAACAAAACATCGACCTCCTTTTGGCTATCGGCGGCGGCTCGCCGATCGACACCGCGAAATCCATCGCCGTCGGCGCCTACTACGATGGGGACCCCTTTGATTTCAACCTAAAGAAAGCCACCCCGAAGAAAGCTTTGCCTGTCGGCGTGATCTTGACCCACGCCTCCGCGGGCAGCGAGATGTCCAATTCCTGCGTCATCCAAGACGACGAAACCAAGTTCAAAGGCGGGATCAATAGCGACCTGGTCCGTCCGTTATTCGTCGTGGAAAACCCAGAGCTCACCTATGGTGTCTCCGCCTATCAGACCGCGGTGGGCGCAAGCGACACCATGATGCATTCGTTGGAACGCTACTTCGATCCTTCGGAGGATAACCAATTAAGCGACGAATGGGCGTTATCTTTGGTGAAGAACGTCATGGTCGCGCTCAAGCGCGTCCTCAAAGACCCCAAGGACTATGAAGGAAGGGCTGCGTTGATGCTCGATTCCTCTTTGTCCCATAACGGCCTCACCGGCATCGGAAAGCCTTTTGGCTTCGTCGTCCACCCGATCGAGCATGCTTTGTCCGGATACAAACCGGACATCGTCCATGGCGCCGGCGTGGCATTGATTTTCCCCGCGTGGGCCACTTATACGCGTAAACGCAACGAGGCGAAACTCGCGCGCATGGCTCGCGTGCTTTTCAACGAAAGCGAGCCAAATGACGAAAAGGCGTCTATAATAGGCATCGCACGCATGAAGGAGTTCTTCTCCTCCATCGGTATGCCCACCACCTTGAAAGAGGTCGGGTTAGGCAAAGACGACATCCCTCCGTTAGCGTCTCTAGCGACTGGCAACAACACACGTATGATTGGCTGTTGCCACCAATCATTGGGACAAGAGGACGTTGAGGCGATCCTCACCTTACTTCTGTAGGAGGGCAAATATGAAGAAAAACGATTTTGCGACTTTCATCGTCTATATCGGCATGTTCGCCATCGCTTTGGTCGTCGGTTTGACCGTCATCAAACCGATCATCGATTCGGACTATGCCTTGCTTCCGCTACATCCGGCCATCATCATGGTCCTCGGTTTGCTCGCGGGCGTCTTCCTCAACGCGATCATGCTTGAAGGCGGACATCTTCTCGGCGCGAAGAGTGGCAAATACCGCGTGCTTCGCTCGACCGTCCTTGGTTTTTCCATCAAGGACGTGGACGGGAAAAAGAAATTCGGCTTCTCCGGTTTTGACGGACTCGTCGGCGAGACCAAGATCGCCCCGCGCGACGTGAAGGAATCCACCCTCACCGGGTTCATCTTCTTCCCGATCCTCTTCCTCTTCCTCGAATTCATCGGCTGCATGGTTGGCATCGTCGTCTGCCAAAACGCTGGCGCGACGCTCTCCTGGCTCCGCGTCTTCCTCATCACGATTCTCACCGTCGGGGGCATGATCTATTTCTATGACCTTTTCCCCGCGAACATCGAGTCGCGCACCGATGGCTATCTCTTCGTTTTGCTTAGCAAACCCGCGAACAAAGAGGCGTACAACAATTTGCTTCTCGCCGAGGCTGCCGCTTACGAAGGAAAGCCGATCCCCGAGACCCCAATCTACACCGAGATCACCGACTTCACCGCCTACCTCAACTCCCTGACCGTCTACCGCCTTTTGGTGGATGGCAAGCCCCAGGAGGCACTGCCGATCCTCGAACCGGTCTTCGCCGAAGGGTCCGCCTCTTCCGCCATGGTCAAACTGCAGTCCAAGACCTTAAAGCTCGCGACCTTGCTCGAGCAAGACGACAAAACCAAGGGCAAGAAGCTCTACGAAGAACTCTCCGACGAGGAAAAGAAATACATCGCGAACCTCTCCTCGCTCACCGCGCTTCGCGCCTATCTCTTAATCGCCTCCTTCGTCGAAGGCAGCGAATCCGAGGCGAACTACGCGATCGACAAAGCTGAGAAGGCGATCAAGTCCTGCGAGCCAAACATCAAAGAAGCGGAGAAATCCCTGCTTCAGCTCGACGTCGATATCACCAGGTCCGCCCACCCGAGCTGGGACGTCTACCGCCTCCCTTGGGAAGAAAAAGAAGAACCGAAGGAATAAGCCCGTTGATGGGCTTTTTCTCCCAATCTATAATGGAATTATGAAACGGGCGCTTTCGACTTTATTATTTCCTCTCCTTCTTGTTTCCTGCGGCGACACCGATCCAATGGGGTTCACCGTAAAAGACATCGAAGGAACCACATGGCAGTTCGAGGTCCATCTAGCGGACGGGCGCGTCTTTTATGAGGCTAAGACGATGCAGGAAGGGGTCGATTCCGAACGCGAGGACTCGTTTACGGACTTCTTCTCCGACGAAGCCGAACTCCGCGCTTTTTCGTTCGAAGACACCACGGATGAGCAATTCCTCGAAAGGTTCGACGCGGCTTTCTTTGAAAAAAACTGCCTTGCCTATTGGCTAAAATACGTCCCAGACACCGGTCACACTTTCTACCCGACGAACTATAGCTTCTCCGGCAACGAGTTGAACCTTTATGGCGTGATGGACCGCGGTCACGGCGCATGGTTCGTCGTTTGCAATTCGCATCTATTCTTCCCAATACCCAAGGACATTGTCCCCACCGGCGAGATCACGATTCATACCTCGTGGACATACCTCAGCGCATCGCCGACACACTGATGAAAAAGAGTCGGGCCTAAGCAAGCCCGACTCTTTTCGTCATGGGAGATTACTTACCGCCGATATTCATCGATTTGATGAAGGCAGAAGCCACCGAGATGGAACCTAAGGTCATCTTGGCATCGTTTGCGAAGCCCTTCAGATCGCCGAGCATCTTGAGCAAGTTGCCCGACAAGGTGATGAGGGTCAGCGGTTCGGCGAGTTTGCCGTCGACGATATGGAAGCCTTCGGCTTGGCAGGAGAAGTCGCCAGAGGTGGCGTTCATGCCCGTGCCTAACCCAGCGACCTCAGTGATGTAGACGCCGTCTTTGATGCCGGAGATGAGCTCATCGAAGGATTGCTTGCCCGGTTTGACGAAGACGTTGGAGAAGCCGGTGCCGACTTTTCCACCGCCCCAGGTGCCGTTGCCGGTGGACTCCACACCGTCTTTCTTTGCCGTCTCGCGGTTATAGAAATAGGTCTGGAGCACGCCGTTTTTGACGACGACTTTGTTGCGGGTCGCGACGCCCTCTCCGTCAAAGTAGGAGAAGAAGACGTTTTTCTCTAATGGGCGTTCCTCGATGGTGAGTTTGCTCGAGGCGATCTTGGTGCCGAGCTTGCCTTCAAGCATGGAGGAATGGCGCTGGACTTCGTCAGCGATCGCCGAGGAGAGGAAGTAGTTGATGAGGTCCGCCATGACCTCGCGGTCGATGATGGTCGGATACTTCTTCGAGGCGATGCTGTCGGCGCCGAATTTGCGCGCGGCGCCCTTGACGGTCTCCTTGACGAAGGCGTCTTTGTCGAAGGCGTTAAGATCCTTCTCGAGGAAGACGTTGTAGTTGGTCTTGGTGACCTCACCTTCGCGCATGACGACTTCCGCGTAGATGTAGAAGTAGTTGCCCTTTTGCTTGAGCTTTAGACCGAAGGAGTTATAGAAGGCGCTTTCGGATTCGCGTTCGGTATAACCGACCTCCACGTCGGCGACGCGGCTATCCGCGGCGTAGATGGCTTCCTCAATGGAACGGATGAGGGAGATTTTCTCCTCGACGCGAACGTCGTTCAACGCAGGGTTATAGGCGCTCTTTTTGTGGTATTTTTCTGAACCGGCGAAGATGTCCGCGGTATCTTCCTTCTCGTTGAGCCTCGCGGTGAGCAAGATGCCATCCGTGAGGAAGGAAAAGGTGTCCTTATCGAGTTTCTCGGTGCGGCTGGAGCCGAATTTTCCGTTCACGATGCCCGCGGCGATGACGCTTTGGGAATCGTTGATGCGGAAGTCTTCGATCTCGTGGCAGAACAAGCTCACCGAGAGGGCTTTGGAGCGCGAGAAGCTGAGTTGGCTCTCTTTGATGCCCTTTTCTTTGGCAAGGGCGAAGAATTGGCTGAAGTTCATTCGAGTTTTCCTCCTCTCCCGCCGACGGTGATTTCCTTAAGGCGGATGGTGGGCTGGCCGACGTTGACGGGGATCGATCCGCTCGCGGCGCCGCAATTGCCCTGGCCTAAGGCGAGGTCGTTGCCGACGCGGTCGATGGCCATGAGAACCTCCTGGCCGGTGCCGATGAGGGTGCAGCCTTTGACGGGTTCGCAGATCTTGCCGTCGCGGATGATGTAGGCCTCCGAGGCGGAGAAGTTGAACTCGCCGGTGGCCGGCTGGACCGAACCGCCGCCGAAATCGGCGACGTAGATGCCAAGCGGGGTATCCTTGATGATCTGCTCCGGATCGTCCTTGCCCGCGGCGATGTAGGTGTTGGACATACGGGAAGTGGGGCAATAACGATAGGACTGACGTCTCGCGGTGCCGTTAGGCTCCATGTTGAGGCGACGTCCGCTGAAGCGGTCGACCATGAAGCCGACGCAGATGCCGTCGCGGATCAATTCGTTCTTATGGGTCGGGACGCCTTCGGTGTCGACATTATCCGAACCCCAACCGTTTTCGATTGTGCCGTCATCCCAGGCGGAGACGCAGGGCGAGGCGATTTGCTTGCCGATGGAGGAAGAGAAGACGGAGAGGCCTTTGCTGGTCGCGGAAGCCTCGAGGGGGTGCCCACAGGCTTCGTGGAACAAGACGCCACCCCAGCCGTTTTTGATGACGACCGTGTATTTGCCGGAGGGGCATTCCTTCGCGGTGAGCATCATGATGGCTTTTTCGCCAGCCCTCTTAGCGATGGCCTTATAGTCGAGGACTTTGGTGAAGTAATTCCAACCCGCGGAGGCGCCGGGACCGGCGAAGGAGGTTTCGATGCCTTCTTGTCCCGCGGCGATTGCGACGATGAAGACGCGGGTGCGCTCCTCGACGTTATCGAAACGCTTGGCGATGGGGCCTTCGGCGTTGAAGAGTTGGGTGACTTTGTAGTCGCTGGTGAGACCGGTTTGGACGCGGACGATGCGGGGGTCGACGCCAGAGACGATGCCGGAGATTTCCTTGAGGTAGGCGATCTTCTCGTCCACGGGGACGTCTTTGACATGGTCCTCGATGTGTATGTGTTGCTTTACCTTGGCTTTCTGGATCTTCTCGACCGTGATCTTCCGTTCCTCGGCGTAAGAGGCGGAGAGCTTCTCGGCGAGGCCGATGAGGCTTTTGGCCGAGAGGTCGGAAGTGTAACCATAGACGGAGCGGAGACCGTTAAGGATGCGAAGGCCGCAACCATAACTTTTGGAAGAGGCCGCGCTTTCGACTTTGCCGTTTTCGAGCATCACCGCGTCGGGCACTCTCTCTTCCACGTAGATTTCCGCATAATCGCCACCGGTGGCTAGGGCGGCGTTAAGCACTTTTTGCGCTAATGAATTGCTAATCATGTGGTTTTCCTTTCTTTCGCTTCAAACGAAGCGGCTTTAAAAGGTTAACATGTCGCGAACGCGAGACAAGGAATGATTAAGGGAATCAAGCCTATTTCTTTTCGCCCTCTTTTTCTTTCTGCGCTTGCAAGTGTTTTCGGCGTTGTGTCGATAACGCCTCGCTCGATGGAATCGGGAAGGACATGAGGCGACCATCGACCACTTTGGTCACCCATACGACGGGTTCGTCTTTTTTGGGAAAGCGGTGGCAGGGGATGAGTAGCGAATCGTCCAGCCCATGTTCCAATACATAGTCGTTCAACTCCTCCGCATCGAAGAACAGGTCCACGCGGTTCTTGGTCATGTCGAGTTTATGGGGATGCTCTCCGGCATCCGCGGGCAGAACCTGCCTTTCTTTATAAGCGAATAGCCGGTCATTTTCCTCGATGTAAACCTTCTCGTTGTTCACCAAGTAATAGAATTTCATTTTCGTTTTTCCTCCCTCGAGGCGCCATCGCCGCCTCTTTATATTTCCATTAAAAACAGCGCAAAAACGGAAAAAACAGGCTGTTTTTGCAACATTTTTGATGGCAAAATCGCGCCCATCAGTGCTTAAGCACCCGCGCGTTTTATATATAAGGAATAAGGGGGAGGAGATATCTATGTCCACACAAAAGAAAACGTTGTGATAAAGTTTAGGAAATGGCGAAACTGCTCTACCAAGGACACGCATCTTTAAGGATTACCTCGAAAGAAGGGAGGGTCCTTTACGTCGATCCGTTTGCCGGAGAAGGGTATGTCCCGACGGCGGATTTGGTTTTGGTGACCCACGAGCATAGCGACCATAACGCCATCCACCTTGTCCCCTTAAGCCAACGCACGATCGCGATCCATAGCAGCGACGCTTTCTCCGACGGCATCTATCGCGAATTCGATTATTTTGGATTTAAGGTACGCGCCGTGCCCGCGGGCAACGCGCGACATAACCCCCAAGAATGTGTCGGTTACCTCATCGATGTCGATGGGGTGCGCATCTATGTCGCCGGCGACACGGACTACATGCCGTTTATGGACCGCCTCGCCAGGCAAGAAATCGATTATGCGTTGTTGCCGATCGACGGCGTCTTCAACATGGGGCCGGAAGAGGCGACCCGCGTGGCGAACATCATCAAGCCCAAACATTTGATTCCCTACCATATGAAGCCCGGCATGCTCTTCGACATCAAACAAGACATGAGGGTCTCCTATGAGCACACGATGCTCGTGAGGCCTGGGGACGAAATCGAGCTCGTCCACGAAAACTGACCGTTTGACGCATAAGGTATCATGGTTATGCCATGATCCTTTTTGCTTCCGGACGCACCGACATACCCGCCTTCTATGGGGATTGGTTCCTTCATAGATACGAAGAGGGCTACGTGGATACGCGAAACCCTTTTTATCCCAAGCTGGTGAGCCGCATCTATTTCAAAGACGTCGACCTGCTCTTTTTCTGCTCGAAAAACCCGGTCCCGTTCCTCGATAAAATCAAGCGGCTTGATCGACCGATGATTTTTCATGTCACAATCACGCCGTACCGCAGGGACATCGAGCCTAACGTAGTGGATAAAAAGGCGGTCATCGAAGCCGTGAAGCGCCTCTCGGAAATGATCGGCAAGGAAAACGTCGTCGTCCGTTATGACCCCATCCTTTTGTCGGATGTTTATGACGTCGATTATCATCTGCGCGCCTTTGAGAAACTGACCCGGGAACTTAGTGGTTATATCGAAACGGTAATCGTCTCTTTCCTCGACGAATGCAAATCGGTGAAACGTAACGCGAGCTTACTCCGCGCCCGCATCTTTACCGAAGAGGACTACCGACGCATCGGGGAGGGCTTTTCCTCCCTCGCAACAAAAGCGGGCATGGTCGTGCAAACCTGCTATGAGGAACGCAATCTTTTCGAGTATGGCTTCTATCCTGGCGAATGTCTTTCCGCGGCGAAGGCTTCGTCCCTCACCGGAAAGAAATATCCAGTCCAGACGGCGCGGAAGGGCGGGGGATGCCGATGCATGAGGATGTGCGACATCGGCGACTACAATTGCTGCCCGCACGGCTGCAAATATTGTTACGCCAACTTCGATGAGTCCAAGGTCAAAGAAAACATGGCGCGGCACGACCCGAGTTCCTCCTTGCTCATCGGACGCGTCCAAGACGATGACATCATCAAAGTACGTCAAAAATAGGGCACACCGAAAAGTGTTGTAATTTCGTCCAGACTTCCCTATTATTATCGCGCTCTCTGTGAGGACGCATGAGCCTCACGGCGAAAGGAGATAAGGAAAATGAAGAAAGACATCCACCCCAATTACCACAAGTGCACCGTGACCTGCACCACCTGCGGTTCCACCTTCGAAACCGGTTCGACCCTCAAGGAAATCAAGGTCGACACCTGCTCGAATTGCCACCCCTTCTACACTGGCAAGCAGCGCTTCGTGGCCAACGACGGACGCATCGATCGCTTCAACAAGAAGCTCGCCAAGTCCCAGGGCAAGTAATAAAAACGGAAAGATCGCTTCGGCGGTCTTTTTTCGTGCAAGAATACGGTTTTTGCGACAAAGGGCGAAGGTTTGCAAGGATATTCAGATTGAAAAACGTGGATTTTATAAAGAAAAACCGCCAATTACATTATTTGTTTGGCGTTGAAAAGATTTGCCCACGGAACTAACATACTCTCATAGTTTTGGAGGCTTTTATGAGCGAAAAATCCTCAAAAGCAAAAGGCATACTTTTGCCCACGTTGCTCAGCGGCGTGTTCTTATTCCTCGCGGCGTTTATCGTCGCGATCGGCGCTTTGGTGAACCTCATTCCCACCGGCACCGAAACCCTTGGAGGAGTCACGATCCAATACGGAGCCAAGGGGGCGCTCTTCAGCTACATCGGCGTCTGGACGAACCAGTTCCCGCACTGGGTCGCCTATGTCACCGTCATGCTTGTCATCTTGGCGGTGTTGCTGCTGATCATTAACGTCATCGTCGCCTTCGTGCGAAAGAAAAAGGCGCGCATCGTCTCCGCGATTCTTTTATCCATCGCCTTGGCGGGTCTTCCGTATTTCTTTATCCTTGTCACTCCTTTGGCCAAATTCAATCTCCAGACCCAGCTTTCTTTGATTATCGTTTCGGCTGGCACGGCCTGCTGTTTGCTCGCGGCCGTTCTTCTCGTCGGACCGACCGCCCCGATTCTGTTTGGGCGTAAGGAAGAAGTCGCCTCTGCGAAGGAAGAACCGCAAGTCAAACCCCAACCGGAACCCTCCATCACGGAGAAAGACGTCCGCACCATCGCCAGCGAACTGATCCATGAGCACGTGCTCGACCGTCATAAGAGCGTGATCATGCTTCGCGAAGTCGAGGAACCCAAAGAAGAGGAAAAGGAAGCCCCGAAGCCGGTCGAGGAACCCAAAGAAGAAAAGAAGCCGGAACCCAAGCCGGAGAAGAAGCCCGAAAGGAAGCCGGTCGAAGAGAAGAAACCCGAGCCCGCCGCGCCTAGCGCCGAGGACAAGGTGTTCGGCAACGGACGCCGCAGGGCAAAATTCGAAACCCGTCTCCGCAATAGCGAATACGACCTCCGCCACAAATACTATGACCTCCGCGATTATATCAAGTGGTACGGTGTCAATAACCGCATCTCGATCCCGGGCGATACCTTCTCGCTCCATCGCGAACGCTATGCCTTCATCACCATCAACGGCAAACACATCAAGATCTACCTCGCCCTCGATCCCGCGAAGTATCAGGGCAGCACGATCCCCGTCGAGGCCGTCGATTCCAAAAAATACGAAGACCTCCCGTGCATGCTGAAGGTCCGCAGCGATCTCTCCTATCGCCGCGCGAAGCAACTCATCGACGACGTCATGGCCGCGAAGGGCCAACCCAAGCCGGAAGGACCGGCCCCGTCGGAAACCCAAGAGGAGAAGTGATCCAGAGCCGAGGCCAACCGCCTCGGCTTTCTTTATTTGCTGTTCCCCGCTTGTAGCAATGCTACAATATGTCGGCTTTAAGGAGACGACCCCATGAGCAAGAAATTCTATATCACAACCCCCATCTATTACCCTTCCGCCTCGCCGCACCTCGGCCATGCCTATTGCACGACCCTTTGCGACGTCATCGTCAGGGGCAAAAGGATGCGTGGGTTCGAAACGTTCTTCCTCACGGGCCTAGACGAGCACGGCGAGAAGATTCAGAAAAACGCCGAGGCCAAAGGCGTCACCCCGCAGGAGTTCGTCGACGAAGTCGCGACGCGCTTCCTCTCTTTGTGGGACGCGATGAAGATCTCCAACGACGATTTCATCCGCACGACCCAGCCCCGTCACGAGAAGACCGTTCAAAAGATCTTCTCCACGATGCTAGAGAAGGGCGACATCTATCTTTCCACCTACACCGGCTGGTATTGCGTCCACGAGGAATCCTATTGGACCGCGACCCAGGTTGGGGACGACCATCTTTGCCCCGAATGCGGCAGGCCCTGCGAAAAGAAAGACGAGGAAGCCTACTTCTATCGTTGCCAGAAATATGTCGACGACCTCTTGGACTTCTATGACCAAAATCCCTTATTTATCACCCCGGAATCCCGCAAGAACGAGATGGTGAATACCTTCATCAAGCCGGGTCTTATGGACCTTTGCGTCTCCCGCACCTCCTTCTCTTGGGGCATTCAAGTGGTGGAAAACCCCTCCCACGTCGTCTATGTTTGGCTCGATGCGTTGACGAACTACATCACTGCTTTAGGCTATCTCCAAGACGACGATTCGCTCTTCCAGAAGTTCTGGATGGACGAAGAAACCGAAATCGTTCACGTCATCGGTGCGGACATCAACCGTTTCCACACCATCTACTGGCCGATGTTCCTCACCTCTTTGGGCTTACGTCGTCCGAGCCGTGTCTTCGTGCATGGCTTGCTCATGATGAAAGACGGCAAGATGAGCAAATCCAAAGGCAACGCGATCAGCGCCTATCCCCTCATTGAACGTTATGGGGTCGACGCGGTCCGTTATTACCTCGTCAGCGAGGTTCCTTTCGGCCAAAACGGCACCTTTACCCCAGAACAGTTCGTCATGAGGATCAACCAGGACCTCGTCAACAACTTCGGCAACCTTATGAATCGCACCGTGTCGATGATCATCAAATACTTCGGCGGCGTGGTTCCCGCCTATAACGCGCCCTGCGACGCGCTTGACGAAGAACTCGACGCCTCGATTCGCGCGACCAAGGTCGCCTATGAGGCCCTTAACGACGACCTCCAGGTCACCCAAGCTTATGAAAAGGTCATGGAACTCATCTCCAGGGCCAACAAATACATCGAAGAGAAAGCGCCTTGGGCCCTCGCCAAGGACGAAGCCAAGAAAGGCGAACTCGAAGGCGTCATGGCGCGCCTCGCCCACGTCGTCTACGCCGGCGCGTTGATGCTCTCCCCAATCTTGGTGGAGAAGTGCGGCGAAGTCTACGCTACCTTGGGCATCGATAAACCCGACTATGAGGAGATCGACAAACTCGGCGTCCTCGCGGGCAACGAAGTCCATAAGGGCGAAGTCCTCTTCCCGCGCCTAGACGCGGTGAAGGAAACCGAGGCCATCATCGAAATGATGAACGGGCCGAAGGAGAAGGCCGCGGCCTAATCCATGGGCAAACCCATCGCTAGGGAAACATTCCACGGCGTCTGCGTCGACCTTTCCTTCGAAGGCAAAGGCGTCGTCAAAAACGGCAGGGACGTGTATTTCGTTCCGGGAATCTTCCCCAGCGAAGAAGGCGATATTGAATTCGCCTATATGCGCGCCGGGCAAAAGTTCGGCCGCGTCGTCAAACTCGACAAAATCTCACCCAATCGCATCGAACCGCGATGCAAAATCTGCTCCGCCTGTGGCGGATGCTCCTTTCAGCAATACGCCTATCCCGCGCAGCTCGTCTATAAGCGTGAAAAGGTGAAGGAACAGTTCCGCAAGATCGCCAAGATGGATATCGAACCTTTGCCTTGCCTTGGCATGGACGAGCCCTATTTCTATAGAAACAAGATCCAGATGCCTTTTGGAAAAGACAAAAGAGGCAACCTTTACTGCGGCTTCTATAAAGAAGGCACGCATGTCATCGTCCCCGTCGAAACCTGCTACATCGAGGATGAGCGGGCGAAGAAAGTGCTCGACGCGGTAAAGAAACTCGGAAAGTCTTTTCGGATCGAGCCTTACGAAGAGGACGAGGGTAGGGGATTGCTCCGTCACGTCCTGATCCGCTGCGCCAAGCACAAAGAGCAGGTGATGGTGGTCCTCGTCACTTATAAAGACGCCTTCCCCTCACGCAATAATTTCGTGAAGGCGCTCGTCAAGGAATGCCCCTTCATCACCACGGTCGTCCAAAACGTGAACTCGCGTCACACGAATGTGATTCTCGGTGAATTCGAACGCGTGCTTTATGGGCCAGGCTATATCGAGGACGTCCTCTGCGGCATCACTTTTCGCATCTCGGCGAAGTCTTTCTATCAAGTGAACCCCATCATGACCGAGCAACTCTATGGCAAAGCCATTGAGGCGGCAAAGCTGACGAAGAACGACGTCGTGTTCGACGCCTATTCCGGCATCGGGACGATCGGCATGGTCGCTTCGCGTCACTGCAAGCAAGTCATCGCGGTGGAAATCGTGAAAGAAGCGGTCGCCGATGCGCGCCGCAACGCCAAGGCGAACCATATCGACAATGTTTCTTTCTATTGCGGCGACGCGAGCGCGTTCATGGTGAACATGGCGGAAAAGAAGCAACACGTGGACGTCGTTTTCCTCGATCCGCCACGCAAAGGATCGGATCAGCGTTGCTTGGATGCCATCTGCAAATTGGCCCCGTCCCGCGTCGTCTATGTATCCTGTGATCCCTCGACCTTAGCCCGCGACATTGCCTATCTAAGCAAGAAATACAAGCTTGAATCGGTTCAGCCCGTGGACATGTTTCCGCATACGATGCACGTCGAGACTGTTGCAATGTTGAGCTTAAGAGATTCGAGAAAGTAGCGGAGTTATCGATGTTTTGTAGCCATGCTACCTTTGTTGAGAAGGGCCGTTTTGAGCGTCAAAAGGTCATAAGGACGACCATCAAAATCCTATGCGTTTTAGACCTCGACGCCGTAGATATGTAAAGAAAACAACGATAAATGCTAGTTTTTTGATGAAAAACGAGGTTCTTATGTTCCCTGGCACGACGACCCCCGCTAATTTCTGAACTGCGTAGATATATGGGCGAAAAACCGATTGGCGACGTCGAAAATAACAGTTCTACCAAAAGTAGAGAGAAGTCTTAGCCATTTATTTGCCATTGATTTTCCTCCGATTCAATTGTGGTATCAGTGATACCACTTTTTGAAAACGCACATCTCATCGATATTTTTTGAAAAAACCGTTATTTATTCTCTTCACGGAACGGGTCGTCTATGGGCGTTCCCTTGAAGAGCCTTTCGACTTCCTCGCACTGATGTAGTCGTCGATGGCTAGTTTCTTAATCGTATAGGCGATGAGACCAGCCAGCGTCTTCGGCTCGCAATCATCGGGGTAGCCAAAAAGGGTTGATAACTCCCATTCGCGTGCCTGTAGTGCAACCATCATGACGTTTCTGGTGTGGCTGGGCGAGACGGACGCGAACGGGTCGTTGTAGAAAAGCCAGTCGATGCTCACGGCGAAGATCTCTGACAGCCTTTTCAGCTGCTTCAGGTTCGGCTGGTACTCCAGGTTCTCCCACCTGGAATAAGACCCCATGGAGATACCGAGCTTCTTCGCTACGTCGGACCGTTTGTGCCCATAGGATTTCCTGACCTCAATCAATGTGAAAAAGCCGTCAGCCAAGGGCAAAGAAGGCAAATCTGCTGACGCTTTATGTTCCTAATGGCATGACGCAGGAGAATCTTTATGTTCCTCGACAGGCGACGACGCACGTTGAGACAGTGGCTATGTTGAGCCTCAGAGAAACAAAAAAGCAGGCTTTCCATCGATCTTTTTTGGAAATGGCGATTTCGGGCGGAAAGCCCAAGGGAAGAAGGGGCTCTTTAGAAGCTGGTTCGAGCGTTTGGTGACTCTGTCGATGGAGTATCCCCACACCACCTTCAAGAAAGGCCATGGCGGCGAAAAATCCCAAAAGATTTGTGGATTGGTTGGCCAAGACGGAATAAGTAGTGAATAAGCTGGTGAATAAGTTAGAGAATAAGTAGTGAATAAGCTGGTGAATAAGTAAAAAAGCGCGGATAATTTAAAAAACAAGGAGGAAAGAACCATGCTTCTGAAAGAATTGATTCCGGAACACCTTTTCGAGAATACGGACTTCGACTACAAAGCCAAGTTGACCGACAAGGAAAAAGAAACGTGGAAATGGGCAAAATCGCTGGTTGCCTTCGCCAACGAAGAAGGCGGCACAATTTATGTCGGGGTGAATGATGATTGGACGGTTTTCGGCCTGACCAAGGAGGAAGCCGACAAGACCCGCCTCCTGGTGATAAGGGAAAACGACAGACACGTGTTTCCCCACGCAAGGTTATCCTTTTCCTTCATTGAGGTTCCGGATCGCGAAGATCGCTTTGTCTTGGCGGTCTACATCTTTAAGGCGGAGTCCGTCGTAAGATATCGAGATGGCGACTTTAACGAGATCGTATACAAACGAAAGGATGGGGCGAGCACGGAGGCGACCCCAGAAGAAATCATATCAATGGGACGCGGACGAAAGGGCTTTGATTTGCAATTGACCGGGTCTTTCTTCAAAGAGGAAGACTTCTCTCAATATTTGTCCTTGGCGAAGGAATACAGAAAGGATCACCAAGCCCCTGAATTCAACGACCTCGTCTCCGAAGAAGTCGTTTCGGACGCCGGGGAAATCACTTTTGGCCTTTCGCTGTTTGCGGACTCCTGTACCGATAGCCTCACCCTTGTGTCTTGCAGGCTTTGGCGCGGCTTGGGAAAAGGCGAGGACGAGATCATCGACAAGAAATCCTTTAAAGGGCCTTTGGGTGAATGCTTCCGATTTGCTAGGTCCTTCATCATCCGAAACACAAAAACGGGAGTCATTAAGAATCAGGACGGCAGCCGCACCAACACGCATTCCTATCCGGAGTTGGCCATTAGGGAAGTCCTTGTGAACGCAATCGCGCACCGCGATTATTCGATCACCGGAACCCAGATAGACATCGATATCTTCGCGGACAGAATAGAGGTGAAGTCGCCCGGTGGATGGATTCTTTCGAAAAAGCCGTCGCAATACGCCTTGGACAAGATCCCGTCCAAAAGAAGGAACGACTCAATCTCCGCTTGCTTCGAGTTGTGCGGCCTGATGGAAAGGAGCGGCACCGGTTTCGAGAAGATAGCTAACTTCTATAAGGCCTATCCGCAAACAATGCCAGTCCTTGAGGATTTTGGCGATTTCTTCTGCATTACGCTGTATGACTTGTTGTATGAAAAAACAGGGTTTGGCGAACGGGGTTTCGGCGAAACGTCAGAATCGGAGGTTGAGCAGCTCGTCTTGAGGCTGTGTGCCGAAAGTCCAAAGAGCCGAAAAGAACTTCAGGAGGCGGTCGGAATCAAAAGTGTTAGTTACTTTTTGAGGAAGGTTCTCCAACCCATGCTCGAAAAAGGCTTAATTGAAACTGTGTCACCTAAAAAATCCCCGAACCAGCGCTATAGGAAGATGTAACTAATGAACGAAGGCAAAAACACGATTTCGGCTGACGAATTCTTTCAGAGATTCACTATAAGAATTGTCTCAGAGGTTGCTCCCGGGATATTATCGACTGGAACCGGATTTTTCTATCAGTTTCAAGTTTCGGGAAAGACTTTCCCATGTGTTGTAACGAACACACACGTCATCGGGGACGGGCATAGGGTGACGCTTGTCTTTTCAAAGAAAGGCGCGGATGGGGGACCCGCGAAAGAGCATTATCGTTTTGATGGCGACGTTTCCTCGCTTGTTATGAGGCACCCGCAAGGGATAGATCTAAGCATTCTGTTTGTAAACCCGATTTACGAGAAGGCACACGCAGATGGGTCTGAATTATTTATTGCTACCTTGCTAAAAGAGAACATTCCAACACTTGATTATTTGAACAGTCACCTTTCTACTGTCGAAGATGTAATAGTCGTTGGTTATCCCGATGGAATATGGGACGAGATAAACAATCTTCCTATTATTCGGAAGGGGATCACTGCTACGCCTGTAAGAATTGACTTTAAAGGAAGGCATGAGTTCCTAATTGACTGCGCCATTTTTCCAGGTTCAAGTGGATCCCCTGTTTTGGTTTATAACAAAGGATCTTTCTCTGACGGTGCAAGTATTACTCTTGGGGAGAGGCTTTTGTTTGTGGGGGTTGTTAGCCAGACCTACTTACACGATGTAGATGGCAAATTCCGCGTGGTGCAAATCCCTACGGCGGTTCAAACCCAACTATACTCCCAGGTTCCAAACAACCTTGGAATCGTTATCAAATCTTCTGAGTTGTTCGGGTTTGAGAGCGCCCTCTCATTGGTGCCATAGCATTTCTTGCTCCAGTTAAACGAACGATAGCTTCTGCTCGAAAAAAGGGAAGGGAAGTGCCGGTCACTCTTATAGCAAAAAGTTTTATTGATTGGTCGAAGGGCCGAAAAAAAGAGCTATGCAAGCCGTTGACGATAAAGCGCTTCAATCATTCTTCTGGCGTGTTGCTAGAGAAATCTTTAACCAGAGTTTCTTGAATCTTGATTTTTGCGAGGCACTAACCCACATTTCCACCGAACGTGACGACCCAACCCTGGCTTGCCAGTCATGTTCCCGACATGTTCCCAATCACGTGACACAGACGCGTCCTTATGTTTCCAATCCCTGCACGATGCATGTGGAGTCCGTCGCCTCGTTGGTTCTTAAATAATATCCTACATTGTTGATAAAAATTAAAATTGTAGTATACTTCTTATAGAGGTTTCCTATGTCTATTCTCAAAGGCGTTCTACAAGAAGAACTGCAGCGGCTACGGACCAACATCGCCGCTTATGAGCAAAAGCTTTCCACCCTTCCGAAAGGGTATCTTTACGTTCAGGCCAAAAACGGCCGCGCCTATTGCTACCGCAAGTGGCGGCAGGGGAGCAAAATACTGTCCTGCTATGTAGGCGAGGATGGATCCGACGAAGCAAAACAGGCCAAAGCGGATTATTCAGAGCGTAAGAGACTAGAGGCTGCGCTCAGACAGCTAAGAAAAGAGGAGGCGAGGCTTACAAAGGCCTTGAGGCATTATGGTGATTGAGAACGAAGAGAAACTATATCAAGTAATTAAGGCCTTTTCCGATGCCGGATTTCTGAAAGACGTAATTCTGATTGGTTCGTCTGGAATCTTTGCGGAATCACTGAGCTATGTCGACATTTATGGAGGCAATTACATCGAGATTGAACGTTATGGTTTGCGCTACGTTATATAGTCTCAAGGATTTTTCCTCGGATAACCCGATTGGGATATGTTTAACATACGATTTTTTCCTTTCGTGTTTTTGATGTGGCAACTTTGTGACGCGCCCCATGTTTCAATTATCGTGGGAGGAAGCCTATAGACGATGAAAAGAATCGCCACCGGAAAAACCGACCCCTCGATTGAGGGCGTGCTCAAAAAGCTGGTCCAAGCCGACCTCGATTTCTGCGTGATCGGCGGATTGCTTTGCCAGTACTATCTCAAAGACCACGCTCGGCGCACGAAAGACGTCGACATCCTCTTCCTCGGCGACTGGAAAACGGTGGAGGAGAAACTCAAGGCGGCTTTCGGAACCATCGACTTCACCTATAACGAGGAAACGGAAACGTTCTATGAGCCGTCGTTCACCGGTTTTGTGAAGATCGGGGGGCTCTTAGGACAGGTCGAAGGGAAAAGGATCGATTTCCTCCCGGAGGTCAAAACGGATTCCTATTCGTATCAAGGCATTGTCTTTCCTGGCGTTTGCCTCGAATACGCGATCGCGGAGAAGCTCGTCGCCGTCTTAAACGAATTACCCCGCCCTTATAAGCATCTCGTGGACGTCTATTCCTTCTCCCATATTGACCCCTCTCTCTTCGACAAGGGAGAAATTCAGCGATACATGTCCTTGATCAACGACCAAGAGAACCGGTTTCGAAAAAGGGCCGGAATCAAGGAATACGTCCTTCCGAAGCAAATTCCCATAACGAAGCGTTTCGCTCCGCCGTTCGTCGTTCCGACGCTTCAAGCCAAATACAATGTGTCGCAGGAAGAGATGGTTGCCGAAGTCAACGAATGGCTAAAAACTGTTATGTGAGCGTATTGGAAATCAACGTGGTACGTTTTTCATAAAAAAGACAAAGGAGGTTCTGCTATGAACAAAGAACTATTGAAAGGGATGACCGAAGAGCAGATCGAAAAAGCGAGTCACTGCAAAAACATGACGGAACTGCTCTCCCTCGCCAAAGAAGAAGGCGTCGAGCTTAGCGACGAGCAACTCCGCCAGATCAACGGTGGCTGCCACTCGGGGCCGCAATCCCGCTCCGCCGCCTGCCCGCAATGCAGCACGATGGCCAACGGCGAGTACGTGGAGACCACCCCGGGGGATGGCCATTATCATTTCGTCTGCCCGCACTGCGGCTACGCTTGGAACGAAAAATAATCCCAAGCCTAAGCAAAGACCATAAACGAACGGAATAAAGGGCAACCGTCCCGCATTTCGTTCGCTCTTTTAGGTGACCGTTGACCACGTCGCTTGCATCGAAGGTCTTTCACATAGGGCGCACATCGTCCGGTTTGTGTAAGTAAAATAAGAAACACATAATCCAGGAGCAGGGCCATGGAATACCGCAATTACAACAACGTCGTCTATTTACGTTTAGACAGAGGAGACGAAGTTCTTTCCTCAATCCTTAGCGTTTGTGAAAAAGAAGGGTTCAAAAGCTGTGTCTTCTCCGGCATCGGCGGATGCGATTACGCAAAGCTCGGCACCTTCCGCCCCGACCAAGGAACGTATGGGGAATACGAGAAGCAAGGTATGCTCGAACTCGTGAGCCTCAACGGCGACGTCAAAGACAGCGATCAGGGACCATTAATTCATGCACACGCCTGCCTTTCTTTTGAGGAAAACGGTGAGATCAAGCTCACGGGCGGGCATTTGCTTTCGCTGCGCGTCCTGATTACGGCCGAAATCGAAATCCGACCCGTCGTGGGCGGCGTCATCAAGACGAAGCCGGGACAAATCCCCGGACCCAAGGTTTGGGATTTCGAATAATCCGTTTAGCGATTCGAAGCCACGCAACCAAATGGATAGACGGTTATCTTTTTGCGTTATCGCCTAAGGCTATCCCTTTTCGTAAAATCGTGATGAAGCCGGAGGAAACAACCATGCAACTGGCAAGCAAGATCAAACAATTAAGAACCAAATGCGGCTATACCCAGGATGAACTCGCGAGGAAAATCGGCGTCTCTCCCCAAGCGGTATCCAAATGGGAAAACCAAACCACCACCCCGGACATCACCCTTCTTCCCATCCTCTCTGAGGTATTTGGCGTCACCATCGACGAACTCTTTGACTTATCCATCGAGCAGAAGATGGACCGTATCGAAAACAAATTGGACGTCACCGACGAATTGACCACCAGGGAATTCGAAGATATCGAGACGTTCTTAAAAGGCCGCTTAAACGAAAAGGGAGAGGCCCAGCGGGTGAACTACCTTCTCGCTTACCTTTATACCAACCGCCTGATGAGCGATTCGAAGAAAATCAGCAAATACGGACGCGAGGCGATTCGCCTAGACCCCGGTAAGAGCGAAAACGCCCAATGGATGATCAGCAAAGCCGAGGCGGGCCGATGCTGGGATTGGGACATCACGAACCACACGGGACTCATCGAGTTCTATAAAGAAGTGGTGGACGCTAACCCGGAAATCATCGACCCTTATCACCACTTACTCTGGAACCTTATCGACGACCGCCGACTCGAAGAGGCGACCCGTTACCTTGAAAAGCTCAAGGAGCTCTATGGCAAACTTGAAGAGCAAAAGCCGGTTTACGCGGTCATCACGGAGTCCTATCGCGCCGAGATCGCTTTGGCCCGAGGTAATAAGCAAGAGGCGGATGACATCATGCATAACCTCGCGAAAGAATATGGGGACGACCCCGCCTTCTGCTTCGAGCTAGCCCAGTACCACACCAAGCAAGGGCAATACGAAGAAGCCATCCAACTTTACGAGAAATCCTTCGCCAACGACCCGCAGAGGCCGCGTTATACCGACGCCTTGCTCGGCATCATCGCCATTTACGACATCATGGGCGAGACCGAAAAGGAAATCGAGACCTACGATCGCTTGTTGCGCCTTCTTAAAGAAGAATGGGACATGAGCGACGACGAGGTCACCTATCAAGACGCGCTAGCAAAGAAGAACAAACTGCTTAACCGCGGCAAATAAGCAAGCGTCCGCTCCCGTCTTTTCCTCTTTGGCACGGGCGGTAAAATCAAGACATGCGCCGGCAGCGTTTTGTTTGGGCCTTCCTGGCATTGGCAATCGTCCTCACCGTTTACGGTAGCTTTTCCTTTATCCAAAACCTGAGTCAAGGCAAAGGTGTTTTCGTACCGGGGCTCACGTTGCTGATCATCGGCGGCGTCATGCTCCTCTTATGCCTCGTTTTCTACCTTCTTTCGCGTCGCGAAAAGACGAAGGGAGGGGCTTTCGGGCCAAAACCGGAGAAAGAAGAAAAACCAGCGGTGCGAGAGGAGATGAAAAAAGAAAGCGAGCCAAAGAAGCGCCCGAGCGAAACCCCATGTCCGGCGGAGAAGATGGCGCCGGCCCCTTCTGATGGTTCCTATATTCGCAAACCCTCCATCTCTCGATATGACCGCGGCGATAGTGAAAGCGCCTATGTAAAGAAAATCGGATACGGACCCGTGCTTCGCGTTACGGGCAGCGAAATCCTCGATATGCGCACGAACGTTTACTATCGAATCGAAGGCAACGTGGTGAACCAAAACGGATACGGACCCGTGTTTGAAATTTCCGGTAACCGCATCCGCGCGGCTTTCGGCGGTTATCTCTTTGAGATTTCCGGCGATAACGTGAGCAAAACCTTCGGCGGGTATTTCGCCACCTTTAACGGAGGGTTCCTCCAAACGAACGACTTAAGCGAGCGGTTTGAGATCTCCGGACCGCTTTCCTTGGGTCAACGGCTCGCCGTCGTGGCGTTGCTCTTCGGGGCGCCTTAGAGAAAGGAAATCCCATGAGTACCAGACAAGAAATCATCAACGATCTTTATTCAAACTATGACGAAGACACGCGCACGATTAGGTCGCGCCACGGCCAACTCGAATACCGCACCACGATGAACTATGTCCATCGCTATGCGAAGGAAGGCTCCAAGATCCTCGAGCTCGGCGCCGGGACCGGAAGATATTCCATTGCCCTCGCCAAAGAGGGGATGGACGTCACCGCGGTGGAACTCACCGAGGCGAACCTCGCCACGCTTCGCCGCAATAGCAAAGGCCTAAAGAACCTCGCCGCATGCCAAGGCGACGCGACCGACCTAAGCCGTTTTCAAGACGGGTCTTTTGATCTGACGCTTTCCTTTGGGCCGATGTATCACCTCTATGAGGCAAACGAAGTAAACCGTGCGATCGACGAGGCGATCCGCGTCACTAGGCCCGGCGGCGTGATCATGTTCGCCTTCATCTCCATCTACGCCGTGATGTACTCGGATTACTTTTATGGTCACTGGACCGAAGGGCAGAAAATGAACTTCGATAAGGACAACAGGGTTTGCCATTTTAAGGAACAGCTTTTCACGGGCTACGACATCACGGAGTTCGAGGACCTATTCAAAGGCAAAGATGTCGAGTGGATCACGACCGCCGGCGTGGATGGCTTGCTGGAACCCATCGAGGAACGGTCCGACTTCGCCTTGTCCGATGAGGATTTCGACGCCATGGCGGAATGGTATTTGTCCTTCTGCGAGAAGCGCGAACTTCTCGGCATGACGAACCATCTGCTCTATATTTGCCGTAAAAGAAACCGATAGGAGAATTTCTTCCCATGCGCGATAATTCGCGTATGAAGTATTTGTTTCCTTTGGCCGTCGCCGCCTTGCTCGTGGGATGCTCCTCCCCCGTCTCTTCTTCCGCGGAATCTTCCGTGAGCTCGGAAAGGGAACAATCGGTTTCCTCCATAGAGCAGACCACCATATCCGAAAGCAGCTCTTCCCTCGCGCCGGAAAACCTCATATATCTCCATCGCGCCTCGTCGCACCTTTTCATCAAGGACGCGAACGAGAAGAACAACCCCTTCCTCAAAACCTATCGCCATAAATATCGGGAGGACGTCCCTTTCGTTGACCTCGACGAATTCCAACACGTCCGCAGGCTCATCGACCCCGCGCTTCATCACCATAACCTCACCCGTCTGGAAGATGGGCGCTTCGACCTCACTTCCTCTTACGGGGGACATTGCTATTTCGACGTGAAGCAACAGATGGTCGAGATCGATGACGCCGACCGCTTCTATACCGAGATCAGCGAAGGCCTGACCGGTGATTTCCTCGACCCGTGCGCCGGTTATGCGTATTTGAAGGGATCGCCCAAAACGAAATACCTCACCAAAGGGGGCAAGACGACTTATTCCCTGAAGAACTACCACATGGACCTGGTGGAGCAAGACGGCCATCTCTATCTTCCTTTCTCTCTCGCCTCCCATCTTTTGGTGAACCCCGCGCATATGTGCATCGCCTATAACGGGAAGGATTTTTACGGCAACAAGCTCCTCGGCCAAGAAGCCAACGTCGTCCGCGCCTATTCCAACTCGACCGGTTTCCTTTGGGCGTATCAAAAGACTCCGGACACCGGCATCCATTTCTCGCGCGTTACCCCAAAAGAGGGCGAGCGTTACCGCTTCGAAGGCACCATGAAAGACATGTTGAAGAAAGAAGTGAAATGCAACGCGGTCTTCCTCTCTGACGGCACCTTGACCATCAAAAGCGAGGACATGATGGAAACCGTGGACTATAAGGGCGATTGGAAGCAAGAAGGCGACATCCTCGTCGCGAACCTCGTCTCGGAAGGGATGGGCGGCAAAGAGACCCAGTACATCGATTTGTCCGAAGGCGGGTATTACCGTAAGTCCGAGCGCACCGCCTCGATGGCCGCGGCCACCTATTACCAACTTTGCATGGATTTCGATTACCAATACGGGCTGAAGGACATGCTGCAGATTTCCTCCTTCGACGCGGAGTTTGAGCGTCTCGGCCATAAGGAAACTCTCATCGGCAAAGACGTCGACGCCTATCAGGACACGCTGTCGAAATGGCTCGTCTCCGGCAAGATGGGCGACGGCCATTACCGCGCGATCGCGGAAGGCTTCTCCTCGCTTCACCCCGGCGAAAGCGTCGGCGCAAAATATGGCAGCTATGCCGGCGAGCGCATGATCCGTTTTCAGGAAGGCTCCGCCAAGGTGAGCCAAGCGAGGTCAAACGGCACCTATAAAAACACGACGCTTAACATCGAAGGCGAGACCGCGGTGATCACCTTCTCCAGCTTCGTGGCCGATTACAAAAAAGAATTCAAGGGCATCGACGCCTACAAAGTACCGGAAGGCACGGAGAACGTCGACGCGTTCCTGACCTCCAAGATGACGACCCATTTCGTTGAGGGCGTGTGCTACGCGCTAAACGAAGTGGCGAAGAACGCAGCGATCAAAAACGTCTGCTTCGACGTCGGTTTCAATATCGGTGGCTACGTCATGTTCGTGCCCTTCCTCTCCGCGATCATGACCGATGATCCGGTCGTCACTGTCGAGAACTCGATTTCCCATTCCCGCATAGAAGCCCATTACACCGCGGACCTAAACGCGGATGGCGTCTTTGGCGGAACGGGCGATACTTGGAAAGGGAAATACAACTATTACGTCATCCAGGCCGGCGGCAGCTTTTCCGCGGGCAACATCTTCCCCACCGCGGCGAAAAACGGCGGCTATGCGACGACCATTGGCGAGGCTACTGCCGGTGGCGGATGCGGGGTCATGGCCAGGGCGGACATCACCGGTTACTACTTCCAATATAATGGCCCGCTTGGTTTCCCGGAGCATCGCGCGGACGGGAGCTATGTGAATTCGGAAGCCGGCACGACGCCGATGGTGGCCATGGACGTCGCCGATGTCTATAACCTCGCGAAATTAGACGCCAAGCTGAAAACGCTGAAGGCGTAGGAGGGAAAACGATGCAGTGCATCCCATTAAATAACGGCATGACGATCCCGCCGGTGGGGCTAGGGACTTATCTCATCAAGCCCGAACCCTGCGAGAAGGCGGTCCTTCATGCTTTGACCCACGGCTATGACTTGATCGATACCGCGAACATCTACATGAATGAGCGGGCCGTCGGTAGGGCCATCAAAGCCTCTAAGCGTAACCGCGAGGAACTCTTCATCACGTCCAAGATCTGGCCGAAGGATTTCCGCAAAAAGAAAATCACGAAGGCCGTGGACGCCACTTTGCGGCGCCTTGACCTCGATTATGTGGACCTGCTCATCCTCCATCAGCCGGCGGGCAAGTTCGTGGAAGCGTATCAGGCGTTAGAGGAAGAAGTGGACAAAGGCAGGGTGAAAGCCATCGGCTTATCCAACTTCTATGGCAAAGACCTCGAGAAGGTTTTGTCCATCTGCCGCATCAAGCCCGTCTTGCTGACGGTGGAATGCCATCCTTATGGGCAAAACCGCGAACTCAAACGTTATTTGGATGAGCGCGGCATCTTGCTCCAGTCTTGGTTCCCTTTAGGCCAAGGCGATCCCAAGCTCGTCGCGGAGGAAGTGTTCCAGGATTTGGCGAAGAAATACGGCAAGACCCCGCATCAAATCATTTTAAAGTGGCACGTCCAAAGCGGTTTCTGCGTCATTCCCGGTTCGAAGACCCCGTCGCACATCGACCAAAACATCGACTTATTCGACTTCGAGTTGACCGAGGAGGAGATGGGGCGCATTCAGGCTTTGGACCGCAAGAAACGTTATTACAATTTCCCGCGTTGGGCGGTGCGCATGTTCATGCCGCTTATTCGCATGAACTACGAGAAACAGCCTTAATTGACACGCGGGAAGGCTTTAGCCTTGTATTTATAAAATCGCGATTTATCATAAACAACCATGTGGACGTTCTTCATCGCTATCGCATTACTCATCGGCGGCTATTTCGTTTATTCCCGCGTCACTGAGAAAGTTTTCGGCATCGATGGGCGCGCGACCCCGGCCATCTCCCATCCAGATGGCGTGGACATCACCCCGCTTCCCAAATGGAAGGCGTTTTTGATCGAGTTGCTCAATATCGCGGGCACTGGTCCGATTTTCGGCGCGATCAGCGGCGCCCTCTTTGGCCCTATCGTGTTCCTTTGGATCGTGTTCGGCTGCATTTTGGGCGGCGCCGTGCACGATTATTTCTCCGGCATGATCTCCAGCCGCAACGGCGGCGATTCCATCGTGCGCCTCTCCCGTAAGTACATCGGTAGGGCGATGGAGGTCATCATGCGTATCTTCTCGATTCTGCTCTTGATCCTCGTCACCGCCGTGTTCGTCGTATCGCCTTCTTCCTTGCTCGAATCCCTAACCGGCGGCAAGGTGATGGCATGGATTTGGATGATCGGTATCCTGGCTTATTACCTGCTCAGCACCATCGTCCCCATCGACAAGGTCATCGGTAAGATTTACCCCGTCTTTGGCGTCATCCTCATTGTGATGGCTTTGGCCGTCATCGGCGGCGTGCTTTTTCAACAGGGGAATTACCCGATGTTGGAACTCATTGGCAACCTCCGCGATTTCTCCGCCGCGAACGGTGGCTTACCCTGGTGGCCGTTCATGCTCACGACCGTCGCCTGCGGCGCGGTCAGCGGGTTCCACGCGACCCAATCGCCGATGATCGCGAAATGCATCAAAAGCGAAAAGGAAGGCCGTCAGGTCTTCTATGGCGCGATGGTCGCGGAAGGCATCATCGCCTTGATTTGGGCCGCGGCGGCTATGGCGTTCTATCGCGTGGGCACGTCTTCTGGATGGCAAGAGCTCTCCGCAATTGGCGGATCCTCGGAGTCCGTGGAGCAAATCTGTTCGACCTTACTTGGGCCGGTAGGCACGGTTTTGGCCGTCATCGGCGTCGTCATATGCCCGATTACCAGCGGCGACACCGCTTTGCGAAGTTGTCGTCTGATTTTGGCCGAGTGGCTGCATATGGACCAAAAGAAGATGAAGAACCGTCTGATTTTGACGTTGCCTCTTTTCGCGATGGTCGTCGGCATCAGCATTTGGAACTTCCTTAACGAAGCGAACTTCAATATCCTTTGGCGGTGGTTTGCGTGGAGCAATCAATTCTTGGCCGCGATTTGCTTATGGGTCGCGACGGCATATTTGGTGAAAACAAAAGCCAACCGATGGATTTCCTTGTTCACGTCCATACCCGCGCTCATCATGACCGCGGTGGTCATCACCTACATCTTTGGTGAGCCAAGAATCGCCTTAGGCCGTTATATCCCCTTGTGGGCCGCTTGGATCATCGGCGCTTCGATCGCTGGCGCCATTTTCGTCACCTATATTTGTCTTATCGTCTTCAGGTTCAACAAACGTCCGCCGGAAACCGATTCGGAACCCGACCTAGGTGCGCTTGGCGTCGCCGAGTAATCGATGGATGAACATTATTGAGGCGCATAACCGAGAAGAGTTCCGTCATTGGCTGGAACTTTCCGCCGGCAAAGCCAAAGAATGTTATGTGGTAGTGAAGCGCGGCGAGCCGAAAAACGACGGCTCATTTTATTACCTTGACGCGGTGGAAGAAGCGCTTTGCTTCGGCTGGATTGACAGCATCCAAAAGAACATCGATGGCATCATCGTCCAGCGCTTTTCGCCGCGCGGCAAACGCAGCCCCTGGACGGAACTAAACAAAGAACGGGCGCGCCGATTGATCCGCCTAGGGTTAATGACCGAGCACGGCAAAAAGGCTTTGCCTCCGCTTGGCCCACGAAGCTTTAAGATCGACCCCGATGTCGTCGCGGCGTTAAAGAAGGCGCGCGTCTATAGCAAATTCAAGGCTTTCCCCGAGCTATACCAACGGGTCCGCGCCTATAACGTCAGCTTTTATAAACGAATCGACAAAGAGCAATACCAAAGCGCTTTAGCCCGCCTCATCCAATATACGAAAAAGGGCGAGATGTATGGCGAGTGGAATGATTACGGCAGACTGCTAAAAGATTAAGCGCTTAATGAAGAGAGCAGGGGATCCAAAAGATCCTCGCCTTTGCCTTCTAACGGATAGAACTCGAGGGAATAGTAATGCTTCTTGCCTTTGAAGGTAAAGACGGTGGCGTTTACTTTGCCGCGCACGCTTTGGAAAGAGAACGAAAACCCATAGAGGTGGATGCCATTGCATTCGCGTTCCAAATATTCATGAAAGACATATTCCTTGTTTTGATAGGAATGGGCGACTTGGCTTTGCACGCGGTGCATGGCGGAACGGAGGTCGGAGAAGCGTAAGGATAAGGAAAAGGCTTTCCGCCAGCTTAGGATAACAAAGTCACCGTTTTCCTCGTTGCGGTAGCCGACGGTATGGGGGGCGGAACTGTGATAGATCTTAGCGAGCTCCTCAGGACTAAGCAAAGCAAATCCTTCGGGTAAGGTCAGGTCGAATTCGTTATTGATGCGTTCCATGAGAGAGCCTCCTTAACTACGAACTTCATTTTATCCGTTTCTTGTTCTTGTGGCGTGATCGAGCGATTGTTTTTATGCATCAATAAACTTGCAAAACTCTGCAAAAAACATAAAAAAGCCGCAAATTTGGGTTGTTTCATCGATTTTGAAAACAACAACAGTTTGTAATTTGTATCTCAAGCAATGCATCATATTTAGCGGACTGATCCGGCATGAAGACTCTAAAACCCTATTGGAAAACGCCTTCGCACATCATCGCCTTTTCGTTGATGGTGGCGACGCAGGTCGCGTTATTCGCGACGTTCTTTACGGTCATCGGCATCGGCATCGCCGCAAGAAACGCGGGGGATACGTCTTGGCAACCGAGCCAAGCCCAAACCATGACGGTCGTATCGCTGCTATTCATCGCGGTCTTCGTCCTGGTTTATTTCATCGCGGACCTCGCTGCCTATCTATCCAAAAAGAAGGCTAATGGCCAAGTGCCCGAGCCTATGATGGAGAGGCCGGCAAAGGAAACCGCCTCAGTAGAAGAGAAGAAGCCCGCGGACAAAAGCGGCGCGTTATGGATCGTGCCTTCTGCCAAAAACGGGATTGAGTATTCGACCGTCTTCAAGGCATTTGTCCGTTGTTCGTGGATCTATGTCGCCGCATTAGGCGTTTTGACCCTCGCGCTCGTCTGGGTGACGGTCTATTACTTCCTAAATCCGGTCGCCTTATCGATCCGCGTCACGATGATCGTCGCTCTATGTTTGGCCTTAGGCGGCCACGTCTTTATCTTTCTTATGCCATCGCGCATCCAAAAGAAGCTCGAGCAGAGCAAGAGCGTCAAACTATATGAGGACCATATTCAAGGCTTCGCCATCAGTGAGGACGGCTCCAAGATAGAAGAACGATATGAGGTGGCCTATGGCTTGGTCCGCGTTTTGCTCGAGGCCAAAGACGCGATCGTTCTGCGCTCGATCAAAGACGGAAGGAAGATGCTTTTGTTCTTACGTAAAGACGGAGCGCCAGAAGAAGCGATTCCCTATCTCAAAGAACACTGCGAATAGGCGCGCATAAAAGAAAACGCCACGCATCGCTGCGTGGTGTCGCTCGGCTTTCCGATTTAACGTCCTGTATAGCTCCAATTTTGACGGGACATTTCGTATTTGAGGTTTACCTCGTGGGAGATTCCAACCAACCACATCCCTTGCGGGATTCGTTCCTTACTGAAGCGGATGCTTGATCATCCGTTCCGTTCAGGGGCAAGTTTTTGTTTCTGCGGTGTACCGCTGAGAAGAGCTCTTATCTTCCTAGGCCCACTTCGGATCGCTCCTGATGGGTCTCGATGTCGATCCTGAGTTACGTCTTCGTTCGCTCAGGTATCTCTACCACGTTCCGACTTCACGATTGAGGGGTGGAACGACTTCCCGAGGGGACCGTGGTCTCCTCACTCACCCAAGGATCGCTCCTTGAGGAAGAGGCCTTTCCAGCGGTTTACCGCGCGCCGGGCCTCTTTGGGCACCAACCTGGTTATGAATTTCCAAGTGTTCACGGACATGCCTGAGGGGCCGAAGCCAGACCGACATGTTCGCAATTCCGATTTTCCGTTTCACGGCTCGAGGGAATTCTCGAGGAACCTGTGGGGGTTTCTACCTTTCCAAGGGGAGGGCTTATTGGGCCACGGTCTTGGGAGGAGCGGAGATTGTTCGGTTTACCGGGGCCTTTCCGCGGGGCCGGGAGTCTTTCTCTCCTTCGGATGTTACCATCCAGTTCGCTGAGTTGAGTTTCAGGGGTATACCTGACGGCGATGCGACTTTCGCCGGGGACATCAGCTTTCGCTATAGCCCCTTGAAGCGGTGGCCCGTCTCAATGAAGAGGAGGGGTTTACGCTTGAGGTTGTTCTTCGATCCTATCGAGCGGATTCTCGTTCCGCGAGGGGAAATTGCCTTCTCCTCTTGGGCGGTTTGATCAAGGAGTTCAGCCTTGGTCTTGCCGTCATCCCAGGTTTTTCCGGTTTACCGGTGGAAGCAGGATTCTTCCCGGGCGTTACCCTTTGGCTTTTGCTACGGCTTTGGCAAGCTTTCACGAGAGCCAGATGATTCTTTTTCTCGATTACGAGGTGGAGGTCATCGTTCCACGCGGGACTTCGACGAAGTTCGTTGATCCCGTCTTCCGGATATTCCCTTTTCAGGGCTTTCCGCCGCCCCCTTTCTTTCTCGTTTACGAGCCGCCAGGGTTTTGCTTCGGCGGTGGCTTCCCTCGTCCCAGACGAGGAGCCCTTCGCGATCGTTTCCCTCTCGAAGCGTTTCAGCCTCGGGTTTCTTCGACCGGACTCCCATTTCCAGGTTTACCTGGCGGCGGAGTGTTCCTTGACGAACCGGATTCAAGGACCGATTCGCTTCATCCTCTTTCGAGGAAGCAGACCTTTGAGGAACCGAAGTTCCCTAGGAGCATCTGGCGCTCTCCGCACCTTAACTTTGTTAAGGTGGTTCAGCAGTTTCGCCCTGCCTTGCGGCTTGGCGTTCCCTGCGGAACACATAACTATACTCTCCTTGAAAAGGTGTGCAAGCATTTTCTGCAAAAATCTTTGAAAATCTTTTGTAGATACATAGTATCTAAATTTTCAATTTCTGTTTATCGATCATTTTTGGCTTTTTTGCTCTCATATATGCGCGTGCGTTAAATCTAATTAATGATTTAGCCTAACGCGACGTCGAGGACCATCATCAAAGCAAAGCCGATGACGATGCTCCACGTTCCTAAGTGGGGGTGGCTTTCCAAATGGGCGTCGGGAATCAGATCCTCAACAACGACGAAGAGCATGGCTCCGGCGGCAAAGGCGAGCAGCCAAGGCATCGCGCTGGCGAGGGCGGAGGCCAAGAAATAACCGATGATGGCGGCGATGGGCTCGACGATGCCGCTTAATGCGCCGTAGAGAAAGGCTTTATGCTTGCTGTTTAGCTGACCGACCATCGGCAAGGCAACCGCGGCTCCCTCGGGGAAGTTCTGAATCGCGATGCCGATCGATAAGCCTAACGCGGCGAGGAACGCCTCGTTGGTTCCGATCAAGGCGGCCCCGCCAAAGGCAAAGCCGACCGCTAAGCCCTCAGGAACATTATGTATGGTCATGGCCAAAAACATCTTTTTGGGCTTGGACAAGGAGGAATGCAATCCCTCTTCCTCGCCTGTTCCTTTATGGAAGTGGGGGACGAGCTTATCGATGACGACCATGAAGAGGGCGCCGAGCAATAAGCCAATCACGGCCGGCACGAATTTCCAATTGCCATAGTCCTGCGAAGATTCGATGGCGGGGAGAAGCAAAGACCAGACGGATGCGGCAATCATGATGCCGCCGGCAAATCCAAGGAAAATCGTATTCGCCTTGGGCGATAGATCTTTCTTAAAGAAAAAAACCAAAGCCGCGCCGAGGGTCGTTGCGAGGAATATCAAGGCAAAGCCGAACACTGTTAGCCAAACATTATCCATAGTTCACGCTCCTTTCCCACCCTTAAGGCAGGAGGTAATAGTAGGGCGGCAAATAGGATAGTCAAGCAAAAGTTAATATAAATTAACAAATAGAGTGCAAAAGGATGTTTTCCCCAATGTGTTTTTCTAATATGTGCCAAACCTTCTCCAAAGGAGAAAAAAGAACTGCTTTTTCATTGCTATTTTCGGGGTGCTCGGGCAAATTATGTAGACGTATTTATGTTATTCGGCAAACACGTCAATAAATACTATCGGAAATACTGGTATCTCTTCCTCATCGGTGTTCTGACTCTTATCGCGGTGGACGTCACTCAGACTTTCATTCCACGTTTTTTGGGCCGCATCATCGATAACGACAACCAACTGATCGCTGACCTGAGCCAACTAGGCGTCATCGTGGGCTATATCATGCTCTGCGCCGGCATTATGTTCGTCGGGCGCATCATTTGGCGCCTGGTGATCTTCCGTGCCTCCACCGGTATCGCTGCGGGCATCCGCAAAGAGATGTTCGATAAGGCGGAGAAGCTCAGCGCTTCCTTCTATCAGGAGACCAAGGTCGGTAACATCATGAACTGGTTCACCAGCGACATCGACGAGATCAGCGAGTTCTTCGGCTGGGGCACAGTCATGATCGTCGACGCCCTATTCCTATCTCTGTCCGTCATCGTTTCCATGCTCAACCTGAACCCATGGATGACCCTCATCGCCTCCTTACCCATTTTGCTCATCATCATCTGGGGCGCCTTGGTGGATCGCTTCATGTCGAAACACTGGCAACGGAGGCAGAACGAGTTCGATCGCCTCTACGATTTCGCCCAGGAGAATTTCACCGGCATCCGCGTCATCAAATCCTTCGTCAAACAGAACCAAGAAATCCATGCTTTCGCGAAAATCGCCCGCAAAAACAAAGACGTTAACGTCGAATTTGCGAGGATTTCCGTTATTTTTGATGTCATCATTGAGTTCATTCTCGGGCTGGAATTCGCCTTCGTCCTTGGCGTCGGCGGGTGGTTTATCTATGCGGTCGCGACGGGCTCGCCTGTCGTCATTTTCGGAAACGAAATCCGCCTGACCGCCGGTGAACTCGTCGAATTCGTCGGCTATATCGACCTCATCATTTGGCCCATGATCGCCCTAGGCCAAATCATCTCGATGCGCTCACGCGCCAAAGGCTCATTAAAACGTATTGGGGCCTTCTTGGACACGCCGTTTGACGTCATCAACCCGACCAACGGCATCGTCCTCACCGAGCCCAAAGGCGAGATCAAGTTCCGCGACTTCACTTTCTCCTTCCCTGGTAATCAAACCCCCTCATTAGAACACATTACGTTGACTATCGCCCCGGGCGAACACGTCGGCATCGTCGGCAAGGTCGGTTCAGGCAAGACGACGTTGGTGAATTCTTTGTTCCGCCTCTATAACGTCGAACGCGATCATCTCTTCGTCGATGGCATCGACATCATGGATTGCGATATCCCTGGCTTGCGTGACATCGTCGCTTATGCGCCCCAGGACAATTTCCTCTTCAGCGACACCGTCGAGAACAACATTGCCTTCTCTAGCGATTCCCCAGACCACGAAAAAGTCGTCGCTGCGGCGAAGTTCGCCGACGTGGCGGACAACATCGACGGTTTCCCCAAGGGTTACCAAACCGTTTCGGGCGAGCGTGGCGTGACGCTTTCCGGCGGACAGAAACAGCGCGTCTCCATCGCCCGAGCCTTCTATAAACAAGCCCCGATTTTGGTCATGGACGATTGCGTCAGCGCCGTCGACGTGAAGACAGAAGAACGTATCTTGGCCAACATCGCCGCGAGCCGCAAGGGCAAAACCACGTTATTAATCGCCTCACGCGTATCCACCGTGACCCATATGGACAAGATCATCGTCCTCGATAACGGAAGGCTCGAAGGCTTTGGCACACATGAGGAGCTGATGCGGACCTCCGAACTCTACAAGAAGATGGTCCATCTCCAAGAACTCGAGAAAGAAGTGGAAGGAGGTGAGCGTCATGGATGAAGAAAAAGAAAAGCTTTTCGGCGACCATAAGTTGACGCTCAAGGAAATCCTCCGCCACAGCAAGCCGTACATCTGGCAAGAAAAGTGGCCGCTTCTTTTGGCCATCCTCCTCATCGGGTTAAACGTCGCCGTCAATATTGTCTTCCCCATCTTCACCGGACGCTTCGTCGGCGTGCTCAAGGGCACTTTCGATTCCAAGACGCTGCAGATCATCATCGGCTTTGCGGTCGGTTATGCCGCCTTAAGCCTGGTCAGCCAGATCATTTTGTACGTCCAGTCCATGGTGTTGCAGAAGGCGGGCCAGCGCATCGTCTATCGCTTACGCATGGAAGTGTTCACCCATATCGAAAGCATGTCCCAAAACCAGTTCAACCTGATGCCGGTCGGCTCATTGGTCACCAGGGTATGCAACTACACCGCCGCGGTCTCGGACCTTTTCACCAGCGTCTTGGTCAACCTTCTCTCCAACCTGCTCACCGTCGTCGGCGTTTTGGTCGTGATGATGGTCATCTCGATCCGCTTGTCTCTATATCTGCTCATCTTCGCCGCGGTCGCGGGGGTCACTTCGTTCGTCTTCGGCAAGATCGTCGGCAAGATCTTCCGCAACGAGAGAAGGTACATTTCGGATTTGAACACGTTCTTATCTGAGAACCTCTCCGGCATGAAAATCACGCAAATCTTCAACCAAGAGAAGCGAAAGGCCGCGCAATTCGACGAGAAGAACCAAAACATTCGCCGCGCGAACTACCAAGTCGTCATCGCTTTCGCCATCTATCGTCCCTTCTTGAATCTGCTCTACTTCGGCTCTGTCGGGGTGACGTTCTACGTCGGTCTTTCCATCGCGTTAAGCGCCGCCGAAATCGTCTCCTTCTATCTGTTCTTGTCCCGCTTCTTCAACCCGATTCAGAACATCGCCGACCAGCTGAATCAGATTCAGCGCGCCCTCACCGCGGCCGAGCGCCTCTATAACATCCTCGACGTCAAACCGGAGGTGGTCGACGTCCCGGAAGCCAGAGAAATCGACCACTTCGAAGGCCGCATCGAATTCCGCCACGTGTGGTTTGCCTATGAGGGGGAGAATTGGATTCTCAAAGACGTGAGCTTCGTCGTGAACCCTCATGACACCGTCGCCTTCGTCGGCGCGACGGGCGCGGGCAAGACCACGATCCTCTCACTCATCGTCCGCAACTTCGAAATCCAAAAGGGCGAGATTCTCATCGATGGCGTCGACGTGCGCCAAATCAAAATCGACTGTTTGCGTAAGCGCGTCGGCCAGATGCTCCAGGACGTCTTCCTCTTCTCGGGGACCATTCGTTCCAACCTCACGTTGCACGATGAGTCCTTCACCGACGAAGAGCTCGTCGCCGCATCGGATTACGTCAACGCCTCCTCCTTTATCCAACGTCTGCCGAACAAGTTCGACGAGGAGGTTTTGGAACGCGGCGAGAACTTCTCCGCCGGCCAACGCCAACTATTGTCCTTTGCCCGCACGATCCTCCATAAGCCGGAAATCCTGATCCTCGACGAAGCCACCGCCAACATCGATACGGAAACCGAGCTTCTGATCCAAGACTCGTTGGAGAAGATCAAAAACATCGGCACCATGCTCGTCGTCGCCCACCGCTTGTCCACGATTCAGCACGCCGATTGCATCATCGTGCTGCAAAACGGCGAGATCATCGAGCAGGGCAATCACCAAGAGTTGCTGCGCAAACGCGGCCATTACTATAAGCTTTACCAGCTTCAATACGCCGACCAAGAGGCATAAGGAAAACGGGACCCATCACATCACAATCGCACGGGTCCCGTTATTTTTAGTCTTTCGCGACGAGGAAGGCTTTGTAGCCGAGGTAGGCCTCGTAGACGTCGACCTTGGACACGATTTCCATCGGGGCGTGCATGTTATGGACGGCGATGCCCGCGTCGATGACGTTCATGTTGTAGTTGCCAAGGATGTAGGCGATGGTGCCGCCTCCGCCTTGGTCGACTTTGCCGAGTTCGGCGTTTTGCCAATGGACGTTCGCTTCGTCCATCGTGCGACGCACCCAGGCGTAATATTCGGGGTTCGCGTCGTTGGAACCGCTCTTGCCGCGGGAGCCCGTGTATTTATTAAAGACCAAGCCTTGGCCGAAGTAGGCGGCGTTTTTGGGGTCGTTAACGGAAGCGTAAAGCGGGTCATAGCCGGCGGAGACGTCGCTGGAGAGCATGCGGGTGTTCTCCATGATTTCCCTGGCGGAGAAGAGGGCGTCGTTCTCGCCGGTGAGTTTGGCGAGTCTCGCGATAAGGTTCTCGAAGAAGAGAGACTGCGCGCCCGTCGCGCCGACGGAGCCGATTTCCTCTTTGTCCACGAGGATGCAGACGCCGGTGTATTCGACTTCCTTGGTGTCGAGCAACGCCTTCAACGAGGTATAGGCGCAGACGCGGTCGTCATGGCCATAACCGGCGATCATGGAACGATCCAAACCATAATCGCGGGCTTTGCCGGCGGGGGTGATTTCGATTTCGGCGGAGATGAAGTCTTCTTCCTCGACGCCATACTTTTCCTTAAGGATACGGAGCACGTTGGCTTTGACGGCCTCGTTTTCCTTCTCATCATTGACGGGGATGGAGCCAAGCGAGATATCGAGGTTTTCGCCTTCGATGACTTTCGCGCCAGGCTTTTGGAGCTGATCGGCGGAAAGATGGATCAAGAGGTCGGTGATGCCGACGACGGGATCGTCCTCCGCTTCGCCGATATTCACCTCAACGCGGGTCCCGTCCTTCTTGCAGACGACGCCGTGAAGGGCGAGGGGAATGGTAACCCATTGATACTTCTTCACGCCGCCGTAGTAATGGGTGTCACCCAAGACGAAGTCATGATCCTCATAGAAGGGGTTCTCCTTGAGGTCGAGGCGTGGGGAGTCAATATGGGCGCCAAGGACGCGAAGGCCTTCCTTTAACGGTTTGCTGCCGATGATGAAGGCGGCGACGTTCTTGTTCTTGTTAATGAAATAGACCTTGTCCCCGGGCTTAAGCGAGGAGGCCTTTTCGCCGTTTTTAAATCCCGCCTTCTCCAAAAGCTCGATGCTTTCCTTGACGACGAGGCGTTCGGTTTTGCCATAGGAGATGAACTCCTTATAGCCTTCGGCAAAGTCCATTACCGGGGCTTTGTCTTCGTATTTTTTCCATGCGTTTTTGCGATACATTGTGTTTTCCTCCGGGCAAGATGATACCGCCTTTTGGAAAACGCGCAACGCACATGCTTCGCGTTATTCGCTGGGCTTTTCGATTTTCAGGGCGGGTTTTGCGCGTTTTTTCGAAAACGTCGTGGCTAAGGCCTGTTTCCCCAAAGCGCGAATGACGCGTCGGAAGAAGGCACGGTCTTCCTCGTTAAGCCCTTTGTAGGCTCGATAGAGAAGCGGCAATTCGTGGGCGATGTCATAGACCAATTGGCCAAAGCCGCTGACGTTAGTTTGGTGTAGCGCGGAGAAAAGCAGGCCGACGAAGCGTTCCCTCTCCTGGTCGCTTAAACTGTCGATCCATTGGTTCGCGGTCTTGTCGACGAAGCGGCTGGAGATGGTGCGTTTGGATAAATAGACAAAATCGCCATCGCGGATGACCCACTTCAAGGCGTTATGTTGCAAGACGGCGATGGAACGCGATTTGACGATGCGCGCCTCGGTTTCGTTGTTGAGAAGGACGCCGACGACGGAACTATGGGGGATGAACTTCTCCAGCTTTGCGGCGCGTTCCGGAAAGGCGGCGAACACGTCGGGGTTACGGAATCCCGGCCCTTCAAAGGAATAGACCTTCTCGATGCGGGAATCGTCGGCGATGTTCGCTAAAAGATAGGCGGCGATGTTTCCGCCTTTGGAATGGCCGGCGAGGATGAGGTTGCCCTCAAAGCGTCCCATCATCTGTTTCAGGAAACGCATCGCCAAGGGATAGGAACCGATGGAGTCGCTGTAACTCATCACGCAGTCTTCCTTCCAGCCGACGTAGCTTAAATCGGTTCCCTCAAATACGACGACGATCTTCCCATCCGCCTGAAAAGCGATCGCGCCAAACTGGATGTCTTTGTCTTGGTCTTTGACGTGGTCATAGCCGAGGAAGGAGCAATTTTGATAACGCGGGGATGCGAGCATCGAGCGGAACAAACGTGCGGAAGTTTCCGGGACGAATGACTCATGCAGAAGCTCGAGTTCGTCGCATATCGGCTCTTTGGCGAAGTCGGGGAAAGATAAGGGAAAACGCGGAGCGATCGAGGTTAAATTGGAATACGTCGCCCACACGAAGCAAAGCACGTCGAGCTTGTTGATGGGGGACGTTTCAAACGTTTCCTTGTTCGTTTCGACGTAGCGGAGCAGGTTCACGATTTAATTTTACGTGGATACGGAACACATGGAACAGTTTGCGTGCGCCATGTGCGTTTGCGCTTGTCTTTTACGGGTGATTCCTCACAATAAGGGGGAACCGGGTTCTTTTTAGAAGGAGGGCTAATTATGAATAAAGGTGTCTGCTGGTTCCTTGGCATGCTTACTGGCATCGTGACCACCGTCGGCGCGGAAGCGATCGTCGTGGCGGCGGTTCCGACCAAGGTCTATACGAACAACATCGCCGGCACGGAGATCGTCGGCGCGAACATCGGGGACCGCGGCCTTCTCGACGTCATCATGAACATCAAAAAGTTCACTGTCGACGACGTCCCGGCCATCAAAATGCTCCTCGACAACATCCTCAAGGAGGACGCTTTCGGCAAATTCATCGGCGTCGATTACGAAGCGATTCGCAACATCGCCCTTACCGATCCCGAACTCGCCAACAAACTATCCAACGCTGTGAAAATCACGGCCACGCTCAAATCGTTGAACGTCGATTTGGGCAAATTCGGGAACCTTTCCATGTTCAAGAATTGGGAAGCGGCCAACCCGACCGAGGAAGAGATCAAGGCCAACCCTGCCATCTTCTATTACCAGACCGCCGATGGCAAATACGCCCGCGCCTTCAACCAAGACGGCACGAGGGTGGAAGGCGTCACCGCCGAGACCCCGCTCTATTTCGGCAACCTTTCCGAAATCCCGGTGGTCGACCTCTTCGTCCACATCTCCTATCGTTTGCCGAAGATGACCGTCAACGAGTTCATCGAGGATTTTGTGGGCTCTCAATCCCTCGACCCCGCAATCAAAGATTTGATCGGCGACAAGAAAATCGAAGAGCTGTCTACGGTTAAGGCGGACGATTTCAAGCTAAAACTGTTCATCGATAACCCGGACGTCATGCACATCCTCGAGGATATGACGGGCAAGCCCCGCGACGAAATCACCATCGGCGACCTCCATACCGTCACCACCGATGACGTCCACCTCGTCACCGTCATCCCCCAGGATAGCAGCAGCAAGAAGCTTTATGACTTGCTCGAGGATGCCCTTTCCACGAAAGCCGAGGACATCACCATCGGACAACTTACCGGCATCGACATCGATAAGTGCCACCTCTCCACCGTCATCGACCCGAAGGACTCCGGAAACGACAAGCTCTATCAGATCCTCGTCGATGTGACGGGCAAAGAAAAGGAAGACATCCTCGTCTCTGACTTAAATGGCATTGATATTGGCAAAGCCAAACTCACGAGCTTCCTCAAATACGATGGCAACGAAAGGCTTTACACCATCCTCCTCGACGTCACGGGCGAGACCGACTACAAGAAGCTCACCGTCAATGCGCTGGATGGTGCGAACATGAAGCTCATCAAGCTCTCCACCTTCATCGACCCTGCGGATAACCCGAGCCTCTATACCGTCATCCTCGACATGGTCCACGCCAAGCCGGACCCCGAATCCAAAGGATATGCCACCCGCACGGCGGAAACCGTCTTGCTCGAGGACATGGAGGACCTCGATTTCTCCGCCGTCCGACTCTCCTCGGTCTGGGGCACTCAGAGCAAAGACACCGGCAACGCGATCCTCGACGTTTTGCTCGCGGACGACACCGTCACCATCGGCAATTTGTCCGACAAGATCGATGCCTTAACGATCCATCAGCTCTTCGGCTCGGAATGCTTCACCGACAAACGTTCGGAGGCCTTCGTGCATTACGATAAGGGCAACGTGGGCAAATCCTACGTCGACGCGTACACCTTCGATGGCTCGAACTATGTCTGGCAATCAACGATCGAATCCTCCGATCCGGCTCCGGACAACGCTTTCTACATTTCCGCGAAGGCCGGCGTGTGGCTGCTCTTCTCCTATGATGTGGCGGAGGCCGATATCGACGCTACCAACGGAATGGCCAAACGCTTCACCCCATCCACGGTCACCTTCCATGATTTGCAAAGCGATGCGTCTTCCTTCTCCGACACGATCGGCAAATCGCGTATGTACCAGCTTCTCAGCGCCGGCGTCGTCACCGACGATCCGAGCGACCCATATAGTGACCTGGTGAAATCCTATAACCTGAGCCAAGTCCTCTCCCTCATTCCCTGATCAGGCTAATAAAAGTCGGCCGCTTATTTCCAGGAGGCCTTTTATGGCAAAGACAAAACAAGTTGGCGGTTTCTCCAAATTCCTCAATTTCTTTTGGATTATCCTCTTCGGCCTTTGGGCCACGATCATCCAAGCGGTTTTCGCCGTTGTTTACATGATTACCCTTATCGGTATTCCAAATGGTCTAGCGTTGTTCCGTACCCTTAAGATTCTATGGCATCCGTTTGGGAGAAAGGCCGCTCTTCATTTCGGAACGCATATCTTCCTCAACATTTGGTGGCTCATCTTCGGCGGGTGGGCCGTCGCGCTTTCCAATTATTTGGTCGGCGCGCTCTTCTGCATCACCATCATCGGTATCCCCATCGGCTTGCAGATCTTCAAGCTGGCCAAAGCCTATTGGGCGCCGCATGGGGTGGAGTTAATCGTCGCCTAAAGCGACACCAAAAAAGGGGCTGTAACAAAACCTCAAGCCAACCACTGGCAAGAAGGCGAGGATTACGGCCCCTTTTCTTTTCAAAACATCCATAATCTGAGTTTTTGCGTAAGCCTCCTTCAGCCATGGGGCGAAGGGGATTCGCGAAGGCGAC
>SVBF01000016.1 GCA_015058945.1 Erysipelotrichaceae bacterium | reverse complement strand
GGGGATGATGAGGTCGGGCGAATTCTACACCCCGAGAACCGCCGAATAGGAAGCGTTCGGCCTTCTCCGTTGAAGTTTCCTTAAGGAAGGGGCGTTTTCCTATCGCCTTTTGAAAAAAATCACTTGATAATTGTTGGCATGAATCGAGAACGTTTTATGGATCGGGTCACGAAAGTCTTTCAATGCATGGTTAAACCTGGGACGGAAAAGAGCCCGTCCATTGCCATGGCGCAAACAGTGCGTGACGCCGCCATACGTTCAGCTATTCAAGCTCTTTTATCGTGGGTTCCGGATCGTTTTGCAGAGGATTGGTTTATATGAAAAAGCGATATTGCATAAGCGTAAGTGAATGCATCGCCGGTCCGATGGTGGTGCCGTTAATGTGGACCGTTGCTTTGTTGTTTTGGTTCTTGTTTATGCTGTTAATGGAAGGCACCAAAGACATGGCTTCCTTTTGGGCGATGAGACGGTCGGGGTGGCGGCTTTGGTTTTATCTATCGGGCCCTATTTCTCTTGTCGCATCAGCTTTTCTTTCCGGCGCCCTCATTCTTTTCCCAGTGAACTATATTGAATTGGGAGAAGAGACGTTTCGGATTCACAAGGCATTCAAAAAAGACAGGATCATTTTATACGAAAACATCGACTACGTTAGGCTGGATTACCATGCGCAAAGGCTTTGGCCTTGGGTTTTGATTTGTCCTACGCAGCTCGGAGACCTTACTAACGTCGAAGTGCATATTAATCGGCCTTATTCTCGTTTGTGGCTATCGTCGACGAAGCGGGCCTTTTTTGCAATCTCATCGAAACTCAAGTCGGTGTCTGCAGGGAAAAGAGAGCTGATAGAAGGGCGTGGTTTTGTGGCAGATGCCGAATGGACGGCCACAAATGGTTGCCCTGGAGGCTTTAAGTGAACGGCTCTGTCCGAGATTGTTAGGAAAGCGCGAAAAAAAGCACCACAATTGCTTTGCCATCGACCGCTCTGCTATATTGCCGACCAAACGATGAAAGCGGGTGGGGGAAGCAAAAGTGTTGGCACTCTTTACGCTAGTCTGCTAAAATACGGGCCATGAGCCAAATATCGACACTGGTGGAACAAGGTAAATTCGAGGAGGCGATCGCCCTAGACGAAGCAATGCTTCGGGGGAAGGATCTCTTCTTCCGCGTCTCCGCTTACCTCTCATTAGGAAAGGGAGAGGAGGCGATGAGGTTTCTCCTCGCCCATCGCGACGCTTTGTTCGCCGAGGATCCCGTCTTGACCCTCAAGGCGAACTTCGAGGTCCGCTTCCTGCTCAAGCAATTCGACGAAGCCGAGGAGGACCTGACTTATTTCTCCTCATTGCCTTATGTCTCGCAGAAAGTGGAAGAGGCGCTTCGTTCCCTGCCGAGCACGATCGCGGCGACCCGTTATTCGTCCTCGAACAAGGGCCATGACCTCGAGGAATTGCTGGAGATGCTTTCCTCGCCTAGCGACGACCTCATGCTCCTCTCGGCCTTGAATGGCCTAAAGAAAGTGGGGGAACTTGAGGATTACCGCGGCTTAGTGGAGGAACTCCTCGTCGGGCCCTACCACGACGACGTCAAGACCTACGCCTTGATGCTCCTCTCCGCGAAGGGGTCCACCCATCCGACCAAACTCGTCAAGCGGGGCAAGACCTATGAGGTCGTGCCGTCGAGGCTTGGCACCCCATACGGCCTACCCGAATACGCCTACCTACGAAAAAAGATCGATGGCATCGGCGATTCGAGCCTGCGCGACGTCATGGGAGAATTGCTCGACCTCCACGCCTTGATCTGCTATCCGGAACGTTTCCTCGTCCCCGGGGAAGAAGAGGCCTATTACCGCGGTTTGACCGCCCTAGGCCACGGATATCTCGGCCAAAAAGAGGGCGAACTGGACGATGCGGCCAAGCGTTACCGCGACCTCATCGAGACCCTCATCAAGGAGAATCCGCCGCTGCTCGGATAAAAAAAGCGCAAAAGATTTGGCACCTATCTTATAGATAGCGTATAGTACTACTTGCTTTATTGAAGGTAACACAAATGAAAAACACCCTGACCAAGCTCGCCCCGAGCAAATTCCAACTCGACGTCGAAGTCGATGAGAAGACCTGGAAGGAGGCCCAGGAAAAAGCCTTCCGCAAACTCGCCGCGAAGGTTTCCCTCCCCGGATTCCGTCCGGGCAAGGCCCCCATGGCCATGCTTCGCGCCCACGTCGATCCCTCCAAAGTCATCGACACCGCCCTCAACGACATCCTCAACCCCGCCTTCGTGCAGGGAGTGAGCGAGACCAAGATCCGTCCGCTCCATAACCCGGACGTCGAACTCACCAAGGTCTCCGATAAGGAACTCGGCCTCCGCTTCGTCGTCGTCACGACCCCGGAAGTCACCCTCGGCGCCTATACCGGCCTTAAGGCCGAACGCAAGGCCCCGAAGGTCACCGAGAAGGAAGTCACCGAATCCATCACCAAACTCCTAGAAAACAACGCCAACCTCGTCGTCACCGAGAACGCCGCCAAGATGGGCGACACCCTCGTCCTCGACTTCGAAGGCTTCATCGACGGCGTCGCCTTCGAAGGCGGCAAAGCCGACAACTATTCCCTCGAGCTTGGCTCCAATTCGTTCATCCCCGGCTTCGAGGAAGCCCTCGTCGGCGTCAAAGCCGGCGAAACCCGTGACGTCAAAGTCACTTTCCCGAAGCAGTACGTCGCCGAACTCGCCGGCAAGGACGCGACCTTCGTCTGCGTCGTCCATGAGGTCAAGGAGAAAGTCATCCCCGTCCTCTCCGACGAATCCGTCGCCGACCTCGAGATCGAAAACGTCAAGACCGTCGAGGAACTCAAGGCCCACCAGAAGGAGACCCTCCTCAAGCAGAAGACCGATGAGGCCGAGCGTGAGCATTACCAGGCCCTCATCAACCAGATCACCGACAACGCCTCCGTCGAACTCGCCGAAGAGATCGTGAACGAGGAAGTCGCCCGCGAAGAGGAGAGCACCCGTAAGCAGGTCGAGTCCAATGGCCTCACCTTCAAGCAATACCTCGAAGTCCTCGGCAAATCCGAGGATGAGCTCAAGGCCGAGATCCGCACCGGCGTCGAGAAGAACCTCAAGTCCTACCTCGTCTCCATGGAGATCTGCGCCAAAGAGAAACTCTTCGTCGACGACGCCGAACTCGATCATGAGTTCGCCAAACTCGCCGAACAATACAAAATGACCGTCGAGCAGGTCAAGTCCGCCTATGGCAACAACGTGGAGAACTTCCGCGACAACCTCCGCCAGAAGAAGCTCCAGGACTTCCTCCTCGCCAACAACCAATAAGAATCGTCTCATAACCACTTGAGGCGGAAAGGAGGCTCCCATGCCTGATTCCAATAGCCCGAGCAAAAAGATCCGTCTGCCTCTGCTCATCGCCCGTTCGTTGGTCCTTTTCCCTTCGCTCTCGGAAGAGATCGAAGTCGGCCGTGACTTCTCCGTCGCCGCCGTCGAGGCCAGCCAAAAGGAAACCAATTCGTTGATTCTCGTCGTCTCTCAAAAAGACGAATCCGTCGACGCCCCGAACAAGGAGAGCATCTTCGAAGTCGGCACCCTCGCCCGCATCGTCTCCACCCAGAGCAGCGCTAACGGCGTCCGCATCCGCGTCGTCGGCAGCAAGCGCGCCCATATCGACGAAATGAACTTCGAAGAGGGCACCTATATCGCCGAGGCCACCATCCTCGACGACGTCTTCGGCGACCGCGGCGAGGAAATGGACCTCGCCAAACGCATCGTCGACGCCGTCTCCCATAGCGGGGCGATCTCCTCCTCGATCCCTAGAAGCGCTTTAAACCAACTCGGCCGCGGTTTCAAACCCGAGGATATCTGCGACATGATCGCGAATTATCTCCCGCTCTCCCTCGAGCAGCGTCAGAAAGTCCTCGAGGAAGCGGTGCTCGCCAAGCGTCTCCAACTCATCCTCTCCTATATCGGCGAGGCCGAGACCAGCGCCCAGCTCGAGCGCAAGATCAACGACAAGGTCCGCGAATCCTCCGACAAAGCCCAAAAGGAATACATTCTCCGCGAGAAGATGAAGGCCATCAAGGAGGAACTCGGCGAGAACCCCGGTTCCGCCAATAGCGAGGAATCCATACGCGACCGCCTCGAGAAGAACCCTTATCCCGAGAACGTCAAATCCAAGGTCCTCGCGGAACTCCGCCGTTACGAGATGATGCCCGAATCCTCCCTCGAGGCCTCGCTCATCATGTCGTACATCGAGACCATCATGAACGTCCCTTGGTATCAGAAGACCGAGGACAACGAGGATCTCGAAAACGTCCGCAAAGTCCTCGATGAGGACCATTACGGCTTAGAGAAAGTCAAAAAGCGCATCGTCGAATACCTCGCCGTCAAGAAGATGACCGGCAGCCTCAAAGCCCCGATCCTTTGTTTCTACGGTCCCCCGGGATGCGGCAAAACGTCCTTGGGACGTTCCATCGCCCGCGCCTTAGGACGTAAGTTCTTCAAGGCGGCTTTAGGCGGCATCTCCGACGAAGCCGAGATCCGCGGCCATCGCCGCACCTACGTCGGCTCCATGCCCGGACGCATCGTCCAAGGCATGACCAAGACCGGCGTCACCAACCCCGTCTTCCTCCTCGACGAGATCGACAAAGTCGGTGGGCAGAATTACCGCGGCGACCCCGCCTCGGCCCTTCTCGAAGTCCTCGACCCCGAGCAGAACTTCGCCTTCAACGACAACTATCTCGAGGAACCTTATGACCTAAGCAACGTCCTCTTCATCGCCACGGCGAACTATCTGGAGAACGTCCCGGCCCCGTTGCGCGACCGCCTCGAACTCATCGAGGTCCCTTCCTACACCGAGATCGAGAAGATCAAAATCGCCAACGGCTTCCTCATCCCAAAGCAGCTTAAGGCCAACGGACTTAAGGAAGAGGACATCGCCTTCAGCGAAGAGGCCATCAAGGAAATCATCGAGCATTACACGATGGAAGCCGGCGTGCGTCAACTCGAGCGTCTCATCGCCTCCATCATCCGCAAGGTCATCGTCGAACTCCTCACCAAGCCCGATCTCCCTAAACCCGTCAATATCGACCCCGAAGAGGTCAAGCGCCATCTCGGCGTGGAGATCTTCGAGGGCACGAAGAAGGAGAAGGAGAACCAGGTCGGCGTGGTCACCGGACTCGCCTATACCGAGTTCGGCGGCGACATCCTCCCCATCGAAGTCACCTATTTCCAAGGCAAGGGCGGACTCGTCCTCACCGGCAAACTCGGCGATGTCATGAAGGAATCGGCGACCATCGCCTTGGACTTCGTGCGCGCGAACGCGAATAAATATGGTATCGACCCCAAGCTCTTCCAAGAGAACGACATCCATATCCATGTCCCCGAAGGCGCCGTGCCTAAGGACGGCCCAAGTGCCGGCGTCGCCATGACGACCGCTCTTATCTCCTGCCTCACCGGCACCAAGGTGGACGCCAATGTCGCCATGACGGGCGAAGTCACCCTCCGAGGCAAAGCGCTCCCGATCGGCGGTTTGCGCGAGAAATCCCTCGCCGCGTTACGCTCTGGCATCAAGACCATCATCGTCCCCGAAGAGAATCGCAAGGACGTCTCCGAACTTCCCGTCGAAGTGAAGGACAACCTCAAGATCGTCTTCATGAAGTGCGTCGATGATGCCCTGGCGGTCGCCTTAGTCAGCAAGCAAGCATGAAGGTAGATTTCCGCAAAACCATATTCAAGACTTCCTGCACGTGCGTGGCGGACCATCCCAAAGATGGCCTGCCCGCCGTGCTTTTGGTTGGTCGCAGCAACGTGGGAAAATCCACTCTTTTGAACGAAATTACGTCAAAGAAGATTGCATTTTCCTCGAAGAAGGCTGGCAAAACCAAGTTACTTAATTACTTTCTTGTAGATAATCGTTTCTACCTCGTGGACTCCCCGGGGTACGGGTCTACGGCCTATGCGACGATGAACACGATCTTCTTCGCCGGCATGATGGAAGACTACGTCAAAGACCCTAGCCTCAAGGCCATCGTCTTGCTCCTGGATCTACGTCGTGACCTCGGCGAGGATGACAAGAAGTTCCTTTCTTATTTGAAACATACCGGCAAGCGCATGATCCTCGTCCTCACCAAAGTGGACCAGATGAACCAAAGCGCCTTGCATAAGGCAAAGACCGTCGCGGCGACCTTAGGCTTCGACGAAGTGCTTCTTAGCGACTTAAAGTCCGGCTCCTTGGAAAAGATACGGGGAAGCATCGCAAGCGCCGTCGAAGGACGTTAACGCCTTTAGGGGCGTTTTCTTTTTGCCACAGAATTACATAATTAGGTCTTTATTATGTCCTAATAATGACTAATATTTCGTTGGGAGGAGTATGATATGCCAACAATCATCTCAAGCGCGGAATTTCGAAATAACTACGCTGAAGTGTGCGAACATTGCCATCAAAGCGGCGAAACGATTTTTGTTACGAAAAACGGAAAGGGAGACATCGCCGTGCTCTCCATCGAAGCTTACGACCGAATAATGAATCTACTTGCCGCTAGGGAAAAAGTGGTGCGCGGTTTCGAGGAAGCTCGTTCCGGAGATACGGTGTCCTATGAAGAGACTATGGCTTTGGCAAAAAAGTCATTGCAATGAATCGTCAGCCGTTTTGATTAATTGATACTTTTTGACTGACGAACAAATGATGCATTTGCCCAAAATGTAGTAGGCATTTTTTATCCATGTGTATAAAATAAGCCAAACATATCGGCAAAACCGGAGCAATCCGGCGACGCAAAGCTAGAGGGCCCCTCTGGGGCAGCCAGTTGCATTCCTTATGGCGGCGCTCGTCGGTTCCTTCTGGGTTCCAACGATTTTTCTTACGATGCGCAAAAGAAAGTTCCCCATCCACGCCAAAGTCGCGATCCTCGTCGTGGTCGCGGCCGTCGTCCTCGTCGAAGTGGCGATGATTTACTTTTCCCTGATCAGCGCGAGCAGGAACGAGCAATCCTACAAAGCCAGCGCAAATAACCTTTCCGCGACCGTCTCCAAAGTCATCGACAAAAACGACGTCACCGATTTGCTCCACGAGGTCAAACCCATCGTCGACGCCTCCTCGACGCATCCGACTTCGGAAGAGTGGGGGAGCGAGACCTGGAATTCGTATATCGCCCAATTCGCCGACGTCGAAAAGACACCTTCTTTTCTAAAGCTTCGCGATTATCTTCGCGAAATCGAGTCCGCGAACACCGACGTCGATTGCCTTTACGTCACTTACGTCGACCCGCAGCAGAAACTTTTCGTCTACCTCGTCGATAGCGCCCTCGAAGAGCCTTGCCCGCCCGGCTGCATCGACCCCATCTATGACTTTAACTTAGACGTCCTCACCAATCCTTCCCGCGGTTTCCCCGCCTATATCACCAACACGGCAGAATATGGCTGGCTCGTCACCGCGGGCAGCGTGATCTGCTCCGCCGAAGGCGTCACTTGCTACGCCATGGTCGACATCTCCCTCACGGAGGTCCGTCGCACTCAGGCCGACAGCATCGTCCGCCTCTTCGTCTACATGGCCATCACGGCGGTCGTCCTCGGCATCGTCGCGATGCTCGTCGTGGACCTCACCTTAATCCGCCCATTACGCAAACTGACCAATGTCGCCGCCTCCTATGACGTCACCCTTCCCGAGCGCAACAAAGAGGCCTTTGAGAACCTCAACATCAAGAGCCACGACGAGATCGGCCAGCTCGCGGATTCGATCAAGACCATGGAACTCGACGTACGCGCGAAGATCAACGAGCTGACCTCCGCCTATAACGAGTTGGCCCAAACCCAGCGCGTCGCCGAGGAGATGACCGCGCTCGCCAAAAAAGACGCCCTCACCGGCGTGCGGAATAAGACCGCCTTCGATGCCGATGCGGCAATCCTCAATAAAGAGATCGCTTCGGGCAAGGCCGAGCCCTTTGGCATCGCCATGATCGACCTCAATTACCTCAAGACCATCAATGACGAGAGGGGACACGGCAAGGGAGACCTCGCCCTCATCAAACTCTCGAGCATCATCTGCGGCACCTTCGCCCGTTCGCGCGTCTATCGCATCGGCGGGGACGAGTTCGTCGCGTTGCTCCGCCGCTTAGACTACACTGACGCCAAGCGTCTGATCGCCCATTTCAACGAGAAGATGCATGAGCTCCACCGCGATAACGAGTTGACCCTGGAGGAGCGCATCTCCGCCGCGATCGGTTATGCCGAGTTCAAACCAGGCGTCGATAAGGACGTCGAGGCGGTCCTTAGCCGCGCGGATAAGGCCATGTATGGCAAGAAGCGGGAGATGAAGAAGGAAGACCTCGAGGATGTCACCGATTCGGGGGAACGGGATTCCTGACGACTCAAGATGAAACGGAGCCGGTTCGCCCGGCTCTTTTCGTTTTCTCTTGCCCAAATCGCCTCGCGTGGCGATAATATCGCCGTTCCGATGAACAAGAGGGAACGGACCGCCTCTTCGCTTAGAGAGCTAGGGCAGGTGAAAGCTAGCCGAAGGGGTCCCGCGAGTCGCTTGGGAGGAAATCGTCTTCCGCGTTAAGGAGAATGAAGTGCCTATGAATCCATAGGAACTTGGGTGGTACCACGCGCCGCGTCCCAAGAATGGGCGCGGTTTTATTTATCTAGGAGGACACACGATGCTCGACAAGCGTTATGATCCCAAACTCGTCGAATCCGACAAATACCAGACCTGGAAGGAAAAGGGGTATTTCACCGCCGGCGACAAATCCAAACAACCTTTCTCGTTGGTGATCCCACCCCCGAACGTCACCGGCAAATTGCACCTCGGGCACGTCATGGACACGGTCCCCGACGACATCATCGTCCGTTACAAGAAAATGATGGGCTATGACGTCCTTTGGGTCCCTGGCATGGACCATGCGGGCATCGCGACCCAGGCCAAGGTCGAGGAGAAGCTGCGGAAGCAGGGGATCTCCCGTTATGACCTCGGCAGGGAGAAGTTCCTCGAAGTCGCCTGGGATTGGAAGAAGGAATATGCGGCCACCATCCACGAGCAGTGGGCCAAGATCGGCCTTTCCGTCGATTACACCAGGGAGCGTTTCACCCTCGACGACGGCCTAAGCGAGGCCGTCCGCAAGGTTTTCGTCACCCTCTATGAGGAAGGCCTCATCTACCAGGGCGAGAAGATCATCAACTGGGATCCTGAGCTCCGCACCGCCCTCTCCAACGTCGAAGTCCTCCATAGCGACGACGAAGGCGAGTTCTTCTATTTCCTCTATGACATCGTCGGCACGAAGGAGCAACTCGTCGTCGCGACCACCCGTCCGGAGACGATGTTCGGCGACACGGCCGTCTTCGTGAACCCCAACGACAAGCGTTATAAGAAATACATCGGCAAGAAGGTCATCAACCCCGCGAACGGGCAGGAGATCCCCCTCATGGCCGATGCCTACGTCGACGTCGATTTCGGTACCGGCGCGATGAAGTGCACCCCCGCCCACGACCCCAATGACTTCGCATTAGCGAAGAAATATGGCTTCCCCCTCATCAAAGTCCTCGACGAATCGGCGAGGATGAACGAACGCGCCGGCGAATTCCGCGGCATGGACCGTTACGAATGCCGCAAGGCGCTCGTGGAGAAGATCAAGGCCGAGGGACACCTCCAAAAGATCGAGAAGTTCGTCCACTCCGTCGGCCATTCCGAGCGTAGCGGGGCGGTCGTCGAGCCGATGCTTTCGAAGCAATGGTTCGTGCGCATGAAGCCTTTGGCCGAGCGCGTCTTGGCGCAGCAGCAAACCCCGGACAAAGTCGAGTTCCTTCCCTCCCGCTTCGAGAAGGTCTTGATCCGTTGGATGAACGAGGTTGACGACTGGTGCATCTCCCGCCAGCTCTGGTGGGGGCACCGCATCCCGGCCTACTATAACGACTTAACCGGGGAGACGAGGGTCTCCATGGAAGCCCCCGAAGGGGAGGGCTGGCGCCAGGACGAGGACGTCCTCGACACCTGGTTCAGCAGCGCCCTTTGGCCCTTCGCGACCTTGGGTTGGCCGCACAAGACCCCGGACTACGACCGTTATTTCCCGACCTCGGTTTTGAACACCGGCTACGACATCATCTTCTTCTGGGTCGCCCGCATGGTGTTCCAAAGCGAGCATTTCACCGACAAGGCGCCGTTTAAGATGGTCGTCATCCACGGCCTCATCCGCGACGAGCAGGGGCGGAAGATGTCCAAGTCTTTGGGCAACGGCATCGACCCGATCGACGTCATCGAGCGTTATGGCGTGGACGCCTTAAGGTACTTCATCACCACCAATAGCGCCCCCGGACTCGACATGCGCTATAGCGACGAGAAACTCCAGGCCGCCTCCAATTACCTCAACAAGATCTGGAACGCGACCCGTTACGTCGAGATGACCCTTGGCGAGGACTATGAGCCCAAACCGATCGACAAGAAGTCGCTAGAGCCGTTAGAGAAGTTCATCCTCTCGCGTCTAGAAGGCACCATCCGCAAAGTCCAGTCCAAGATGGACGAGTATAACTTCCTATCCGCGAGCGGCATCCTCTACGATTTCGTCTATGACGATTTCTGCTCCTTCTACCTGGAGATGAGCAAAGTCGCCTTGGGTGACCCAAGCAAGGCCGAGACCGTGAAGGCGGTGCTCTACAAAGTGGTGCGCGAGATCATTTTGATGATCTATCCCTATTGCCCCTTCATCGCCGAGGAACTCTACCTCTCTTTGCCGGGCCATAAGGAATCGATCATGCTCGAGACCTACCCCGTTTATGACGCGTCCTTGCATTCGCCTAAGGCGGAGAAGCTCGGCAAATTGCTCGCCGACATCATCCGTCAGGTCCGCGGCTATAAGTCCCAGAAGGGTTTGGCCCCAAACGCCCCGGTGCGCCTCGCCTTCGATACGTCCTTCCCCTTCCCGAAGATCCAGGAATACCTCCAGCGCTTCCTCTTCGCCAAATCGGTCGAGGAGAAGTCCAAGCTTCGCGGCGACGCCTTCGTCTATGAGGGAACGACCCTCACCATCGAGGAAGACGTCGACGTCGAGACCTTGAGGGAGAACCTCCTCAAGGAACGGGAACGCCTCCAATCCGAGGTGCTTCGCGGCGAGAAGATGCTCGGCAACCCCGGCTTCCTCGCCAAGGCGCCGAAGGAGAAAGTGGCGGTGGAGCAAGAGAAGCTCGAGGGCAACAAAACCAAGCTCGCCGAGATCGAAAAGCGCCTCGCTGAACTCAACTGATCCACATCTTCTGAAAGCTCGGGAAACCGGGCTTTTCTTTCATGTTGCGCGCGATAAAATAAAAGTGCAAAGCACTTACCAAGGAGTCATGCCATGAAGAAAATCACCGTTACCGAATTCCGGCGAAACTTCTCTAAGTACACCCGCCTCGCCCAAGCAGAAGAACTCGTCGTGACTAGACGAGGAAAAACCATTTACCAGACCTACCCTGGGCGGCGCATCGCGCTAGACGAATTCAAGTCCTTGCTCGGATCGCTACCAGCGGACGCGACCATCGGGGTCGATCCCTGCGAAAGATCTTGACGATTTTTCATCCAAAACGCTCCTTCGCCGCCTATATGTATGGTGAAAGGAGCTTTTTATATGAACGCTCGTCCCTTAACAGAAAATGAATTGCACCAAATCCATCCCGGCGAGGCCTTGACCCTAGCGACCGTCACCTTGGTCTTTACGGTCGTGATCCTCGCGGTGGTGGCCTACAAACTCTTCGTCTCCGGCAAAGCCAAACTCGAACTACCCGGCGGATATAAGTTCGAGTGGTCGGCCTGATGAAGATCGCCGCCTTGCCCGTCCAAGATCGTCCACGAGAAAAACTCGCTTCCCTCGGTCCCTCCGCCTTGACCGACTCGGAACTATTGGCCCTTCTTTTCGGCACGGGCACCGCCGGGGTGAGCGCGGTGGAGCTCGCCCAGAACCTCTTACGGAAATACGGCGGGTTCTCCCACCTTTTCGCCCTCGACGACAACGAGCTTCGAAATAACCGCGGCATCGGGGAAAGCAAAGCTTCGGTTCTTCTTTCTCTCGGCGAGATCGTCCGCCGCAGCAAGCGGGGGGAGTCGCTTGGCCTTTCCGCGTGCCTCGAATATCTCCGCCAGGGGATCCGCGAGGTGGAGGAGACCTACGTCCTTTGCCTTAACGGGAGGAACAAGGTCACCGCGACCCGCCTTCTTTCCAAAGGCGAGAGCGACCGCACCTCGTTTTCGTTGCTCGAGGCGATGCGGCTCATCGTCTCCCTCGGCTCGAAGCGGGTGGTGCTCGTCCATCTTCATCCTAGCGGCATCGCCTTTCCTAGCGCATCCGATTTGGCCTTCACCGAAGAGCTGCGCTTTCGCCTCAAGGAAGTGGGGGTGGCCTTGCTCGACCACGTCATCCTTTCGCATGAGGGGACCTATTCCTTTCTCGACAATCGGACTTGAGTCACATTTTGGCGAAGAAAATGCTTCCCTTAAGGGAATGAAGAGTCTATAGTATCCACGTTGTCGCCTCCGGTTTTGGGCGCGCAACCGCATAAAAAAGGCACCTAAGAGGTTCATCCCGCCTTCCTAGCGAGTCTAGAAAAACCCGAAACAAAAGGAGGAAAAAGACATGTACGCAATCATCGAGACCGGTGGTAAGCAAATCAAGGTCGAGCAGGGCTCCAAGATCTTCGTCGAGAAACTCGACGCGGAAGTCGGCAGCGACGTCAAGATCGAGAAAGTGCTCTTCATCGGGGGCGAAGCCACCAAAGTCGGCGCGCCCTATGTCAAAGGCGCTTCCGTCGACTGCAAAGTCGAGAAGCAGGGCCTTGGCAAGAAAATCCGCGTCTTCAAGTACAAGGCCAAAGCCAATGAGCGCAAGACCATCGGCCACCGCCAGCCCTATACTTGCTTGATCGTGAAATCCATCAACGCTTAAGCCAATGACCAAAGTCAGCATCGAGTTCAAGGGCAAACACCTCGCGGGGCTAACCATCAAGGGGCACGCGGGCAGTGGGGCATATGGCCATGACCTGGTCTGCGCCGCCGTCAGCGCCGTCACCTTCGGCGCCCTCAACGCGATCGACGACATCGATTCGACCTTCGAATACGAGATCGATCAGGAGTCGGGATACGTCAAACTGACGCCCATCGCCGACATCTCCGACCACGATCAAGTCGTCCTTGAAACCCTCATTCTCCAGCTGAAAACCATTGAGGCTTCCTACCCCGAAGCCATCGAAATCAAAGAAAGGAAAAATTGACCATGAAGTTCATACTCGATCTCCAGTTCTTCGCTTCGAAGAAGGGCGTTGGCTCCACCAAGAACGGCCGTGATTCCGCCGGACGTCGTCTCGGCGCCAAGGCGGGCGATGGCGAACTCGTCACCGCCGGCAGCATCCTCTACCGTCAGAGGGGAACCAAGGTCTACCCGGGCACCAATGTCATGAAAGGCGGCGACGATACCCTCTTCGCCACCGTCACCGGCATCGTGCGCTTCGAGCGTCTCGGCAAAGACAGGAAACAGGTTTCTGTCTATCCCGCCGAATAACCTTAGCGAAAGACACACCAAAGCGTCCTTATTGGGCGCTTTTTCTATGCCTTATCTTCCTTACCTTATGGGTATATATTAATAAGGATATGAAAAAGGCCCGGCTCACACTCGCCTTGCTCTTACCTCTCGGGGCATTTTCCCTCGCCGCGATTTCCTCGCGCGCCGTCGAGGTCAAGGCCGACGAGGACGACGTCGTGGTCTATGACTACACCACCGCGAACTCGCGCCATAACGACAAAAACGCGTCCGGACTATTCAATGTTTGCCGTTCGCTGATGTCCTCTGGGAGCGCGGGTTCTTATGCCGCCCTATGGGAGACGTACAAAAAAGCCTACGTCAAACCTAACGGCAAGATGATGGACTATTATTCCAACGTCTCGAGTTTCACCCCAGGCAGCGATCAGGCGGGTCAATATTCCAAAGAAGGTGACGCCTATAATCGCGAACACTCGATCCCCAAAAGCTGGTGGGGTGGGGCCGAGTCCAACCAAGGCGCGGATCCCTATATCGTCGTGCCGACCGATGGCTACATCAACAACATGCGGAGCAATTATCCTTTCGGCGTCGTCGGATCGGTCAGCAAGAGCTCAAAGAACGATTTCTCGTTACTTGGATCCGGGTCCTCGACTTATGGGTATTCCGGCACTGTTTTCGAGCCAAACGACATCTATAAAGGCGATTTCGCCCGCATCTTCTTCTATGCGGTGACCAAATATACTGGAGCCTATGGCTGGACCACCGGCGACGGCTCGAAGTGCTTCAGCGGCAGCGAATCCACCAATTTCGGCATCACCGCCTATGCGAAGAAACTCTTCACCGATTGGAACAACCTCGACCCGGTCGACGAGTGGGAACGCTCGGTCAACGACAAAGTCTCGACCGTGCAGGGGAACCGCAACGTCTTCGTCGACCACCCCGAATACATCACGACCATCTGGGGCGGGTCCTATGACCACGACACCGACCATTACCTGAGTCTCGACAAAACCTCGAAAGCCGTGAAAGTGGGGGATGCCTTCACGTTGAAGGCCTCCTCCGACCAAGACGTCACCTTGTCGTGGTATCCCGACGACTATACCGTCCTCTCCTTAAGCAAATCCTCCGGGAAGGTCAGCGACAGCGTCACCGTCACGGCCTTATCCGAAGGCGAGGCGACCGTCACCGCGAAGGCGACGATCAACGAGGTCAACTATTACGCGACCTGCAAAGTCACCGTAAGCGCGGAAGGGGAATCCCCCTCGACGTCTTCCTCAAGCTCCAGCTCTTCGCCCTCATCAGACGGCTATTGGCGTGTCTATGACGCGAGTAGCCTAGCCCCAGGCGATGAGATTTATATCGCCGCGCCGGGCAATTCCAAGGTTGCCGGTGGCCTTTCAAGCACGTATTTGTCACCTCTAGACGCGACCTTCTCCCAAGACGGGGACCAACTGACCGCCATCCCTTCCGGGGCGAAAGGATTTACCCTAGGTAAAAACGGTAACTATTGGACGCTGACCGATGAGAATGACGACAAATTGGCCGCGACCGCGGCGAAGTCGCTCTCCCTTTCTTCCGGCACCTCAACCTGGAACATCTCCATCGATGGCGAGGGCAAAGCGCAGATTTCAAGCTCCAATTCGAACTACGGGACCATCCGTTATAACGTTACCTCCCCGCGCTTCACGACTTACGCGGGCTCGACGGCGAACGCTTCCTTAGTCTTGCCAAGCATCTACCGTTATGGCGAAAGGCAAGAACCGATGGAGACGAGTGAGGCGTCTTCGGAAGAGTCATCGCAAATCTCTTCCTCCGAGGAATCGAGCGAAATCATAAGCTCCGAAGAATCCTCGGAGATTGCTTCCTCAGAAGAGATTTCTTCCAATGAAGAATCCTCCAGCGTCAGTTCTTCGGAACAGTCGAGCGAGCAGGCAACGACCGAGGAATCCTCGGAAGTCGTTTCTTCGAAAGAGGTTTCGTCCAGCGACGTTGCTTCTAGCGAGGAAATTCAAAGCGAAAGCAGCGTTCCCGAAGAAACCAGCGAAGATGGGCCCGAGTTGACCTCTGAGACGCCCTCCCTCGAACCTTCCTCGGAAGAAGTGGAGACGTCCATCGACCTCACGGACGAAGAATACCGTTTGGCCAACCAATACGCCCGCGAATTCCTCGGGGCCTTCACCTGCGACCCGACCGGGGTGAATGCGCCGACGTTTACGAAGCAGTGGCGGGAACTCGAAGCGTCCTTCGAGGAGCTCCCGTATCGCGTGCAATCCTATTACCATTACGGGACGGCGAGCCGCGAGGGCGACCGCATCGAGCGTTGCCTTGCCCGTTATGACTATGTCATCGACAAATACGGCTATGACGATTTCATGGGGCGCGACCATGGGAATGGCCTTGGGCATGTCTATGGAAACAAAGCGCGCGGGGATAACTCGATCTGGCTCTATTTTGGGGTCGGTGCGAGCGTCGTGTTCATCGGATGCGCGATCGTCTTCCTCGCGTTGAAGAAGAAAAAGCGGACCTTAGATAAATAGGCGTTTATCGAAAACCAACGAAGGCATGATTGAAGGAATTCGTCCCTCGGGACGTTTCCTTTTGACCCGTTTCTGAAGTATTCTTTATTCATGAATTTGTCCTCATTTCGCCACCAAAGCGACAGCCGATATTGTTTTTCGCTCGACGACCATCGCGTATTGATCCGCCTCGCGGTAGGGAAAGAGTGTCACCTCGACGAGGCGACCCTCGTCTATGGCGACCCCATGCGCTTTGCCAAAGAGCACCGTTACCAGAAAATGGAGATCCGCCACGAAGACCGCGGTTTTGTCTATTACGAGACGGTGATGGAGGCCTTTCCCGCTCGCTTCATGTACGTGTTTCAAATACGCGCGGAAGGCAAAGAATACTATTACAGCGAGTCTGGCCTCGACGAATCCTATAAGTTCGACCTCGCCTTCATCAGCGCCTTCCAGTTCGTCGGCGAAAACCGTAATGACTTCGTGCTGGAGAAGCCAAGCTGGCAAGGGAGGGTGTTCTATCAAATCTTCCCGGAACGCTTCGCCTCGCGCGAGGATCCAAAGAACAAGGGCTATGTGAATACGCCTTGGGACTGCAAGACCTTAACGGGCAAACATAACGCCTTTTTGGGTGGCGATCTCTATGGCGTCATCGATAAGCTGGACTATCTCTCCTCTTTAGGCGTCGGTGCGCTTTACCTCACGCCCATCCACCCGTCGAAGAGCAACCATAAATACGACGTCATCGACTATTTCGACGTCGACCCGGATTTCGGCGGCAAGGAGGCCTTCCGCGAACTCTTAAGCAAAGCCCATGATCGCGGCATGAAGGTCATGATGGATTTGGTCTTCAACCATTTCTCCTGTTTCCACCCGTTCTTCCTCGACGTGCAGGAAAAGGGTAGGGCGTCAGAGTATTACGATTGGTTCTTCATCGACGGGGACAAACCGACCCCCAAACCGCTCAATTACCGCTGCTTCGGCTATTTCTATGGCATGCCCAAAGTCGACACGAATAACCCCAAGGTCCAAGCCTATCTGATCTCCATCGCCTCCTATTGGATGAAGGAGTTTGGGGTGGATGGCTTCCGCCTCGACGTCTCCGAAGGCGTCTCCCACGATTTCTGGAACCGCTTCAAACTCGCCTTGAAGGATATCGACCCCGAGGTCTTGGTCCTCGGCGAGAATTGGCTTAACAGCGAATCCTACCTCGGCAACAACCAGTTGGACGGCGTCATGAACTATCCTTTCCTCGGCGCCGCCTCAGGCTATGTTTTGGGCATCCGCGACGCGAAAGAGACCGCCGAGGTCCTCGAAGGCCTTCTGATGCGTTATAAGGAAGGCCATAACCGCATGATGCTCAACATCCTCTCCAGCCATGACGTCCAGCGCTTCGTGACGCTTTGCCACGGGGACAAAGACCTGAGCCTTTTGGCCTATGCCATGCTCATCTTCTATCCGGGCTACCCGATGATCTATTATGGCGAGGAAATCTTCATGGAGGGCGGACACGACCCCGATAACCGTCAGGGCATGGCGTGGGGGAGCAAGGAGTTCGCTTCGCCCCGTCATGAGCTCTTCAAGAGACTGCTCGCGTTGCGCAAAGAAGAACCTTTGACCAAAGGCGAGGTTTATATCAAGGGCCAGGGCACTTTGACGTTGCGCCGCGTTTACCAGGGTAGGGCGGTCACCCTCGTCTGCAACCTCACTGAGAATAGCGTCCCCGTCCAAGGGCGCGTCCTTTTCGGCAACCGCGTCGCCGCGGGCGAAGTCTGGCCTAAGGGGTTTGCAATCCTCGACGAATAATCGTTCAACTTCCCCAAAATCATTTACAATAGTCTCAATGCAAGAAAGGTTTTGACCTATGAAACGTAAACTGTTTGTCTTTTCTTTGCCCCTGCTCACGATGGCCTTGGCCGGTTGTGGCGAGCCCGCGAGTTCCTCCGCGTCGTCCGAACCGGAAGAACCCCCAATTCCCGTCCAATCCTCCTCGAAGGACGCCACCTATAGCGGCGACCTTCCGGCGTTCGACCCTAGCGGGGTGAAAGATTCCTTCATCATCCATTATCACCGCACCGACGCGCGCTACGATAATTACGCGCTTTGGATCTGGGACCATGGCAACGGCGGCGAAGGCTCCGAGTATTTGCCTTGCGCCGTCGATAGCTATGGCTCGGTCTCCTATTACCCGTTAAGCACCTGGTCGCCCGGCAACTGGAGCAAACTCGATCTCGGCATCATCGTCAAATCCAAAGGCGATTGGAGCGAGAAGGACCCCGACGGCGACCGTTACGTCGTCATGAGCGAGCTCACGATGGACGCAAACGGAAACTACTCGGTCTGGCTATGGACCGGCATCACCGCCATCTACACCACCGAAGTGGAATTCCCGTATTTCGTCTCCCGCGCCTATTTCAAGGATTTCAACAATTTGGTCGTCACCAGCGGCAACGGCTCCATCAAGACCGTCGAGCTCTATCGCGACGATGAGAAGATCCAAACCCACGGCCCCCTCACCGAAGGCACGAGGAAAGTGATCACGGTCCCCTTGACCGAAAAGGCGGACATGGCCCATACCTACAAAGTCAAGGCCATCTACGACAACGACTTCGCCATCGAGCAGCTCGTCGACGTGGCGAGCCTCTATGAGACGGCCGAATTCGCCGAGAAGTTCAACTATCTTAGCGGCGACCTCGGCGCGACTTACACGAAGGAGAAGACCACCTTCAAGGTCTGGAGCCCCTTCAGCACCTCGATCAAGCTCCGCATCTATGATTCCGGCACTCCGGTCGCCTTGGACGAAGAGGGCTCCGACGAATGCGTCGAGCACGAGATGACCAAGGGCGATAAGGGCGTCTGGTCCGCCGAAGTTAGCGGCGACCTAGCGGGCAAGTATTACACCTTCGTCGTCAGCAACCATAAATATAAGAATAAGGAGATCGTCGATCCTTACGCCAAGAGCGCCGGCATCAACGGCGTCCGCGGCATGATCGTCGACTTCGACGCCACCGACCCCGAAGGCTGGGGCTCCTTCGATAGGGCCATCCAGATCGACCCAAAGGCCCTCACCGTCTACGAGACCCACGTCGCCGACGTCACCAACCATAAGACCTGGAAGGGCACCGAGAGCCGCCGCGGCAAATTCTTAGGCATGACCGAGGAAGGCACCGAACTGAAAGTGGGGGAGACGACCGTCAAGACCGGCTTCGACCACATCAAGGAACTCGGCGTCAACGCCGTCCAGCTCCAGCCGATGTTCGACCACGCCAACGACGAACGCCCGGACAAATACAAATTCAACTGGGGCTACAACCCCCTCAACTACAACGTCATCGAGGGATCCTATTCGAGCGATCCTTATGATGGCTACGCCCGCATCCGCGAGTTCAAGAGCCTCGTCAAGGCCTACCACGACGCCGGCATCAACGTGATCATGGACGTCGTCTATAACCACGTGAACTCGGTCGAGGGTCAAAACTTCGACGTCCTCGCCCCGGGATACTTCTTCCGTTATAACGCCCAAGGCGGACTCTCCAACGGCTCCGGTTGCGGCAACGAGACCGCCTCCGACCGCGTCATGTTCCGCAAGTTCATGATCGACTCGGTCAACTTCTGGGCCAAGGAGTATAAGCTCGGCGGCTTCCGCTTCGACCTCATGGCCCTCCATGATATGGACACCATGAAGGCGTTATCCGACGAACTCCACGCCATCAACCCGACCCTCGCCGTCTATGGCGAGCCTTGGACCGGCGGCGCAACCCCGCTATCCGAATCCAAGCAGGCTAGCCAGGCTAACGGCCTCAAGTTCGAAGGCTATGCCCAGTTCAACGACGCGATGCGCGACACCCTCGTCAAGTCGGGCATGAAGCCGGTCAAGGACCTCGGCATGGGTTACAACAAGTGGGCCAAGCCGGGCATCGCCGACCTTAACGGCGTCTCCTATGGCCTCAAGGGCTTCACCGGACTCACCGTACCCGACAGCACCAAGACCATCAACTACGTCTCCTGCCACGATAACTACACCATCAACGACCGCATCCTCGCCTATGACGACGCGATGAAGGCGGAAAAGAATTTCGTCCCGACCACCTTGGCCGAGCGCGAGAAGATGAACCTCTTCTCCCAGTCCTTCGCCTTGCTAAGCCAAGGCACTTCCTTCATGCTCGCCGGCGAAGAGATGCTCCGTTCCAAATATGAGCAGACCCCGGAGAACCTCACCGTCAAGGAGCGCTTGGACTACGCCCATAACTCCTACAATTCGACCGAGGCCATCGACGGCGGCGTCGTCAACGCCCTCGACTACGGTCGCAAGATCGACCATCCGGAGCTCTTCCGCGCCTATAAGGAGATGATCAAGATCAAGCAGACCGTCGAAGGCTTGCACCAAGACATCCATAAGCTCGCGAGTGAGGACAACTCCAAACTCATCTCCGTGACCTTCAGTTCCACCAACGACCAGGTCTTCAATTCCTTCAAGTCGGGGAACTACGAATACAAGATCGTCTATAACGCCGGCTTCGGGGAACTCCCCGCGGTCGACCTATCCGGCTACGAACTCGTCTTCGATAGCTTGGCTAGGAATGAGGTCCTTACCGCCGCTACGCCGATGTCCAATTTCGAGGTCGTCGTGGCCCGCAAAGCCGCCTAGCGTAGAATTTGACAAACAAGGGGTGCTAAAAACGCCCCTTTTCTTAACGCCAAAAACGTGCCAAAAAGTCCGACCGCATCGGCTTGAAAGCCCTATCAAATACCTATTTACTTCACGCAGGCAAGGTCCTAAAATAATGGCATGTTGATCAAAAATTACGGCGCTTAAGAGCTCTGACTAGTTTTAGCTGGCTCTTTTCCGCGCAAGATTTTTGCAAAATGAAAGGAGAAGTAATTAATGCTCAACAAAAAATTAGGAATCATGGCGCTTTCTCTTGCCGCTATGGGCCTCGCGTCCTGCGGTGGTAACGGCGGCGGTGAACCCGTCATTGATCTCTCCCAAGGCGATTCGATCACTTACTGGTGCCCCAACACCGACACCGAATTCTTCACCAAGAAGGTCGCCGAATTCAAAGCCGCCCACCCCGAGTTCAAGGGCGACATCACCTTCCTTGCCACTATGGGCGAAGGTGAAGTCAAAGGCGAACTCACCAAAGACCCCGAAAACTCCGCTGACGTCTTCGAGATCGCCGACGACAACATCCCCGATTGCGTCACCGCCCGTGCGATGACCGCCTTCGACTCCAGCGATGTCGACGTCATGAAGAACCGTTATGGCGACGAAGCCGTCAAGGCCAGCTCCGTCAAGAGCAAAGTCTACGGCGTCCCGTATCGTAACGACAACGGCTACGTCCTCTCCTACGACACCTCCATCGTGTCCGCCGAAGAGGCAAAGACCCTCGAAGGCATCATCGCCGCCTGCAAGCGCGCCGGTGCCACCTTCAACTTCGATCTCACCAACTCCTGGTACACCTTTGCCCCGATCTGGGCCGCCGGTGGTAAGACCTACACCGACGATCAGGGTGTCTTCCACTCCGAGATCGCCACGGACGCAATCGCCACCGTCGCCGCTGGCTTTGCCAACATCGTCAAGGATGCCGGCTCGACCTGGAATCACGTCGCCGATGACGCCAACTTTGGCGCTTCCACCGCGCCCATCGGTGCCGTTGTCTTGTGGAACGATGAGAATAAGCAAGCTGAAAAAATTGGCGACAGGCTCGCGATCACCACTCTTCCGTCCTTCACCGTTGGCGGCAAATCCTATGCCCTCAAGTCCTTCCAGGGCTTCAAAGCTCTCGGCATGAGGAGGGCCTCCAACTTCACCGACGCGAAGAAGATCACCGCCCGTGCCTTCTGCCTCTTCATGGGCTCCGACGCGGTCGCCAAGGATCGTCTCACCCAGCTCAAGCAGGGCGTCTCCAACAAGGCCGTCATCGAGCAAAAGAATCTCTGGCAGTCCAAGTGGCTCGCCGCCCTCGGCGCCCAGCAGGCCGCCGGCAACACCGTTTCCCAGGCTAACGGCTCCTCTGGCACCTTCTGGTCCGCTGCCGAAGCCCTCGGCAACGCCATCAAGGGTGGCACCCTCACTACCAAAGAGGCGATGCTCGAAGCTCTCAGGATCTGCGAGACCACCCAAAACACCCCGCAGAACTAATTCGCGCGAGGAACATTCGACATTCACGCGTATAGCCTGGGGTCAATTCGGCCTCAGGCTATACGCCGATTAATCGGGAAGGGAGAAACCGATGGTAGAAAAAGAACAAAATCCTTCGACTGCAGAAGCAGTGGAGGCCCAACCGAAAAACCAACCGGAAAACGGCATTGACTTCTCCAGCGTCAAAGCGCTTGCCAACTCCGACTACAAAGTCGAGAAGTGGTACACCTCGCTGGGATATGGCATCTTAGAAAAACTGATTTCCGTTGGTCTTTTCCTTTTGGGATTCGTCTTGGATATCTTCAAGACGCTCTGGGTCATCATCAAGGGCATCTTCGTCGGCGCTTATAAGATCGGATTGGGTGTTTATCACTTCTTCCGCAACGTCGTGAGGATGTGCCGCGAAGGCGACAAGTACGTCAAGATGTCCACGTTCTGTTCCGGTTTAGGGAACATCAAAGGCGGACAGGTCGCGGATGGCGTCATTTTCTTGGGCGCCGAAGTCCTCTTCATCGTCTATATGGCCGCGTTCGGCGTCAAGGCGATTGCCGACTTCATCCTCCTCGGCGAGGAAGTACGTGGTTACGAAATGGACAACAACAGTTCCATCCGCTTCCTCATTTCCGGCGTTATGACAATTGTTGTCATCGCCGCCTATGTATTCGTGTGGTATTCGGCCCTCAAATCGGCCCACGACAACTACATCATCCGTCACAATTTCCGCTTCCTTCAGGCCCATGCCGACCAAGTGGATGTGGTGGAGAACATCGTCAATTACCCCGAATTCTCCGAGGTCGTCGACCGCGTCGACAAGGATGGCAAGGCCTATAAGCAAGTCATTTATAAGAAACCCAAGGAGATTCGCCGCATTGCCCGCGAAACCTACGGTTTCTCCAAACTTTCAGCCCGCTACATCTCTTATCTTCCCTTAAAGGACCTCACTGAGCGCCCGCTTCGTGGCTTGCCCGCCCTCGGCGTCAAGATCAAAGCGGCCTACTACAAGAGATACGACAAAGTCCGCAACGCGATCCGCAACGGCAAATGGTCGTCCGTGTTCGCGAAATTCCTGGAGTGGGAATTCCTCCCGCCCGCCCCGAAGAACGGCTATCCCTACGTCCATAATCTGGTCTTAGCCGATTTCAACCGTTTCCGTCATACCTATGACAAATACAACGACTACCTCTCCGTCGTCCGCGATTCGACCTCGCTTCTCCGCGTGATCGATAACCCCGAGCTTATCGAGAAGGCGATCTATGCCGAAGACGAGGTCTCGGCCAAAAACGGCGTCGAGCCGATCGCCCGTGGCACCATCGTCAAACCGAAGGTCGCCGCGAGCCGCATCGTCGGCGCGTTCGAGTGCCCCTATAGCGACGGCGTCACGGTCGCGACCTATTATCAGCGCGCTCTAAAGGAGCAGGCCAAGACTGGCATCACGCCGCTTGAGAAGCTTAAAGCCATCGCCGCCAAGCTCCATGAGAACTACGACACCTTCGTCCGCGTCAACCGCAAGGAGCGCCTCGAAGGCATCCATGAGACCCATCGTCTCTACGGTTCCTATGACGAGCTCAAAGACCTCTACGCCTCCGGCAAAGCGGTCTTCATCGAAACCCTCTCCGGCGAAAAGGCCGAGAAGCACGTCTCCCGCTTCGACGCCGAAGCCATGTTCGAAGACATGGATTACGCGAACAAAGCCTTTGGCGGTGACGAAGCCAAGATGCGCGAGTTCATCGCTTTGCGCGCCGAGCGCTTTACCGCCACGGTCGACCGCTATGAGACCTATCCGTTCCATGGCCAGCCGATCCGCTTCAAGAAGAAAGCCAAGCAGTACCTCGACGAGAAGTTCGCCGTCACCGTCATGACCTTGCCGGTCCTCGGCGCCCTCATCACCTCGGTCTTGCCGCTACTCATCTCCATCATCATCGCGTTCACCAACTTCACCGGCGCCAACGCCGTCATCGGTAACTTCGACTGGAACATGTCCGCGTGGTCCACGATGTTCGACAGCAACAGCACCTCGTTGATGGGCAAAACCTTCGCCTACATCTTGGGCTGGACGCTCATCTGGGCCATCTTCGCGACCTTCTCCAACTACATCCTCGGCATCGTCTTGGCGCTTCTCATCAACAAGAAGTCGATCAAGTTCAAGAAGGTGTACCGTATGTTCTTCGTGGTCTCCATCGCGATCCCGCAGTTCATCACCCTCCTCGCCATGTCGAAGATCCTCGGCCCCGGCGGTCCGATCAACATGGCCGCCTACGCCGCCAACCCGACCACCGTCCGCGCCGACACCTGGTGGCTCAACGACCCCGCCAACCAAGGCCTCTCCGCGAAGATCTGCTTGATCTTGGTCAACTGCTGGGTCGGTATCCCGTACACCATGCTCTCCACCTCGGGCATCTTGATGAACATCCCCGAGGACCTCTATGAATCCGCCCGCATCGACGGCGCGTCTCCCTGGACCCAGTTCTGGAAGATCACGATGCCGTACATCCTCTTCGTCACTGGCCCGTCGCTGCTCACGACCTTCATCGGTAACATCAATAACTTCAACGTTATCTACTTCCTTACCGGCGGCGGTCCGAAACCCGCCGCGATGGGCGAACTCAACCTCGACGCCGGCTATACCGACCTATTGATCACCTTCTTGTTCAAGATCACGGTCAATAGCGCGACCCACCAGTACGCAATCGGTTCGGTCATCGGCATCTTGGTGTTCATCATCTGCGCGTTCTTCTCGCTCATCATGTACTCCAGGATGGGCTCCACCAAGAATGAGGAGGCTTTCCAATAATGGCTACCACCGTTTCCACCGCGACGCCCGTCGTCGAAAAGAAGCAGCACCACGCCTCGATGAAGGTCCGCCGCATCACCGCAGACATCATCGTCTACATCCTGCTCACCGTCATGGCCCTCGCTTGGGTCTCCCCGGTCCTTTGGATCCTCCTTCAGTCCTTCACCGGACAGGCGGTTGACTCTATGGGAAAATGGATCCCGGAAATCTGGGACTGGGAAGTCGTCGAAGGCAATTCGATCATCTACAACAACACCAGGTTGCAGTTCAACTACACCCTCGGGCCCTTCGGCAACTATCGCTTCCTCTTCTCCAACCTCGTTTATTCGTCTAATAGCGTCGTTGAGGAATCGGCCTACAACTTCTTCGGCTATGTGAAGAACGGAACCTTCTACTTCGGCGGTTTCATGAACACCCTCATCATCGCCATCGTCACGGCCGTCGTCTCGACCCTCTTGACCCTTATGACCTCCTACGCCTTCTCACGTCTCCGCTTCAAAGGCAGGCAGTTCATGATGCGTCTCATCATGATCCTCGGCATGTTCCCTGGATTCCTCGGCCTCGTCGTTCTCTACTCCCTCTTCTACAAAGTCTTGAGGTGGCAGGCCTCCATCTGGCTGCTAATTCTGATCTATTCAGGCGGCGCCGGTATGGGTTACTACATCTCCAAGGGCTTCTTCGACACGATTTCCAAGCAGATCGACGAAGCGGCCATGATTGACGGCGCGACGCGCTTCCAGATCTTCTACAAGATCACGATGCCGCTCTCCAAACCGATCATCACCTACACCGTCCTCACCGCCTTCATGTCGCCGTGGGCCGAGTACATCACGGCCAACTACATGCTCGGTGGTCAGAACAACAACAAAGACAACTGGACGTTACCGCTCATCCTCTACAAGATGCTTAACGCGGGACAGTTCGCCGAGCGTGGTACCTATTGGGGCCAGTTCTGCGCCGGCGCCGTCATCATCGCCATCCCGACCTCCCTCCTCTTCATGGTCATGCAGAAGAACTACGTCGGCGGCGTCACCGGTGGCGCGGTCAAAGGCTAATCGCCATACCTACCAAACAAAGGGGGCAACTCGCCCCCTTTTGTTGAAATAATCGAAAGGAGAAGCCATGAAACGTTTCTATTTATCCGCCTTGCTCGTCACCTTGCTCGCCTCTTGCGGCGAGACGCCTTCCGCTAGCAGCAGCGCCGGTGGGGGTTCCGCCGAAAGCTATGACATCGAGGAAGCGACCGGCTCGGTCCTCTCATATACGGGGACCCAAGACGCCGAAGCGAGCTACGAGATCTTCGTCTATTCCTTTGCCGACAGCGATGGCGATGGGGTGGGGGACCTCAAAGGCATCGAAGATAAACTCGATTACCTGGGTGAACTCGGCGTGAAAAACATCTGGCTCACCCCGATCCATCCTTCGTCCACCTACCATAAGTACAACGTGAAGGACTATTTCTCCATCGACCCACAGTTCGGCACCGTGGCCGATTTCGTCTCGCTTACGACCAAGGCGAAGGAGAAAGGCCTCAACATCCTCATGGACATGGTCTTCAACCATTCGGGCATCGATAACCCCTGGTTCGCCCAAGCGGCCTTCGATTTCGTCTCCGAGAATTCAAGCGACGACTCCCTCAAAGACCTCTATGTCTTCTCTTGGGATGGTAAAGACATCTCCAACACCAAGGCGATGTATAACGTCGAGGGCATCGACATCTATTACGAATGCAACTTCGACCGTTCCATGCCCGAATTCAACCTCGATAGCGATATCGCGCGTGCCAAACACAAAGAGATCATGGATTTCTGGCTCGACAAAGGAGCGGCGGGCTTCCGCTTCGACGGCGTGGCCTATTATCACCTCGGCAACAACGCCAAATGCATGGAATACTGCAAATACCTCGCCGACACCGCGCGAGCGACCAAGTCCGACGCCAAGCTCATCGGCGAATTCTGGGTCAACGACCAACCGACCATCAACACCATCGCCCCGACGGGGATGACGGGCTTCAATTTCCCGACCTCGACCTCAGGCGTGAGCACCAACCCGATCTTTGCGATGCGCTCGGGCAACGGCGGACGTTTCGCTAGGGCCGTCGCCGACGCGAGCCAAGGCTTCCTTAGCGGCTCTAACGGCAAAACCTTGCCTTCCCATTTCCTCACCAACCACGACCAGGACCGCTGGGCTGGTTCGTTGGCCGACGAGCAGATCAAATTCGCCGCGAGTGCCTATCTTTTGACCTCCGGCACGCCCTATATCTACTATGGCGAGGAGATCAAGATGCAGGGCATCCGCCAGACCGCCCAGACCGACATCAACCGCCGTTTGCCCATGCAATGGAAGTCAAACGCCAACGAAGACACGGCGCGCTGCAAAGTCGGCCCCGGCAGCGACTATTCCGGCAAGCAGACCACCTTGGGCGGGCTTGAGGCCATCAAGGACACCTCCTCGGTCACCTATTATTACAAAGAGCTTTTGGCTTTCCGTAACCGCACCGAGGCCATCAAAAAGGGCTATTACCGCAACGTGACCCCAAGCGATTCGCCGTTAATCGCCTTTCAGATCGACTATCAGGGCAAAACCTCCTACCTCATCCATAACGCGGAAAGCGAGGAGGTGAAGGTCCATTTGCCTAAGGACATGGCCCTCGTGACGGCGCCGGGTTCCGATAAAGCCGGATTAAGGGGCAAGGAACTCACCCTCGACGCGTACGGATTCGCGTATCTCACGACACAAAACGCGTAAAAGCGCTTACAATTAATCTGATACAGGAGCAATGGCTATGAAAAAGAAACTCGTAACGTTTGCCTTATCCGCTTTGATCCTCGCCTCTTGCGGCGAGACCCCAACCCCCTCGTCCTCTGCCGGCGGTGGCGGCGTCACTTCCTCGGAAGCGCCCGTCGTTTCCGTCTCTTCCGGCGGTGGCGGTGGCGGCGATTCCTCCGGTGGTGGCGGTCAGACTTCCGTCGACCCCTCCGGCGTCTTTAACGGCATCGTCCGCATCTATTTCCATAACGATTCCGGCACCGAGAGGAACAAGCGCATCTATGTGTGGTGCGACGGCGTCGACGGCAGCGAGCACGACTGGACCGGTTACGACAAGGACATCGGCGCCTATTTCGACATGGACGTCCGCGAGGCCCCTTATGCGGGACACGTCGCCGGATCGGTTTCCTTCATCATCAAGGAACCCGGCACCTGGGCCGGCCAAAGCTCCGACACCTTGGTCAAATTCGCCGACTACATGGACGCGGTGACCGCCACGAGCGACGGCACCCCCTTGATGAACGTCTATTCCTGCCCTGGCGAAGGTAACACCGTCGAGGCCTATCCGGATAAGACCGATGCCTTAGGCGATTCCTTCAAGTCCTTCTCCGCGACCAGCGACTGGAAGAAGCTGAAAGTGGTGGGCTCGGGCAAGATCGCGAGCTATACCCTTTATTGCTTCGACGAAGTCTACCTCAAGATGAACGCGCTTAACCGCGCCGAGCACATCGACGAATACATCGTCGAGACCAAGGAGAACGTCAATAAGGACACGATCGAAATCCCCTTAGCCAACGGGGTCGATCCACAGAAGACGTACCGCATCTCCGGCAAATTCGTCTCCAACCCCAACAAGACCAAGAAGAAAGTCGCGACCTTTGACGGACTTTACGACACCGCGAAATTCAAGAGCGACTACACCTATAACGGCGACGACCTCGGCGTCAAATACTCCAAGGAGAAGACCGAGTTCCGCCTCTGGGCCCCGACGAGCACCATGGTCAAGGTCAACCTCTATAAGTCCGGTACCCCGGCGGCTTACACCGATGATCCCTCGGCCCACGCCCTCAACGACTATCCGATCAAGACGGCGTGGCTCACCGCCCAAAAAGGTGGCCTCTTCACCGGTGCGATCGAAGGGGACAACGCGGGTATGTACTATACCTACACTCTCTATTACAACGAGACCTCCTACGAGACCATCGACCCCTATGCCCATGCCTGTGGCATCAACGGCATCCGCGGCGCGATCCTCGATTTCTCTAAGACCAACCCCGAGGGCTGGGACAAGATGAGCTTCCCGGAGATCAAAAACCCCAACAACCTCACGGTCTACGAAGTCCACGTCCGCGACTTCACCGCCGACAAGTCTTGGGTCTCCAATAACGGCAACGAGGGCGGTACCTATAACGCCTTCGCCGAAGCCGGCACCAAATATAACGGCCTTTCCACCGGACTCGACCACCTCAAGGAACTCGGCGTGAACGCCGTCCAGTTGCTCCCGGTCTTTGACCAGGATAACGACGAGCGCACCGTCGAAAGCGAGGTCAACGGCGAGAAAGTCGTCACCAAGCCCGGCTATAACTGGGGCTATAACCCACAAAACTACAACTGCGTCGAAGGCGCCTATTCGAGCGATCCCTATGACGCGAGTGTCCGCGTCAAGGAATTCAAGAACCTCATCTTCACCTTGAGCAAGAGCGGCATCCGCACCATCATGGACGTCGTCTATAACCACGTCTCCTCGGTCACCAAGCATAGCTTCTCTACCGTCGCCCCGCGTTACTTCTTCCGTTACGACAAGGACATGAACCTCATCGACGACACCGGCTGCTCCAACGCGGTCCACACCGAGCGTCCGATGACCCGCAAGTACATCGTCGACTCGTTGAAGTGGTGGGCGAGCGAATTCAAGATCAAAGGCTTCCGCTTCGACCTCATGGGCTGCATCGACACCACGACCATGCGCGCCGCCAAAGACGGTGTCTATGACCTCGGCAAAGCCTACCAGGACGTCGTGATGTACGGCGAAGGCTGGTCCGGCTCCATGAGCGGCGCCCACATGCTCCTTGGCGGCACCCCATCCACCAGCGGCAACGTCTACGCCAAGCTCGGCGCGACCGCCAAAGGCTCCGTCGGCTGCTTCAATGACGCCGGGCGTGACGGCGCCAAGGGCAACGACGGCGGAGACAAGGCACCGGATATCTCCGATAACGGCGAGAAAAACTGGATCACCAAAGATTCCAACAAAGATCGCGTCTACAACACCTTAACCATGGCCATTGGCGAAAACCGCTGGGCCAAGGGCAGTGCGACCCTCGATCCGAGCCAGACGGTGAACTACCTCGCCTGCCACGATAACTACACCCTCTACGACCAAATCAACTATCAGTTCAATTACTTCTCCGCGAAGGCGTTCGACGACGGCAACAACGAATGGGCGATGAAAGCCTGCGTCGACCTCACGGCGCTAAGCCTCTTCACCCAAGGCATCGGCTTCGTCCATGGCGGCGACGAATTCTTCCGCCAGAAGCTCATGCAACCGGATGATCCCTATCTCAAGGCCATGCAGGAGTCCTACCATAAAGGTTCCTATACCCACCCCGACGGCACCGTCGATACCTGGCAAGAAGGCGATGGCGTCCCCATCAACTCCGCCAAGACCCAGTGGCTCGTCCGCAACTCCTATAAGTACGGCGACGCCGTCAACGCGTTCCGCTGGGACCGCAAAGGCGACGCCATGGTCAAGAAGTACTACGAGAAGGTGAAGGAGGTCGTCCAGCTCCGCGCCAAAGAGATGGGCAACTGCCTCGGCCAGACCAAGGCCAACCTCACCAAGGCCCAGCCGGACACCTGGTGCTGGGACGACAAATCCCTCTTCGATGCGGATGGCAATGCCGTCACCCCGATCATCGCCGCCGGCTTCATCGGCCAGAAGGATGGCAAAGGCGTCTACATGCTCGCCAATAAGGGCGAAGTCGCCTCCATCGGCATCGGCTCCGGCCAGCTCGAGGTCCTCTATAGCTCCACCGGTCGCAAGGGCACGGTGACCATCGGCACCAACAACTCCATCACCTTGGACAAGTTCGAGTGCCTCATCGTCCGCCGCCTCTCCGGCACGATTCGCTAAGCTCCACATCCATCAAGGCTCCCAGAAATGGGGGCCTTTTTTCGTGATTATACAAAAAACGCCAAAATCTAAGAGTTTGGGTTTTTTCGTTTAGATTTCGATATGTGGCACAGAAATGTGTTTTGCCCCTAAAAACGAGTAGTGGTGGGCAAAAAGTGGTAAGAAAGCGTTTACATTGGAGACATTTGCGCCATATAATCCTAAGCGTATTTAGGCCAAACATATAAGGAGGGCCAAAATGAAATATAGGAATTCGTTTGCAATCCTCGCGTTCTCCGCGGCTTTCTTGCTCGCCGGCTGTGGCGAACAACCCGCTTCGAGCACACCCGCGGCGTCGTCTCTCACCCCCGCCGAAACCATCACCGTCACCTTCGATACCGACGGCGGTTCTGCCATCGCGTCCCAGACCATCGCCAAGGGATCCAAGGCGACCCGTCCATCCGTCGATCCGACCAAAGAAGGCTATGTCTTCGACGATTGGTACGCCGATGCGGTCTGCGCGACCCTCTTCGACTTCAATCAGGCGCTTAACGCCAACACCACCGTCTATGCTGGCTGGGATGAGGGCTCGGATATCGATCCCAGCTCTGGAGCCATCATCGACGACGATCTGATTTATTTCCGCGAAGCCACCTGGTGGAACAGCGCCACCGGCTTCCCGATGATTTCCGTCAATGGCGCCGGCGTGACCGGCGAGGATCCGAATATCACCCTCGACTTCGAACAGCTCATCAAGATGGATTACGTCGCCACCGTCCAGGAATCCGCGACCGCTTACTATAACGTCTATTCCATCGATCCCAGTTACCTCTCGGAAGCGGAAACCATTCAAATCTTCCGCTGCGGCCCGCATTACGAAAACGATGAGCCGACCGATGTGGTCGAATCCTGGGGCGCATGGACCGAGGTCATCACCTTCGCCGGACGCGGTGAGCACAATATGTATGACATCCATGATTGCGAAAAACCCGCGGCTTGGGTCGAAGGCGCCGCCGAAGGTGCTTCCCGCGCCGTCTCTGGCGTTTGGTCCGATTACGATCCGACCGATATCCCCGACGTCTCCATCGATTCGGGTGAGGACAGCACGCCTAGCGGCGACTACTATGGCCCCGAAGGCTCGTCCTTGGTCGAATGGTACATCGTCGGCGAAGGTTCGCTCTTCTCCGGCTGGAACACCGCTGGCGGCCTCCAACTTTATAGCAACCCGGGCAATCCCGAAGACAAGGGCTGCCTCCTCAACGTCGCGTTCGTTGAGGGCGACCTCTTCAAAGTGACCGATGGCGGTTCCACCTGGTTCGGTTACGAAGGCGTCGATAAGTATGAGGATCCTTCCAACAAAGGCCTCACTTGCTTCGAAGCCGCGGAAGATGGCTTTGGCGGAAGCAACTTCAAATGCACCGTCTCCGGAAACTACGACGTCTACGTCAACGGTTCCGGCGTCTTCTGGATCACCGATCACGCCTAATCTTAAGCGAAACCCATTCAGCGCCTCTAGTTAACGCTAGGGGCGCTTCGGTATAAATACGAACTACGATAAAGAGAGGAAAAAGAATGAACAAATCGAGGAAATTCGTTCGCTTGTTGGTGTTATCCACCGCCATGCTATGCGCGGTGAGCTGCGGCGAGCCGACTGGTTCGAGTTCCGGCGGACAGCAGGGCACGAGCATCGACGTCCGCACCAAATACACCGTGACCTTCAACGCCTGTGGCGGCACCGCCGTCGCGACCCAGCAGGTCGTCGAAGGCGGCAACATCGCTTCCGCCCCCCTCGTCCACCCGCGAAGGCTATTCCTTCGCCGGATGGTGCACCGGCTATAGCAAATCCTTGAAGATGGGGCAGGAGCGGACCGAAGTCACCTTCCCGTATACCGTCACCGGCAACGTCGTCCTCTATGCGCGTTGGATCAAAGCTTCCGCCGGCAGCCACACCGAAGAGGAAGTGAAGGCCTACGTCGACAAACTCAAAGAGACCTCGCAGGCAAACCACCTCTATTTCCATTATTACCGTTTCGATAATACCCCGGACTCTTACGCCGACTGGGATATTTGGGCTTGGCCCTATCGCCCCGCCGAGGGCGAAGGCGCCCGCTTCGATTTCGTGGGCAAGACCACCAGCGCCGATAAGCTTAGCGCCACCGGCTCCGCCCTCGTCGACGATTTCGGCGGCGCCTACGTCGATATCGATTTGACCAAGACCTATGACGGCGGCGCGACCAATTCCGGCAAGAAGATCGGCGGCACCCAGGTCAGCTTCTATCAGGCCGACGGCAAGACGCTCGATACCCAAATCGGCCTCCAAGTCGTCAAATCCTCCTCCCGCACCAAACCCGAGGGCAAATTCTGGACCAACGATGGCGGCGACCTCCACATCGACCTCGAGGACGCCTCCCAGACCATGGCCCTTCCCACGAGCGACGGCGGCACCGCCTGGCACGTCTTCTCCCTCCAAGACAAAGTCGCCTCCTACCAAGGCTCGGTCATCAATGACATGTCCGACCCCTTCGAGAACGATGACGGCAAGAACGTCACCCGCGGCAAAGGCGCCTATAACGACGTCGATTGGAAGACCACGGCCGAGAAGAAGGGCACCTCCCCCGCGTTCAAGAGCGGAGTGGGGGTCGGCTACCAGATCCAAGTCGCCTCCTTCGCCGACTCCGACGGCGACGGCTTCGGCGATATCTATGGCATCACCTCCAAACTCGATTACCTCGCCAAGCTCGGCGTCAAGGCCCTCTGGCTCACCCCGGTGCAGAAATCGGACAGCTATCATGGCTATGACATTTCCGACTATGAGGCGGTGGACGAGAAATTCGGTTCGACCGTCTCTACGGCCGGCAAAGCCAATGGGGGCAAGGTCACCCCAGCCACCGCGATGGCGGATTACGAGGAACTCATCGAGAAAGCCCACGCCAGAGGCATGAAGATCGTCATGGACCTCGTCCTGAACCATACCTCCACCTCGAACAAGTGGTTCATCAAGTCCGCCCAGCTCGACGATAGCTACCGCGGTTATTACCAATGGGGTAACCACAAGACGGACAAGAACGTCACCGAGGCCAAGTGCTGGTTCCCCTATGGCGATCACGACTATAGCTACTACGCGAAGTTCGGTTCCTCCATGCCGGAGCTCAACTACCAATACAAAGCCACCCGCGACGCGGTCAACGCCATGAGCGTCAACTGGGTCAAGAAGGGCGTGGACGGCTTCCGCCTTGACGCCGTCAAGCACATCTTCATGAAGGACGAGGTCGCGACCGATTCGGGCGACGTCATCATCTCCGACGTCGCGGCTAAGGGCGACTATTCCTCCAACCTCACCAAGAACCTCCATTTCTACCGCGAGCTCAACAAAGCGGTCAAAGCGGTCAACAAGGACGCCTTCTTCGTGGGCGAGAACTTCGACGGCAACGCCTTCAACGTCTCCCCCTTCTACGAGGCCTTCGACTCCATGTTCGACTTCTGGGGCTACTTCAACTTCACCACGGCCGCTAGCCGCGCCATCGGCCATTACACCGGCGCCGGACGCTCCTGGCCGACCATCTTCTCCGAACCGTCGAAATACGACGGCAACGGCAAAGGCTACTTCTCGGGCAAGAGCTACGCCTGGAACCTCGGGTCCATCTTGGATTCCTATAACGACTTCCGCGGCGACAAGGCCATGCCGGGCTTCTTCACCTCCAACCACGACATCGCCCGCATCATCAACCGCATCCATTCCTCCGCCGGCGATAGCAACGGCATCTCTGAGCAAGGCAACGTCACCACGGGCGACTACCTCAAATTCCGCAAAGCGGCCGACCTTTGCAAAGCCATCGAGATCCTGATGCCAGGCTGCACCTGGATCTATTATGGCGACGAGATCGGCATGACCGGAAACTTCCCCTCGGGCAAGAATTCCCAAAGCGACTACGCCGACCTCTGGTGGCGCCAGCCGATGAAATGGAAGCAGGGCGGCAAAGCGGGCGACGGCTCCATGACCACCGGATTCTCCATCACGGGTTCGGGCGCCTCGATCGTCTGGGACGGCGTCAATAGCTCCTCCACCGTCGTCGACGCGACATCGCAGATGAACGATAACAACTCCGAGTACAACAAACTCGCGAAGATCATCGCCTACAAAAACAATAACCCCGCCCTCATCACCGGCACCGTCTCCGACGCGGGCAGCTCCGAGAAGGTCATGAAGTTTAAGAATGGTGCGATCACCATCACGGTCGACTTCACCTCTTCCCGCGTCACCGCGACCGGCGGCACCGGCTCACTCGACGTCACGTTCTAATTCGATAGATAGAAAGGATTGCAGAACATGAAAAAAGCAAGTTTACTCCTCATCCTCGCCAGCGGAGCGTTGCTCGCTTCCTGTGGGCATCACGTCCTCACCCCCGAGGAAATCGCTTCCTGGGACCAAGCCCATTCAAGCTCCCAACCCGCGGTTTCTTCGGAAGAACCTTCCGTTGAGCCCACGCCTTCGAGCGAAGTCGTCTCTTCAGAGGACATCACCTCCGAAGAACCCACCTCTCAGGAAGAACCTTCCAGCGAGGAGTTGACCTCCGAGGAAGAACTCACCTCCGAAGAGGAACTGACCTCTGAGGAAGAACTCAGCGATTACGTCCTCTACGTCAACTTCGAGCCCCACTCGATGGTCGATGCCACCGCGGAAATCGATCCGGGAGACACGGCCTTCGAGCAGTGGAAAGTCACCGATTTGGACGTCGTCGAAGGCGATGTCCTTAGCTTCACTTATCTCGGCGACCACATCGCGCCGGGCGCGAACTACGAAAGCGCGGGCAATAACGCCCATTATGATGAGGCAACGACCACCATCACCGTCCGTGCCACCGCGAATGACGCCACCCTCTATCTCAAGGTTTATGCGCCGGAACAGGGTCAACTCAGTAACGGTTATGACATCTGGCTCACCGGTTATACCGCCCCCGCGACCAGCAGTGGCGAAGCCTCGACCCCCGAGACCAGCGGCGTCGGGCTCTATATCCGCGGCACCGCCGTCGGTGGCTGGGATGTCGCCACGGCCAACGAATTGCAGACCTCGAGCGATTCCAATAACCAAGGGGAACTTCTAAACATCACCTTGGCCGTCGGCGATTTCAAGATCGCGAATGCGGATTGGTCCAAATCTTGGGGCTGGAGCTACAAGAACCAAGACGAATCCGCTGACCACCAAGTCGTCCAAGGTGGCGCCAAGGCCAACTTCGAACAGGGCGCTTCGGATGGCAACATCCACTGCAAAGTGGCCGGTACTTATAACATGTACCTCACCACGAACAACTATCTCTACATCGAGACGGTTGCCTAATCATTGACAAATGCCCGCCAACGCTTTCCGGCTTGGCGGGCCATTATATCGATTACCTGGCCTTCTGGCCTTGTATATAAAAGGAGAAATAAATGAAAAAATTCAATCGTCTGCTCTTGCTCCTCTCCTCAAGCATGCTTCTCGCAGCTTGTGGTGAGCAGCCCGCCTCGAGCCAACCGGCCGCTTTATCGTCCCCGGAAGCTCCCGTCACTTCGAGCCAAGCTCCGGTCGTGAGCAGCTCCGAGGCCCCCGTGACCACCTCTTCCGCGCCGGTCACCACGAGTTCCGAAGAACTCACCTCCGAAGAGGAACTCACTTCCGAAGAGGAGCTGACCTCCGAGGAAGAACTCACCTCCGAAGAAGAACTTACCAGCGAGGAAGAACTTACCAGCGAGGGAATCAGCTCTGAAGAACTCACCTCCGAACCCGCGAGCGAGGTCTTCACCTGCACCATCGGTGACCTCGTCGTTCCTTTAGTCGATGCGAGCACTCCCAAGGGTGCCACAGACACCTGGAAAGCCCAGTATAAGGGCGAAGTCACCGCCGCCGCGGCCGGCGACGCCATCACCTTCAAGAAATCCGGCACCGCGATCTTCCCAGGCGCTTCCGGTGAAGGCAATAACGCTCTCTATGACAACGAGACCAAAGGATTAACCGTCGTTTCCGCCGGCACCAACCTCACCCTTTGGTTCAAGGTCTATGACCCCGAAGAAGGTCAGACCGAGGATGGCTATGACATCTGGCTGACCGGTTATACCGCCCCCGCGACGAGCAGCGCCGATTCCTCGACCCCCGAGACCAGCGGCGTCGGGCTCTATATCCGCGGCACCGCCGTCGG
>SVBF01000015.1 GCA_015058945.1 Erysipelotrichaceae bacterium | reverse complement strand
GGCCAACGGCATCATCAACATCATGGGCTATCTCGGCGGTGCCGCCGCGACCGTGATCGGCATCCCCTTCGCCCTTTCCAAATACCTCGGCTCGGCCGTCGACGCGCAGGGCCAGCCCATCCATGACCCCGTCTGGTATAAGAACATCTGGACCATCGAGATCCCATTCCTCGTCGGTTCGGTCCTGATGGTGATTTCCGCCGTCTTCCTCTTCATCAAGATCAAGGAGAACAAGATCGCCGTCGAAGTGGCCGAGGATATGCGCCGCGGCGAGGAACACACCGAAACGGCCGACAAAGTCGTCGAGGAGGGCCCGATGAGCAAGGCCAACCTCCGCATGCTTTGGCTTATTCTCATCGCCGAGTTCTTCTGGTTCATGGCGGATAACGGCATCGCCACCTTCATGACCAACTACGCGATTTACTATCTTAAGACTTCCTCCGCTTCCTCGATGATCAACACGATCGTCGGCGGCGTCGGCTCGGTCATCGGCTTTGCCGTGGGTGGCATCATCGCCTCGAAGATCGGCCGTAAATGGACCGTCGTCGGCGGTTTGGGTCTAACCCTCGTCTCCTATGTTTTGTGGGCCATCTTGACCTTCAGCACGAACATCGCCGGCTCCGGCTCGTTCCCGTTCTGGATCTATATCATCTGGTTCGTCAAAGGCTTTGGCATGTCCCTAGTCCACGTCAACTCCTTCCCGATGGTCGTCGAGCTTTGCCCCAACAGCAAAATCGGCGCCTTCACCGGTTATTACTACGCCTCCTCCATGGCCGCCCAGACCATCACCCCGATCGCCCTCGGCGCCTTGATGCTCATCCCAAGCTTCGGCTGGCAGTACCTTCCCATCTACGCCCTCGTCTGCGTCGCGATCGCCGTCCTCGTCGCCTTGGTTTTGAAGAACGTCAAAGTCGGCAAGCTCGGCACGAAAAAAGGCTTAGCCGCCTTCGACCAAGAAGACTGATCCCATGCCCGCGATTCTGACCCATTACACCTTCGCTCTTTTGGCTATCCCAGAGGAGGACCGTCCCTTTCAGGCGGTCGTGAACCTCGGTAGCCAAGGACCGGATACCTTTATGGCCTATGGGACCATCCCCTGGCGGAAGCGGGGCGAGGTTGTCAAGATACGGCAGTGGGGGCATACCATGCATTCCTTGCCGGTGGAGACGGTCTACCTCAAGATGATGGAATTCGCGCGGCAAAGCCCGCAGAAGGACATGCTTTTCGCCTACATCGACGGCATCTTGATGCATTATGCCGTCGACCGCATTTTCCACGCCTATATCTTCTCCCGCAGCGGCTTTGATTCCGCCGGCAAACTCGAGGGGTATTGGAGTTGGTCCCACGCCTTCTTTGAGGCCATCCTCGACCAGACCTTTGCCAAGCGCAAGGGAACCTATCGGAAGATGAGCAAATGCATCGTCTCCCCCAAGGACCAGGTCAAGGAGATTTCCCGCATGTGGGCCTATGCTTCGCCCGCCCATTTGGACGACGAGGCGTTCTATCGTTCCTACGAGGATTTCGTCTCCGCGGAGAAGATGCTTTATACCCCGACGGGCCTTAAGCGTCCTTTGTTCCGTCTGATGGGCAAATACTCGACCCCTTGGGCGCAGTCGCATCCGCGCTTTGCGAAGAAATTCGTCCCGATGGACGTCGAAAACGCGAGCCATATGATGTGGCGCGATCCCTGCACGGGCGAAGAACATTTCGAATCGATCGAGGACATGTTCGCCCATAGCCTCGAGGATTTCCGCGAGGTCCATCAGCTCGTCCTCGCCGCGAAGGAGGGGGCGGATATCTCGAATGAGTTCCGCGCCTGGACGAAAAACCTCGACCATAACGGTTCGCCCCTTGGCATGAAAAAAGTCTATTTCGACCTCTGTTGGCGCACTCTTGGCATCGAAAAGCTGTTGCCGCCGGAAGAACAGACGAAACGCCCTTAACAAAATGGGGCGTTTTCCTTATTATAAGGAAGATACCCAATGGCCAAAGAACGTAACCCCAAGTTGACCTACGCGCTCGTCTACCGCGACGACGCGCTTTTGTTCGTCCGCAAAGATGGGGAGGAAAAGTTCCGCTTGCCCCGTGCGGCCTTATCTCCCTTCTTCCGCAAGAAAAAGCTGAAAAAGAGTCTCTATGCCGCCTTTGGCTTAGAGGGGAAGATCACCCGTAAGTTGCCGGAGCTCGTCGATTATGATGAACAGGGCAAGGGATCGTTGCTCCTCGCTTATGTCTATGAGGCGGCCTTACCCGAACAGATCGTGGGCTACGAATTCGCGTTCTATGGCGAAGGCGACCCGGCCTTAAAAGACGTCGACCCCGCTTCCTATCGCCTCGCCGCGAGGGCGTTCCTCTATGCGCCGCTATATAAGGGCAAGCCACGCACTGTGCCGTTATTACCCGAAGACGACAAGAAGGCGTATTGGGAGATCCGTTGCATCAAGCATTTCCATAAGAAGATCCCCTCGGCGGAGATCGAGGAGTTCGAATCCCTCGTCTATAGCGCATCTTCCATGAGACGGGTCAACGCCGCCTTCGCCGCCTTATGCAATTCCTACCAAGTGAACCCTAAGGCGTTCATCGCCGAACTCGAATACCGCGAGAAGCGGAGAAAGGTGCTCCAATGAAGTTCTTCCGTCCCGGATATTGGCAAAAGCTGGTCCTCTTCCTGCTTTTCCTCGTGCAATTCTTGGGCGTCGTCATCCTGTTGATCTGGCTTTTCGACCGCATTAACAAAGGCGGCGGACCCACCGGCATCCTCATCGCCATCGGCGTCATCTTCGCCGTCGACGTCGCCTTTGCCGTCTTCATCATGAACACGGATTCGCCCGACGTTTATCGCCTGTCGTGGCTTTTCTTGGTTTTCTTGATCCCCGTCGGCGGGGCTTTGATGTACGTTTTCTTGGCCAACAAACAGACCAACCGCCGACAACGCAAAAAGCTCGCCGCCTACCGTCGTCCGATCGAGCATAACCCGACCATCGAGGAGACGGAGAAGGCCTTAGAAAAGGAAAACGCCGTCGCCGCGGGCATCTCCTCCTACCTCGAGACGAAGTCGGGCGGTGGCATCCATCAGCAGACCAGCGTCCGTTTCTTCCCCATCGTCGACGACGCCTTTGAGCCGATCCTTGAGGAACTGCGCAAGGCGAAGCATTTCATCTTCCTCGAATTCTTCATCGTCGCCCCCGGCAAGATGTGGGATTCGATGCTCGAGATCTTGAAGCAAAAGGCAGCGGAAGGGGTTGACGTCCGTTTCATCTATGATGACGTGGGCTCGCTCACGACCGCGCCGATCCATTACGCCGAAACGTTGACCGCGATGGGCGTGAAGACCATCTGCTTCAACAAGTTCCGCCCCATGCTCGACATCCGCATGAACAACCGCGACCACCGCAAGATCTTGGTGATCGACGGCCATACCTGCTTCTCGGGCGGTTTCAACCTGGCCGACGAATACATCAACGCCGAAGTCCGTTTTGGCCATTGGAAGGACAACGCCATCCTCATCAAGGGGCGCGCGGTGGAGAACTTCACCAACATGTTCCTCGCGATGTGGATCGCCAACTCCCTCGACAAGAAAGCCTACGCGAACATCCATAAGGACAAGGCCGAGCTCTATAAGCCGACCGTGCATATCGACGAGGCCGGCGGTTTCCCCGAAAGCGATGGCTTCGTGCAGCCTTATGGCGACCTTCCCTTCGATAGCGAGGCGGTGGGCGAAAGGGTCTACATCGACTTGATCAACGCCGCCCATAAGACGCTTTACATGACCACGCCTTACCTCATCATCGACAAAGAGATGGAGAACGCGATGATCCACGCCGCCGACCGCGGCGTCGACATCCGTCTCCTCATGCCGCATATCCCCGACAAGAAAGCCGTCTTCAATCTGAGCCGTTCCTTCTATGGCAGGCTCATGAAAGCGGGGGTCAAGGTCTACGAATACACCCCGGGCTTCGTCCACGAGAAGATGTTCATCTGCGACGGCAAAATGGCCACCGTCGGCACGATCAACCTCGATTACCGTTCTCTCTTCCTCCACTTAGAGTGCGGGACTTTCATGTGCGGTTGCAGCTGTATCAAGGACATGGAGAAGGACTACCTTGAGACCTTGGAGAAATCCCATCGCGTGGCGATGGAACAGTGGAAGCGGTGGCGCGACCGTCAGTATTGGTATTGGGCCGTGCTACGCATCATGGGGCCGTTCCTATAATGAATCCGTTCAAAGTTTTCGGTTGCCGTCTCTTCCAAAAGGTCATGTACGTCGCCTCGGCCTTTCTTTCCTTCCACGAACCCGAGATCCTCGATGGCGTGCCGGAGATGGCGAAAAAGATCCACGACCTCGGACTAAAGAAGCCCTTGCTCGTCACCGACGAAGGCATCTATTCGCTGCGCCTATATACCTCCACCGTTGAGGCTTTGCGCGAAGAAGGGATCGAATGCGCGCTTTATCACGGCGTCGTCGCCAACCCGACCTTCGGCTGCGTCGAAGAGGGCAAAAAGGTTTATGACGGGGAAGGCTGCGATTGCTTGATCGCCTTGGGCGGAGGTTCCAGCATGGACGCCGCGAAGGCCCTCGCGATCAAAATCGCCTACCCATCCCGTGGGCTAGAGCGTTTCAAAGGCTTGCTTCACGTCCATCGTAAGCTCGTGCCCTTATTCGCGATTCCCACGACCGCCGGGACGGGGTCTGAGGCCACGGTGGCCGCGGTGGTGGTCAACGAGGCGACCAAGGACAAGTTTCAGATCGACGACCCCAAACTCATCCCGCCTTACGCCGTCTTCGACCCTTATCTCCTCCGCGATCTGCCCCAAAAGATCAAGTTGACGACCGGCATGGACGCCCTCACCCATGCGGTGGAGGCTTATATCGGTAAGAGCAACACCAAGAAAACCAAAGCGCGGGCGATCGAGGCGATGCGTCTCATCCGCGACCACCTCGTCCCCTTTTACGAGACCGGGGACATCGAGCACGCGAAGGAAATGCAGCGCGCCGCCTATTACGCCGGCGTCGCCTTCACCAGGGCCTATGTCGGTTACGTCCACGCCCTTGCCCATTCCCTCGGCGGCGAATATGGCGTACCCCATGGTTTGGCTAACGCCATCCTTCTCCCGGTCGTGCTGGAATCCTATGGCCGAAGCGCGGAAAAGAAGCTCGCCTCGATTTACGACGAACTCGAGCTTGGGGATCCCTCCCTTAGCCGGGAAGCCAAGGCCAAAGCCTTCATCTCCTTCGTCCGTTCCCTCAATGAGCGCATGGGCATCCCCTCGCGCTTTGAGGACATCGTGAGGAAAGAGGACGTGTCACGCCTCTGCCTCCACGCGGCGAAAGAGGGCAATCCCCTTTATCCCGTCCCAAAAGAAATGGACGCGAACGAATTACGTGAGGTCCTATCCAAAGCATTATGAAAAACGAACACATCTTCCTTCACCCTCTCCCTAACGTCGAGGTCGAACTGAGCCCATATGGGGCGGGGCTCGTGTCCTACAAGATCGACGGCGTCGACATGGTCAATCCCGGACCTTGGGACTTCGATAGCAAAAACGAAGGCTATAACGGCCAGTTCGTCGCCCCGCTTGTGGGGCGCATCCAAAACGGGAAGCTCGGCAAGTTCGTCTTTCCTTTGAATGAGGGCACGAAGAGCCTTCATAGCGCCACCCTCTCGGTTTGCTGGAAGAAATTCGAATGCGAAATCGTGGAGGAAAAGGCGCAGATCGACGTCGTTTTCGTCCGTCAAGACGAGATCTTCGACGGCAAATTCCAGTCGGTCGCCCATTACGTCTTCTCCAAAGAGAAACCCACGTTCCGCTTGGAACTCAGTCTGATCTCGGACATCGACCTGCCCGTCAACTTGACAAGCCACCTCTATTTCACTTTGGGCGAAGCGGAGATGAAGGACGTCATGATGACATTACCTTCGTCGCTTCGTTGCGAATACGACGAGCAGCAGATTCCTCTAAGGTTCATCCCCGTCGAGGGTAAGTTCGACATGAGAAAGGGCCGTCACCTCGATGAGCCGCTCGACCATGCCTTCCTCCTCGACGAGAAAAAACTTCTCGCTCGGGGCAAAAGATACGAGATGGCGGTGACGACTTCGGCGAAAGCGGTGGGCATCTACCGCTTGCCTAAGGCCGGCTTCACCCTGGAATTCATCGACCATCCGCTGCTCGGCGAGGAATGCATCTTGCCCGCGGGGAAGTCGGAGACGATGGTGGCGGAATACGCTTTCCGAAGGATTTGAAATTAATGACGGGATTATCCCGTCCGGATATGCCACAATATGCAAAAGCGCGAGAGCGCAGGAATGGAGTCGACTATGTTACGTCTCGAAGACACGAAAACTCTTTACGAAAAATCGTTTGGTAAAGCCAAACTGAGGTTTTTCTATTCCCACGGCCGCTTGGAGATCATCGGCAACCACACCGACCACCAAGGTGGCGTGTGCCTGGTCTCTGGCGTCGACCTCGGCATCACCGCCGCGGTAGCCAAAAACGACGACGGCGCGATCCGCGTCATCTCCGAAGGCTATGCCCCATTCATGTTCCACCTCGACGAACTCAAGCTCCGCAAAGGGGAGAAGGGCACCACGATCTCCTTGTTCAAGGGCGTCCTTTCCCGTATGAAGGAACTCGGCTACAAGATCGGCGGTTTCTCCGCCGCGCTTCGTGGCGACCTCCCTTCCGGCAGCGGACTTTCGAGCAGCGCCGCGCTTGAGGCGCTCATCTGCAAGATCGTCGACACGCTTTATAACGATGGGGCGATGGATCCGATGGAGGAGGCGAAGATCAGCCAATACGCCGAAAACGTCTTCTTCGGCAAACCCTGCGGCTTGCTCGACCAGATCGGCGTGAGCTATGGCGGCATCGCCTACGTCGATTTCGGCGATCCCGAGAACGTCATCGTCGAACCGATGACCTATACGCTTCCCTTGCGCCCCGTTTTGGTCAATACCGGCGGCAGCCACGCCGGGCTCACCCCCTTATACGCCTCGATTCCGCAGGACATGTTCTCCGTGGCGCATAACCTTTTGGGCGTCGAGCGCCTCGCCGATTCCTCCATGCGGGAATTCATGTCGCGCGTCGCCGTGCCTTGCCCGGCGGTGAGCGAAAGGGCCAAACTTCGCGCCCAGCACTATTTCGACGAGTGCCAGAGGGTCAAGGAAGCCTATAAGGCCTTGAAGGAGAAAGACACCGGAACCTTCTTGCAGGACATCCGTTTCTCCCAGGAGTCGAGCCGCGCGTTGCTTGCGAACACCTTCGTCCCCGGACGTTATGACCGTTCGCCCCAGCAAGGCGTCGACATCGCCTCGAAGATCATCGGCCATGGCGCCGTCCGCATCATGGGCGGCGGTTTCGCCGGCAGCATCCTTTGCTTCGTCTATCCCGAGGATTTGGAAGAGTTCATCGTCAACATGTCCCGTTATTACGGCAAAGACAACGTCACGCCGCTAACGATCCTTGACGGTGGTCCGCGTGAGGTAAAATGAGAGTTCTCGCCATCGTCACAATGGGGAACTTCTTTTACTTCTTTTTCATTTTCCTTTTGTTCGCCCTCACCGCGGGGGCGACTTTTTTATGCCATCGCCTTGGCAAGAAGTTCGCGTATCGGTTCATCTCGGTTATCCTCTGGGCCAATTTCGCGTTGCATTTCCTGAAGCAGTTCTTCCCACTTTATTATAAAAACTGGCCGTATTTCCTCGCTGAATCCGCCTTTCCGAACCTTTGCGCCTTCTTAATCGTCGTCGCACCGTTCGTGTTCCATTGGGGTAACAAATACTTCAAGGATTATTTGTATTTCATCGGCATCATCTCCGCCCTTGTGGCCTATGCCGTGCCGACCGGCCCCATGAGGACGGACATCCATGGCGTCGATTACGCCTTGGAACTCACCCGTTATTACCTTTGCCACGCCCCGTTAGTGACTTGCGGCTTCTTGATGGTGGAACAAGGTTTCCATCGTTTGGACTGGCGGCGCTCTTGGGCGATTCCGATCATGTTCAGCGGCGTCCTCGCGGTCACTTGCCTCGACCAAATCCTCTACGGTCCGATCTTGAAGTTGCCCGGCCATCCCTATGAATGGGTGGGGGAGCACGGGATACTCAACCGCCTTTCAACCGGCAGCGGCTATGCCAACCAGTCGATGCAATTCGGCCCTCAGTCGAAGGTCGATCCGTTCTTCTCTTGGCTCTATCCGTATCTCATCCCCGGCTTAATGACTTATCGCGTGGGCGGCGAAATCTATTTCGTCCCGGCGATATGGATCATGCCCTTCATTTATCTTGCCACCTTCCTCATCGCCCCGTTAATGACGCTGCCCTTCGAACATAAGGCGATGCGCATGGACGTTTTGGCGTGGCGCGACAAGGCGCGTTTGCGTCGACTTCATCGCCGCGCGGGACGATAGATGGTGTACAATACCAAGCGAGGTAAAAAACATATGGACAAAAGATCAGCAGGCATCCTTTTATCGGTGACGGCTTTGCCTTCCCGTCATGGCATCGGAGACTTCGGGCGCACCAGCTTCGAATTCATCGACCATCTCGCCGCGATGGGCTTCAAAGTGTGGCAGATTTTGCCGCTCAACCCTTTGGGCTATGGCAATTCCCCGTATCAGCCGTTCTCCTCTTTCGCGATCGACGAGCAGTTCGTCGACCTCGACGCCCTCACGGCGGAAGGGTTGATCGAAAAGACCCCCGATTTCAACGCGGATGCCCCGAAAGTCCATTACGACGCGGTCAAGGCGTTCAAGTTCCCGTATCTGAAGGCCGCCTTCGAGAAGTTCTTGGAACTCCATGGCACCCGCAAGATCACCGCCTTCCGCAAATCCCATCCCTGGGTCGAGGATTGGAGCGTCTTCATGACCTTCAAGCGTCGCTACCCCTCTTCTTGGAACGAGTGGCCGCAAGAGATCCAAGATTGGATCAAGACCCGCCCGGCCTTAAGCAAAGAAGATAAGCACGCCTGCCTTTTCGAGATCTGGCTGCAGATGACCCTCTACGCCCAGTGGGAGAAAGTCCATGCCTATGCGAAGAAGAAGGGCATCAAGATCATCGGCGACATCCCCTTCTATGTCGGCTTCGATTCCTGCGACGTCTGGGCCAACCAAGACACCTTCCTTTTGGACAAGGATACCCATCTTCCCTCCGTCGTCGCCGGCGTACCCCCGGATTATTTCTCCGCGGTCGGTCAGCGCTGGGGCAACCCGATCTACGATTGGAAGAAGCTCGAGGCCAACGGCTTTGAGTTCATCATCAACCGCATCCATCTGAACTCCGTTTTGTACGATATCCTCCGCCTCGACCATTTCCGCGCCTTCGACACGTACTGGGAAATCCCGGCTTCTTGTCCGACCGCGGTGGATGGCGAATGGAAGGAACCCCCCGGATATCTCTTCTTCGACACCCTCTTCGCCAAATATCCCGACCTCGACATCATCGCCGAGGACCTCGGCGACCTTCGCCCCGAGGTTTTGGAACTCAGGGACCATTACAATTTCCCGGGCATGAACGTCATCCAATTCACTTTCAGCGATTGTGAATTGCTCCATAAGGGCGATTGGAACCGCGAGAATAGCGTCGCCTATCTGGACACCCACGATAACGACACCATGCTCTCCTATTTCTACCTCCTTCCGGAGAACGAGCAGGGGGCGTGGCTCCATAAGCTCGGCGAGATGGGCATCGTCCTTGGCACCCCGGTGGACCGCATGATGGTCTATTGCATGCGTAAGCCCGCGCGTCTAGCCGTCTTATCCATGCAAGACATCCTCAACCTCGACGTCCAAGCCCGCACGAACGTCCCGGGCACCGTCGACGACCGTAACTGGACCTGGAAGCTCGTAAGCTATAAGGATTTCCTCGCGCGACGCAAATTCCTCTCGGACCTCATCGCCGAAACCGGCCGTAAATAAACATGAAGCAAATCGGACTGATTTCGCTCGGATGCGCGAAGAACCTCGTCGACTCCGAGATGATTTTGGCCATGTTCCCCCATGACCGCTTCGCCTTCACCACCGTCCTTTCGGACGCGGATTTGATCGTCGTCAACACCTGCGGTTTCATCGAATCGGCGAAGCGCGAATCGATCGACACCATCTTGGGCCTACTCAAATACAAAGCCAAAGTGGTGGTGGTCGGTTGCCTCGCGGAACGTTACAAAGAAGAATTGAAGAGCCTCATCCCCGAAGCGGATCTCATCGTCGCGATCAAGGATTATGGCTCGCTCCATCTCTATCTGAAGGATCTTTTGGGCGAAGAGGACATCCTGCCCATGAACCCGCTTCGGCGCGTCGTCTCGACCGCCCCGTTTACGGCATATCTACGGATCTCGGAAGGCTGCAACAATTTCTGCTCCTTCTGCGCGATTCCCTTCATCCGCGGGCGTTTCGTCTCGCGCCCTTTTGAGGAGATCCTCCTCGAGGCGCGTCAACTAAAGGATAGCGGGGTCAAGGAGATTTCGCTGATCTCCCAAGACACGACGATCTACGGCTCGGATTTCCCCGACAAAAAACCCGACATTTGCGACTTATTACGCGCCTTAGAGGGCATCGGGTTCTACTCGATCCGTCTGCTTTATCTCTATCCGAGCGAGATCAGCGACGAGCTCATCGATCTTATCGCGAAAAGCAAGGTCATCGCCCATTATTTCGATATCCCGGTCCAATGCGCCTCGGACAAATTGCTTAAGCTGATGCGGAGGCATTGCGACCAAAAGGAGACCGTCGCCTTATTTGAGAAAATCCGGAAGAAGTGCCCCGACGCGGTTTTGCGCACCACGCTTATCGCGGGCTTCTCGGGCGAGACTAGCGCCGACCAAAAGGCGACCTTGCGCTTCCTCGAGGCTATCCGCTTCGACCACATGGGTTGCTTCACCTATTCCCCGGAAGAGGGGACTTATGGGGCGAGTTTGCCTCATCGCGTGAGGGAGAGCACCAAGCAGCGCCGGGCCAACGAGCTCATGGCGGCCCAACGTAAGATTTCCTATAACCTTAATAAGGCGCGCGTGGGCGAAGTGATGGAGGGGCTTGTCCTCGGCGAAGGGAAAAGAAGCGGGGAATACCGCCTCCGTTCCTATTGGAACGCCCCGGACGACATCGACGGGAACATCTATTTCACCTCGAAACGAAAACATGAGCCGGGAGAGGTCATCAAAGTCAAGATCACCGGCGCCTTCGTCTACGATCTCCATGGCGAAGCCATCGAGGATTGAAACAAGATAAATAATTGTTGCCCATTCAAGGATGGGTCACTATAATCTTGCGTGCCGGCCGAGTTTGTAGCGAGCTCGAATGGCACCGCTAGCCCCTATAGTTCAGCGGCAGAACGGATCCATGGTAAGGATCAGACCTCTTTTCGACTAAGGGTGGGGGCACCACGAGAAAACTTCCCCGGTAATCCGGGGTTTTCTTTCGCCTCGTTTTGTAGCAAAATCTTCCCGCACGGAGGCGTACCCAAGTGGCTGAAGGGATCGGTCTTGAAAACCGACAGTGGGGTATTGCCCCAGCCAGAGTTCGAATCTCTGCGCCTCCGCCAAATCGTGCTTCTGGCGTCGACATATCCTGTCGGCGCTTTTCCTTTTTGGCGGTAGGATGAAATCGAAAAGAAAACACAGGGCAAATCCATTACAATAATCGGGAGGAAACCCAATGAAAGTGTGCGTCGTCTACGGGCAGAGCCATAAAGGCTCCACCTACCATATCGCCAGGTCTTTGGCCGAACGTTTGACCCAAGAGATCCACGAGGTGTTTTTGCCCCGCGATTTCAATGATTTCTGCCTTGGCTGCACGACCTGTTTCATCAAAGGCGAGGAACATTGTCCGCATGCGGCAAAGCTCGCCTCGATCACGCAAGCCCTAGATGAAGCCAACGTCATCATCTTGGCAAGCCCGGTCTACGTCTTCCACGCGACCGGCGGCATGAAAAACCTCCTCGACCATTATGGATACCGCTGGATGGCCCATCGCCCCGAAGAGAAGATGTTCCATAAGCAGGCGGTGACGATATCAACCGCCGCCGGGATGGGCGTGAAGTCCGCGAACAAAGATATGGCGGACAGTCTCTTCTATTGGGGCATATCCAGGATTTATTCCTGCGGCGTCCCCGTCGCGGCGACTTCATGGGAAGGCGTGAATGAAAAGAAGAAGCGAAAGGTCGATAAACGCTTAGATAAGATCGCCAAGGCAATCAAGAGAAGGGAAGGCAAAGTCAAGCCTACAGTAAAAGGACGATTCATGTTCTTCGTCATGAGGATGTTCCATAAAAACGGTTGGAACCCAAAAGACAAAGAATATTGGTCCGCGAAGGGTTGGCTCGGCAAAGCAAGGCCCTGGAAAGAGAAACGATGAGCCTTAGTTTCGGAAATAGGCCCAAACCCGCGCTTGTTTTCGCTTTGGTATCGCTTTTGCTCTCTTGCGGAACGCCGCAAAGCTCATCCGAGAAAAACACATCTATTGAGGAGATAACCATGAACCTATATATCGATGACATCATAACCAACGTCACTTGGGAGGATAACCCCTCGGTCGAAGCGCTTGAGGATTTGGCCGTCGATGGATTAACTATCACAATGCATCAATATGGCGGCTTTGAGCAAACCGGTCCCATCGGACATCCCTTGCCTCGGGATGATCATGAAATCGACGTGGTTCCCGGTGACATCGTCCTTTACCAAGGTAACCAAATCTCGGTTTTCTATAGTTCGAGCAGGTGGTCCTATACCCGCCTTGGCCATATCGAGGCGAGCGTGGAGACGCTGGAGGGTCTACTCAAGAAAGACGGGATTACGTTCCGCCTGCAAAAGTAGCGACCTTCGTCTAGGCGCCTAGGCGTGATATGATATGAACCGATTACGAGGATAGATTCGAAGCATGGAAATCTACTTTAATATCGCGGTCTTCGGCGGCGCGGCCCTTATGGTCACGAACATCGTCCGTTATTTTCTTTTCGCCCGCGCCCTCGCATCCTTGGGCGGGAGAAAGCGGGCGTTCCGCGTCTTGCTCGACCTTCCCAACGTCTTGCTCCTCTCCTTTTTGATCGGCTATATCCTCGTCGGCATCTTAGATAACAATAAGCAGGACTGGGTCGTCCCGAGCATTTTGCTGGGTGGTTCGATTTTCGTCGCGGTCCTGCTGGAAATCTTGTTCCGGATCATCGATAAGATCCGTGACCAGGTTCACCAAAACGAGCTCCGTTACGGCGAGACCGAGCGTGAAGTCAAAGAGCTTTCCTCCACGGCCCTTGCCTTCTTCCGCGTCAATTTGACCCAAGACCTCATCCTCAACGTCGGCGGCAGCGACCTCTACGAATGCGATACCGTCAGCTCTTCCTATGAGCAAATCCTCGCCGCCCGTTCGGCGAACCTCGTCTCGCGCTTCGACTCAAAGGGATGCCATTCCTTCCGCCGCGAGGATTTGATCGCCCATTTCAGGGCCGGACATGAGATGGCTTCCGAAATCGTGCTTTGCCGCAGGGACGATCGCCCGGCGGCCTTCGTGTGCTTCAAGGCCACGATGGCGGAAGATCCCGCGACTGGTGACGTCATCGCCTTCATCGTCGAGGAGGACTACAACGAGAAGATGATTCTCGACACGATTCTCAACCGCGCCCTCTCTTACCGTTATGACATCGTCTGCTCCATCATCGAGGGGCGTTACCACCTCATCGCGACCGGTACCCAGGAAGGCGCGAAGGCGATCTTGCCGAAAGAGGACCTCGGCACCTATCAGGAATTTTGCCAAAACCATGTCCGCGCGCGACTTCCTAAGGATGAGGACGTCGATGCGGTCATGTCATCCTTGCGCTTAGAAAAAGTGGAGGAGGAACTAAAGAAAGCCACCTCCTACGAAGCGTCGGTCCGCATTTGGCATGAGGGAAAACCCTACTATAAGCAGTTCACTTTCTATAACGTGACCACGGACACGCAGTTCTTTGTCTTGCTCGTCCAGGACACGACCGGCATCCATGAGGAACGCGCGAGGCAAAACGAAAAGCTTTCCGCCGCGTTGGAACAAGCCCGCAAGGCCAACGAATCCAAGACGGTGTTCTTCTCCAACATGTCCCACGACATCCGCACCCCGATGAACGCGATCATGGGTTTCTCCGCCTTAGCCAAGCGCAGCGACGACGTCGAGAAGATCCATTATTACATGGATAAGGTGGAGCGTTCCGGCTCCCATCTCCTCTCACTCATCAACGATGTCTTGGAAATGAGCCGCATCGAGTCAGGCAAAATCCAGCTCGACATCAAACCCGTGAACCTGGGCAAGATGCTCGACGACGTCCACGACCTCTTCGTCCACCAGATGGAGGAGAAGGGGATCGACTTTGCCGTCGACAAAAAGGACGTGCGGGACCTCGAGGTCTTGATCGACCCATATCGTTTCAACCGCGTGTTGCTCAATCTGGTGTCCAACGCGTACAAGTTCACCCCTGAAGGCGGGAAGGTCAGCGTCAAGGCGACCTCCGCGCCAAGCGATGATCCGGACAAAGTCAAAATCGAGCTCTCGGTGAAAGACACCGGCATCGGCATGAGCGAGGAGTTCGCCAAACATGTCTTTGAGGCCTACGAACGC
>SVBF01000014.1 GCA_015058945.1 Erysipelotrichaceae bacterium | reverse complement strand
CCTCTTTGCTCATCGTTTGATAAAGCGTCATAAGCTGCTCTTGCGGCCTCGATTGATTCTTTGCTATCCGGATAAGAGACTTCCCCGATCGCATCAATCAAATTATCGACCGCTTCGGCGTCAGTTTTATATCCGACCAATTCACTATATCTAGCTTCTGCTGCAAGCAAGGTTTCATAATTCGTAATACTCAATTTGTCTTCGCTATCTAAAGCATCACAAGCTTCTCTAGCTTCCTTTATGGCTTCACCACTATTAATGTTTACTTCGCCAATTTCGCTAATTTTGGCGTAAGCGTTTTCCATGGCGGCGTCTCTTAGGTTGTTAAATAAAAATATCTTTTGACCAATAGAAGAAAGTATAGGTTGACCAACGAACCCTCTGGTTTCTTGGTCTAAATCGTCATAAAGGTCTAACACCTTTTGAATCGCCTCTTTACTGTCTGGATAACTAACTTCATCTCCAACAGCTTCAACCAAGGCGATAAATTCATCCGCTTTTGCCTTTTTGCTTACTAATTCACTATATCTAGCTTCTGCCGCTTCTAACGTTGAATAATTAGTAACTAAAGACTCCTCGCCTTCAAGTAAAAGATCATAAGCGCTTCTTGCAGCAATAATTGCTTCTTCACTTTCTTGATATTTAACTTCTCCAATTGCGTCAATTAAATCTATCGCATTAGAAACCGCTTCATTGAGTAATGAATTATATTTAGTTAGGGCAGTTGTTAATATTGCTTCATTAGTAATTAAATATTGATCATCTTCCGGTATGGAATAAAAGGCATTATAGGCCGCCATAACTTTATCTTTGCTGCCTGGATATTCAACTTCACCGATATCATCAATCATATCGATGACTTCTTGAATTTTGGCGGCTTTTAATTCTTCAAACACATCTAAAATATCTAGAAAGGTTTGACGATTAGTCACTAAATCTAGATCTTCATCAAGAACATTATTTAATCTATTTTGAATGCTAACAATTGCATTGTTATCGTCTGGGTATTTTATGTTTGCAGGCCCACCTAAAGCATCGATTGAGTTAACGAGAGAAGAAATATAATTATCTTTATCAGTGTTATATCCACTTCTTGAGGATACTAATTTATTTATTTGAGCAGCAAAATCGTTATTTAAAACCTCTTTTTCTGCTTCGCTTAATGCGTTATATAGACTTTCGGCATTTGCAATTTCATTATTGCCATTTGGATAACTAATATTGTTTTCATCTATATCGTCAATGGCATCAAGAACAGCTTGCAAATTTTCATTTAATTTCCATTGGGCGGAATAAGTTTTATTGCCAGTGGTTTCGCCTTTAGAAATAGTAACTTCTTTTGCGTATCCAATAATATCTTCTCCATACCATCCTACAAATTCATATCCATATCTAGTTGGATTATTCAAAGTAAATGTTTCTGTCGCATAGTCATAGGATGTTGGATTAGGAGTCGAAACTGTGCCTCCATTTAGGTTATAGGTAATTGAATAAACATTTACGGTTTCAGGATTTCTGTCAAAAAAGTCAATATAACTAAGATTTATTCCATTTTTATAGTATTTACCGACGATGTAATCATAGATTTTAACGGTCTTTTCGACAGAATCGCCATTTTCGTTAGCGGAAGCATTTTTTAATGCATTTTTAGAATAGGAAGATAGGGCATCATATTCATTTTTTAATCTTTCCCAAGACCATCCTTCATCAAAGGTTGGTTCATTACTAGGATCACAAGATACAACTTCTAAAAAGTTATCGGCATAGTTAAATACTTCTGAAGAGTCCCAAGTCCATGTGGCCGTAATAGTGGTGTCTTGGGTTATGGTAATCGTTTCGCCAGGCATTTTGGTAAACACGTTACCACCAGTAACGATTTGCCAATTGTTAAAAGTACAAGCGCTTGTTTCTGGAGCGAATGTATCGCTAGAAGGAAGTGTGTAGACTAAAGCATAATCGACAGCTTCGGAACTCCCATTTCCTTTTCCACCGCCTGGATTAAGGGTGAGAATCGGTCTAACTTCAGGAGTTAATGCGATATTGGCAAAAGGGTTCAAAGCGGTTTTTGTATAAGTTCCGGCACCATATCTAATGACGTTGGTTGCGTCAATGAAAGGGTTTTCCATTATCAAATTTGTGTTGAAGGTATTGTAAAAACTATTACTAAAAATACTGAACGGCTTGTTCGGGTTATCGTATTTTAGTCTGATAGTTGCTGTGTCCGTGCCGGTTGAAGCTTTTCCACAGCCAATTCCATCGGAGTCACTTCCTGCTGTTGCTGTAATATTGCCGCCGGAAATCGTTATATTTCCTCCTGAACCAGAACCACCACCAATTCCAGCGCCGCTTGCTCCGCCTGTTGCGTTAATGGCGCCACCCGATATGTTAATAGTAGGAGTCTCTTCATAACGGCCTCCGCCAATCCCTGCGGCATTTTCTCCGCCCGTTGCTGTAATGTTTGCGGAACCACTAATGTTGATTACAGTGCCACCACTATTATCAGCAGCTCTGCATCCGCTTCCGATGCCAGCGCCACCATAACCACCTTCTGCCTCTTCTATCGTGCCGCCGGAAATATTGATGGTGCCTCCTGGAGCACCATCGCCACCGCCAATTCCGGCGCCACCAGAATAAACTGTTTCCCAAACAACTTGAGTTGAGTCAGTTCCACCAATCGCCTTCAATATCGTGCCGCCGGAAATATTGATTGTTCCATAACCGTTTTCTCCTCCACCTATTCCAGCAGCATCTTTTCCTCCACTGGCAGTTATTTCTCCACCGGTAATTGTGATAGTCCCGTTTTCTGTGTCGGAATCAAAATCGCCGCTTCCTATAGCGGCCGCATATTGTCCGCCAACAGCTTTGATAGTCCCACCATGGATCTCAATATTTTCAAATATTCCATCTTCGCCACTTCCGATGCCAGCGCCATCTTCTTGGCCATCACCCCATACTTCTCCACCGTAGATTTTAATGTTGCCACTGTTGCCTTTATATCCACCGCCAATTCCAGCGGCATTTTTTCCACCTGTGGCAGATACGTATCCACCATAGATAGTTATGTTTGTGGCAGAGCCGTTTTCACCGCCTCCAATACCTGCACCATCATCACCATTAGGACTACCATTAACATGTAACTCTCCGCCATATATTGTGATATCGCCACTAGTACACCCCTCGGAGCCTCCAATACCTGCGGCATTATCTCCACCATAAGCGGAAATATTACCACCATAGATGTTAATCGTTCCGGATTTGCTGTCTCCCTTTTGGCCACCAATTGCGGCACCATAATAAGAGTGTGGCCCGGCAATGATTTTGCCAGTTCCTTCAGGTCCTCCATAAATATTTAATGTCGATCCAACTGGTACATGAATTCCATCAGTGAGACGCCACATATGTCCATCGTTAACGATGATATTAGCTTCGCCCTGTATACCTAAATAAGGAACGCTATCGCTTCCTTCTCCCCAATAGTACCATCCGCCATTACCTATAGATGTCTGACGATTGATAAGGGTAGCATTGACTCCACTATGTATCTCTTTAATGCATTTTTCTTCTTCATCCCATTCACGAGAAACGTAAGAAACATAGTTAACAGTGTCTGCTTTTACTTCTATAGCTTTTGTATCCGAAGAAATTAAGCCAAGAGCGATACCAGCGCCAAGAAAAAAGGAGGAAATTATAGCTATAGGCACCCATGTTTTTTTCTTCATAGTGTCGCTCCTAATATTAAATCTATGTTAACAAATATTTTTATATTTGAAGTGCTATCCAAGTCAAGAATAAACATAGCAAATATTGCAATCTTAAATTTGATAATCAAAAACCCATAGGTCCACTATTTTTGGTTATTCAAATTAAAAGATCTACAGTTGTCAAAATAATAACGTAGAAGTTAAAAAGCACACATTGTTTGTGTGCATCATTTTCATTGGTGCCCAAGAGGGGATTTGAACCCCTACGGCTGTTAACCACTCGCCCCTGAAACGAGCGCGTCTACCGTTCCGCCACTTGGGCACAGCAAGAAATATACGCTTCAAGAAGCGACTTGTCGATTATTCTTCAAGGAAGGCGTAGATCGCGTCCATGATTTTCGGCTCGTCGCGGTTCAATCTGCCATAGTCGATGACGAGCGAGTTGTCGAAGTCGATCCCAAACGCGTTCTTTTTGGTTTGGAGTTCATAAAGATAGGACTGCGCCTCCAAGGTCCAATACGGATTATGCATCGCCCCGGGAACGAGCAATAAACGGATTCGGGGGTCGTCGGCGAACCGTTTGGCGAGCACATCGTAGTTCTCCGCCTTGGGAACCAAGGTGTCCGCCTCGCCTTGAACGTAGAGCAAAGCGGCTTTCGAGGAGGCGATGACTTCGGTCATGTCGTTACCCGCCGCTTCGCCATAGCCCTTTTTGAGCGCTTTGCGAAGCAGGCCCTCGAATTTCGCTAATGCCTTAGCTTGGGAGATCAGCGTTCGCGGCAAAGACACGAAACCGGATAACGAAACGACTTTCTTGACCCCATAAGCTTCATCCATCGCCCCAAAGGCGGTATAGCCGCCCCAGGAATGGCCGATCGCGTAACGTTCCTTCCCTTTCGCGGGCTCGTCCTCATCGAGGAAGGCGAAGAACGCCTTTTGGTCGAGCAGGGATTGGGCGAGGCAGCCGATGCCATCGCCTTCCGAAGTCACGCAGCCCGTGTTGTCATAGGCATAGACGAGATAGCCCCGCTTCGCCAAAGCACAGATTTCAAGCGTGTAGGCATGCGCGCCAGCGCCGATGCCATGGAAAAACACCACCACGCCTTTGACGTTTTCCTTATTAAGAAAATAACGCGCGCCGCGTAACAGCCATTTGCCCGAACGAAAAGAAAACGGCTCGGAGCGAACCCCAAACTCCTCCGAGTGAAAATAACGCAACTGCGGTTGTCCGTCGCAACGGAAAGACATCGCACGGCGAAGCGCAGCGAGGAGAATGGAGGAAATCATCGCGGGTTCCTCTTCTTATGGATGAAGAAGTGAAGCATCGCCGAGAAGATTTGCCCATTGGCGAGGTCGACGATGATTTGGGCATAACGCTCTTTGACGCCTGCGAGGATGACGTTACGAATCGGCAGTTCCATCGCGGAACGGATCATCATCTCGCGGTTTTCATCCGCGGCAAAGCGCTCTTCGATACGCTCGACGATCTTCTTGCCGATGAAGGTTGACTGGATGTTCTCAATCGTCGAATTGAGGTTATAGGGCGGGGTGCGCGGGTCACGTGGGATGGGCAAGACTTTGCCAACGAGATGCTCGAAGGCATCGTCGTATTGCCAGAAGCCATCCTTCGGCGGCTGATAATAAATCGGGTAGTCGTTGATATGGGAAACGAATTTTGCCTCCCCTTCCACCTCGACCGCGACGGAAGAGACGATGTCCTGGCAGGATTCGCCGGCTTCGATGAGATAAGTACCGCCTTCAATCAAGAAGGAATGGGACTCAGTGTCGTAATGCTCGAAGGCCCTGCGATCGAGGAAGATCTCGACTTCCTCTTTCGCGTTTCCCTCGAGATGAACCTTCTTAAAACCCTGCAAAGTCCGCTTCGCTTTGAAAACGACGCCGTTTTGCGGTTCGACGTAAATCTGCACTGAAGCGTCGCCGGGAACGCTGGTTTCGTTATACACGGTAAGGGAAACCCTTAGCTTATCTTTGGGGCCAAACTTCTTCGCGGAGACGGAGAGGCGGGAGAAACGGAAACGCGTGTAGCTTAGGCCATAGCCAAAGGGGAAGCGCACCTTCTCGTTCGCGGAAAGGTAATAACGGTATCCGACGTAGATGGATTCGCGGTAAAGGGATTGGACTTGACTGCCGGGATAAAAACCAAAGGACGGGACCTCATAGTTACGGAAAGGCCATGTCTCGGCGAGGTGTCCGCTCGGATTGGCTTTGCCTAGAAGCAGGTTATAGATTGCCTCGCCACCGCCTTCACCGGGGAAATAGGTGAGAAGGCAAGCCGAGGCGCTTTCGATGAAGCCCGACTCGACCGGCGCGCCCGTGCAAAGGACGACGACGATACGTTGATTCACGGAGAGCAAACGATTGAATAAGTCGATCTGGTTGTCCGGGAGGCGCAGATCGGGGCGGTCAAAGCCCTCGCTTTCCTGCGCGGGCGAAGTGCCGAGGAAAAGGATGACCGAATCGCTGCGCGAAGCCAAATCCAAGGCATCGACCTGCAAGTCGTTCTCATCGCCCTGTTGGCTTTGGCTCAAACGATATCCCGGGGCATACCCGCGAATCGCCTTGCCTTCACGGTTCATCGCCTCTTGGATGAACGAGGAGACCTTATATCCCTTGACTTGGCTCGAACCGCCGCCGCCTAGGCGCGGGTGTTCGGCGAGTTCGCCGATGATCGCGACGTTCTTAAGCGACTTGAACGGAAGGATGCCGTCGTTTTTGACGAGGACGGAGGACTGCTCGGCGATTTTCACGGCGAGGTTATGTCCCGACTCAAGGGAAAAGGACGGGACGTGGATGTCGGGGTTATGGGTGCGTTGGCTTAAGGCGGAGACGCGGTTGGCGATATCGTCGATCCGTTTTAGGTATCCTCTCCTTAAGCGCGCGTAATTGATGATGCGGGAGAAACGGTCGGAATAACATGGCATCTCGACGTCGAGGCCGTTCTCGTGCGAAAGGAGCATGTCGTTGACGCCGCCCCAATCGGAGACGACGACGCCGTCGTATTTCCATTCGCCCTTGAGGATGTCGAGCAAGAGGTATTTGGATTCGCAGGCATAGGTGCCGTTGACCTTGTTATAGGAGGCCATCACCATCCAAGGGTTGGAATCCTTGATGGAAATTTCAAAGGCGCGAAGGTAGATTTCGCGTAACGCCCTTTCGTCCACGATGGAATCGTTGACCATGCGGTAGCTCTCTTGGGAGTTGCAGGCGAAATGCTTGACGCAAGCGGCGACCCCAAAGGACTGCACACCCTTGATGAAAGAGGCGCCGAGTTTGCCCGAGACGTAAGGATCCTCGGAATAGTATTCGAAATTGCGACCGCAGAGGGGGTTGCGCTTGATGTTGATGCCCGGGCCTAAAATGGCGTCGACGCCATTCGCGTGGCATTCTTTCGCGATGGCTTTGCCATAGGTCTCGAGCAAATCAGTGTCAAATGAGCACGCCATCAAGGCGGGGCATGGATAGGCGACACTAGTCGCGCACTTACTGGTGGACAAACTATCGTCCTCCACTTTCCTTAAGCCGGAAGGGCCATCGCTCACGCGAATCGGGGAGAGTTTCGCCCTCCGCACGCCACGGATCGTCCAGGCGCCATCGCCATAAAGCAAAGGCACCTTTTCGGAGTAGGACAAGCGCTTTTGTTTGATCTTGTTCTTTGCCACGGTCTCAATTCTAAGAGTTTGCAAAGCAAAAAGAAACCGAAAGACACGCAAGGCCAAAAGTCTTACGATATCGATATGCAAAAAACCATTTACCTTGCCGGCGGGTGCTTCTGGGGCGTGCAAGCCTACTTCAAACAATTGAAAGGCGTGCTAAACACCCGTGTCGGTTACGCCAACGGCACCACCGCCTTCCCCAAATACGAAGACCTTAAATCCGGCAAAGCCGATCATGCCGAGACCGTCAAAGTCGACTATGATCCGGAAAAGATCACTCTGAGCGAGCTACTCGAGCATTATCTCCGCTTCGTCAACCCCTACTCCGTGGACCAGCAAGGCCATGACGTCGGCCATCAATACCGCTCCGGCGTGTATTACACCGATTTGCTCGATGGCGTGGAGGCGCAGGAATACCTTTCCTCCCATCTAAAGCCCGGCTACAAGATCGCCATCGAGATGATGCGCAACTTCTTCCCCGCGGAGGAATACCACCAGGACTATCTCGACAAGAACCCCGGCGGCTATTGCCACGTCAACCTCGGTTTGATCAAACCAGACGAAAAGAAAGACGCATAAAAAGAAATCCGCCATAAGGCGGAATATCAATCGAATTGGTGGACCGTGAGGGACTCGAACCCGCGACCCGCTGATTAAGAGTCAGCTGCTCTACCAACTGAGCTAACGGTCCATGCGCTTTGAGCGCTTGAGAATATTAGTACGAAACGAAACGCGGTTCAAGTAGAAAATAACCCCCGGTCCAACCGGGGGTGTTTTCGCCTTAATCTTTGATTAGGTTCACGGTTGCCTTCGCGCCGTCGCCTTCTCCTTCGATGGAGACGGAGAAGCTCCAACCGAGGTCTTTTTTGGAATTCAACTTGCCCGCGTTCGGGAACTGGGACCTGAAGTCGTTCATGGAGAAGGAATCGCCGTTTGCGAACAAGTCCGTCGCGTCGAGGTCCTTGGCGGTCTTATGACCCAAACTCTTGGAATTGCGGATGAGGTGCAAAAGATTGTAGTTATCGTAAGCCGAACCTAGCGGAGACCCGTAATCGGAATCACCATAGGTGTTGGTGAAGGCTTGGATCACGCCATAATAACCCGCGGTGACGTCAGAGGTTACCGCCTTGTCATACACCGGTTCCTGATTCTTGACGTTATTGCAGACGGCGAGTCGCGCGTCGACATGCCATAAACGGATGCCCGTTTTCTTGGGTCCGACGAATTCGCGGCTATAGGAATAGGTCGAATCCAACTCGTTGAGCCCCGTCGGGGTGTAGAGCTCCAAAAGAAGATATTCGTCAAACGGGGTGCCGTATTCGTTGAACGCAGGCGTTAAAAGGATCACGTCATGGCTCTTTTGGAACGCGGAGATCGTGATGGAGCAGCTTTCGGTGGGGATATAGGGATCCGCCCAGCCAAAGGCCATGACCGAGAACGGGTCGTGTCCGCCGATGTTATGGTCCTGCATCGAGAACCCTGCGGCGGGGTTATAACCATTCGGTCCGTAATCGTAATAATCGTCTAACCCAAAGACGTGCCCCATTTCATGGATAAAGGTATGCGCATCGATGTTGCAGTGCGAGGTATCGCCGAAGTGGTAGGACTTGCCCGTGTGGGACAAGGCGGTATTCGAACCGTACATGAAGTCATAGGACGCCCAGAAGAAGACGTTCGGGCCAGGAGAAGTGACGTTCATTAGTTCCGGATTGGCGACCCAATAGCAATAAGCCCAAAGGTTGCCGTAATTCTCGTTATCCAGGGTGACATAGTTCGGCGCGGCATAAATCAGCATGACGCCGTCGAGGAATCCGTCGTCGTCGCGATCGTAGTCCGAACGCGATTCGCCAGGGTTGTTCTCAAAGAACCAGTCGGCGACCGTTTTGACGAGTTCATCGGTCTTTTGTCCACCGCTGCTATCGGGTCCGTAAGAGCGATAGGACGAGCGGGTTTCGTACCAATCGGTCACCGTGCCGTTCAATGAAAGCTTTCCAAAAGACTCGGTCTCATAATAGCTCTTCACGCTGTGCCAGCCCGTTTCCTCAGTGGTGCCGAAGTAGGCTTTGCGGATATCTTCGCGGACGGTTTCTTTCTTGGATGCGCTGATGAAGTTCGAAGAATCGCTGAACCAGACCGGGACGACCAAGAGTTTGGCCTCGCCGACGGTAGGGGCATAGGTGGTGCCGTAAATGTTATTCGCGCCGTAGTCCGAGTAGTTCGCGGTGAGTTTCACTTTGCCGTCGGCGCTTGGCGTCAGGCTCGTCTTTTCCCCTTCGCTTTGGGAAGAGGTCTTCGAAGACGAAGAGGTGCGCTCCGTGGAGGAAGCGGCCACCGGGGAACTGTTTTGTTGCGAGCTATTCGTGGAAAGGGAAATCGAAAAGCTGCACGAACCCAAAACAAGCGCTGCCAGGGTTAAGGGTAATAGGGATACGGTTTTCTTCATGTCGACTTCCTCGGATGCCCTATCATACTTGAATTCAGTGTGAGAAAAAAGCGAGTTGGTCGCGATTTTCTTCCAAGCAGGAAGAATCATCGCATGTAAATGGTCTGTTTTCCTTTACAATTGTTGACATGAGAAAAACTTGGTTTCTCCCTCTGACGTTGGCGCTTCTTTTTTCTTGCGGCGAGGCCGCCTCAAGCAGCGATGCGTTCTCTAGCGACCAAGGATCCACCGCTCTTTCTTCCGAATCCGACGCTCTTTCTTCCGAATCCACCGCAGCCTCGACCGACGCGACCTATGACTTCTATTGCGTCAACGACTTCCATGGCTCCATCGTGGAGCAGATGAACGGCCGTTATTACGAAGCCGGCATCGCCAAGTATTTTGGCAAGCTCAAGGAACTTAAGGCCAAAGACCCCGACCACACCTTCATCCTTTCCGCCGGGGATATGTTCCAAGGCTCACTCGAATCCAACGACAACTACGGCCACCTCGTCATCGACGCGATGAACGACGTCGGCTTCGACGCGATGACTCTCGGCAACCACGAATTCGATTACGGGCAGCAACGCCTGCTCGACAACATCGAGTTGATGGAATTCCCGGTGCTCGGCGGCAACATCCGTCGTTATGAAAACGGCCCCACCCTTACCCCGTGGTCCGACTCAATCGGCACCAGCGCCATCATCGAGCGCGGCGGAAACAAAATCGGCATCGTCGGCATGATCGGCTATGGCCAAACCAGTTCCATCACCTCAAGGATCGTGCAGGACATCTATTTCGAATCCCCCGCAAGGCTCGCCACCGCCGAAGCGAAACGCCTCCGCCAGGAAGAGGATTGCGACATCGTCGTCTACGTCATCCACGACGACATGGCCTCCTGCCAAACCTATGCCGCGGACAAGCAATATTTCGACGGCGTCTTCTGTGGCCATAAGCACACGAAGAACAATCGTCTCATCGGCAACGTCCCCTTCATCCAGAGCTATTGCAACGGCGAAGCCATCTCCCACTTCCAGCTCACGATCAAAGACGGCAAGACCACCTGCACCTCATATGGCTTAATCGACTCTCAGTCCTCTTGGACGGAAGACGAAAGAATCGCAGAAATCCGCGATTCGTATATAAAAGACCCGGATTTCACCGCAAAAGCCGGCGCGATTGCCGGAACAATCGAAGGGACGCTCGATGCGAAGGAAGGCGTGCCCAATCTCATCTCCAAGGCGATTTACGAAAAATACAAAGCCCTTTATCCCGAGCTTCGCTGCGGCATGCAAAACGGTCTGCGCGCGCCGCTTAATGGCGAAGTCACCTACCGCGACATCTATAAGGCCGCGCCGTTCACCAACAACGTCACCATCGCCTCGGTCCTCGGTTCGGAGATCTTAAGCGAAGGTGAAGCCAACTCCATCTACTGTGGCGAGAACAACCGTTTCTCGCCCGACGAGCATTACCTCATCGCCTGCGTCGACTACATCCTCTACCACCAAAACGACAAAAAGGAATACAACTACTTCCCTTCCTTAAACGATAACCCCGATGCCATCGTTGCCGATCATGAGGATTATCCCTTCGACCTCGCCTTTGCCTATATCCACGATAACGAAAACGGCGACGTGAACGCCTCCGATTATCTGAATTCCTGCCCGGGCTTTTCCGCCGTGCAGGCCTAAATCAATCTTCGTAAGTCGGCTTGAAATCCACCGGTTCCTTTTCGCCGACGCCGCTTAAGAGGATTTCTTCACGGCTGAAATAGATTTTGTCGTTGCTCACGTCGACCTCGAACAAACCGAGGAAATAATCCGGCAAGCCCTGATGCCCTTTGGAGAAGGCCATCACGGAAGCGCTGATGAGGAAAGGGATCGCGAAGGTGAAGGGTGCGAGCATGACCTCCGCCAAATAGAAGATCGCGAAGCGGGCCAAAGTCCTCTTCCACGTCGGGACGAGGAGGCGCTGATCGAGCACGCCGATATGATAAAGCGCCTTGCCAAAGGTCATCCTGCCGCGCTTGAAGATGAAGGCGGGTAGCAAATAGGTCAATAACGGAGCCACCGCATAGGCGGGGAGGATCTCCGCGTAGATGAGAATGTTGGATTCATAACGCACGAGCTGCAGATATTGGGGGATCAACGTGACGAGATAACCTTGGCAATGGTCATCGATAAAAGGCGCATAGGCCGAGACGAAATAAGACTCCGCGTTGGCCTTGCAGGAGCCATTGCGCACGATCTCCCCCGCTTCGTTTTTGACGAAATATGGGATGCCCTCATACACCAATGTGCCCTTCAAACGATATTCGTCGTAATCCTTTTGGACTTTGTCCTTGGCTTCGTCGCCGGCCTTATCGCCCACATAGGCGATGAAGGTGTCGATGGAGCGGCGCGAGGTTTCCATTTTCGCGTAGCCGGTGAAATTGTTGGCTTTGTCGGAAAGGAACGACACCGTGTCGACCTCTTTGCCTGACTCATATTTCATATACAAGCCGGAATCGAGCCGCATCGTCAAAAGTGTCTCCTCGTTTTGGACGTACCCTGGTGTGCTCATGACGATGCCGCGCATCGCCAAAAACAAAAGCACGAACGTAAGCGCGAGCAAAATGAAGTCCAAAAGGTTGGCAAACACCCGGCGATGGAAACGCGCATAGGTGTATTTGATCTCCGTCTGGTGGGCGGCGAGATATCCGGGCTGAACCTTCTCTTCCTCGCTCATGCCTTGATTCCTTTCTCGCGCACCAACGTGTCGAAACCATCTGCCGTCAGGACATAGCTATTGCACAGCAAGTCGCCAAGAGTCCGGTTATAGGCGTCGAATAAGGTCACCGCCAATGATCCGAGGATATAGGCGAGGGAGATTAACGCCAACGGGAAAAGCAAAGGCAAAGAGAAGAGCTCATTGAAGTTCGTGATGCCCCAAGGGACGAAAAGCACGCAGAGCATCTCCCCCGCCAAGGCATATATGGACGCAATGTAAGCCATCGGGATCGATAAGGGCTCATAGGTGTTTCGATGGATGCGCTCGGTACGGAGCAGCATCATCGCGAGCGTCTTCCGCTTCTTGGAGAAAGTCGGGATAAGGAGATGGTTCACTAGCCACACCAAAAGGAAGGAGACGACCGCGCAGCTCACCACCAGCATCCGCCCGTCGTTAAGAACGCGGGAGATGATGTTTTGCTGGGCTTGGTAAGATACGCCATCTAACACCAAATCACGCTTCATGATGTCGTTAAGCATGCGGCTATAGCCTTGGGCGAAGATCTTGTCCTCAAAGGCCTGATAATCCACTAAGCCTTTTTCCGACATCGTGTCGTCGGGGTTATATTTCGCGGCGAATTCATCCACATACTCTTTCTTCAACGCGACCTTTTCCCCGGTGAAATCGAAGAACGAGGTCTTCGCGTCCAGCGTCTTGAAAAAGTCGATATATTCCGCCTTTTCTTGGTAAATATCCACGAAATAGTTCGCAAAAACGTTGTATTTTTGGTTAAAAGAGGAATCGACGAAGGTGTGGACGAATTGGTCAGAGGTATAGGCTAGGCTCTCTTCAAAATGCTCATAGCCCGTCGCGCTTTCGGAGACGGGGAAAAGCAAATCCATGCCATAAAGGACGCCATCGCGCTTGGTCTGGGCGACGTGAAGCGAATCCATCTGCGCCGGATAATCCACGATCACCCTGCCCAAGGGATAGACGCCGACGTGGAAGAGCAATAAAGACAAGATGAAAACGATGAAGAAGTCGCCGAGGTGAAGCAAGACGCGCTTTCCTTTGGTGATGACGGGAATCCCGACGAACCGGGGTTCGTTCTCCTTTTCCTTCTCTTCGTCCATGTTGCATATTATCCACTATTTTCACGCGCGCATAAAGAAAGCCCTCGCGCGAGGCAAGGGCAATCGGTTTTGATGAGGATTAGGCGTTGGTGGTGCCTTCGGACGCAGTGCCGAAGTCAATCACCGTGAAGACCGCTCGCTTGGTGACGGTGAGGACGAGCGAAGTCGCGGGGGCATCGAGAACGACAAGGAAGTCTTCGGCGGCGGCCGCGGAAGTCGCGGTCATCGTAACACTCTTGCCGTTGATGTCGATTTTGGCGAGCTCAGTGTCCTTCCAGGTGCGGCCGGTGAACTTAACCGAGTTGACGGCCTCGGAAAGGGTGAAGGTGACTTTGCCGTTCTTGCTGCCGCTTGAGAACTTGATGCCAGCGCCATTCGGACCGGAGGCCGCGGCGGGATCGTTAACATAGACGGCGCCAGAGTCACCATTTTCGACCGCGGCGGCGGTAACGATATCGATGCCAGTGACGTTGGCGGCCATGTAGGCCTTCAAGGTCGTGTCGTTAAAGTGCACGGAGCTTTGACCCGACGCGGGCGCATACTCGGTCTTGGTGAAGTCGTATTTCGCTTTGGAGGAGAACTGATAGACCGGCGCGGCGGGAGCGGAGGATTGCTCGGAAGAGGCCTCAGAGCTCGCCTCAGAGGATTCCTCGATGATGTCCTCGGGGAAGATAAGGATACCGGTGATCTCGATCTTATCCTGGTAGTCGCAGCGGATGGCGATGATGTTGACTTCGTCGCCGACCTTGAGGTCTTTGGTCTTGTCGTTCTCAAGGAAGTCCTTGGGATTGGTGAACTTGACTTCGCCATTAGTGACGGCGAGGGCCGAGGCACTCGCGGTGGAACCGTAGACCTGGAGGGCATTGCCTTCCGCGCCTTCGGTCTTGATGAACATGTTGCCGTACTTGTCGGCGGTGGCGGAGCCGTCGGCCTTGCTGCCGAGGGCGACGATCTTACCGGTGACGCCGAAGACCTGCTGTTTCACCTGGTTGGTGAGCGCGGTCGCGAGGACCTCATCGGTGGTCTGAATCTTGTTGGGGATGACGACGCCGTTGACGGAGCGGATGACCATGGAGATTTCCGGGGTGGTCTTGTAGTCGGCGCGGATGGCGAGGACGTCGAGGACGTCACCGACCTTGATCGCGTCGGTGAAGGGGTTCTCAAGGTAGTCTTTCTTACCGGGGAACTTATAGGCGCCGAGGGCCATGTCGTAGGCCAAAGCGTCGATCGAGGCGCTGGAGCCATAGACCTGGACCTTATCGCCAGAGCCGTCTTCGGCCGTGACATACATGTTACCGTATTTGTCCTTGTCCTTGCTGCCGTCGGCCTTGCTGCCGAGGACCGCGACTTTGACCTTGATCGCGTAGACTTCGGTGCCGCGCTTGTTGTCGCCATCGGCGACGAGTTTCTCAACCGCCATGAGGTCGGCGAGGGATTTGCCGACGACGTAATCGGGTTCGCCAAGGGCGGCGAGGGCAGTGATTTCGACGGTGTCGCTCTTATCGTCATAGGTGACGGTGATGGTCGCGGTGCCCGCATCGACGACGCTGAGGTTGCGGCCGAGGACCTTGATGACGTTCTCATCGCTGGAAGTGATCTTCAGATCGCCGGCGGCGATGGCGGCGTTGATGTTGATCTTCGGATTGGATTCGATTTCGATCGCGCGGTTGGCCTCGCCCTTATGCCATTCGGCCTGAAGGGCTTCCTTGTTCGAAATCGTGACGGTTTCCATGACGACGTGGCTATAGGTCGGGCCTACGGACGACGACGCCTCGGACGAAGCAGCGGGAGAGCTGGCTGGCGTGTTGCCGCAAGCGACGAGGGTGAACATCGCAAGAGCCGCCATAGGAATGAAGAGTTTTTTCATCGAATGATCCTCCTTAATGATGGTTTGATGAAATTGTTAACAGTTGGATTTTTAAGGACTTACTGCACGAAGGTCCCATTGTTAATATCCCGCAGAAGGGAGGAGTTCGCTTTCTTCGTCAAGATGCCCCTGACGACGAGAACCCCACCGACGGCGAGGAGAATAACCGTAATGACGAACAGGACCACCGAAACGAGGAATTCGGCGGATCCCGGAGTGAGCTCATAGCCGTTGCTCGGCTTATGGGCCAAGGCGAAGAAGAGGGCGGCGATGATGCCTAGGATCGCCCCGAGGGAAACGGATCCCATGCCGGAAGCGAAATAGTTCCTGGCCCTCTGAACTTGGGCGTGGGCGGCACGGGAGAGGGATTTGATCTCCTCATCGTTCACGCCACTATGGATTTCGTGGCCACAACGGGGGCAGACGTAGGAAATGGTCGTGCCCTCGGCGATTTCTTTGCCTTCGACGAGCTTATAGGACGAGGATTTGGCCTCGATCTTGGTCTCGTCGATGTGTTTGGCGCAATGGGTGCAATACATTTTGTGCCACCTCATTCCTCAACCAAGACCAAATCGGCGGTCGTGGAGGGATAAATCTGCATGGACGTGTTGCCCGACTGAGCTTCGTGGTAGGCGAAGACGCCGGTGACGGTGAATTTCTTGCCGACGAAACGATCGGGGTCGGTCCAGGAAACCGCCTTGTCATCGGGATAAGGCTTGAAAACGAAGGTGAAGTAGACCCGGAAGCTATATGGCTTGACGAACATAAGCGTTATGTCGCCGTCGTCCGATTTGTAAGCGCGGGAGCATTCGAGCGGGGTCTTCATCTCGACGCGGCAATTGAGGGCGTTATAGTCCTCGTCGTCAATGACGGTCTGAAGTTCGTCCGCCGTGTATTCGAAGACGTGGAGGGCGTGCTCCTCGGTGTTGGCCGCGGCGTCGAGGATCAAGGTCGAGATGCCTTCGCCCGTCGCGGAAGCGCGCTGAGGCATGTTGACGTCGGAGATCTGGAAGCCGAACTTGGAATCGAGGGCGATGCCGCAAACCTCGATATAGTTGCCGAGTTTGGTAAAGCGGCTCGGCGGGACGCTCATGCCACAGAAGATGTTGATGGAGGCGTATTCGCCGTTGACGCCGATCTTCATCGCGGAGTCGTCGATCGGGTTGCCTTCCTCATCGAGGTAATAGCAGAAGTCGGCGAGATAAAGGGTGTGGTCGGCGTAGCCGTTCACGGTGCCGGTGACGCGCACCTTCTGGTTATCGAAGGGGTTGACGTATTCCTCGCCCTTCTTGTGGGCTTCGATGCCGGCGATGAAGGCCTGCTTGAGCTCGAGAAGGGAGACGGATTCGTAGCTGCCCTTAGGCATGTCGTCGTCCTCTTCGCCGCTATGGAGCATGAGCTTGAAGTCTTTGGCCTGGCGCTCGGCGGCGTAGAAGGTGTCGACGTATTCGGGCATGTCACCGACGTTTTTGACCCAGCTTAAGCCCTCTTGGACAACCCAGAGGTTCAGCAGATAAAGCTCGTCCAAGCCGGCGTCTTTCTTCTCGGTGTTGATCCAGATGAGCGAGACATAGCGGGAGCCGGTGCTATCGGGGTTTGGCATGCCATATTCGCTCTGGGCCGAGGAAACGACGATCGTGCCGTTCTTATCGGCTTCTTCCAAAAGGCCGCTGGTGAATTTGGAGGCCTTTTTGCCATAAGGTTGGATCTTGCCGGTGGATTCGGGGGTGTCGATGCCGAAGAAACGGCATTTGATGGTGAGGCCCGCGGCGTTTTTGAAGTGGGCGGTGTCACCGTCGATGGTGTTATAGAGGCTCACTTTCTCCACGCCGTCGGTGAAGAAATCGCGGTTAGCGAAATCCAGGCCGAGCTTCACCGAACCGTTATGGGCGTAATCGATGAACCCTTCGCGGGTATCGGCGCCACTGCCCTCGGCGGAAGTGTCAGCTTTGGAGGCTTCGGAGGAAACCGCTTGGGAAAGTGAAGTCTCCGCCGGGCTAGAAGAGGGGGCGGGACCTTCACCGCAGGAAGCGAGTCCTAAGGTTAGGAGTAAAGGTAGAAGTAAGATTAATGGCTTTCTCATGTTCCCTCCTTAGTGCATATAGGTCTTGGCCTGGTCGATCGCGTCGGTAAGCGCCTTCGCCGGGGTCTTTTCGCCCTTGAGGACGTAAGGGATGACATTGCCCACGCCATCGCGGAGCTGCGCGCTGCCCGGGAAGACCGGGGCGTTATAGTAGCTACCTTGGATCTCGTTGATGAGGACCTTGGCCGAAGCGGAGTAAATGCTCTCCTCGGCGAGGAATTCCATGTAGGCATCGCTATCGAAGGCGCTATAACGGACGGGAATGTAACCCTCGGAGCCAAGCGTGCAGAGGTCGACGTTGTTCTCGGGGTTGGTGAGGAACTTGGCGAACTGCCAGGCGTATTTCATCTGCAGGTCGTTGGCCGCGTCGCTTAGGGTCGGGTTCTTCAAGAAAGTGATGGTCGGGCCCTGGGAGACGTAGAGTTTGTTCTTGTTGAAGGCCGGGACGGGCACGATGCCGATGTCTTCGGGCAGCAAGCCTTCGGGCATGTTGTAGCCGGTGCCGCCACTAGAGCCGATTTCGAAGAGGACCTCGCCTTTGCTGAAGGCGGTCGAACCATAGGTGTTCTCGATGCCTTTGGTGGTGATGCGCTGGTCGTCGTGGAGCGCCTTGAAGGAAGTGAGCATCTCCTCGGTCTTGGTACGGGCCTCGCCGGTTTCGAAATCGATGTGGCCCTTGTTGTCCTGGATGGAGGAATAGCCGATGCCACGCTGATACATCTGGGTGATGAACCAGTTGGAGTCGGAATCGTACCAGGCGGCGTGCTTCAAGGTGGAGAGGATGCGGTCCTTGTTCTCCATGACCTTGGTGAGGAGGCCTTCGAATTCGGTCCAAGTCATCGAAAGGAGGTCCTTGCGGATGTTGTCCTTGCCGACGATTTCGGGCTTGCAGTATCGATAGGCGCGCTCGACGTCGTCGATGTTATAGAACATGACTTCGGACGACTTCATGAACGGATAGGAGAAGAGACCTTCGCGGGCATAATGCGTACCTTCGTCGTAGAAGGCTTCCACGATGTCGTCTTTGGTCGCATCGGGGGTATCGCCGAGGTAACTCTGTTTGGTGAAGCCGATTTCGGGATCATCCATATAAGGGGCGATGTCGTAAAGGTACTGCTTTCCGGCGGGCTCTTGGTCGAGGATGTTCGCGACGGTGTCGGGATAGGCGACGGCCATCGTGGGGATGGTGCCGGTCGCAAGACCTTTGTTGATCTTGTCGGCGATGTCGTCATAAGAACCTTCGACCGTGACTTCCATGTTGACGGTGACGCCGGTGTTCTCGAGGATCGCGTCCTCGAATTTGTCGGCGAGGGCCTGCAACTGGGTGGTCATGGCCTGGGAGCCGGTGGACCAGAAGCTCACGTCGATGGCCTCAGTCGGGACCACGCTGGAGGTCGGTCCGGGCGCGACGGAACTTCCGCCCGCGGCGGAGCTTTCCTCCGGTTTTGCGGAACTTCCCGCCCCCGAAGAAGTGGGCGCCTCACCGCAGGAAGCGAGCAACGCTCCCAGGGATAGCAGCATCAGAATTCGTTTGGTTTTCATGAGTTTTCCTCCTTCTTCGTGGGGACGGGATAAATGGTTGGGTTGGGGTTAAGGCCGATTACATCGCCTTGAGGGTGTTGTCGTAAGCGGTTTGGAAGAGACCGTCGATGGCGTTGTCGAGGTCGTCGGAGAGCAAGCAGTTGGTGAAGAGCGCACCGACCTGGCTACGGGCTTCCGCGGAGCCTTTGAAGACGGGGGAGGCGAAGAGGTCGTTGCCGATGGAGGTCGCGTACTTCGCGGTGATGGCCTTCATGCGCTCGTCCGGTTCCTTGCCTTCGGGGTCGCAGGCATCGAGGAATTCCTCATCGTCGAGGACGCTGTAGCGGATCGGGCTATAGCCGGTCTCGATGGCCCAAGAGGTGGAGTTCTCCTTGTTGGTGAGGAACTTGTAGAAGAGCCACGAGGCGAGGGAACGCTGCTCGTTGTGCTTGAGGATGCAGAGGGACGGGCCTTGGTTGATGACCTTCTGGGCCTTGCCGGCGGCATGGGGGATCTTCGCGACGCCGGTCTCGAAGTTGGCGGAGTACTGGTATTTGGAACCACCGGTGGAGCCGACGGAGAAGAGGGTGTCGTTGTCGGTGAAGGCGTAGTTGGTGTAGTCGCCGTTGTTGGAGCCCTTGGTGATGAAGTAGCCGTCTTTATGGGCTTTCGCGAACGTCTTCATGAGGCCCTTCATCTCGTTGTTGACGAAGTCGATGGAGCCTTCGCCGTACTCGTTGATGGAGGTATAGGGATAGCCATACTGCTCGGCGAGGGTGATGAAGAGGTTGTCGTCGGAGTCATAGCCGAAGACGGAGTGGGCGTACTTGGCGCCTTTGATGATCTTGTGGTCGTCGTCGAGGCTCTCGTTATAGCGGACGATCGCGGGGCAAAGTTTGCCAAAGAGCTCTTCCCAGGTGAGGTTGTTGAGATAGGCCTCGGAGAGCGGGTTGCCGTCGTTGATCGAGGGGTCGACGGAGGCGAGGTTCAAACCGATGAGGACGGTCTTGTTGTAGAACATGGCCTCGGTGGATTTGGCGAAGGGGAGCGAGTAGACGCCGGGGACCGGGTATTTCGCGCCTTCTTCGATGTAGGTCTCGACAATGTCGTCCTGGTCTTCCTGGCTCCAGCCATAGACCGGGTTGTCGATGTAGTCGTCGAGTTTGACGACGGCGTCGTATTCCATGAGTTCCTCAACGGAGTCCGGATAGGCGACGAGGAGGTCCGGGTGCTCACCGGTGGCGAGCTGGGAGATGGCCTTGTTCTTGACGTCGGGGTAACCGCCGGTCTCCTTGACGTTGACGACGGTGATGTGGGGTTCGACCGCCTTGAAGTCCTCGATGATGCCGTCGAGGGTCGTCTGGTAGGACGAGTTGGTCATCAAGTAGATGGTGACGTCTTCCGTGATGACGCCCGAATCGACGATCGCTTCGGAGGTCTTGGCCTCAGTGGAAGAGGCGGCGGAAGAGACACTGGCGGGCTGGCTCGAATTGCCGCCGCAGGAGGCGAGGATCAAGCCGAGGGCCAGGGGGAAGAAGAGTTTGGTTTTGGAATTCATTTTTATCTCCTTGTTTTTATTGAGACAGCTATGCTGAGACAACCTATTGAGTAATTATAGCCTTATCCTTTGATACCGGCGCGGCCAACGCCTTTCATGATGTATTTGCGGAAGAAGATGAAGAGCAGGAACAGCGGGACGGTGACGGCGACGGTCGCGGCCATCTGATAACCGTATTCGGTGATGCCGGCATCGATGTCGACGAAGCTCGAGGAACGTAGACCGTTGGAAATCAAGCGGTACTCGGACTGGTTGGTGACGAGGTTGGGCCACACGTAGGAGTTCCAGGTGCCCATGAACTTCAAGATGGTGATGGAGATGAGGGTCGGGGCCGCGAGAGGCACCATGACCTTCCAAAGGAACGACCAATCGCTCTTGCCGTCGACCTTGGCGGCCAAATAGAGCTCGTTGGGGATCTGCTTGAAGTTCTGGCGGAGCAAATAGATGTAGAAGACCGAGGTCCAAAACGGCACGATCATCGCCAAGTACGCGTCGAACCTGGTCTGGTTTTTGCCTAACCAGCCAAAGGAGGCGACGGTGATGTAGTTGGAGATGACCATCATTTCGCCCGGGATCATCATCGTCATCAAGAAGATGGCGAACACCGCGTCGCGCCCGGCGAATTTAAGACGGGCGAAGGCGAAGGCGGCCAAGACGGTCGTGAGCAAGGTGCCGAGGGTGGAGAAGATCGCGACCACGATGGTGTTGAACATGTAGTTGGTGAAGTCGAACACCTGGAAGACGTGGACGTAGTTGCTCCACATGACGATGGTCGGGAAGAAGGTCTGGACGGAGTCGCGGATTTCGTTGTTCTGCTTGAGCGAGGTGATGATCATCCAGTAGAACGGGAAGACCACGATGAGGGCCAAGGCCAAGATGAAGACATAGGTAAGGATGGTGAGGATGACGCGCGAAACCTTCTCGGCGCGCTTGATGGCGTCGACGGTCTTGCCGGCTTCTTCGAGGGAAAGGACGATGTGGTCGTTGACTTTGACCTTCTTGAAGTCGATGTAGGTTTTGGTGGTTGCTTGTTGTTGTGCCATTGTCCCCTACTCCTTAATAATGCACCCTCTTCTTCGAGGCCAAGAACTGGACGCCGGTGAAGGCGAGGATGATGGCGAAGAGGAAGACCGCCGCGGCAGCCGCCGCCGAGGTGTTCTGGTTGAGGTTTTCGTAGATGTAGAAGACGATCGTCTCCATGTTGGGGTCGCCGCCTTTGCCGCGGGTGCCGGGACCGTTGAACAAACCGACGACGGAGGTGTATTCCTTCCACGCGCCGATGAAGGACGTGATGAGGATATAGAGGATCTGCGGCGAAAGTAAGGGGACCGTGACCCTCCAAAGGACCTTATAGCGCGGCGCCGCGTCGATCTGGGCGGCTTGGTAGTACTGTTTGTCGATGCCCTGGAGACCCGAGAGGAAGATGAGGATCTTGAACGGGATCGAAGACCAGACGATGTAGAGCATGAGCGGAATCATGGCGGTGTATTGGTCGGCGCCATAGATCCACGTTTTGTCAATGCCGAAGAGGTAGTTGACGATGCCGTTGACGTCGAAGATGACCGAGAAGACCATACCGACGGCGATGGCGTTAGTGACATAGGGGAGGAAGAAGATGGTCTGAAGGATCTTCTGGAACCACTTGATGGAGTTGAGCGCGACGGCGATGAGCAAAGCGAGGATCGTGGACACCGGGACGGTGATGATGACGATCAACAAGGTATTCGGGATCGCGTAACGCACGAAATAGGCTTCGTGGGCGCCGTTGGCCTTATCCGTCAAGCCCAAGATGTAGGTGAAGTTGGTGAGGGTGAGGCCGTCGAAGGTGCCGGAGGCGTATTTGTAGTTGTCCGTGAAGGAGATGAAGATGGTGTTGATGAGCGGGTAGATCAAGAAGATCGCGACCAGGATGATGACCGGGGCGAGGTAGAGCCAGCCCTTCCAGTTGTTCTTGGAACCGATATCCTCAATACCACGCGTCTGATAGGCCTTGGTGTTCTTGGTGGGGATGACGCGGACGATGGTCTTGCGCTCCGCGTCGTAGCCTTCGGGGATCTCGGGACGAGTCTCCGCGAAGAGTTCGTTGGAGGCGCTGGGACGCTCGATCAGCTGGCGCTTCTTCCACTCCTTGCGCTCGAGCAAGGAGACGACCGCGGTGGGCATCTGGGCGAAGATGATGCCCAAAATACCGTATTTGAACACCATCTTGGCATCGTAGTTGTTGCCTAGCGCCGCATGCTGTTTCTTGAAAGAGGAGAGCCAATAGAAGGCGCAGAAGGAGATGATGACCAAAATGGCGCCGAGGAAGGCGAGTCCCGCGGCGGGGAGACGCTCGGTCTGGTCGCTCGCGGCACTAAGACGGATGGCGCCCACGAGGATGAGCGCGATGCCGCCGACAAGCTCTAGCAGAGACTTGACCAGGTCGATGATGGAACAAATCTTGAAAGGTTTTTCCATGGTGGTTCCCCTTAATCGAGACGGATCCTTTCTTCGGTTTCGCCATCAAAGACGAAGAGTTTGTTGGGTTTGACTTTGAGTGCGAGCTTCGCGGCAGGCGCTTCGGCCTCCTCCGCGGCGACGATGACCTTGAAGGTCGGCTTGGTGCAGGCTTCGTTCTTGGCGACGAGGCTCACGTCGCGGCCGAGGATCTGGACCATCTCCAAATCGGCGTGGAGGACGTTCTTTTCGGCCTTGCCGGCGAGGGAGAAGCCCTCGGGGCGGATGGCGACGAAGACTTCCTTGTTGCCGAGGTCTTTGGAGGCGGTGAGGACGACGTCCTCGCCGATGAGGATGTTTTTGCCCTCGACGCGGCCCTTGAAGACGTTGATCGGCGGGGTGCCGAGGAACTGGGCGACGAAGAGGTTGGCGGGATCGTTATAGACGGTCTGCGGCGGGTCGATCCGCTGCATGACGCCGAGCTTCATGACGACGATTTCGTCGGAGATGGACATGGCCTCCTCCTGGTCGTGGGTGACGAAGACGGTGGTGATGCCGGTCTCCTGCTGGATGCGGCGGATTTCCTCACGGGTCTGCAAACGGAGGCGGGCATCGAGGTTGGACAAAGGTTCGTCTAGGAGAAGGACGCGCGGCTTCTTGACGAGGGCGCGGGCGATCGCGACGCGCTGCTGCTGACCACCGGAGAGTTGGTTGGGTTTGCGCTCGAGGTATTCGTCGACCTGGACGAGCTTGGCGGTGTCGTAGACGATGTCGCGACGCTCTTCTTTGGTGAGCTTGCGGTGGGCGATGGCCTGGGCGATGTCGGTCTCGACGTCGGTGAGGTCGAGTTGCTTGGAAAGGTCGTCGACAAGCGATTTGGCCTTATCCTGATTGACGCGCTTGAGCTTGAAGTAAACCTTCACGTTCTTGCGGTCGAAATAGAGTTTGAAGTCGGAATAGCTGACTTTTTCGCCCCTGAGGAAGACCTTGATGGCCTTTTCGAGGGATTTGTTGGTGACGGCGAGGATCGTGTATTCGAGTCCGCCGGGGAAGTCGTAGCACTTACGGATTTCCTCAAAGGCCGCCTCAAAGCCCTCATGCTTGATGCCGGAGACGTTGGACATGAGCTCGTAGCCCTGGGAGGTCTTGGCGATGGCCGCGGCCTCGACGTGTCCGAACGCCTTGGCGGCGTTGGTGAACGAGGTGATTACCTCGTCGATATGGGAGGTCTCGAAACGGAGGCCGAGTTTGCCTTTGAAGGCGACGCGGAGGGTCTCATCCTCGCCGATCTTGTTGACGGTCGCGCGGATGGTGGAATCGTAAAGGGCGTCGCTGGTCTGTTCCTCGTTCTCGCTTTCGAGTTCGGCTGGGATGATGCGCGGGAAGTTCTCTTTGAAGAGGTCGCGGACATTCGGGGCGACGTCGTTGAGGATCACGGTGAGGCGAAGCTTGTCGCCCTCCACCGCTTGTTCCACCGCGAACTGACGTTTGTTCAAGCCGATCTTCTTGGCGAGGGATTCGACCGAGCGCACGATGAGGGCGGGCACGTCGTCCTTGGCCAAGGTATAGGTATAGACGAGGGTGTATTTGAAGAAGGTGACGAGAGGTACCTCGACCTTAAGGTTCGTGAGCGGGAACTCGATGTTCTTGTAGATCGACATGTGCGGGTAGAGGGCGTAGTTCTGGAACACTAAGCCGATGCCGCGCTTCTCGGGGGCGAGGTTGGTGACTTCCTGGTCGCCGAACCACACTTCGCCGGAGGTCGGAACCTGCAAGCCGGAGATCATGTAGAGGGTCGTGGATTTGCCACAGCCGGAGGGGCCGAGCAAACCGACGAGCTTGCCGTCGGGGACGACGAAGTTCATGTCCTTGACCGCGATGGTGTCGCGGATGTTCTTCTTCGGGTCACCCGGGAAGATTTTGGTAAGATCCTTGATGCGAATTTCCATGATTCACTCTCCTTGATGCTTATTTGGTTCCGTCGTCGGCCACGTCTTGGTCGAGTTTGAGGCGTAAGGCTTCCCTACGCTTCCTCGCGTTCTTGATCGAGACGACGAGATTCTTGATGCTGAAGCCGATGTAGATGGCGGCCACCACCGTGAAGGCGGCGACGAAGGCGTCGAGCGGGTTATAGGTGACGAGGGTGGTCCTCATGAGCGACCAGCGCGAGATGATGAAGAGCAAGGCGCTGACGACGAAGGCCAGACCGACGAAATTCTTGACGCAGGCGATGCTATAACGCTTGAGGTTCATGCGGCGGAACTCGTCGTTGCGGAAGCGCCTCTTCGCGTAGAAGTAGTAGCCAACCGCGATGGCGGCGAAGGCCACGACATAGAACACATAGGTGAGGGTGATGATGAGCGGCATGTTGAAATGCTTGGCCTCTTCCGCGTCATGGAAGAGCGTGATCGAGCCGAAGCGGACGGTATAGGCGGACTTGGTGACGATGGAGTTCGTCGCGGGCTTATAGAGGTCGGCCTTGACCGCGAAGTTGAGCAACTCGATGATGCGGACGTTCTCGTAGGCGAGACCTTTTAAACCGCTGGTGTCGAGCAAGAAGGCGACGGGTTGGCCCTTTTCGCCGATATGGATGTAATTGATCGGGGTTTTGACGCGGTATTCGAGCCAAGAGCCGTCCTTCAAGATGAAGCGATAGGACGCTTGGTCCAAAGAGGCGAGCTGATAGCGGACCTGGAGGGTGCCGTTACGGACCGCGCTTTGGTTGGCGTTCCACATCGTGGGCTGGAGCTCGGGGTAGATGCCATAGCCGGATTTGCCTTTGTTGCGGTCGAGGCGCACCTCGAACTGGAGGAAATTGCCCATGGACGCGATGGAGGACTCGGTGAGGCTGAAGAAATCGGAGAAGTGCGGGACCAGGTCATAGGTGATGAGCGGCTTGGCCTTGCAGGGGCCGACTTCGAAATCGGGGACAAAGCGTCCGGTGCGGGCGCCGGTCTCATCCTCTTCGGGAATCGCGCGATAAATATTATGGAAGTAGAGGCTCTCCGCGATGATGCGGTGCTTCAGCGGGAGGTCGATGTTGACGTAGGCGGTGATGGAGGAGACGCCCATGCGGGAACCGACGGCGTCGTAGTCGTTGTTGGTGGACTGCACCTGCAACTCTTCGTAGTAAACACCATTAGCCGGGGTATAGGAACCGTCGGGTTCGAGGGCTTCGAGTTGATATTCGACGTAAAGCGGGAGGTCGAATTCCTCGGAATCCATGCCGAGGAAGAAGTCGGCGCCTTCGCCGAATTCCTTGCTGCCACCGGCGTTGCGATTCAATAAGTTCTTCTCCTGGTCGGAGAGGGGACTAGAGTAAATCGGGGTAGCATCGGTCCATTCCTCGGGATAGGTGCGGACGGTCTCGCCTTCTCCGTTGACGTAGGTCTCCGGCGCTTCGCAACGAATGCGCACATTTTCGGGGACGTCCATGAACGCTTTCGCGTCGATGGAGGTGATGGTGTCGGGGATGACGATCTGCTCGATCTCGCCATAGTCCACGACGCCCTCGTCATTGAAGACGACGTTGGAGCCGATGGAGGTAACGCGGAAGACGATGAGGCTCGAATAGGTGAGCAAATGAGGGATGACGATCGTCTTTTTCATCGAGCCGCCGTTGGGGTTATAGGTGACGTTGAATACGGTGCATTCGTATTCTGGCATGACGAATTCCTCGCCCTGTTCCTCTCGCGCGGCTTTGGCTTCCTCCACCGCGGTCTTCACGTCGAAGGCCGGATCGATCGGGGTGACGTAGACGTTCTTGAGCTGGGAGGAATTCGGGTAGGCTTCGGTCTTCTTCGAGGTGAAGGTGACGGTGACCGACTGCGATTCCTCGGTAAGGGCCGAGGAGGAGGCGGTGACGGCGAGTTCCTCACGCGGGATGTCGACTTCCTCGCCGGGGACGTAGGGGGATTCCTCCGCTAAGACCTCGGCTTTGGGCCCGACAAAAAGATGAGCGCCTACGGCGCACATGATGGAAAAGGCGGCAAAGCCTAAGGCAAAAAAGCGAAAACTAGCCTTGCGCGGCTTTGACGTAGGGGAATTACGTTTAGGCATAGCCCTATATTATAGGGAGGATTGGTCGTTTGTAAATGAGAGGGCCCGTATCTTCATTGAGAAAGCGCATACATGTCTGCTGTGCTTGGCAAATTCTCACCATTGGCCGGTTTTCCCGAAATGGGTAAGAAAAACGCCGAGTCGAAACCCAGCGTCCGTTCTTTTGGCGGTTATTTTTTCTCGTCGACGAAGGCGTCGGGATCCTCATCCTCAGTAGAGTCGTCGTTCATCGCGGCGAGGTCCTCTTCGGTGTAGCCTTCGAGCTTAGCGAGGTCCTTTAGGGCCTGCTCTTCCGCCTCGGGGTCCACCACTTCCGCGGAATCGTCTTCCTCTTGCTTTCTGGCGGCGGCTTCCTCTTCGCGCTTAGCGAATTCCTCGTCGGATTTCTTCTCGAACTCGTCAAAGGAAGTCATGCGTCTCGCCTCTTCGCGGCGCTTGTTGATCGTCGAGAGGTCGAGGATCTTCTCCTCCGCCTCGATCATGGCCGAGGTCGTGGCGGCGACCACGTCCTGCTTCTCTTCTTCCGCTTGGGCTTTCAGCGCCTTGGACACGGGGGAATGCGGGTGCTGCTCGACGAATTCCTTTTCCTCTTCCTCGGAGGCGAACCAGATGCTCTTCTTCGCGTCGATGCTTAAGGTATGCATCAACATATCGTGGATAGCCTGGCCCTTCTTGGAGAGGACGCGGGTCATGTAATCGACGAGCATGAGGAGGGTGAATAAGGGCACCGCGACGACTTGCCAAGGCAAAGCCAAGACGAGCCAGATGAAGGTGATGATCGCCTGACGGACGATGATCTGGAAACGCGAAGCCTTATAGCCATCGAAGTCGATGACCGCGACGCCGAGGAACAATTTACCTAAGGTACGGCCGTTAGGAATGCATAACGGAAGGATGAAGAAGAAGATGATCGGGGCGCCGACGAAGGAAGGGATCGTCGCCGCGTATTGGGCGAGGCGGATCCGATTGGAGTATTCGGAAAGCTTCGGCTGGGTCGAAAGGTGGGCGACCGCGTCGACGTAATGGCCCTTAAACGGCGAGGTGCCGTTATCGAAAAGTTCCATCTTGAGGGCGTAATGGTAGCGGGTATCGTCCTTGCCGGCGACCGGCTTGGAGGTGAAGTCGCCTTCGACGCTTGGGACGAAGGAATGCTCCGTTGCGGTCTCGACATAGCCGAAGTAATAGCGGTACACCCATTTGCCGTAATTCTGATCTTTGGGATCTACCTTACCTTCGTAGCCGGGGATTTCTTCCCCGTTAACAGTGGAGGTCACTTTGTTATTGGGATTGATGAGGCTATTCTCCGGAAGGGCCACCATGAAGTAATCCCACATGTGGTTAATGTACTTCTTATAGGCGTAGTCCTCGGGGGCGGTCGCCTCGGTGTCATCGTAGATGCAATAGGAGAAGTTGCCTTTGTCTTTCACATCCAAAAGGCGCGAGGAGGTGACATAGGAAGTCTGGTCGTCGATCGCGGGGTAATAATCGTTTTGGTTCAGGATGAGCGGACGGCCAATCGCATAATAGAGGATGAGCATCATCGCCAGGGTGAAACCGAGGTCGATGAGGAAGCTAAACGTACTGCGCCCAACGGTCGCGTTGGTGATGCGACTCGGGGTTTTCTTGATCGGTTTTTCCATGGTGCCCTCCTAGTGGTTCTTCAAGCGGAATTCGACCGCGGAATGAAGGTATTCGGCGTAATCGGGGTCTTGGCACATCGCCTTGCCCGGGACGTCGCTAAGCTTGGCGACGGGGACGCCGCCGACGAACTGCAGTTTGATGACGATGTTGAGCGCCTCGACGCCGGTGTCGTTGCTGAAATGGGTGCCGATGCCAAAGGCGACGTTGGTGCGCGGTGAGAAATAATCATATATCGCCTGCGCCTTTTCGCAATCGAGCGAATCGGAGAAAAGCAGCGTCTTGGTCTTGGGGTCGATGCCATATTTCTCGTAGTGGCGGAGGATCTTCTCACCCCATTCATAGGGGTCGCCGGAGTCATGGCGGACGCCGGTGAAGTTGTTGCACATCGAGCGGTCGAAATCGAGCAGGAAGAGATCGGTCGTGAGGGTATCGGTCAAGGCCGTGCCGTTATCGCCCTTATATTCGTCGTACCAATCGCGTAGCGCCGAAGCGTTCGTGTACGCCAAAGGAATGGTCGGGATGCCCTGATACATCTGCACGAACTCGTGGGCGTAGGTGCCAATCGGGGTCAGCTTAAGCTGCTTGGCGAGCAGGACGTTGGAAGTGCCGACGAGGTTGCGGTTGGCGCAGCGTTTCATGAGGGTCTCCACCATCTCCTTCTCCCATTCGAAGGAGAGGCGCCTGCGGCAACCGAATTCCGCAAAGCGGAAGGTATAGGTGCCGTCGTTGAAGCGGGCGATCTTTTCCTCGAGGCGTTCTCTCGCCCCTTCGAGTAGTTTGTCGTAATCGTAACGGCAACGGAAATAGACTTCGTTGACGATCTCGAGGAGGTAGATTTCGAATTGCATCGCGGCGAAAAGCGGGCCGTCGACGCGCAAATCGAGCTCGCCATCGGGTCTTAAGGACAATGTGACATAGTCCCTCATCGGGTGCCAAAGGCGCAAAAACTCAATGAAGTCGGGTTTGAGGAAGCGGATGGAACGGAGGTATTCGAGTTCGTCCTTGCGGAAGCGGAGCTTGCATAACGCGTCGATCTGCTCCTGCATCTCTAACGCCATCTCTGGGGTGAAGGTCACACCCTTGTTACGGCATTTGAAGACATAGGTACCCATCAGGTTGTTATGCTTATGAAAAATGACCTGGTTCATGTTGAACTTGTAGAGGTCGGTGTCCAAAAGCGAGGTGACGATCGGGGCGAAGCGCATCTTATTCTCCTTCTTCGACTAACGGATAGGTCGGCATGGGCAAAAGCTTGTGGAGGCTCGCGCGGTGCATCCGCTCGATTTTCTCCATGATCTCCTTCGGGGGAGTCGCGCGGTGGCGGAGATAATCGTCGAGTTCGGCGTAGGTGAAGCCGAAGCGATCCTCGTCGCTTAGCCCGCACATCCCATCCGTCGGGACTTTGTGGCTTAGTTCATAGGGCAGACCGAGCAAGTCGCCTAAGGTCATGACCTCGGTCGCGGTAAATTTGGATAAGGGGCTGAAATCGCCCGCGGCATCGCCGAATTTCGTCGAATAGCCGACGTAATCCTCAGATAGGTTGCACGTATTCACGACGCGGCTATTTCCAATCAATGCCCCTACCCCATATAAGGTCGACATGCGTAGGCGCGCCGGGGTGTTGGAGGTGTAGACAAGGTTCAGTTCCCCGCCCATCTTGGCGTGGATCTCCTTGGTCAGCGCATCATAGGCGTGGCCAATGTTGATCTCATAGGATTTGATGTCGAGCGTCTTCACGAGCAAGCGCGACTTATCGATGTCGTCCTGCTTATGGGAAGGCATGAGCACCCCCACTACTTTCTCTTTGCCTAAGGCTTTGACGCATAAGGCCGCGGCGACGGAAGAATCCTTGCCGCCGGAAACGCCGACGACGACCGTGGCGGAACCCACGATCTTCTTGATCCATTCCAAGAGGAAGGGCAATTCTTTTTCTAAGTCGACGGTCATACCTGCGCCTCCGAAGGTTACTTGAAGGAAATTATCCTATTCTTACTTAAAAAAGTAAAACGCGCCGTCCCACCCGTAGGTCATTATCACGAACGACGCCTTCGATGACGCGAAACTGAGCCGGTCCGCCGGCTCTTTTCTTCGTCCTCGACGACCGGCTGACGGAATCCGGGCCCAAATTCCTTGCCGAAACGTCCGTTATGATGTAGGGTAAACTTATCTATGATAAGTTTAAGGAGGCATTTCGCATGGTTTTCGGGCACGAGCCGCCCTCGATGAGGAGGCTTTTGAGGTCGAAGAGGATGAGGAGGCTTCGGGAGGCGATGGAATCGCTGCCGGAGCCGAAGCAGAGGGGGAAGACGAAGCATCCCACGTGGAGATGCCTGCTCATAATCCTGCTGTCGCTGACGAGCGGAAGGGACTGGGTGCTGGACGCCCACTCCTTCGCCATAAGGCACGCGAGGCAATTGGGGAGGCTCTTCGGCGAAGGGTATTCGACGCCGAGTTACTGCACGCTCGTAAGGGCGCTGCACAAGATCGGGCCGGAATGCCGGGGGCTGACGGAATCGATGGGATTCGCCATAGGCGGATCCGAAGGATGCCAGATGGACGGCAAGCTGGTCAGGGCGACCAGGGCCGACGCTTCGCCCAACTCCGCGCTCGACATAGTCGAGCTAAGGCTCGGATCCGGCATGGCCGACTTCGAGTCCTGCGGGCCGGGAGGCAAGGAGAGGTCGGAGGCAAGGGCGATGGAAACGCTCGTAAGGAGGAACGCGGAAGGGCTCCGGAAGCTGGCCGCCCCGCTCACCATCGACGCGATAGCAGCCAACACCAGGACGACCTCGCTGCTCCATTCCCTGGGAATACCGTTCTGCATATGCATAAGGAACGAGGGAAAGGGCCTGGGCGAAGCCGTGGCAAGCGACTTCCTCGCCAGGAGGGACGAGGTTCCCATAAGGGAAGCCAGGAGAATAGGCGGAAGGATGGACGTCCGGGAATACTTCTTCGCCGAGGATCCGTCGCCGGCCTGGCTCATATACGGCAAGGGGCGATGGAAGGGCGTCGCGCACTTCGGGATGGTCAGAAGGAAATCGACGAACCTGAGGACCGGAGAGACCGCGGAGCAGGTCAGGTACTACCTCCTTTCCGAGGGGATAACGACGAAAGGCTTCAAGGAGGCCAGGTCGAGGCATTGGTCGATAGAATCGAGCCATTGGGTGATCGACAACTCCTTCCGCGAGGACAGGCACCGGCTCGGGTCGAAGGACCGCCCGGCGGCCCTGGCGATGGGCATACTGAGAAGAAAGGCCTTCGAGGAAATCCGTTCTTGTTTGAGACCAGGCATGGATTTCGCGAAGGCGAGGAGGGAGCTTTCCGAGGAAGGCTTCCGGGAGACATTATACGTGCTTTCGGGCAAGGCCGCGCGGGCGGCGTCGAAAATCGCCGGAAACGACCAGAAAAGATGAACGTTCCGGCCGAAATACGCATGAACGGGCCTCCCGGTTAGCCGGCAAAACGGCTTCGGTGAGCCTCTTTCGGCCGCCCCGGGGAAGGGAAAGGCCGGATTTAGCCGGGAATCCGCCCGGTCCGATTCGGCTTAGGCTGGTTTTCGTGATAATGACTTATCCCACCCGGGCCAAATCCGAATTTTAAAGTATCGTTATAGTATCATTCGTTAAAGTATCATTTGGGCATAAAAAGAAGCTTGGTTTTTGGCGCATTTGTTTTGGAACAAGTAGCTGTTGTGGCTAAAGAGAAGGAAGCGCGTCCACTACTGCACAATGGCTTTTCTAGTTTTTCGAAAAATGTAATGTTTAGCACTTTTCGAAGTCAAAAAATGTAATATTTAGCACTTTTCGAAAACTTAAATCTGAAGTTTGCAGTTAGAAAGAACAGGGGCAAACCAAAATGTTTCGATAATTCGTCAGCAGAGCAAAGCGAACTCAGTAGGAACAAAACCGAATGCGGAATCAGATTTATGGGTGACAATAATCGCGTCTACCCTGCACGTTCCCTGCCTAAGCACTTGGCGAGGACTCTAAGACCGCCAGTGGATCTAGCTTCCTTTTTCGGATTACATATTCGAAGGTATCGCCGAATCACCCATTTAATCGTGATGATCATGAAGACGTCTAAACGTAGCAAGGCCCGCTTCTTTTGCCCTTAGACGCATAAACTTTATAAACCGATGCCGTTGATAGGCCAGTTCAATCTTTGAATGGCGCCGTTTGGGGGATGCAAAGAGGGCGCTCAATCGCTTTGTCCCGTTTGGTACATGGTGAAAAACGGGAATTTATTGTTTGGACCTTTTTAGGATGTCTTTGTAGATCGCCACCCCATGGGCAAGCGAGTTCGCTTGGTCGAGCCCTAAATCCTCTTGGATCATGGAAACCGCTTTTTCTGGATCCAGGGTGTGGTAAATCTCGAAGCGCTTCGCCAATTCGGAAGGGGGCACGTCCTTATAAAGCCGAATCGAGTCGATTTCGTGAACGTAACACCAATAACGGTATAGGTAACCCATCCAGTAAAGGGTTTCGGCGGAGTAGCGTTTGCCCTTCCTCGAGGTTTTCCCAAAAGGGGCGTTGATACGTTCCAAAGCCTCCGACGTCTCAAAAGGGACATTAATGACCGAAAGATTATCAAACTCTTTCGCCACATCCGAGTAAACGAATCTGCGGATGAAGACGGGCGATCCAAGCCAAGTCTCGTGTAAGGATGCTTGGAAGAGTTCGGCTTGTTCGTCGCAAAGGCGGATGCCGATGAAATCGAATTCCCTCATAGACGTTCTCCTAACAGCTGGTCGATGTATTTGCCCTGGCCTGCATATTTGATGCGGGCCGCCTTCACCTTGTCGTTGCCAATGCGGTTGGACTCCTCTCGCGCCACCAAACGGTCGTTTTTCTCTGATGCGCACAAGTAGAGTCGGGCCAAGGGGTTTAGCTTCCGAATGGCTTTTTCGCTACGAAGTACGATTTGGTTCCCAAGGTTCGTGGCAGACAAACAGTGTTTACATTGTTCGTCGGTGATTTCGCCGTCGATAAAATTATTGATGAGGGAGAACATCTTATTATCCGCGATGGGCGCGATTACATAGTCCGCCCCTTCAATCTTCTCGACGATAGACCGCAACAAAGGGTTCGTTTCATGGCCTTTTAGGCGCCCACGGAAATAGGAGATCGCCAACATCCATTCCGTATCGACGGATAGTTTGGCTTGGGTCAGTCCCGAAAAAGAGGCCGAGAACAGATAAACCGATCCTTCCTTGCCCCCGGCGCAATACATGGACGATTGCTCCAACGTTTCCCCGCAATAAAAGCCAACGCCCAAATCATTGCTGGTTTTGGCATGGGCAAGGTCGACCTTCCCCTCGATTGGGAATCTCGCCCCGTGGAAAAGCAAGGCCGAACCTTTGTTTTCGGATTCTTCTTTGTGGAACTGGGATTTGATGTCGTTGATTCTGAGACCCTTGGAATAAGCGTACTCATAAACCGTTTCCATCAATCGAGTCGTGATTCCGTTTCCCGCAATCCAACGGTTTAAAGTGCTGCGGGAAACCCCAAGAGCCTGTGCAAGAGCCATGTCGGTTAAGCCCAACAGTTGTTTGATCAAGAGCAAATCGTTAACGAAGTCGTAATCCATATAGAACCTCTGCTGAGAGTATAACAGCCAAAAGATCATGATTCAATCGCTTTGTCCCGTTTGGTACATGGTGTTTAGTTGATGTGTAATCCTTAACGCCTGATGCTCCTCGATTGGGAAAGGAGGAGGCTCGTCGACGTTCTGGAGGGCCGCCGTCGAGGGGTTCAACTCGCAATACAAGAAGCTCATGAGGGTCTCGAACGGGCTTGGGAACTTCAGTAGGTTCCGCGCCCGGCTCATGCTCTGCAGTACCAAGGACTTTGCCTTCTCCCCTCCGAAGAAGGGAACTTCGCCGAGGAAAAGGGTCGGGAAGAAGAGGGGAAAATACGAGAAACGAAAGGGGGATCGGGTTAAGCCGCCCCCCATTTTCTTTAGTCGGTTTTCTTAAGTCCCCCCAGGAACTTTAGAGCGCCCAAAAAAGAACCCCAGCCACGTTACCATGACTGGGGATATACCAATGGAATTGGTTCTTATTTGATGATTTCGGCAACGGTGCCGGCGCCGACGGTGCGGCCGCCTTCACGGATGGAGAACTTGGTTCCCTTTTCCATGGCGATCGGGTGGATGAGCTCGACGGTGAAGGTGACGTTATCGCCAGGCATGACCATTTCGGTGCCCGCGGGCAAGGTGATGGTGCCGGTGATGTCGGTGGTACGGAAGAAGAACTGAGGACGATAGCCGTTGAGGAAGTGGGTGTGACGTCCGCCTTCTTCTTTCTTCAAGATGTAGGTCGTCGCGGTGAACTTGCTGTGCGGGACGATGGAGCCCGGCTTGGCAAGGACCTGACCACGCTCGACCTGGTCATGGGTGATACCACGGAGAAGCGCGCCGATGTTGTCGCCGCCCTGAGCGAAGTCGAGGGTCTTGCGGAACATTTCGAGGCCGGTGACGACGGTCTTCTGGGTCGGACGGATACCGACGATTTCGGCTTCGTCGTTGAGTTTGATGACACCACGCTCGACACGGCCGGTGACGACGGTGCCACGGCCAGAGATGGTCATGACGTCTTCAATCGGGAGAAGGAAGGGCTTGTCGTCATCGCGGACGGGATCCGGGATGTAGGTATCGAGGGCGTCGCAGAGCTCGAGGATGCACTTGGCTTCGGGAGCGTCGACAGAGGTGACTTGGCCAGCCTTGAGGGCGGAGCCTTTGATGACGGGGACTTCGTCGCCAGGGAATTCGTACTTGTTGAGCAAGTCGCGAACGTCCATTTCGACGAGGTCGATGAGTTCAGGGTCGTCGACCATATCGCACTTGTTGAGGAAGACGATGATCTGCGGAACGCCGACCTGACGGGCGAGCAAGACGTGCTCACGGGTCTGGGGCATGACGCCATCGGTGGCCGCGACGACGAGGATGGCGGCATCCATCTGGGCGGCGCCGGTGATCATGTTCTTGATGTAGTCAGCGTGCCCCGGGCAGTCGACGTGGGCGTAGTGACGGTGCTCGGTCTTGTACTCGACGTGAGCGGAGTTGATCGTGATGCCACGAGCCCTCTCTTCGGGGGTCGCGTCGATCGCGCCGTAGGCCATGTCTTTGGCGAGGCCTTTGAGCGAAAGGACGTGGGTGATGGCCGCGGTAAGGGTGGTCTTGCCGTGGTCGACGTGGCCGATGGTACCGACGTTAACGTGGGTAAGGTCACGGTTGAATTTCTCTTTTGCCATGATTATTCCTCCAAAATAGGTTACTGAATTGGCTGATTAATGATAGAGCAAGCGGGGTGGGTTTGCAATACTACTAAGTAGTACCGAATTACCTGTTGCTCATGGACGATTTTTTGATGATTTCGTCCTGGATGAAGCGCGGGCATTCACCGTAGTGATCGAACTGCATCGTGAAGTTGCCGCGGCCCTGGGTGAGGGAGCGGAGGTCGCCGATGTAGCCGAACATTTCGGCTAGCGGAATCATGCAGTCGACCTGCTTGGCGTTGCCACGCTGGGTTTCGCCGGTCATTTCGCCGCGACGACGCATGACGTCGCCGACCACGTCGCCGTAATACTGTTCGGGGACGGTGATCTCGACCTTCATGATCGGCTCGAGGATGACGGGGTCGCACTTCTTCGCGGCCTCTTTGAGGGCGAGCGAAGCGGCGATCTTATAGGCGGCTTCGGAGGAGTCGACATCGTGGTAGCTGCCATCATAGAGGGTGCACTTGATGTCGATCGCGGGGTAGCCGGCCACGAGGCCGCGCTGCATCGCGTCTTCCAAACCTTGCTGGGTCGGCTTGATGAATTCCTTCGGAACCACGCCGCCGACGATGGCGTCGACGAACTCGAAGCCTTTGCCGGGGTTGGGTTCGAAGCGGACCCAGACGTCGCCGTACTGACCGTGACCGCCGGACTGCTTGACGTAGCGGCCCTGGGCTTCGCCCATCTTGCGGATGGTCTCACGGTAGTTGACCTGCGGCGCGCCGACGTTGACGTCGACCTTGAATTCGCGGCGCATACGATCGATGAGAATGTCGAGCTGGAGCTCGCCGACGCCGGCGATGATGGTCTGGCCGGATTCGGGATCGGTATGGACGCGGAAGGTCGGGTCTTCCTCAGCGAGTTTGATGAGGGCGGCGGTCATCTTTTCCTGGTCGGCCTTGGTCTTGGGTTCGACCGCTTCTTCGAGAACCGGTTCGGGGAAGGTCAAGGATTCGAGGATGACGGGCTCCGCCTCGTCGCAGATGGTGTCACCGGTGGTCGTGGCCTTAAGGCCGACGACGGCGCCGATCTCACCGGCCTTCAGGCAGTCGACTTCCTGACGGTGGTTGGCGTGCATGAGGACCAAACGGGCGATACGTTCCTTGCCTCCTTTGGAAGAGTTGAGGACGTAGGACCCAGAGCGAAGGACGCCCTGGTAGACACGAACGTAGGCGAGACGTCCGATGAAGGGGTCGGTCGCGATCTTGAAGGCAAGGCCGACGAACGGCTTCTTATCGTCCGGGGTGCAGACGTAGGGTTCGCCTTCGAGGGTTCCCTTCTCGCCCGGGATGTCGAGCGGGGAGGGCAAGTAATCCACGACCGCGTCAAGCAGCGGCTGGATGCACTTGTTCTTGTAAGCGGAGCCGCAGAGGACCGGGAAGAAGGTGCCGGTCAAGACGGCTTTGCGGATGGTCGACTTGATGAGGTCGATGGAAGGTTCTTGGCCTTCGAGGACCATCATCATGAGTTCATCGTCGAAGTCGGCGAGCTTTTCGAGGAGGATGGCGCGGAGTTCTTCGCACTTATCCTTGAGCTCGGCCGGGATTTCGGTGATGGTCGGCGCATCGTTCTTGTCGTCGCCATAGACATAGGCCTTGCGCTCGATGATGTCGCAGCAACCCTTGAGGGAAGCCTCGCGGCCGATCGGGTATTGGATGGCGGCGGCGTTGGCGGCTAAACGGTCATGGAGCGAAGCGACGCACATATCGAAGTCGGCGCCAGTCGCGTCCATCTTGTTGCAGAAGACGATTCTGGGGACGCCGTACTTGGTGCCCTGACGCCAGACGGTCTCGGTCTGGGGCTCGACGCCGTTTTTGGAGTCGAGGACGGTGACCGCGCCGTCAAGGACGCGGAGGGAGCGCTCGACCTCGACGGTGAAGTCGACGTGCCCCGGAGTGTCGATGATGTTGAAGCGGTTGCCCTTCCAGAAGCAGGTCGTGGCGGACGAGGTGATCGTGATGCCGCGCTCCTGTTCTTGGGCCATCCAGTCCATCGTGGCGGCGCCTTCGTGCACCTCGCCGATCTTGTGGGTACGGCCGGTGTAATAGAGGATACGCTCGGTGGTCGTGGTCTTGCCGGCATCGATGTGGGCCATGATGCCGATGTTGCGGGTATGGGGGAGATCGTAGCTTTCAGCTTCTTTGATGTTGATTTCGTTCTCAGCCATGATCGTTCTCCTTACCAGCGATAGTGGGCGTAGGCCTTGTTGGCCTCAGCCATCTTGTGGACATCCTGTTTCTTCTTCACGGAAGCGCCGGTGCCGTTGGCGGCGTCGATGATCTCGCCGGCGAGCTTCTCTTCCATGGTCTTCTCGCCACGGAGGCGGGAATAGGTGACGAGCCAACGGAGGCCGAGGGTCTGCTTACGCTCCGGGGAGACTTCGACCGGGACCTGGTAGTTGGCGGCGCCGATGCGGCGGACCTTGAGTTCGACTTCCGGCATGATGTTGTTGATCGCGGTCGCGAAGACATCGATGGCCGGCTTGCCGGTTTTCTCTTCGATCGCCTTGAAGGCTTTGTAGATGATGGTTTGGGCGGTGCCGCGCTTGCCGTCGTACATGACGCGGTTGATCAAGCGGGTAACGAGTTTGGAGTTATATACTGGGTCGGGAAGGACATCACGTTTCTCGACAGCACCTTTTCTTGGCATGTTCGGTTATCTCCTTTCCTTATTTGCTCTCTTTCGGCTTCTTGGTGCCGTAGAGGGAGCGGCCCTGACGCCTGGCCTCGATACCGGCGCAGTCAAGGCATCCGCGGATGATGTGGTAACGAACACCAGGGAGGTCTTTGACACGGCCGCCGCGGATCATGACGGTCGAGTGCTCCTGGAGGTTGTGTCCCTCTCCACCGATGTAGGCGGTGACTTCGTAACCGTTGGAAAGGCGGACACGGGCGTACTTACGTAACGCGGAGTTCGGTTTCTTCGGGGTCATCGTACCGACACGGGTGCAGACGCCACGCTTTTGGGCGGAGGGCTGGTTGGACGAGCGTTTGTTCAGCGAGTTCCACCTCTTGCCTAAGGCCGGGGTTTTGGACTTCTTGGCCGCGGATTTGCGACCCTGCCGAACTAACTGGTTGATTGTTGGCATGTGTTTTCTCCTTTTCTTCTCACACAATTCCCGGTGTATCGCCACCGGGGTAAATAAACGGGGCAAGCGCCCTTTTACTTACGTCCGAGCAAGACAATACGCGGACTCTAAAGCGATGTCAAACACTTTTGAAAATCTTTTTCATTTTCCCTTTTACTATAGTAAGGGATGTAAAGTGTCACCACAGTTCCGGGCGTATCAACCCTCGGGAACAAAAGAGGCGGGATCTGCGGGATTCCCACCACTTTTGCCGTCAAATACGCTTACGCGCGATCGAGCATATATTATTGGAATGCCTTGACCTCGATCTTGGCCTCGGTCGCGCCTAAGGAAACGACCTTAAAGCCAAACCGCGGCGCTTCTCCCTTATGGAAACTTAACCCCTTAAAGGAGGAATCGATCCCCTCCCCCTCGAGGAACAGGCAGCGGCGCAGCTTCACGGTCGCGTTGCCGTAAACGATGTCCTCGTCATGGTCGGAGGCGACGTAATAGGAAGGAAGCGCGCCCCCATGGACATTAAGCCCTTGAAGGAGGAAGCCGTTCGGATTGCTCGCCTCTCCCCCACTCGCCCTGCCGGAATTGTCGCGATAGAAATCGAGGCTACGCGTGCCGATCCACGTGCCGTCGATAAAGGGCGATACGGGCGACTTCGCGCGGTCTTCGTATAGCCCGAGGCGCGCGTCGACGTGATAGACGCGGATTCCCGCGCGGTTCATGAGTCCGATGCCAAGCTCCGACCGTAAAGACGCGTCGACGTTATTGAGGTAGGTCGGCGAATAATATTCGAGCAGGAGGTATTCGTCAAAGGGACTACCCGCATATTCCCCTACCGGCAAAAGCAGGCAATCGCCGTTTCCCGTCGCGGGGCGAAGCGAGACGACGCATTCCCCCTCGGGGACATAGGGGCGGTTCCAACCCAAAAGCATCTTAGAGAAAGCGTTATGCTCGCCCAAAGAGCAATCCATCATGTCCATGCGGCCCATGGGGCTGCAGGAAGAGATCTCGCTATAGGAATTGGGGTCGTAATAATCCTTTAGGCCGAGCATGTGGCCGAATTCGTGGATGAAGGTATGCGCGTCGACTTTGCCGTCTCCCTGCGCATGCATCATGTAATAGGAGCTCCAGCAGATCGGCGCGGGGTCGTTGATCGTGAACGCCCACATCATCGAGGAACGCGACGCGGCCGTCTCGTCCATCCCCGCATACGGGGCGAGGTAGACGAAATAGATCGGGTCGCCGCTACTTAAGGTGGCCGTGCGTTCGGGCAAAGCGTTATACCAGGCCATCGCCTCGTTATAGATGCGCGTCAAGGCGGCTTTGGTCTGGCTCGCGTTGTTCTTCACCTTCAAGGCCGCGTAGGTCTCCGAACTGCGGAACACTTTGGGGCAGACCTCCCCCTTCACCTGCAAACGATGGAAAGAGGACTGGTCGTAATATTGGGCCAAGGAGACGAACTGGTTGCCCGCTTCGTCGCCGAAGAAAGCCTCGGATAAGGCGGCATGGGCATCCTCTTTGATCTCGCTCGCTGGGCAATCGGAGAAATCGACCGGGATGACGGTGAGGTGACGCTCCCCCACCGGGGTGAGCACGTGGCGGCGGAAGCCATGGGAATAGACGCTTTGCAGCGTCGCGGGGAACTCGCCTTTGTCCGAAGAGGTAAACGGGACATAGTCCCCCTGCCGGTAATAGCCTTGCTTTTCTTCCCGCGCAAAGGCGGTCTCATTTATGGGCGCATACGCATAAGGCGCATAACGCAAACCCTGCGAGCAAGAGGAGAGCGAAAGCGCGCATAAAAGCATAGTCGCCCCGTAAAACCCCTTTCTTTTGCGGTTCATTCCCATAGTTCCGGGTGGTTTTTGACCCGGTCCTTCTCTTCGATTTTGCGGTAGACCTTGCAGGGATTCCCGAAGGCGATGACCCCCGCGGGGATATCTTTGGTGACGACGCTTCCGGCGCCGATAACGGACCCTTTGCCGATCCTCACGCCACCGCGCACCACCACGTTGCCGCCGAGCCATACGTCGTCCTCGATGACGATCGGACGGGCGAATTCAAAGTCGCTGCCCGGGGTGGGATAACGGTCGCGATAATCGAGTGGATGCTCGGGGGTGAGCAAGGAGACGTTCGGCCCAAAGAGGACGTTGTTCCCGATCGTGACGGGACAGCAGTCCAAGATGGTGCAATTGAAGTTCGCGTAGAACCGTTCGCCGATGGTGATGAAGCAGCCGTAATCGACGTACAAAGGGCCACGGAAATAGACGGTTTTCGAAGCCCCTGGAATCAATTCATGGAGGATCTCGTCGCGCTTAGGGTCGCCTAGGGAGGTCGCGTTGAATTTCTCGAGCAAAAGCATCTGCTTGAGCTGCAGCTCCTGCAACTCGGGCACCAAGCCGTTATAGCCTAGGCCTTTAACCATCTTTTCCAGTTCAGTCATATCAACAACTAAATATACTGGCCAATCGCGTCCATTTGAATTGTTTTCGTTAGAAAAAGCCCACCGCTATCGCGATGGGCCGATTCAGGATGTGGGTTTAGTCCTCTTGATCGGGACGGTCGTGCTTCTCGATGTATTGCGACTTGACGATCTTCATCGAGGAGAGGACGTCGAAGTCGGCGAGGGCCTCTTCCTCTTCGGCAGCGGAACGGAGTCCGGTTCCGGCGGGGATGAGCTTACCGGTGATAACGTTCTCCTTGAGGCCGTGGAGGTCGTCCCTCTTCGCCTTGATGGCGGCGTCGGTGAGGACGCGGGTGGTCTCCTGGAAGGAGGCCGCGGAGAGGAAGGAGTCGGTCTCGAGGGCCGCCTTGGTGATGCCAAGGACGAGGGGCTGCGCGACGGCCGGACGATGGCCATAGAGCAACGCGACCCTGTTTTCCGCGGTGAAGCGGTCGAGGGAGACGCGGGTGCCCGGGAGCATGTTCGTGTCGCCGCCGTCGATGATGACGACCTTGCGGAGCATCTGACGGATGATGATCTCGAGGTGCTTGTCGGAGATGCCGATACCCTGGGCGTTATAGACCTTCTGGATTTCCTTGATCATGTAGACTTCGAGTTTCTCGACGTCGGCCACTTCGAGGAGTTTCTTCGGGTTGATGGCGCCTTCGGTGATCTTGCCGCCGTTTTCGACCTTGCTGCCGACCTTGACGCGGAGATGGGCGCCGAAGGGGGTGAGGTAGGTCTTCTCCTCGAGGTCGTTACGGACCACGACCTCAGAGCGGTTGCCCTGCGGGGTGATGGAGACGACTTCGCCGGAGATTTCGGAGATGAGGGCTTCGCCGGCCGGGTTACGGGCCTCGACGAGCTCCTGGACGCGGGGAAGACCGGAAGTGATGTCGCCGCCGGCCATACCGCCTTGGTGGAAGACGCGCATGGTGAGCTGGGTACCAGGTTCGCCGATGGACTGGGCCGCCATGATGCCGACGGCCTCGCCTAAGGCGACGAGTTTGCCGGTGGCCATGTTACGGCCATAGCAGTGACGGCAGACGCCGTTGCGGGTCTGGCAGGTGAAGACGGAGCGGATCTCGACTTCCTTGATGCCGCAGGCCTCGATGGCCTTGGCCTGCTTCATGTCGATCATCTCGTTGCCCTTGACGATGATTTCGCCGGTCTCGGGGTTCACGATGTCGTGCATCGCGAAGCGGCCGTCGATGCGGTCGGCGAGGGTACGGATGACGGAATCACGGGCGGTGTTGCGGATTTCGCGCACCTTGAAACCGTGGTCGCAGTGGCAGTCGTCCTCGCGGACGATGACGTCTTGGGAGACGTCGACGAGACGGCGGGTGAGATAGCCAGAGTCGGCGGTCTTAAGGGCGGTATCGGCGGAACCCTTACGGGCGCCGTGGGTGTTGATGAAGAACTCGCTGACCTTCATACCTTCGTGGTAGGAGGAGACGATCGGGAGTTCGATGGTCTCGTTCTTCGGGTTGGCGACGAGGCCTTTCATACCGATGAGCTGCTTGAAGTTGTCGACCGAGCCACGGGAGCCGGAGTCGGCCATGATGACGAGCGGGTTGCGCTTGTCTTCGGCCATGGCCTTCTTGACGAGATCGGCGACGCGCTTGGTGATGTCGGTCCAGATGTCCTCGATCTTCTTGTGGCGCTCCTCTTTGGTGAGGTAGCCCTTCTTGAAGAAGTTCTCGATGGTCTCGACCTTCTCGTTGCCTTCGCGGACGAGCTCGTACTTGCCCTCGACGTCGTGGATGTCGCTGATGGCGACGGTGACGGAGGAGATCATGGAGAAGCGGAAGCCCTGATCCTTGATCTTGTCGAGGACGGCGGAGGTCTTCGAGGTGCCGTATTTGGCGAAGACCATGTCGACGAGAGGTCCGAGCTGCTTCTTACCGACGGCTCCCTTCAAAGGAAGGCCGGCGATGTATTGGGCGAGCGGGGAAGAGAATTTCTTCTCGTCGAACTTGATGGCGGCGTTGACCTCGGCGGGGCTCACGAACCACGGCTCCATGAAGGAGAGGTCGGTCGTGGAGGCCGGGGCCCCATCGTTGACGTAGGGGAAATCGTCGGGGAAGACCGCGTTGAAGATGACCTTACCGACGGTGGTGATGAGGTATTTGCCCTCGGAAGAGGCCGGACGGCCGGTGCCGATGTCCTTATGGATCGCCGAGGCGGGCAAGGCGATGCGGGAATGGAGGGAGAGGGCGCGGGTGACGTAAGCCATGCGGACCTCGTCGGTGCTATGGAACACCTTGCCTTCTTTCTCGCCATAGCCGACGTTGGCGTCGGCCATCTGGATGAGCGCGGCGTATTCGTCGGAGGCGACGCCGGTGGAACGCTCGATCTCCGCGAGGGAGCGAAGCGTCTTGGCGCGGTCGGCGAAGTCGGCGCGGCTCTCCTCGGTGGTGAGGTGGTAGTTGCCGAGGATCATGTCCTGAGACGGAATGACGATGGCTTTGCCATCCTTAGGACCAAGGATGTTGTTGGACGCGAGCATGAGGTCGATGGCCTCCTGCTGGGCGGCTTTGGAAAGAGGGACGTGAACGGCCATCTGGTCGCCGTCGAAGTCGGCATTGAAGCCGGTGCAGACGAGCGGGTGGAGACGGATGGCGCGGCCGTCGACGAGCTTCGGCTGGAAGGCCTGGATCGAGAGACGGTGGAGGGTCGGGGCGCGGTTGAGGAAGACCGGGTGCTGACCGATGATCTCTTCGACGATATCGAAGACGACGGGGTCATAACGGTCGATGAGACGGTCCGCGGCGCGGTGGGCGCTCACGAGCTTGCGCTGGATGAGCAAGGCCGCGATGAAGGGACGGAGCAACTGCACCGCCATTTCGCGCGGAAGGCCGCACTGGTACATCTTGAGGTCCGGTCCGACCGCGATGACGGAACGACCGGAGTAGTCGACGCGCTTACCGAGTAAGTTCTGACGGAAACGGCCTTGCTTGCCCTTGAGGCCAGAAGAGAGGCACTTGAGGGGACGACCGCTCGGGCCGGTGACCGGTTTGGAGCGGCGGCCGTTGTCGATGAGGGCGTCGACGGCTTCCTGCAACATACGCTTCTCGTTCATGAGGATGACGTACGGCGCGGACATGTCGATGAGGCGACGGAGACGCTTGTTACGCGAGATGACGCGGCGATAGAGGTCGTTGAGGTCGCTCGCGGCGAGACGTCCGCCGTCGAGCTGAAGCATCGGACGGAGATCGGGTGGGATGACGGGGATGACGTCGAGGACCATCCACTCCGGCTTCTGCTTGGAATCGCGGAAGGCGGAGATGACTTCCAAGCGCTTGGCGAGTTTGATGCGGCGCTGGGAGGTCGCGGTGCGGAGCTTCTCGGAGATGTCCGCGAATTCCGCGTCGAGGTCCACTTCGTGGAGAAGACGCTTGACGGCGTCGGCACCTTCGCCGAATTCGGCGCCGGTGTATTTCTTGACGAAGGCGGAGACGGTGAAGAAGTCGTAGGCTTCGACCGGGTTATTGAGGCGCTCGACGAGGGCGTCGGCCTTCATCGCGTCGGCGGTGCCTTCCTCGATCTGAGGACGGAAGTCGTTGATGACGTCGACGAAGAGCTTACGGCCGATGGACTCGTTGATGAAGTCCTTGTATTTGAGGACGTTGGAGGTGCCGGGGTTCAAGACGAGGTGGCCGGCGAAATAGATGACGTCCTCGAGTTCCTTCGGGGGGATGTCCAAGACGAGGGACATGCGGGAAGGAATGGATTTGAGGTACCAGATGTGGGAGCAAGGCGAGACGAGCTCGATGTGGCCCATGCGCTCGCGACGCCACTCTTTCGAGATGACCTCGACGCCGCACTTCTCGCACTTGATGCCCTGGTAACGGATCTTCTTGTATTTGCCGCAGTGGCATTCGTAGTCCTTGCTGGGACCGAAGATCTTCTCGCAGAAGAGGCCGCCCATTTCGGGTTTCTGGCTGCGATAGTTGATGGTCTCGGCGCAGGTGACTTCGCCATGGGACCAGGAACGGATGTCCTCCGGGGAGGCCAGACCGACCTGGACGGCGGCGAGGTTATTGACGTCGAAGGTTTTGTTCTCGCGCTTCTTCGCGGGGAAGTCGTTGCGGGAATCGAATTCGTTGTGTTCAGACATGTTCGTTTACCTCCTTCGATTATTCGGCCTCGCCACTGAGCGATCCGGTGGCACGGATGGAGAGACCCTCCTCCTCGACCGCGGTGGCTTCGTCAACCGGCGCGATGTCGAGCGAATCGGATTCCTCTTCCTTCGGGGACATCGCGGAACGGATGGCCGAGTTGGTCTTGCGCTCCTCGATGAGCGAGGTGCGGGCCAATTCGTCCATGTCGATGACGTTGTCTTCATTGTCGTAGAGCCGCGCGTTGAGGCCTAAGCCCTTGAGTTCCTTAAGGAAGACCTTGAAGGCTTCGGGCATGCCAGGACGCGGGATCGGGTTGCCTTTGATGATGGCTTCGTAGGCTTTCCTACGGCCGACGCGGTCGTCGGACTTGATGGTGAGCATTTCCTGCAACGCGTGGGCGGCGCCGTAAGCCTCGAGGGCCCAGACTTCCATTTCGCCGAAGCGCTGGCCGCCGTTTTGGGCTTTGCCGCCCAAAGGCTGCTGGGTGATGAGGGCATAGGGTCCGGTGGCGCGGGCGTGGAGCTTGTCGTCGACCATGTGCACGAGTTTGATCATGTACTGGACGCCGACGGCGATGCGCTCGGCGTAACGTTCGCCGGTGCGACCATCGTAAAGCACGGTCTTGCCATCCGGCGAGATGCCGGCTTTTTGCATGATCTCCTGGACTTCCTCGTTGGAGACGCCGTCGAAGGCCGGGGTGGCGACCCTCATGCCGAGTTTACGGCAGGCGAGACCGAGGTGAACCTCGAAGATCTGACCGATGTTCATACGGGAAGGAACGCCCATCGGCGAGAGGAGGATGTCGATCGGCGTGCCATCGGCGAGGAAGGGCATATCCTCGACCGGAAGGATCTTGGAGATGACGCCCTTGTTGCCGTGACGGCCGGACATTTTGTCGCCCTCGGAGATCTTTCTCTTCTGGACGATGTAGACGTGGATGGCCATGCTGACCCCGGTGGGGAGCTGGTCTTTGTTCTTGCGGGAGAAGATCTTGACCGCATGGACGATGCCGCCGCCGCCGTGGGGGACGCGGAGGGAGGCGTCTTTGCCTTCCTTGGTCTTCTCGGCGAAGATGGCCATGAGGAGCTTCTCTTCCGGCGTGGGCTCGGTCTGTCCCTTCGGGGTGACCTTACCGACGAGGATGTCGCCTTCCTTGACCTCGGCGCCGGGGACGATGATGCCGTTCTCATCGAGGAAAGCCTTGGCTTCTTCGGAGACGTTGGGGATATCCCTGGTGATCTCCTCGGGGCCGAGCTTGGTCTCGCGGCATTCGCAGGTGTGGCGCTCGATGTGGATGGAGGTGAAGACGTCGTCCTTGACCATCCTTTCGCTCATGACGACGGCGTCTTCGTAGTTGTAGCCGTTCCAGGTCATGTAGGCGATGAGGATGTTTTGGCCTAAGGCCAATTCGCCATTCTTCATGGCGGGGCCGTCGGCGATGATCTGTCCGGCGACGATCTTGTCACCGGCGTGGACGATCGGGGTCTGGTTGATGCAGCTGCCCTGGTTCGAACGATCGAACTTCACGAGCTTATAGGTGTGGTTTTCCTTCGCTTCCTTGACGACGATGGTCGAGGAGTCGACGGACTTGACGACGCCGTCTTTGGTGGCGATGACCGCAAGTCCGGAGTCGCGGGCGATGAGCTGCTCCATACCGGTTCCGACATAGGGGATCGAGGGACGAAGCAAGGGCAAGGCCTGACGCTGCATGTTCGCGCCCATCAAGGCACGGGTCGCGTCGTCATGGGCGAGGAAGGGAATGCAAGCCGCGGCGATCGAGATGACCTGCTTCGGCGAGACGTCGACATAGTCGACAAGGTCACGGAGGACCATGACGTTGTCGTCGTCGTGACGGGTGACGATTTCTTCATCGAGGAGCTCGGAGACGGTCTCTTCGGGGTCGGCGTTGGGGTCGACGGTGACGAATTTGATCGGGTCGGCGAGTTTGATGTTGGCCTCGGCGATGTAATGGCCGCGCTCCTCATCGGCGGAAAGGTATTCGGTCTTGGTTTGGGAGACGTAGGTCTTGCCGGCGACGTGATAGACCAAGCGATACGGGGTCATGATGAAGCCGTACTTGGAGAGCTTGGCGTAGGTGCAGAGGTTGTTGATCAAGCCGATGTTCTGACCTTCGGGGGATTCGATCGGGCAGATGCGGCCGTAATGGGTATAGTGGACGTCGCGGACTTCCATGGAGGCGCGATCACGGGTGAGACCACCGGGGCCTAACGCGGAGATGCGGCGCTTATGGGTGAGTTCGGCGAGGGGGTTGACCTGGTCCATGTACTGCGAAAGTTTGCTTACAGCAAAGAATTCGCGGATGGAGGAGGTTAACGGACGGATGTTGATGAGGGATTGCGGGGTGACCGACTCCATGTCGGAGATGGACATCTTCTGCTGGACGGTCTTGCTCATCTTGGTGAGGCCGGCGCGGAACTGACCCTGGAGCAATTCGCCGACGCAGCGAACGCGGCGGTTGCCGAGATGGTCGATGTCGTCGGTGCTGCCGATGCCATCCATCACGTTGAGGAAATACGAGAAGAAGGCGACCATGTCGGAGATGGTGACGCGGTCCAACATGCAGTTGAGGTCGGTGCCGATGATGTTGACGACCGGTTCGGAGGTCTTGTCATGGGCATAGACTTTGACGATGTTGACGGTGCCGTGATCGTCGATGGCCTTGTTGACCTTGAGGGTCTTGGCGTGGGCGCCGGACTCGAAGAATTCCTCGTCGCGGAGGGCTTGGACGTCCTCGTGGGTGAGGGTGGTTCCCTTCGGGAAGCGGATCTCGCCGTCGGCGGAGATGAGGTTCTCCGCGAGGACGCGGCCGGTCAAGCGGTTATAGATGCCGAGCTTCTGGAGGTATTTGAAGCGCCCTGCCCTACCGAGGTCGTAACGCTTCTCGTCGAAGAACTTCTGGACGAGGAAGTCGACGGTGCCGTCGTCGGTGCGGGGCTCGCCGGGTTTGAGGCGGCCGAAGATGTCGTAAAGGGCGGCGCGGCCGTTGGGGACGCCGTCTTTGGCGAGGGTGTTCTTCATCGCTTCGGTTTCACCGAAGAGATCGAAGAGGACTTTCTCGGTCTCAAGGCCTAAGGCTTTGAGGAGGATGGTCGCCGGCATCTTGCGGGGCTGGCGGTCGATACGGCAGTAAAGGGCGTTCTTGGCATCGGTTTCGAACTCCAACCAAGTGCCGCGATTGGGGAACATCTCGGCGTTATAGACATGGACGCCGGATTTGTCGATGGACTCGCTGAAATAGGCGCCCGGGGAACGGACGATCTGCGAGACGATGACGCGCTCGGCGCCGTTGATGATGAAGGTGCCGGATTCGGTCATTCTGGGAAGGTCGCCCATGAAAACCTCGGCTTCCTTGATTTCGCCGGAGTTTTTGAAGCGGAGGCGCAGCGTGACTTTGAGTTTGCTGGAGTAATTCAAGTCCGCGGCCTTGCATTCCATCGGGTTATGCTTGGGCTCTTCGAGACGGCAGGAGACGTAATCGATGAAAAGGGTCTTGTTGTAGTTGGCGATCGGGAAGCACTCGCGGAGGACTTCGTCGAGGCCTTTTTCCAAGAACCACTTGTAGGATTCCGTCTGGATTTCGACCAAATAAGGGAGGTCGAGACGGCCGGAGATTTTTGAGAAATCGAGACGGCCGTTCACGCCGACGGGATAAGGCTTGCCTTCGGGGTCCTTATAGTCGGTCATGGGAATGAAATTCTCTTCTAATGGCATGTGGTACTCCTTATTTTTTCGCGATGAGGATGCGATATCCTTTGTGTTGCGCTACGCACGTAACCTCTTTATATAAGGTTTCGAGATAACGCTGGCAGGAGGGTGCCCCCTGCGCTTTGCGGATGACTAGGATCAACGAGCCGCCTTCATTAAGATGGCTCAATGCGCCCGCGTACATCGCGTATGTGACCTTTTTGCCCGCCCTGATCGGCGGATTGGTCACAATGGTGGAGAATGTGTCGGTGATGTTCGAATAAACATCAGAGGGGATGATGGTGACCCGGTCTTCAAGTCCGAGGGCTTTGGCGTTAACTTTGCAGCATTCCAAGGCCCGCAGGTTGACGTCGGCGAGGGTCAGGCGCCGAGTCTTATCGAAGGCGGCGAGGGTGAGCCCAATGGGCCCCACTCCGCATCCGAGGTCGAGGATGTTTCGTCCAAGATCGGTCTTGGCGATGGTTTCCAGCAGCAGTCTGCTACCATCGTCGAGGCCATCTTTGCTGAATACCCCGGCGTCGCTTTTCAGGGTGAATCGCTCCCCGAATAGCGTATAGCTGAAGGAGATGTCTTCGTGGGCCAATGTTTCGACGTTATCGAAGTATTGTGGCATCGGGCGATAGTCTCCTTAAAAGCGGCAAACCCCGCCCCAGGATATTCTCCTAGAGCGGGTGCGATAAATGGATGAAGGTGAGATTACTTGATCTCGACTTCGGCGCCGGCGGCGACGAGAGCCTTCTTGTGTTCCTCGGCTTCGACCGGGGAGATGTGCTCCTTGATCGGGCTCGGGGCGGCGTCGACGAGCTTCTTGGCGTCCATGAGGCCGAGGCCGGTGATGGCCTGAACGGCTTTGATGACGGCGACTTTGGAAGCGCCGCAGGACTTGAGGATGAGGGAGACCTCAGCGGGTCCCTTGTCGACGGGGGCCTCTTCCTCGGCGGGAGCGGCGGCGGCGGTCGCGACGGCGGCGGTGACGCCGAATTCGGCCTCGACGGCCTTGACGAGCTCATTGAGCTCGAGGACAGTCATCTCCTTCAAGGAGGCGATGATTTCTTCGTTGGTGAGTTTAGCCATTGTTGAATTCTCCTTTCAAATGGGCAATTAGGCCGGCTGGCCTTTCTCCGCGAGCGCCTTGACGGTGGCCGCGAACTTGGTGATGGGTGCGTTGAGGCACGATAGGAACATAGCGATGAGGCCGTTCTTGTCCGGAAGCTTGGACACTTCCTTGACTCCGTCGGCGTCGAGGACTTTGCCTTCGACGAGGCCACCTTTGACCACGAGGGCTTCGTGGGCACGGGCGAACTTGACGAGCGCCTTAGGTCCTTCGGCGATCTCCTTGGAGAAGACGAATCCGTTCGGACCGTTGAGCAGGTCTCCTAAGGAAGGGAGATTGCCTTCCTCGAGGGCACGGCGGACCAAGGTGTTCTTGTAAACGACGAGGGACGAGCCTTGCTTGTGGAGCGTGCGGCGGAGTTCTTGCATCTCGGCGACGGTGAGACCTTGGTAGGAGACGACCGTGATGGAACCGGATTCCTTGACCGACTTCTCGATCTCGGCGACGGTTTCCTTCTTGGCTGAGAGAACTTGCTGGTTCATGGTATGTACCTCCTTTCTGTTTGTATGTGATGCTTCGATATAACTAGTGAAGTGTTGTGAATGTTTGCCTCAGCAGGGTGGTTTTATTAAGGCACGTGCCCCCGGCTATCTTAGGTATATCAAGCGATTCACCGAAGTGATTAGTTCCTTCCGGGGAAGGTGATGGCGATGGCGGGACCCATCGTCGAGGAGATGACCGCGTTTAGGATGTAGGTACCCTTGACGGTCGAGGGGCGCGATTTGACGATGGCGTCGGTGATCGCGGTGAGGTTCTCCACGAGCTTGCCTTCGTCGAAGGAGACGCGGCCGATGCCCATGGCGAGGTTGCCATCGCGGTCGACGCGGTAAGCGATCTTACCACGCTTGATGTCGGCGATGGCGCCTTTGATGTCCATCGTGACGGTGCCGGTCTTGGGGTTCGGCATGAGGCCTTTAGGTCCGAGGACGCGGCCCATCTTACCGAGTTCGCCCATCATGTCCGGGGTGGCCACGATGATGTCGAAGTCAAACCAGTTCTCGCGGGCGATCTTTTCGAGGATCTCCTTGCCTCCGAAGAAATCGGCGCCGGCTTCCTTAGCTTCGTCAAGCTTGGTGTTGGTAACGACGAGGATCTTCTTGGTCTTGCCGTTTCCGTGGGGCAACGTGATGGTGCCGCGGATGAGCTGATCGGCGAGGGTGGGGTTGACGTTGAGTTTGAAGGAGATGTCGACGGAAGCGTCAAACTTCGCGCTGCTGGTCTCCTTGACGAGCTTTGCGGCCTCTTCAAGGCTATAAAGCTTCGCGGAATCGACCTTCTTGAGGGCCGCTTCGTATTTCTTGGCTAACTTTTTCATTGCGGTTCCTCCTCTTAGTCGACGATCGCGATGCCCATCTGACGGCAGGTGCCGGCGATGACGCGCTCGGCGGCTTCGACGTCCTCAGTGTTGAGGTCGGGAAGCTTGTACTCGGCGATCTCGCGGAGCTGGGCTTTCGTGATCTTGCCGGCGACGCTCTTCTGGTTGCCGGCGCCCTTGTCGATGCCGGCCGCTTTCAAGATGAGCGGGGCGACAGGGGTGGTCTTGATGACGAAGTCGTAGGACTTGTCTTCGTAGGCCGTGATGATGACAGGAACGACTTGGCCACGACGGTCACCGGTCTTCGCGTTGAAGTCGGTGCAGAACTTGGCCATGTTGACGCCGGCGGAAGCCAGCTTCGGTCCCGGGTGGGCATCGCCACCGGGGAGTTCCATTTTGACGACTTTGGTAATCTTCTTTCTCATGGAAATTCCTCCTTTTTCTAGAATTTTCATGCAGTGGTTTTGCGGACCCTCGTCAAGGTCCTCCCACGCATTGCGCTAAATATGCGCTCGAGTATGTTACGCGTGGCGACATATGCGTGTCAACAAAAAATTTCACGACTTTTCGATCGCCTGGCTTAGCAAAGAAAAATCCCTGACGGGCAGGGATCAGATTTCGGAAGGTGGTTCGAGGTGGAAGAGGAAGCGATGGGCGCGATAACGGAAGGAGAAAACCCACCGTTGGTTCTCCCCTGTTGAGAACGGGGACGTGGCGAAATTGCCCACACTGTTCCTAAAAGTGATCATCCGTTCGCGATACGTGGGGAACGGGCGTAGGTCCACGTCGTCCTTAGCGGTCAACGAAAAATCCAGCTTGGTATCAAGATTGGTCAGCCGCGGGATCTCCTTGATGTCCCAAAGGTAATACTCGTCCTCTTGGACATCCATCTTCACCACACAGGAAAAACCGCCCTGATAGTCGACGCTCTTCAGCGTGATGAGATTCTTACCGTCCTGATAGGAATAATTATCCGGATAAATATCCACGTCAGTGTACTGAGGGCCACAGGAAAATAACGGCATCACGGCAAATAAAGTCAAAAGTGAGGCGCGGGCTACTTTCATACGCCCATTATATAAAGGGGTCGAAAGTTGACAAGGGAATATCCCCTAGCAGCATAAAGAAAAGACGCCTAGGGCGTCATGATTCTCGTTTTGATTAACGGTGGTCCATCACCTGGACGTATTGGGCCGAGGTGCGTAGGCGCAGTGACTCGGAGAAAGAGGCCGTGTCGAAATCATCCGGCTTCTTGGAATAGGCCTTGAAGGTGATCTGAATGAGCTCTTTGCCATCGCGGATGATACGCTCGCTCACGATATTGGTGCAGGTGCAATTGAATTTCTCGCACTCGCTCAAAATCATCGACAGAACCGGGAGTTCCGCCGGGGCGGCGACGATGACGGTCGGGTTCTTCGCGGCGATGCGACGCTCCAGACCGCGAAGGCCCAAAAGGACGAACATGATGATGATGGTCGCGCCAAAGGCGAGGATGAAGTTCATCGAGCCGCAGGCTAAACCGATGGCCATCGAGAGCCAGATGGTGCCCGCGGTGGTTAAACCTTTCGCGCCGGCGTTATGGTAGATGATCGCGCCGGCACCCAAAAAGCCGACGCCGGAGACGACCTGAGCGGCGAGACGGGCCACGTCGCGGCTTGCACTGTCTTGGCTCGGAAAACCATAGATGGAGACGATCATGACGACGCAACTGCCCATGCCGAGAGTAGGTGGGTGCGAAGACCGGCGGAACGTCCGCGGATTTCGCGCTCGAGACCGACCGCGCCGCAAAGGAGCATCGAAAGGACCAAGGCGATCATGACGAGGATCAGATTGCCTACGGGCCAACCATTGACTTGATAACCGTTCAAGTATTCGGCGAGTTTTTGATCAAACGTGGTCAACATGTACCTAAATGATACTCCTTTTCGCTGTTTTATCTATGCCTTTGGCAATAGAGGCGAACCTCATCGCAAAACCGAGGTTTTCTAAGATGAAAAATTTTTCACTGAAATTCATTTCATCTAAAATCGAGCGGCGCCAGGAAACCCTGACAACGGGTTCATTCCAGCGGGAGAGATTTAATCGTCACACCGCTTCTTGCGTCCACCAACGATAGCTCACCTTGATGGATCAACGCATAGCCGGGGCCATCGTCGCGCGGCTTGCCGATGGAACCGGGGTTGAGGAAATAGACGCCGCTTTCCTCATAGAGGCATTTGACGTGGGTATGCCCGTTCACCGCGATGTCCCCTACCGCGAAATCCCGCCAAAAAGGGACGTGGCGGAAATAGAGGCGATGCCCGGAAACCACGAGCGTCCGCTCATCGCGTAAGTCGGTCATTAAGCGCATCGCGTCGGTGGGGAAATCGCAGTTCCCCTGCACCGCCAAAACCCTGGAGTGGATCGAAGATAGGTAGTCCACGCAGGCGTTCGCGTCTTGGTCATAAGCGCCATATAAGACATCCCCAAGGTTAAGGATGACGTCCGGCTTTTCCCTTTCGATCGCCTGAGACAGCAAATCGAGTCCCCCACTGGATCCGTGGAGGTCGGAAAAGATGAGGTATTTCAGGTCACCAAGCGAGCCCATCCCCATGATTATATCCCCGCGCTCCTCTCTTGCCTTAGGCCAAGCGGGGGCATACGATTTCCCCATGACCAAATCCCTGAAGCTTTACCATGAACTCCAAGAGGCCTTCGATTACCTCTGTTCCTCTTGGCTTCGCTATCGCCCCACCCCTTCCACCGTCGACGACGCCAATGTCATCCTCGCCGCGAGCAGTTTCCTTTTCGATAACCTTTTCGCCAAGGAAAACGCCGGCAAGGAAATCACCGCCGCGGCGGCGAGCGACCTCGGCCCTTCCTTCAAGCCGCGCGCCCTTTCCGAAGCGGCAACGAGCATCCGCCTCGGCATGTCCGCAGAGGACATCGTCAAAGGCGGCACTAACACCCGCGACTACATCAAATGGGTCGCCGAGGAACACCCCGTCATCCTCGACGCGTTAAAGGATAATTACGGCCTCCTCGTGGTCGCGACCGCCGAGGAAATCGCCTCGCTCATCCTCTCTCAAAACCAGGACAACCACGACATGGTTCCGTTAGAGACGGCAGAGCTCACGCTGCTAAGTTTCGCCCAGGCTTTCTTCCTCTTCTACAAGGAAGTTTACGGGCCTTCGTTCCTTAGAAATCCCAGCGCATCCTTCTTCGCGGACGTCGAAAACGAGATGGACCGCGTCAATAAGGAAATCCCGAATTAGTCGAAGAAAATATCCTGGATTTACAGGGTTTTTTCATAGATGTTGACCGTGACGACCTTGTTGTTTTTTAAGGCCAAGGTTATCTCTTCTTGCCGCTTGAAAACCAAGCCAAGTTTTTGGATGACGCGGTTGGAGGCTATGTTCTCCACCTGGGCGGAGATGATCACTTTCTTGTGGCCGATCTCCTTGAGGTATTCGATGACTTTCCCCGCGGCTTCGGTCATGTATCCGTTACCCCAAAAACGACGGGAACTGCAATAGCCGATCTCGGGGATGTCACCGACGTAACGGACGACGTCGATGCAACCGAATAACTCCCCGCTTTTCTTTTCCACGATGCCGAAACGGACCGTCTTCGGATCTTTGTATTCCTCTTCGAATCGGCCGAGGACATACTCGGTCATGGAGATATCCGGATGTGGGTTCCACATCAGATATTTCGTCACTTCCGGGTCACTCGCCCAGTTACGAAACATGGCTTCGGCGTCGCCGAGTTCCATCGGTCGGAGCAACAAGCGCTCCGTTTCCAAAATCGCTCTCATGGGTTTTAGGATACTCGCTCGCGGGTTATTGACAAGCGCACGAAACACGCCTACGATATGACACGCTGAAAGTAGGATATAGCCATGGCAAGGAAAAAGGTTTTTTTGATTTGCGAAGAATGCCTCAGCCGCAACTACACCACCAGTAAGCGCAGCGACGATCCCTCGCGTCGGGAGCTCAGCAAATTCTGCCCCCAATGCGGCAAGCACACCTTGCATAAGGAAAGTAAGTAAAAGGAGGATTCATGACCCCTAAGAAGTACGTCAAAGAAGTCGTGAAGGAAGGCAAGCGCATCCGCTGGCCCAAGCGCGACGTCCTCATCCCGACCATCATCGTGGTCGTCATCATCGCCGGCATCGCGGCCCTCTTCCTCTCCTTGGAAGACCTCGCCGCCGGACGACTCATCCAAATGTTGAAAGAAGCTTTCGGAGGTAACCAATAATGCCAACTCAATTAGGTGAAAAACAGTGGTATATCATCAATACCTATTCCCAACACGAATCCAAAACCGCGGATAACCTGAGGAAGCGTATCCAGTCCATGGGTATGCAGGACCTCATCCTCCGCATCCTCGTGGCCGAGCAGGAACAACCCGTGCTGAAAGACGGGCTCCCCACCGGCAAGACCAAGATGGTCAACCTCTATCCCGGCTATATCTTCGTCGAGATGATCATGACGCACCAATCCTGGTACATCGTCCGTAACACTCCGGGCGTCACCGGTATCGCCGGTTCCGGCGGTGGCGGTCAGATGCCTACCCCGGTCACGCGCGAGGAAATCGAGCCCGTCTTGAAGAGGATGGGTTGGGTCGACGATTCCATGTACGACCGCTACTCCGTCGGCGATTCCGTCCGCATCATCCATGGGCCTCTCGAAGGGACCGAAGGTAAGATCACCTCGATCGACAAAGAGACCGGTGCCTGCCGCGTCGAAACCGTCTTCTTCGGACGTTCCACCCCCGTCGACGTCGACTTCTCGGAAATCGAAAAGCTCTAATCCTGACGACAAAGGCGAGTCACGCGGCTCGCCTTTTTTGTCGCACTTAGCCAGTTTCCCGTTAGGGAGTACGAAAAGAAAAAATAATTCGCGGTTTTTCGCGGATATGGACACCTAATTACTTAGGGCCCAAAATTTCAGAACGATGGACGCAGAAAAAAATCTGAAAAAGGCCATCAAAAGCAGAGACTGCACGAAGATCGCCAAGGCATTCGAGCGATTCTCTCATAAGATTGGCTATAGATGGCTCGTTGCAATTGTCTCACGCTCCACCCGGACGTAATGGCCTCCTTCTCGTAATAGGAACGAGCGAGCTCGTCATCGACGCCCAAAAGCGCCCTGTAGTGAGTCCAGGAGAGGAAAGATTTTCCACTCACTGAGTCGAAAATGTTTGGGTACTCGCGGTAAAACTGAAGGTAGTAATACAGGGAGGATCGCTCAAAGCCCCTGCCATATTTTTCCGTCAAAAACTTCGATAAATTCGAAATAATTTCCTCTCCGTAATCAGCTCTTTCCTCCTTAAGTATCTCCTCGGATATGCGTTTACCAAGAAGATAGTTCCTTTGTAACAATGTTATATTGACTGCGCGTATCGCGGCGTTTCTCGACTCTTCGACAATGGATGAAAGGTCATCGAGCACGTTCGCGCTTTTGCCTGAGGAATTGGCAAAAGAATCAAGGGAACGAAACCTTTGAATGGTATCGGCACTCGGCTTGAACCTTCCGCTCTCCAATCGGTTAACGGTGGCAAAGGAGATGCCCAACTTTTCGGCCATCTCCTTTTGCGTGAGTCCCATCGCAAGGCGTTTCGCCTTTAGTTCATCTTTGAATTCCGTGGATATGTGACTCCTAACTAATAATCTAAATATGTGTTCGTTCGCTCTTTTCCGGGTTCCGGAAGGATGGAGCGATAGCCTTGGATGAACTTAGGGTCTCCCCTACTCCTCTGATGTCGCCTTCAGGCGGGATTCGAGGAGTTTTCTTTTCGCCTGTTGCCCAGCTTCGTCGAGATCATAGACTTTGGCGAAGATCTTCACCGCCCAATTGACGTATCGCCGGATGGCGTAACGGGCTTTTCCCGTGGATATCTTCGTCGTCTCGACGATCTCACGGACGGTGTAGCCCTGCTGCCTTAGGCGGATGACGCGCAGGTCGGCGGAAGTCATGCCGCGGGGCAATCGGCCGATTTTGTCGAGCGATTCCGCGTAACGGAAGAAGGCGGCGGGGTCGTCCAAAACCTCCGTCGAGCCGACGACGTCGTTCAGGGTATAGGTGCCGGTATCGGAGGAAGAGACGACGTCATCGAGGGAACGAAACCTCTCCTGATCGCGCAGCACCTTCGCGCCGGCGTGGGCCATTTCACGCGCGAGGATGCGGTAATAATAGGTGAGGAAGCGCACGCCGCGGAACGCGAACGTGTCGACGGTGCGCAGAAAGGAGGTGAAGAAGACTTCGTTGAACCTCCAGGTGTCGAGGATGGTCATCCATTGCGGGGCGGCCACCCTACCCGAGTAAAGGCGCATGGCGAAGAAGCGCGCGGTGAGTGTTTGATACGCCGTGGGGTCGCCAAGGCGAATCGAAAGCACCAGCTCCTCGTCGCTGAGTTCATTTATGTTCATGGTTTTTATGTTTGCTTATTTGCTGCGGGCGAGATGGATGTGAGAGAGCAATACGCCGGTCGCGACGGAGGCGTTAAGGGAATTGACGTGGCCCACCATCGGGATCTTCACGATGAAATCGCTGCGTTGCAAAACGAGGCGGGAGATGCCGAATCCTTCGCTGCCCACCACCAAGACGATGGGTCCGCGATAATCGACTTCGTCGTAATCCTGTTTGGCCGAACCGTCGCTGCTGACGACCCAATAGCCCGAATCCTTGAGTTCGGAGATCGCCTGAGAAAGGTTCGGCACGCCGCATACGGGGACATAGGCCACCGCCCCGGTCGACACTTTGGCGACCGTGGAGTTCAACGTTACGTTCCCGGTGTTGCGGATGATGACGCCATCGACGCCAAAAGCGTCGCAAGAACGGAGTATCGCCCCGAGATTGACGGGGTCTTCGATACCGTCGAGCATGACAAGCAACGGGTTTTCCTTGCTCTTGCCCATCGTGATCAATTCCCTGAGGGAGACCATTTCGGGCGCCCGTGAAAGGCAGACGAAACCCTGATGCTTTGCATTACCTGCCAAGCGGTCAAGCTCTTTGTCATCACATAGGCGGACTTCGATGTTCAATCCACGCGCTTCCAAGGTCAAAGGATCGCGCTCAAAACGGCTTCGCACGTGAAGGCATTTTGCTTGGCCAGCTCGTAGACACTCACGAACGGCGTTCCTACCGTAAACATAATAATCAGCCATAACGGGATTGAAAAGACCTCCGGGGAAAGTTTAGAAAATACCTTTCTCGATCAATTTTGCGCGCAGGCGGTCCGAGGACTCAAAATCCTTGTTCGCCTTGGCTTGGTTATATTCGGCGTAAAGCGCCTTGCCTTCCGCATCGAGAATCACTTCGGGGATGTTTAGCCCCAAGGTGGAAAGATAATCCCTCACCCTGCCATAGGAGAGCGAGAGGGCGGGGAAATCGATTTCACGCACGCGAAGCAATTGGTTCATGGCCTTGATCTCCGCGTAGAGAACGGAGATGGCGTTTGGCGTATTGAGGTCGTCGCACATCGCGTCGAAGAACTCGTTCTCCTCATCACCTTTGCACGAGGAGAGTTCGACGCCGTTAAGCTGCAGTTTGATTTCCGTGGCTTTGAGGGCCATGGAGATCTTCGCGATGTTCTTCTCCGCCTCGGCGATGGTTTCCTCGGTGAAGGTTAACGGGGCACGGTAATGGGTGTTGAGCACCATGAGGCGGAACGGGAGGCCGCCATATTTCGCGACCACGTCTTTGGCCAAAACGACGTTGCCTAAGGACTTGGACATCTTCTCGTTATCGATGTTGATGAAGCCGTTATGGAGCCAATAACGGGCCAACTGGTTATGGTTATGGGCCCTACTTTGGGCGATTTCGTTTTCGTGATGGGGAAACTTCAGATCGAATCCACCGCCGTGGATGTCGATATAGCCGCCCTGATCCTTGAAGATCGAGTTGATCATGACGCAGCATTCGGTATGCCAACCGGGGCGTCCTTCGCTCCAGGGGGTTTCCCATTTGATGCCGTCTTGGGTCTTTTTCCATAAGGCGAAGTCCAGCGGCGACTGTTTGCCATCGTTGACTTCAATACGCGCGCCGGCGTTAAGGGCTTCGGGGGTGTTGCCGGAGAGCTCGCCATAATGGTCCACCGCCCCTACTTTGAAATAGACGTCTCCGTTAGGCGCGGCGTAGGCGGTGCCGTTATCGACGAGGTCGCCGATATAGGAAATCATCTCGTTCATGTAGACCGTGGGGCGCGGGGTGATGTCGGGCAAGCGGGAACCGACCTGCTCCACCAGCCCGGCGAAGGACTTAATGACGGATTCGGTGAGTTCGGACTCACTGATGCCGAGTTCTTTCGCGCGGTTGATGATCTTGTCGTCGACGTCGGTGTAATTGGAGACGAAGGTCACCTTGTAACCAATGCGTTCGAATAGGCGCCGCCAAGCATCGAAGACGATGACGGGACGGAAATTCCCGATATGGGGATCGTTATAAACGGTAGGTCCGCAGACATAGAACGAAACCTCGCCTTCCTTAATCGGGACGAAGGTCTCCATCTTGTTGCCGTAGGAATTGAATAGTCTGACTTCTCGCATGGGCAAATCTTAGCACTGCGCGCGAAAGAAAAGAACGCCCTAAAGGACGTTCGGATCATTACGTTTCTACGTCTGGCCTGTGTTTTCTTCCCACCAGATGGATCATGTTCGCTTTTCAGCTATCACACGGTTTGAGCCCGTTCCGATGCCATTCACCGAAAACCAACCATCGATAGACAACCAGAATAATTCCGACTACAATGTAGTCACGGAGGAATTGTGTATGTCTGTAACGTCCGTTCGCCTAACCGATGATGAAGCCGCCTTGTTGCGTAGTTATTGCGCCCTTCATGGCGTCTCCCTTTCCGACGCATTGAAGCGTGCGCTTATCGAAAAGATTGAGGATGAATTTGACCTTGCCGAATACGAGGCCGCAAAAAGGCGTTATGACGAGAACCCCGTCTCCTATTCCTTAGAAGACATTCGGAAGGAGCTCGGCCTCAAGTGAAGAAGTGGGAAATCCGTTTTAGCGAAGAAGCGCGCAAAGAACTAAAGAAGCTCGACCGTTATACCATTCGGTTAATCGATTCCTGGATTGCAAAGCACCTTGAGAATTGTGAGGATCCGCGAGCTACGGGGAAGCCCTTGGTCGCTAGCCGAATCGGCCAATGGCGTTATCGAATCGGGGACTATCGAATGTTATGCGAAATCCAAGACAATATATTGCTAATCCTCGTAATCAAAATTGGACACCGCCGCGATGTTTATGACTGATTTCACGATCCCCTGGTAAACAGCAATATCACTTTTTGATCCATCAATAAATCCCGCGGTTCAGTAACGACACAATCCGCATCGCCCTCACAAGAGGCGTAATCGGTCTCATAGCCCCACTTGCATAAGATGACGGGCAATCCGGCGTTATGCCCGGTCGCGATATCGACATGCGAATCCCCGACATAGGCGGATTCGTCTTTTTCATAACCGCAGCGTTCCATGCAGGCATAGACGGTCGCGGGGTCGGGCTTGCGGGGGTAGGCGTCGCTTTGGCCAATGATGCAGTCGAAGAACCCCTCGCCGTAATTGAGTTCCAAAACGACCTTGGCCAAGGCGTCCGGTTTGTTCGTGACGCAGGAGAGGCGGAAACCCTTTTTCTTAAGTTCGGACAGCGTTTCCTTAAGCTCAGGAAAAGGCACCGCATGCTCGGTCTGATGCTCTCGATATAAACGCATATAGGCGGGTTTTAGGCGGTTAAATTCCCGCAAATCGGAACCTTTTTCCTTTAAAGCGCGACGGATGCATTCGTCCGCCCCATCGCCAATCAACGCCTTTGTGCCCTCGCGATCATAACGGTATGGATAGCCCGTTTCCTCTAGGGCGAGGTTCATCGCGATGGTGATGTCGGTGATGGTGTCGAGCAGCGTCCCATCCAGATCGAAAATCAGATTACGGATCATATCACTTAACCATGAACCTTTCGGAATTGAATAAGCGGGCGGTGAAGAAGATGAGCAAGCCGGTGAAAAGCAGGTTCATGCCGATCGAGATACCCATGAAGAGATAACCGATCGAACCCGTCGACACGAGGACATTCATGCATACGGCGATGTTAAGGAACGGGATAAAGGACCAGAGTAGTTGACTCGTGTCCAAGGCTAGAGGCAACACCGCGGCCGCCATCGAGACGATCATAAGCGGAGCCATGTAGCTCGAGCATTCCTTGGCGGACTTGGATAAGGTGGACACCAAAGTCCCCAGGGATACGAATTGGATCAACGTGGTGATGATGAGCACCGCGAGCAAGACGATCGTCGAGGGAGCGAAGGTGATGTTCAATCCGCTCATCAAGGCGGGCAAACCGCCGAATAAGCCGAGGAAGGAAGTCAGACCGCTTAAGGCTGCGGTGACGGTTAAAGCCAGGATCTTGCCGAACGCGAGTTCGCTGCGCTTGATGGGCGTGAGCAGCATCGCCGACAAAGTCCCGCGCTCCTTCTCGCCCGCAACGGCGTCGGGGCAGATGGAGACGACTGCGGAGAAAAGCATCGACATCGTGAGTATCGGTACCAGAATGGACATCAACCGATTGCTCGTGAAGTCGGTCTTGGCGAGGTTTGGCTGGATGGCTTTGCCCGAAGCGTCGATGTTGATGACGTAATTCTTATAGGTGAGGTCCACCATGCTGGAGAGGACCTGGTAGGCATGCGTGCCCTTCGCGGTCGAACCGTCATAGAAGAGATAGACGTAGTTCGATAGAGGGTTGACCGTGGGTTCATCGATCTTCGCCTCGAAATTGTCGGAGAAGACGCAGAGGACGTCATATTCGCCGGCGATGAGTTTGTTTTTGCTCTCCTCGACAGCCGCGACCGACACCGGATAATACTCCACGGTGTTCGTCTTTTCTTCGTCGGCCTGGGCCAAATACTGGTCGAAGAAGGAAAGGAGCTGCGGCTTATCCGCGCAGGCGTTATTCGTGTACGCGATGCGATAGGAAGTGTTTTCGATTTTGGGGGAGGTGAGGACGTTGTTGACGAGGCGACCCATCACCGAATAGAGGACGAAGATCAAAATGCCAGGCAAAAACAACGCCATCAGCATCCTCGGGTCAGTGAAGAACCGACGCATTTCCTTTTTGAAGACGGTGAGGGAATTCTTCATCGCTTATCCTCCACCAAGGAAAAGAAACGCTCTTCCAAGTTCACGTCTTTGGTGACCTCGCCCATCGCGCCTTCGAGGACCATCTTGCCGTCAAGGATGATGCCGACTTCGTCCGCGAGTTTCTCCACTAACGAGAAAATGTGGGTGGAGATCACGATGGCTTTGCCTTCTTTGCGCAAGTCGAAGAGGAAGTTTTCCACGTCGCGGCTCGCGAGGATGTCGAGCCCGTTCGTCGGTTCGTCGTAAATGATGATCTCCGGGTCGTGGGCGATGGAGATGGCGAGGGCCGCCTTTTGCTTCATGCCGGTGGAAAGCGCCTTGATTTGGGTCAAAGCAAACGGGGTCACCCCAAAGCGGTCGAAGACTTCTTTCTTTCGCTTTTTTGCTTCCTCCGGGTCCATCCCATATAACGCGGACATGTAGTCAAACGTGTAGGACGGGGTGAAAAAATCGTCGAGTTTTAACTCAGAGGTGAGGAAACCGACCTTGCGGCGGTAGGCATTTAAATCCTCGCGGATCGGTTTGCCACGGTAAAGGATCTCGCCGGCAGTCGGTGAGATCAGCGTGGAGAGCATGCGGAGCGTCGTCGTCTTGCCCGCCCCATTCGGTCCGAGCAAGGCGTAGATCTTGCCGCTAGAAAGGCTGAGGGAAAGATCGTCGACCGCAGTGAGATGGGTTGTGAAAGAACCCCGCTCCTTTTGTTGCTTACGCGACAAAGGGAACGTCTTCGTAAGGTTTTTGGCTTCAATCAAAATCTCATTCGATCCCATACGGGACAATTTTACCTGCGGAGGAAAAAGGAATAAAGATATAGTGGCTTATTTGGAATTTAACGAGGAAATTGCGCTGGAAATCGTGGGTTCCTTCGCTTCTTTTCCATATTTATCGATGTCGCCTTTATTACGGAATTCATGCTCCAAGGCGCAAGGTCCGCCGATGCATCCGCCGACGCAACCCATACCCTCGATGAAGTTGAAGTCGCGGGTTGGGGACTTGGCTTTGATTAGGGCGGTACGGCAGTTATCGAGTCCATCCGCGGCATAAGGTTTGAGTTCAAAGGAACTGCCTTGCTCCGCTAACGCCTGCTTCACCGCTTCGCATAAGCCCCCAGCCCTACCGAAGACGCGGCCGAAGTAAGAGGCGTGCTTCAGTTCTTCTTCATCTAAGGACGAAAGTTCGATTTCCCTCGCGTCGAAAAGCGCCTGGAGTTCTTCAAAGGTGAGCACGACGTCGACATAAGGGGCGACGCGCGGATCCTGGATTTCCTTCTTCTTCGCGATGCAAGGTCCGATGAAGGCGATCTTGCAGGAAGGGTTATGTTCCTTGAGCCATTTGGCGATGGTCGCCATCGGGGAAAGGTTATGGGAGATGTTGTCCTTGAATTGGGGGTAGTTCTTTTTGATGTAGCTCGCAAACGTCGGGCAGCAAGAAGAGGTGAGGAACCCCTTCTCGGCAAGCTCTTTGGCCTCGTTATCCGCGACCATGTCCGCGCCGGAAGCGGCTTCGTAAACCTCATCGAAGCCCAATGCCTTGATGCCGGAGATGACTTTACCGAGCGTGACGTCATGGAATTGGCTCGCGATGGCGGGCGCGACGATCGCATAGACGGGATTTTCCGCGTTATGTTCGGGGGCCCTTAACAAATCGATCGCTTGGAGCATGAACGATTTGTCCATGATCGCGCCGAAGGGGCACTGAGAGACGCAGGCGCCGCACTGGACGCACTTCACGTCGTCGATTAAGGCCGCGTCATCATCATCCATCTTGATGGCTTTGACTTTGCAGGCTTGGACGCAAGGACGGATATTGTTCTGAATCGCGCCATATTGGCACGCCTTGGCGCACATACCACAGTTCACGCATAAATCTTTATCGATATAAGCCGCACGCGTACGCGCGTCGAAATGGATGGCGCTACGGTGGCAGGCCTTTTCGCAGCGGTGGGCGATGCAACCGCGGCAACGGTTGGTGACCTCATATCCGCCCAAAGGACATTCGTCGCAGGCGATCTTGATGACCTCGATGACATTATCGACCTCGGGGTCGCCACCCATGGCCAAGCGGATGCGCTCCTCGACGATCGCGCGCTCGTGATAGATGCAACAACGCATCGTCGGCTTGGGGCCGGGGACGACGATCTTGGGGATCTTATAGAAATCCTTTTGCAGGTTTCCGGCGTAATAGGATTTCGCCACTTCCTTAAGGACTTTGTATTTCAGTTCCTGAACATTGGTCTCAAACTGGGGCATATGGCTTCCTCCTCCGCTAGGTTTGGGTAGGTAATTTTCCACTACCCCACCACCTCTTGCAACCCCTACTTTCGCCCATGACGAAAAGCCGCCCTATGGCTAGGACGGCTTCGTTCGTTTTGGCTCGGTTAGTCTTCAAACTTGAAGCAGGGACGGTCTTTGACGTAGGTCGTGTGGAGCAGTTCTTCGGAGAGTTCGGAGCAAGGCTCGCCAAGGAAGTCCTTGTAGAGCTTGATGATGTCGGGGTTGTTGTGCGACTGGCGGATGGGACGACCCTTATCGATGTCGTAGAGGATTTTGGCCCTCTTCTCACGGTAAGTATCGAGGATGTTGGGATCCTCGTTGGTCTGCATGGACGGCTTGACGAAAGGTTGTCCGCCGCCGTTGATGCAGCCGCCGGGGCAGCACATGATCTCGATGAAGGCATAGGGCGATTTGCCGGCGCGGATCTCGTCGAGCAACGGCTTGGCGTTCTTCATGCCGGAGGTGACGGCCACTTTGACCTTGGTGCCTTCGATGTCGATCTCGGCTTCCTTCACCGCCTCAAGGCCACGGACCTCGTGGAATTCGATCGGTCCGTATTCCTTGCCGGTGAGGGCGTGATAAGCGGTACGAAGGGCCGCTTCCATGACGCCGCCGGTGACGCCGAAGATGGCGCCGGCACCGGTGTAGTCGCCAAGGAGGTCTTGGTCGAATTCCTCTTCGGGAAGGTTGTCCCAGAGGATACCGGCGCGCTTGATCATGACGGCGAGCTCACGGGTGGTGAGGACCGCGTCGACGTCGGGAAGCTTATTGACGGCCGCGTTTTGCGGACGGTCGGCTTCGTACTTCTTCGCGGTGCAAGGCATGATGGAGACGACGAAGACGTCTTCCGGCTTCAGGCCATGGGCCTTGGCCATGTAGCTCTTGATGATCGCACCTTCCATCTCGTGCGGGGATTTGCAGGTGGAAACGTTGGGGATGAGGTCGCTATAGAAGAACTCCATGAAGTTGATCCAACCCGGGGAGCACGAAGTGATCTGGGGGAGGACGCCCTTACCCTTGATACGATGGAGCAACTCGGTGGCCTCTTCCATGATGGTGAGGTCGGCGCCGAAGTTGGTGTCGTAAACGCGGTAGAAGCCGAGGCGATGGAGCGCGGCGACCATGCGTCCGGTGCCGTCTTGCTCGCCGATCTTATGGCCGAATTCCTCGGCGATCGCGGCACGGACGGCCGGGGCGGTCTGGACGACGACGTATTTGCCTTCGGCCATGGCCTTGTCGACGAGGTTGATCTCGCGGTGTTCGGCTAAGGCACCGGTGGGGCAAACGTTGATGCACTGGCCGCACTGGAGGCAAGGCACGGAGGCGAAGGAAGCGTTCTGGGCCGGACCGACGATGGTGTTGAAGCCACGCTTCTCAAAGCCGAGGATGCCGATGCCCTGGGCTTCTTTGCAACGCTCGATGCAGCGTCCGCAGAGGATGCACTTCGAAGTATCGCGGATGATGCCAGGGGCGCATTCGTCATAGGTGGTCGCGGTCTTCTCGCCTTGGAAGGCGTTGTCACGGGCGCCGGTGACGCTCGCGACGTGGAGGAGTTCGCAATGACCGTTCTTGACGCAGGTCTGGCAGTCTTTGGAGTGGTTGGAGAGGAGAAGTTCGACCGAGGCGCGGCGCGCTTTGACGGCGGCGGGGCTAGAGATGCGGATCTCGAAGCCTTTCTCCGCGGGGCAATCGCCGGCGGGGTAGACGCAGGAGGCAACTAGCCTGCCACGGCCGTTGAGCATGACCTCGACGAGGCAGACGCGGCAAGAGGCCAAAGAGTTCTTGCCATGGTTCCAGTAGCAGAGGGTCGGGATGTTGAATCCGCATTCCCTCGCGGCCTCAAGGATGGTGAGGTTCTTGGGGACGGAGTAGATCTTACCTTCGATCTTGATGTTGACCATTTCGATGTTTTCCATTGTTCGTCCCTCCTTATTCCTTGCTGATGGCACCGAAGCGGCAGCCGGCTAAGCAGGAGCCGCACTTGATGCACTTGGTTTGGTCGATTTCGTGCGCGAATTTGCCCGGCATCGGTTTGCCCGGGATCATCGGCTTGGCCGGGACGTCGGTCACATGGATGCAGGAGACGGGGCAGTTACGGGAGCAGAGGGTGCAGCCGACGCACTTGTCTTTGTTGATGACGTAGGCCATGAGCTTTTTGCACACGTGGGCGGGGCACTTCTTGTCCTTGACGTGGGCCTCGTATTCCTCGGGGAAGTTGTTCATGGTCGAGAGGATCGGGTTCGCGGCGGTCTGGCCGAGGGCGCAGAGGGAGCCCTGCTTGATGACCGTGGCGAGTTCCTTCATGTCGATGAGGGTCTGTTCGGTGCCTTTGCCTTCGGTGACGGCGGTGAGCATCTCATAGAGGCGCTTGGTGCCGATACGGCAGGGAGAGCACTTGCCGCAGGACTCGTCGCAGATGAAGCTCATGTAGAAGTGGGCGACGTCGACGGCGCAGTTGTCCTCATCCATGACGATGGCGCCGCCGGAGCCCATCATGGAGCCGCGGGCGACGAGGGTATCGTAATCGATCGGGGTATCGAGGTCTTTCTCGGTCAAGCAGCCGCCGGAAGGACCGCCGGTCTGGATGGCTTTGAATTTCTTGTTGCCCGGGATACCGCCGCCGATGTCATAGATGAGTTCGCGGAGAGTGGTGCCCATCGGGACTTCGACGAGGCCGACGTTATTGACCTTGCCGCCGAGGGCGAAGACCTTGGTGCCCTTGGATCCTTCGGTGCCGATCGCGGCGAATTTGGCCGCGCCTTCGCGGAGGATGAAGGGGATTTGGGCTAAGGTTTCGACGTTGTTGACGCAGGTCGGCTTGCCCCAGAGGCCCTTGATCGCGGGGAAGGGCGGACGGGGACGCGGCATGCCACGCTTGCCCTCGATGGAGTTGAGGAGCGCGGTTTCCTCACCGCAGACGAAGGCGCCGGCGCCGAGACGGATATGGGCGCGGAAGCTGAAGTCGGTGCCGAGGATGTTGTCGCCGAGGAGGCCGACTTTCTCCATGTCCTCAATGGCGCGCTGGAGACGGGAGACGGCGATCGGGTATTCGGCGCGGACGTAGAAGTAACCTTCGCTGGCGCCGAACGCATAGCCGGCGATCATCATACCTTCGATGACTTCGAAGGGGTTGCCCTCGAGGATCGAGCGGTCCATGAACGCGCCGGGGTCGCCCTCGTCGCCGTTGCAGACCACGTATTTCTGATCGGCCTTGATGTTGGCCGCGAATTGCCATTTGCGGCCGGTGGGGAATCCGCCGCCGCCACGTCCACGGATGCCGGAAGCCAAGACTTCGTCGATGACTTCCTGCGGGGTCATGGTGGTGAGCGCGCGCTTCAGGCCTTTGAAGCCGTCATAACCGAGCGACTCCTCGAGGAGATCGGGGTTGATGAGGGAGCAGCCATGAAGGGCGATGCGGATTTGCTTTTTGTAGAAATTGATGTCGTCCTGACGCTGGACCTTTTCCTTCGTGGTCGGGTCGACATAGAGAAGGTTTTCGCAGATTTGGCCGCCGATGAGGTCTTTCTCGACGATGTCTTTGACGTCAGAGACCTTCACGGCGCGATAGAGGGTGTCCTCCGGGAAGATTTTGACGAAGGGGCCCTGGGAGCAGAAGCCGAAGCAGCCGACGTGGTTGAGGCTGACCTTGTCCTCCAAGCCGTGGGCCTTGATCTCCTTGCGGAGCTCTTCTTCGATATCGGCGGAGTTGTTCGCGATGCAGCCGGTGCCGCCGCAGACGACGACGGCGCGCTTGCCGCCTTCGCCCTTGAGCTTGGCGTTAAGGACGGCGGTGCATTCCGCGATGTTTTTATCCAAACAGGAAACGCTGTTGATCTTTTCCATGGGTTAAGCCTCCAACTGACGGTATTCGTCGATGATCTTGCCGACCTGGTCGGGGGTGACCTTCGGATAGACCTTGCCGTTGATCGACATGGCCGGGGCAAGGGCGCAGGCGCCGATGCAACGGATGGCCTCGATGGTGAAGAGTCCGTCCTTGGTGGTCTCGCCCGGCTGGATGCCAAGGAGCGAGGAGAACTTGTCGACGACCTGCTGGGAATTCTTGACGTAGCAAGCGGTGCCTAAGCAGATGCCGAGCACATATTTTCCTTTCGGTTTGAGCGAGAAGAAGGAGTAAAAGGTCACTACTCCATAGATCTCGGCGACGGGGATGCCCGTCTTTTCGGAGATGATCTCTTGGACCTCCAGAGGAATGTAACCATATTTCTTCTGGACGGCGGAAAGGATCATCATCAACGGTGAGGGTTCGGACGCGTAAGAATCGCAGATGTCTTTGACGCCCTGGACCACTTCCGGCTTGATTGCCATACGTAAACCTCCATGCCACTATGTGGCGTTATGAGATTATTTTAGGTATGCGCGTTACGCGGGAAAAGAACTTTTTAACTAGTTAAAACATGTTAATTTTTATTAACTTTTTAAGGGCGTTCTTACGTTGCTTGGAAAAGACGGCGTTTTTGCGTGAAAAATCGAAAAAACAACATATTTCGCGCTCACCTTTGTCAAAACAAAAAAGAGCTCAGGAATCAAACCTAAGCTCTGAGCTCGTCTAAGTTTTATTTCTTGTCCGAGATGACTTCTTTGACGGTCGCGGCGAGGGAACCGACTTTCTCCAGATTGCTCGGGAGGAAGATTTTGGTGGCTTGCCCATCGGCGATCTTGCCTAAGGCCTCGTAGTAACGAAGGGTGACGACGGGGTCGGTGGGGTTAGCCTTATTGAGCATGTCGATGCCTTGGGCTTCGGCTTCGCGGAGCATCCGGATGCCATCGGCTTCGGCCTCTTTCATCTGGCGAAGGGATTCGGCTTCGCCCTGAGCGCGTAAGATGGCCATCTGCTTTTCGGCTTCGGCACCAAGGATCGCGGATTGTTTGGAGCCTTCGGCGATGAGGATTTCGGATTGCTTCTGACCTTCGGCGAGAAGGATCTTTTCCCTCTTTTCCCGCTCGGCGCGCATCTGCTTTTCCATGGCTTCGCGGATATCTTTGGGCGGGAGGATGTTCTTCACCTCGACGCGGTTGACCTTGATGCCCCAAGGATCGGTGGCTTCGTCGAGGATCTTGCGCATCTTCTCGTTGATGATCTCCCTCGAGGTCAAGCATTCGTCGAGCAAGAGGTCGCCGATGATGTTGCGGAGGGTGGTCGCGGAGAGGTAGTTGATGGCCGCCATCGGGTTCTCCACGCCATAGGCATAGAGCTTGGCGTCGGTGACCACGAAGAAGACGACGGTATCGATCTGCATGGTGACGTTGTCTTTGGTGATGACCGACTGCGGCTCGAAGTCGCGGACCTGCTCCTTCATGGAGACGCGGATGGCGATGCGGTCGAAGAAGGGAAGGAGCATGTGGATGCCCACGCCCCAGGTGGCGCGATAGGCGCCTAAGCGCTCGACGATGACTTTCTCGGTCTGCTTCACGATCTTGACGTTGGTCGCGAGGATGAGGATGAAGATGACCAGAAGCACCGCGAGGATGACGATGAGGGCGATGACGCCCGTGGAAAGTAAGACCATGGTTATTGAACCTCCTTTTTCTTAACGATGAGTTTGTTGCCCGATAAGGCCACGACCTCCACTACTTCGCCCTTGCCGATGCTTTCGTTTTCATCGACGGCCACCGCGGTCCAGGTGACGTCGTTGATTTTGCAAGAGCCGGGCTTCAAAAGGGAGATCGGTTCGATGATGATGCCTTTTCTTCCGATGAGGCTATCGGCGTTAGAGCGGACTACGTTGCGTTTGAAGTATTTCTTCGCAAGGGGGCGCAGGGCGAACAAGGTGGCGAGGGATACGGCGACGAAGACGATGGCCTCAACCCACCAGGGAACGTTCGGGATGAAGGAGACGATCATGGCGACGAGCGCCCCAAATCCGAACCATAACGTGATGAGTTCCGGGCCGATGGCTTCGATGATTATCATGACCACGAATAGCGATAGCCAGATGATCCACATATATTGTTCCATAGCCTCACCTCCTTTCCTTGGTGTCCACGATGAGGACGTTTTCCACGCTATCCCAGCGGGTAGCGAATTGGATGGGTTTTTTGCTTAGCTCCAGCCCAAGTTCCTCGGCGATTTGCCTTAATAGGACCGAGGACGAGATGCGGGCGAAGCTTTTATGCATCTCGATTTTGAGTAAGCAACATTCGTCGAGGACCCCCGATTCCACCGTTTCCTTCGATAAGGGCATGATGACGACGTTCTTGTTCTCATCTAGCCCCACCTGCACTTTGAAGGCGGTGTCGAAGGGGTACATGGCGGTGGTGTTTAACGTGATGTTGTTGGGGTAGAAGGAAGCGACCCCACTACGGTCTTTGACGTTGAACCATTGGATCATGTTTTACCTCCTTGACATAACTATACATAAAAATACATAGACGCACAATAACAATCGCAATAAATACATTTCTATGCATGGATTGAATTTTTTCGCGCACATGTCATTAATATGGATATGAATCGGCGATTGTTTTCGCTCTTATGTGTCGCTCCTATTTGCTTTTCCTGTGGGCCAAACGAATCCGTTTCAAGCCAAAGCGGGGACAATAGCGACGAGCGGTCGCTTTCAAGCCAATCCGCGGAGGAAACGACCCTCTTTGATCTATTAGAATGGACGAAAGAAATCCAAGCGGAGGACGTCGCCTCCATCACCCATACCCATGGTAACCATACCGTCCGCTTTGGGCTCATCCATACCGACTACTCCACCGATGCGGCGGACATCGCTTCCTTCTTCTCTTTCTTGCAAACGCCTGCCGTAGCCGTTTCCAAAGAAGAGGCTTTAGTCGACGGCGCGACCACCGATTACTATGTGGTGAAAGCGAAGGATTCGTCTTTGGAATATCCCTTATCGCTCCAGCAAGGCTACGTCTCCGCGATCAACGATAGCCACGCGCAATCCTATTACAAGATTAAAGGGGAGGCGGTGCGTCTAAACCGCGCCTCGTCCACCTTTATTTCGTGAACACCGGCATCCATTCCTTAGTCCGCACCTATGATGACGATAAGGATTTCGGCCTCTTCTACCACCTAGAGGCACTCATTTTCGCCGAAGCGCCTTCCGGCACCGAATGGGTCGAGCCCTTCTACTACCTCGAATCCCCTTTTGGCCCGATCGAGATCCTTTCGAAGAACACCTGCCTCATGAACGTCGACGGGGCGAAGAAGCCTTATTTCGTCACCGGCGAGCGCGACTTCTCTCCCATCTTCGATATGGAAAAAGGCCTTTTCGCCTTCGATGTGCTCTATGACGCTTCCCCGGAATTCATCACGGAGCATTACGATACGGAATTCATGGTGTTCTCGGAAAAGGCGCAACTCCCCTCCTTTTTCCAAAGCGAAACGACGAACGAGCAATTCCGGAAACGTTTCGACGACGCTTTCTTCGAGGACCACGCGTTGATCCTATGGAACGTCATCACCAACTATTACTACCAGAGGGTATATCCGCGGAAATATGAAGTAACCGAAGAAGGGATCGCCCTTTACGCCGACGCTACCGGGATGCACGGCGGATGGGCAATGTGCGGGGAATATTTTCTCTTCTACGCCATACCGAAGACGTTGCTGCCGTTAGAAGTCAGCAATATTGACGGTATATTAACTATCCTAGAGGATTGATCCTCGCCTATTTCATGAAAAATACCCCTCCTCCTGTTGTCCAGGATTTGGGGTAGAGCTCATAACATGCGGCTTTCTTTTTGATTTTGTTTCTTATCGAGAATACGTCGTGTATCCGTAGACGATGTTTGGATGCTTTTCGTTCGTCCAAGCATATGCTTTCTCTAACGAGGAAAGGGGTACCGATGCCCCGTTTTCATCAAACGCGTACTGGAAACCATCCTCGCTATCCGCATAAGAGGAATTGGAATAAATCGATAGTCCCTTTTCTTCGATCTTGGGTGTTCCGGATTCGACCAGGACTTCAACACAACGCCCTTTGACTTGCTCAATGGAAACGTATTGATAATCCGCTACCTGTAATATCATCGGCACTGGTTCTAGTCGATACCAATACGTGCCGCGGCAATTCAAAGTGATCCAATCGCCTAAAAATATCTTTTCGATTGCGATTTGTTTGGTCAGATAGCTAGGAATCTCATAATCGCCCCATAGCAGCGTCAGCCCATCCAAATAAAACTGCCAAATAGGGTAGGAAAACGTGAAGAATTCATCCGTGGATAAAGAGGAAGACGATGATGTTATGGAATCCATCGAGTGGGTAGAATCGCTTGATGCCGTGTTAGAAGAACACGAAATCAGGGCAAAAGCGAGCACGCAAAGAAGTTTGTTTTTGATCATAAAAGGTTCCTCCGCGATAAGCTGCCCGGCAAACGCAAATTCATATGCGTCAAAAGATACTGCAATGAAATATGTGCCGTTTGAGGCGAAAGGAGTATGTATGCCGATAACAGCGCCATCGTCATAAAAAATATTAGCACGCCAATCAAGAAATGATGCGTATAGTGATTTGGTCGCGTTTTTTCTCTTCTACGCCATACCGAAGACGCTGCTGCCGTTAGAAGTCAGCAATATTGACGGAACGCTTAGCATTCTCTCCGATTAAGCGCACGCATTCAGCAAAAAAGCGCCCCAATGAAGGAGCACTTTCGTCGCTTGTCGATTAGCGGTCGGACCAACGGACGAGGGTGACCTCGGCCGAGTCGCCACGCCTTTCGCCGAGCTTGAAGCTACGGGTGTAGCCGCCATTGCGGGAGGCCATGCGGGGACCGATCTCGGCGAAGAGCTTCTTGAGGGCTTCTTCGGAGCGGACGGTCTGGGCCGCTAACCTGCGGGCATGGAGGTCGTTCCTCTTGGCGAGGGTGACGAGGTGGTCGGCGAGCTGCTTGAGCTCTTTGGTGACGCCGCTCGTGACTTTGACCTCTTCGTGGACGATGAGGTCGGTGACGACGTTGCGGAGCATCGCTTTGTTCTTGGAAGCGGTGTATCCGGTCTTGAAGCGGACGCCGGCTTTGCCGTGGACGTTCTTTCTACCTTGTGCTGCCATGGTTTATTCTCCTACGTAATCGCGGAAGTGTAGGCCATGGGCCGCGAGTTTCTCTTTGACTTCCTTGAGCGATTTCTTGCCGAGGTTGCGGACTTTCATCATTTCCTCCTCGGTCTTTTGGGTGAGTTCCAACACGGTGGTGATACCCGCCCTCTTGAGGCAGTTGTTGGAACGGACGCTGAGGTCGAGTTCCTCGATGAACATGTTCTGGAACTTGTTGTCCTCGGCGCGGACCTCCTCTTTGACGAGGCGGATGCTTTGGACTTTCTCTTCGAGCGCGATGAACTGCTGGAAGTGGCTGATGAGGAGCTGTGCGGCAAGCGCGACGGCCTCATGGGGCTTCACGGAGCCATTGGTGGTCACCTCGAGGGTGAGTTCATCGAACTTCGAATCGTGAAGGACGCGGGTCGGCTCGACGCTATAGGCGACTTTGACGACGGGCGAGTAATTGGAGTCGGTGGTGATGACGCCGACGGTGTCGATGCGACGCTCCAACTTGTTGGTCTCGGCGGTGACGTATCCCCTGCCGTTGGCGGCGAAGATGGTCATCTGGAGATGGCCCTCTGCGTTGAGGTGGGCGATCTCGAGATCGGGGTTGCAGCAAGAGACGAGCGCGGGGAGCTCGAGGTCGCCGGCCTTGAGGGTGCAAGGACCTTTGACGTCGACTTCGATGCGCTTGAGATCGGAGGAGTTGTCGTCGATTTTGAGGACGAGCTCCTTGAGGTTGAGGATGATCGCGGTGACGTCTTCCTCGACTCCCTTAAGGGCGGTGAATTCGTGACGGGCGCCTTCGATTTGGACGGCGACGACGCTCGCGCCGGGGAGGGCGCTAAGCAAGACGCGGCGAAGGGCGTTGCCAAGGGTGATGCCGAAGCCACGCTCGAGCGGGCTAGCGACGATCTTGGCGTAATGTTCGGTCTCGTCGTTGACGACGATGCCGATCTTCACGGGTTCGAACGGGTTGGGGAGTTTGATCTCTTCGACTTTGTTTTCGGGTTTATTAGCCATTTGATTTTCCTCCTGGATGGTTAGCTTTTAACTGTAGCGATGGGATGGTGATTAGAAACTAACCACGGGGGCGCTTCGGCGGACGGCAGCCGTTATGCGGAATCGGGGTGGTGTCCTCGATGGAGGTCACCTGCAATCCGGCGACGGTGAGCGCGCGGACGGCGGATTCGCGGCCGGCGCCAGGTCCCTTGACCTCGACGTCGACGGTACGGAGACCCTGGTCGAAGGCGGTTTTGGCCGCGGCTTCGGCGGCGAGCTGCGCGGCGAAGGGGGTGGACTTCTTCGCACCCTTGTAACCGAGGGCACCGGCGGAGCTCCAGGCGATGACGTTGCCTTGGACGTCGGTGATGGTTACGATGGTGTTGTTGAAGGTGGCGTGGATATGGGCGACGCCTTTGGTATAAGACCGTTTGATTTTCTTCTTACGGGCGGTCGTGGATTTCTTCGTGTTAGCCATGATTCGTTACCTCCGTATTACTTGCCGGCCTCTTTCTTGTTGGCGATGGTCTTCCTCTTACCTTTGCGGGTACGGGCATTGGTGCGGGTACGCTGGCCACGGACGGGAAGGCCCTTTTTGTGGCGGATGCCACGGTAGCAGCCGATTTCGGTGAGGCGCTTGATGTTGAGGGCAACCTCGCGGCGGAGATCGCCTTCGGTGTGATATTTGGAGACTTCGGCGCGAAGAGCGGTGAGTTGCTCATCGGTGAGGTCTTTGGTGCGAATGTCTTCGCTGACGTTGACGGCGGCGCAGATTTTCTTCGCCGTGGTGTCGCCGATCCCATAGATGTAAGTGAGGGAGACGACGATGCGCTTTTCATTGGGGATATCGACCCCGACAATACGTGCCATTATTTAGCAATCCTTTCTCGCTCAACCCTGACGCTGTTTGTGCTTGGGGTTGGAGCAGATAACCATGAGCTTACCGTGACGGCGGATGACCCTGCACTTGTCACAGATCGGCTTGACAGACGGTCTGACTTTCATTTTTCTTTGCTCCTTATTGAGTACGTCGTTCCGTATCAGTTGCGGTAACGGAACGTGATTCGCCCACGTGTTAAATCGTAAGGTGAGAATTGGACGGTGACCCGATCACCGGGGAGAATCCGGATGTAGTTCATGCGGATTTTTCCCGAAACGCAGGCTTGGACCACGGCCCCATTGTTGGCGAGCTTCACCTTGAAGTTGGCGTTGGGTAGACATTCCAACACCGTCGCCTCGACTTCGATGCAGTCTTCTTTGCTCAAAAGTCTCTCCTTTCCGCTCCTTAGAGCTTTGAGAGGATCTCGCAGCCGTCTGCGGTGACCACCAACGTGTTCTCGTAATGGCTGGTCAGCTTGCCGTCTTTGGCGAGCACCGTCCAGCCGTCGCCGAGCACGCGGACGTTCGGTTTGCCCTCTAGGATCATCGGCTCGACGCAGATGGTCATCCCCTCCCGTAGCTCGGGGCCAGTGCCTGGCTTACCGTAGCATGGGATGGAAGGATCTTCGTGCATATCGCGTCCGATGCCGTGTCCCGTGTATTCCCGCGGGACGGAGCAACCGTGTTTCTTCGCGGTCTCCTCGATGGCGTGGGAGATATCCCCTACGCGTACCCCTGGTTTCACCAGGGACATAGCATTATAGAAGCATTCCTCGGCGATGGCTATCATTCTTTTTTGCCTCTCCCCGCAAATGCCGACGCAGTAGGTTCTCGCGGCGTCGCCGCAATAGCCGTCTTTCTTGGCCACGAGGTCGAGGGTGATGATGTCACCGTCATGGAGGATTTTCTTCTTCGACGGGATGCCGTGGAGGATGCATTCGTTGACCGAGGCGCATACCGAGGCGGGGTAGCCATAGTATCCGAGCTCGCCGGGGAACGCCCCCTCGCGACGGACGATTTCGTCGATTTTGTCGTTAAGGGCTTGGGTGGAGACGCCGGGAACGATGTATTCGCGGATCTCCTCAAGCGCCACCGCGACGACGCGGGCGGCCTCACGGATGAGACCGATTTCCCGCGGCGACTTCACGATGATCATCGGTTGGCCTTCAATAGGTCCGCGACTTGGGCGGTGACCTTTTCTAAGCCCACCATGCCATCGAAATGGTGGTAGATCCCCTCCGCTTTGTAGAAGTCCACTAACGGAGCGGTTTGAGCGTAATAGTTGTCCAGACGGATTTTGAACGACTCTGGATTGTCGTCTTTGCGTTGGATGAGCTCCGCGCCGCAACGGTCGCAGATGCCCTCCTTCGCGGGTTTCATGGAGTTGACGTTATAGGAAGCGCCGCACTTGGGGCAGACGCGTCTACCGGCGATGCGCTCCATGAGGACTTCGTCAGGGACGGTGATGTCGATGACGAGGCTCACCGCGCGACCGATCTCCGGGCCCATCTTGCGAAGGGCTTCGGCCTGGGCGATGGTGCGGGGGAAGCCATCGAGGAGATAGCCTTCCTTGCAGTCGTCCTGGCTGAGGCGGGACTTCACGAGGTCGATGGTGAGGTCATCGGGGACGAGGTCGCCCCTTTCGATGATGGCCTTCGCCTTCAAACCGAGCGGAGTGCCCTTGGAGATGTTCTCGCGGAAGATATCGCCCGTGGAGATGTGCGGGAGGTGGAACGCATCCACGATACGGGTGGCTTGGGTGCCTTTTCCGGCGCCCGGGGGACCCATGAGAATGATGTTGAGCATTACATACCTCCTTGCACTTCTTCAAAGGATTTGCCGGCCAAGAGGCCGTCGATCTGAGAATTGAGCTCGATGCACACGCCGACGACGATGATCATGCCGGTGCCGCCGATGGCCAAGCTGCTATCCGCGCCGAAGACGCCGGAAAGGGTCAAGGCGACGGGGATGGTGGCGATGGTGGCGAGGGCGATCGCGCCGATGAAGGTGACGCGGTTGAGGACCTTCCTCACATAGCGTTCCGTCTCTTTGCCCGGACGGATGCCCGGGATGTAGGAGCCGTTCTTTTGGAAGTTGTCCGCCATGTTCTCCGGATCCATTTGCATCTCGGAGTAGAAGAAGGTGAACAGAATCACCAACGTGATGTAGATGAGTAGGCCCCATGGCATGCCCCACGCGTGTCCGTTGATCTCCGGCATCGGGTACATCTCCGAGTAGGAGAAGACCTTGAGCCACTGGGCCTGGCCGGCCTCCGCGGAGATGAAGCTCGCGATGACCGAAGGCGCCATGAGAATGGACGAGGCGAAGATGACGGGGATGACGCCGGCGGAGTTGACCTTGATGGGTAAGAACGAAGCCTTGGCCATCGAGGCGGACTGACCGCCTTTGCCCGCATGCTGGACGGGGATTTTTCGTCTGGCGAGTTCAAAGAAGACGACGCCGGAGACGATGAGCAGCAACGCGAGGATGTAGAGGGCGAACTGGAACGAGCCTTTGATGACGGCTTGATCACCATGGCCGACGTTGACCATGACCCACTTCTGCCAAGCGGTGCTGATTTGGATGGGGAGGGAACGGACGCATCCGGCGAAGATGATGACGGAGATGCCGTTGCCTAAGCCTTTTTCCGTGATTTGGTCGCCGAGCCAGAGCGAGAGCATCGTTCCAGCCAGCAATACCGTGACGATGTAGGCGTAGGACCAGAAGCTCCCCTGCATGGAGGAGTCGATGAATCCGATATAGTCGGAATTCTCCATCGTCTTGATGATGCCGTAACCCTGCACGGCGCCGAGCAACAGGCACAGGTAGCGAGTCGCCATCTCGATCTTCTTACGGCCGTATTGACCTTGCTTGGATAGCTCGGTCAGCGCGGGCAAGACGTCTTTGGAGAGCAACTCGACGATGATCTGCGCCGTGATGTAAGGCGAGACGCCGAGGGCGAAGACGGAGAAGTTGGATAACGCTCCGCCTCCGAGTAGGTCCATGAGGGCAAGGGCATTGCCCGAGTTCATGGCGTCGGCGAGGCCGCTTTTGGGTTGAACCAGCGGTACCGTGATGGCCGCCCCAATCCTGACCACGAAGAGAATCATGATCGTGAAGAAAATACGACCGACGATTTCTTTGTTTTTGAAGATTGAGACGAATTTACGCATTAGAGTACCTTCGCTTCACCGCCGAGGGCTTCGATCGCCGCCTTGGCCGAAGCGGAGAACGCTTTGGCTTCGACGATGAGCTTCCTCTCTAAGGTGCCTTTCCCAAGGATTTTAACACCGTCGCATTCGGATTTGATGACGCGATTCTCGATGAGGAGCGCGGCGTTGACGGTGGTGCCATCCTTGAAACGGTTGAGGCGGTCGAGGTTAACGATGGCGTAAACGAGTTTTTTGCCCGTATGGGTTTTGCGGACGCCGAACTTCGGGAGACGGCGCGCGATCGGGGTCTGTCCACCTTCGAAGCCATTGGCTTTGGTGTGGGCGTGGGCACCCTGACCTTTCATACCCTTACCGGCGGTCTTGCCGTTGCCGGAGCCGCGGCCCCTACCCTTGCGGAAGGAGTCGATGCGGGCGCCGGGGGCGTTTTTGAGCGTGGAAAGAGAAGACATGATTACTTATCTCCTTTCGGGGCCACGGGGGCCTTGGCCGCTTTGCGGGCGCGGATTTCTTCCTCGGTCTTCTTGCCGCGGAGGACCATGACTTTGTCATAGGACTTCAGGCAGCGGAGGCCGGCGTCGGTGGCGTGGATGACGTTGATCGGCGCGCGGGAACCATAGACTTTGGAAACGACGTTTTTGATGCCGGCGAGCTCGAGGATGGCGCGGACCGGACCGCCGGCGACGACGCCGGTGCCAGGGTTCGCGGGCTTGAGGACGACTTTGGTCGAACCGAAGGTGCCGGTGACGTCATGGGCGATGGTGTCGCCTTTGACGATCTCGATCTTGGTCATGCTCTTGCGGGCTTTCTCGAGGGCTTTCTTGATGGCGTCGGGGACCTCACCGGATTTGGCGAGGGCGAAACCATAGGAGCCTTTGCCGTCGCCGACGACGGCGAGGGCGGAGAAGCGGACGTGCTTGCCGCCTTGGACGGTCTTGGAGACGCGGTTGATGGTGACGACCCTCTCAAGAAGGTCATCGCCTTCGCGGCGGAATCCGCCACGACCGCCACGCCTTTCGGAGGGGCGTCCACGGTGGGAGCCGTCTTTACGGTCGCCCGGACGGGGGGCGGCGGCGGAGCCATGGGGCTCATAGCCACGGGATTCGGTCTTTTCTTCCGCGACGGGCGCGGTGACTTTGTTTTCTTCTTCCATGGTCCTTCTCCTTAGAACTTGAGGCCGCCTTCGCGAGCGGCGTCGGCAAGCGCGGCGACGCGGCCGTGGTAGAGGTAACCACCGCGGTCGAAGGCCACGAATTCGATGCCTTTGGCTAAGGCGCGCTTGGCGAGCTCAGCGCCGACTTTGGCCGCGGCTTCGCAGTTGGAGCCGTTGGAAAGCTTAAGCTGAGCGGAGGAAGCGGAGACGAGGGTGACGCCTTTGACGTCATCGATGATCTGGGCTTCGATGTGCTTGTTGGAACGGAAGACGCAGAGGCGGGGCTTTTCGGCCGTGCCGGAGATCTTGGCGCGAACGCGGAGGTGCTTGCGGGCACGAACGACGTTCTTGGGAGTCTTTTCGATCATTGTTGTCCCCTCCTATTACTTCTTGCCGCCGGCGGCGCGCTTACCCTCTTTGAGGATGACGGTTTCGCCGACATAGCGGATGCCCTTGCCGCCGTAGGGCTCAGGGCGCTTGGTGTCGTGGATCAAGGCGGCGGTCTGTCCGACTTTCTGCCTATCGATGCCTTCGACGGTGATGTGGGTGTCGTCTTTGGCGGAGATCTTCACGCCTTCGACGGGGGTGATGACGACTTCGTGGGAGAAGCCGACGTTGAGGACGATGGAGGTTCCCCTCATGGAGCAACGGTAGCCGATGCCCTGGATTTCGAGTTCCTTCTTGAAGCCTTCGTGGACGCCTTTGACGGCATTGGCGAGGTTGGCCCTCACGGTGCCGTGGTTGGTGACCGAGGCGGGGCTATCGTCCTTACGCGCCACATGGGCGACGCCGTTATCCACAGAGACGCTTACGCAGCTCGGATAAGCTACGCTCAATTCGCCTTTGGGACCTTTGACGGCGACGGTGCCTTCCTTAACGTCTAAGGTGACACCTTCAGGAAGAACCACGGGTTTGAGTCCGATGCGAGACATAATGTTTTCTTCCTTTCTTGCTTACCAGACGTAGGCGAGGATTTCGCCGCCGACGTGCTGTTTGCGAGCTTGTTTGTCGGTGAGCAATCCGTTGGGGGTGCTCACGATGGCGATGCCTAGGCCCTTGAGGACGCTAGGGATCTTGTCGGCTTCGGCGTAAACGCGGAGGCCGGGTTTGGAAACGCGCTTCAGGTTGGTGATGACGCGCTCGCCGGAAGCGGAATACTTCAAGGCGATGGTGAGGGTCTTCTTGCCCTTCTCCTCGGAGACCGAGAAGTCGTTCACGAAGCCTTCGTTCTTAAGGATCTCAGCGATGCCGACCTTGATGGAGGAGGAGGGCATGGAGACTTCCTCGTAGCGCAGCGCGTTGGCGTTGCGGATGCGAGTGAGCATATCTGCGATGGGATCTGCGTTCATGTTCTTCTACTCCTTTCTTTACCAAGAGGCCTTCTTGAGACCGGGGATTTCGCCCTTGTAGGCGAGCTCGCGGAGGCAAATGCGGCACAAGCCGAATTTGCGGATGACGCCATGAGGACGTCCACAGCGGGAGCAACGGGTGTATTCACGCACGGCGAATTTCTGTTTGCGGTGCGATTTCGCGACTAAGCTTTTCTTTGCCATTGTGCTTACTCCTTATTTGCGGAAGGGCATGCCGAGCTTCTCTAAGAGAGCGGCGGCTTCCTTATCCGATTTGGCGGTAGTGACGATGACGATGTCCATGCCGCGGATCTTGCTGACCTTGTCGTAGTCGATTTCGGGGAAGATCAATTGTTCCTTGACGCCCAAGGTGTAGTTGCCATGGCCGTCGAAGGCGTTGCGGGAGATGCCGCGGAAGTCACGGACGCGGGGGAGGGCGATGGAGATGAGTTTGTCGAGGAACTCGAACATGCGCTCGCCGCGGAGGGTAACTTTGCAGCCGATGGCCTGGCCCTCGCGAAGCTTGAAGGACGCGATGGACTTCTTGGCCTTGGTGATGACGGGCTTCTGGCCGGAGAGGATGGTGAGGTCGTTGACCGCGTCATCGAGGGCTTTGGAGTTGCTGGTGGCATCGCCGACGCCCATGTTGATGACGATCTTCTCGAGGCGAGGAGCCATCATGATGGTGGAGTAGCCGAATTCCTTGACGAGCTCGGGCACGACTTCGGAACGGTACTTCTTGGCTAAGCGGTTGGTCGGCTCGGGGGAGACGAACTTCTTTTCCGCTTTCTTGGCCTCCGCCTTGGGGGCGGCGGCTTTCTTCGGGGCCGCCTTGGCGGTCGTTTTCTTGGTTTCTTCTGCCATGGGGACTCCTTTCGTTAGTCGAGGCTCTCGCCGGACTTGGCGAGGCGGACTTTCTTGCCCTTAACGGTGCCATAGTGGACACGGGTGGGTTTTTTGGTTTTGGGATCGAGCAACGCGACGTTGCTGGCGTCGATGGGGACGTAGATCTCCACGACGGAGCCTTCGGTCACCTGCTGGTTGGGCTTGCGGTGCTTCTTGTGGACGTTGACGCCTTCCACGACGACTTTGTTGAGCTTGGGAAAGACGCGCTGGACGACGCCCTCTTTGCCTTTGTCGGCGCCGGAGATCACGCGGACCTTGTCACCTTTTTTGATGTTCATATCGTTGTGACTCCTTTCATTAGAGAACCTCGACGGCGAGGGAGACGATTTTCATGTAGCCCTTGTCGCGGAGTTCGCGGGCGACCGGTCCGAAGACGCGGGTGCCGATGGGATTGCCATCGTTATCGATGAGGACGACGGCGTTGTCGTCGAAGGCGATGGTCGAACCGTCCTTGCGCTGCAGCGGGTGCTTGACGCGGACGATGACGGCCTTGACGACGTCGGATTTCTTGATTTTGGCGTTGGGGATGGCGTCCTTGACCGCGCAGAGGACCACGTCTCCGATGGAGCTGGACTTGCGGTGGGAGCCACCGTAGAGGCGGAACGCCCTGACGCTGCGGGCGCCGGAGTTATCGGCGACCACGAGGTTGGTTTCGGTCTGGATCATTATTCGGCCTCCTTGGCTTCGAGAGCCTCCTCGACGGCTTCGACGGCCTCCTCCATGAGGGACTTCTGGTCGACGCGGACCAAGCGGAAACGCTTCAGCTTGGACATCGGGCGGCAGGCCATGATGGTGACGACGTCGCCGACGCCGGCTTCGCCTTTCTCGTCATGGGCATAGTATTTCTTGGAATAGCCGACACGCTTCGCGTAAAGAGGATCGTTCTGCTTGGTCGAAACGGTGACGACGATGGTCTTGGCCATCTTCACCGAAGTGACGACGCCTTGGATCGTGGTGCGATGATTTCTTTCCATGGTCTGTTTCCTCCTTACTTCTCAATGCCAAGGGCACGCTGCCTCTTGACGGTTTCGGCTTTGGCGAGGGTCTTGCGCGCAGCGCGGATTTCCTCGCCGTGCTCGAGCTGGCCGACCGCTTTCTTGCGGCGGAGTTCGAACAGGGTTTGCTTGAGCTCGTAGATCTTGGCGTCGAGCTCAGCGGGGGTCAATTCACGAAGTTCTTTGACGTTCATGGTTATTCTCCCTTCTTCTTGGTGACGATCTTGGTCTTCACCGGGAGCTTATAGCTCGCGAGGCGAAGGGCTTCGAGGGCCACTTCCGGGGTGGTGCCGCCGATTTCGAACATGACGGTACCCTTCTTCACGACGGCGACCCATCCTTCCGGAGAGCCTTTGCCGCTACCCATACGAACCTCGGCCGGTTTCTTGGTCTTGGCCATGTGGGGGAAGATGCGGATCCACACCTTGCCGCTGCGGTCGGTGCAGCGGGAGAGGACGATACGGGCGGCCTCGATCTGATGATCGGTGATGTAGTTGCCCTCGAGGGCCATGAGGCCGTATTCGCCGAATTCGACCTCGGTGCCGCCTTTGGCGTTGCCCTCATAGCTCAGGGAGTGAGGGCGACGGTACTTAACGCGCTTTGGTTGCAGCATTGTTCACATCTCCTTTCGGAGCCGGACGGCGGCGGGGATCGCGACGTTCATCGCGAGGATCGCGCGGGGCGGGCTCGTTGACGGTTGCGGTGTCGGTCTTGTTGAGGGAACGGCAGATCCAGACCTTGACGCCGATGTTGCCGTAGGTGGTCGCGGCGTGGACGGAGGCGAAGTCGATGTCGGCGCGGAGCGTGTGCAGAGGCACGACACCTTCTTTATAGCCTTCGCAGCGGGCGATTTCGGCACCGGCGAGACGGCCAGAGCAGAGGGTCCTGCAGCCTTTGGCGCCGGCTTTGCGCATTTTGATGAGCGCCTTCTTCATGGTGGAGCGGAAGGCGGCGCGGTTCTCGAGCTCGGAAGCGATCCACTTGGCCACGAGGGTGGCGTCGAGGTCGGGGTTCTTCACTTCGACGACGTCGATGTGGAGGGAACCGGACTTCACGATGCGGGAGAGTTCGGTGCGGAGGCGCTTGACGTTCTCGCCCTCCTGACCGAGGACATCACCGGGGCGGCCGACATAGACGGCGATGCGGACGGCGTGTCCCTTGTCGTTCTTGACGCGGCCGATTTCGATGCGGGAGAGCATCGCGGTCTTGAGCTGCTTATCGAGGTAACGACGGATCTTGATGTCTTCTTCAAGGAAGTTCGCATAGTCGGAGCCGACGGCGAACCATTTGGAATTCCAGTCGCGGTTGATGCCGACGCGGAATCCTACGGGGTTAACTTTCTGTCCCATGTTGACTAGTTCCTTTCCTTAACGACGATCGAGATGTGGCTGTTGCGCTTGATGATGCCGGACGCAGAGCCTTTGGCGCGGGGGATGTACCTCTTGATCTTGAGGCCATCGCCCACTTGGATTTCGGCGACGTAGAGTTTCTTCTCGTCCATTCCGAAGTTGTTGACGGCATTGGCGGAGGCGGAGCGGATGATCTTCTCCACCGGGGTCTTGGCGACCCTGTTGCATCCGGCGAGGATGCCGAGGGCGTCTTTGACGGACTTGCCGCGGACGAGGTCGGCCACTAAGCGGACCTTCCTCGGGGTGATGCGGACATCACGGGCGAAGGCAGTGGCCTCGGTGCGATGGGGTTTCTCCACCACCGCTTCTTTCTTGGCGGCTTTCTTCGCTTCTTTTTCGGCCTTCTTGGCTTCCTTTTCGGCGGCCTTGACGGCTTTCTTCGCTTCTTTTTCCTCAGCGGGTTTCTCCGCTTTGGCGGGGGCCTTCTTGGCCTTGGGCTCGGTTTCGGGCTTCTTCGCAGTCGCCTTCTTCACGGTTTTCTTTTCTTCAGCCATGGGGGACCTCCTTATTTCTTAGCAGCGCCCTTGTCGTTGAGGTTGTTGCCCTTGTGGCCCGGGAAGTTACGCGTCGGGGCGAACTCGCCAAGCTTATGGCCAACCATGTCCTCAGTGACATAGACGGTGATGTGTTCTTTGCCGTTATAGACGGCGAAGGTGTGTTCGACGAAGGCGGGGTAGATCGTCGAGCGGCGAGACCAGGTCTTGATGATCTCTTTCTTGCCAGACTTCTGGAGCTCCTCAACCTTTTTCATGAGGTAAGCATCCACGAAGGGCGCCTTGAGTGAATGACGCATTCAGTCTCTCCTTTCCTTACTTCTCACCACGACGCCTGACGATGAGGCGGGTGGAATTCTTCTTGACCCTACGGGTCTTCACGCCTTGGGTGCGCTTGCCCCAGGGGGAACGAGGCGCATCGCGGCCGACGGGGCATTTGCCCTCACCGCCGCCGTGGGGGTGATCACAGGGGTTCATCGCGCTGCCGCGGACGGTCGGACGGGTGCCGTTCCAGCGGGTCTTGCCGGCTTTGCCGAGATTGACGAGGTTCCAATCCTCATTGCCGACGACGCCGATGGTGGCGCGGCAGTTCTTGAGGAGCTTACGGACTTCGCCAGAGGCGAGGCGGACGGTGACGTACTTGCCTTCGGAGCCGAGGACCTGAGCGGAGGTTCCGGCGGCGCGGCAGAGTTGAGCGCCTTTGCCCGGCTGGAGCTCGACGCAGTGGACGAAGGTTCCGTCGGGGATGTTCTGGAGTTCGCAGCAGTTGCCGACTTTGATGTCGGTCGCTTCGCCGGAGACGATCTTGTCGCCCACGGAGAGGTTCTGCGGCTCGATGATGTAGGCCTTCACGCCATCCGCGTAGCAGATGAGGGCGATGTTGGCGTTGCGGTTGGGGTCGTACTCGATCGCCTTCACGGTCGCGGGGATGCCATCCTTGCGACGACGGAAGTCGATGATGCGGTACTTCCTCTTGTTGCCACCGCCGATGTGGCGGCAGGTGATTTTGCCCTGATTATTGCGTCCGCCCGTCTTCTTCATCGGGGCGAGGAGCGATTTTTCAGGAGTGGATTTGGTGATGTCCTCGAACGTCGAGTTGCTCATGGCGCGACGCGACGGGGTGTAAGGACGATACGTTCTTATTGCCATTGACTTTCTCCTATATTGGTTTTCTTTGCGCGTTTCCTATTTATATATACGCGTGGGTGTGTCCTACTCTTTGAACAGGTCGATGGCTTCGCCTTCGGCGATGGTGATCACGGCTTTCTTGAAGCCGGAGATCGTGCCTTTGTAGCGACCGCCGCGGGTGGTCGTCTTGCCGATTTGGTTAGCGACCTTCACGTCGGTGACCTTGACCTGGAAGATCCTCTGGAAGGCTTCCTTGATCTCGACCTTGTTGGATTTTTCGGCGACCTTCACGGTGACCTTGTTGGCGTTTTGCATGAGCGCCATGGTCTTCTCGGTGATGAGCGGGCTCACGATGACCTCGAAGTCGTGTTCGGTCGGTTTGGCGAAGGAGGCTTTCTTGGGTTCCTCTTTCTTCGCCTTGGGTTTGCGGGTGGCCTTCTTGGCCGGCTTCTCGGCGGTTTCCTCAACCGCTTCGACAACTTTTTCTTCTTCAGCCATTATTGCAAGGCCTCCTCGATTTTCTTGATGTCCTCTTTGCTGACGATCACGTTATCGAAGTGGAGGACGTCGTAGACGGCGATGTTGTCGCTTTCCACGAGGCCGACGTTTTCGATGCCGCGAGCGGAGAGGATGAGTTTGTCGTTCTCACCGTTGACGACGATGAGGTTCTTCTTGCCTTCGCCGCCGAGGGCTTTGAGGTTACCCGCGAAAGCCTTGGTGGAGATGGCGCTTAGGTCGAGCGAGTCGACGACGATGAGGCCGTTGCCGACTTTCTCGGTGAGCACGGAACGAAGGGCGAGCTTGTGGGCTTTCTTGTTCTGCGCCAATTTGTAGTTTTGGGTGCCGTCAGGTCCGAAGACGGTGCCGCCGCCGACCCAGATCGGGGACTTGCAGTCGCCAGAGCGGGCGCGGCCGGTGCCTTTTTGCCTCCAGGGCTTGCGGTTGGTGCCGTGGATCTCGTGACGCTTCTTGGTCTTAGCGGTGGCTTGACGACGGTTGGCGAGGTAGACGGTGACCGCGTCTTTGACGACTTGCGGGTTCACGTCCTTGGCGCCGAACACGGTGGGGTTCAGGTCGATTTTGCCAACCTCTTCACCGGAGAGGTTCACGACGGCCACACTGATTTTCTTTTCGGCCATGTTTATTCTCCTTTCGCCTCAGTGACGGTGTTCTTGACGAGCGCCTTCACGACGGGCTTTTTGAATTGGTGACGCACGGGCGTACGGAGCACGACGAGCGCTTTCTTCGGTCCGGGGACGCCGCCTTTGACGAGGATGTATCCCTTTTCGGCGTTGGACTCGACGATCACGACGTTTTGGACGGTGCACTGCTTAGGCGCCCAGTGGCCGGACATCTTCTTGCCCGGGATGACGCGGTTGTTGCAGCGGCCGTTGTTGGCGAGGGAGCCGATCTGGCGGTGGTAGCCAGAGCCGTGGCCCTTCGGACCGATGACGTGGTGATAGCGTTTGATGGTGCCGGTATAGCCGTGGCCTTTGTTGTGGCCGATGAGGTCGACGACTTCGCCGTTCGCGAAGAGCTCAGCGGTGAGGGTTTCGCCCACGGCTTTGCCATAGATTTCGTCGCCTTTGAGTTCAAGGACGTTCGCCTTCGGGGTGACGCCGGCTTTCTTGAACAGGCCCATTTTCGGCTTGGACGTGGTACGGGCGGGTTTGTCCTCGTAGCCAACGACCAAGGCTTCGTAACCGTTCTTCTCCACGGTCCTCTTGTCGAGGATCACGTTGGGAAGAACTTCAATGACGGTGACGGGGTACATCGTTCCGTCGGGGGCGAAGACCGTAGTCATGCCCACTTTTCTTCCGACGATGGATTTCATGATCAGATCTCCTCCTTATTACAACTTGATGTCGATGTCGACGCCGGACGCGAGGTCTAACCTGCGAAGGGTGTCAATCGTTTCTTTGGTCGGCTTGGTGATGTAGATCAGCCTCTTGTGGGTGCGGATCTCGAATTGCTCGCGGCTGTCCTTGTACTTGAAGGTAGCGCGGAGAATCGTGTAGACCTGCTTTTCGGTGGGCAGAGGGATGGGTCCCTTGACGCCGGCACCGGTTTTCTTGGCCACGTCCAGGATCTTTTCGACGCTGAGGTCGAGGATCTTGTGGTCGTAAGCCATTAAGCGAACACGGATCGCTTTTTCTTTCGCCATGAATGTTCCTCCTTGATGAATCTTGTTTTTCAGGCTTCTGGCTCTTTCTCGATGCGAATTCCCCGAACACCTCTTCATGACAACGCCTGTCGGTGTTTCGGCAACCTCGCATTTCAACGCAAGCGCCAGCGTTGAAAACTATACGCGTATGGGTATAGTGCGTCAAACAATTTCGAATTAATTTATTAATAGTCGGAAGAAAACCCCGATAATCCCTAAGAAAAATCGTCAGTAAAAAAATAATCGAAAAGATCAAATCTTTGTGCATCGTGCACAATTTTTGATTTTTTTTCGACTTAAATTTTTGGTAATTCCCGACGCACGTTGAGCAGGGTCTCTAGGAGGGAGTAGCACTCCTCTCCATCCGTCTTGTTTAGGAAGGTGAATTGGAAGGCGGTGGACGAGTAGGAGAAGATCAAAAAGGACTTGCTCCGCGGCTGGGAAGATGGGGAAAAGAACTCAATGACCGCGAGGCGGAAGACGCGGTAGAGCATGCTTTGGTTTATGAAGGCCCCATGGATGTCCTCAAGGTTGAGGAACATCTGGGTTTTCCTCGCCCTGCCCTTGGTGACGATGACGCGTTCGTTGGTGATCAGATAGAAGCGACCCATGACCACGAAGCGCAAAAAGAGCATCAGGCAGCCGAGGATGAAAAGCAACGCCATGACGGTGACCATCGTCGTCCCAGCCGGGATGTAGGAGGAAACATAGGCCCAAGCCGACGTCATGGAGAGGGCGGCTCCGATGCCGAAGAACACGAGCGCGGGAACGATGAAATAAAGTTCCGCTGCCCTGCCTGGGCGCGCGGTCTTGAGGATTTTCTCGTTCGGGCGGAGCTGGATGTTCTCGCTTTCGGCGACGCCTTGCTTTTTCTTTTTGGCCATAATCACTCCTCCGGGGTTTGCCCTTGGTTCCTCTTTCTGCGTTCTAACGCCTCTTCGTAGGAATAGACGCAGCCGCAGTAATCCTGGTTATACAAATCGTACTTCTTGCGGATCTCGGTGCCGATCTCAAGCCCCCGCTTCTTCTTGAAATCACTATATAAATAGTGAGTCCGCGGGTATTTCGCCTCGAGTTCGGCCCCGATGGCGTTGAGTTTTTGAGAGTTCTTTTGGCGGGATACGGTCATGACGGTCGTGAAATAGTCATAGCCGTTTTCTTCGGCATAGGCATAGCCTTCCTCTAGGCGCAACCGGTAGCAAAGGAAGCAGCGTTCCCCTCCTTCGGGGCAATTCTTAAGCGGAGCGAGCTTGCGTGTATATGCCTCGTTCTCGTAAGGCGGGACGATCAGTTTGACGTCATAGCCGTAATCCCTTTTGAGATAGGCGAGGAGTTCCCTCAAGGTCGCGAGGCGATGGGCGTATTCCTCCGCGGGATAGATATTGGAATTCGCGTAATAGATCGTGACGTCGAAATGCCGGCATAGTTCCGTTAAGGGATAGCAAGAGCAGGGTCCGCAGCAGACGTGCAGCAACAAAGACGGGCGTGAAGACAATGCGGAGACCGTCTTTTCATAGGCCCGTTGGTAATTGACGATGGCGTTAGGTTTATTGCCTGGGTTTTCCATAGATGAACATCGCGTCCCCGAACGAGAAGAAACGATAACGCTCCTTCACCGCCTCTTCGTAGCAACGGAGCGTCCACTCCCGGCCCATGAAGGCGCTGACGAGCATGACGAGGGTCGATTTAGGCAAATGGAAGTTCGTGACCATCGCGTCCACCGCCCCAAAGACATAGCCCGGGGAAATGAAGATGGAGGTCGAGGAACTCTCGGCCTTAAAGCAGCCATACTTGGAATAGACGGATTCGAGGGTGCGGACCGAGGTGGTGCCGATGGCGATGGTGCGCCGCCCCTCCTTTTTCGCGAGGTTCAGCCTTTCGGCGGTCGTTTGGTCCATCGTGTAGGTCTCTTCGTGCATGACGTGGTCCTTGGTGTCTTGAACCTTCACCGGGCGAAAGGTGCCTAGGCCGATGTTCAAAGTGACGTCGAGCACTTCGACGCCTTTGGCCTTGATCTTGGCGAAGAGTTCTTCGGTGAAATGGAACCCCGCCGTCGGGGCGGCGACGGATCCCGGGACCTTGGCGTAGACGGTTTGATAATCGTCTTTGTCCTCGCATTGGGCTTTGATGTACGGCGGCAAAGGCATGACGCCGAGCTGGTCGAGGACCTCGAGGAAAATACCCTTATAGATGAACTTCATGTGGCGAATGCCTTCGTCATAGACGCCGACGCATTCGGCGATGAGGCGTCCGTCCCCGAATTTGCAGTGCGTTCCGACGCGCACCGACTTCGCCGAACCGACGAGGCATTCCCATACGTCCTCCCCTTCTTCCGGGACTTCGTGTAAGAGCAAGACCTCGACTTTGCCATGGGTCTCCTCCTTCTCGCCGAGCAGTCTCGCGGGGATGACTTTGGTGTTGTTGCGGACCATGACGTCACCGGGTTTTAGATAATCCAAAAGGTCATGGAAGACGCGGTGTTCCAACGTTTGATGTTCCCGGTCTATGACCATAAGGCGCGCCATGTCCCTAGCCTTTAATGGGCTTTGGGCAATGAGCTCCTCGGGAAGGTAAAAATCGAATAAATTGATGTCCATCAGAAACCTCTAGAATCGCCGAAATCCGCGTAAATCTTAGCCTTAAACTCCGCAAAACGGTCTTCTTTTATCGCTTGACGCGCATCTTCGCATAGCTGGATCAGGAAGCGGATGTTATGGATGGAATTCAAGGTTTGGCCAAACCCTTCTTCCGCTTTATAAAGGTGGCGAAGATAGGCTTTCGTGTAGTGTTGGCAAGTATAGCAATCGCATTCCGGATCGATGGGGGTGAAATCGCGTTCGTATTGTTTGCGTTGGATGTTGATGCGCCCGTGACGGGTCATCAAAGCGCCATGGCGGGCAAGGCGCGTGGGAAGGACGCAGTCGAACATGTCGATGCCGTTGGTGATGCCCTCGAGGATATAGTCGATGGAGCCGACGCCCATCAAATAACGCGGCTTGTCTTGGGGCAAAAAACGGACGGCGTCTTGAATCATTTGATAGCAGACGTCCTTGGGCTCGCCGATGGAGGTACCGCCGATTGAATAGCCTTCGAAGGGCATGGCGGCGAGCTCTTTCGCGGCGTGTTCCCTTAAATCGCGGAACGCACCGCCTTGGACGATGCCAAATAGCGCCTGGTCATCCCTGGTCTTCGCCTCTAACCCTCTCTTGGCCCAGCGTAAGGTCCGCTCGGTCGAACGGGCGACATATTCTTTGCTCGCGGGATAAGGGATGCATTCGTCGAAACTCATGATGATGTCCGCCCCGAGGGCTTCCTCGATGCGGATTGCCTCCTCGGGGGAGAAGAATTCCTTGCCGCCGTCGATTTCGTTACGGAAAGTCACCCCTTCCTCGGTGATCTTGCGGCGCGAGGCGAGAGAGAAGACCTGAAAGCCGCCCGAATCGGTGAGGATCGGGCCGTGGTAATTCATGAATTCGTGGAGACCGCCGGCCTCTTTGACGATATCTTCGCCAGGCCGCAAATGAAGATGATACGTATTGGCCAAAACCACCCCAGATCCGCAGGCGGACACCTGCTCGGGCGAAAGCATTTTTAATGTCGCGTTCGTGCCCACGGGCATGAACATCGGCACTTCCACCGAGCCATGGGGCGTATGCAAAATGCCATACCGTGCCCCGGTAGACTTATCGATGTGAAGGATTTCTAAACCGAATGACTTGCTCATCACCAATACCGAACCGACGCCAAGACAATGGATTTGTTGACCACATTATCCTCGAGGTTCGGCAAGGCGGAGACGTCATAACCCTTACGGGCAAGCAAGGCGCGACCTTCTTTTCCAAGGAACCACGTACGGATGCCTTCCTTTTCGAGAGGGTTGTTCTCGTTAAGCGGTTCCCACTTGGTCGGGAGGTAGAACATTTGGGTGCCGCGAAGCATGAAGTTCTGCGGTTCCCAGTCCAGCGCCACTTTCGAGAAACGGGCAAAGCGATACAGGGCGAAAAGCGCATCGAAATAAATGTCGGGAAGCGACCCTTTCGCCAAGGTTTGCAAGCAATCGTCTTCGGGGAAATAATCGAAGACGATGATCTTCTTTTCGTCATCGTGGAAGCAAATCTTCGCCATGTTGATTCCGGCGTGCTTCAACGTCTTGTAGTCCTTCATGGCTTTGTCGAAGCCTTCGACGAAGGTACGGACGAGATAGGTGCGATTGGACCAGGTGCAGATATAGGTGGTATGCTCCTCATGAACCGCTTTAACGGAGACGACAACGAACTTTTTGTTTTTAACAACGATCACTTTGTCCATGCGAAAATTGTAACAAATCTAGTGCCCTTTTTGATAACAAATGCGCTCAATGTGCGCGCAAAGAAAGGGTACTTGGACGTTTTTCCCCTTTTATCTCATCTACCTTTGACAAAACGCGACGTTGGACATTGGTCTGTCGGTCCGGTAAATAATCCATTCTCGCGATTTAATCGCGTCTTTTGTTTCTGCGTAGAAATTGCGTGTTGTGCATTGATAAGACGGGAGTATAAGATAGCCCCATGGGAACGCTGATTCTGCTCTCCGCAATTCCTGGATCGGGTAAATCCACCTGGGCCAGGAAATACCAAGAGAAGCACCCCGACACCTACATCGTCGCCTCGGACGAGATTCGTAAGAGAGTCGCCGGGGCATGCAACCATTTTCACGCCGAACATCTGGTGTGGGAAACCTTCCTCGCCGAGCTAAACGCCCACGCTTGTGAAGACTGCACGGTCATCGCCGATTCCACGAATCTTCAAAACGCCTATCGCCGTTATTACTTCCAAAACACGCCGGGATACGATAAACACATCTTGGTCCTGTTTGACGTCCCCTTCGATGTTTGCCTTAAGCAAAACCGCATGAGGACCGAGGACCGCGTGGTCCCTGACGACGCGATGGAATCGCTGCGGAAAGAATTCGAATCGCCCACCCAAGACGTCATCGACCTCTACGACGAATATTTGATCGTCGATCAATACCACAACGTCAGAAAGGCAAAATAAAAACTTCGGAACGAATCCACGCCCCGAAGTTTTTTTGTTGCCTTATTTTTGCTTGCTGCCCTTGAGGGTGGAGGAGCAGAGGAAGAGTCCGAGGATGACGATCAATCCGCCGAGGATGAAGGCCATGATGCTGAATTCCATGAAGCTGCCGTTGGTGTTGAACATGGTCTTGGTGACGAAGGAGACGTCGAGCGGCTTCTTGGGGCTCTGGTTGACGTACTCGAGCGCACCGGCGGCAATGATGCCACCACCGACGCAGATGAGGGATCCCTCAAAGAGGAGGCCGTTGAGCTTGGAGATGGTGCCCGCTTTGGCGGAACGACCATAGCCGAGGAAAGCGCCACAGGCGAGCAACGCGGCGACGAGGAAGACCAAGGCGCCGATGAGGAACTGACGGCTCACGACGGCCTGCTGGTAGATGCTGTTGTTGAGCGAGAGGAAATAAGAAACGCCGAAGACGAGGGCGATGGAAAGGGTGACGGCGAGGAGGGAGCCGACGATGATGCGCATGATGCTGTTGAGTTCCTCGCTTTCGCCATACAGGCGGATGAGGGGGATGTTGCTCACGATAATGGAGATGAGGAAGAGGATGGCATAAACGGCGATGACGAAGCCGAATTCGTCGTAACCGATGTTGGTGGAGGTGAGACGATAGAGCCAGGTCGCATTGAAGAAGAAGAACATCGCGGCGGCATAGCCGAGGGCGATATAGGCACCGAAGCTACGACGGACGATTTGATCATCCTTTTCGTGCAACAAGCTTAGGACCGCGGTCACAAGACCATAGCCGGAGATGAGCAATCCAGCGAGGCCGGTGACGCCGAGCATGGCGCTGAGGCCATAGCCGATTTCAACATTGCCAACCGGGCCGTTCCTCAAAGCGAGGAAAGGGGCGACAAGGAAACCCTGGTAGATGCCGAGGAAGCCAAACGCGAAGGCGAGAACGGCGAAGATAATGACATTGATCAGACGGGTGGTAGACGAATACTTCATGACCAAACCTCCTATGCCCTGCTCGAAAAGCACGAGCAAAAAGCAGCCCCAATATTAAAGTCTATCTTTGATAGATAGTCAATGCGCTTTTATAGCGCCTCAAGCAAGGCGCGTACGGCGGCCAAACTCGCGCTGGCAACGCAGGCGAAATCGATGCTTTTTTCTGGAGAAACAGCGATGGCGTGTATTTGTTTTTCGATGGACTTCGCCGTTTTTTCCTCGCTTCTGCCATGCAGCAAGACAAGGCCACTGAGCAGCGCCCCCTTCTCCTGCAAAAACGGGAACGGCCGGGAAAGATCACTCAGTGTCGACCTCAATTTTTCCCCAACATCCTTCCCCAAAACGTCGTACAGGGAGACGAGCTGAGCGCCTAGCGGGTTCGTCGGTTTCACGCTTCCTAAACGCAAAGAGCCCTTTCGCTGAAAGAAGTCGTCCAACGTACAGCAAGGGATCTTTTGGTCTCGAACCGCGAAATAAGCGTCGCGGGAAATCTGTTCCCACTGTTTTCGCGTCACCGCGCATCCGATATAGCTCACCGCGTTTTTGCCTTTTCCCGCGAATTCGAGCGCGTGACTCAAAACCTGTTCTTCCCGCCGATTCGTAAGCAGCGTTGCCTTAGGCAAACCGACGAGGAAAAGGAACGGAATCCCGCTTTTTGACGTCTTTTTGATGGACAAATAGTAGTTCGGCGTCTTCGGGTCGATGGTGGATTTGCCGTAAATGTACTCATGGTAAAGACGGGGCGTGGAGGAGATGGCGCAGCCGAGGTAATACGAATCGTCCGTGGCTCCGCTAGCGAGGATGACTTGCCTCGCTTTGACGAAAGTCTTGACACCGTTATGGGCAAAGGAAACGCCGCGGACTCTGCCAAAGCGCTTCTTCGTCTCCAAATACTCCGCGTTGAAAAGGACCTGTCCGCCTTCGTTTTCGATATAGGAATACAGCTTATGGGCAATGGAATGGAGAAAAGCCGGAGGGAGATATTCGTGGGCATCGATACCTTCGAAGACGATGCCGACCGCTTCCAATTCCCTCTTCAGCACCGGATCCAATTCGTCAGGGGAGAAAAGCATGCCCGCGTCGACAGCCGATTCGGTAGCTCCGGTTTGAAGTTCTGGTTTTTTCTCCAAAACAATGGGTTTGAGCCCTTGCTTTGCTAACAAGAAAGCGGCGATAACGCCCTTGATTCCAAATCCGACGACGACGGGTCGTTCTTTGCGTTTGGGTTCAGGTAAAGGAACACCTTCCAATAGCGAAACGTAATAGGCGGTGTTATGGATGAACTCATTCGTGTCGGCCTCTGCGCGCACTTCGATATGCCCGCCCTCGTGGGTTTTGACCCAGGTCCTTCGCACCACATTGACATGCAGCGAGGCGACGGAAACGCCGAGCTTGAGGGCAATCTTTTTTCTTAGGGAGGCGGGGGTTTCGTCCGCACTTAAAACGACACGGTCGACGATGTATTTCATAGCGCGTTCCCCACTACCATCGCCGAGAGCAAGGCGAACCCTAAGTTATAGCCGCCGCATAGTCCATCGACGTCAAGGCATTCGCCGACGAACCAATGATTCGGATAACGTTTGGAACGAAGGTTTTCATCCACCTCATTTAGGTCGATTCCGCCCCGGCTAACCTGCGAGGAATCGAAGCCATAAAGACCGGAAACCTTAAATTCCAGGCATTTCAATAAAGCAGCGATTTTCTCGCATTTCTCATCTTTTTTATCGCAAATACCGATTCTTTTTTCGATATATTCCGCTAAGGGCCGCTCCAAAATTGCAGATAGATACCCTTGCTTCAAGCTTGATGCGGAAGCAGCGATCATCATGGTCAGTTCAGGTAGGGAAAGGTGGGGGAAAAGGTCGAGGCGAACGATATCGTCGGGGCGCGCGAAACTCGAGGCATTCATCACCGCGATACCGGACAATCCATCCTTCTTAAATAGGACTTCTCCCTCTTCTTCGTAAACCGTTTTGCCCTTCCGTTTTAAGAAGAGTTTCGCTGTGTGACGTACCCCAAAAAGAGACTTCGGAACATCGGGGCTTTTTAATGGGCAAAGAACGGGACGAGGGGCGTTGACGCGATAGCCGATCGAGCTAAGGAGTGGGAACAAAGAACCGTCCGACCCTAGGTTCGCTTGGCTGCATCCGCCAAAGGCAAAAACGATGTGATCGAAATGGTATTCACCCTTATTTGTCTTCAGCTCGTTTTCGTTAACGCCGATGACTTTTTCCTCGAGTCGGAAGCTAATTCTCGCCTTTTCGCATAACGATAGCAGATAGGAAAGATAAGCCGAGGCACTATAGGAAAGCGGATAGACAAGTTCTCCCTTGTTGAACGTGGCGACCCCAAGGCTCCTTAAGCCATCCAATAATGCCTTCTCGTCATATCGCTTGAGCAACGACTCCACGAAGCCAGGTTGGTTATAGGCGCTAGGCGAAAGGGGGGTATGGAAAAGGTTGCAATGGCCATTACCCGTGGCCAAAAGTTTCTTGCCCGGCTTATCCATGCGGTCGAAAAGGACGATTTCGGCATCCGGTTTGGCGCGAGAAAGAAATAAAGCGGTATAGATTCCCGATGCCGATGCGCCAACGATTCCGACCTTCATATTTCGCTCCGGCATTTATTTTGTCGCTTTCGTGTCCAAAAACATAGAACAACCCGTCCTTTTCTCTAAGAACCGAGCATAAAACATCGGCTGGAAAAATCCGCCCGAGTAGTATGATTATGTGGAGGTAAAGAAGATGAACATCGCCCTACTGCTCTTGGACGCACGCAAAAGCCACGAGACGATCGTGGATGAGTTGCGCGTCATTTACGACCAACTCGACGAAGATCTCCGCTTTGAACGCTTTGACGACAAGTTCGAACGTCTCGTCGTGCCTTTCGATCTCGCCCTGCAGTACGAGATGCTCAAAATCGCGCTTCAATCACAACAAAGGAAACGCGATTTTCTCATCTTTCTCCGTTCGATGGATGTCTTCTCCTACGACGTTCTCCGTTTTACGGAGGAATATGTCTCCCTCCGCGGCATCGAAATCCCGGTCAGCTATGAGAATTGCCTCCAAAACGACAAGGACGCCAATGACCGCCTCTTAGGCATCATCAAAGCCGGTATCACCCCGTTATGGGAAGACGCCCTGGCGGCCCTTGCGAAATCCGACCTCGTGATTAACAAGGACGTGTATCAGATTTTGGAAGATAATCTGCTCCGCATCATCGATTGCTTCTTGCTCGTGGACGAAGGAATATCCGACACTGAGATCCGTCAGGCGATGGAGGGCGTCCGTCTCAACATGCTCTCCAAAATCGTCGAGGCAAACGAAGAACTCTTCCGTCGTGTCGACGTCAAATAAACCGGCATAAAGAAAACGATCCTCGCGGGGATCGTTTTTCACTTCAGGGTTTTGCGAATGGCGTCGAAGGTTTCGTCCGATAGGATGTGTTCCATGAGGCAGCAATCGTTTTCCGCTACCTCCTCGCTCACGCCAAGGCGGAGCAGGAACTCTTTGAGGACGTGGTGACGCTCGAGCACCGCTTCCGCGATCGCCCGGCCTTCGTCGGTAAGTTTCATGTCCCCGTAGTCTTTACGGGTGATCCATCCGTGGTTGATGAGCTCGTGACCCATTTGATGGACCGCGGGCTTAGAGACATTAAGAAGTTTTGCGACGCGCGTGGTTTCCAAAGGAAGCCCATCTTGTTCGAGCATCAATAACGCTTCGAGGAAGTCTTCTTGGGATTTCGTAGGTTTTGCCATGGGATAATTGTGAACGATTCCGCTTCAAAACTGAAGAAAAAGGCACCGAGTCGGCGCCTTTGTTTCATTTTGGTTAACGCTTTTGGATCTTGCCGGCCTTCGCGCCTTTGGAGGCGTGGAAGAGGACGGTACCGCCTTGGTTCTCGGCGAGCTGGTCCGCATAGGCGAGGGCTTCGTCCTTGGTGGAGAAGGTCTTGATGACCTTTTCGCCGCCGGCGAACTTAATCACCCATTTACCGTCTTCGGCGCGTTTGGAAACGTGATAAACCTTTTTTGCATCAGCCATGATTTTAACTCCTTGGTTATTAAAAATATTTTAACGGCCAGGCGCGCAGATTCAATTGTTATCTATTCCCTTGCTTTAGCAATGATATAATTCTTCACATGATTAGAACGGATCGCCACTTTCGTGGCCTAGTGGTCGTCAACGCTTACGATGTTTTGCCCGCAATCAGGCATTTCATCGACCGCATGGCTTTTGAATTCAAGGACAAAAACGTCGAACTCGAAGTCAAATCCGCCGCCGAGATCTATGCCTTCATCGGCAGCGACGGCGAGCTTTATTCCGCCGACCTCCCCTACGACTTCTGCCTTTTCCTCGATAAGGATCGTTACATCTCCCATTTGCTCGAGCAAGCGGGTATGCGCCTTTTTAACAAAGCGAAGGCCATCGCCGCCTGCGACGACAAGATGATTACGTACATGAACCTGATGCATTTCGGCATCCGCATGCCAAAGACGGTGTCCGGCCCGCTTCATTATTCCTTGCTGGACAATGAGGACTTCCTTCGCAACCTCATCAATGTCATCCCATTCCCCATCGTGGTCAAAGGGAACTTTGGGTCGATGGGCGAAAACGTCTTCCTCGCCCACGACTACGAGGAATTGAAGCAAATCGAGACCAAGGTCGCCTATCGTCCGCGCCTCTATCAGGAGTTCATCGAATCCTCCAAGGGATTTGATTACCGTTTGGTCTGCGTCGGCGGCAAATATGTCGCAGGATATAAGCGCCTTTCCCTATCCGATGATTTCCGCAGCAACATCGCTCAAGGCGGGGTTGGCGTGGAACATACCATGAGCCCGTTCCAGATCGAAACGGCCGAACGCATCGCCCGAGCCCTCGAGCTCGATTATTGCGGCATCGACCTGCTTGAGTCCGGTATCCGCGAAGAACCGATTCTTTGTGAAGTGAACTCCAACGCCTTCCTCCAAGGCATTGAAAAAACCACTGGGGTCAACGTGGCAAAAGTCTACGCCGACCATATCTTCGACGAGATCTATCGCATCTAAAAACCTCGCAATAATCCCTGCATTTCGCGAAGAATTGTGGGGTTTTTATTCGTCAAAATAGAAGAAGCAGGCGTCGGAGCAAACGCGGCGATCGTCATCGTGGGAGAGGACACGAAGCGCGTCCGCGGGCGAAAGGAAATAGATCTCGCTTACTTCCTCAGGCTGGGGCTTGGCCTCTTTGGAACGTGCCTCCGCGACGAACCAATGCACTCTTTTGATGTGACCGGGTTTTGGGGAATAGACCGTGACTTTTTCGAAGCCCGGCATGAAGTCGACCTCGAGTCCGGTCTCCTCCAAAATCTCGCGCCTGGCCGTTTCCGTTAGGCCGCCGTCGGATTCCTCGACGTGGCCTTTCGGCATGGAGTAATGGCCGAGTTTCATATGCTCGACCAAGACATAATCCTTATGGAAGACGACGGCTCCGGCGGAAACTTCCTGCACGCCGAAGATGTTCGCTAGCGCGTCGATCTCGGAATCGGATAGGCCCATCGCCTCCAAGTATTGGCGAGCATCGCCATATCGTTCAAGGAACGCATCGACAAAGCGGGCGATTGCATCTACCGGCGGATGGAAAAAGAATTCCGGGAGTTCCGGATAGAAGCTTTTGGTTCTCTTTTCCACCACGTCCAAACGACCATCGAAAGATAGATTGTAATCGCGGCAGACGTCTTCTTTGCTGACGCCGTTGAGGAGTTCAAGGATCAACGCGACCGTTCCGGTACGGTCCTTGCCCGCCTCGCAATGGAAGAGCAAAGGTTTGGGAGCGTTAAGGATTTCGCGGAAAATCGGGCGCATCGCGGTGGGTTCGGCGATGAAGGACATATACCACGAAGGGATGTCGTCACCATCCGTGGGAATCACTTCGCCTTTGGGGATGTTGAATAGTCTCCAATAGACCTCGGGGTCATTAATGAAGGGCGACGGATTCCTTTGGTTGGAAATCTCGCCGCGAAGATCGAGGACCGAACGGATTCCGATTTCTTCCTTTAGGCGCTTTAAATCCTCGTCAGAAGCAAAGTAGGGCGAGGAACTGCGATAGATGAGACCTTTGGTCATTTCGCCGTAGGCGCAGGGATAGGACGCGAGGTCGCGTAGGTTCGGAATCGATTCGAGCAATTGTTTTGTCATGGGCATATTGTACCTTAAGCGGCAAAGAAAAACGGGCGCTTGTGACGCCCGTGTGTCGCATTGCGTCCGCTTACTTGGCGGCGTTTTGCTTCTTGAGTTCGGCGAGGATGCCGGAGAGGAGCTCTTCCTGGGTCGGCTTCGGAGCTTCGGGCTCGGGTTCGACCGGACGCTCTTCGGGGTGCTTCTCGTAGTAGCGCTCGCGGGCCTTGGCTTCGGCTTCGGCCTTCTTGGCGGCGGCGGCGTTCACGACCTTGACGATGATGAAGAGAACGACCGCGATGATGATGAAGGCGATGACGGCGTTGATGAGGGTGCCCCAGTCGATGATGGCAGACATGTTATAGGTGTAGGTGGTGCCATGAAGGGTATAAACACCCATGATCGTCGACTTAGCGGATTCAATTAAGTTCGGATTAGCAGCCACCTGCTCATCACCATAGTTGAATTTTGCGAGGGCTTCAGCTAGAGACTGAAGGTCGGCTTTGTTGAAGGCTTGTCCAAGACCAATCGAGGGATTGAAACCAGCCTGCACTTCGTTAGCGGCCGGAAGGACGGTGACGAGACCCTTAAGGCCTCCCGGGACGCCCCACGTCGTCACAGACATCAACATGCTGACGAACGCGTTGACGATCGCGGAGAACGCACCGCCGATGACGACGCCAACGGCGAGCATGAACGCGTTGCCGCGGTTGATGAACTCCTTGAATTCAGCCCAGAGTCCTTTGCCCGCTTTCTTCCTTTCGGCTTTGCGAGCGGCTTTTTCTTCTTTCGTTAATTTAGCCATTTAAATGTTTCCTCCTGAAGAATCATGAAGATTTTATCTTCCTTTAAGCCATTTTCAATAATGAGGGAAGCGATTTCACTAAGTCAGCCCTCCCTTTGTTCATATCGCACAGCCCTTTGCCTTATTTCTCTATATGCGCGTGTAAACAACAGGAAGGCGCCAAAGAGAGACGCCTTTTTGAACGGATATGAGTGACCTCTGAAAATCAAAATTTTATACAGTGTACGAATTTTGCATTTGCCTATTGGGCGTTTTTTCTTTTCCGTTGACACCAAAAAACTACTAACGTTTTCCGATTTGTTCCGACCGCACGCCTACCTTCGCGTGGAACGTCATTTTGCAAGAGTATTTTTTCATATGAATTTTGGCGCGCGAAGCGTATGGATTGATTTTTGAAAACGCCAAATTATCATTAACCCCGCACAAGACCCGAGGGAGGGTCTACTGCTCCCCGCCATAGAACGCCCCGAGTGCGTTATCGATGGTTTTTGAAGCCCTCGCTGCGGGAAGCGAAAATCGGAGGATAGCAATATGCTACAAGTAAGCAAGAGGGACGGCTCGTTAGTAGCCTTCGACCTCAAGAAAATCGAAAGCGCCATCGAGCGCGCTTTCAAGGCGGAGCACCAGGAAGTCACCCCGGACGTCATCGAACTTTTGGCCCTTCGCGTCACCAGCACGCTGAACAAGAAGATCAAAAACGAAGTCGTGAGCGTCGAAGACATCCAGGACGCGGTCGAAATCGTCTTGATCCAGACCGGTTACGTCGAGGTCGCCAAGTCCTATATGGACTATCGCGCCAAGCATGCCGCGCTTCGCACCGTCAAGAACACCAACCTTGACTTCAAGAACGTCGTCGACTCCTACCTTCGCGTCGCCGACTGGCGCGTCAAGGAGAACTCCACCGTCACCTATTCCGTCGGTGGCTTGATCCTCTCCAACTCCGGCGCCGTCACCGCCAACTACTGGCTCTCTGAGGTCTACGATAAGGAAATCGCGGACGCGCACCGCAACGCGGATATCCACATCCACGACCTTTCCATGCTCACCGGCTACTGCGCGGGCTGGTCCTTAAAGCAGCTCATCAAGGAAGGCCTCGGCGGCGTCCCCGGCAAGATCACCTCTTCCCCGGCCCGTCACCTCATGACCCTCTGCAACCAGATGGTCAACTTCCTCGGCATCATGCAGAACGAATGGGCTGGCGCTCAGGCGTTCTCGTCCTTCGATACTTACCTCGCCCCCTTCGTGAAGAAGGATGGTCTCACCTATAAAGAGGTGAAGCAGTGCATCCAATCCTTCATCTACGGCGTCAACACCCCCTCTCGTTGGGGCACCCAATCCCCGTTCACCAACATCACCTTGGACTGGACCGTCCCCGATGACATGGCGAACCTTCCCGCCATCGTCGGCGGTGAGGAAATGGACTTCACCTACGCGGATTGCAAAGAAGAGATGGCGATGGTCAACAAAGCCTTCATCGAGACCATGATCGAAGGCGACGCCAACGGCCGTGGCTTCCAATACCCGATCCCGACCTATTCCATCACCCGCGATTTCGACTGGTCCCCGACCGAGAACAACAAGCTTCTCTTCACGATGACCGCCAAATACGGCACCCCCTACTTCTCCAACTACATCAACTCCGACATGAAGCCCAGCGACGTCCGTTCGATGTGCTGCCGTCTCCGCCTCGACCTCCGCGAACTCCGTAAGAAATCCGGCGGGTTCTTCGGATCCGGCGAATCCACCGGCTCCATCGGCGTCGTCACCATCAACATGCCCCGTATCGCTTACCTCGCGACCGACAAGGCGGACTTCTATTCCCGCCTCGACCGTTTGATGGACATCTCCGCCCGCTCCCTCAAAGTGAAGCGTCAGACCGTCTCCAAACTCCTCGACGCCGGTCTTTATCCCTACACCAAGCATTACCTCGGCACCTTCAACAATCACTTCTCCACCATCGGTTTGGTCGGCATGAACGAAGCCTGCCTCAACGCCCGTTGGATCGGCAAGGACCTCACCTCCCCCGAGGCCCAGGACTTCACCGTGGAAGTCCTCAACCACATGAGGGAGCGCCTCTCCGACTATCAGGAGCAATATGGCGACCTCTATAACCTCGAAGCGACCCCGGCCGAATCCACCGCCTTCCGTCTCGCCAAGCACGACAAGCAGCGTTTCCCGGACATCATCACCGCCTCCAAGGCCGGTGAGACCCCCTATTACACCAACTCCAGCCACTTGCCCGTCGGTTACACCGAAGACATCTTCGCCGCCCTCGACATCGAGGATCGCTTCCAGACCCTCTACACCTCCGGCACCGTCTTCCACGCCTTCCTCGGCCAGCGCCTCCCCAACTGGGAATCCTGCATGAAGTTGGTCCGTAAGATCGCTTATAACTACAAGCTTCCTTACTACACCATGTCGCCGACCTACTCCGTCTGCGCCGACCATGGCTACATCACCGGCGAGCAGTATCGCTGCCCGACCTGCGGCAAGGAGACTGAGGTCTATTCCCGCATCACCGGTTACTACCGTCCGGTCAAGAACTGGAACGCCGGCAAGGTTCAGGAATTCAACATGCGTAAGACCTACGTCATCGACGAGAACCAGGAACCGGTCCACTCCGTAGGCGAAGCCTGCGCTTGCGAACACGAACACCATGAGCCCAAGCTCGAGGTGAACGGCCTCCTCCTCTTCACCTCCCCCGCCTGCCCCAACTGCAAGATGGCCAAGATGCTCCTCGATAAGGCCGGCATCCACTACACCAACGTCGACGCGACCACCAACCGTGAGCTCGTCGAGCAGTTCGGCATCAAGCAGGCCCCGACCCTCATCGTTCCCGAGGGCAACGGCTATCGCTCCTTCGAAAACGCCTCCCTCATCAAAGGCTTCATCGAATCCGCGAAGATCGCCCAATAAGCCAAAACGAAACAACGACTAAGGCCTCTTCCCGTAAGGGGCCTTATTCCTCTATAAGGAGAAGAAAATGTACGACTGCATCATCATCGGCTGTGGCCCGGCGGGCATGACCGCCGCCCTCTATCTCTTGCGCGCCGGCAAAACCGTCCTCTTGCTCGAAAAGGAATCCATCGGCGGCCAGATCGCTAAGTCCCCACGCCTAGAAAACTACCCCTCCATCAAAACCATCTCCGGCTCGGATTGGAGCGACCATCTTTTCGACCAGATCACCGACCTCGGCGCCGAATTCGAACTCGAGGACGTCCAAAGCGTCGTCAAAGACGTCGACATGTTCCGCGTGAAGACCGACTTCAACCTCTATGACGCGAAGACCGTCATCATCGCGACCGGCTGCAACCATCGTCACCTCGGCATCGCTAGGGAAGAAGAGCTCACCGGCCATGGCATCTCCTATTGCGCCACTTGCGACGGCGCCTTCTTCGCCGATCAGGACGTCTTGCTCATCGGTGACGCGAACACCGCCCTTCAATACGCGATTTCCCTCTCCGAGACCTCCAAGAGCGTCTTTGTCGCGACCCTCTTCGACAAATTCTTCGCCGACCCCATCCTCGTCGAGCGCATGAAGAAGATCCCAAACATCACCTACCGCCATAACTTGTCCACGAAGGAATTCCTCGGGGACAAAGACCTCACCGGCGTCATCTTTGAGGACACCAAAACCGGCGAAGAGGTCACCATCCCCTGCGCCGGATGCTTCATCTGCGTCGGCCAAGAGCCCCATAACGAACCCTTCAAGGATATCGTCGAACTCGATGAGCGCGGCTTCATCGTCGTTGATAAAAAACAGGGCACGGGCGTGCTGGGTTTATTCGCCGCGGGCGACTGCACCCAAAAGACGGTCCGCCAGGTCATCACCGCCACCTGCGACGGCGCCGTCGCGGCCGTGGAAGCCACCAATTACCTCAATAGGTAGAAACAAACGACAACCGTTTCCCCGCAAAGTTCCCCCGTTTTGGTGGGATTCATGTGGAAAGCGGTTGTTTTTCTTTTTGGAAATGCTTTGATATAGTCGCTTAGAAATGGCATCGACGATGCCTGAGGTACCTCATGAAACGTCCCTTCCCCCTACTCGTTCTCGTACCCATGTTGCTCGCTTGCGGCGGTCAATCTTCCGGCGAAGCTTCCTCCTCCGCCGAGACGGAAACCTTCACTGAGAAAGAAATCAGCGTCCGTTACGTCGACAAAAAGCTGGACCAGAAAACGAAACTCCGCTTCTATTCCGGTTCCAAGGATGTGCCTTATATCTCCATCGCGGAATTCTATGGCCTACTGCTCAAAGGCAGAAGCAGCGATCCCGCGCGCAGCAAACTCGACGTGAAGGTTAACGGCAGCGTCTATACCGTCACCTCCCCGAGCAACGGCAAAGCCGCCTTTGACGTCGATGGCAACATCATGTCCTCTGATTATCTACCCTTCTTCACCTCGACCAAAACCTACGCCTCCGGCCTCAGCGCGATGCTCGGCACCGATGGCATGCCCTGGATGAAAGTGGGCGAAATCAAGGTCGATGGCAAAGCCAAAGCCACCACTGTCGATTTCGACGATTACGGCATCAACCTTCATGGCGATGGCAAGGACCTCTACTTGCCTCTTCCCACTCTGCAGGACATCTTCTCCGATTCCGATTTGTTGACCTCCCTATATAACCGTCAGGACCTCTTCATCTATTCCGCGGGGGACGAAAGCACCAACTCCTTTGGCAAAGATACCTACGAGCCTGCCCTTAAAACCGACCTCGGCGTAGAATACGCGACCTATCTCTATAACGAGCTCTGCTTCGATTATGACGTCTTCCTGGGTCGTCCCGGCCGCAGCAGCCTCGAACGTTATTACGATCTCTCCAAAGGGCTTGACCATGCATTGGAGAGCCGCCCCCTCGGCCGTTTAGCGAAGCAATACCTCACCGATGGCACCGTATTAGGCTACGCGACCGGCCTATACTTGTTTGGCCAACTCACCGCCGACGCGGGCCATACCAGAGTAGATCCGTTCATCAGCTACGTCTATGACGAAGCGACCCAGTCCTTAGCCTATCCTTCTTGGGCTCGAACCCTCCTCCCGCAGGTTTCGTTGAACGTCACCAAGATTCGCAGAGACGGCTATGAAGAGCTATCGAATTACGCGGCCAGCTATAACCACCACGAGGAACTTCGCACCAATCGTAAGGACGTCCTTAAGTTAACCAAAGAAGGCACGGGCAACCTTCGCGGTGAGGAGACCTATTTGAAGGTCAATAACACCGCCTTCATCTTCATCGACGACTACATGGGCGAATACCAAAACGCAGCGTCATGGAAAGAATTCTATGCCGGCGCGGCCGAACTACCTTATGGCGAGCATGTCGGCGGCTCCGTGGTCTCCCTCTATAACGGCTTGCTCAAAGCCCAGAAGGACCCTGCCGTCAAAAACGTCGTCGTCGACCTCGCGAGCAACACCGGCGGTTCGGTGGACGAGATGATGTATGTCATTTCCCTCCTCACTGAGAACAAAATCGGCAAGACCGAATTTTCCCTCGAGAACCGCATCACCGGCGAGCACATCACCGCGGCCTTGCAGTTCGACCGTAACCTTGACCGTAAGTTCGACGAAAAAGACGCCGTCTTCGACCCCGTGAAGGGAAAGAACGTCGCCGTGCTCATGTCGCAAAACGGCTATTCCTGCGGCGGCATCTCCCCGATTTATCTCCATGACCGCGGCATCTTCACCATGGGCGACATCTCCGGCGGCGGCAGCTGTTCCGTCCTCTGCCAGCATACCGGCGTCGGGCTAAGGACCATCCGCAGTGCCTGCGACGCCACCGTGGACAAAAACGGTCGCAAGATCGACGATGCGAGGGAAGGTTCCTGCGACCATAAGTTCGAGATCAAGACGAAGGAGCAGGAAGGAACTACCGTCCTTGATTTCAGCGCCTTCTATGACATCGCCGACATCGAGCGCGTCCTCAACGAGCATTTCTCCGCCAAGTAAGCCAAGTGAAAAGACCGAGGCATCAATCGCCATCGGTCTTTTTCTTCGCTTATTCGTCGTAGCCCCTTAGCTTTGCGCTTGGGATCGTCGAGCGGACGATTTCCAGGTATTCCTTGGCTTTTTGCAGGGGAATTTCGTGGAAATTATGTTGGATGCACGACGCCGAATCGATGTAGCGTTGCAGAAAATAACGCTCCGCCCCAGCGATCCATTCGCTGATCAACGCGAAGTCGGAGGCGTCATGGAATTCGGCCATGCAGGTCGTGCGGAATTCATAGGGAATGCCCGAGGACATAAGGAAACGGACCGATTCCTCGATCTGTTCCATATCGACCGCGACCCCGCAGGTGAGGCCATATTTCAGCTTCGAGTTTTTGATGTCCATCGCGATGTAGTCCAATAGGCCTTTGCTCACCAAAGTCTTAAGGACCTCGGGTCGGAAGCCGTTGGAATCGAGTTTGACTTTGTAGCCGAGGGATTTGATCTCGGCGATCTTTTCTTCTAAGTCTGGCATTAACGTCGGCTCACCGCCGGAAACGCAAACCGCGTCGAGGACGCCTTGTCGCTTCTTAAGGTAGGTCACGATCTCCTCCCAAGGGATCGTCGCCGCGCGTTCGGGATGGAGGACGAGTTCCCCGTTATGGCAAAACGGGCAACGAAAAGGGCATCCCGCCATGAAAAGCGTGGCGGTCAGGTTGTCGTCATAATCGACGAGGGATAATTTTTCAAAACCGGAGAAATCCATATTATGCAACGGCCTCTGAAGATCCCACTTCGGACGTGCTTTCCGTTTCCTTGGGGATCGTCACCTCCGTGTAATCGTCTAAGGGAGGGAGGGCAAAGGCTTCGCTAGAGTTCCAAACCATATTCAAATCGACGTTGAGCTTCGTGTTCGATAAGTCGATGGAGGTCTCTTCGTATTCGAGGGAACCAATGGGAAGGCCTAAAGTGCCGACGAGCCCAAATCCGCTGACGGAATTGTCCTTCATGTTATAAAGCGCGGTGATGGCGGTGCCTGCGCCAAAAGTGACGAACTCATCGATCTGCGCTTTGACCTCGTCGACCTTGGCGGTCTCGTCGAAATAGCCGACGACTTCGGCGATGGTCGAGCTGTTCAATTCAAAGGACACGTTATAACGTTCCCGGTCATAACGTTCCATGTGGATGGCGTTTTCGATGACCTCATTTTCGGTGGAGGCGCTTAGCAAAGCCTGCATGTCGAGCTCTGGGATGGACAAGAGGTCGCGGATCTGCTGCGCGTCTTCGCTTTTAAGCGCGGCAAAGCCATCGCGGAAGACATACTTGTTGGTCTCCACGCCCAAGTCGGACAAATCGATCTCACTTAGGTCGAGATAGATGTCGCCGCCGGTCACATAGGTGCGGAAATGGGCGGTCGGGAACTCATATTCGGTTTTGCCCCTGCCTCTTCTTTGGGTGAGGAAGATGGATTCGCAAGAAAGGTCGCCGATCATGTTCGCCTCGGCGTAATAGGTGTAATCGACGAGGTCGCTCAGCTTTTCGATTGGATAGTCGTCTTGGATGGCAAATTCCATTCCTACGAAAGACAGCGAGACGTTGGAGCTTTCACCTTCGATGGCGACGTCCAGGGAAAAAGACATATCCCCTCCGCCGGTCAACGTGACGCAAGGCAAAGGTTCAGACGAGGAAGAGGCGACGCTAGAAGAGGAGGATGCCGGCGCTTCCCCGCAGGAAAAGAGCATCAGGGAACAAGGGATCAACAGTTTGGATGCACCGCTTTTCACGGGTGAATTTTAGCACACGCCCAACGACTTCCACGAAAAATACAATTACATTGTGTTTTTTGGTGGGAAATATCGTGCCGGCACGTATAATTTTGCTCATGAGCAAAGCAGACGAAATATTCATTCAGAACATGCGGGACATCCTCGACCACGGCGTCTCCGACGAGAACTATCCCGTCCGACCCCATTGGGAGGATGGAACCCCTGCCCATACGATCAAGATTTTCGGCGTCACCAACCGTTATAACCTTCAAGAGGAACTGCCCATTTTGACCTTGCGTCGCATCCCGTGGAAAAGTTGCCTCGACGAGCTTCTTTGGATCTGGCAACGCAAGTCCAACAACATCCATGACCTCAAACCCCACATCTGGGATTCTTGGGCGGACGAAAACGGCTCCATCGGCAAGGCCTATGGGTATCAACTCGCCAAGAAAGCCATCTACCCCGAGGGAGAATTCGACCAGGTTGACCGCGTCCTCTACGATTTGAAGCATAACCCCCACTCCCGTCGCATCCTCACGAACATCTATAACTTCGAAGACCTTCACGAGATGCACCTCTACCCCTGCGCCTATTCCATGACTTTCAACGTCGCGGGCGACACCCTTAACGGCATCCTCAATCAGCGCAGCAACGACATGCTCACCGCGAATAACTGGAACACGCTGCAATACGCGTTCCTCCTCCACATGTTCGCCCAAGTCAGCGGATTAAAGCCCGGCACGCTTCTCCACGTCATCGCCGACGCGCATATCTACGACCGCCATATCCCTCTCGTGAAGAAAGTGATCGAGAAGCCGATGCACAAAGCCCCGAAACTTTGGATCAACCCCGAAATCAAGAACTTCTATGATTTCAAGGTCGAGGACTTCGACATCATCGATTACGAATATGAAACCCTCGAGGAGAAGATTCCCGTCGCCATATGAACCGCCTCATCGAAATTCTTAATTGCGATAAGAAATACGGCATCGGCAAACGCAACGGCCTCCTCTTTCGTTTGCCCAAGGACATGGCCTTCTTCAAAGCCTCCACGACCGGCCACGTCGTGGTGATGGGCGAGAACACCCTTCTCTCCTTTCCAAATAAGAAGCCGCTGCCAAACCGCGTCAACGTCGTCTTGTCCCAAGACCCGACCCACGAATATGACGGCGTCATCAACGTCCATACGATGGAAGCCCTATTGTCCCAAATCGAATTCTTTAAGAAAGCCGACGACGTCTTCGTCATCGGCGGCGCCTCCATCTATCGTCAGTTACTCCCCTATTCCGATGAGGTATGGCTCAACAAAGTCGATGCGGACGGGGAAGCGGAAGTCTTCTTCGAAAACATCGACGCGCGAGAGGATTTCCTCTTGGCGGAAACAAAAGAACCCGTTGAGGATAACGGCTACAAAACGCAGTTGCATATCTACCACAAAAAATAGCGCAATTCCCTGCGCTATTTTCTTTTTCGTGCGGATTTTGCGTTATTTTTCGAATTCTTCCGCGACTTTGACGAGCAAGTCGCGGATCTTCAATCCTTGCGGGCAGACGCGTTCGCACATGCCACACTTGATGCAATCCGAAGCAGAACCCTTGCCTTCGATCGCTTTGCGGTGTACCCCGCCTGCACCCCAATCATGGAACGCCTTTCTCGCGTTATAGGCGCGGAAGAGTTCAGGGATCTCAATGTTCTTCGGACAGTGACTTTCCTCGACGCAATAACGGCAACGCGTGCAAGGGATCGCGTCCTTGGAGATGATGATGTCCCGCACTTGTTCGATGGCTTTTAGTTCGGTATCCGAGAGGTCGACGAAGTCTTTCGTGGTCTTGATGTTGTCCTCCATCTGTTCCATGTTGGACATGCCGGAGAGCACCATCGCGACCTGAGGGTGATGCAAACAGAAGCGAACCGCATAACTCGCGTAACTGCCGTTATGGAGGCCGTCGAAAACCTTTTTGGCCTCATCCGGAAGATTCACCAGTGTTCCACCCTTAACCGGTTCCATGATGATGATGGGCTTGCCGTGTTTGACGCAGACGTCGTAGCAACCCTTACTTTGGACGGTATCGGAAACATAGTCGAGGTAATTGAACTGAATCTGCACCATCTCGATCTCAGGATATTCGGTCAAGATGCGGTCTAGCACCTCGGGGGTATCGTGAAAAGAGATGCCCACATGACGAATATAACCCAGACGTTTAAGTTCAAAGGCGGTCTCGTATGCCCTACAGCGTTTGAAGTGTTCGAAGTTCCGCGCGTTTTGGGCGTGCATCAAATAGTTGTCGAAATATTCGACGCCGCATAATTCGAGTTGCGACTTAAAGAACGGGACGATGTCTTCCTCGTTATGGAAATATGGCTCGGTGAGTTTGTTCGTTAATAAGTATTTGTCCCGTGGGTAACGGGAGGACACGACTTCCTTGATCGCCTTTTCGGATTGGCCGTCGATATAGCCGTGCGCCGTATCGAAGTAATTGAATCCGTTGGCGATAAAAGCATCTGCCATACGGGTGAATTCCTCGATATCGACATGGTCGTCTTTCATCGGCAGGCGCATGCAGCCAAAGCCGAATCTCTTTTTCGCGTTTTCTAGTTCCATAGGAAAAAGATTAACGCACACCGTCGAAGAACTCATTAAGAAAAACGGAGGCACTAGACCATTTCGAGGAATTGTTTGACGGAAAGCGGGGCTTTGCCCATTCGTCCGATAATCCCATCGTTTATTGAGGAGGTGAATACGACTTTGCCTTCCCTATCGTAGGTAACCGCGCCGTCATAAAGGGAGGTCAAGGCGGTATCCTCGGTGAATTTATTCGTTTTGCCTAGTCGTACATTCGCGGCATAAATCAGCTTCGAGACCTCATAAGTCGGCGATATGTCAAACCCATTAGGCCCGACGCTATAACCGTTGATTGAATTGGGGTCCCTAATCTCTTGCGAGGTGGAGTGTATGCCCGAAATTGGCAATTCGTACCAAAAAACGTAATACCGGAACCAAGTAAAGGAAGAATCGCCGTATTGATACTTCGAAGCGAAGGTACCCGAATAAACTCTTGCGAGCCCCGTGGATTTCGAAATATAAAGGATATAATTGCCTTCAGAGAAAAGCAGGCCTTCTTCATTGCCGGTCAGGTGGTACCACTCCACCCCCAATCTTTCGTAACCGGCATCGCCAACCTTATAGTGGACGCCCCCTTCGTCATATTCTGCGCTTTCATCCTTTAGACCCAATATCAGAGAAGAGAAATCCTCTAAGAAAAGATCCGTTGCCTTTAGAGAATAGGGGACCGTCAATATGTCTTTGCTTTTATCGGAGAAAGTCACCATCTCGCTATCTTCGTCGTAAGCGCCGTTTAGTCCAAATCCCATTCTAGCTATGATCTCGTCATCTTCTTTCCTTTGGATTTCAAAAGCAGAAGAATAGGCGAAGGCAAAGTAATTCTCAGTCTTCTGGACTCTTGACATTAAGCGAAACGCCCCGCTTTGGTCGCTTGTTTCATAGAGGATGGTATCGTGCACTTCACGGAGGATCGGTTTTTCTTCGCTTAGGCCCTTCTTAAGCTTTTTCGTGACTTCGGTGCTAGGAACGAATTCTGAGAAATCGTAGTGGTCGAATAAAAATAGTTCTGGCGTTACATTTTGCCCACAAGAGACAAGCAAAGCGGGGACAATGAGCCCAACCAAAGAATACAATTTTGACTTGCGCATCGCTTTTGTCTCCTAATCTTGCAACATGCAAATGCAGTAACGGCCAGAATGGGTTTCCCTAATAGAATATCCACAATACTCGCACGTAGCCTGATGATACAACGCATTTAGGCGAACATAGTGATAATTGTGGGTATCGCATCCAGTTATTTGGCCACAGTAGCAATAATTGTGTCCTGTGTCCGGCGAATATAGGTTGTTCGAGTGGGAATGACTAACGTGAAGATCCACAACACACGCCTTAACCAACTTATCTGGATTAAATATCCTCAAGCCTGTTTCGGGATTATACCCAAGGAATTGATATGACGATTCGTCTCGGTCGTTGACCGGGTCATAGTAAGTTGTCACGTAATAACCTACGCAAAAATACGGGTAAACGGATAGTGGGTCTAAGCCGTTGATTGTGAATATACAAGGCCAATTATTGTCAACTGCCTCTATGAGAGTTTCGCTTTGCTCGTCCGACCAGACGCCAAGGTAATAATGCTGGCGGCCATACTCAATATAATAATCGCCTTCTAGAGCAGAGTTCCCCTGAACAAAACCTCTGGATGTTAGATATAAATTGAATGCTTGATAGAAAAACTGGTCGTCTGCCAAAGGAAATGTCTGAGCGTTGTTTGTATAGTCGTATGTCAAATTATTGTTCGATAAAAAGGTCTCGAGCCAACTAATCGTTAATTGAGAATATAGGGAACCGGCGGCCACGAAAAAAACGGGTGAATAAATGTACACCGAATCGCCGACCGAGAAGTCATTAGTGGTAAAGTCGTTTTCTTCAGAAACCACCGAATCTGAAATGAAAGCATCAAGATAATTTAATACAGAAAGTAAATAAAATGCACCGTGTTGCTCGGTAGTAAGTTCACAATCATTGCTTAAGGGGTCAATGCTAAAAAACTGATGGTCATCCATCATGACCAATTGAGTGGTAGTGTTAATCGCGGCGGGATCCTCGACGACAGGTACTGTGTTCTCCGCGGAGGATCCGATGGCTAATGAGGTGACTTGAAGAAGTGATAGTACGACAGACATAATTTGCCCTCCTATTAATTAAGTGCATTAAGGAGGCAAATTTCCGCCAACTTTTTATCGATTCGCGTAACTGACTTGAGCCGTAAAATCACCGCCGACCAGTTTGGCGGTGAAAGAAATATAGCACTCACCCCGCCACTTGCTGATGGAAAGGGCTATGGAGAATTGTTTTTGATTATAGGTGGCTATGCCTTCATATTGGGTTCCGTTTGGCTTGAAGTCTTCGAATTCAAAGAAGCTAAAGGAACTGGCTTTGAATTCCATGGAACAGAAAATCTGTGAATTCTCTTTTCGCACAACCGCCCTGCCGGCCCCGCTGCCGACAGATTTGCCATCGACATTGATCCACGAGTTTTTGAAATGCGTCGCATCGGAATCCGCCCCAGAGAACAAATACGCATAGGCATGATACTGACCAAGGGTTATCGTGTCTGTTTCGCCAGAGGTTTGGACTGGAGAGGAAATGCTAAGGCCAACAAAGACGCCGCTTATGCAAGATGCGACGGCCAAAACGCCGGCGGATATGGCAAGTACGGCCGTCTTTCCCCGATTCCTTTGCGTTTTCCTTTGCATGACGCGATCCCAATCGATCTTCTTTGCGATGGCTTCAAACGGCGGCTGCTCTGGAGTTAATCGATCCGCTTCCGATTTGATTCTCTTTTCTACATCCTTCCGTCTCATCGAGAAATCTCCTTTCGCAATTTCGCCATCCCTTTTTTGCAACGGTAATGCACCGCGTCTTCGCCTATTCCTAGTCTCTTTGATATTTCTTTCTCCGTAAAGCCATAGGCAAAGCGAAGGACGACGATCTCATAATCCGGATGGCCGAGGCTTTGCTCCATGCGATGGAAAAAATCGGCCTCGGAAATCGCTGACGGGATCAAGAGTTCGGGCGCGGGAATATTCTCGACTTCCTCGGTAGAAACTTTTAACCCATAGATCCGTCTTTGCGCAATGCGCTTCGCCGTGGTGATTAGGTAGTCCTGAAGGCGGTCAACGGCAAGGAGTTGTTCCGGAGAGCCCATCAAAACGACGAAAGATTCTTGAACGTCGTCATCGATGCCGTCTACTTTTCCGAAACGGTCAATCAATACTCGATACACCAGCTTCACGTTTTCCTGATAAAAACGTTCAAACTGGCGACGCGTTTCCTCTTTGTCGCCGCTTCTAATCGCCTTCTTCAGCGCTTTTTCGATATCCATTCACACAAAAGTTAAAGACCCGTTAGCATTATATGCCCCGACCAAGGCGTTGCACTCTTTCGCCGCCGACGTCAAATCCAATGTCTTCCCGGTGAGGAAGCTATTCACTGAAAGGTCAACGGTTTGAGGCCCATCTTTTGTTTGGGTGAAGATGACCGAATCGTATTTGCCCGAATCGATTGTCACTGAGAACACGCTTCCGGACTTGGTCAACGCCTTGCCTGGCCACGCGGACAAAGAGTTGCCCGTGACCGAATTCCAAACATAGGCATAGCCAGAACTCCAATTCGCTTTGATCTTCGCGGTGACGTTGCCGGAAGAAGAGAGGGAAAGCAATTTGCCGACGTCCACGCGTCCATAACCAAGCTGATCTGCAGTCGCGATGGATGAGGTGGTTATCTTATGGCAAGAGCCGAACAAAGCCTTTTCGAAGTCGGCGGCCTTCTTCGTGGGGAACGCCTCGAAATACAGCGCGGCCATGCCCGCCACGGTGGGCGAAGCGAAGGAAGTCCCGTTCCATCCCCCATCGTATTTCTTGCCATCGTAATGGCAGCAGCCATACATCATGTCCGCCGGGGCGAAGACGTCGATGGATTGGAATTTCGAAGAGGAGTTGTATGAAGAGCCGGTCCAGATCTCGGTCGAACTATTCGCGGCGAGCCCACCCACGCCGATGACATGATCGACGCAGCCGGGGAACGTGTATTCCGTCGGCATTCCATCGAGCCCACCGTTGCCTCCCGCGGAGATCACGGCGACGCCTTTGTCGTAAGCGTATTTGACCGGCGCGTTGAACACGGTGCCTAAATCGGAGCCATCGTCAATTAAGTCCCCGCCATAGGTGTAATAAGAACCGATGGAGATGGTTATGACCCTGGCCCCATTATCCGCGGCGTAACGGAACGCCTGGGCGATGGATCTAGGCTTGAGATCAGTCTTTAGGAGCAATAGCCCCGCTTCCGGCGCGACGCCGGTCACACCTTTGCCATTGGCCGCCGCAGCCGCGACGCCCGCGCAAAACGTGCCATGGGATTCGCCCATGTTGACGACCTTGTCTTTCCCAATGAGCGTCGACGTCTTAGTTCCGGTGGTGACGAAAGAGGCCGATTTGTCGGACACTTTGCTCGTCCCGTCGGCGTAGAAGAAATCCTCATGGTCCGGATTGAATCCAACGTCGATGACGGCGATCGTAATGCCACGCCCCCGGTATTTTTGCCAGGCGCCGTAAACGTCGCCGATATGGTTCAGGTAATACTGACGTCCAACCATCGGTTCGCCCATGGGATCGAGTTCTTGTCGCGAGGGAATCGAACTTTCCTCCGAGGAAGGATTGAGGTTGCTGGATTCCGCAGGCTTTGAGGAAGTCTCGGCAGGTTTTGAACTAGAGCTAGACGAGGCAACGGAGGACGTTCCTTCGCTAGAAAGAGATTCGGACGAATTGGTTTCCGAGGATGACGAAACGCTCGGCGCGCCGCAGGAAGCAAGAAGTGCGCCGCAGAGTAAGGTAAGGGTCAAATGGTTTTTCATAACGATTTCTTAGGACTTGATCTTTTTGACGAGGGAGAGGACGTTGCGGTCATCGAGGCGTTCATAGGAGATGTCGTCGGTTAGCGCAAGCGCCGTGATGATGCCTAAGCCGCCGGGCTGGTCCTCATCCTTCTTCTCCGGTTTGTCGGTCAACGGGTTAAAGGGGGTGCCTTGGTCGATGAGGGTGCAATGAATCGCGTCTTTGTCGTCGCGTAAGATCAACGTAATGGGCTTATCGCCGGAGTCCGAATAGAAGACCGCGTTGGAGCAGAGTTCATCCAAGACGATTTGCAGCTCCGAAATCAGTCTTTCGCCTTTGCCCTCGAGGAACGCGTCCACGAATGGAGGGACATTGGCTAGCCCTTCCCGGTCCGCGGAGAAGGTCAATTCCTTCTCCCTAGCGAAATCCATCGCGACCATGCATTCGTCGTCGCTTTGCTCGGCGTTGCCGACGAAGCGGCGGACATCCTCTGCGATCGCGCGGAAGATTTCGCCGCTAGGCAAACCACCGTGGGCGTTCAAACAGGCCAAGATGCGCTCTTTGCCATAGAGTTCGCCCGCTTCGTTCATCGCCTCGGAAATGCCGTCGGTATAGAGGAAGAGACGGTCGCCGGGTTTGAGACGGATGGTTTCCGCGGCGTAATTGAAATCATCGAGGCAGCCGAGCATGAAGTTCGGCTTCTCGGGCAAGGCGGAATAGACGCCGTTATGGTAATAGAAGACCGGCTCGTGGCCGCAGTTGACGTAACGCATCTCGCCCGTCTTGACGTTAAGGAGGGCCAAGAAGGCAGTGACGAAGAAGTTCTCGACGTTGTTCTGACAGAGGAAGTTATTCACGTTATCGATGTCGAGGTCCTTTAGGCCAAGGCGCAATGCGGCGCTGGTCTTCGCCATGAAGAGGGCCGCGGGGACGCCCTTGCCCGAAACGTCGCCGATGAAGAAGGCGACATGGTCCTCGTCGACGCGGAAATAGTTATAGAGGTCACCGCCGACTTCCTTCGCGGGCTGCATGTGGCCACGAATCTCGAAATCGTCGCCGAATAAGGGTTCGGAAGGCACCATCGAGGCCTGGATGCGCTCCGCTAAGGCGAGTTCGGCGTTCACCCTTTCCTTGTAGGCCGTGGAGGAACGGATCTCCTCCGAATAGACGGCGATGGCCTCTTGGGCGAAATAGAAGGAATCGTTGAGTTCGGTGAGCTCGTTACGGGTACGCCTCGTCGATAGTTCGAACTTGCTTTCCAATACGCCGGATTGAACCGAGGCGACATAAGCTCCCGCCGAAGCGGAAAGGCGCTTGGTCGGACGGATGACCAGGAAGAACAAAAGCAAGAACGCGATGACGCTTAAGACGACGAGCGTCGCACTCGCGACGATGGCAAACAAGCGTGTGAACGCAGGTGTCGCGGAATAAACATCTTTTTCGCTCGTCTCGCGGATCAGCCAATAACGGTAAGTCGGGCCGCCCAGAGTCGGATGGGCGACGTCGCAGAGGAAGATGCCGCTAGTGAACATGCGCCCAAGGGTTTTGTCGACGATGGTCTCCCCATAGAACGAATCCCCGTCGAACCATTCGTTGCGCTCAAAGAACGAACCGAGGTAGAGGGAAGTCTGCTCCGAAGGGTCGATTACGTTGTTGGAAGAGCAGACCAAAACCATGCGGTTGGCCGCCATGTCCTCATAGAAAATGCCCATGAAGGTCGTGGCGTAGCGTTCCAAGATGCGCGAGGTCGAGCTCGCCAAATAGGAAGACGCCGCGGTCTGGATGAGGGTACGGTAGGCGCGTTCCTCGGGGCTGCCGGGGGTGAGGGGAGCGGCGGGTTTGTTTTCCTCATACGCCTTAGAAATCGGGGTGAGGCTATAGCCAAGCAGGCCGTAATTGCCATCGCTATAAAGCGAATCGACGGTCACTAAATCCTTGACGTCGTCGTCCCTGGCGATTTGGAAGGCCGCGTCCTGCAAGACGAAATACGCGCCGGCGTAAATCCCGCCAAGGCTTAAAACGAAAGCCAGAATGGTCGGGACGAGAATCGCAATCGATAAGCTGACGCGTCGGTTCTTTTTCATTTCAGGGTGATCTGGCGATCGAATCCCGTGACGCGGAAGATCTCTCGCACTACCTCATTCGCGTTTTCGACGATGACGTGTTCGGCGCCACCGAGTTTCTTACGGCAGGAGAAGAGCAAACGGAGGCCGGAGGAGGAAAGGTATTCGAGCTGACCGAAGTCGAAGCGGACATCGGTGAAGCCCTCCTCTTTCTCCAAAGAGGCCTCGAGTTCCGGGGAGGTGTTGGTGTCGAGCCTTCCCTTCAAGGCGACCAAGAGGGTCGCGCCTTCTTTGTTTTTGACGATTTCCATATGTCTATGCTCCTCGTTTTGAAGTAGTGATCTCCATAATTGTGTTGTTCATGTTCAGAACGCGCAAGTAGCGGAATTCGCTCGCGACCTTGCGCACGACCTCGATGCCGTGGAAGCGCATCTCCTCGTCGTCGCTTGCCACAAATGAGGTCGGATCGAAGTTGAGCCCGTCGTCGCGGATGTGGACGAGCAAGGCATCCTCCTTGGTGGTGAGGTTGATGTCGATGTAACGCGCCCCGATCTTATGACGGTAACCATAGGCTATCGTGTTGTCGAGGACTTCCTCCGTGGCCAAAGCGAGCATGGCCGCGGCCTTCTTGTCGCCAGAGTTTTTCTCCGCATAATCCTGCAATTCCTCCACCACTTTTGAGATTTCCGCCTTCTCGGCGGGGATGGAGATATCCAAGTAACCGGCGACTTTCTCTTCTTTCGGCAGCAACAGGATTCCGTTACCGGATAGTTTCTTGGTCTTTTTGCCGATGAAGACCGCAAGGAACGCACCGACAATCGCGACGACCTCCATGATGATGGCGGAGTAGGCATAGCCGATGACGCCAAGGCTCATCATGAGCAAGTAGGCGGATAAAGGTCCCGCTAGGCCGATGCGGACGACGTTGGAGACAACCGCCGGCGCATTGACCATGATGGAGGGGTAATAGAAGACAAAATATTTGTTGACCGCGTAGAAGAGGAAACTGACACAATAGGTGCGAATGACGAGCAACGGATCGTTCGCCCCGCCTTTCGCGCTATCGAGGTTCACGCCAAAGATGAAGAAGAAGAGTTGGGGATAGATGATCGATATGGCCGTCAGCAAGGCGGTCACGATCATCGCCAAAGTGAACACGCGACGGCAGATCGACTTCACGCCGAAATAGTCCTTCTCGCCATAAAGCGAGGAGACGACGGAAGGCATGATCTGCAAGATGCCCAGGAGGAAGAGATCGATCACGAACGAGAAATTCGTCAGCATCGCATATACCGGCAGCTCGGCCTCGGTGAGATAAGCCGTCGCGGCAAGGTTCAAGACCACGGTGAATAAAGCCAGCAACGCAGTCTGCGCCCCCGTCGCGCTCCCGGCACGGAGCAAATCCTTCGTGAAGTGGAACCCACCCTGTAGCGGCGTCTTGAAATTGACCATGCGACGCTTCGAACGCGCATAGGGAATCAAGACGACCATGCCGGCGATCATGCCGATGCCCGTGCTCGCGGCTGCGCCATACATCGCGACGCTCGGGTCGAGGATGAGGCAGAGCATGATCTCGAAGGCCAAATGAACGACGTTGCCAATGACAAAGAAGGCGGCGCCGAGGTTCGGGCTATTGTCTGAAGGGAGGAAATACGCCACCACGATGCCCACCGCGATGATTGGCGATTGGCAGGCGTAGATGAGCATGTATTGGTAGACCATCGGGATGAGGTCGGGGAAATTGCCGGCGAAGAGTCGCGCGACGGGCTCGGAGAGGAAGATGCCAAGCGGCACGAACACCAAACTCATCGTAAAGGCGAGGAAGAGCGATAACTTGAAGACCTTCGAGGCGTCGTCGACGAGGCGTTTGCCGAGTAAGTTCGCCCCGACGATCGCCGAACCGCCCCCGATCATCATCGCGGGGATTTGGACCAAGAAGACGACGGGCAAGGCGAGGGAGGAGGCGGTGAGGGCTTGGTCGCCCAAGAACTGACCGACCACGATCGAGTCGGCGAGCGAACCGAATTGCATCGCCAAAACCATCAACACCGTCGGGATGAGGTATTGGTAGAACTTGCGACGGATGATTCTGTCGTTACGGGTATACGTGATTTTCATGGTTCACCTCACTCAAAGAAGCCAAGGGTCGAGAGGGACAAGATCGAACGGTCGAGGTATTTCTCGTCGGTGATCGGCCACTTGTAGCCGAGGCGATAGAGGGCCTTGATCGTGAAGGTGTTGTCCGAGAGGATGTATTCGCGCTTCACCGCGTCGGAGGAGTTATAGGAGATGAGGCAGGAGACGTCCATCTGCTTGCTCTCGTCCTCCATATAGGCGTTTAGACGCTTCATGAAGGTGTCGTCGTCGACCATCTCGATGGCATAGCCGTAGCCGTTCATCGCGGCGATGACGTCGCCGAGTTCGACCTCGTGGGAGTTCGCGCTGTGGAAGATGGTGTACTTCTTCGAGGTGCGGGCGAGGATCAAGATGGTCTTCGCGACCTCGTCGATCGGCGAGAAGTCGATCGTGCCATCCGCCGCCGAGACGGGGAAGACGCCGAGCATCTTGTAGGCGCGGATCGTGGCCATGAAGTTGTTCGTGGAGGAGTTGACCTGGAATTCGCCATCCCTCGCGCGGCCCATGAGGTTGCCGACGCGGACGATTTTGCCGTCTAAGCCACGCTCGTTGACCGCTTCGATTAACGCCTCCTCGGCCTTGATCTTGGAATTGATGTATTTGTTGGACACGTCTTGCCCGAAATAAATCTCGTTCTCGTGGATGCGCTTCTCCGCGGGGAACTTGCCGTCGACGTTTTCGCCGGCGACGGAAAGGGTGGAGACCTGAACCAGGCGGGAACCGTGCTTCAAGGCGACTTCGATGAGGTTCTTCACCCCGCCGAGATTCACCTTCTCGATCGCGTCGCTATTGGAGAAATGCTTCACCACCGCGGCGCAGTTGACGATGAGGTCAAAGTCCTCGTCCTTGAGTTCCTCGACGAGGCTAGGGCTCGTGACGTCGGATTCGATGACGCGCACGCGCTGACCCATCTCCTCCTCGTAGGGGTTATCGAAATAGTATTCGAGCAAGCCACGAAGACGCTCGGCCCCACTGATGCCCTTGCCGCCGCGGACCAAGGCGATGACCTTGGCCTCGCTATGCTCCAAGAGTTCGTGGAGAATATGCGTGCCAAGGAAGCCGGTCGCGCCGGTGAGCAAGATGGAATGAAAGGTCGTTAGGCCTTCGGTGATGCCGTCGACTTCCGAGACAACGTTATGTTCCAGTCCCTTGGGGGAAGTCTCCTCGATTTCGACCTTCGCTTCGGCGGGACGGCTTTGGTTCAAAGCCAAAGAAGCCAAGTCGATGACGGTCGGGTTATCGAAGACGTCCGAATAAGAGATGTTGAGTCCTTTGCCCATCGCGAGCATCGTGACCTTGGAGGCGCTAAGGGAAGTGCCGCCGAGGTCAAAGAAGTCGTCGTCGATGGAAAGCTCCTCGACGCCGAGGACGTGACGGAAGATGTCGAAGATGATCTGCTGTGTCTCGTTACGGGGCAGGCGGACTTTCTTCTTCCCTTCCTTTGAGGTGAGGACGGGGTCAGGCAAGGCCTTCTTGTTGACCTTGCCGTTATTGGTCATGGGGATGGAATCGAGATGCATGAGCACCTTCGGGATCATATATGGGGTCAAAGTCTTGGCCAGATGCTCCTTGATCGCGGAGGCGGGGAATTCCTCTTTGGAGAGGTAGTAACCCACCAAGAACTGACCTTCTTCCTTGGTTTCCTTCACAACCACGACCGCGCGGGAAATGCCCGGAAAAGACTGCAAATTGTTCTCGATTTCGTCGAGTTCGACGCGTAAGCCGCGCAGTTTGACCTGGTTGTCCTTACGGCCGAAGAACTCGATGCGCCCGTCGTAATTGATGCGGGCGAGGTCGCCAGAGCGATACGAATAGACACCCTCGAAGTCGATGAACTTGTCCTTGTTCAAATCGTCGCGGTGGATGTAGCCCCTGGCGACGCCTTCGCCGCCGATGAGGAGCTCGCCGATCGCCCCAAAGGGCAGGCGATGACGTTCCGCGTCGATGATGTAGGTCTTGAAGTTCGCGTCGGGAAAGCCGATGGTGATGCGGTCGCTCGTGACGCGGTCCATGGTGCAGGAGACGGTCGCCTCCGTGGGACCATAGCCGTTTTGGATGAAGCAATTCATGCCCTTCTCGCGCATCTTCTGGATCATCGAGGCGGGTAAGGCTTCGGCGCCGAGGTCGAGCACCTTCAGATCGCGGAAGGCGTCCATAACTTCCTCAATGTCGAGGACGTTATTCACGTAGGAGGGGGTCGTGGTGATGATGTCGACCTTGTTTTGCTTCATGCGCTTGGCGAGCATGACGGGGTTGAGGATCTCATCCTCGCTCGCGACCATGGTGGTCATGCCGTTGGCGAACGGGACGAACTCCTCCTGAATGGAAAGGTCGAAGCTAAGCGAGGCCAAAGACGCCGTCACGGAGCAGATGTCCGCGTATTCCTCGGCGATGTAGTTCTTGGGGGATTTGTAGACGAGGTTGAGCAAGCTATGGTGCTCGATCATGACGCCCTTGGGCTTGCCGGTGGAGCCGGAGGTGTAGATGCAATAGGCCAAGGCGTCGCCATCGATCTTCGCCTTAAACGGCGCGTCGCTTTCCTGCGCGAGGATGTCTTCCAATAGGAGGAAGCGCTTCTCACCGAAGGTTGCCTTGCGCTGCTCATAGATCTCTTTGGTGCACAAGATCGCCTTCGCCTCAGAATCCTCACTGATATAGAGGACGCGCTCATCGGGATAGGCGGGGTCGACCGGGACGAAGCAGGCACCGGAACGCATCACGCCTTCCCTAGCGACGTAGGCATTGGCGATGCGCGGGACCATGACGACCACTTTGTCGTCTTTGCCTAAGCCGAGTTTGGCCAAGGCGTTCGCGACTTGGTTCATACGGCGATCCATCTCGCGATAGGAAAGCGTCTCGTCGATGCCGACGATGGCCGGTTTATCCGGATGCTTACGGACTTCTTCCTCAAAGAGGTCGAGATAGGTGCCTTTGGACAACGGGTGGTCGGTTTGGTTAAAGACGTCCATCTCCTTCGCGGTCAGACCATCGATGAGCTCGATTTCGCCTAAGGCGCGGTTATCGATCAATCCCATCGCGATTTTGTCGAAGAGGCGGGTGAAATAGACCATCGTCTCCTCGCGGTAGAGGTTGGACGGGTATTCGAAATGCAAACGGAACGCCTTTTCCCCTTCGAGGCAATCGACGGAGAAGGGGGCCTTCACTTCATCCCCATTAAGGTGGATGAGCGTCGCGGGGTAGCCGCCGATATGGTCGGGCAAGAAGCCGTCGCCCTGATAGGCGAACATGACGTCGCTTTTCACGCCGAAGTCACGGCTGATCTCGGCGAAGGAATATAGGGTGTTGGACTGGCTCTTGTATAGCTGCTCCGAAAGCGCGCGGACGTAATCGACCGCCTTCGCCTTCGGATCGATCTTCGCATAGACCGGCAACGTCTTGACCATCATGGTCATCGTGCGGGCGGTGAAGGACGAGTCACGTCCGGAATAAATGGAGGTGAACAAGGCGTCCTCGTTGCCGTCCCATTTGGCCAAGGCCATCGCGAAGACCGAGGTGAAGAAGCCGTTGAGGTTCAACCCGTTTGCCTTAAGGAAGGCATGGACTTTGGCTTTGTCGACGCGGAGGTCATGGTCCGCCTCAAGGGGCTTTTCCTCCTTAGGCAAATCGTATTCCTTGCGCGGCAAGGAGACGCAGTCGACGCCATCGAGGAAGGAGGCGTAATAGGCCTTCTGCTTTTCTTTGGCTTCCTTAGTCGCTTCTTTCTCCTCGAGCAAAGCCACGGCAAAACCGTCGCGCTTTTCCGCGGGGATCGGCTGGCCTTGGTAAGCAGCCTCGATGTCCTCGAGCATCGCGGCGAGGGAGGTGCCGTCGCTTGCGAGGTGGTGGGTGTCGAGGAAGAGATAATTCGCGTCCTTCGCGCGATAAATACGGGCTTGATAGAAGGGCCCCTTCATCAAATCGTAGGGCCTTAAGGTGAAGGGCTCGGGCAAGGCGAGGTCCACCACTTCGACGTTCGCCTTGTCCTCACGGCAAGGCACCATGCGCGGGTCGCCGCTACCATCGATCATCAAATGGCCCTTGAGATAGGGATGCGCGTCGATGGCCTCTTTCACCGCTTCGACTAAGCGGCCAAGATCGACTTTGGGGTCGAGGCGATAGAGCAAGGGGATGTTATAGACCGTGGAGGAAGGATGACTCACGCATTCGACGTAGATGCCCTTCTGGGTCATCGTTAACGGATAGTCGGAGCGGTCTTCGTCCACCGCCTCTTCCTTCTCGCCGGACATAGCGACAAGGGCACGGATCGTGGCGTTCTCCTTCAAGGTCGAGGTCGATAGGTCGATGCCGAGCACCTCGGAGGCGAGGGTCATGAACTTGATGGAGGAGATGGAGGTGAGTCCGGCTTCGAAGAGGTCGAGGGTGACGCTGACGTCATCATAGCCGAGGACTTTCTGGGCCACCTTGAGCAAGTTGGCCTCCGTCTCGTTCGCGGGAGGCACCACTTCCTTCTCGTCGCGTTTAGGAAGAGGGAGGGCGCGCTTATTGACTTTGCTGTTTTGGTTGAGGGGGATCTTGTCGATCTGCATCATGACCTCGGGGATCATGTAATAGGGTTTGCGTTCGCCGATGAAGGCCTTGATCGCGTCGAGGTCGAGTTTCTCGTCCGCGACGACGTAACCGACGAGGAACGAACCGCCGCTAGAGGCAGGGTAGGCGTTCACGGTCGCGTCTTTCACTGACGGAAAGTCGCGAATGACGCGTTCGACTTCGCTCATCTCGATGCGGAAGCCACGGATCTTGACCTGGCCGTCCTTACGGCCGATGAAGTCGACCGTGCCGTCTTTGAGGAAGCGGACCACGTCGCCGGTGAAATACATCTTTTGGAAGAGACCGCCTTCGAAGGGGTTCTCCAAAAACGCCTTTTTGTTCTCCTCGGGACGGTTGAGATAGCCACGGGCGACCTGAGGGCCCGCGCAATAGAGAAAGCCAGGCACCCCATAGGGAAGAGGGCGCATCTTCTTGTCGAGGACATAGAGGTGGTTGATGGGGAAGCCTTGTCCGATGGGGACGCGGTAATAGTCCTTCTCCACCCTGAAGCAGGTGATGACGATCGTGCATTCGGTCGGGCCATAGCCGTTGATGAGACGATAGTTCTTCGGCGGGGCCACGGGGACGAGTTTCTCGCCGCCGACGGTGAGGTAACGGAGGCTATGGTTCTCGTAATCTTCCACGAACTGACGACCGACCTGCGTGGTCATGAGGCCATGGGTCAACCCGTTTTTCTCGTAATATTCGTTGAGGCGTTTCAAATCGAGGCGCATCTCTTCGTCGATGACGTAGAGAGGCAAGCCGTTGGTCAACGCGCCATAAAGGTCGAACATGTTCGCGTCGAAGCCGAAGGATGCATAGGCAAAGAAGCGGGAATCTGCGTCGATTTCGTAGAATTTCCTTTGCCATTGCACGAAAGCGGAGATGTTATGACGCTCGAGCTGGACGCCTTTGGGCTTGCCGGTGGAGCCGGAGGTATAAAGCATGATGTAAAGGTCATGACCGTCCGGTTTGGGCTGCTCTAATCCGAGATGCGGCAGCCCCGGAATCTCGTCCGTGAAGAGGATCGGCCCATGGTAAGAAGGGACGCGCGCCTCCAAGCCGCGTTCGCAGATGAGAAGTTTCGCCGAGGCGTCCTCCATCATGAAGGCGAGGCGCTCGTCGGGATAATTCGGGTCGAGGGGCTGATAGGCCGCGCCGGACTTAAGCACGCCTAAGGGGGCGATGGCCATGTAGACGGAACGGCCGATGAGGATTGAAACCACCTCGTCCTTCTTTACGCCGAAGGAGAGGAGATAATCCGCGAGGGCGTCGGATAGCTTTCCAAGTTCGCCATAGGTGATGCGGTCGTTACCACAAATCACCGCCTCTTTCTCCGGATTAGCGGCGATGTGGGCGCGGATATCGTCGACGAAATCGTGGTCGAGGTCGTAGCCGGATAAATCTTTGTCGTTGAAGGAAGAGACGATGCGACGGTCTTCCTCATCGCAGGGGTCGATGTCCTCGAGGTTCTCTTTCTTCGCGAGGTTCAAGGCAAAATGCTCGAGGCGGTGAAGGAAGGAACGGACCGTGTCTTCTTCATAGAGGTCGCTGCGGTATTCCACGTCGGCGAAGAAAGCGCCGTCGCGACGGAATAACTCGACCGCGAGTTTCTCTTTGCCGTCTTTGGTCTTGATGACCTCGACGTCGGTATCTTTGCCAAGCAACGGCAGATGGTAGTAATAGTCGCCTTGATAAGAGAAGAGCATCTCCGAGGAGACGGAGCAATCCGCGACCAAATCGGAATAGGAATAGGCCGAATGGGCGATGGAATCGCGTTGTTGTTCGTCCACGCCTTTGAGGAAGGCGGAGATCTTGCCCTCCGCTAGGCCATTCACGTACATCGGGATTGTCTTGACGTACATCCCATAGGAACGTTTGGCCCTTTCCTCGCGGCCGTTATTAACGGTGAGGAAGAAGGCTTCGTCAAGGAAGGTCGCCTGACCCAAGGCCAACGCGAAGGCGCCGAGGAAGAACGAGGAACGACGGACACCATATTTGGATAACGAGGCGGCGACGTCCTTGTCCTTAAGCTCTTTTAGTTCGACGCGAATCTTGGCATAGCTCGGTTCGGGGTCTTGTTTGTCTAGGGTTAAGGAAGAGTCGACGTCGATCGCGCCGAAAAGGTTTTGGAAATAGGCTTTGTCCGCAAAGAAGGAAGCCTCGTCTTCGCGCTTGGCCTTCTTGTTCATCGCGTCATCGAGGCTATCGAAGGATTCCGCCTCGGGTTTTTTGCCTCCTAAGGCGTCCGCGAACTCACGAAGGAACATCGTGAGGGAGAAGCCGTCCATGATGATGTGATGGAAGTCGGCGAAGAGATAATCGCCATCCTCCGCATGGATGAGCTCGGTGCGGTATAACGGGGAATCCAATAAGGCGAAGGGACGGACCAACGCCTCTTTATCGAAGGCGCCGACTTTCTTTTCCTCATAGGCTAACGGGGTGGGAACGATCGACTTCACGATGTCGCCTTGGTTTAAGGAAAAGCGGACGTTTAACGCAGGGTGCGCGGCCAAGATTTCCTCCAACGCTTTTTTGACCAAAGCGCCGTCGGCCTTCTTTCCTAGGGGAATCAGTAAAGGAAGGTTATAGGCAAGAGTCGGAGTCTGGCACGACAGATAAATGCCAAGCTCTTCGGGCGTAATCGGGGCAAAACGTTCTTTCATGGCCGTTCTCTCCTTAGCGAATGGATATGTAACGATATTTTACGCGCGCCAAAAAAGGCACGCAACGCGTGGGCTACATGCCGATGTGTCGGTTAATCCTCAATGGGTTTGGAACCTGCGTCGATTTCGTCCCACGTGGGTTCTTTTTCCTCGAGTTTCGCGATGACGAGGCCCCGTTTGGTCTTCTTCATGAAGAGAAAGACGGCAAAGCCCAAGGCGAGCATGAAGAGAACATAGGCGAACAAAAAACGCCCCTTCGTATTTGGCGCGTAGTCCTGAGAAGCGCCAGGCGTTGCCTAGACCGCGGAGCCACTCGACGCCAAAATGAACGAGGAACGATTCGACCACTTGTCTCTTATGAGACGCTCTCCATGTCCGTAACTTAAAATAAGGAAAAAATCCCTGAAAAGAAAAAACCTCGACTCGTGTTCTTCTCATGGCATTCGGCGGGCGCTTTTGAGAGAATAGACATATGAAAAAATCGCAGATTAAAGCCCTACTAACCCTTTCTTTGGCCGGACTCCTCTGTTCCTGCGGAACGGCCACATCCTCTACCCTAAGTTCCATCATTGGTGGCGGTTCCACTCCCGGCGAAAGCTCTTCGGAGATCCAACCGATTGATACATCCGCCCTCCCCGGCGAGTCCTCCTCGTCCAAAGGCGGCTCCTCGAGCAGCTCGAAGAAGACCAGTTCCGAGGAATGGTCTGGCACCGAGATGCCGGCGACCAACGACATCGTCCTCCTCTGCGCGAAGAACACCGGCTACTCCAACGTCTACGCTTGGGTGAGCGCATCGCAAGTCCTCACCAAGGCTTGGCCGGGAGACGCGATGGATAGCTTCGACGACAATTGGTACTCCTACCGCTTCACCTCGCCCCAGATCACCAAATTCAACGTCATCTTCAATGGCAACGGTGGCCAGACCCCCGACTTAACAGACGTCGTTAACGGCGCCGGCTACTACTGGTACACCAAAGGTGAAGGTTTCGTTCAATCCGCCACCATGCCCAATCCCGGCGGCGGCAAAGCCCCTTCCACCGAAGTGCGCACGGTCGAGGGCCCAGGCTCCTATGCCGGTGGCGTCGATAACGCCTCCGACTACACCAAGTTCAAATTCTGGAACGAATACCCCGCTTCCTATTGGAAGACCGTCAACAAATACAAAGGTTCCCGCAAAGATTTCCGCCAGGAATCCATCTATTTCGCCATCACGAGTCGCTTCTATAACGGCGACCCGGATAACGACGCCGAATGCTGGGACAACAAGAACAACCCCGCGAGCGACCCCGCCTGGCGCGGCGACTTCAAAGGCCTCATCGAGAAGATGGACTACATCAAGGCGATGGGCTTCACCGCCATCTGGATCACCCCGATCGTCTCCAACGCCTCCGGCTACGACTACCACGGCTACCACTCGCTGAACTTCCAGCAGGTCGATACCCGCAACATGAGCGAGGACGTCGATTTCCAGACCGTCATCAACGAAGCCCATAAGCGCGACATGAAGATCGTCCTCGACGTCGTCTTCAACCACACCGGCAACTTCGGCGACGAGACCCTCTTCCCGATGTTCATCAAGGACACGACCCAAGACCCGGACGACATGATGGCCGAGATGCAGCTCAACCTCAACGGCCCGCTCTACAAGAAGTTTCCGAACTACGCGGTCATGAACGGCGGCGCCCAATATAACGCCCGCATCGAGACCATGAAGTCCGCCGACGGCGACCCCGACGGCATCTATCACCATTACGGCAACTTCTCCTGGGAGACCCAGGGCGAGCAAGTCGCCCAGATCGCCGGCGACTGCGTCGACCTCAACACCGAGAACCCCCGCGTCGCGGAATACCTCGTGGATTCCTATGGCAAGTTCATCCGCATGGGCGTCGACGCCTTCCGCATCGACACGATGAAGCACATCAACCGCCTCACTTTGAACAAGTACTTCTTCCCGGCACTTCACGAATACGCGAAGCGTTGCCGCGGCGACGACTATTTCTTCATGTTCGGCGAGGTTTGCGCCCGCGTCACCGAACTCTATAACCACGGCATCCCCGCCCTCTCCCCCTCCTTCTACACCTGGAAGGAAGAGAAGACCTATGCCTGGGGCGACAAGGAGACCAACTACGCCTCCGCGGAAAAGAACTACGAAGACTACAAGGAAGGAAATAGCGACACCAGGACCACGAGGAACGCCTACCTCGGCAGCGGCTATTCCTACCACGCCCCCGACCATTCGCAGTGGTCCGGCAATTCCGTCATCGACTTCCGCATGCACCGCAGCTTCGGCGACATCGACAAAGCCTACCGCGACGCCGTAAGCGATGACGGCCACTTCAACGACGCGACTTATAACGTCGTCTACGTCGACTCCCACGACTACGCCCCCGAGCCCCAAGACGGCATGAGGCCGGAATACTCCGAAGCCGAATGGGCGGAGAAGATGAACCTCATGTTCACCTTCCGCGGCATCCCCTGCATGTATTACGGCACCGAGGTTCGCCTTAGCGCCGGCAAGAAGATCGACGAAGGCCCGAACATCGCCCTCGCCGAAAGTGGCCGCGCCTACTTTGGCGATTACCTCGAAGGCAACGTCACCGCCTCCTCCTTCGGTAGTCCGAAGAACGCCACTGGCAAAGTCAAAGAGACGTTGGAGACCCCCTTATCCAAGCACATCCAGATGCTCAACAAGATCCGTCTCCAGGTCCCGGCCTTGCAGATGGGCCAATACGCCTCCGTCGGCAACAAAGCCTTCGTCCGCCGCTACACCGCGGGTGGCATCGACTCCATCGCCTGCGTCGTCATGAGCGGTTCCGCCTCCTTCTCTGGTCTTCCTAACGGCAAGTGGGTCGACCTCGTCACTGGCGACGTGAAGAACGGCACCTCCTTCTCCGCGAGCGCCTCTGGACAAGGCAACCTCCGCGTCTACGTCCTTAACGGCACGAAGGTCGGCGGCAGCGGCTTTGCGAAGTAATTAGCCCACCACATCTCAAAAGACGTCGCAATAACGGCGTCTTTTTTCCTTGAGAACTCTTGCAACCCCCAAAAGGTATTGATACAGTTAATACAGATATGATTCTGACCGGAAACACCCCGATATTCGAAGCCGTCGCGGACTACTTCCGCAAGATGATCGCCCACGGCGTCATCAAGCCCGGCGATGCGTTGCCCTCGGTCCGCGAGGTCGCTTTGGCCGAGCGCATCAACCCCAACACCGTCGTCCGCGCCTACGCTTTGCTCGTGGAGGAAGGGCTCGTCGAATCCTTACCGAAGAAAGGATATTTCGTCACCTCCTCCGCCCCGAAGCGGGACGCCTCGTTAAAGAAGGCGCTGCTCTCGCTTTTATCGTCCGGTTACCGCGAAGAAGACATCCTCTCCGCCTTAAAAGAAATCAAAGGAGAACGTCATGATTGAAATCCAAAATCTGACCAAAACATTCGGCTCGACGAGGGCCGTCGACGGATTGACCCTCACCTTCCGTCCCGGCATCACCGGTCTCGTGGGTCATAACGGCGCGGGCAAGTCCACCTTATTCCGCACCATCGCGGGCATCTATCCCGCCAACGGAGGCAGCGTCCTCATCGATGGCTGCGACGCCACGAGTCAAGAAGGCAAAGCCAAAGTCTTCTTCCTCTCGGACGACCCCCTCGCCCCCAAAGGCGTATCCCTCGCAGGAGTGCTTGAGTTCTACGGCTGCCTCTTCGATGTGGATGAGGAACGCTTCTACCGCATCGTGAAAACGTTCGGCCTACCGATGGATAAACCGATCAACACCTTCTCCAAAGGCATGAGGCGTCAGGTCTTCGTCGCCCTCGCCCTCGCCATGAAAGCCGATCATCTCTTATTGGATGAAGCCTTCGACGGCCTCGATCCCTTGGTCGTCGACGCGATCAAAGGCGAGATCATCGCCGCCGCCGAGGAAGGAAAGACCATCGTCATCTCCTCCCACAACATCTTCGCCTTGCAACGCCTCGTGGACCGCTTCGTCATCTTGCATAAGGGCAAGGTCACCAAAGAAGGCTCCAGCGAGGACATCGGCACCGAATTCGTGAAATTCCAGGCCGCCTTCAAATTCCCCGTCGTCGAGGAAAACATCTCATCCCTCGGCTTCAACGTCGTCTCCTTCCGCGTCGTCGGTTCGGTCACGCACTTCGTGATCCTCGGCAAGACCGACGCGGAGGAAATCATCAAAGAGAAGATGGAGCCGTTATTCATTGAGCGTGTGGCCCTCGACCCGGACGAGATACTCGCCCTGGAAATGGCCTTAGCCAAAAAGGAAGGAGATGAGAAAAATGCCTAAACGTTACATCCGTTACACCATCCGTCATTGGTGGCCGATGCTTTTGATCTTCGGCATCATCTGCACCGTCGTCTTTGGCCTCACCTGCCTCATGTTGCCCACTTATTACAAAATCATGTATTACCCTAACGGCGGGCAGACCACGATTCCCGCGACCATCGCCCCGGGCATCGGCCTATTGGTCCTTGGCTTGCTCGGCTCGGTGGTCATGTCCTTGTTCGTCTTCACTTACCGCACGAGGAAGCAAAGCGTCGACGTCTATTACCAAGCCGCCTATAAGCCCACGACCGTCAAGCGCGTCCGCATGTTCACAGGCCTAGGCATCCTCCACCTCGCCTTGCTCATCGGTTTCATCACGGGTCTCATCATCTATGGCATCCGCTTCCTCGCCACCCCAGAGCTACGCGAGCTACCCTATACCGACTATGTCCGTCTGAACGTCAATTTCGGCGGTTTCTTCCTTGGCTATTTGCTCGCGGCGGTGACGATGACCGCCCAATATTTCATCAATTGCTTCTTGGTGAGCCTAGGCAACTACATGCTCGACCAGATCTTCCTGTTGCTCTTTGGTAACATCCTCCTCGTCGCCTGCATCTTTAGCCCCGCGTTATATCTCGTGGCCATCATCGAGCTCAGCGGCAGTTTGAAGACGTTCCCCTATGAGGTGCTCGCCTATGGGTTTGGGCCGGTCGGTTCCTTCTATTTGGACACCGTTGCCATCGAAAGGCTCACGAACGGAGTCTATACCTATAACGCGAACGAGACGAACATTCTCATCCACTCGATCGCCTCCACCTCGATTTACCTGCTTTTCGGTGCGGGTCTAGGCGTCTTGACCAGTATGATTCCCGACCCAAGCGGCGAATTCGCCGACGTCGCCACCCAGCGCAACAAAGCCATCACCATGATCCCTCATGGCGCTGCCTTAACCATCGGTATTCTCCTCTCCCTCGTCGGCATCGTCTCCGGCACCGGGCCCCTTGTCAAATTCGGCATGCCCATCTTCCTCTATCTCCTCTTCGGAGTCGTCTACTTTGCGTTGCTCGCCTTGTGGCGTCATAGCTTCAAGCCTTCGAAGACCGACCTCGTCTGCTACCTTTCCGTCATGGGCGCCACCTTGGTCCTGCTCATCGTCATGATGGCCTTATCCGGGGCTGCGGTTTATGGCAGAGTAAACTATTGATTCAGGCATAGAAAAAACCCGCAAAAAGGGATGATTTCCTTGAAATTGCGGGTTTTCTTATTGATGTTTAGGGTTCGGCACGACCGGCGGGATATACCGCTCCACCGGCTCGTATTTACGGATGCCGCCGTTAGGGCAAATGCTATCGACGAAGGTATCGTTGTCCACATCGTCGATGAAATAACTGTTGATGACCCTCGCGATCGCACCATGGCAGACGATGAGGATGTTCTTCTCTTTCGCCTCACCTTGGATTTCGTCGAGAAAGGAGAAGGCGCGATGGGCGACGTCCAGATAGCTTTCGCCCCCGGGATAACGCATCGCGAGCATCCGGCGGTTATGTTGGTAGTCCTCGCCTTTCCAATGCGTCCCCTCATAGACGCCATAGGCCATCTCGACGAGGCGGTCGTCGTAAAAGGTCGGGACACCCCTGCCCTCCAAGGCCAACGCGGCGGTTTCCTTCGCGCGGCTTAACGGGGAGCAATAGCAGACGTCGATGCGGACGTCTTTCAATTCTTCGTAAGCATGACGGGCCTGTTCCCTGCCGGTATCGTTCAGTTCGGTGTCATAACGCCCCTGGACCCAACCGGCCTTGTTCCAGTCGGTCTGCCCGTGGCGTAACAAATAAATGCTCATGGGGTAGATATTATCTTATGGGTAAACGAAACGAAAGCCCCGCTCCTAATGGAACGGGGCATAAGGCTCAGTGTCCTTTGATTTCGGTGATCTCGAATTCGTAACCGGTCTTGGTGTCGTAATCCTCGCATCCGCATTTGGGGCAGACGCGTTTGTTTTTGGCGATGGGGAACTGCGTCTCGCAGTTATGGCATTCGCCGATGGACTCGATCCAGTTGATGTTCAGTTTGCAATCCTTGATCTTGTCGCTGTCCTCGACGGCGGCGGGCCAGCATTCCTGCATGAAGCGCGGCACGATGCCGGTCGCTTCGCCCACCGTGAGGGTCACTTCGGAGATGACGGTCAGTTTGTTCTCCTCCATGAAGTCCTCGAGCGCGCGGATGATTTCGACCGCGTAGCCGAGTTCGTGCATGGGTTAGTCCCTCTTGAAGGCGCCAAGGGCGATCTTGACGGACCTCTTGATCGTGTGGCCGACGGCCTTGGGGAGGATGGCGGAGAAGTCTTTGCCGTAGATGTTGGTCTTCTTCACGAGGTGGGCGGCGTCGAATTGGCACTTGATGACGCATTGGCCACAACCGACGCAGAGGTTCGGGTCGACGACGGCGCGGCCGCAGCTGAGGCAACGGGCCGCCTCTTTCTTGATCTGCTCCTCGGTGAGAATGCCACGGTTGTCCTTATAGGATTTGGTGTCCACGGGTCCGACCGCCGGGATCTGGCGGGGCGTGTTATCGAAGCCGAGTTCCTCTTTGTTGAGGTTATCGAGGTCGATCTGCTTGAAGTCGCGGAGGTTGCGTCCGGCTTCGAGCAACTGGCCGGGTTGGACGTGGCGATGGAGCGAGATGGCCGCCTTTTTGCCGGTCGCGATGGCGTCGATCGCAAAGCGGGCGCCATGGTAGCAGTCGCCGCCGACGAAGATGTCGGGGTCGGCGGTCTGCAAGGTGTTGGGGTCGGCGAGGACGGTGCCGCGCGGGGACAAGGTGACGAGGGTACCCTCGAAGAGTTTGCCGTAATCGAAGGCCTGCCCGATCGCTAGAAGCGCGGCGGTGCCTTCGGCGAGGGTGACCTCGTTCTCATCGTATTTGGGGTTGAAGCGACCATTCTCGTCTTTGACGGAGACGCACTTCTTGAAACGGATGCCCTTGAAGGTCTTGCCCTCGAGGACGATCTCCTTCGGGCCGAAGCCGTTATGGATGACGATTCCTTCTTCCTCGGCCTCTTTGATTTCATCTTCGGAGGACGGCATTTCGTTGCGCTGTTCCAAGCAATAGAGGTCGACTTTGTCGGCGCCTTGGCGTAAGGCGGTGCGGGCGACGTCCATGGCGACGTTGCCGCCACCGACGACGATCACATTGCCACTAAGTTTCTTGCCTTTGCCGAGATTGGCGTCGCGGAGGAAGTCGAGACCGCCGACGACGTCGGGGTTCTCTTCGCCCGGCAAGCCGAGGGAACGGGATTTCTGGGCGCCGACGGCGACGAAGAAGCCGTTATAGCCTTCCTTGCGGAGTTCTCCGATGGTGATGTCCTTGCCGACTTCGACGCCGGTTTTGAACTTGACGCCCATTTCTTTGATAATGTCGATTTCGGCGTCGACGACGTCTTTCTGAAGACGGAAGCCGGGGATGCCGAAGGTCATCATGCCACCCACCTTCTTCTCTTTCTCGAAGACGGTGATGTCATAACCATCCTGGGCGAGGTAATAGGCGCAGCTTAAGCCAGCCGGGCCACCGCCGATGATGGCGATCTTCTTGTCGGAATAGTCGTGTCTCTTCCACGGGATGAAACGCTCTTCGGACTTGAGTTCCTGCTCGGCGACGAATTTCTTGATGTCGTCGATGGCGACGGCTTGGTCGATGGAGCCACGGGTGCAATGGAGTTCGCACGGATGGTAGCAGACGCGACCGCAGACGGCCGGGAAGGGGTTTTCGTGTTTGATGAGGGCGAGGGCCTCGCGATAACGGCCGTTGGCCGCCATCTTGATGTAGCCCTGGACGCCGATATGGGCCGGGCACCAGGTTTTGCACGGCGCGGTGCCGGTCTCTTGGATGACGTCGCTGCGGGTGAAGCGATAGTCGGCGTTGCGCTCGGAGGCGGCGACGGTATGGGAACCGAGGGCCTTCTGCATCTTGATCTTGGGTTCGACCTTCTGCGGGAGCTTGGTGCCGAGTTTGATGGCGTTGACCGGGCAATACTCGACGCATTTGCCGCAGGCGACGCAGTTGGCGGTGTTGACTTCGCAGCGGTAGTTGGAGGCGACGGCCTCATTGGTCTTGAATTCCTCGACCGGACGCAAACCGAAGCAGGCGCAGCCGCAGCAGTCGCAGATGGCGGTGGTGTTGCCTTCGCCTAGGCCTTCGATGGAGGGGATGCAATGCATCAAGCCTTCCTCTTCGCAGTTATGGAGGATCTCCTCGACCTCCTTGCGGCTGATCTCGCGGTCCTTGCCGGTACGGACGAAGAACTTCGCGGCCTTGCCTAACTTAAGGCAACGGTCGTGGGCCAAGTGGCCACAGCCTTCGCCCATCTCGGTGCGGCAGGTACGGCAGGAGCATTCGCCGACGGAATAGTAATCGTATTTGTCGAGGTAATAGGAAAGGGTATCGCGCTCATCGGGCTTCTCTCCTTTGGGGAGGGCGCGCTCGATGGGGATGACGCGCATCAAGCCATAGCCGTTAGGGAGCATCGGGCCCATGGTGGAGAGACGGTCATGGGTGTACTGGTTGAAGGCGCGGCGGATTTCGGGGTGGAGTTCCGCGTTAGGCGAAACGACCATGATCTCGAGAAGGCCAGGGGCGAAGATCGGGCAGAAATATTCGTAATGCCCGTCGGATTCGATGAGGTCTTCGCGGATGACGCCGAGGTAGCCGAGGTGGGCGCCGACCTTATGGACGCGCTCCATGTCCCAGCCGAGTTTGGCGCTGACGTATTCGTCGGTGCGGATCTTGCGTAAGCCGAGGGAGAGGAGGAAATCGCACTCCTCATCGGAGACGGAGCCGGCGAGGGCGTAATATTCCGGCGCGTTGGCGTCGATTTTGTTGAGCAAGCCAGAGGGGCCGCCGATCATGCGGGCGACCTTGACGATCTTTTTACGGAGAGGCTTGTCCCCGTCGGCGACGGGTTTGCCTTCCCACAGGATGATGTTTTCACCGGATTTCATGGTTATTCTCCTTTATTCACGGACAAGACCATCTTGGCGCCGCTGATGTCCAAGAGGAGCTTGGGGCATTTGCCGTTGAGGACAAAGTAGGCGTTGGAGCGATACACGCGTCCGTTTAATTCGATTTCGCCTTGGATCGTCACCTCGGTGGAAGCGACGGGGATAACCACTTCGTCTTGGTCCTTCTTCAGGACGGTTTTGGGGCGCTCATCGAAAAGAATGGTGATATCGGAGGGGCAACCCAAAACTCCGACACGTTTTTGAATCGTAACGTTTTTCATGGTGAAAAAAGTTTAAAGCCTTTTCCTATGGAACACAATAATTCCATACAAGGCGTTCGATATATCGAAAGGCTATTCCGCGTGGATGGCGATGGCTTTGATGTAAATGGGCTTGTTCGCGCCGGTGATGGCGATCTTGACCTTGCCGGCTTTGGCCGTGGCGACCTTCGCCCCTACCGTGACCACGGTCTTCGCGTCGCCGGGATAGGTGATGGTCTCTTGCCCGATTTGGGTTCCATCGAGATAGAAGGTGACCGTGAAGCTTTGTGAGGAAGAAGGCGCGCCGGAGAGATAAATCGCGGAAACCTTGGTCTTGCTCTTATAAGAGAAAGCGGAGGCGGTCTCAAACGTGATGGAGTCCACGGGACTCGACGCGTTCGCGCCAAACTTGGCGCCTAGGGCTGCGTAGGTGCTGGAAACCGCGCCCTGTTTCCACCAGACGTTCCAATTCAAACCATCAAGGGTCAACGCGTTTTGGACACCGGCGTTTTCGGCGATGCCGGAGAAATCCCCGGTCTTTCCAGTCAATTGATGGCTATAGGTGGCGGAGACAATGGGATCGGTCGCGACGGTTACGTCATAGACGATGTCGTTGATCGGGGTCTTCACGGTGATCTTCGTGGTGTCCGACGAAATCGGTTGCCCATCCACCGCACCCGTCACGGTAAACGAAGTGAAGGCGCTGCTGGTGAAGTCATGGTTCACCGCGACCACGGATATGTCGGACAAATGGAAGATTTCGTCGTCGTCATATTGCCGTTTGGCGCTTTCGACGGCGTAATAGGCTACGCCTTCGTCACCGATATGCAACGTTTCGTAAGAGGGGGTCAACGCGGATAGGCTGCCCGGCTGATCCGTTTTGTCGCCGTAGGCATAATCGATGAGTTCGGGATAATCGACGAAGGGGTTGCGGTTGCCTTGCGCGACGTCTTTAGTGGGATCACTATGGACGGCGGGGGCATAAGAATAGACGGATTCGTTATGCTGATATTCCAGCAAATCGACGTCACGTCTGGCCCATTCGAGCAATTCGGATTTATGGCCGATGGCAAAGGCACAGTCATCGCCAGCGACATAAGGGACGTTTTCTTCCACCACCTTTAATGGTTGCATGGTGACGTTATTCGCGGTGTCCTCGACCACCTCGTTATACATGGTGCACATGTAGAAGATCGCGCGGGCCAATTTGCCCTTGTCGGCATTGCCAGGTTCAAAGACGACGTCATCATAGGAGTACCCAGTCATCAAATCGCCGACGACGGTATAGCCGGAAGCGTTCTTGTCCGCGACGCCGAAGTTTTTGTTTTTTCGCGAAGAGTTGCCGGAAGCATCCGAAGCGAAGAGATTATGGAAATCCGTCGCCCTACCGAGCATCTTCACCGCGTTACCGGTGGTCGAACCCGTCATCAATGAGGCGCAGAAGGCGTGTTCCCTTTGCCATTTGACCTGTTGGGTCAGCGTCGTGTTCGCGACCAGGCTTCCCGTATAGACGGGGTCGATCATGTAATGGTCAAAGAGGTCTTTCTCCGCCTCGGCATTGGAGGCCCAGTTCGTGATGGTGCCGGCGTAAGTGATCGGCGTATACGTGCCACCGGAAATGATGTCGTGGAGTTGGGAAATCAGGTCCTCGCTATCGGTCCAGGAAACGAGGCTCGAATAATAGCCACCATAATACTCAGAGGGATCAAAAGACGTGTCCTCTTTGCTGGAGGATTGGCTTTGGGAAGAGCTAGAAGAAGGAGCCTCGCTGCTTTCGGAAGAGGTTTCGCTTGAGGAAGGTGCCGAAGAGGAAGACGGCGTGGAGGACGACTCGCTGGAAGAGGGCTCGGACGAAGGGGTCTCAGAAGACGCTTCGCTGGAGGCGGGGTCGGACGATTTCTCACTGGACGAAGGTGGTTCGCTGCTTGGAGTCTCCGAAGAAGGGATGGAGGACTCTGTTTCAGACGTTCCCTTTGAACTGGAAGGTTGTTCCTTGCTCGTCTGTTCCGTTTGGCTTGAAGAAGGCGGCATGAAGGAAGATTCCCGCTGCGACGAAACGGCCTCACTCGAAGAGGCGGCGCTTGAAGAAGCGGTTGGGGCAGTGCCGCATGCGAAAAGCGTCAAAGCGGCCAAACAGCTTAGAAGCAGGTTCTTTTTCATCGCCTCTCATTATCCCAAATTCCCAAGAATGGGGAAGAAAAAACGCGCGGGATCAGCGCGCGTTAAGGGCGAAATTGCTTATTTATCCTTGTAAATCTCGCGGATATTCACCGACGAGAAGTGGCGGAGGTCATAACCGTCGATCAAGATAACGTGGACGATGTCATCATAATTGATGCGGGCGTCGATGATGTTGCCCTTGCCGATGAACATCTTGATGACGTTGTTGCCCTTGGCCTTCGCGGCGAAGGAGTTGAGGGTTGCGATGCAGGTTTCGAAATCCGCCGAGGAGCCGAGTTGGGAAAGGAGGACGACGGCGATGTTGAGCTCCTTGGCCAAGGAGGCGAGGCTCTCGACGATGATCTGAATCTGCTTCAGGTTCTCTTCCTCGGAAGTCGTCTCGCCGAAGGTCGCGTTCTTGAGCAAGTCGAGGTAATCGACGTAGACCACATCCACGCTGCCCTTCTTGGAACGGACGATCTCCTCGAGGGTCTTGAGGGTCAAACCGGAAGCGTCGACGATGTTGAGTTGGAACAAGTTCCCCCAGCCGACGTCGAAATGGGAAATCAGTTTGTTGTAGATGATGGATTGGCAATACTCGTAAGAGAAGAAGATCACGTTGGAGCCGATCTTGAGGTATTCGCTCGCGTCATAGACGGTCAACGTGGACTTACCCATGTCGGTCTTGCCGGTCAAAATGGTCAGACTGCCTTTTTCGGATTTGATGATTTCCATATGGTTCTCCCCTATTGTTCCTTTAATTATACCAACGGAGGTTTTTTGTCTTGCCCGACATTGGCGTTTCGAAGCACTTTCATTTAGCCGCATAAGCGGGTGCGCATATAATAAGGCCCGTGGAAGACGAAGAACTGAAATCCATCGAAGAGCAAACCGTCCCCGGCGACAAGAAAGCCTACCGGGAGCTCCGGCGTCGTTATACGGCATTGAAACTTTCCTATATCCGTAAGAAGAACGACATCAAGGACGCGAGGAAAGCCGAGATTGAGGAACTTCATGACGCCTATGTCGTCGAAAAACTCTCCATCGAGAAACCGATGAAGGCCGAGCGTTACCGCATCAAGGCCGAGAAACGGAAAGAGCACCGCCGCCTCAACGAAGCCCCTAAACGTAAACTCCTCGAGGAAATCGGCAACGCCGTCTCCCATGGCGTCGGGGCATTAATCGGCATCGCCTGCTTGGTCCTGATGATCCTCAAATCGGTCGATCGTCCGCTCGCCCTGACCGCCGCGATCATCTATGGGACCTGCTTCACGCTGCAGATGCTCTTTTCTTGCCTCTATCACTCCTTTCGCGCCGGAACGAGAGTCAAGCGCATCTTCCGCCGCTTCGACTATTCGAGCATCTACCTCGCGATCGGCGGTACCTTCGCTCCCTTATATCTCCTCTATATGACCGACAAGATGTGGGGACTCACCGCCGGCGTCACCTTCTTCGCCATCCAATGGGCCCTCATCGTCACCGGCATCACCTTCGTCGGGGTCTTTGGTCCCGGCAGGTTGCGTCCTTTGCATTTCTCGCTTTATTTTGCGATCGGCTGGAGCGCGATCATGTTCATCCCGAGTTGGATCCAAAACGACATCTATCTCTTTGTTTGGATCCTTTCCGGCGGACTCGTTTATACGCTAGGCATGATTCCCTTTGGCGCCTTAAAGAAGCGCCCCGTGGCGCATTTTATCTGGCACCTATGCGTCCTCATCGGCTCACTGCTGATGTGGACGGGCATCTATTTGTTCGTTTTTTAGCTCGCTTAGTACGAGCAGGAATACTTAATCGTCAACGCGTCGATCGTCGCGTATTTTATGTTGGGATTTAGGCCATCGAAGGAAAACGTGTATTCCAATAGATAATTCATGTTGTCCTCGGTGACGATATCGAAGTCCGACGTATTCGTGGAAGTGGATTGGTTTGTCCCGTCATCATAATACGTCGTCCAGGTCGCGCTGGCCTCGACTTGGTCCTCGATATCGAGGTTCATTTCAAAGAAGACGGTCAAACAGTCGGTGTCGTCCGCGTAATAGGGCCAACCGGCTTGATAGAACTTGAAAAGGAAGGGATCGGTTGAGGTCCCGATTTCCGGCGCTTCGTCGCCCCAGTCATAGACCTTGAGCTCCTCCGTGGAGAAGGTGTTGCCGGCGTCGGTTTTGGCGACGAGCTTCCCCTCATAGAGGAGGTTTTCCGAATCATAGGTCATGTCTTGAATGTTCTTCGCGCCGAAGACGATGGTGTGCTCGACGACACTTGCGTCACCGATGACTTTCTGCGGCGCTTTGCCCCTAGTGAGGAAAAGTGATGCCAAAGCAAAGGCGGATACGCCAATGAGGGAAGTGAGGGTCAACGTGGCTTTTTTGTTCATGATCTATGTCCCTTAAAGGATAAAGAGGACGACGCGGCAATTCAAACCGACTTTTCGCCCTTTTCCAACGTTTATGGAAAAAAGACATAGATTTATCGATAGGAATGCGAGTTGTTTCTCGGCTAAACTTGGCATATGAAACTTGGCGTTGATCTCTCCATGCTCGATGAGCTCCTCCCGCTTGGAGCCAAATACTTTTACCAAGGGAGACCCGTCGAACCCTTTTCCTTTTTCGCGGAGCATTCGCGCGCCGCGGTGACCCGCCTTAGGTTATGGCATCACCCCTATGACGAAAACGGCAACCCCTATGGCGGAGGCGGCAACGATCTCCCCTGCTTCTACCGTCTAGCCAAAAAAGCCGTCGCCTCCGGCATGAAGGTGATGCTCGATTTCCATTACAGCGACTTCTTCGTCGATCCCGGCAGGCAACGCGTCCCCAAGGCATGGGAAGGCAAGACTTACGAAGAGATCGTCCGCCTCGTTTATGAATACACGCGGGGCACGCTTTTGAAGATCAAAGAGGAAGGCATCGATCTCTATGCCATCCAAGTCGGCAACGAGATCACCAACGGCATGCTTTTCCCTTATGGCCAGCTCTGGAAGGAGTTTGATTCTAAAGAAGGCGGGGGTTTCCAAGGTTTGGCGGGCCTACTCAAAGCCGGTTATTCCGCCTGTAAGGAAATCTATCCCAAAGCCTTAACCTTATGCCACTTGGAGCATTCGGCTTCCAAATACCTCCAAGAGGACTATTTCACCCATTTGTTCGCGGAAGGCGTCGATTTCGACGTGATCGGCGAATCCTATTACCCCTATTGGCACGGCACCTTGTCCGAACTTGAGGCCAACATCTCTAACCTGAAAGAGATATTCCATAAGCCCGTCTGGCTCGTGGAAGTCGGTTATGAATGGGGAGAGTCCCTCGTGGAAGGCCACCATAACGACTTTGAGGGGCAAGAGGGAGACTTGTTCAAGGTCGGTAACATCGAAGGCAGAATCCCCTACCCCAACACGTTGCAAGGACAGGCGGATTACTTTAAGGCGCTGCTTTCCCGCATGAAGCGCGTCGGCGTCGACATGATTTTCTATTGGGAACCCGCCTGGGTGCTCGTCCAAGGGAACGCCTGGGCGAAAGAAGCCGGGCAGATCTACTGCGGATTAGAGCCGGGCAAAGCCGAAAACGACTGGGCCAACGAGACCCTGTTCGATTTCGAGGGCAACGCCACCCCGGCGATCGATGTCTTCACCCAGGATTACGTCGATTCGCTTTAACGGTAAGTGCCGTTTCCGCTTTGGTCGTTTGGTTCCTGCTTCGGATGTTTGGTCCGCCAAGACATGATGAAGAGGGCCTCGATCAAAAGCAGAACCACGCCGACGATGCCGATGATGAGCGCGGTCACGAAACCTTCCTTGCCCGCCTGCATGATGGCGACCGGAAAGCCATAGACGAGGCACAAGACGGCGAGGACGTTATATAAGAGCTTCAGGGTTTTCATCGAAACGATCCGTTTTCCGCAACAAGGATAAGGCATTTCGCGTCCCCGCGACAAATCTAAATGAAAAGTCGGTGATGTTTGTTCATAATAAGGGACATGGAAAAAGCCGCTAAGAAGAAAGTCAAAGTCCCCGCTTTTGTATACGAGACTGTGCTTTGGGTGCTCGTCATCGCCCTTTCCGTGCTCGTCGAGTACTCCCTAAGCGTGGCGGAGCCCTCACTTTCGGGCGGTACCCCCTATTTTGCCGGGGGAGCCCTCATCGCCTTCGGCCTCACCTATATCCAGTGGGGTGTCTTTGGCCGTCAAAGGCGCGCTGCCTCCATCACGGACATCGCCTCGGGCGTCGCAAACATCGCCTTAGGCGTCGTCTACATGTTCCTGCATGACCCCTATCACCTCGGCGTCATTTATATGGCCTTTCTCTCGCTGCTCGCGTTAAGGCGCGTGCTTTGGCTCATCTATTATCATCGCCCCCGCCACATCGTCTTTGCCGCGATGATCTTCCTCGTCCTCTTCATCTTGATGTCGGTCGTCGACTACGCCGTCCCGGCTCTCAATTACCTGATCTTAACCCTGGTCTTGACCCTGATCGGCGTGGCCCACATCCTCGCCCTCGCCTTCTCCCGCGTCCGTTTTGGCATCTTGTGGCGCATCATGAGAAGGACTTACGTCGCCGAGATCCTCTTTGGTTTGGTCACCCTCATCGTCGTCTTCTCCATGCTCTTCATCGTCTTTGACGACAACATCAAGTCCTTCGCCGACGGGCTATGGTATTGCTTCGCCATCATCACCACCATCGGCTTCGGCGACCTCACCGTCACCGATCCCTTCGCCCGCATCCTCTCAGTGATCCTCGGCATCTACGGCATCATCGTCGTCGCGGTCATCACCTCGGTCATCGTCAACTTCTATCAAGAAACAAGCAAAAACATACCGGACGCGAAGGCCTTCAAGCACCTCACCATGGGCGAGATCATGGATGGCAAAACGGAGCAGGAAGAACCAAAGCCCGAAGCCAAAGAAAGTCCGAAGCCCGAGACCGAATCCAAAGAGGAATCGGAGCAAAAATAAGCTCTGCCATAAAGATTCCACCTTTTGGTGGTTTTCTTTTCGTGCAATTTTAAGTGCAATTGCACTTTAAGGTTGCACTTTAAAACCCATTTGCTATCTTTTTCCTATGGAAAGCAAATACTCAAACCATTATGTCTTAACGACCGGTATTGGGCTCCAAGACGTCGATCAACTGAAAAACTCCCCTTATTTCGTTCGGGAATCCGAAAGGTACCTTAAAGGGGAGATAACGTTAGACGAACTCGAAGAGATCATCACTTCGTATTATCAGAGCAAGCCGCCGGTCATAGAACGCAGCGAAGAGGCGGATAAGATCTCCATTCGAATCGCCAGGCTCATCAGCGATGACTCCTTTTCCTTCACCGTCGGTCAACTTTTGACCATCCATCGGTTCCTCTTTCACGGAGTCTTGGAACACCCCGGAGAGCCCCGCGGCTATAACTTTTCCAAAAAAGAATGGGTCCTCGATGGGGCTTCCGTCGTCTATGGCGACTATCGCGACCTCGAAATGACCCTTCAATACGATTTTGAGCAAGAACGGCGTTTCAACTATGCGCGACTTTCCATAGACCAAACCATTGAGCATTTGGCCCTCTTCATCGCCAACTTGTGGCAAATCCATGTTTTTGAGGAGGGAAACACACGGACCACCGCCGTGTTCGCAATCAAATATCTGAGGAGCCTTGGGTTTGACGTGACCAACGACACCTTCGCGGAAAACGCATGGTATTTCAGAAATGCGCTGGTAAGGGCCAATTATTCCAATGTCCCGAAAGGAATCTACGAGGATCGGAGCTACCTCATCAAATTTCTCCGAAACCTTCTCTTAGGTGAGGACAACGCTTTGAACAACAAAGACTTACGTATCGTCACCCCCTCCTCCACATCTTCGTCAAAAGAATCAAGAGTCGTCGCCCTGATCAAAGCCAACCCTTCCGTCAAAGCGGCAGACATCGCGAATGACCTTGGCGTTTCTTTACGCACGGTCAAAAGCCTGCTCTCCGCGTTAACCCAAAACGGAACCATCCGACGCGTGGGCGGCAGGAAAAACGGGCACTGGGAAGCAAAGTAGCCTCCACTTCCGCCTAATCCAAAGTGACCAAAGGCAAGTGACGTGTGTATTTAAAGGCGAGGCGCGCCATGTCCTCTGCCCTCTTGGGTTTTTTCTCTTTGAGCCACTTGACCATCAAGGTATAGAAAAGCGAGAGCCAAATGGTTTGCAGCGTGCGGTTTTCCTCATCCTTGGGGGCAAGGGAAAGGAACACCTCGAGGATCTTATGTTCAAATCCCGCCTCGATCATGGCCTCCAAATCCTCGCGCCGCTTCTCCGTCGCCTCGAAGAGCCGGAGCCAGTTGTCATAGACGTCGGTCCCGATCGACTTGGCGATGTCGGTCGCGAAGTCGCGGATCTCGTCTTCGAGGACGTCATCGAGGGTATTGTAGTTACGGTAGAACGCCATGCGGGAAACGCCGGCGATGGCGCAAAGCCTCGTGACGCTCAAAGACTTGTTCGATTTGTCTTTCAAGATGACCATGAGGGCAAAACGAAAGCAACTCTTCACGAATTCGCGGGATTCTTCATTGTTTTTGCGAAGGGTGTCGAGTTGCTTTTGGTTCATGGGGTTCTCCTAATGGACGTTACAATTGTATTGCCCATTAGGAATTTCGTCCACATCGAACTTATTGGTTGATCTCCGGAGCCTCGGGTTCCTGCTCGATGTTGTTGCTGGCCTCTTTGACTTTTTCGACCTTTGGGGCGTTATGTTCAATCTCGTTGGGGATGACCGGCAGGTCGTTGACCTCGTTAGGGTTATCGATCGCGGGCGGCCACTCCTTCTTCGGACCTTTGATGACCTCGGTGGTGCCCGGGATTAGCTTATCCTCGGCGAGGGGCTCATGCTTCTGGAAGGTCTCGATGGTGTCGAGGCAAAGGAGGGCGCGATCCTTTTCCGGATAGCCGAGGCGCATCGCGTCTTCCCTGGTCTTGACGCCCTTCTTGAGGAGGTAGTCGTTCGCGGCTTTCTTCACCGGCTTGGAGTTATGGTAATCCACGTGGTTGGGCTTATCGTAGGCCTCCATGGTCTGGATGAAGTTGTTGTATTCGTGGGAGGTGGTGCGGAAGGTACGTTCGAAGAAGCCGCCTTTGATATAGCTCGCGACCTTGCCTAAGCCGCCGATATCGACTTCGGAGATCGGCAGTTTGTTGTTCACCGCATGCTTGAAGATGAGTTCGTCGCGGGCCGCTTTCCAGGCGGGCTCTTTGAATTTCTCGGGGAAAGGGATGTCCTCAAAGCCTTTCTCTTTGGTGTAATCGATCTTGAAGATCTTCTTGAAGTCCTTCACTTCCTCTGGGGAAAGTTTCTTCAGTTGGGGGTCGCCCGTGGCGTCGCCCTTGATCCATTTGCCGAGGGAGGCGTACTTCTTGTCGAGGCGGGTCTCGTTGGTCTCGACCACGTATTCGGTCAAGGCGCCGTCTTTTTCCAGGTTGATGTTCTTTTTGTCGAGCGTGCCGTAGAACTTGATGAAGCCCTGCTTCTTCATATCGGCGTGCTGGGCGGGGTTCTTGACCCCTTTGCGCAGCGCTTCGGCGACATCGGGATGATCGGTCTCGAAACTAGTGGCGCCCAAAAGATTCTCCTGCTGATCGGTGAGGGTATGGGGGGCGATGAAGAACGCGTCGTTGATGTTGTGCATCTTGTCGCCGGCGTCCATCATCGACTCGTAGTTTCTGGTGACGGAATGCATGTATTTCTGCATCGCCGGAGTCAACGAGTTCTGAGGAAAGTCCTTGATGGTGCCAAAGGCTTCAAAGGAGGTGAACGCCAACTCGTAGTTCTTGTCCGCCCACGCCACCATGAGGCCGTCGGGGTTTTTGTTCTGGGCAATCAGATCGAGGTCTTTGGCGTTGGAGTTGAACAAACGCTGCAACTTGGCCTGAGCCACCGCCTCGGGGTGCTCGATGTAACGCTTATAGATTGCCTCGTTATAGGCCATCGCCTCGGGGTCGTCGCTTGGGATGAGCTCGGTGTGCATGTGGCGGTCGAGGGCATAGACCTTGTTCGGATCCCTTTGGCCCCTATATTTCGCTTGGAGCGTTTCTTGGATTTCTTTGAGCTTGTTCTCCCTGGCGAGGATCTCAAGGCTCCTCTTGTAGACGTAAACCTGTTCGGGGTCGTTGAGCCTCTTGTTTAGGCCCGCCATGTCCAATTTGTATTTGAACGGGGCCGCGTCGATGCCATTGCGCTCGGCGCCTTGCTCGATATAGCGGTTGATGGTCTCAATGTTATGCCGGTATTGCTGGCGGATTTGCTCTTTTTCTTGTTCGGTCAAGGTGTAAGGCATGGTTCGATCTCCTTTGCTATCGGGATAATGTTAACGCCCCACTTGTCACAAATGTGCAACGGTGGGGCGTTATCGATGATTCGGTTATTCGCCGAACATCCGCATCATGGTCTGGGAGGCGATGACGGAGATGTTGGTGCGGTTGGTGGGTGAGGTGATGATGAAGGCGTTGCCGCGCGGGTTGTTGACGATCTGGTCCTGCTCCACCTCGTTGATCTGCCCGGCTTTGTCGTAGAGGGTGCAGAGGTCGTCCATGTCGTTAGGCGACAATGAGAAGATGAAGGAGTATTGGCAGGCGTTGATGATCGCGGTGGATTTGCGCACGATGTCCTCGCTGCCGACGAAGTCCTTGATGTTCTGGGTGATGACGATCTGCATGCCGTTGTACTTACGGATACGCTTGGCGAGCTGATACATGAAGTCCAACGCGACCGGGTATTTGGGATCGATGAAGACGTGGGCCTCGTCGATCGCGACGACGATCTTGCGGTTGGTGCCGTGCTTGAGGTTGAAATCGCGGTTTTTGATGATCTCGTTGTCGAGCCATTTCAAGACGACGAGCATCTGGGCGTTGGCGATGGTGTTGTTCTTGTTGGAGAGGAGGCTCTGGAAGTTGAAGACCGTGAAGTTCTCCTTGACGGTGAGGGTGCTCTCGCCGTTCCAGAGGTTGGCGTTGCGTCCCTCGCCGCGAACTTGGAGATGTAGTTATGCAGGATGCGTAGCTGCGTCATGTCGTATTCGACGGTCGCGGTTTCGAGTTTCTCGTCGATCAAGGCATAGAGTTCGTCGAAGGTCGGGTAGTCCTTCGGCCCCAAGAGGGAGAAGTCGGTCCTGGAGGTGATGCCCTTGGTCTTATAGAGAGTGACGATGAGGTTATTGAGGTATTCGAGGGCGTCGGCGCTGATGCCGCTTAAGGCGACCTTGAAGAATTCCTCGAGGAACTGCAGGTGGACGGCGAAGTTGTTAACGCTCGACTCCTCGCCCTCCTCGTCGCCCTCAAGCGTGGTGATGACATGGAAGGGGTTGATGCGTCCTTCCCTCGCGGTGCCGACGTCGATGAGGCGCCCGCCGAGGTTTTGGGCCAAGAACTGGTATTCGTTCTCGGGGTCGAGGATAAACACTTTGCAGTTTTCGGCGCATAGCTGGGAGAGAATCGTCTTGGTCGCGAACGATTTGCCGGAGCCCGACTTACCGATGACGACCATGTTGGAGTTGACGCGCTCGAAGTCGCGCTTGAAGAAGTCGAGGATGACCGGGTAGTCGTTCTGGGTGCCGAGGATGCAGCCGGTCTTGTCCATGACGGTGGAGAGGACGAAGGGGAAGCACGCGGCCACGGAGTTGGAATGGATGGCGCGCTGGAACTTGGTCATCGCGTCGAGGCGCGACACGTTGGTGGAGATGAGCGCGAGGTTCTGGCAGAAATAGTTGTCGACCAACTCGAAGCCTTCCTCGGAGAAGATGCGTTTGATGCGTTTCTTCTCGCTGCGTCTCGCGTCCTTGCGGGCGTTCGGGTCCGGATAGACAGTGACGTGGAGGTTGACGCCGAAGAGGGTCTCGTTGTCGTTTTGGAGCATGCGGAGCACCTCGACGAGGGTGTCGATATGGGTCTGCTTATCGATGATGCTCGAGGCGCGATAACTGTTGTTGGACTGCGAGGCGAGCTCTTGGACCGAACGGTCGATCATATGGATGGCCTTGCCCTTCTCAAACGGGGCGAGGTTCATGACGACCTTGGTGTTGGGGATGTTGAAGATGCGATAGCCCCAGGCGTTAAGGACGGAGATCGGGAAGTTCTTCACCGTGAAGATGTGGCACTCCTCGCCGTCGATGATGGTCGAACGGGGTTTGAATTCGATGGTCTGGGGATAGATCCAGGACATGAATTCCTCGGGGCTAAGCAAGTCGACGTCCTTCTCCTCGAACTTCGACGAGTAGTTGTACTTCATGAAGATGCCGAGCTCGCGGTGGTCGAGGATGTGGCTCGTCATGCCGATGTTGAGGAAGGTGAGGATGGCGTCGTTGAGGATCTGGCTGATCAATTCCTTGCTCTCGTCATAGACGACGAAGTAATAGAACGGTTTCTTGATCGGGGTCTCGTCGGTGAGGGTCGAGTAGGTGCGGATGCGGTCGTCGATGATCTTCGCGCGGGCATCGAACTCATCCTTGGTGAGCTCGCCTTGCTCAAAGAGCTTATAGAGGACGTCCTTCTTGCGTTCCTCGTCCTTGACATAGGATTCGAAGCTGAGCTTGCGGTCGATCTTGACGATGGAGGCGCGGGTCTTGTTCGCGATCTCGCGGATGATCTTGCCGAAGTGCTCCTCGATCATCTGGTCCTGGCGGAACTCGGAGAGAAGGGCGAACTCACGCGGGTCGATCTGCAACACGCCGGCGTAATAGTCCTTGAAGACGACGAAGTTGTCCTCGATGGCCTTGAAGGGCATGAAGGTATCGATGTTGGTCTGGGATTTACCGGCGCCTTTGGTGTAGCGCTTCACCGCGAAGACGTATTTGACCGAATGGACGAGGAAGAGGTAGAAGCGTTCCCCTTCAAACGGCAGATACATCGCTACGGCGATGACGAGCACGATCAAGGCGAAGATGAAGCGGGCCACGCCGAGGTTGGACAAAAGCAAGAGGACAATCAAACCGAGAAAGGCGAACGCGATGATGATGTCGGCGATCGAGATGTTGCGGAAAAACTGGATTTTGACCTTGGTGGTCTTTGGGATGATTCTCATTACTTATTGTCACCTCCTTTGTTGTGCAAGGAGTTGTCGATGGCGTTGTTGACCATGTTGTTGCCCTGACCATTCGGCGCCTTGTTGTTGGCGTTGCCGCTAGGATTGGCGCCACCCATGATGATGGAAGGCGCGCCGCCACCGCCCTTGTTGCCGCCGGGATTGGCGCCGCCGGAGACCGCGTTTTTGGCCGCGTTGGAGCCGGTAGAGACACTATTGGTCTTGTTGTTGCCGGCGCCGCTAGATTGCTTCGAGCCGAGGCCACGGAGGTTCCTCTCCTTTTGATAATCGGCGGAGGTGTTGAAGCCCATGCGCCTGCCGACGGTGGAGGCGAGGCCGTTATTGGCGACGTCACGGGTGAAGTTAATCGCGCCACGGGTCGCTCTAAAGGGAGCGGTGATCGCGCCACCCATGATGCGGCCGAAGCTGCCGGCCGCGATCGCGGAGTCGCGGAGTTCGTTCGAACCGGCGCCGGCGCTGATGAGGTTGCCCACGAGCGCCATGACGCGGGTCATGGACACGCCGCCGCCGACGATGATGACGATCTTCATGAAGTTGTTGAGGACCCTGTTGTCGAAGAAGACGAGGTTGTTGTTGCTGATGGCGCCGATGATGAGGGCGTAGATGTTGATGGCGATGATACAGCCATAACCCGTCAGGAACTTGACGATGAATTGGTCGCGCCAGAGTTTGAAGCGGGCGCCGTCGTCGAGGACCGTGGTCGAAAGGGAAATCGGGGAGAACACAAAGAGGATGACCATGGCGATCGCGCGGTCGACGAACATCAGCAAGGCCATGCCGAGGCTGATGATGATGACGATGCCGGAGATCCAGGAGAAGAAATAGTCGTAATCGGAGAGGTCGAGGTATTTCTTGACGTTGCTCGTGGAGGAATAGTCGAAGCTCGGATTAAGGAAGAAATCCGGTTCGACGCCACTCTTCAACGCGTTTTGGCCAAACGCGCCGGCGAGGAATCGTCCAAGGCCATCCGGCGAACCGCCGAGGGTCGCGCTATAGAGGACACGCATGACTTGATTGGTGAGGAAGATGAGGAGGAACATCGCCGCGGGGATGAAGATGAAGATCAGCATCGTCTTGCCGATCTGCACCGCGATCTGGGCCGGGGTCTTTTCGACTTTCTCCGAATGGATCGCGCGGATGATGGCGATGATGCCAAAGACCACGACCAGCACGACGCCGATGAGGACGGCCGCGACGAAGGCGTACCAGATGTTCTGGTTCCTTAGTAAGAACGTCAGGAAGTCCATCTCGGTTCCGGCGTAACGGATCGGTTCAATGCCGCAAAGCATGTTCGCGCATGCCAAAAGGTTATCGATGATCGCGTACATAGACTTGGAGATGCCGTAGAGTAGGCCCCAAATCCAATCAAACAATCCAAACATAGAGTTTTGCCTCCTTATTCGACCGCTCGCATTATCAAATTGATGAACTTGAACGTGAACGGAACCATTTTGTCGCGGTTCCAACCGGAATTGTTTTCAAACCTAAGGTATAGGTAACTATCCTCTCCGGTGCGAAGATAGCCATCGACGTAGCCGCTCTGGCGGAAGTTCGAAAGGACAAAGCTCGTCCACTCCTCACGGATGAGGGTGAGGTCGCCACCGACGGAGCAGATGTCCTTCGGGGGGTCGTCGTAATCGATTTCCACCTCACCGGTTTGTTCGCCGGTGCTGCTGTCGTAGATCGGTTCGGTGTCGGGGGAAGTCAGGTATTTGATCTTCTTGGGCACCTCGGATTCGCTCTCGAAATAGAAGGCGTTCACGGTGATGGAGACGTTCTGGGGGGTGTAGACGTAAAGGGCGATCTCCTGGATCTTCAGTTCTTTTTTGAACGGAATGACCAGGTAGACGTATTGCTCTTCCGCCACTTCCTTCCCTTCGTCCCACTCCATCTTCTCGACGGTCTTGCTGTTGAAGAGGGAGTCTTGGACGCTATATTCGTGATACGCGCCATCGGCCCCATTGTCATAAAGACCGCGGACCTTGCCGAGAGATTCGTAATACGATGCGTAACCGTCTTCCTTCTCAAACACGCCTAAATCCACCGCACAGGCGCAAAGAGAGCAGGCGGAGGCGAGGCTAAGAAAGCGAAGGAGACGTTTTTTCATGGCCATGTCGGAATCGCTAATGCGAATTAGAAGCTGACCGGCTCGTAGGTCTTGTACCAGTTGGTGAAGAGGGAGAGGCCGATCTGCAGCGCGATGAGCAACACGAAGATCAACACGAAGCCGATGATCGCGTTCTTGAGGCTGTTGCGCGCCTTCTCGTGCTCCTGCGGCTCCTCCGCCTTGGCGTACTTCACGCCGAGGAAGATGACCCAGATCGCGCCGACGGCGCCGACCACGGAAAGGAGCACCGGGACGAGGACGTTGAGCACCTCGAGGAGGGGCTTGACGACCGAGTTGAGGTCCTTTTCGCTGATGGCCAGGGTGATGGGATTGAACATTGTTGTGTCCTCCTTAAATAAGTT
>SVBF01000001.1 GCA_015058945.1 Erysipelotrichaceae bacterium | reverse complement strand
GCGACCCAAACCGGGTGATAACGGAGGAACATCATGCACTGGAAGCCGAGGCCAATCAAAATCGACATGGTGAAAATGAGGGCGATATCGAGGATGTCGAAGTCTTTGCACGCTAGGCCAAACACGAAATAAACGCCCATGGATACCGCGATCGCATACCAAGAAAGGCTCGGTTCATCGAAATGGGATTCCAAGGAAAAGACGTAATGGCTCGGGTCTGCGTTATAGGCCTGAATGTTGGACTTCACAAAAGCCCAGTACACGTAAGAAATCGTGATGACATAGGTAAAGACCCAGACGTACCAGGGATATTTTTTGCGGCGCACGGCCAAGATTTCATAGATGGCAAAGCCGAGGAAGAAGGAGACGAAGATGAAGAACGGCCAACCGCCGAAGAAGACCGCGGGCAGCCCCGTGACGGCCAGGATGACCCCGACGAGGATGCGGTTTTTCATGCTCTTCTTTTTCTTTTCGTCCAAAACGTTGACGCTACTCATTTTTTAGCCCCCCATAACGACGGTTCCGCGATTGGTATTCCTTGAGACAATCGATGAACGCTTTTCTTTTGAAGTCCGGCCATTTGACCGGGGTGAACACGAATTCCGCATAAGCGTTTTGCCATAAGAGATAGTTGGACAAACGCTGTTCACCCGAGGTGCGGATCATCAAATCGACGTCCGGCAGGCCTTTGGTATAAAGATGGTCGGCGAAAAGCTTCTCGTCGATGTCGTCGATTTCGATTTTCTTGTCCACCACTTCTTTGGCGAGGGACTTCGCCGCGCGGACGATATCGTCTCGGCCGCCGTAATTGAGGCAGACGTTCACGACGATGTTGCCGTTGTTTTTGGTCCGCTCATAGGCGTTGATGCAGGCTTGCTTGGTGCTTTCGCGGAGACGGTTGATGTCGCCGGAGATCTGAAGCCTCGCCCCAACCGAATCCATATAATCGATCTGCTTGGCGAAGAATTCTTCAAGGTAATCCATCAAATGATCGATCTCGTCTTGGGGGCGATTCCAGTTCTCCGTGGAAAAGGCGTAAAGGGACATGACATGGATTTTGAACTCGCGGCAGAGCTCGAAGATCTCCATGATGCGATTGATGGCTTCGCGATGCCCCAAATAACGGGGAAGGCCACGCAAATTGGCCCATCTTCCATTGCCGTCCATGATAAAAGCGACGTGATCTAACTTCTTCGTTAAGGTAAAGGCATCTTTCTTCGACATAGTCGAATTATAAACTCGGATACTTTCTCCCGCTATCCCAAATAGAAAGGCAAGGACACTAGTCCTTTTAACAGTGTCTAGGAAAAGGGGCAAAGAAAAGGCGGGACAATGCCCGCCGTTTCGTAGGTCAAGCCTTTAGATGGACATGACTTCCTTGGTTTTTTCGTTGACAGTTTCGTCGATGGCTTTGTTGGCGGCGTCGACTTCCTTCTGGATGTCCTTTTCAACGATCTCTTTATAGTCGTCGGACATCGAATCGTCTTCCTTCAAAAGGGAGAGGGTGTCGCGGCGAATGTTCCTCACGGCGACCTTCGCCTCTTCGCCAAGAGCCTTCGCTTTTTTGACGATGTCTTTGCGGATTTCCTCGGTCATCGGCGGGATGACGATGCGGATCGCGTCGGCCTCAACCTGCGGATTTACGCCAAGATTTGCGGAGGAAATCGCAGCGGCGATCGTCTTTAGATCATCGCGGGAATACGGCTTGACCAAGAGCTGCCTCGGCTCGGGCATGGAGATGGAGCAGAGAGCGGTGATGTCCATCTTGTCTCCATAGTAATCGCACTTGATGCCTTCGAGCATCGCGGGGTTCGCCCTGCCGGAGCGAAGCTTTCCAAGGGCTCCCTTAAGCGCGCCGACCGACTTCTCGAAACGGTCTTTGCATTCTAATACGTATGCGTCCATAAATTGACTCCTTTTTCGTTATTGAATTATGGTTCCGACTTGCTCGCCGCGGAGGACGCGGAAGAAGTTCTCTTCGTTCTCCATGTTGAACACATGGATCTTGATGTTCTTTCCCTCGAGCATCGCCACGGCCGTAAGGTCCATGACGCCAAGTTTGCGCTCGATGACCTCGCGGAAGGAAAGCGTGGGCAATAGTTTGGCGTCCGGATTGACGCGCGGATCGCTATCGAAGACGCCGTCGACCCCGTTCTTGGCCATAAGGATGGCTTCCGCCCCCACTTCCAACGCGCGAAGGGTCGCGGTGGTGTCGGTAGTGAAGTACGGGTTGCCGGTACCGCCGGCGAAGATCACGACCTCACCCTTATCGAGGTGATGGACCGCCCTGCGACGGATGTAAGGTTCGCAGACTTGGTTCACGTTGATCGTGGACTGTACTTTGCAGACGACGCCGTTTTTCTCCACGGCGGATTGGATGGCCAGGGCGTTGATGATCGTGCCAAGCATTCCCATGTAGTCGCCGGTGGATTGCTCGATGCCGATGGATTCGGCCAAACGTCCGCGCCAGATGTTGCCGGCGCCGACGACGATGCCAACCCCGACGCCCGAATCGTGAATCTGTTTCACGATCCTCGCGACGGTGGCGAGTTTACGTTGGTCTAAGATGCCGCTTTTTCCCGCGAGAGCCTCGCCGGAAAGCTTTAGGATCACACGCTTATAGATGTTGCCCATGAGTGTTCCTCCAAATCCTTATTATATAAAATGGCCCCCAATTGATGGGAGCCATTTCGATGGGAGATTTTATTCTTCTTCCTTCTTCTCGATGCCGTCGCCGACTTCGTAACGGACGAAGGCGAGAACCTTGACGTCGTTCTGCTTGCAGACCTCAGGGACGGAAAGAGTTCCGTTGGGGTCGAGGGCATAGACGTTGTGGTCCAAGCAAGCGGCGCCGAGGGTCTTGTCGACCTTGCGCTCGACGATTTGGGCTTTGACCTGTTCGGGCTTGCTCTGAAGCTTCGGATCCTCGGCCACTTCCTTCTCGGCAAGGGCTTTTTCCCTGGCGCGCACGGCGGCGGGGATGTCCTCGAGGGAGAGGTAGTCGGGCTTGCCGGAGACGACGGTCATGGCAAGGCCACGGTTGACGTCGCCGCAATCCTTGGAAAGCTTGACGATAGCGGAGATCTTGCCGCCCATGTGGGTGTAGGTGCCGAAGGCTTCACCTTCGCCGAGGGAGAGGATCTCATAACGGCGGAGGACGAAGTTCTCACGCATGGCGACAACCGCGTCGGTGAAGAGATCCTGAGTGACCTCTTTGGCTTCCTCGAGGGTCTTGGGAGACTTCTCGAGAAGGCGTCCGGCGATGGCTTCGACGAGTTCGTGGAACTTGGGGGAACCGGAGACGAAGTCGGTTTCGCAGTTGACCTCAACGATCACCGCGCGACCGCACTTGTCGCAGATTTTGATGAAGGCGAGACCTTCCGCGGCGGTACGACCGGCCTTGGAAGCGGCCTTGGCGATGCCCTTCTCACGAAGGATATCGATGGCTTTCTCTTCGTCGCCGTCGGCTTCAATGAGGGCTTTCTTGCAGTCCATGATGCCGGCGCCGGTGCGCTCCTGGAGCGCTTTGATGAGCTGGATGGTAACGGCGGCCATTATTCCTTGACCTCCTCGACCTCAGCGGGCTTCTCCTCGGGCTTGGCCTCGGGGGCTTTGCCTTCCTTGGCGGCCTTGCGGGCGGCGAAGCGGGCCTGACGTTCGGCCTGCATCTTGGCATAGCGCTCTTCGCGGGCCTTGCGGGCGGCGCGAACGGCGGCGCGGTGCTGCTCGGCGGCGATGTCGGCGACGCGGATGGCGTCGGCCATGGTGGCTTCTTCGCCTTCGTCTTTGGTGTAGGCGACTTCGGTCAAGGTGATGCCGGTGCGGGCTTCGACGACCGCGTCAGCGAGGACGCCGACGATGAGGCGGATGGCGCTGGTGGCGTCGTTGTTGGTCGGGATGGGGAAGTCGACGCAATCCGGATCATCCGAGGTGTCGCAGAGGGCGAAGACGGGGATGCGGAGCTTGTTGGCTTCGGCGACGGCGTTGTGCTCGAGGGTCGGGTCGACGAGGACGAGGGCCTGCGGGAGCTTACGCATTTCTTTGATACCGCCGAGGTTCTTGGAGAGCTTGGCGTATTCTTTCTTTAAGAGAGCGACCTCTTTCTTGGGGAAACGTTCCCAAGAGCCATCGGCCTGCTGGGTCTCGAGTTCGCGGAGCCTCTTGATGCGGGCGGTGATGGTGCGGAAGTTGGTGAGGGTTCCGCCGAGCCAACGGTTGGTGATGTAGAAGGATCCGGAACGGACAGCTTCGTCGATCACGATCTGCTGGGATTGGGGCTTGGTTCCGACGAAGAGGACTTTGCCGCCTTCTTCGACGATGGAACGAAGGGCCTTGTAGGAAGCGATGGTGCGCTCAACGGTCTTGTTGAGGTCAATGACATAGATGCCATTGCGGGCGCCGTAGATGTATTTGCCCATCTTGGGGTTCCAACGGCGGGTCTGGTGTCCGAAGTGGACGCCGGCCTCAAGGCACTTCTTGAGGGTGATGATGGGGGCGTTGGGATCGCGGACGACTTCCGCCATCGTGATGTCGGCTTCGGGAGCCGGGGTTTCGACGGCGATTTCTTCCGTCACGTTGATTTCGTCACTCATTTTGGTGACCTCCATTTGTTTTAGCCTCCCTTGCTTCGAACAACTGACCACCCGTTCGTTTTTTAAGCCTAACTTCGGCCCGAGGGGAACACGGCGTTGAATCCGCAAGGTGCGTTATGGCCTGTAACACAGGCAAGGAAGAATATACGCTTCCGCCCATATGCACGCAAGAGCAAAAAATCAAAAGCGCCTTCCCATCGAGAAAAGAAGAGGGACGTATATGGATTAATCCAATTGGATTAGTCGTCTTCTGGCAGCGCCCCTCGGCGCTTAGGAAAATGGCGTTCGTATTGGGCGGAGAGCTCTTTTAGGGTGACGTGGGTGTAGATTTGGGTCGTGTCGATGGTCTCGTGGCCGAGCATTTCTTGGATCATGCGAAGGTCCGCCCCGTTCTCAAGGAGGTGCGTGGCAAAGGAATGGCGAAGCTCATGGGGATGGAGCCCAAGGAAGACGCCGGTTTTCTCTTCGACTGCCTTAAGGATGTATTCCAAGCCGCGGACGGTCAGCTTCTCCCCGCGGGAATTGAGAAAGAGCTCGGTGGGTTTGCGCTCGGCGTCGTTTTTGGCCAAAAGCAGAGGCCGAAGCTCTTTTTGGTAAGCGCGGATCGCGTCGGCGGCGATTTCCGAAAAGGGGACGATGCGCTCCTTCTTCCCTTTGCCGAAGATGCGAATGGTCATCGACCGGAAATCGAGATCGATGGATTTGAGCCCGACGAGCTCCGAGGCACGGATGCCGGAAGCGTAAAGCAATTCGAGAATGGCTTGATCGCGCTTGGCTAACGGGTCGGTTCGTCTGGCGTTAGTCTCGAGAAGTTTCATCACTTCTTCGACGTAAAGCACCTTTGGAAGGCGTTTTTCCTGCTTTGGCGATTTCATCGCCCGGAAGAAATTTGCATTCACGTATCCCCTGGAATAAAGGAAGTCGTAATAGCTGCGTAGACCAGACATGCGTCGGGCTAAGGTACGCTTTGGATTGCCGCTTCCTGGCAAACGGGAAAGCTCTTCCGCCATGAAATTGCGGATCACTTTGGCATCGACGTCATCAAAGGCGACGCCTTCACGCAAAAGGAAGTCGTTCCAAAGGTCGATGTCCTTTTGATAGGCGTTGACGGTGTTTTGCGAATAGCCCTTGGCGATGAGGAGGTGCTCGAGATATTCCGCTTCCTGTTTGTTCATGCTATTCCATCATAAACGAATCGATGAGATCGAGGGAGCGAGAGGAACCGGCGAGACGGTTGTTTTTGTCCACGTCTGGGATTAAGGCCCAGTTGGCGTTCATCGGCTCGAAGCGTTTGCCGGTATAGTGGAGGACATAATCCGTGAGCGCGCCAAGCATCGTATGAGGGGAAAGTTGCCTAAAATCGATGCCGCGCAGCTTTCGGTCGAGGTTGATGGCCGCCAAAATGCCCGTCGCGGCGGATTCGACGTAGCCTTCCACCCCGATGAGTTGCCCTGCGACGAAAACGTTGGCCTTAGCCTTCAACGACAAATCCTCGTTTAAGACATTAGGGGAATCGATATAGGCGTTACGATGCATCAAGCCATAACGCAGGAATTCGGCGTTCTCCAAACCGGGAATCATACGGAAGACCCGACGTTGCTCTGGATAAGTGAGGTTGGTCTGGAAGCCGACGAGGTTATAGTAATCGCCTAGTTTTGTATCTTGCCTTAGCTGCACTACGGCATAAGGGCGAGGGTATCCCTCCCTACCTAGACCAAAAGGTTTTAATGGTCCATGGCGAAGGGTCTCTTCGCCACGGCTTGCGATGACTTCCACAGGCAAACAGCCCTCGAAGTATTTGGTGTCGAATTCATGGAGCAACGCCCGCTCGGCATGGACGAGTTCGCGGACAAACGCGAAGTATTGCTGACGGTCAAAAGGGCAGTTGATGTAAGACTCATCCCCCTGCTCATAACGCGACTTGAAATACGCGATGTCGAAGTTGATGGAATCCTTGCTGACGATCGGCGCGGAGGCGTCGAAAAAGGAGAGGTGCTTTCGGTTGAGCAAGGTGGATAGTTCCTCAAGCAAAGCCGGCGATGTCAATGGTCCCGTAGCCAAGATTGTCGGCTCGTCAGGCAGGGAAGTCATTTCTTCGCGCACGAGCTCGAAATTAGGAAAAGACGTAAGTTTTGCGGTGTTAAACTGCGCAAAAATGTCACGATCCACGCTTAATGCATTGCCGGAAGGCACTTCCGACATGGCCGCGCTTTCCATGGTCAAAGAGCCCATGTGGCGCATCTCTTCCTTGAGTAAGCCACAGGCGTTATCCAATGATTTTGACTTCAGCGAATTGGAGCAAACGAGCTCGCCAAGCAACTCGGTATGATGGGCTTGGTCCTGGTAAATCGGCCGGGCGTCATGAAGCAAAACGCGGTATCCGCGCTTAAGCAAATAATAAGTGGCTTCAGACCCTGCGAGTCCCCCACCGATCACGTGGACCGTCTTCACGATTTCTTTTTCTCAAGCCACTCCATGTGGCGGCATTTCGGGAAGTTGGTGCAGCCAAGGAAATCGGCTTTCTTGCCTTTTCTTAAGACAAGGAAACCCGTCTTGCACACGGGGCAAGGTTTGACGTAATCCTTTTCGGTGAACTTGGCTTTGGCGGCGGGTTTCTTCTTCTCGGTCCCGTCGAGGTTACGGGTATAGCGGCAGGAAGGGAAGCCGGAGCAACCGATGAACTTTTCGCCTTTCCTGCTCTTCTTGTAAACCAAAGGTTTGCCACATTCAGGGCACATCTCCCCCACCGCTTCGTCTTTTTCGCGTTCAGGAGTCGAGATGTATTTGCAATGGGGATAGCCGGAGCAACCCACGAATTGTTCGCCTTTTTTGTTTTTCTTATAGACCAAAGGCCTACCGCATTTGGGGCAGATTTCACCGGTGGGTTCATCGCCGACTTTCTTGATTTCCTCTTTCGCCCGATCATAGGTTTCCATGAACGAATCATAGAACTCGGTCATGGTGCCAAGGAAAGTCTTCTCGCCGGACTCGACTTTGTCGAGCTGGCGTTCCATGGAGGCCGTGTAGTCGGTGGAAACGACGTCCGGGAAGAATTGCTGGAGCACTTTTACCGCGCGGATACCGTCTTCCGTCGGGGTGATGACACCTTTGGTGGCGGTGACGTATTTGCGTTTGATCAGCGTATCGATGGTCGAGGCGTAGGTCGACGGGCGGCCAATGCCTTTTTCTTCCATCGCCTTGACGATCGAAGCTTCGTTATAGGCAGGCTCAGGTTTGGTGAACTTCTGCTCGGGATTGATTTTGGAAATATCGAAAGTCTGACCTTCGAGGATTTCGGGTAGGGCCGCGTCATCGGCGTCTTCAAATTCGCCGAAGATCACCGAATAACCTTTGAAGAGCACACGGGTGCCGCCCAAAGTGAAGTCCAAACCGTTTCCAGAGAGGATGACGGTCGTCCTTTCGGTGCGTTTCGGGGCCATCAAAGAGGCCATCGCACGGCAATAAATCAAACGATAAAGCTTTGCTTCGTCCGGCCCGACGTATTGGGCGACGACTTCCGGGGTGCGATGCGTCCCAGTGGGACGGATGGCTTCGTGGGCGTCTTGGATTTTCTGGTCCGTTTTCTTCGGTGCGCGGACGGTGCCGAGGTATTCACGGCCATAGGTTTCCGTGATGTAAGGAGCCGCGTGGCGGACGAAGAATTCCGGTGAGATGCGGGTGGAATCGGTACGCATGTAGGTGATCAAACCGACATGCTCGCCATGAACGTCCAAACCTTCATAGAGCTTTTGGGCCACAGATTGGGTCTTGGAGTTCGAGAAATGGTATTTGGAGAACGCTTCTTGCTGCATCGTGGAGGTGGAGAAAGGCGCTTTGGGCATGATGAGTTTTTCCGCGCGTGAGACGGAAGAGACCGTCAGGGTATTCGGGATGCGAGCCACGATGGCGTCGGCTTCCTCTTTATTGCCGCAGCGGAACGGTTTGCCGTCCACGCGGGTCAACGGGGCGACGAATTTCTTGCCGTCGATCACGATTTCCGCCTCGATCGTCCAATATTCTTGGGGTTCGAAGGCGTCGATCGCCTCTTTGCGGTCGACGATCATGCGTAAGGTAGAAGATTGCACGCGTCCCGCGGATTTCACGCGGATGCGGCGTTGCAAAAGCGAGGAAACCTTAAAACCGATGATGCGGTCCTCCATGCGGCGGGTTTCCTGGGCATGGACGAGGTTCATGTTGATGAGGCCGGGGTGTTCGATAGCTTCGAGGATGGCCGGCTTGGTGATTTCGTGGAACTGAAGTCTCTTTGTAGTGTCAACGGGTAGCTTAAGGACCTGGGCGAGGTGCCAGGAAATGGCTTCTCCTTCTCGATCAGGGTCGGTCGCGAGGTAAACTTCGCTCGCTTTTGCGACTTCGGCGCTAAGTTTGGCGACCAAAGCTTTCTTCCGAGGAGAGGTTTCCCAGTCGGCGACGAAGCCTTTGTCGATATCGATGCCAAGCCCGCCTTTACCCTTCGTCGAAAGGTCGCGAATATGACCTTCAGAGGCCATTACGCTGTAGCCTTCACCGAGGTAGCGGCGAATGGTTTCTGACTTTTTCGGGGATTCGACGATGACGAGCTTCATGTGATAACGGCAATGAATATAGACACCTGTTTCTGCCTTGTCAAAGAGGGTGCAACGCCTTTCCTATATATATAAATAAGGTATTTATTTATAACGGCTTCCATGAAAATTTTTGCCTTATTTTTTCACGTTCTCACGGGGTTGCATGAACAGTTCCAAATCGCTTAGATCTTCCACTAAGGCGGCCCCGTTTTTGATGAGCACATTGTTCGCGTAATCCTCCCCGGCGGCGAAAGGAAGCGTAGCGACGTCGCGGCCATATTCGAGGGCGAACATCGCCGTGATGAGGGTTCCGCTATGAGGTCTGGCCTCGGCGACAAAGGTACCTTTGGATAGGCAGGCGAGAATGCGATTGCGGGAAGGAAAGTTGCGCGCTTCTGGCGGCGTCATGTTCGGATATTCCGATAAAACTAGGCCATTTGCGGCGATTTTCTTCCTTAATGGCGTATTTTCAATCGGATAAGTTCGGTTGATTCCGTTCCCTAAAACCGCGATTGTCCGACGCGTGAACGGGACGGAGGATTCCCCCGCGATCGTATCGATGCCACGCGCCAAGCCTGAGCAAATCACATAGCCTTGTTCCGCCATCGCGGTGCATAGTTCCCGCGTTTTCGTCGCCGCATAAGAGGAGGGCTGTCTGCTCCCGACGACCGTTAGGATTTTGTCTTGTTCCCTAGCGATGGAAAGATCGCCTTCGTAATAAAGGACGAAGGGCGGTTTATGGCAATGGTTATATAGGGCGCCGGGATAATCGGGGTCTAGGATCGTGACGTAATTTGATTTGATGTTTGAAAGAAGTTTCAACCCCTCTTCCACCGCGTCGCCGTCCCTCTTCTTCATCGCTTGGTATATCTTGTCCCAATCCCCGGCGTACAAAAGGGAAAGAGCCAAGATGCAATCTCTTCCGACACAAAACATAAAAGTCCTCCATTCACCTAACCTATAGGAGGGCAAAACGGTTTTTTGCTCAAAAACTTTTACGAATTTAGAAAAGCGTCAGTTGCTCGACGTAAAATTTCGCGACGGGTTTATAGCTTTTGCGGTGCACGCCTTCGATCGGACCATTCTTCTCCAATTCTTCCATATGGGCCTTGGTTCCATAGCCTTTATGGTCCGCAAAGGAGAAGGCGGGATATTGTTTCTGAAGGTCATCCATATATAAATCGCGCGTGACCTTGGCCAGAATCGATGCCGCGGCGATGTTTAGTGCCTTCGCATCCCCTTTGATCACGGGAATCGTTGGGGCGGGCAGATCCTTAAAGGGCATCGCATCGGTCAAAACCAGTTCATAGGGAACTTTAATTTGCTCAATGGCACGCCGCATCGCGAGTTTTGTGGCGGCGTAGATATTCAGTTCGTCGATTTCTTGGGCGCTAGCGAAGGCGATGCCATAGCCAAGCGCCTTCTTTTTGATTAACTCAAAGAGTTCCATGCGCTTCTTCGCGGTGAGTTTCTTGGAATCGTCGATGTCCGCGTTACGGAAAGAAGGTGGAAAGACGACCGCCGCCGCGACGACTGGGCCTGCCAAAGGACCCCTACCGGCCTCATCGATCCCGACGATATGCTTCACTTCGTCCGAATAGAACTGACGCTCAAACCGCAACATCGGGACGCTCCAAGGAATAGTTGCCGAGAATTCCGTCTTTGAATTCTTTGATCAATAGGTAGCAGGCCTTGGTGAGGGAATAGTCGCTTCCCTCCATGAGTAGCCTTGTCTTCGCGATGTGCAAGAACACGTCATCCGATTCCATCGCGGTCACGTCCTTAATCTCAAAACGGGCCATTAAGGCATCGGGGTATTCTTCCTTGAAATAACCGAGCAAGGCGTAAGCCAAATCCTCGGTGGGCAACACTTCCTCTTTCATGCAGCCGAGCAAGGCCAGGCGCACCGCCATCGCCCCATCGGGGTAGTTCATCGGTAGCACCCCCGGGGTATCAAGGATCGTGAAATCGTCGCCGAGACGAATCCATTGTTCGGCGCGGGTGACGCCGGCCTTATTCCCGACGTTGACCTTTTTCTTGCCGCAAAGGTTATTGATCAAGGTGGACTTTCCCACGTTAGGAATACCGATGATCATCGTGCGAATCGGCTGCTTTTTCATGCCAAATCTCGCCTCTTTTTCTCTTTTCTTGGCCATTAAAGGCGCGGAGGCGTCGGTGAGAATCTTTAAGAATTTGCCTTTGGTGAGGTTACCGGAAATCGCGGCGATTCCCTTGGATGCGAAATAAGAAAGCCATTCCTTGGTGACCTTCTCATCCGCGCGATCCTCTTTGCTTAAGAGCACAAGTCTCGCCTTATCGCCCGCAAGTTCGTCGAGCAATGGGTTACGGCTAGAAAGAGGGGCCCTCGCGTCGACGATTTCCACAACGAGGTCGATGACGCGCACATAACCTTCCAAAGCGCGTAAGGCCTTTTGCATATGGCCCGGAAAATAATGGACGCCTTTTTGTCCCATCATCCGATCCTCCGATAAGTCCACGGCACGAAGACATAGCCCCAGGTGGAAATGGGCTCTAGATTGATGTCGAGTTGTCGTTTGCCGATGACCAGATATGCCTTGCCCATGATCATCTCCTTAAGGATGGGACCCTTCTCGCGGCAATCCGAGGAGTTCCCGCGGTTATCGCCCATGACGAAATATTCGTCCTCGGCAAGGTCATAATGACAAGAATGGGTTGGATAATTGTAGCTTTGACCGGCCACGTCAGGGAAATCCTTCATGGTATAAAGGGTCTCTAGTTCCTTTTCGGTGGGCTTACCTTGGTCGATCGTGGTCTTGCCCCAGGCTTTGTAACGTTCGTCCATGCCTTCTTGGAACGCCTGGTAATCGACGCTCTCGCCCGGGAAGGCGATCAAGCGTTTGATTTTGGTCTTCGACCCCGGGAGCAAAACGAGTTTCCCGTCTTGGTCGCGTTGGTATTTGCCTTGGGCGTCCTTCGCGTAATTGTCGGGATAATACGTAATCACGATGTCATAACGGTTCAAAGACTCGAACCAGTTGTCCTTATCGCCCGCTTTGGCATAGCCGTAATCTACATAGTCTCCGGCGTGGTTCGAACCTCTGCGCCAGGTCAAAAGGTTGCCGTTACGGTCGGTCGCGTCGGCGTTGAGGGTCGGATACATGGACATGCCGTTGATGAAAAAGGGCAAGTTATAACTCGCCGAGAGGTAAATGACGTTGATGGAGACGGCGATGGAGAGCACGAAAGCGGCGATGATCAACCCATCGATGACGTTGACCCACCAACGACGCTTTTTCTTTTTCTCGGGCTCAGGCTTGGAAAGTTCCCCCTGCGCCACGTACTCACGCGCTTCTTCCACGTGAGGAATTATCGAAGACTTTGCCTAAAAAGGCAAACATACGCGACAAAAAAGCCCTCGCGGATGAGGGCTTATCGTCACGGGTCGGATTAGGGGTCGACTTAGTCGCGGGTTTTGATACGGGCGGCCTTGCCGGAGAGCTTGCGAAGATAGGTGATCTTGTTACGACGGACTTTGCCGCGCTTCACGACTTCGATCTTGGCGATCGAGGGGGAGTTGACCGGGAAGGTCCTCTCAACGCCGATGCCAGAGGAGATCTTGCGGACGGTGAAGGTTTCGGAAACGCCACCGCCACGGCGCTGGATGACAACGCCTTCGAAGACCTGGTTACGCTCTTTCTTGTTCTCGATGATACGGACATACACCTTGATGGTGTCGCCGGACGAGAATTCCGGGATGTCGCTGCGGAGCTGAGTCGCGGCGACTTCTTTCGCGAGGTTAAGATTCATGCTTTTTCCTCCTGGGACAATGTGGTTTCTCTTCAGGTTCACATCCGGTGACGAATGGATGGCGGAGCCTGCGTATCTCCCTTAGGGAGCGGGAACAAGTATAGGCAACCAATCCCATATAGGCAAGCAAAATCGAAGCTGGAAAGCAAAAATGCTTGACACCATACCCCTAGGTAGGCATAGTTATGCACGACAAAGGAGGAAATCACCATGTCCGTCAAAATCAGATTGACCCGCATCGGTCGTCACAAAGATCCGTTCTATCGCATCGTCGCCGCCGACTCCCACTTCACCAGGGATGGCCGCTACATCGAGCAAATCGGTACCTACGACCCCGCTCTCGGAGCCGCCGCCGCGCAAATCAACGAGGAACTCGCCATGAAGTGGCTCAACCTCGGCGCTCAGCCCAGCGATTCCGTCCGCGCCATGCTCTCCGCTAAGGGCATCATGGCCAAGTACGCCGGCAACAAAGCCAAGGGAAGCAAGTAATGGAACGCGACTACGCAGCCATCTTGCATCCGATCATCGATCCGCTCATTGAAAAGCCCGAATCCGTCCTCATCCGCGAGCTCCCGAATTCCTCGCGCCGCGACGTGACCGTCCTCATCGTCTCCGAACCGGAAGACACCGCCCGCCTCATCGGCAGGCGCGGAATGGTCGCCAACGCGCTACGCGAAGTGATCGGCATCGCCGGTAAGGTCGATGGCACCAATCAGCGAATTCACTTGAAGTTCGAAAGCTTCGGCGAAGAAAATAATGGCGAGGGGGAATAACTCCTCGCCTTTCTTCTTATGGAATACATCAGCATCGCCACTATCGGAAAGCCCTTCGGCATAAAAGGCCAAGCCCACGCTTTCTCTCTCACCTCTTTCCCCGACCTCCGTTTTAAAAAAGGCGGCCGCTATTTTCTTAGCGGAAAACGTGGGGAGGAACCCCTACCCGTCACGCTCAACTATTGGAGCGCGAAGGGCGATGCCTTGATCCTTGGTTTCAAAGAGTTCACCACCCCAGAGGATATCCGCCCCTACCTCGGTTATTCGGTCGACATGGACAAAGAGGAAGCCCCGCTTCCGGAAGGCTATGTCCGTTATGGCGACCTCGTCGGCATGAAAGGCATTGATGACGAAGGCAAAGAAATCGGAACGATGCTCGACGTCATCGAGAACGCGACCACCCCTAGCCTCCGGTTCAAAGGCGTGAACGGCAAGGTGTTCTACGTGCCATTCATTGACATTTTTGTCGGTGCCATCGACTACGAGAAGAAAACCATTCAGATCCACGTCATTGAGGGCATGCTATGAACATCTCCGTCCTCACCCTTTTTCCCGAGATGTTCGAGGGGTTCAAAACCAATTCCATCATCAAGCGCGCCCTAGGCAAAGGCGTCGCCACTTTTAACGCGATCAATATCCGCGACTACACCAAAGACAAATACGGAAGGACCGATACCCCGCCCATCGGCGGAGGCGCCGGACTCGTCCAAAAGGCACAACCTATCGTCGATTGCATCAAAGCGAACAAGAAAGAGAATACCCATGTCATTTTGATGTCCCCTCGCGGGAAAACCTTTGATCAAAACATGGCGAAAAAGTTCGCAAAACTAGATGATTTAATGATTGTTTGCGGACATTATGAAGGAATTGACGAACGCGTAAACGAATATGTCGATGAGCTCGTGAGCATCGGCGATTATATCCTCACTGGCGGTGAGATTCCCGCGATGGGAATATCCGACGCGGTCATTCGTCTCCTCGATGGAGCCATAACCAGGGACTCCCTCGACGAAGAGTCCTTTGACAACAATCTTTTGGAATATCCTCAATACACCGAACCCTTCTCCTATGAAGGCCAGGACGTACCTGCGATCCTTTATAGCGGAAACCATCAAGCCATTGCGAAATGGCGGCGGAAACAGTCGCTTCTTTTAACCCGTGAACATCGGCCGGACCTCTTTGATAAATTGACACTTTCAAAACAAGATATCAAATTGCTTAAGGAAGCCGATTCCGGTGAGGTGCCTGCTTGGGAAAGCGACGCGATTGAGAAGGGTAAAAAATTCATGCACTAATTTCGTTCCTTTTTTCTTTTTTGTGATGTTTGTTACCAAATTATACCTTTAGTATAAATCGCTTTTGTTACCAAAGTTTACTAAAATCGCCGCGACTGATATAATTTGGGTGTGAAAACAGTAGAGTATCTTCGTGCAATTTATCCAACGGGGGCGCCTATTTTCTTAAAGGACGTCCGCATTGGCAGAAAATCGAAATCCGCGATTAAGCAAGAGCTTTATCGTGCAGCAAAACGGGGTGAGATTTCCCGAGAGGCAAATGGCGTTTATTTTTTCCCGGAAACCAACTCTTTTTTCCCAAACTTGTCCTTTGAGCAAATCGTTGAGAAAAAATATATCTCCGACGACTGTTTCAACTTATCCAATAGCCTTATCGTCTATGGTTATTACTCTCATTTAACTGCCGCAAACGACCTCGGCTTGTCCACCCAAGTCCCCGCGATCGTCGAAATCGTCACGAATAAAACCTCATCGAAAAAGAGAACGATCGAACTAATGGGGAGGAAGGCGATAATCCGCAAATCAAACGTAGAGATCACATTCCAAAACTGGCGGATTCTTCAGTTCTTTAGCGCGCTTCAATGCGTGGAAGACAAAGACGTCGAAGAAAGGAAAGAGGCGCTCAAAGTTTATATAACCAAACATTTCACGAAGTTTTTGTTCACGAAATACATCTCCCTTTTCCCCAACAAAGTCCTAAGGATTCTCTTAAAGGAGAATTTGCTCGATGCCTTCCGCTGATGATGAAATCCATTCCCTAATCCTCTCCGCCGCCCAACGCTTGTCAATTAGTCAGGCTTACGTGGAAAAGGACTTACGGGTCTTCCTGTTGCTAAAAGAGCTGTTCCGCGATGAACATCTTCTTGTCTTTAAGGGCGGAACCTCGCTTTCTATGTGTTTCAACCTAATCCGCCGCTTTTCCGAAGACATCGACATATCTTATGGGATGGAAACCGTATCGCGCGGCGAACGGAGAAAAGCGAAAGAGAAAATCATCCAGTGCATCGCGCAATCCGGTTGTGAGCTAATGAACCCAGGACAACAACGAAGCAGAAGAATCTTAAATAAGTTCTTTTGCTCTTTTCCCTCCAATTTCAGCATAAACGGGCGTAACGAGGTTCGCATTGAACTCGCGGCCCAGGCTCCTTCTTTCCCCGTTCAGGAAGCTTTCATCCAGCCCTTGGTGATCCAAGGCATTCCCGAGCCATACAAAGACGAAATCATATCCAAGTATGGATGGAACAAAATCAAGGTAAGAACCCAAGCCCCACTACGCACCTTCGTCGATAAGGTCTTCGCTCTATGTGACTATTATGTCCTGGGAAAGATGACGAGGTATTCGCGCCACATCTATGACTTAAAATGCCTTTCGAACGTAGTCGACCTCAATCAGGGCTTCCTCGATTTGTTCCAAAGGATCCGTTCCATCCGTGAAGGATTGGAATATTGTCCTTCCTCAAAGCCCGGTTTAAAGGTCTCCGCATTATTGAAGGAAATCATCCAAACCCATTATTACCGCGATGATTACCGTCGTCTCACCGCTCCCCTGCTTTACGACCAAACCAAATACGAATCCTGCATCGAGGTCGTTGAGCGTATCGCAGACTATTTATCCTTGAATGGGCTTTAGTCATTAGGGTTCGTAAAAGCCCCAGTTCAAACCGCTGTTTGTATTCCAACTGTCCTCGTAAATCGTAAATAGCCCTACTTCCCCTCATGCCGCGGGAACCGATCCTCAGGGCAATGTCCAATATTGCACCTATGAAGGAATCGAACTCACTAAAACCGAATACGGCGCCTTGACCATCCTCATGGAGAAATGTCGCAACGGGGAGATCACGAAGAAAGAATACCTGCGCGCCAGAGCCCGCTTCACGACCACCAGAGAATAAAAGAAAGAAAAGGACCGCGATTGCGGTCCGTTTTGCTTGTTCGTCGTTTGGATTAGAAGAACACGCCCTGGCTTTGAGCCTTGATATCAGCCGAAACGGTGAAGGGGATACGGGTGGTGTATCCGGCTTTCGCGGCGACATACTTCTTGGCCCACTGCTGGAAGATCTCGGTGTTCCAGCGGAGGACGGCATCGTTATAGATCTCACGAGCCGCGGTGATCTCCTGCTGGAGATAGGCGTTCTGCTGCATCGCGTCGCGGATTTCGCCATGGGCCTTGAGGTCAGGATAGTTCTCAAAGGCGACGTTGATGGCCTTTTCGGCGGCGTTGAGCTTATCGGCGAGTTCGAGACGGGCCTCGTCGCTAGAGACGGTGCCGCTGCGGAGACGGGCGATCTCGGTGAAGGTGGACTTATCGAGGTCGGTGGCCTTCTCGACCAACTTGGCGGTGTTCTGAAGAATGGTCACGCGCTGAAGCTGATAGTTGTCGATCGTGGAAGCGGCGTGTTGGATCTTCTGCTGAAGCTGCTGGAGATAGTTCTTCGCTTTGGTTTTGCGAAGGGTGTAGATGAAGCCAGAGATGATGGGAAGAGGCAAGAACCAGAGGAAGACATTGATGAATTTGTCGGTTCCGTCTAGTTTGACGGCGACCTTCTTCTCAATGACGTGAACGTCACGGCCGGCCTCGTTAATTGTGGAAACATCCGTTTCGTCGAGTTCGTTTGGCATAGTATTAATCCTCCTAATTTGGATTTGTATAAATTTTAAGGTATTTAAGACTAATCTTAAACACTATTTCTTCGCGTCGTTTCTCGTCTTGAAGAAGGTCGTGAAGGCCTGATCGTCCGCCTCGTTGATGTGGCCCTTCTCACCGAGATAATACGAGAGGAGGCCACGCTCGAAGTGGAAGTTCTCGGAGAGGTACTTCTCGAGTGGCTTAAGCGAGGCGTGCTGGAAGGCCGGACGGCTTTGCTTGGAGTCGAAGAGACCGACGTTACGGCACGTCGAGACCTCGTCGTATTGGATCCAATGGACGGGGACGGAGTGCGTCCTGCCATCGCCCCCGAGCACCGGCACGTAATCGACCATCGGAGTGGTCTTATAAGAACGGACCTTGACGGTGACTTCGTCCGAGCCGCCGATCTTCTTCGCGGTCATTTCCTTAAGAAGCAAAGGCAGGCTTTCATCCGCGTCCTTCGGGGTGAAGAGGCGCTTGTCCATCTTGTTGATGAGGACCTCGTGCTCGAAGGAAGAGAGGTTGGCGCGATAGCCCTCATAGATGAAGTCTCTCGGCTTATGGATCTGATATAGGGGCACCGAGAGGATCGGGGCGAGGTCAAAGAAGACGCCTTCGACGAACTTGTCGCAATAGGAGACGAAACGGCTCTTCATCTCCGTCACGTCATAACCGACGAAGGATTCGCCGGTCGCGTAATAATCGAAGTTCTGCGAGTGGCGGGAGCAAACCGAGGTGAGCATGCCGTCCTTGACCATGATGAAGTCGTCGCCAAAGGGTTGCGGGTTCTTGATGAGGTCGAGCATGTTGCGTTGGGCAAGCGCGGTGAACATCAAGCGGTATTCGACTTCGTGGTCGCGGTCGTCCGCGCCGAAGAAGGCTTCGAATTCGTCGTTGCCAAGCTTAGTGAACTTGCCACCTTTCTTGATGGCTTTCTCCTCGAGTTTGTCGAGTTCCTTCACGCGGGATTTGACGAACTTTTCCATCTCCTTCTCACTCTTGCCGCTCATGCCGCTAGGACGGCGGGAGAAATGGAGGTGCGGCGCGACCTCGGAGCCGTAGATCAAGCGGGTCTCGTCCCAATAGGAAGGCGCGGGGTGGACCGATTCGGCGTGGAGGGTCTCGATATGGGTTTCGGTATAAGTATGGCCATTCGAGTCCGTATGGGTGGTCGTCCAGGTGATGACGAGTTCGCCCTCATAGGTCTTGTCCTGGACCTCGTGACGGAACACTTTCTCGAGCACGAAGGGATTGCCTTGGATATGGCCGGAAAGCACGCCGAGGACCGAGGTGTCCGGATCGGTCTCCTCCTTCATGCCGAAGGAAGACATCATGTAGGCGAGGCGCTCAGGGGTGAAGGTGGGGTCGAGATCGATGATCGGGGTCGCCTTCTCCATGACCTTGCAGGGCATCGAGTCGTCGAAGAGGTCGTTAAGCGTGGCCATGTCGGCGTGACACACGTCGAGGGCTTTTTTCTCATCCTCGAGTTTCTTGGTGAGTTCGTTTTCGGCGTTAGCCAAGGCGGTTTTGATTTTGTTCTTATAGAAAATCAGCATCAAAATGCCCGGGATGATGAGCAGGATAAAGCCGATGATGATGCCGAAGATCGTCCAACCTTTCGCCGTCTTGGCTTTGTTGACCTTCTTTCTGGCCTCTTCCGTGGCGGCCTGCGCGGCCTTATAGGCCTTGACGTGGACGGCATTAGCGCCTTTATCGGTGCCCGCCTCCTGCGTCAAGGATTCGAAGAATTGGTCCGCCGCCTGATGGTATTGCGCCTTGAGTTGGCGCTCATACATCTCGCGGGGGCGATATACGGGTTGTTCGTCTGCCATATCAGAATCCTCCTCCTAATCCGCCTAAGCCTCCCGGTGGGATGCGGCCGGATTTTTGGTATTGTTTCATCTGCTTCATCATCTGCTTCGATTGCTCGAATTTGCGCAAGACGCGGTTGACGTCGGCGTTGGTTAACCCAGAGCCTTTCGCGATGCGGTTTTTGTGAGAGAAGCGCAGCACTTCGGGGTGGCGGCGTTCATAGGGGGTCATCGAATTGATGATCGACTCGAACACCTTCATCTCCTCTTTGGCCTTCTCCTGTTGCTCATCGGTGAGCTTAGGCATGCCGGGGATCAACTTGGCGATGAAGCCAATGGAACCGATTTTCTGGACCTGCTTCATTTGGCGGAGCATGTCCTCGAGGGTGAATTCGCCCTCCATCATTTTGCGCGCGTCTTTCTCGGCCTGTTTCTCGTCGATGGCTTCCTTGGCCTTTTCGACGAGGGTGACCACGTCACCCATGCCAAGGATGCGGTCCGCCATGCGGTCGGGATAGAACGCGTCGAGCTCGCTGACCTTTTCGCCGACGCCGGCGAACTTGATCGGAAGCCCGGTCAGGTATTTGATCGAAAGGGCCGCGCCGCCACGGGCGTCGCCGTCCAAACGGGACAAGATGATGCCGCTTAAGCGGAGGTCTTTGTTGAAGGCGCTTGCGACGTTGACCGCGTCTTGGCCGGCGGCCGCGTCGACAAGGAGCAACACTTCCTTCGGATGGAGTTCGTGGTTGATGCGCTTAAGCTCATCCATCAACGCCTCGTCGATCTGCAATCGGCCGGCGGTATCGATGATGAGGACGTCATAGCCTTCCTTGAGGGCCTTTTCCTTCGCGTGCAAGGCGATTTTGACTGGGTCGACCTTATCGCCTTCGCTATAGAAGCCGATGCCGGCGTTTTTGGCGACGGCCTCCAACTGGTCGATCGCGCCCGGACGGTAGATGTCGCAGGCGGCGACGAGGGTCTTCTTGCCTTGCTTATTGTTGAAGAAATAGCCGAGTTTGCCGGCGGTCGTGGTTTTACCGGTACCCTGCAAGCCGACCATCATGATGACGGTCAAGGGTTTTTCGAAGGCGATGCCCTCTTGCTCGTCGCCGAGCAATTCCTGGATTTCGTCATGGACGATCTTGACGATCATCTGGGACGGGTTGACCTTGTTATAGACGTCTTGCCCTAAGGCTTTCTCCTTGACGTCGTTGATGAAGGATTTGACGACCTTGAAGTTGACGTCGGATTCGAGCAAAGCCACGCGGATTTCGCGCAGCATGTCCTCCATGTTCTTCTCGGTCAGTTTGCTTTGGCCGCGGATCTTCTTGATCACGCCGGTCAATTTATCGCTTAAGGATTCAAATGCCATCGTCGAATGCCTCCTTTAGTACGGGTAACGCCGCCTTAGCTTCCGCTAAGGTCGTCGCATGATTTAGTTTTTCCATCGCTTCGTTTGCGGCCGCCTCTTTCTTGCTTAGGCCGAGCAAGGCTTCGTAATGCCGTAATTTGGCCACGCCTTTTTTGAGGGCGTCGAATATGGCCGCGCGTGAGATGCCTTTTTCCTCCGCGATTTCGCTTAGGGAGAGGTTGAACCGGAAATAGAGGTTCAAGGTCTCTTTCTGCGAGGCGCTTAATAACGCTTCGTAAGCGTCGAGGAGCAAGACGATGCCGTCCCACTCCGCGAGGACGTCTTCCTCACGCATCCTCACTCTCCCCGAGCAAGAGCCCATATAGGTATTGGTCGAGGTCGAACTCGCGTAAGTCTTCCATCTTTTCGCCCAAACCGATGAAGCGGACGGGGACGCCGAGTTCGTCGCGGATACTTAAGATGATGCCGCCTTTGGAGGTACCGTCCATCTTGGTGATGACGATGCCCGTAAGGGGGGCGACCTCCTTGAAGGCCTTGGCCTGCAAGACGCCGTTTTGGCCGGTGGTCGCGTCGATGATGAGGAAAGTCTCATGCGGGGCGCCGGGAATCTCTTTGGAGAGGACCCTGGTCATCTTGCCGAGTTCCTGCATCAGGTTGTTCTTGGTCTGCAGACGGCCCGCGGTATCGACGATAAGAAGGTCGATGCCGTGTTCCTTCGCGAACTTCGCCCCGTCATAGGCGACCGAGGCCGGATCGGCGTTTTCCTTGCCGGTCACGATGTCGACGCCAAGGCGCTTGGCCCAGACGGAAAGCTGTTCCACCGCACCCGCGCGGAACGTATCCCCCGCGGCGAGGGCGACTTTCTTGCCCTGCTTTTGATAACGGTAGGCGAGCTTGGCGATCGAGGTGGTCTTGCCGACCCCGTTGACGCCGCAGACGAGCAAGACGGTCGGCCCGTCTTCGACGAAGGAGATTTCGTTTTGGATGGATTCGCCCTTGGTCGCGTAATCGACGAACATCGCGTCCACGAGGGCCTCGTTGATGGCCTTGGGCTCGGTGATCTTTTCTTCCTTAGCCTGATCGAGGAGGTTCTCGATGAGGCGAAGGGAAAGTTCGACGCCGACGTCGGATTCGATGAGGATCTGCTCGAGTTCCTCAAAATATTCCTCGTTCACCGAGGCATAACGCTTCGATAAGGCCTCGAGCTTGGAGGCGAAGGCCTTACGCGACTTCTCTAGTCCCTTTTCGTAAGTCTTCGCGCTTTCGGTGGATTTCTCCTCTTTCTTGGAGAACTTGTTTTTCAAAAACGAGAATAAGCCCATGGTTTTTTACTCCGGTAACGACATCTTGGCCAAGGCGTCGCTCGCGGCCTCGGTCTCCGCCGCCTTTTTGCTCTTGCCTTGTCCTCTGCCGATCTCTCTGCCTTCGAAATAGACCGCGGCGACGAAAAGCTTGTCTTGGCTGCTGCCGCGTTCCTCGAGGATCTTATAGGTGACCGATTCCTTTTTGTCGGCCTGCATGCATTCCTGCAAATAGGACTTCGGGTTGATGGCCATGTCGACCTTCGCGTTTTTGACGTCTTCCTCGAAGATGGCGCGGACGATGCGATAGCAGGTATCGAGCCCTTGATCTAAGTAGACGGCCCCGACGAAGGCCTCAAAGACATCCTCAAGCAACGAAAGGTTCTGGCTCGCGTCCTTGGCGAAGCTCGCCCCGACGCGAATATATTCGTTTAACCCAAGCTTCCGGCAATACTCCGCTTCCGCGGCGGTGCGGATGAACTGGCTCTTCAAGACGGAGAGCTTGCCCTGCTCCATGTCGGGATGGTAGATGTAGCAAAGTTCCGAGACGACCATGCCGATGACGGAGTCGCCGAGGAATTCGAGTCGTTCATAGTCCTGATGACGGGTTCCCGCCATGCCGTTATAGGAAGAATGGGTGAAAGCCAAAGAATAAAGCTCCTCGTTTTTGGGGAGGATATTGAACTGGCGGTAAAGACGGATGAATTCGCTGGCCATGGCGTTATTCTACCAGTGAAAGCCCCTTATATAAATAAGGGCGAGGCAGAAAAACAGGCTTAACGGAAAGGATGGGAGAAAATCCGATTCTTCGTCTTATCCTCTGGTGACGACTTTGGTCTTCGCAAGTGCGATGAGATAGCCGTGCCCTGATGCGCGAGGGTTAGAAATGATGGCCTTCGCGTCCTCGTTCGCGACGAGGAACATCTTGTAATCGTCGACGACGGAAGCATAGCGCAGATCGAACAAGCCGCTTTGCTTGGTTCCGCTAAGCTCACCGAAACCACGCATGCTCAAATCGGCTTTGGAAATCTCAAAGCCATCGTCCGTATTCACGAGCACCTTTAGTTTTTCCGTACCCTCTTCGTCATCGCCACCGTCGATTAAGATGCATAAGCCTGGACGACCATCCCTGCCGATACGCCCGCGGAGCTGATGGAGCGAGGAAAGGGAGAAATGGGTCGCCTCATAGACGATGAGTAGACGCGCCTTAGGCACGTCGATGCCGACTTCGATCAGCGAAGTGGCGACCAAGATCTTCTTTTGTCCCGAGACGAAGAGGCTTAAGGCATCCTCTTTCTCCTCGGCCTTCATCTTGCCATGGAGCAAGACCGATTCCTCCGGATAGACCTTCGCATAACCCTCATAGAGCTTCTTCGCGGAGAGGAAGCCGGGACGGTCGCTTTCTTCGATCTGCGGGGCGACGACATAGATTTGGGAATCGCTGCCTAACGCACCCGTGATGGAGCGCTTGATCCGCGGATCTTTGGGCGAGACGAGGATGGTCTTCACTTCGCGTTTCGCGGAGGGGAAGACCTCCAATGTGGAGACGTCCATGTCTCCGTATAAAGTTAAGGCCAATGTTCTTGGGATCGGGGTCGCGGACATGAGCAACAAATCCGCCTCATCTCCTTTGCCTAGAAGCGCGACGCGTTGGTTGACGCCAAACTTATGCTGCTCATCGATGATGACAAGGCCTAGGGAGGCGTAATGGACATCCTTGGAAAACAATGCGTGCGTGCCGACGATGACGTCCGCCGCGCCCTCCTGAATACTCCGCAAAAGCGTCTTCCTTTCGGAAACGGGCGTGGATCCAAGCAATAAAATGACGTTGAGTTTGCCGCGATATAGTTTGCGTAACGTATTCGCGTGTTGCCGCGCCAAAGCCTCCGTCGGGGCCATCAAGGCGCTTTGCTTGTAACGGGTGAAATTCGCGTACATAAGCGTCGCCGCCACCAAGGTCTTGCCCGTGCCGACGTCACCTTGGAGAAGGCGGTTCATGACACTAGGCGAATCCATGTCGGCGAGGCATTCCCCCACCGCTTTGTTTTGGTCATCGGTAAGAGAATAGGCCAAGGTGCCGAGGAACTTGTCCAAAGCCTCGCGGTTCACTTTCGCTGGCGAGGATTTGACGATGGCTTTGTTCTCGGTTTTGATCAGTTGGTTCCGTAGGCTAAAAAGCAACGCCTCTTCGTATTTGAAATAACGGTAGCCCTGCCGTAAATCCTCCGCGTCGCGCGGATGATGGCAAAGGCGGAACGCCTCTTTACGGGTGGGGAGGCGGTATTTCTCTCTTAACGGCAATGGAAGGATATCCGGAATCTCTTCATCTAAGGCGATGTCCACCAGGCGGACGAAGCGATGTTCTGGGAAATCGTTGGGCAAGGAATAGACGGGAATCAACTTGGTGTTCACCTCACCCTTTTTAAAACTCATCAGGTTGAAGCAATGGTTCTTCTCGTCATAACTGGTTTGGATGGTATAGGGCTCGTCCATCAACATGACCTTGGACAAGAAAGGGCGGTTCCAGGCAACGACGAAGATATCCACACCATGGCTGGACCGGAAATAGAAAGTGGATTTATTTGCCGAAGCGAAACGATATTGTTTCACCGGAGTGGAGAGCTTGCCGTAAAAGACCGCCTTCTGCTTGTCTTTGATCGCATAGGTCGCCTCTTTCGTCGTCAGCGAATAATCCTCGTATCGGCGGGGCAGGTGCTCCAAAAGAGCCTGGGCGTTGACCAAACCCATCTTCACGAGCATTTCCTGTTCTTTTTTGGATGCGCCGATAACCATCGTCGCAACATTATAAAACATCCTTCTATTTCATAGGTAAAAGGCGAAAGTATGAAAAAGTATGAAAGAGTATGAAAGAGATTGAAAAGTATGAAGGAGTATGAAAATATAATTGAAGTATGAAGGAGTATGAAAATGAGCAACGTCAATCCATTCACCTTGTCCTTTGGCAGCACGCCGACCCAATACTTGCCGCGTCTAGACGAAACCCAATCTATCTATGAACGGATCGCGGCCCCCACTTCTTTGTCGCATTGTTTCGTCATCACCGGCGTTCGCGGCGCGGGCAAAACCGTTTTGCTCACCTCCGTCGCGAAGAGATTCGGGGAAGATGATTCCTGGATCGTCGTCGAACTGAATCCGGAAGACGACATGAGGGAAGCTCTCGCCGCGAAACTATACAGCCTCTGCAAAATCAAACACCTCTTCTTGGAAAAGAATTTTTCCTTTTCCTTCCATGGCCTCACTTTCTCCATCGCCGGGAAGAATCCCATCTTAAACATCGACGATCTTCTCGACCGGATGCTCAGCGAAATCAACCGTCAAGGAAAAAAGGTGCTCGTCTTGATCGATGAGGCGAGCAATAACGAGTACATGAAGCGCTTTGCCTTATCGTTCCAGATTCTCATCCGCCACGACTATCCGCTGTTCTTGGTTATGACAAGCCTATATGAAAACATCTCCGGGCTCGAGAACGAACAAAACATGACCTTCCTCATCCGCGCCCCTCGCATCTATATCTCCTCATTGAACATCAACTCCATAGCCGCCTCCTATCAGGAAACGATGGGTTTGTCGCAAGCGGAGGCGTTCCGTTATGCGCGGATGACCAAAGGCTATGCCTTCGCTTTCCAATTGCTCGGATACCTTCTCTTCGAGGGCAAAAAGAATAACGAAAGCGAAAGGACGATCCTCGCGAAACTGGACCAATATCTCGAAGAGTTCGTCTATCGCAAAATATGGCCTAGCCTCACTCCGGTGGAACGGGCCATCCTTTACGCCCTGCCCGACGAATCCGCCGTCACGGTGAAAACCATCATGGAAAACGCCAAGATGAAGAAGGAAAGCTTTTCCAAATACCGTGATCGACTCATCAAAAAAGGAGTCCTCGTTTGCCCATCCCGAGGCAAACTCGCCTTTGCCTTACCGCGCTTCCGTCACTTCTTGGATACGCGTTTCGATTATTAAGACTGTTTGGTCAAATCGACGAACGTCGCTTTGACATAGTCAGCCAAATCAAAGGGTGATAGTTCCACTTGATGTCCCCTTCTCCCACCGGAGACGAAAATCGTATCGAATAGCTGCGCCGTCTCATCGATATGGACGGGAAAAGGCTTCTTTAACCCGATCGGGGAGCAGCCCCCATGGACGTAACCCGTCAAAGGCAGCAACGTCTTTTGGGGAATGAGGTCGATGGATTTCGCCCCCACCGCCTTCGCGGCCTTCTTTAGGTCTAGCTCCGCCGTGACGGGAATGCAGAAGACAAAATGCTCGTGCTTCGGATCTTCGCACACCAAGGTCTTAAAGACACATTCGGGGTCTTCCCCTAACGCCTTGGCCACGCTTAAGCCATCGACCGTCTCCGGGTCATATTCATGGGATTTATAGGCTATGCCCGCAACGTCGAGCAGGCGCATCACGTTCGTCTTTTCCATCGCGACGTTAATGATACTACAATCACGGTGACAAAAAGGACCGCCGAAGCGGTCCTCTTGAATCGGTTTTCCTTATTCCACCCCGATGAGGAAGGAATAGACGGGCTGATCGCCGCGCTTGACGTCGATCTCGAGATCGTCGCCGTATTTCTCGCTAAGGTCGGCCTCGACCTTCTCGAGGTCCTCGTCGGTGATGTCTTCGCCCGCCAAAACGGTGAGCATATAGGAGTTCTTGCCGAGGAGGGAATCAATGAGGTCGTTAAGGGCCTCGAACTTATCCTTGACGCAGGAGACGATGGCCTTGTCCTTCATCGCGAGGTAATAGTCCTTTGTGATGTGGACGCCTTCGATCTCGGTGTCCTTGATCGCATAGGTGACCGAACCGGACTTCACGTTCTTTAACGCGGCCTTCATGTCGCGGAAGATCTCGTCCGGGGTGAGTTCGGGGTTGAACGCCATGCAGCTGCTCATGCCCTGTGGAATCGTCTTGGAGGGGATGACGCGGGCGAAGACGCCGCTGCCTTCCATGACGTCGCAGGCCTGGGAGGCCGCCATGACGATGTTGGAGTTATTGGGGAGGAGGAAGACGTTGCGCGCCTTCGTGGCTTTGATGGCTTTGACGAAGTCCTCGGTGGAGGGGTTCATGGTCTGTCCGCCGGAGACGAGCACGTCGACGCCAAGTTCGCGGAAAAGTTCGTCTAAACCGGCGCCACTGCTCACGGCGATGAGGCCGAATTCCTTCTCGATGCTCACTTCCGCGTCTTCGGGGATCTCCTCGTGGGGGATGATCGGGGTGCGTTCTTTCTTGCCTTCCATCGTCACCGAGTAATCGGTCGCGGTTTTGCCCGCCTCGATGTTATGGTGCTCCTCGGTCATGTTCTCGATGGTGATCGTGACGAATTCGCCGAATTGCTGGGCGTAGTTCAACATGTTGCCCGGGGTGAGGGTATGGACGTGGACTTTGACGATGTCGCCGTCTTGGACGATGACGACCGAATTGCCGTGTCCCATGAGGAATTTCTTGAAGTTCTTTTCGACGAAGGGCTTCTTCTCCGCCTCGTTGCCCAAACGAAGGATGAACTGGGTGCAATAGCCGAAGCCTTCCTCGCTATCGGCGATCTTCGCGCCGGCGTAGGGAGAGGCGACGGGCTCTGGCGAGGTCGCGGTGGCTTCGCCTTTGCGCTCGATGAAGGCGTCACGGACGACGGCCTCCATGCCCTCGAGAATGGTGACTAGCCCCGCGCCGCCGCTATCGACGACGCCGACCTCTTTGAGGACGGGGAGCAAATCTGGGGTATGGTCGAGGGAGATGTGGGCGGCCTTGACGAGGTAAGCCATGGCCTCCTCGATCGTGGTGTCCCTCTTCACGAACTCGAGCAACGAGGCGCTCGATTCGCGGATGACGGTGAGGATGGTGCCTTCGACCGGCTTCATGACGGCCTTATAGGCGACTTCCCTGGCGGAATCAAACGCCTTGGCAAGGGCCTGGGCGTTTAGGTATTTCTGCCCCTCCAAACCCTTCGCGAAGCCGCGGAAGATCTGCGAGGTGATGACGCCGGAATTGCCCCTGGCGCCCATGAGCAAGCCACGAGAGAAAGAGGACGCCAAAGCGAAGATGTCGTCGTCCTCGGGACGGTTGGCGATTTCCCTCGCGCCGCTAGAGACGGTGAGGTTCATGTTCATGCCGGTATCGCCGTCGGGGACGGGGAAAACGTTCAATTGGTCGATTTCGGGATAATGGTTGTATAAGTTATTGGCCGCGGAGAGGAACATCGCCTTCAACGTGGCCGCGTCGATGGTTCTCATGATCAGTTCGCCTCTTTGATGTCGACGACGAAGACGTTCACCGAAGCGAAGGAAACGCCGAACGTCTTCTCGAGTTCGTATTTGACCTTCTTCTGTACTTCGGCGACGATCTCCGAAAGTTTCACGCCATAGGCGCAGCAGAGATAGACGTCGACCTCAAAGCCTTTCTTACCCTTACGGGTGTAGATGCCCTTGACGTATTCGTCGAGGCGCAAAACCTCCCTGGCGGCGTCAGCGATCGAACCGCGAGGGACTAAGCCGATGACGCCATAGCATTCGCTGGCGGCGCTACCGGCGACGGAGGCGATGGCCTCCATGGATATATCGATTCCCCCATAGGGGGTCTTTTTATCAATGTTCATGATAATGAAACGCCCTTCCGAAGGAGCCGGAAGGTTCAAACAATATTACACGAATGCGCGCACGAGGGCAAATTTATGAAGACACCGTATAAGAAAAGGGCGATGGCCTCGAGAGGTTCGCCCTTTTGCCCATTGGCATTTATCGGGTGAGGTAATCGAAGAGCTTTAATAGCTCCGCGCGGTGGTCTCCTTCGGCGAAAGCCATGTGGTTTCCATAGGGTTTTTCGACGAGTTCATGGATGTCGTCGTCGAAGCGGACGCGGATCTGGCTGCGGCACAAATCGGCGCGTAACGGATTCTCGATGACGCGGCAGGTAAGGGCCCGCATCGCGGTGAGGTCACTCTTCATCTTGGCCATGGTCATCTTGGCCTTGGGGAATTCGCCGCGGATCCCAAAGCCTAACCCGGACTCGAAGTGGGTCCCCAAGGTATAGGAACGGAGCATGGAGAAGGGGCAGGTGCAATGGGCGTAGATAGCCTCGCCCTCGTCGACGTGGAGTTCGCTCGGGTTCGCCATAAAGGACGGTTTGCCGGTGAGTTCTTTGAGCAAGACCATCGTGAGCATCGTCGGCACGTCGCCTTCGCACGTCGCGACGTATCCTTCGTCGTTAAGCATGCCAAAAGCGAGGCAAGACGTCTCTTGTTTGGATTTAAGCAAATCGAAGCAACGCAGAGTGAAGCCCGATAATTTGTATTTCTGGCATAGGCGGGTTAAGGCGCCGTGGATATAGAGACTCTTACGGAGATCTTCCCTACGGGAAGTTTTCTCTAAGAACCGCTTCATGGCCTTGGTGTCGATCATGATGCGTTCGTCGACGAGCTCGAGGAATTCCTTCATCGGGATCGGCACGATCTCGATGCCGAAGACGCGCTTGATCTCCCTGGCGGAGAAACCAGAGCCAATGAGCCAATCCGAGGGCTTTCCGATGACGCCTAAGCGCATCGAATGGAGATGGGTTTCGATGGTTTGGAAACGGTGGTAACGGTCGAGCTGCTCATGCATTTCCTTGGGGTTACCCATGATAAGCAAACAACGCTTCCCCTTATTCGCGAGGAAGGTCTTGATTTCTAAACTCGCCGCGAGGGAATTGCGCTTGCCTTGGACGAGCAGGCAATAAGGCTCAGGATAATCTTCGTAGCAGTCCTTGAAATAGATCTCGCTGCCGCCGGTTTGGACGAAAAAGACGGTGGGTAAGGATTTTGTCGGCTTGACGAAGGAAAAGTCTTTTTCGGGGTCGATTTCAGCCAAAAACGCGGCCTCTTCCGCTTTCAAAGTCTTATCGCCCGCGGAGAGGGCGGAGCGCAAACGCACGAAACCAAATTTCTTCATACCCAAAGAATACGCGCTTTCCTTTGTTCCTTGAAGGGAAAAAAGACCATAATGGTCCGCAATAATTCAAGCGCATGGGCACTGCAAAAAGTCCCATAAAAGAAAAAGCCCGGCAACGTGCTATTCTTGCGCCCGAGGGTGCTACCTTCGCCGTTACGGTGCTTAACTTCTGTGTTCGGGATGGGAACAGGTGTGCCCACCGTGCCATCGTCACCAGACTTTTTCTACTCTTTGTTCCTTGAAAACCGGATACTGATCAAACACGTTCCACAATTGTTTTTTACTTGAAATGCGCACGACTTAGCTTACTCATCTATAAATATAGAATTAGTGAAATTAAGTTCTCGAGCTATTAGTAACGGTCAGCTGAATGCATTGCTGCACTTACACTTCCGTCCTATCAACCTCCTGACATTGGAGGGCTCTTATGTATTTCTACAGAGAAGTCTCATCTTTAGGTAGGTTTCACGCTTAGATGCTTTCAGCGTTTATCCTTTCCAGAGGTAGCTACCCAGCCATGCCACTGGCGTGACAACTGGCATACCATTGCTCTGTTAATCCCGGTCCTCTCGTACTAGGGACTACTCCTATCAAACTTCTTGCGCCCACGACAGATAGGGACCAAACTGTCTCACGACGTTTTGAACCCAGCTCGCGTACCACTTTAATTGGCGAACAGCCAAACCCTTGGAAGGTACTGCCCCTCCAGGATGTGATGGGCCGACATCGAGGTGCCAAACCTGGTCGTCGATGTGAACTCTTGGACCAGATCAGCCTGTTATCCCCAGGGTAGCTTTTATCCGTTAAGTTACGGCTCTTCCATTCGAAACCGCAAGATCACTATATCCGACTTTCGTCCCTGCTCGACTTGTAGGTCTCGCAGTCAAGCACCCTTATGCTATTGCACTCGAGGCACGATTTCCAACCGTGCTGAGGGTACCTTGGAGCGCCTCCGTTACTGTTTGGGAGGCGACCGCCCCAGTCAAACTACCCGCCTACCACTGTCCGCCGCCGTGTGAGGGCGTACGTTAGAACAAGCAACTCTAAAGAGTGGTATTTCAACGACCGCTCCGCCTAGGCCACAACCCAGACTTCAAAGCGTCCCACCTATCCTACGCATTAGAATCACTTGCTCAATAGTAAGTTATAGTAAAGCTCCATGGGGTCTTTCCGTCTAGTCGCGGGTAACCTGCATCTTCACAGGTAATAAGATTTCACCGAGTCTGCTGTCGAGACAGCGCCCAAATTATTATACCATTCATGCGCGTCAGAACTTGCCTGACAAGGAATTTCGCTACCTTAGGACCGTTATAGTTACGGCCGCCGTTCACTGGGGCTTCGATTCAGGGCTTTGGCTTGCGCCTAACTCCTCCTCTTAACCTTCCAGCACTGGGCAGGCATCACCTCATATACATCGCCTTGCGGCTTAGCATAAAGCTGTGTTTTTGATAAACAGTTACTTGGGCCTCTTCACTGCGGCCGGCTCTCACCGGCACTTCTTCTTCCGAAGTTACGAAGTAATTTTGCAGAGTTCCTTAACAACAGTTCACTCGCTCACCTTAGGATACTCTCCTTGACCACGTGTGTCCGTTCTCGGTACGGGCCATATGCACTTAAGCTAGCAGCTTTTCTCGAGACCAGATCCCACGGACTTCGCTACTAGGTTGCCCATTCGCTCGCGCTCACAGCTCGCATTGACGTGCGGATTTGCCTACACGCCAGCCACACTGCTTGGCCCGGAATCCAATAACCGGTACCGCTAATCTGATCTGTCACTACATCGCATGCATACGGGTGCAGGAATATCAACCTGCTGTCCATCGGCTACGCCTTTCGGCCTCGTCTTAGGTCCCGACTAACCCTGGGAGGACGACCCTTGCCCAGGAAACCTTAGTCAAATGGTGAAGGGGATTCTCACCCCTTATCGTTACTGACACCGGCATACTCACTTCTTAGCAGTCCACCACTCCTTACGGTGTAGCTTCGCCCCGCTAAGAACGCTCCTCTACCACTCTAGTAAAACTAGAATCCGTGAATTCGGTATGATGCTTTAGCCCCGGTAAATCTTCGGTGCAGAGATACTCGACTAGTGAGCTGTTACGCACTCTTTGAATGATGGCTGCTTCTGAGTCAACATCCTAGTTGTTTAAGCGTCTCCACTTCCTTTCACACTTAGCATCAATTTAGGGACCTTAATCGACGGTCTGGGCTGTTTCCCTTTTGACCATGGAACTTATCTCCCACAGTCTGACTGCCTGGCTAAACCCTACTGGCCTTCGGAGTTTGATTGTATTCAGTACCGTTAGAACGGCCATCAGACATTCAGTGCTCTACCTCCAATAGGTATACCAAACGCTAGCCCTAAAGCTATTTCGAGGAGAACCAGCTATCTCCCAACTCGATTGGAATTTCTCCCCTATCCACAGCTCATCCGCGGGCATTGCAACGAACGTCGGTTCGGACCTCCAGTGGATTTTACTCCACCTTCATCCTGGCCATGGATAGATCGTCGGGTTTCGGGTCTGCGCACACATACTCACGCCCAATTAAGGATCGCTTTCGCTATGGCTCCGTCTCTTCGACTTAACCTTGCATGTGAACGTAACTCGCCGGCTCATTCTTCAATAGGCACGTCATTAGGCTTTAACGCCCTCTGACTTATTGTAAGCACACAGTTTCAGATTCTTTTCACTCCCCTCCCGGGGTTCTTTTCACCTTTCCCTCACGGTACTGGTTCACTATCGGTCACTAGCTAGTATTTAGCCTTCTGCAATGGTCTGCAGGTCTTCCGTCAAGGCTTCACGTACCCCGACGTACTCTGGAACTCACTAGGGTGGATCTTGGTTTCGCCTACAGGGCTCTCACCTCCTATGGCCGGCCTTCCCAGACCGTTCGGCTGCCAATCTCCAATCCCATGTCGTGGTCCAAACCCCGGATAAATCCGGTTTGGGCTGTTCCGCTTTCGCTCGCCGCTACTTACGGAATCGATCACTCTTTCTTTTCCTCTAGGTACTAAGATGTTTCAATTCCCTAGGTATCACGCCTCTCGCATAAGCGAGCCAGGCGACATGATGTAACTCATGCCGGGTTTCCCCATTCGGACATCGATGGATCAAAGCTCACGTCCAGCTCCCCACCGCTTTTCGCAGGTAGTCGCGTCCTTCATCGTCTTCTAGTGCCAAGGCATCCACTGTGCGCCCTTATCTACTTAACTTCATAAGTTAAATCGGCTTATTTTCAGTAATTGTGTCTTGTTACGATCTTATTTGATCATATTTTCTTGTCCTTGCTTGATTCGGCTGAAACCAGTCTCTTCTCGCAACAACAACAGAAAGAACATGTTTTGTAATATCCGGTTTTCAAAGAACAAGGAGCTGAGAGAAACTGATCTCTCAAAACTAAACAGATTCGGCAACGCTTAACTTCACAACCAATTCAAGAGGCTTAAGGTCGTAGGTTTTAATGTGTACCGCTGGAACTCGATGAGTCCAGCAAACTTTCTCCTTAGAAAGGAGGTGATCCATCCCCACGTTCCCGTAGGGATACCTTGTTACGACTTAACCCCAATCAGCGGTCCCGCCCTAGACGCCTCCCTCCTTGCGGTTAGGACAGCGGCTTCAAGCGTTACCACCTCTCATGGTTTGACGGGCGGTGTGTACAAACCCCGGGAACGTATTCACCGCGACATGCTGATTCGCGATTACTAGTAATTCCGCCTTCATGGAGTCGAATTGCAGACTCCAATCTGAACTGAGACCGCCTTTTTGAGATTAGCTCCGCCTCGCGGCATCGCGACTCTTTGTAACGGCCATTGTAGCACGTGTGTTGCCCAGGACATAAAGGGCATGCTGATTTGACGTCATCCCCACCTTCCTCCGATTTGCATCGGCAGTCTCGCTAGGGTTCCCAACTGAATGATGGTAACTAGCGACAAGGGTTGCGCTCGTTGCAGGACTTAACCTAACATCTCACGACACGAGCTGACGACAACCATGCACCACCTGTGAAGACGCACTTTTTCGGCATTGCCCGATATTAGTCTTCATGTCAAGTTCTGGTAAGGTTTTCCGCGTAGCTTCGAATTAAACCACATGCTCCACTACTTGTGCGGGGTCCCGTCAATTCCTTTAAGTTTCAGTCTTGCGACCGTACTTCCCAGGCGGATGACTTAATGCGTTAGCTTCACCACTCGATCACTCGAATAGTTAGTCATCATCGTTTACGGCGTGGACTACTAGGGTATCTAATCCTATTTGCTCCCCACGCTTTCGTGACTGAGCGTCAGTGCAGTGCTGGTAAACCGCCTTCGCCACTGGTGTTCTTCCATATATCTACGCATTTCACCGCTACACATGGAGTTCCGTTTACCTCTCACGCACTCTAGCTTGGCAGTTTCCAAGGCTATATGGGGTTGAGCCCCACGCTTTCACCTCAGACTTACCATGCCGCCTGCTCACTCTTTACGCCCAATAATTCCGGATAACGCTCGTGACCTACGTATTACCGCGGCTGCTGGCACGTAGTTAGCCGTCACTTTCTGGCGAGGTACCGTCAAGCCGGGCCCATTTCCTGACCCGGTAATTCGTCCCTCGCAACAGAGCTTTACAATCCGAAGACCTTCATCACTCACGCGGCGTTGCTCGGTCAGGCTTTCGCCCATTGCCGAAAACTCCCTACTGCTGCCTCCCGTAGGAGTATGGGCCGTGTCTCAGTCCCATTGTGGCCGGTCACCCTCTCAGGTCGGCTACACATCCTTGCCTTGGTGGGCTGTTATCTCACCAACTAGCTAATGTGCCGCAGGTCCATCTAAGAGTGGTGCAAACGCACCTTTCAAGCGGAGACGATGCCGTCTCCGTTGTTATCCGGTATTAGCCGAACTTTCGCTCGGGTATCCCAGTCTCAAAGGCAGGTTACCTACGTGTTACTCACCCGTTCGCCGCTCGGTAGCAAGCTACCTCGCTCGACTTGCATGTATTAGGCACGCCGCCAGCGTTCATCCTGAGCCAGGATCAAACTCTCAATGAAATTATCAATTTGATTACTCAATGTTGATTTGACCTAGTCTCTTGAAATTATCTGGTTGTGTTTTGATTCAAAAGAATCGACGTTAAGTGTTTGTTGTCTATCTGTTTAGTTTTCAAAGATCAGGGCACGCGTTGCTGCTCGCATTTCAGGTCTCCCTGAATCGCGTGCTTGAATAATTTATGCTTCCGCTTACATAGTGTCAAGAACTTTCGCACTATTTTCTGAAGAAGTTTTTTGGGGCCTCTTCAGGGAAGCATTTCCGCCGTCTTGGAAGGGTCCAATTCGACGCACCGCGTTTTCCGCAGTGCCCAAAATCATACCGCTTTCGACGGGTGAGTCAACAGGGAATTTTCACCAATTTCAAAAAAGTGTTTTCCAAGGGTCCAAACGCGCGCCTATACGCACGTATATTTATATAGAAAAGGACGCGTCTAGGCGCGCCCTGTCCTTTATCCTTTTAACCCCTATTCGAGGTCGGCTTTCCATAGGCCGTGGAGGTTGCAATATTCATAGACCTCCAGAGGCACCTCATCCTCGAGCAAGGCGAAGACGGTCTTGGGTTCGCCGCCCGGCTTAAGGAAATGGAAATAACCGCCCTTGTCGGTGAGGAGGTAAACCCACTCGATGAAGTGGTTCTCGAGCATCGGATGGGCGACCTCGCCAACCTGGACATAGACCTTGCCATCCTTCTCGGCGACGACGGGGACATGCTTTTCCGTCGCGGCGTCGGTGACGCCCGCCTTAAGCTCCACCATCGTCTGCCCGCAGCAAGAGGGATCGCAGCCGATGGGGTTGAGCTTGGCGACGACGGAGCCGCACTTCATGCACTTATAAAACTTGACCATTTATGTATCTCCTTTGGTTAGGAATATTGTACCTTAAAGAAACGGGCAGTTATAGGAAAAGGGCGCATCGTTTTCACGGATAACGCCCTCCTTTTGGACTCTGCTATTCTTCAGCGGTTAATTTGGTATATCCCGTTAAATCTGGGTAAGTGGGATTAACCGTATATTGATACGTCATGGTGTATTCTTCTTTATAGGAAACACCGTCTACACTACCCTCTCCCAAATACGTAAATTCATATGGCCTATAATCTTTATAGCTGCCATTGAGGACGATTCTTTCCGTTAGTCCTTCGGAATTCCATTTGCATTCGGCCGAAAAATTCAAAGAGCCTTCGCCTTCGGTGGTATATTGGAAATTCACTTCTAGACCAGGAACGTATTCATTCTTCATCGCTTCCAGATCAAGAATGCCGAAATCATTGAATTCCGCAGTTGCGTTTTGTTTTATTTCCTCGGACATGAGGTCGAACACGACTTTTCCGTCCTCGCCAAATTCATAATATTCTTTGACCTCGGTGCCTTCGCTGGAATCATGGTTTACGAAATAATATTTTGAATCTTTGGCATAAGCCCAAGCTTCAAGATCACCGTCGAGAATATGGAAATAAGTTTTTGGTTCGCTATATTCCGTGAGGTTAGTAGCCTTAACGCCGTCAACGGTTTCGTCATAAATCAATTTGAATTCATTGATGGGGCTTTCTTTTTGCTTGGCGTTAATTTGCTCAATAATCGTTTTCGCTTCCGCTTCGCTGATTACCTTGGCATTGTTACATCCTGTAAGCGCCACCATGGGAAGTAACATCAGAACTGTTATTTTTTTCATGCTTTTTTCAACTCCTGCTTGCAAATTATATAAGGTTATTAAGTCCGAATTAAAAGATATTTGAGCGAAATTGAAGAGGCAAAGTCCTTGCCTTTTTTTGCCATTCTTTGCCGCGTTGGAGTTCGGCAGTTTTTGCAAAGCAAGGCGACATAAAGGAAAGGCGCGGCCATTGCTGACCGCGCTTTGCCATCCCCAGATTTCTTAGGAGAGTTTGTTTTTAATTAGCTGTTCCTGCTTTGAAGACGCGCGATGATGTAGAGGACGCGGAGCAAGATGCTGATGAAGTCCGTATACATCACGAAGGAGCAATAGAGGTAGATGTTCGTGCTCTGGTCGGAACGCGAGACGATCTGCTTGATGCGGTAGGTATCGACGATGGTGACGAGCATGATGACGCCGATCATCGCGGCGGTGATGCCGATGTCGAACCAGAAGGCGCCGTCGGCGGTGAAGCCGCGGAACATGAGGATGAAGAGCCCGCAGATGGCCACGATGAGGATCGTGGAGAGCAAGGACATCGCGATGAAGCTCACGACGCCGATGCCCTTCTTCGACTTCCAGCCGATGAGGAACATCGCGCCGAAGGCAAGGGCGGTGATGCCGAAGGCCTCACCGATCATCCAGAACGGGATGCCAGCCAGTAAGACCGCCGAGAGGGCGATGCCCATGAAGACCGAATAGAGGATGTAGGGAACCCATAGCGACTTCCCGCTGCGCGAAGCGCGGATAGGAATGACGAAGGAGAGGATCAGCAAGGCGAACAGCGAGACGATCCAGGCGCCCACGACGACGTAGAACCAACGGTTCGCGGTGTCGATGGACCCTTCTCTGAGGTTCAGGTTGATCTGAGTGGAGAAGAGCCAGGCGACGCCCGTCGCGACCACGGCGGTCACGAGGAGGGCGATGCCCATGTAGCCATAGATTTTGGCGATGGCTTTTCCTTCGGAAAGGCCACCGGAGGTCAGGTCGTTGACCTTGGACGGTTGCTGCTGGCTCTCATGGAAGCTAGCGTAAGCCATATTAGCCCACCAAACCTTCGATGAGGCCCTTATAGGATTCGAGCGTCAGGGACGCGCCGCCGACGAGGGCGCCGTCGATGTCGGGTTCGGACATGTATTCGGCGATGTTGTTGGGTTTGACCGATCCGCCATAGAGGATGCGGATGTCTTCAGCGGCTCCGCCAAAGAGGGAACGGAGGACGGCGCGGATGGAACCGATCGTGTCCTCGGCGATCTCCTTGGTCGCGCTCTTGCCGGTGCCGATGGCCCAGATGGGCTCATAGGCGATGACGACTTTGCGCGCTTCCTCGGGGGTGAGGTCCTTAAGTCCGGTGCGGATCTGCTCCTCGACGAAGGCTTTGGTCTTGCCTTCCTCGAAGGTCGCGAGGGATTCGCCACAGCAATAGACGGGGGTCATGCCCGCCGCGAGCAAGGCTTTGATCTTGAGATTGCAGGCCTCGGAGGTCTCGCCGTTATATTCGCGGCGTTCCGAATGGCCGAGGATGCACCACTTCACGCCGATCTCTTGGAGCATCGGGATGGAGATTTCGCCGGTATAGGCACCGCTCGGATGCTCGTTGACGTTCTGGGCGGCGACGATGAGTTCCGCCGGGGCGTGCTTGATGACGGGGCAGAGGCAGACGAAGGTCGGGGCAACGCCGACGTCGATGCCATGGGAGATGGCATATTCGACCATCTCGCCGCAACCTTCGGCGAATTCCTTCGCCTCGGGGCGGGTTTTGTTCATTTTCCAGTTGCCGAGTAAGAGTTTTTTGCGCATGTCGATTACCTCAAGACGTCGACGCCGGGGAGATGGCCTTCGTTCTCGATCATCTCGAGCGAAGCTCCGCCGCCGGTGGAGACGTGGGAGAAGTTGTCCTTATAGCCGAACTGTTTGATGGCCGCGGCGGAATCGCCACCGCCGCAAACGGTGAAGGCTTTGCCGTCGAGTTCCTTGATGGCCTCGCAGACGGCCTTGGTACCGCTTTGGAATTCCGGCTGTTCGAACACGCCCATCGGGCCGTTCCAGAAGACCATTTTGGCTTTGGCGATGGTCTCGGCGAAGAGTTTTTCGGACTTGGGGCCGATATCGACGCCTTCGAAGCCTTCGGGGATTTCATCGACCACTTCGATCTTGCGGCCTTCGACCGGTTCGAAGGAATCGGTGATGACGGAGTCGACGGGGAGGACGATCTTGTCGCCGGCCTTCTCGAGGCAGTTCTTCGCGTATTCGAGGGAGGCTTCGTCGAGGAAGGAGGAGCCGATCTTCTCGCCGCGGGCTTTCTTGAAGGTATAGCTCATCGCGCCGCCGATGATGATGTAATCGCACTTATCGATGAGGGCGTCGATGACTTTGATCTTGTCGGAGACTTTGAGACCGCCGAGGATCGCGACATAGGGACGGTCTTCGGGTTTGACCTCGACGCAGCGGGTGAGGTTCTCGACCTCTTTGATCATGAGGAAGCCGAGGAAGACGGGCTTGCCTTCGGCCTTGAGGATCTCGGGGACGCCGACGGTGGAGGCGTGGGCGCGGTGGGCGGAGCCGAAGGCGTCCATGACGAACGCGTCGACGAGGCCGGCCCATTCCTTAGCGAGTTCGGGGTCGTTCTTTTCTTCGCCCGGCTGATAACGGGTGTTCTGGGCGAGGAGGATCTCGCCATCCTTAAGCGCATCGACGGCGTCCTTGAGGGCTTCGCCGCGGTTTTCGGGGCAGAAGGCGACGTTGACGTCATGACCCATGGCTTCGGAGATGTGCTTCTTAAGCGGCTCGACGGCGATGCAGAGGTTGTTCTTCTTCATCTGGCCATCGATGTCTTCCTGGGTCTTTTCGCCCTTCTTGAGCTTCTTCCAGTCGACTTTGCCGAGGTGGGACATGAGAAGGACGCGGGCGCCTTTCTCGAGCAAGGCTTTGATGGTGGGGATGGCCGCGCGGATGCGGTTGTCATCGGAAATGACCTCTCCCTTATGCGGAACGTTGAAGTCGACGCGGACGTAGACTTTCTTTCCGTGGAGGTCGGGTAATTGTTTGACGGTAAGCATGTTGATATGGTTACTCCTTGTGTGGATTAATCTTACACCACTTCCACGCGCATGTGTATGAAAGACGCCTTTGGGCTTTCGGGCGAAATAAAAACCCTTGCCCAACGCGAGGCTATGGAGCAAGGGACTAGAGTCAAGCCGAGTGTCTTAATCCCAGGTAATTGCAAGACCAGGAAAGACGGCGGTTCGCCCCAAAGGCGCACCGTCCCTTTCACTCATTCCAAAGCGTGGGCTCCCCGTTGACGTAATGCCAATATGAGCCCGGCGTCAGGGGTTTGGTTTCGCTGTAATAAAAGGTTGCCGCCCTACCCAAACCACAGCCAGGTTCCCATTCACGCGAAGCCGTTTCGAATTCTGCTTGGCTGCCCTCATAGAAAAGTTTGGAAACACCTGCCGCACCAAAGGCGAGTTTGCCGATTTTCGTGACTTTTTTGCCCAAAATCAAGCGTTCCACGCCCGTACTGTTCGCAAAGGCCATCTCCTCAATCTCAACCAGGTTTTGGGTCAAACGCAAAAGCGGAGGCAATTCGTTCCGAAAAAAGGCGTGATAGGCAATGCTTTCGATCGATGCCAAGAACTCATATTCCCCAAAGGCTCGGTAAGGGAAGCGGATCAAGCGAGTCGCCTCTTTATCATATAAAACGCCGCCGATTGAAGAAAAATGAAGGTTGTTGGGCGATACGGAGAACGAATAGCCCCACGCCACTTCGTCAAAGGCGTTGGACGGGATGTGGGCCAGGGAATCCGGAACCGCGAATACCCCGGTTTTCGCCTGGGGATAATGAATCAAATCCTCGATGTCCTTATCGTAAAGAACGCCTTCCCTTGAAGCAAAGGACGGGTTTGTTTCGTCAACGCGAATTTCCCCTAAAGACATACACCCGGCAAAAGCGGCGTCGCCAACGCTTTCGATGGAGGCGGGAAGGAAAAGCGAGGAAAGACTTTTACAGCCAAGAAGCATGCCATCCCCTATCTTTTTAACGCCCGATTCAAGGGAAAGATCCACTAAAGAGACGCAGTGGGCAAACGCTTCATAGCCAATGGACTTTACGGAAGAGGGGATAGTTACATGCTCTAAAGCGGTGCAAGAGGAGAAGGCGCGATCCCCAATGGATTCAACACTCCTACCGAACGTTATCTCGGTCAGATTGCGACAAGAGGCGAAGGCATCGGAATAAATGTGACGGCAGCGTTCGTGAGCGAGACAAGAAGATATGCTCTCGTTTTTGCGGCAAATGAGCCAAAGATAGGGGTTTTCGTCGTTCCCTAGATAATAGGCATTGTGATAAAGGTGGTAAAGCTTGTCTAAAGGCTCTGACCCAGGAAAGGCATTCCATCCGATGTCCAAGACCGATTCAGGAACGCTGATGCTCGTCAAAGAGGCGCACCATTCGAAAGCATAGGAGCCAATGGAAAGAACGGAGTTTGGAATGTCGACGGATGTTAAGAACGAGCAGGAGGCGAATTCGTAATCGTTGATTTCAGTGACGCCAAAAGGAATGGCGGCTTCTTTGATTTCCTCGCCGTTTGGATAAAGCAGATGCACATTGCGGTTGAGATGTTGCTTACCCGAAACGGAAAGCCATTTCTGCATCGATTCGATTTCGAAATACAGTTGCTTTCCTTCCGGTCGATAATCAAACGCGCCCGGGCCGATGTGACGGACGGAAGAGGGGATACGGATGGAAGTAATGCCTTCGCAAAGACGAAACGCGTTCGAATCAATTCCAATCACCGGCTCCCCTTCGTATAAGGAAGGTATGCTGATGTCCCCTTTTATGGTCGCTGAGGACCCCTTGACCCAATATCCCTCTTCCTTTTCGTCCCAAGAAAAAGAAAGCGGGGATTCAGCCGGATCAAAAGAACCGCTGCCCGAGTCATGCGACCCACAGGAAATCAGGACCAAGCAAATGGGTAATATGGAAATCGATAGAACGTTCTTTTTCATCTTTTTAGTCGGCGATTAAATCTATTATAGCCACTGGGTTTTTAAACGACCTTGCCCAATGAGGTTCTAGGGCAAGGGAATTAATTAATTCCAGGAGATTGCAAGGCGTTTGCCGTGCGTAAAAGAGAAAGGCCCGGGCAATGCCGGGCCAATCCCAATGGGTTTTGGTTTATTCCTCGTCAAGGTCAGGAAGAGCGTCGGTGGGAAGCTCTTCGTAGCCGGTCTTATCCGCGAGGGTTTCGATCTGGACCGCGTTGTCATAAGAGAACTCGATCTTCTCGCCAGCCTCGAAGGAGAGGTTTAGCTTATCAAACGGCATCTGCGCCTGCGCCTCGCCTTCCACGAAGGAGGCGAAGTCGAGGTCTTTGACGTCGACTTTGACGGTGAATCCGGCAGAACGAACCTCGGTCTCGGAGAAGAGGAGGAGCGCTTCGGCGGAGGCGCCGACTTTCTCCAAGACTTTGTTGATGACGCTTAAGGCTTCCGTTTGTTCGGCGGGGATGAAGGAGACGATGTCCTTCAGATCCGCGGCGACGTGGATGCCGAAGAGTCCGCCGTCATAGGTCTTGAACTCGATGCCTTCGAGAAGCTTCTTGGCTTCGCCGCTGGCGGCTTCGGACTTAAGTTCTTCAAAGCTGCCAAGGAATTCCGCGACCTTTCCGGCAAGTTCCTGCAAACTCTCAGGAAGCTGGCCGAGGGTAGCCACGAACTCTTCCGGCAAGGCGAGTTTGAATTTCTTGAAGACGTCAGGGATTTCGGGCTGTTCGACTAAGCCGATACCACCGCCGATGACGGGGAGGATGGCGTTATAGAACTTGGTGACGCCGTCTTTGAGTCCGGTGAGGTCAGCGTAGACGGTGCCTTCCTCGAGGTAGGCCTTCGCATTAAGCGAAGCGTCGAGGTTCACGGTCTTGTCCTCGACTTTGAAGGACATGGTCTCGGAATCAACGCCGGTGATGGCCGGGAGGACGAGGTTGCCCTTAAGTGAGGCGGAGGCGGAGGCGGAACCCTTCGCGGACTGCTCGAAGGAACCTAAGCCCGCGTTGCCATTCATGTTGGCCTCGAGGTTAACCTTATAGGCCTTGCCCGATAAGGGGCCGAGTTCGGCGCTACTTCTGAAGGAGAGGGAGCCGTCGACTTTGCCGCTGCCGTCGAGCTTCATGCCGATGGCTTTTTTGGCCGGCAGGTTGCCGGAAAGTTTCTTCGCCGCTTCGGCGAGGACGGTGGCTTCGACCACCTTGCCGCCGCTAGGTTCGGCGACGTAACCGCTATTCGCGGAGCCGCCGCAGCCCGCGAGAAGCATGGCCGAGGCACTTAATAAGATGAGATTCTTTTTCATGTCGTGATGTTCCTTTCTTGAAACGCCTGCATTGTAAAAAACGCGGGCGGAAAAATCAACAATACGGGAACAAGCACCTATTAAGAAAGCGTTTTCTAAAAGAAAAGTGCCCCGCGAGGGAGGCACTTTCTTGACGAATGGGATTAGAGCTCCGCGAAGTACTTGATGGTGCGGACCATCTGAGAGGTGTAGGAGTTCTCGTTGTCGTACCAAGCGACGACCTGGACCTGGAAGAGGCCTTCGCCGACCTTGGTGACCATGGTCTGGGTGGCATCGAAGAGAGAGCCAAAGCGCATACCGATGACGTCGGAGGAGACGAGCGGTTCCTCGGTGTAGCCGAAGGAAGCGGAGGAGGCGGCCTTCATCGCGGCGTTGATCTTCTCCGGGGTGACGTCTTCGCCCTTGACGACGGCGACGAGGATGGTCGTGGAGCCGGTCGGGACGGGGACGCGCTGGGCGGAGCCGATGAGCTTGCCGTTGAGTTCGGGGATGACGAGGCCGATCGCCTTGGCGGCGCCGGTGGAGTTCGGGACGATGTTCGCGGCACCGGCACGGGCACGGCGGAGGTCGCCTTTACGATGCGGGCCGTCGAGGATCATCTGGTCGCCGGTGTAGGCGTGGACGGTGGTCATGATACCGGACTGGATCGGGAAGGTATCGTTGAGGGTCTTCGCCATCGGGGCGAGGCAGTTGGTGGTGCAGGAAGCGGCGGAGATGACCTGATCTTCCTTGGTGAGGGTCTTCTCGTTGACGGAGAAGACGATGGTCTTGAGGTCCTTGCCGGCCGGGGCGGAGATGACGACTTTCTTGGCGCCGGCTTCGATGTGGGCCATGGATTTCTCTTTGGAGCAATAGAAGCCAGTGCACTCGAGCACGACGTCGACGCCGAGCTTACCCCAGGGGAGGTTCACGGCTTTGGGTTCGGCATAGATGGTGATCTTCTTGCCATCGACGATGATGGCGCCCGGGACCTTGATGGTCTTGCCGTCTTCCTCGTATTCCGGTTCGATGGAATCGACGGTGTGGAGATTCTCGCCGATGACGCCGCAATAACCCTTCTGGGCGGTGTCGTACTTCAAGAGGTTGGCGAGCATCTTGGGGCTCGTGAGGTCGTTGATGGCGACGACTTCGTAGCCTTCGGCACCAAACATCTGACGGAAAGCGAGACGACCAATGCGTCCGAATCCGTTAATCGCAACTTTAACTGACATGACTAAACTATGTCCTCCTTTTGATTGCGGGAATAGTATAACGCGTTCGCGCTTTCCCTTTAAAGGGATTATTTCGCTGGAAAACGGCTATCGCCGCGGATTGATTGGGACTTATAACCCTTCGAAGAGCTCGGAGAAAGTGATGCCGAGGCCATCACATACTTTTTCTAGCACCAAAAGGTGCGGGTTGCGCTTGCCGGATTCGAGTTCGCAGACATAGCTTTTCGCGATGCCCGTCTCCAAGGAGAACTGCAGTTGGGTCCACCCCTTCTGCTTACGGAGGTAGGCGATGCGTTTGCCTAAAGCAAAGGCGATGTATTGTTTGCTCATGCCTCCCCTCCTTCTTGCAGATAGAGTTCCTCCAAGGAACGGAAGAGATGGTTGACGTTGCTCTTGCTCACGGTCGCGGAGAGTTCCTCGGAGAGTAACTCCGCAAGTTCCCCTAGACTCGCCTCGGGATGGGCCAAGCGAATCTTCATCAAAGCGCGGGATTTGTCGCTAGGGAAAGCATCGAAACCTCGCTTTGCGAGGAGGTATTCGATCTGCTTCACCTGACGCTGGCCGGTCGCCAAGGTTTTGGACATGTTCGCCGCGTCCAAATTATCGAGGCGGTTCTCGATGTTGACCTCCTCGCGGTCGATGCGGACCGACTCGAATTTAAGGCAGGCCTCCGTGGCCCCGATGAGGACCAGGAACTCGGAGATTTGGTCGCTGCGCTTCATGTAGACGATCCACTGGTTTCTGCGGCTAGAGACCTTCGCGTTGAAATGGTGGTCGAGGATCTTGTTGATCAAATGGCTTAGCCATTTCGCGTAGGATTGGCTGCTCACGGCGATCTCGAGGTGGTAGTTGCTCGAGGAAGGATCGTTGACTGAGCCGCTCGCGAGGAAGGCGCCGGAAAGGTAGCAACGCGCCTCCAAATCGTCCGCGACGACCTCGGGGTTGATCTTGCCGGTGAGGAAATCGACCTTCAGGTCTTCGAGGACCTCGTTACCATTGGGGATCAAGACGTGGAAGCGGGTCTTCTTACCCCTGCCGAAACTGCGCGAATAGGCGAAATGGGGAAGTCCCCCATAACGCTTTCCGGCGAGCAGATATAAGGTTTTCGCGATACGGGCGGACTCGCTGCTAAGGTCGAGTTCCTCCCCCGCTTCGCCTAAGCGTAAAGATCCGCCGGTCTTGGCAAAGCCAGAGAGCAAGGAGCGCTGCAGTTCCTCCGGGAAATCATGGGAGGCGATCTCCTCCTTCGCCATCATGGCAAAGGAGAGTTCACCCTTGTTCTTCTTGCGTTCCGCCACGGCTATTTCCCCTTATAACGGGCGATTTCGCGATGGGTGACGAACGCCTTATATTCGTTTTTGAAATGGTTATAGAGCCGCTCAGCGAAATAGACCGAGCGATGCTGGCCGCCCGAGCAGCCGAGACTGATGGAGACGTAGTTCCGTTTATCCTTTCTCGCTTTAGCGAGGTAATAGGTCAGGTACGTGACCATCTCCTGATACGATTCCTCGGTCTCCTCGTGCTTCTCGAGCCAATCGATGATCGGTTGGTCCAAGCCGGTGAGGGGACGTAATTCCTTAACCCAGAAGGGATTAGGCACGTTACGGCAATCGAAGATCGTCTCCGCGTCGCGCGGGACGCCATATTTATATCCAAAGGAAGTGAAGCGGACCACCAGATGTGAGATCTCCTCACCCTCGATGTTGGCTAACGCCACTTCCCTTAACGTGGCGACGTCCATGCCGGTCGTGTCCAGATATAGGTCGGCGACCGGGCGGATATGGGTGATGGTCTCTTTGTCTTTGAGGATGGCCTCTTCTAACGACAGGCCTTGGCTTTGCAGCGGATGGACGTGACGGGTAAGCCTAAAGCGCGACAAGAGTTCATGTTGTCCGCAGTCGAGGATCACCACGGTGAGTTCGATGTCTTCGCGCGTCCTTAAATAGGCTTGGGCGTCCTTGAGCTGGTCCAAAGTCAAAATCAGGGCGACTTTCGCGTAATAAGAGGAATTGGCCACCATCGCGTCGATGGAGGCGGGAAGCGCCCCTAATGGCACGTTCTCGACGATGCGGAAGCCCCGCTCCTCAAACGCGTGGCAGACCGTGGATTTTCCCGCGCCCGAGGCGCCGCTAAGAAGGATGACGTCAATCATGGTTATAAGTTACCACGGGTTTCGGTGTATCAAAAGACAAAACCGCGCTCAATCGATCCGTTCCTGACGTTTTTTCGACTGAAAACTTACTTTTCTTCCGATTTAGGTTTTCATGTCTTTGACATGGATAACCGATGAAAAAAGCCGCGGATCCGGCTTCTTTCTAGATGTTTATCGGACTTAAGCCTTAAGCGAATGGACGTAGGCGATCGCCATGGTCGCGGCGACGCTCGCCTCACCCGCGGCGTTGACGAGCTGACGAAGTTTCTTGTCGAGCACATCCCCTGCCGCGAATAGCCCGGGGACATTGGTCTCCATATTCGGGCCAACCTCGATGAAGCCCTTGTTGGTTTTAACACCTAAAGAAGACAAGAACATCGAGGACGATTTCTCGCCATTGAGTTGGAACAAAGCGGCGGTCTCTAATTCGTGTTGCTCGCCGTTAAGTTCATAGGTGACGGACTGAAGTTTGCCTTCGCCTTTGGCCTGAAGCAATTTTGCCCCTTCCAAGAGGGTGAGGTTATCCGCGCGAAGCAATTCCTCGCGGTGGGCTTGGGTGGTTTCAAGTTCCTGCGGGGCTAAGACGTAGACGTGGCTCGCTAAACCGCTTAGATAGATCGCGTCTTCGACCGCATGGTCCTTATAGCCATAGACCACGACCGGCATGCCCTTGAAGAAATTGCCGTCGCAAGTCGCGCAGTAAGAGACGCCTTTGCCGCTATATTCGGCTTCGCCGGGGACGCCGAGCTTCTTGTTCTCGATCCCCGTGGCGACAATCAAAGACTTCGCTTCATAGGAATTCACGTCGGTTTTGACGAGGAAAAGGCAGTTTTCCTTACGGACTTCGCTCACCGCGCCGTAATCGAAGACGACGCCTAAGTCGTTCGCCTGATTAAACAGACTCATCGCGAGTTCGGGTCCGGCGATCCTAGCGACGCCGGGGTAATTGTCGATGCGATGGATGTTGTTGAGTTTGCCGCCGGGGGCGTCCTTATCGAGGACGAGGCAAGAGAGGTTGCTGCGCTTTAGGTAGATGCCAGCGGTGATGCCGGCGATCCCTGCGCCGATGACGAGGCAATCGTAACGCTCCATGTCATTCTTCCTCCTTGTCGGTGTTTCTCTTAATCGGTTTCGGCTTATCCAAATCGGACGGTTTCTTGACCGATGCCGGTTTGGCGAAATCGTTCTTATGGTCGTCTTTCTTCTTGATGACGGGGGCTTCCTTCGGACCTTCTGCGACCACTTTCTCGGGGATATAGCCACCCATTTCCACGGGAAGTCCCTTTCGACGACGGATATAGGCCCAAAGCTGCATCGCCACGATGACGACGGCGCCGAGGATGATATAGACCATGGAGTTCCAGAAGCTCCACATGCCGTTCGTGCCCATGTTGAAATCGGGGTCGCGAAGCGGCTCCATGATGATGCGCACGACGCCATACCAGATCAGATAGAAGCCGAGCTTGTCGCCCATGGCCAAAGCCAAGGCGCCACCGTCTTCTTTTTTGGTGATCTTCTTCGCGAGGAAGCCATAACCCTTGGGAACTAAATACATGATGATGAAATAGCCGAGGAAGTTGAGCAAAGCCTCGATCAAGAACAGCGGCACATACATGTTGCCGGTATAGGTGACGCCGCCGATGGTCTTGCTGACGGGGTCGAAGACGGGCTGTCCCCCACTCCAGCTCACGGCCATGTTGTATTTGATCCAAGTGGGCAATAACGGCCACTGGTCCATCATGGTGAGGTTACCGTAAACCTCGTGATTGAAGAAGTTGCCGAAACGGCCGATGGCCTGCGCGAGCAAAATCGTGGGGACGATCGCGTCGATCGCAAAGCGGATATCGACGTAGCGCCGTTTCAAAAGCATGTAGAGGACGCCACCGAGAATACCGCCGACCGCGCCGCCTAAGATGGTTAAACCACCCTCCCAAATCGCGAAGATGGACCACCACTCACCCCTGGCGAAACGCTCCGCAAAGGGGACGATGCCGCCGACGTCGCCGTTCCAGTTGCCGACGACATACCAGATGCGGGCGCCCAAGATGCCGCAAGGGAAGGCGATGAGGAAGCAGGTGTCGATGATGCCATGACGGCCATACTTCTGATAGAAATGGTGATCGGAGATCTTATAGGCGAGGACCGCCGCGCCGACGATGAGCACGCCGTACCAGACGATTTGAAGCCCGCCGGAAGTATAGGTGTCCGGACGGAGCCAAACCCAACCTTGGTTATTGATTGCAAAACCCTTGACGAGCGGATAGGTGAGATATGGGCCCATGCCCTCGCCCGCCAAAAGGAAGGCGAATAAGGCAAGCGGGATCGAAACAATCATCACGAGTGAATTGTTCTTACGGCATTTGTCCGCCATGTCGGTCCGCCAATAACGGAAATAGAAGGTGACGAAGAAGGCCAAAACCGCCGCGTAGAAGACGGGCGCACCGATAAGCAGCATCACATAATGCCCGGGATCGATCGGCCATTTGCCTTGCAAGGCATAGCCGATGTTGGAAAGGATGCCACCAACCGCGGCGACGCCTAGGCCGATGCCCATCGTGCGTAAGAACGGCTTATCGAATTCCTTCGCGCCGGATTTGTTGAAGGCTTTGATCTTGAGGACGCCATAGACGCCGCTGCCGACGATGAAGAGCCAACCGAAGAAGATGAGGAAGATGCCCATGGTTCAATTCTCCTATTTAATCTGCCCGTTGTCTTTAGCGTGTTTGAGGACCTTCGCGAGATATTCGCCCGTATAGGACCCCTCGACCTTAGCCACCTCTTCCGGGGTACCGGTGGCGACGATGCGCCCGCCGCGGTTACCGCCTTGGGGGCCTAAGTCGATGATATAGTCCGCCACTTTGATGACGTCGAGGTTATGTTCGATGACCACCACGGTGTCGCCGTGGTCGACGATCGATTGGAGCACATCGATGAGCCTAGCAACGTCATAGCTATGGAGTCCGGTGGTCGGCTCGTCGAGGACATAGAGGGTTTTGCCGGTGGGACGGCGCTGGAGCTCGGTCGCGAGTTTGACGCGCTGCGCCTCGCCGCCGGAAAGCTCCGTCGCGGGCTGGCCGAGTTTGACATATCCCAAACCCACGTCGTTCAACGTTTTGATTTTGTGCAGGATTTGCGGGCGATTCCCGAAGAATTTGCAGGCTTCTTCGATGCGCATCTCCAGCACATCGTGGATATTCTTGCCCTTATAGGTGCACGAAAGCGTCTCTTCGTTATACCGCTTGCCCTCGCATTCGTCGCAACGGACATAGACGTCGGGTAAGAACGACATCGGGATGCGGGTGACGCCCGCCCCTTGGCATTTCTCGCATCGCCCACCGGAGACGTTGAAGGAGAAACGGCCTTTGTCGTATCCCCTGGCCCTGGCTTCGTCGGTCTCGGCGAAAAGGGCGCGGATGTCATCGAAGACACCCGTGTAGGTCGCGGGGTTGGAACGCGGGGTGCGCCCGATGGGTTCCTGGGTGATCGCGATGAGCTTGTCGATGTTCTCGATGCCCTTGATCGCTTTACAAGGCGCGGGGGTGACGTTCTTCTTTTTAGAGATCGCGTCCTCGACGCCTTTGACCAAGGTCTCGTTGATCAAGGAGGATTTGCCTGAGCCGGAGACGCCGGTGACGACGATGAGTTTTCCTAAGGGGAACTTCACGTTCACCTTCTGGAGGTTATGGCAATAGGCGCCTTGGATCTCTAGGTTAAGGCCGTTGCCTTTCCTACGCTTAGCGGGAACGGGGATGAATTTGCGTCCGGCGAGGTAATCGCCCGTGATGGAGTTCGGGGTGTTCGCCACTTCTTCTGGGGTGCCCTCGGCGACCACTTCGCCGCCATGGACGCCCGCGCCGGGGCCGATGTCGACGATGTAATCGGCGGAACGCATCGTATCTTCGTCATGTTCGACGACGATAAGCGTGTTCCCTAAGTCGCGCATCTTCTTAAGGGTCTCGATGAGGACGGCGTTGTCTTTTTGATGCAAACCGATGGAAGGTTCGTCCAAAACATAAAGGACGCCGGAGAGGCGCGAGCCGATCTGGGTCGCGAGGCGGATGCGCTGGGCTTCGCCGCCAGAAAGGGTCATCGCATAACGGGATAAGGTGAGGTAATCCAGACCCACGTCGATGAGGAAATGGGTACGGGCTTTGATCTCGCGCAAGACCATGTCCGCGATCTGGTGGCCAGAGGCGTCGAGTTCCTCCCCAACTTTGTCTAACCATTTCGCGAACTCGTCTAAAGGCAAAGAGGTGGCCTCGAAGATATTGAGTCCGCTGACCTTGACCGATAAGGCGGCTTCGTTAAGCCTTGCCCCACCGCAGGTCGCGCAGGTGGAGTCGCGCATGAAGGATTCATAATAGCCGCGCATCCATTCGGAGGAAGTCTCGCGGTAGAGACGCTCGATGCGGGTTTTCATACCCTCGATGACCTGGTTGCGGTTCATCTTGTTGCCGTTAACGGAGGTCAACGTGTATTTGATGACTTCGGGGGAGCCATATAAGACGATGTCCTGCTTGGCTTTGGGAAGTTTGTTCCACGGGGTGTCCAAATCGACTTTATATAACTTGCAAAGGTATTCGAATTCCTGCCATTCGAGGTTGGTGGTACCGACGATGTTATTGAGGTAACGGATGCAGCCTTCGTTGATGGATTTCTCGGGATCTGGGATGAGCAAGTCGATCGCGACCTCGCGCTTGATGCCAAGGCCTTTGCAGTCGGGGCAGCAACCTAGAGGGGCGTTAAAGGAGAATAGACGCGGCTCAAGATGCGGCACCGAAAAGCCGCATTCCGGACAGCTATGGTGTTGGGAGAGCAATCGCTCGCCCTTATCGTTATAAATAACGAGATAACCGTGTCCCAAATCCAAGGCGAGCTCGACGTCCTCGTTCACGCGGGAACGCAGTCCTTCCTTGATGACGAGGCGGTCGACGACGATGTCGATGTCGTGCCGTTTGTTCTTCTCCAAAGCGGGCACTTCCTCGATGAGCATGAACTGACCATCCACACGAACGCGGGTAAAGCCCTGCTTCTTCACTTTGGCCAAAGTATCCGCGTGGGTCCCTTTTTCGTTTTTGACGATCGGGGCGAGGATCTGCACTTTCGAACCCGCCTCGTATTGGAGGATGGCGTTGGTCATCGCGACGGGCGAATAAGCCTCGATCGGGTGATGGTGATTGGGGCAATAGGGCACGCCGACGCGCGCGAAAAGAAGACGGAGATAATCATAGATTTCCGTCACGGTGCCGACGGACGACCTCGGGTTATGGGAGGTCGACTTCTGGTCGATGGAGATCGCGGGGGACAAACCTTCGATGGTCTCCACGTCGGGTTTTTCAAAGCCGCCGAGGAACTGGCGAGCGTAAGAGGAAAGCGACTCGACGTAGCGGCGTTGCCCTTCGGCGAAGATCGTGTCAAAGGCGAGGGTGGATTTGCCTGAGCCAGAAACGCCCGTGAAGACGGTCAAAGAGTTCTTTGGGATGCAACAATCGATGTTCTTGAGATTGTTCTCTTTCGCACCCTTGACGATGATGTAGTTCCGCGAGTTCTTTTCCATAGCGAAAGCATTATATAGGACAAAGTCCTAGAAGACGAAGAAATTGCTTCTAGTCGATGTAATGAGCGCGGCCTTCGCGGAGGATTTTCTCTTTTGGGGCTTCGCCTAGGCCATAGCCCAAAGCAATTTGGTCCACGCCTTCATAGGCGGTGATGTCGATGCCTTTGGAGGCGAATAGTTCGATGGTCTCCGGCAATTTCAGCTCTTCTTTCGCGCGGTGGATCCAGCAGGTGGATAGGCCTTGGTTTGTCGCCTCGAGGAGCATGTTCTCCATCATCGCTCCCCCATCGAGGTCGGCGAAGGGGCTTTCCAAGGAGGCGATGAGCAAAATCACCGGAGCCCCATAGAAGGGGTCAAAGTCCTCACGGCCCAACACCTTGGCGTTAAGGCGCGCGTATTCGTCGCGAAACTTAGGATCGCGGATGACGAAGATCTCGCCGAGCTGACGGTTCATGCCGCTGGGAGCGTGAAGCCCGGCTTTGACGATCTCTTCGATCTTTTCTTTCTCCACCGCTTTCTCATGGTCGAATTTGCGGCAGGTCCTTCTTTGCAAAATGATGGGTAACATATGATTTCCTCTTTTCGAATAGATGATAGCAAGAAAGCGAAAAATGGCTCGCGAAAAACATCCATACTTTTAGTGTCTCTGCATTTTTTCTCGTTTTATATGCGGTGATCTTCCGTCGATGGAGCCCCTACCACGCCCGTTTCTTCCTTAAGGAAGGTAAATTGTTATGGCAAAGCAAAGCACGATGAGTATAATTCCCCTTGCCGGGACGTAGCACAGCTTGGTAGTGCACTACCTTGGGGTGGTAGGGGTCTCGGGTTCAAATCCCGACGTTCCGACCAGATTAAGAAAATCGCCTCGAGACGACTCGAGGCTTTTTCTATGGTCGTAACGTCCGGGATTGCCCCCACTATCCGAATAGATAACGGAAGAGTCCGGGAAGCCCACCGTCTTGGAACGCGCGGCGATAACCGTCAAGCTCGACGAAGATGAGCCCATCCACCGCGGAAAGGGCGGAGAGTTCGACGTCACCGCTAGAGTCGGTGAGGCGCGCGCCGTGGTCGGTTGGGATAATCGAAGTCGAAGCGACATCCCCACACCTTAGGCTTAACGTCGGATCCGAAACCAAAGATAACGAATCCTTCATCCAGATGGTCATATTCGCTTCTTTGGTAGCGAAGAGCTCTAGATTGGTGCCACTTTTTAGGCGATAGGTCTGCACCGAATCGAAAACGGAGGAAACCGTGTCCGTGAGAAGCTCGTTCATCGAACCCCTCTCTTTGGAATACATGTTCACGTTCATGACCATGACGCCGTTCGGGTTAAGGTGGGAGTAGACGCTGGAGAAGAATTCCACGGTCGTCATCTGGAACGGCGCGGCGATGGAGGAATAGGCATCGATGAAGATGAGGTCATACGTCCCTTTTTGCTTTTCCAAATAGCTACGACCGTCATCCGCGACCACTTTCATGTCGCGAGGGCAATCGAAATACTGATAACCGAGCTCGATGATCTTCTCGTCGATCTCGACTCCGGTGATGTTTGTCTCATAAGGGAAATAACGCTCGCTTTTGAGCAGCCTTGCATGGGTGCCGGTCGCGTTGCCTAGGACGAGGACGTCCAAAGGACCATTTGCTTTCTTTTGCTTTGCCATGAAGGCACCCATCATCGAATAGTCGTAATACATGTCCGTGAGCCCGCCGTTTTTGTCGTAGGTCGACTGCACGCCGAACATGACATTGGTGGAGAAATAACGCTTGGACCCATCCTCGGTGACCTTGAGGTAGTTGTACATCGATTCGCCTTCGTAGATGATCTTCTTGTCGTCCCAAAAGGTAAAACGAGCCCCACTATTCCAAACGCCCGCGACGACGAGTAACGCAAACGAAAGCGCGGCGAAGGTCATCGTACCGACGACGCCTTTCTTGGAAGATTTCTCCTCCCCTTCCCCCGCTTCTTGTTTCTTTAGGCGCATGTTGTTGATGACGCCGGTAAGCAAATAAGAGAGACCGAGCAAGACGAGGATGATGCCGAAGAAAAAGAAGCTCATGGGGGTGCCCATAAAAGGAATCGTCACGAAGGTAGGCAATAAGGTTCCAAGTACGGAACCGATCGTATTGCAGGCCTCGATGACCCCGACGATCTTGCCACTAAACTTCCCTTCCCCTACCGCGAACTTAACAAGGTTTGGCGTAACCATACCGAAGATAAGCATCGGGGGTAAAAGCAAGAACAATGAGGAGAATACGGTGACAAAAACGATGAGCCCAGCGTTGACGAACAAGGCGAACACCGCGGCTAAACCCGCGATCACGTATCTGCCCACGAAAGCGGTCAAAATCACCCATAAACCCGCGGCGGTCAGCAAAATATAAAGCCGGTTTTGCGCGTTTTTCTTCTCCGAAAGCCGCCCACCGACGAAATTGCCTAGCGCCATGCCGAGCATGACCGTAACGGTCACGATCGTCAAAACCACCTGGGTCCCGGAGACGTAGGGGACGAAGAGGCGGTTCGCGGCGATCTCCACGCCCATCAGGCTCACGCCGACGATGAATTCGGACAAAAACAGGAATAGTTTATTACGCGACAAAGGGTTTTCTACCATAGGGTCACCTCACATTGCCTACCATTATCACACGCGACAAAAAAACACCGAGACAATTGTCACTGGGATTCCGGTTTATTATTCGTAGTTTTATTCTTTAGGCAGCTCGCTGAGCCAAAAACGCAAAGCAGGGAACGAATATCGATACCACCACTCCTCGTGATGGATGGCCTTTTCCTCATAGGCAAACCCCATCGTACCACTGCCATAGCCGAACTTCTCGAGTTCCTTATGCATCCAGAACACACCTTTGGTGAAGGTCTTCTCAAAGTCCTTGCCGCCGACGTAAAGGAAGATGCGTCCATGGGTTTCGGGACGGGGATCGTAGGTCTTAAGGATGCGACGCAGCTGACGATGGTTATAAAAGAAGAACGGCGGGGAGAAGCAATGCGAATAACCGAAAGTCTTCGGATAGCATAACCAGGCATAAAACGACATGATGCCGCCCATGGAGGATCCACCGATGCCGGTGCACTCCTTCCTTGGGTCGGTATGGAAGGTCTCATCGATCAACGGTTTCAGCTTCTCGACGATATAGGCGATGAATTGGTCGCCGATCGGACGCTTCGGCGCCCCTTCTTTCTTCCGCACGCGGCGCAAGACGGGATAAGGGGGATTTAATTCATTGGAACGTTGCTGCGAATCCTTAGGGCAATCGATACCGACCAAAATCGGCTCGGGATAGCCTTCTTTCCTTAACGTCGCGATGACGCGGTCCAAATGCCAATCCCCATAACGGGTCAGGTATTTGTCGACCAGGTTTTGCCCATCCGACATATAGAGGACCGGGTGATGGCCCTCGCCATAGAAATCATAGGAATCCGGCAGCCAGACGCGGATGTGACGCTTATCCTTCGCGAAAGGCAACTCCGTCAGCATCTCATAATAAAAACCATGCTTCATCGACGTCTTATTCGCGTGATGCTGGTGGAAGGGACCGATCTCTTCCGGGACGAAATTGATCTTGATCGCGGGCATGGATTAATTATGGATTACGCGTATGCGCAAAGCAAAGGAAAAGCCACCGGCGAACCGGTGGCTATGACCTTTTGGCTTTAGGCGATTAGTCGCCGAAGCGCTTGATCGCTTCCCAACGCTTCTTGGCGTAAGCTTCGCACTTGTTGAGGAGCTCTTCGGCGTGCTCGGGATTGACGATCGGGAGCATGGAGAAGCGAGTCTCCTGCATGATGAAGTCGCGGAACTTGGACCAATCGGGTTCGGCGCAGTCGATCTGTAAGGGGTTCTTGCCTTCCTCCGCGAGGCGAGGATCGTAACGGAAGGTGCGGAAGTAGCCGCATTCCACCGCTTCTTTCTCTTCCTTGATGGAGTTGACGAGGCCGCCCTTGATGTGCTGTTCGGCGCAGGGGCAGTAGCAGATGATGAGCGAGGGTCCGTTATAGGATTCGGCTTCCTTGATCGCCTTGATGGCCGCGGCGGGGTTGGCGCCTAAGGCAATCTGGGCGACGTAGACATGGCCATAGGCCATCGCCATGAGGGCGAGGTTCTTCTTGGCCTCTTTCTTACCGGAAGCGGTGAACTTGTTGATGGAGCCGGTCTGAGAGGACTTGGAGGCCTGGCCACCGGTGTTGGAGTAGACCTCGGTGTCGAGGACGAGGATATTGACGTCGGCTTCGTTGGCGAGGACGTGATCGACGCCGCCGTAACCGATATCGTAGCTCCAGCCGTCGCCGCCGACGATCCACACGGACTTATCGACGAGGTCGCGTTCGTAGTCGAGGATGCCTTTGACTTCCTCGTTCTTGGACGCTTTGACCAAGCGGACGAGTTCGGGGACGATCTGCTTGCAGAGGTCGCGGTTCTTGATGTTGGCAAGATACTTCTCGATGACTTCCTTGAGTTCGGGTTCGACGCTTTCTTTGTTCGCGAGGAGCAAGGAGGTGATGAGGGCGAGCTTCTGGTCGGTCGCGATCCTCATGCCGAAGCCGTATTCGGCGTTGTCCTCAAAGAGGGAGTTGGCCCAGGCCGGACCGTTCTTGCCGTTTTCGTTGACAAACGGGGTGAGCGGGGTGGAGCCGCAGTAAATGGAGGAGCAGCCGGTGGCGTTAGCGACGAGCATATCCTGACCGAAGAGCTGGCTCACGAGGCGATAGTACGGGGCTTCGCCGCAGCCGGCGCAGGCGCCGGAGACTTCCATGTACGGCTTCTTGAAGCCGATGCCCTTGACGCCGGCTTCCAAGGCAGCGGGGAATTGTCCCTTCTTCTCGGAGACGTTGGCGTAGCAATAGTCGGCGCCGACTTGCTGTTCGCGCTGGGTATGCGCGTCGACCATCTTCAGCGCGGGTTCCTTGCCGAGCTTGATGGCGGTCTTGTTGCCCATACATTCGGCGACGCAGAGTCCGCAACCGACGCAGTTGTCGGAGCTGACCTGGATGCGGAATTGGAGGGTCTTGTCGGCGGTGCCCATCGCGGGTTTGAGCGCACCCTTGACGATCGCGGGGGCCTTTTCGACCTCCTCGGCGTTAAGGAGATACGGACGGATGGTCGCGTGGGGGCAGACGAGGGCGCACTGGTTGCACTGGATGCAGCTTACCGGGTTCCAGACGGGGACGCGGTCGGCGATGGCGCGCTTCTGACGGAAGGTGATGTTCTCGTTCATCGTGCCGTCGAGCAACTCGTGCTTGGTGAAGGCGCTGGTCGGGAGTTCGTCGCCGTCGAGGCGGTCGATGACTTCGACGTACTCGTCGTAATAGGTGTCGCCGCTATCGGCGGAGATGACCTTGTTGACGGAGAGTTCGACCCACTTCGGATCGACGGGGACCTCGCGGAGGCCCTGGGCGCCTTTGTCGATGGCGGCATAGTTCTTCTCGACGACGTCCATGCCCTTCTTCTCAAAGGTCTTGAGGACGTACTTCTTCATCCACTTCTCGGCATCGGCATAGGGCATGATGGAGGGGTTGAGGTAGAAGAAGGCGGCCTGCATGGTGGTGTTGGTGTGACGGCCCATGCCGGCTTCGAGGGCGAGCTTGTTCGCGTCGATGACGTAGAACTTCGCCTTCTTTTCGGCGAGGAGGTGCTTCATGCGGTTCGGCATGGACTTGATGAGGGTCTCATCGTCCATGGAGGTGTTGAGCAAGAAGGTTCCGCCTTCCTTGAGGTTGGCGATGATGTCGAACTTGAAGATATAGGTGTCGAGCGAGCAGGAGATGAAGTCGGCGTTCTTGACGTAGTACTCGCTGTGAATCGGCTCTTTGCCGAAGCGGAGGTGGCTACGGGTCGTGCCGCCGGCCTTGCGAGAGTCGTACTGGAAGTAGGCCTGGGCATATTGTCCGGTCGCGTCGCCGATGATCTTGATGGAGTTCTTGTTCGCGGAGACGGTGCCGTCGGAGCCTAAGCCATAGAAGAGGCAGGAGGTGTAGTTGCTGGGGACGGTGAACTTGTCGTCGACGGGGATGGAGAGATGGGTCACGTCATCCTTGATGCCGACGGTGAAGCCATTCCAGTTCTTCGCGGCGTCGAGGAAGTCGTAGACCGCCTTGACGTCCTTGGGCTGGGTGTCCTTGGAGGAAAGGCCATAACGTCCGCCGAGGACCTTGATGTCTCCCCTGCCTTCGGAGGCGAGGGCGACGAGGACGTCCTGATAGAGCGGCTCGCCTTGGGCACCGAGTTCTTTGGTGCGGTCGAGGACGGCGATCTTCTTGACGGAGGAAGGGATGACCTTCACGAGGCGCTTGGCGGAGAACGGACGATAGAGGTGGACTTTGACCAAGCCGACCTTCTCGCCACGCTTATTGAGTTCTTCGACGACTTCGCCGGCGGTCTCGGTGACCGAGCCCATGGCGATGATGACCTTGGTCGCGTCGGGGGCGCCGACGTAGACGAAGGGGGCGTATTCACGGCCGGTGAGCCTGGTGGCTTCGGCGAAATACTTTTCGGCGGCGGCGTAGACGTCGTCGACTTTGACGTTCTGCGCTTCGCGGCCCTGGAAATAGATGTCGTCGTTCTCGGCACCGCCGCGGGTCACGGCGTGGGTGTGCGGGTTGAGAGCGCGGGCACGGAACTCTTCGACTTTGTCCATCGGGAGGAGCTTCTTCCATTCGTTCTCATCGACGAATTCGACGTTCTGGACCTCGTGGGAGGTACGGAAACCGTCGAAGAAATGGCAGACGGGGACGGAGGACTCGATCGCGACGAGGTGGGCGACCGGGGTAAGGTCGGCGATCTCTTGGACCGAGTTGGAGCAGATCATCGTGATGCCGGTCTGACGGATGGCATAGATGTCTTGATGGTCGCCGAAGATGGAAAGGGCGCGGGTCGCGAGGGAACGGGCGGAGACATGGAGGACCGCCGGGAGCAACTCGCCGCACCACTTATAGATGTTCGGGATCATGAGCAATAAGCCCTGAGAAGCGGTGTAGGTGGTCGCGAGCGAACCGCCTTGGAGGGCGCCGTGGACCGCGCCGGAGGCACCGGCTTCGGATTGCATTTCCACGAGCTTCACCGGAGCGCCGAAGAAGTTCTTCTGGCCTTTGGAGGCGAAGATATCGACGTTCTCCGCCATCGGGGACGACGGCGTGATCGGGTAAATGGCCGCCACTTCGGTGAAGTGGTAGCTACCCATTGCGGCCGCGGTGTTGCCGTCGACCGACTTAAATGATTTTTTGATTTCTGCCATTGTAGCTAAAAATCTCCTTTAACGAAGTTAGTATAGTGATTTGAATTTACGCGCTCAATGATTTTCGCGCCTAAGGCGTGCGCTTAAATAAAAGAAAATCCCGGTCGCCCGGGAATTATTTCCTTTTTCCGCCCTTTTTCCGCCGGGCGACTTCGAGTTGGACCAGACGCTCCAACAAGTGGAGGTCTTCGTCGGAGAGGACGGCCGAGGTGTCGACGAGCCCACCGACGTTGGTCATCTTTTTGAAGACGAAGTCCGCGATGGAGCTATATTGCGAGAGCTCCTTTTTGGAGACGGTGACGCGCTTGGGCTTATTCGCCACGACGGGCTTAAGGGGCTCGGCGAGGTATTCCTGCATCGCCGGGACGAGGTCGCGGGTATTGATGGAGGGATCCATGCGGATCATGGGTTCGAAATATGCAAGAGTATCCCCAAGGACATCGGGGTAAAGTCCGACAAGGCGCGAAAGAGCCTCGAGACTCACGAATTTCTTTTTGCTGCGCTTCAAGGCGCCTAAAACGCGTTTTACTTCCGCTTTGGTCGGTTTTGCCATCGGCATAATTATATCGCCCCCACCGCTTTCCCGCGCCGTCCAATTGAAAATAACGAAATCGGGCGGTTTTATCCAATTCACATCATTGTAAGGGCTTCCCGTTTTTCACCTTTGTTTTCTATGGATTCCATCGAAAGAATTCGTTTTCTTATATTTGTACTTTTCTAAGATTTAACGAAACTGAAAATTCAGTGTTCATCGGAATTTTTCGGCATTTTTCAAGAAAGCGGTTTCAAATGATGCATTCCCTCTTACTTAGTTTTTTAAAAGGCCTATATTCATGTGAACCAAGCGAAAGAGCTTGGCGAAAAAGTCACCGATACAGGAGGCAAGAACAATGGAAAACGAAGAAAGGTATAGCAACGAGCTCAGCAGCATTGAAGCGATCTTCTCTGACGAGAGCCTCGATGAGGAACTCGGTTACCCCGAGGACCACGAGTATTACGAAGACTAAAGTCCGAGCGATACCGCGAGAAACACAGATATCCATGGCCGCCGATTGCGCGGCTTTTTTTATGCCGGCATCAATGGTGGCATAAAAAGTCACTCTCTTTTTCTCCTCTTGGCTCGGGCGAGAGCGATTTCCTTATTTATTTCCTCAAGAGTCATTTCGGAATTGCCGTTTTTGGCCGAAATGTCTTGGGATTCCCTCATAATGTTAGCGGCTTCGGTAGCTTGGTATGCGTTTTCCGATAGCGTCATTGGAAAAGGTATGCCTTTACAATCGACGGACCGCCTCAAAAAGAGCCTCATCGCAGAAGACAAATCCAAGCCTAATCTCTCGAACACAAAAGCGGCCTCCTTTTTTAATTCGTCTTCGACTCTAAATTGAACAATAGCCATTTTCCTTCACCTTCCGTATTTCATTTGTAAGACAATGTAATCTTTTTGTAAATGAATGTGCACGGAAAACAGTCTTGGTATTTGGTCTTATGTAATCCAGTAAAACAAGGCTGGATTGTTCTTCCAATTGATGAGTTAATTCGCTTCGGTGTCGTACCGCGCGGCTGGTTCCTTAGCCACGTCACGCACACGTTCTTTGAGCCAATCCGGGGACAGAATATACAAATCGAGTCCGCAGCCTAGGGCAAAACTCACGATCGCGCCTTCGTTTTGCATATCTAGCGAAACTTTGATCGTGTTCTCGTCGATCTGCTCGATGGTCTGCCAATGAGTAAAGCCTGCGGAAGAGACACACCCGAACCCCTGAGAGCGATAAAGGAAGGTCTCGGCAGGATGTTTTCGAGCATACTCAGTGGTCGCAATAAGATAGGGTGGTTCAAACCCGTTCCGGTGAAAAGAAAAAAACGCTGATAATCAAACGACCCGGGGTTATTAAGATCTCAATGCGTCCGTCATATTTTTTGCTTTTTGTGTTCCCTTTCACTGGTTTTAATGTTCCCAACATTTTTGTTGACAACATTTTTGTTGGTAACCGATAAGATATGTGCTTATTGGTGTTTGACCAATAATCCCAAGGGCAGGCTTAATCCCAAGAGCTTAATCAATGTGCCGGTTTATGAACAAAAGCAAATCCATAAATGGATAAACCCACTTTGGGAAAGCCGAGCAAAGATTCAAGCAACACTATGTTTGCTTTCAAAAATGACTCTTTTGCCGATTTTGAAATAGGCTAATTTAATCTGCTGGGAAATCCCAAGCCGCTTATGACTTGGGATTTGTTCGCAATGGTGGTCCGTTGCATACGTTTTGCAGATATACACAAGGCAATAGCATTGAATTTATCACGCTTCCGTGATATATTTATTATGTCAGGAGGATAGACCAATGCCACTGTTAGCCGCATTCTACGGAATCGTCATCTACATGTATCACAAGCCCCGCGAGCACAATCCGCCCCACATCCATGCATCGTATGGAGAGCATAACGCGACGCTTATCATCGAAAATGGGGACATCCTCGAAGGGGAGCTCCCCAATCGTGCGTTGCGACTAGTGCGGGAGTGGATGGAGATCCATCGTTCAGAGCTTGCTGAAATGTGGGAAACCGGCAAGATCGGAAAGATCAAACCGCTTGAGTAATCCAGGAGGAAAAGCAATGTTCCACAAACTTAACCATGTCGTCCCTTTAGAGGACTACCGCTTGCTCGCCCAATTCGTCGAGGGAGTAAGCAAAATATATGACGTCAAACCCGTTTTCGACGAGATTCCCGTTTTCCAGCAACTCAAGGAAAACGACCTGTTCGAGAAGGCCCATGTTGGCCCAGGGGGATACGGGGTCATTTGGAATGATGAAATAGACCTTTCTTGCGAAGAGCTTTTCTACGGCGGAGCCGATATTGCCACACCATTCGACGGGCTCGTCGCGTTCGTCGAGGCTACCAGGATGTGGGGTCTCAACGAATCGACGCTCCGCAAAGCAATAGCATATGGAAAGCTAAAAGCAGGCGTCGATGCCTGCAAATACGGCAAACAGTGGGTCGTCTCAACAAAAGCAATGAAAAGGGAATATGGCGAACCCAAATACGCCTAACAATGAAAAGAGGGGATGCCAATTTCAGGCCCCCTCGATTTTCTTTCCGCGATAGTATTTATAACCGAATTTGAGGCAGTTCTTCTTCATTAATTCGGTCGCGTCGCGGGTGAATCCGAACATGTTTCTATCGACATAGAAGTGTTCGCATAAAGCTGTTAACGATGGTGGAGTCGCCCCGTTCTGGACGGTATCCGCGTCCGGTTTGCTGGTTGCCTAGATTTTGGAAAGGTCGTCTTACTAAAAAGACCAAGCGGAAATTCGGTTCATTGTGGAAACGAGTATTTATTGTTGCGCCTTGTTTCGCCATTGATATTGAACTTATCGATATAGAGACCAATTGAGCAACTGTGATAATGGGGATAGTTTCGAAGATAAAAATCGATTTGCTTTATCCCTTTGCCGGATGTCCGATCGTTGATGCCGGCCAAAAAATCCTCTAATGAAATAATGATTCCTTCTTGTGAAGGACAATTGCTTACATTTTGCATCTGACCGTAATGGTCTATAACCCGCTCATGCCCTCATTTGCAATGAGACCACATCCTCAAGACATAGACGATGTGTTTTTCTTTGTCGATATCGTACACGAGACGGTGTTGGACGTTAATTCTGCGAGAATAGGATCCACTTAGGTCCCCGACTAGCTTTTCATAGGGTGGCGGATTGCGGAATGGATCCTCTGCAATAATTTTGCAAAGAGCCCTCGCCTTTTCGGAAAGGCCGGCGGATTTCAAAAGCTCCCGGTCCTTGATGGCCCTTTTGGAGAAAAGAACCTCGTACATCGTTTACCACTCCTCGTCCAAATTTAATTTTTCGTAGGTGGAGCGATCCTGTTTCTTTGCTTCTTTGTAGCCTTCCATAAAGGCGGGGTTGGACATCAAATAAACTGTCTCCATCAAGGCGTTATAATCGGATTCGGAAATCATAACGACGTTGCCGGATTTCGAAGTCACAGTCACAGGCTCGTTGTAGGCGACAACATTCTCAATGGTTCCAAATAAGTTTTTTCTCAGCGCGGTAGCATTTGTAACAGGCATATTTCCAACCTCCGCGCTCATTATATATGTACATTTTTATGTACGCAATATATCGAAAAATCCCAAGCCAGTCAGGACTTGGGACTCGGATACTGATGGTGGAGTCGCTGGGAATCGAACCCAGGTCCGAAGGAGTCCCCCAACCAGCGCCTACAGTTTAGGCGTCGTTGTGGTTTGACCTAGCGCCGATAACGGTGCCCAATGCGCCAGGCGAGGCTAAGAGATCTCATGGGATGAGTTAAGCCGAGTCAGCCCACCATCACCTCTATATGGCACTCATCCACGCCCGGGGTGAGAAAGCGTGGGGAGCGTGCTCGTCCGCTGCTGCGGAACCGCAAAGATGTGCTGCTTGCTATTCTCTATTTTTGTTTGATGGTAGTATTCTCCCGTGAAAGCAAAGGGTTTTCTTAAGAAAGTCTTTTCGTCCTTCTTTAGCAAAAAGGGCGTGATTTCCCTCGGCGTCATCAGTCTTGTCTACATCCTTGCCATCACCACCCTTTTTGCCGTCACGGGCGTTTCCTACAGCAACCCCGCCGCAATTAGTGGCAAAGATTTCCAATCCCTGAGGAAGCAAGTGATCGACCAAGGGCAGGCCGAAGACCCCTTCCTCATCGATTATGACTTCTACGGGAAGTCCTTCGTCGGTACGGAAAGAACCCTCGACGAAGAAACCTATTATGTCTACGTCAGCAACGAAAACCTCTGTTCCAACTACCTTGGCATCGCCACCAAGGTCCTCTACGAAGATTATGGGTTGGTTCTTGGGCTAACCCTAAGCCACTTTCTCGAACGCGCTTATCAGAACGACCATGATTTTGTCTTTGTCGCCCAAACCCTCGTCATCCATAACGACGGCTCCCCTTACGTTTTCTATGACTACTTTCTGGTCAACGCGGGCACCAAATACGATTGCTCCATCCAAGGCGAATTAAAGCTCAACCACGACTATTATGACGATTGGGGCATCGACCTCGACCCCCAGATCATCGCGGAAATCAACCAAAACTCCGAAGGTTTGTTACGCGATTTCTTTCCCAAAGCCAAAGCGGTCATCGACGGCTTTGGGGTCCATTCGGACAGCGTGTTCAAAGGCATCAAGCGCAGTTTTGAAGCCAGCGAGGCGGGCTCTGGATTATTAAGCATCGCCGCCGTGCTCTCCTTCTTTGGCGGCCCGATCACGATGCTCTTCATCTTGGGCTTAGCCCGCCTCCTCATCCAAAAGAAAAAGCGCCGCCTCCTCCAAGAAGGTGCCCTCACCGAACGCGAAGGAGAAGACCTCCTCGTCACCCTGCCTGGCATCGAAACGTCAACCCTTCCGCCGCCGGAGGAACGAAAAGGGGCCGCGGTCATCTTGGAGGGCCCCATCGAGCGCTTCTGCGCCAAAACGCATATCCGGCCGGTGCTAGGCGAATGGGTGATCCGCGGCGTCGGCTTTGCCCTCATCGTCTTGGGCTCGATCTTCATGCACATCATCGACGCCAGCCTCGCCACCCCCGCCGTCGAAGACCTCTACCCGTTGTTCAAGATGATCAACGCCGCGGGCCAAGTCCTCTTGGTCGTCGCCCTTATCGGCATTATCGCCGAGACGCGGCGCAACCTGACCTTCACCGCCGCCGCGTTCTTTACCATGGCCGTGACCTTTTATCTTGCGGTCAATTCGGTGTTCTTCGCCTTGGATTCGACCATCAGAACCGATTTCATGGGCATCACCATCTCCCAATTCCTCTCCAAGATGCTACCGGGCAACATCTTCATGTCGATGGGCCTTTTCGCCTTCATCGGTTTCTTCTTGTTCGAAGACCCGCCATCATGGCTCGTCAAGCGCAAGGTGTTCCGCCTTCTTTCGCTGATCCCCACGGGCATCGCCATCTTGTCCGTCGTCCTTTCGATCCTTTACCGCGCCGAAGCCATCCCGCCCAATTATTGGGTCAGCTCGTTCTTCTTCGTCCGCGACGTGGATGGCATGTTCGTCGGCATCGCGTTCTTGTTCGAACTTTTCCTCTTCCGCCACTTCCTTGCCAAACGCTATGGCAAGGAAAACGTCGACGAAGTGATGAGCCGTCCCAGCGTCCAATTCAAAAAGAACCTGATCCTATGCCTCATCATCGCCATTTATACGGCCATATTCTATCTCGTGCCTTCCGGCGGCAGGACGTACCTTCGTCTCGATGACCATACCCTCATCTTCTGTCTGATCCCCCTCCTTCTTTTCTATAAGCCGGCGGGGAAAAACCGCAGCAACGTCTCCAACATCCTCTATTACGCTTTGTATATACTCACCTTCTTGATCCCCACCATCGTCACCCTCGCCATGGAATAGATGCGGCCCCACGGCCAACGATTTTGGCGTCATCCCCTCTCGGTCCTCCCAAAGGCATTCTCTTTCCCAATGGTCATCAAAAAAGTGGAGAAGGCTTTTCGCACCGCCCACTTATTCGCTAGAACTCCATCAGCCGCGTTTTTTAGAAATTGGTGCTTTTTGCGGGGTTTGGCGTAGGAAAGACGCCGTAAATGATCTCCAAAACAATGCCGATAATCCCTTGAGATTGTTTATGCTGAGTGGTAAGCCTTCCAGATTGTTTCTTTTCCATGTATTTTGTCCTTGCAAAGAAAGAAAAGCTCCGGATCATCCCGGAGCTAATGGCACTAAATGGTGGAGTCGCCCCGTATTGGACGGTATCCGCGTCCGGTTTCTTGATTGCTCAGATTTTGGAGAGGTCTATTAAGAGAAATGGCTGTGTGTTTATGAAAATTTTGGCGTTCGAGCTTTTGGTCTCACACCTTGAACAATCAAACTCGGGTGTTAGAAACGTAAAAGCCGCCTTCGCTGCACATTAATCATTGTTTGAAGTTCAACTCTTCCCATTTTGGCGAATTTAGCCCGAGGTCATTAATTGCACGATCCATTGAATCATAACAACTCGTGTGCGGCCCCTCTTCAAGCCAACAGCCCGGAAGGGAAGCGTGTATTGTTTCTTCAGGGGAATATATGTTGAGGCGCTCAAACACAACTTCAACCGATGAGTCTTCTTTGAGAGTAATGACCGCGCGTCTCTTCCCATCTTCCGATATGAACGCTTTGTCACCATGAAGATACTTGTCTCTCATGAATTCGACGATTCGATTAGAGCTAAAGCCCCGGTATAAAGTTTTGAGTTCTTTGATGGCTGTTGAAAATCTTCGTTCCAGCCTGCTCTTCGATTTATCATTGGGAATATAAATATGGTAATGGGCTAGGCCGTATTCGAAAGCGAAAAAGAAAACTGCTTCATCGTTTTCAACTGCGCAAAACAGATAACAAAAGATGGGGCTTACAACTTTCTTCTTTCCAATAGGAATGACAAGGCCATTTATGCTTTTCCAAGGGCACTTCAAAAAATGGACGCTTGATATTGTGGCTTCGTCTCCTAGTGGGAAGAATCCAAGATAATTAACCCTTACAATCATATCCTTCTGAATTGGCGCACTGCGCTTCGTCCTTGGATCGGCTAGGATGCCAGTCACTTTTTTCCGAAGCAAGGGTATTTTACCATCTGAAAACGCAAGTAATTAGTCGCCGTTTTTGGACCCAAAATACGAAAAATCCCAAGTCAACTATGACTTGGGACTCGGATACTGATGGTGGAGTCGCTGGGAATCGAACCCAGGTCCGAAGGAGTCCCCCTAACAGCGCCTACAGTTTAGGCGTCGTTATGTCTAGCCTAGCGACGGCAACGACGTCGAATTCGCTAGGCGAGGCTAAGGAGATTTAACGGACTGAGTTAAGCCGAGTCAATCCGCGATCACCTTTATATGGCACTCGTCCACGCCCAGGGTGAGAAAGCGTGGGGAGCGTGCTCGTCCGCTACTGCGGAACCTATGGTTGGGTGCTAGATTAAGCGCGAGCGAGGACGGCGGAACGATTGTTCACCATCCAGGGTTTGACGTTATTGTCAGTTATTTTGGTTTGGTCTTTAGGTCTACCAGACCACTGCAGCCATTAAGTTGATTCTCCTCCGTCAAAACCATGACGGCCCCATTTGTCAAAGAACAGTTGCCCCTGAGGGCTTCATAAATATAAACGGCTTGACGCGCTTTTCAAGCGAAACAACTTATTGTTTCCGCTTTTTCGATCCGACAAGGGCAAAGCAAAGCAAGCCGGCTTCGATCAAAACCGCAAGCCCGGCGCAGACGACGCTCAGTATAAAGCCATAAGCGAAGACAAAGTCTTTTTGGCTAAGCGTCGAGGAACGCGCGACCGTTGTGGGCGAGAGGGCAAGCAACACGATCCCCGCGATGGAGAGCACCAACGAAAACACGCGGTTGAAGGAGCTTTGCTTCGCAAGGAGGCAGGAAATCGCCCCGAGCAAGAAGGTCTGCGTGGCGATGAGCAAATAAATGTTCGTCTGGAACGAGAACGAATAGACGCCCGAGGGAAGCTCGAGGTCGATCTTGCCGCCGAAGAGCAAAGTCGAGCCGTAAAAGAGAATCTCCTCTCCCGCCCCGGTCGAGGTCTTGAGCAAAGGCAAAAACATCAAGCCAAGGGCCGCTAAGAGCAAGGTCGTCGCGACGATGCCGAGTATTTTTCGCAGGCGTTTTCCGTTCATTGCCCCGCCATTATAGCAAAGCGAAAGAATAATGCCCCTTTATTCAGGGCGCATAGGCATTGCCTATTTTCAAAAAGGGCAAACTAAGGTATCGTTTTCTTTGCTTTAAGCAAAAGATAACCGCATATGTCCAAAAACAAGAAAAAGAAGAAACAGCAAAAGAGGATGTCCCCCGAGGCGGCCGACCGCCTGAAAACCGGGTTTGCGACCCTTCTCTCCAACGACGCCTGCATCAAATCGGCCCGTGAGATGAAGGGCGCCCTCGACCTCATCCCCATCACCATCGCCCTCGCTTCCGTGGTCCTCGCGATTTTGCCGACCTTCGTGAGCCGCATCAACGTCCAGGGATCCGCCGCCATCTTCAATGGCGCTTCCGCCAACTACGAACAAGGCGTGTCCTCTTTCGTCAACGCCCTCGTCTATGACCCCGACGGCAATGACCGCGAAATCGTCCTCACCATTCAAAACGGCACCTTCAATTTCCAAAACGACGGCTACACCGCCCTCGTCGGCGGCGCCGAGAAATGGTATACCGTCGACCGCGCCTCCACCGGCGAACCGGCCTTCGAGGTCTTCTTCAACAACTCGAATTTCTCCGACAGCGCCTTCTATAAGTCCATTGACGAATACAAGAACCCCTACACCGCCGAACCCCGCGGCACCGAAGACCAAAAGGAATTCCGTGCCTCCTACCTGATCTTCGGCAAGGAGAGCATCCGCTTCCGTAAGCGCAACGCCACCGTCGCCTACGCCCCGCTCACCGGCCGTTATGACCGTTTGGAGGGCAAGAGCTTCACCGAGCTCGCCAAAACATTGAAGTCCGAAGGACTCGACTACACCTCCATCAAATATGAGGAGAGGGTCCGCACCTTCATGGTCGACCTCATCAACGCCTCCTACGAGACCGATAAGATCGCGGGTACCTGGCAATATACCGGCATCTTCGCCGCGATCGACCTCGGCTTGGTAATCCTCTTCGGCTTGCTCATGTTCCTCATGACCCGCGGCAAGAAGAACCCCTTCCGCATCTACACCTTCTGGGAGACGCAGAAGATGGCCTACTGGGCTTCCTTCACCCCGTCCCTCATCGCCATGATTCTCGGCTTCTGGCTCACCCAATATTCCTTCATCTTCTTCATGTTCGCCTACGGCATGAGGATGATGTGGATGTCGATGCGTTCCTTACGCCCGGCCCAATAAGCTATAGACCTAACAAAAAGACGCCGCAGTTGTGCGGCGTTTTCCTTACCTCACTATCTAGAAGTGGGAAGCGATATATTCGTCGACTTTTTTCTCGCCGTCGACCCCGATGAGGTCGAGGTTATCGACGTAGATGAGTTCGGTTTCTTTGATGCCAAAGACTTCCGTCGCAAGCGCGCGGACATACTCATAGCCAAAGCGCGTCTCCATCGGTCCACCGGAAGTCGCGACGTAATAAAGCTTCTCCGCCTTGCATAGGCCTACGGGTCTACCGGAAGCGTCATATCGCGTTACCAGGCCCATGACATAGATATTCTCCAGATAGACCTTCAACGCGGAAGGGAAAGAGGAATCATAATGCGGGGCGGCGATCACGATCGTCCCCGCCTTAGCGAATTCTTTCGCCAAAGGGTAGTCCTGGTAATTGACGTGACGGATGCAAGCGTCGCGATGTTCGATGGCCTTTTCGTCCAAAGGCTTTAGACCAAGTTTGGATAAATCATGGACGTGATAAGGCTTGCCGAAAGAGGAGAGCAACGCCTCCGCCAAGCGTCTCGTGCGGCTATTCTTACGCACGCACGCATCTATAAATAATATGGGTTCAGTCACCATAGTCGGAACCGCGGGATTTGTCTTCGACGAAGATGCGTAACGGGTCGGTCAAATCGAAGATCTCGCGATAGATGAATCCCTCGCGTTCGATCCAAGGATTCTCAAAGTCGGCGGTGAAGATGACCTTATGGTTTTTCTTAATGGTCGCATCGAGTTCCTTCATGAGGTCCTCAAAGCGTTCCGCGCGCTTTTCCTTGAAGCCGAGGATACCGTCATAAAAGCCGGGTTCAACGTAAAAGCGATTGCCCTCTTCGTCCTCATAGCAATGGACGAGGTGGTTCAGAGGGTCTTGGATTTCATGATAACGGTCAAATTCGGGATAGGTCATATTCTTTCTCTCGACGGATAGTTTATCCTATTAAAAATGTGAGGCAAAAGAATATGAAGACTCAGGATCCCAAAGACATCAAAATCGTCTTCACCGACATCGACGGCACCCTTTATTCCCATGTCACCGGAGGCGTTCCCGCCTCGGCGGTCGAAGCCATTCATAAGCTGCAGGAAAAAGGCATCAAGGTCTTCCTTTGCTCTGGACGCAATTTCTATCTGATCCGCAAAAGCGGCATCCTCAACGTAATCCACCCCGACGGCATGGTCACGATGAACGGCAGCAACGCCATCATCGCGGGCAAGGTCATCTATCGTTACCCAATCCCCGAGGCCGTCGTGGACAAACTGATCCTCTTCGCGAAGAAACTCAAATTCGGATTGACCCTCATCGAGGAGAACGAAGGCCACATCAACATGATCGACGACCGCGTCATCTCCGCCCATGAGAAATACGGCACCCGTTTTCCCCAGCCCCGTCACTTCCCCGACCATTATGACCGCACCGTTTATCAGATGATCGCCTTCTGCGACGAGATCGAGGAATCGCTCTTCCTCCCCCACTTGCAAAACTGCAAATCCGCCAGGTGGGACGAATTCGCCGTCGACATCATGCTAAAGGATAGCGATAAGTGGCGCGGCATCGAATCCGTCCTCGATTACTATGGTTACAAACCCGAGAACGCCTTATGCCTCGGCGATGGGAATAACGACCGCGAGATGCTCACTAACGCGGGCATCGGGGTCGCGATGGCGGAAGCCACCGACATCGCCAAAGACGCCGCCGATTACATCACCGACGACATCGACGAAAACGGCTGGGCCAACGCCATCAGCCATTTCGGTTTGATTTAGTCACTTATGGTATGGCTCGCCGCGCAAGATGCGGAAGCTGCGATAAAGTTGCTCTAATAACATCACCCGCGCGAGTTGATGTGGGAACGTTCCTAGCCCAAAGCAAAGCGCCTCGTTCGCGCGCGCCTTTAACGCGTCGCTTAAGCCAAGCGACCCGCCGATCACAAACGATAGGCTCGCCCCGTTTTGGGTGAGTTTTTGGTCGAGATGATGCGCGAGGTCGACGGAGTCGTATTGCTTGCCCTTCAAGTCTAGGGCGATCAGATATTCGTTCGGCTTTAGCTTGGCGAGGATCTTCTCCCCTTCCTTGTCCTTAACCTCGGTCATTTCCTTTTCCGACGCCTTCTCTTTGCAGGGAACGTCACCGACTTCGACGAGGCTAAAATCGCAATAACCGCCGAGGCGCTTTTGGTATTCCCTCACCGCGTCCTTCCAATAGGATTCCTTTAAGGCACCGACGCAATAAAGCGTGATTTTCATAGCAAATCACCCCCGAGTTGCAGGGTTAATTGGGGAATTGCGGTCAATTTGATGTGTTCTAAGCTCTTGCCGTTTTCGGCAAAAACCTCGCGATAAGTCGCCTCCGCGAGTTCTGGCGTATTGTTCTCGTCCGAGATATGTCCAAGAAAGATCTGTTTGGTCTTCTCCCCCACCAAATCGAGGAGGTAATGTGCCCCGTCGATATTGGAGAGATGGCCTTTCTTACCGTGGATGCGGCGCTTCAAAAAGGGAGGATAGGGACCCTGAAGCAATTCCTTCACGCCATAATTGGCTTCCATGAGGTAATAGTCGCAATCGCGAAGCAATGCCAAACCGTTGTTCTTGATGTATCCCGTATCGGTCACATAGCCAAACTTCTTCCCGCCCGCGAGCAAGATGAAGTTCATTGGGTTATTCGCGTCATGGGAAGAGCAAAACGGCAAGACGGTGATCTCCCCGACGTCCACCGCTTCCCCTTCATGGAGATAGTATTCTTCGGTTAATCCCTCAATCGTTCCCTTGCCGGCATAGGTCGGCATATCGAGCTTACGGTAAAGCGAAAGCTGACCGATGTGGTCAGCGTGCTCATGGGTGATGAATAAGGCGGAGATGTCCTTAGGGGTCGCGTGCAAATATTCGAGCCCCTTTTTCACCGACTTCAGGGTGACCCCCATGTCAATTTGGATGATGGTGGAGCCTTGCTGGATCAGGGTCGCGTTGCCTTTGGAGCCAAGGCTCACGAAGACGATGTTCATTATCCCTCTTCTTCCGAGGCGATGCGGGCCTCGTACTCGGGGGAAGGATCATCGAAGCGGGAGAACGCTTTCTGGAAGAAAAGAGTAACCGTGCCCACTTGGCCGTTACGGTTTTTCGCGACATTGACCTTCACCTCGGAGAGGTCGCCGTTCTTCTCGCGTTCGGCTTCGCTTAAAGGCGGCTTCGGAGCGTTAGCCTCCGGACCTTTGTCCTTGGCCCAGGACTTGCTCTTCGCGGTCTGGCCGAGGGCGGTGTAATAGTCCTCACGGTACATGAGCATGACGATGTCGGCGTCCTGCTCGATGGAGCCCGATTCGCGTAAGTTGCTAAGGCTCGGGACCTTGTTGTCGTTGCTCTCGGCGTTACGGTTAAGCTGGCAGAGCACCAACACGGGCACGTTTAGCGTACGCGCGAGGGTCTTAAGCTCGCCGGAGATATAGGAGACCTCTTGTTGCCTCGCCGAAGCGTCCGCCTTATCGAAATAACGGATGCGGCCGAGGTAATCGATGACGATTAAGCCAAGGTCCGGATGGGAGTTCTTGAGGCGCTGGGCCTTCGCGACGATATCGCCTAACCTGGAGTTCGGGGTGTCGTCGAAGAAGATCTTCGTCTGCGAGATCTCCTTGATGGCGGCGGCGACTTTGACGCGGTCTTGGCTCGAGAGCCTGCCGGTTTGGATCTTGTCGTTGGAGACATAGCAACGCGAGGCGATGAGACGTTCCATGATCTTGGGCGCGCTCATCTCGAGGGAGAAGAAGGCGACCGGGACTTTGTCCCTTTGGGCTGCGTTGAAGGCAAGGTTCATGCCTAGGGCCGTCTTACCGACGGAAGGACGGGCGGCCAAGATGATCATGTCCCCCTTTTGCCAGCCGTGGGTATATTGGTCGAGTTTGCGGTAACCGGTGGAGACGCCGAGCATACCGCGGTCGTTCTCGATGGATTTGGCGATGTTCTCGTCGACGATCTTCGCCACTTCCGCCGCGGTCTGCATGTGCTTGACGTTGCGCTTTTGGGCGATTTGCGAAATCTCGTCGTTGCTATGGACGATGAACTCGCCGATATTGGCGACGCCTTTGGCGTATTTCTTTTGGATCTCGTCGGTCTTGAGCAAAAGCTCGCGGAGCAACGACTGCTCCTGGACCATGTTGATGTAGAACTCGACGTTATCGGGGTTGATGACGCCGTTGATGAGTTCGTAGATGTAGGCGTTGCCGCCGCTGGCCTTCTCATATTTGAGGTTCACGAGCATGTTGATGACCGTCTGGGGGTCGATCGGCATGTCGTTCTCATAGAGTTTGACGATGGCCTCGAAAATGAGGGGGTTACGCTCGTCGGCGCCCGAAAAATCCTTCGTCTGCAATGAGGCGAGGGCGAGTTCGGCCGCGGTCGGATCGATGAGGCAGGAGCCTAAGACGACCCGTTCGGCCTCGACGTTGGAGGGGAGGGAGACGAAGCTGGCCATTTATTCCTCCTCGATGTGGACGATCACCGTACCGATGACTTGGCCTTGACTGCCCTTATATAACTCAATCTTGAGCCTGGCATATCCCAAGGCGTTCACGGGATATTTGTCGATGAATTTGCGCTTATCGATCTGGATGCCCCACTGTTTTTCTAAGCCTTCGGCGATCTCCTTCGGGGAGATGGTGCCGAACATTCTACCGTCTTTGCCGACCTTGGATTTGAACTTGACCTCGATATGCTCTAAGCGCTCGGCGATCTTCTCCGCCTCGGCCTTAAGCTCATTTTGGCGCGCCTCTTCGGCGGCGTTGTCGCGGGCGAGTTCCTTTTGGGTCTGCTCGGTGGAGAGCTTGGCTAAGCCTCTAGGGATAAGGAAATTCGCGCCGTAACCATCGGAAACGGTGACGGTCTCGCCTTTTTTGCCGACTTTCTTCACGTCGGATAACAGAATGACTCTCATGTTAATGTCCTCCTACGTCGTTGCGGGCGTCGTCCAGATACGTCTGCAAGGTGTTCAACAGTTTTCCTTCGACGACCGCGAGGGTCGAGTTCTGGAAGGTGCAGGCCGCCATCGAGAAATGGCCGCCACCACCCATTTTTTCGCAAAGCAGCTGCACGTTGATCGTGTTGTCGCTGCGGGCGGAGATACGCCACTCCTTCTCCTCGACTTTGCCGATGACGAAGGCGGCGTTGGTGTCTTTCAGGGACATCATGGTGTTCGCGGCTTTCGCCAAAGTCGAACGCTCGATGATGTCGGATTCGTCGCAGACCGCGTACATGACGCCGCGATAAGGCATCTTCATCGTAGACGCGATCTTGTTGACGAGCAGGTATTCCTCATACTCGTCCTTGAGGAAGTCGTCGGCCCGGCGCGGGTCGGCCCCGAACTCACGGAGCACTTCCGCCGCCTCAAAGGTGCGGACGCCGACGGAGTTGGATTTGAAGAAGGTGGTGTCGAGGAAGATGCCGGAGAGCATCGTGGTCGCGAGGTGCGACGGGATCTCGATGCGCGGGGAGCCCGAGGCGTAATGGATGAACTCGGCGAGGATTTCCGAGGCGGAAGAGGCCGAGGGGTCCACGTATTCGAAGACCGGCTTATCGAGATAGGATTCGCCGCGGAGATGGTGGTCGATGACGATGGTCTTGTTGCCCTTCTCCAAGGCGCGGGGCGCCATGACGTTATTGGGGACGGAGACGTCGACGACGGCGAGCAGGGCGCTCGGATTGGCCGCGAGGCGCTCCTCGGCTTGGCGCGGGGAGATCGCGATGCGGTCCCTGGTCTCCTTGTCGAAGGTCGCGAGGAAGGCGTAACGGGTCTTCTTTTCGGTGCGCTTCAAATCGATGATGATGTAGCAGGGTTTGCCAAGGTGCAAGCACATCGCGTAGACGCCGATGCAGGCGCCCAAAGCGTCCATGTCCATGTCGTTATGGCCCATGACGAGCACTTCCTTGGAATCGGAGATGATGGAGAGGATCGCGTCGGCGTTGGTGCGGAATTTGACCGCGGAGCTATTCTCCAAGGCCGCCGTCTTGCCACCGAAGAACTTGATGTCCTCGCCATAATGGGAGACGACCGCCTGGTCGCCGCCGCGGGACATGGCCATATCGATCGCGGAAGAGGCCATTTCGTTGAGCTTGATGACGCTTGGAAAGTCGTGGGCGAAGCCGATGGAGAGGGTCGGGGCGATGTTTTGCCCCTTGCCGAGGACACGGACCTTCGTGAGCAACGAGAAGCCATCCTCCTCCATCTTCTGCAACGAAGCGTAGTTACACACCGCGAAATAGGAGTCGTTACGGAAACGGCGGAGCAAGACGCCCTTCTCCTTGCAGTAATTGAGGATCTCCTGACGGATGGAGGTGACGAGGTCGTTGTTTTCGTCCTCGGTCTTACCGACGATCTCGGTGAAGTTGTCGATCATGATGACGCCGACGACGGTCGCGTGGACGCGGGAGTAATTGAAGATCGACTCGTATTCGCTGGTGTCCTTGAAAATGTAAAGATGGGCCTCGGGGAGGTATTTGACGTTGTAGTTACGGCCGTTGGCCTCGATCTTGACGACCATGTCGGGGGGCGCGTTCTTCAAATCGCGTAACGCCGGCTGCCACTCGAGGATGTTCATGTCGAGGAGGTTCACCTGACGGTCTTTGAGCAGGTTGTTGTCCCAGATGACGTTGTCGCGGTTATCGGTGACGATCAAGCCGATCTCGCCGAAGTTATAGGCTTCCTGGACGTCGGAACCGATGATGGAGGCCGCGTCGAGGTCGGTCTTATGCCTTAACGAGGAGAGGCGGGCCATCGAGAGCCAGAGGACGATCATGTTGATCGCGAAGACCCCGACCATCGCGAAAATCCAATAATCGGGCTTCATCCGCTCCTTGAATCCGGCGGGGAAATCGTAGAAATAGAACACGATGGCGGTGATGAGTAACGCCGTCTCGAGGAACGTCAAAACCAAAAGGCGGACGCGCATCCAACGAAGCGCATCCGACATCGACACGTTCTTCTTACGGTTTTTCCGGACAAAGTCGGCCATAGCAAGATTATAAGCGCAAGCGCGTGAGAGGTGTATCCCGTATTACTTTGGGCAAAGTAATAAAAGGATGGGTCAACGCCCATCCTCGTGGTTTTCTTGTTCCTTTTCTTCCCCTGCCCCCTTCGCTTTTTGCGAATAGAGGTAGATGCAGACCGTGATCGTCACCGCGACAAGCGCGATCGCGACGATGATGCCGATGACGGAAGAGGTTGCCAAAAGAGCCATGTTATTCCTTCTTGAGGAGCGAAGCGAACACCTCGTTGGTGAATTCTTCGCTCATCGCCCGTTTTTGCAACGTCCCTTGCAACGACTTCTCCAGTTGTTGGTTGAAGACGACGGTCAAGACGTCGATGGCCAAGTTCGCGACGCCGTCGTTATTGACGATGAGGTCGGCGTAGATGGAGCTCGGCTCCACCACTTCGTCGTACATCGGTTGGACGGTCGCGAAATATTGGGAGACGACGTTTTCCATGGTACGGCCACGCTCTTTGATGTCGCGGATCATACGGCGGAGGAAGCGGCGTTCGGGTTTGGCTTGGATGAAGACGCGCACGTCGCCGAGTTCGCGGAGCTGACGGTCCACGAGGGCCATGATGCCCTCGATGACGATGAGTTCCTTGGGTTCGATGACCTCGGTCTTGTCGCTGCGGGTGCGCTCCTTGAAGTCGTAGATCGGCTTCTCGATGGGCTTACCTTCCTTTAAGGCGCGTAGCTGGCTACGCATCAACGGCCAGTCGAAGGCGTTGGGGTGGTCATAGTTGACCTGGAGGCGCTCCTCCATGGTGAGATTCGCCTGATCTTTGTAGTAGTCGTCCAGCGTCAAAAGGGTGACCTTGTCCTTGCCGATCACTTCCGTGACGGCATGGGTCAAATAGCTCTTTCCGGAGGAAGAACCTCCGCCGACTAAGATCATCGCTGGCATAACCTTACCTCCGATTTCGTTGCAAATCCTTCACGTATTAGGCGAAAAGCATGATGGGATCGTTCGGGGTCTTGTTATAACCGCAGAACGAGCCTTTGTAGTATTCCAGATACGATTCGGCGGCGATCATCTGCAGTTCGCCGTTATCGCCGGGGACGACCTTCCAATCTTTGGAGATCTTGCTGATGGTCGTGCCGCTTTGCGCGTCGCGGATTTCCTGCTCGGTCTTCACTAGGCCGATTGAGTAATGGGTTCCGGCGGTGTAGCCATAGAGGAAACGTCCGTCCGAAGTGGAGATGTTATAGGTGTCTTCCTGGACCTCGTCGAAGGTGAAGTAAACCAAATCCGACTCGGAATAGAGCTTGCCGTTTTCGACGGTGACTTCGGTGCCGACGAGATACCACGGAAGGGTCTCGCTCTTCTCCTGGTCGGTGAGGGCGTAGACGGTGCCGGAGTTCGTGCCAGTGATGACGAGGCTCTTGCCATCGAGATTAGAAAGGTCGGTGACGAGGTTCAACGCCTTGGCGTCGTCGCGGCTCGTGACTTCACTGCTGCCCGGGGTCGGGGTCGGGACGTCTCCGCCATAGGGGGTGGTGCGGAAACCGTTGTCGTCCCAGATCCAGTTCGCGTATTCGGGATGGTCGACGAAGGGGTTACGGCGATAGCCCATCTTGTCGTAACGCTCGTTGACGAGCTTTTCGAAATCAGAGGGCGCATAATCGCGGTTCCATTTCAAAAGGGTCTTGAGGGTTCCCATCGTCTTTTTGCTCGTGCCATCGTTCGGATTGTTCGAAAGCGTTAAGCCATGGGATTCGTAGTAGCAGGCCGCGGTATAGAGGATGACGCGGGCGGATTCGCCACGGGCGGCTTCGTATCCGCAGGAAGCGGGATCCCATTCGCTCGAACCGGTGCCGTAGAACTTGTTGCCACGGCTCGAGTTGTCGTCGGTGAGGGTGGGACGGAGCATGATGGGGTCGCTTTCGACTTCGCTGCCACCAGCCTTGCTGCCACCGCCGCGGGAATCGGGCCAAGTGTGCTCCCTGTTGCACGCGCTCGTGGTGGTCTTTTCCGAATCTTTCGGAGCGTGGTAGAAGGGAATAAACGTCGAAGAATTCTCGTTAGGATAAGCCGCGGCTTTCGCGCCAATGCTTAACGCACCACTCTTCGTGCCGAGTTTGCCGCTGGCCTTGATCTGTTTGCCGAGGGTGATGATGAATTCTGTGCCGTATTCGGTGAAATCCAAATCCCAGTGGGCGTCTTGCTCCGGAATGCTGACGGCAACCGAGGTGTCCGCACTAGATGGGGCTTGGCTAGAAGGCGCCTCGCTAGATGGGGCTTGGCTCGATGGGGCTTCGCTCGAAGTGGGAGCGGACTCGCTTTGCTCTTCGCTCGAAGGGGCGGCGCTGGAAGTTCCCTTGCTGCTCGAGGAGGATTTGCTCGACGAGGCACTAGAGGAGGCCTTGCCGGAGGAAACAGGTTCACTAGAGGAAGCCAAACTGCTGATGTTGGTGCTGCAGCCCGAGGCGGAGAAAAGTAGCCCGAGGAGCAAAAGGATAGGCAAACGATTTTTCATGCCTTATACGATAAACCAAAAGCGCGCCCGAATAAAGGCGCGCTTCGTGGGTATGCATAGCTCGCTTACTCTTCGGCCTTGGGGGCTTTATAAATAAAGAACTTACGGGTGAGGTAATTGAAGACCATCGTGAAGGCCGTGCGAATCACCATGACCGTCGCCCAGGCATAGAAGACGGCGATCTGGCCTTGGTTGAACATCGCGTCGAAGTTGAAACCGCCGAGGATGTTGATGTTCCAACCGCTCCACTCGATGCAGATCATATAACCGAGGAATTGGATGACCGCCCCGCCGAGCAAGCCCATGAAGGCCCAGAAGGTGAAGATGAGGCTTCCCTTAAGGGAACGCGCCTTCTCCTCGGATTCCTTCTCGACGTTGCGGAAGCCCCAGATCGAAGTTAAGGACCATGTGGCCGGGGTGGCGACGATGAAACCGACGATTGAGATCGCGAACATCACGAAGAACGCCGCGACGTGTCCCATCGTCGAGGTCTTGTTCGCGACGACGGAGGTGATCCACCCCTCGATCGCGAAATCGATCAACGTCCCGTAAAGGCCGATGATGACGAAGCGGACGAGCTCCATCAAAATGCTTTTGTCGTTGGAGAAAATCTTTTTCATGGTCAGGCCTTCTTCGTCTCGTGGTATTCCTTCTCGGTGTTGACCTCCCACACCGACTCCTTCGCGACTTTCTCGGGGTAGAGGATGGAGGAGACGGCGGTAAGCGCGGTCAAAATGCTATGGTCCATGTTGTTATAACGGTGCTGCCCGTTACGGCCGACGCAATAGAGGTTATCGATCGTGTTCAGGTGGTCGCGGACGGTTTGGATGTCGTGATAGGAATCGAAATAGGCCGGGTAGGCTTTCTTGATCTTCACCCGCACAGCGTCGATGACGTCATCCTCGTCGATGACGTTGATGGAGGCGAGCTCTTTTTTGGCGAAGGCGATGAATTCCTCGTCGCCCTGCTCCCAAAGCTCGTCGCCCTCGTTCGCGAAATACTCTAGGCCGATCCAGACCGTGTTCTCGAGGTCCTTCACCATATAGGGGGACCAGTTGTTGAAGATCTGGAGCCTGCCGACTTTGACCTCGCGTTCTTGGATATAGATCCAGGTGTCCGGGAGGATGTTGGAGACGGTTTTGAACTTGGGCTTTTTGCCGTTATCGATGAGCAGTTTCTTACAAAGCAAGCCGACGGTGATGAAGTCGCGGTACGGCAACGTGGTCGCGGTGTCGTAGGCCTTCTCGGGGACGCTGTCCTTGCCCATGGCCTCATAGAGGTCCTTCAGGGGCATCGAAGAGATCACGTAATCCCCACGAAGTTCTTCTTTGCCGTTGATGACGAGCTTATCGACGTGGCCGTCTTTCAAGACGACGCCGGTGACTTTCGCGCCAAAGCGGATCTCGCCGCCTTTTTCGCGGATTAAGTCCGCCATGGTCTCATAGAGTTGGCCCGGGCCTTTCTTGGGGTAATAGAAAGCTTGGATCAACGAGGTCTCCACTTTCTTGGAGTTCTTGCGGAAGGGTTTGGCCAAGGCGTTGCCCAAGGTTTTCCATAAGGAAAGCCCTTTGACGCGCTGGGCGCCCCAAGAGGGATCGATCTTATCGGGATTACGCCCCCACACCTTCTCGGTGTAGTCCTCGAAGAACATCTGGTAAAGCGGTTTGCCGAAGCGGTTGATGTAGAAATCCGCAAGGGAGTTTTCTTTGCGCTTATGCATGCAGGAGGCGATATAGCCCCACCCCGCCTTCCACGTGCGGCCGAAGCCCATGTTCTTGAAGGTAGAGAAGCGCATCGAGACCGGATAGTCGAAGAACTTATGGAGGTAGAGGATGCGGGAGATGCGGTGACGGTTAAGCATCACGCGGTCCTCTTGCTCGGGATCGGGTCCGTTCTCCGCGAGGGGGACGGAACGGTTCAGCAAGATATCGTCCTTCGCCGGGGCGCCCTGTAAGGGCATGACCTCGTTCCAAAGGGCCATGACGGTCTCGTCTTTGGAGAAGAAACGGTGGCCGCCGATGTCGATGCGGTTGCCGTGGTATTCGATGGTCTTGGAAATGCCGCCGATATCCTCCGATTCCTCGAGGATGATCGGATGGATGTCCGCCTCCGGATGCTTCAATAATTCATAGGCGGCGCTTAGCCCAGCCGGGCCGGCGCCGATGATGAGACAGGTTTTCTTTGCCATAGTGGAATAATCTTAGCACCTAGGCGCGCGCCACAATAGTTTTTAGACGTTCCTCGCCCCGAGGAAGTCGCGGATGCCATAGTAGAAGAAGCCGAGCATATCCTCTCCCCTCATGCCGTCGAAAGGCACCGAGAGCAGGTTCATGCCAAAGAGCATCCCGCCCACGGACATCGCCATCGCTAAGCCATAGCCGACCATCTTCGTCTGCGGGTGGATGGGTAAAGCGGCGAAGCGGGCAAAGGCGACCAAACCGATGACGGCCGCTAAAGGATAAAGGGTCAACATGTAACGGAAGCAAGTCCCGCCTAAGGAATAGACGGTCCAGCTCGTGAATAAGGCGACGCAGGGCATCAAGATCAATGTAATCCTCCAATGCCACCGCTTCTCTAACGCCACCGCGGGAATCAAGAAGAGCCAGAGATAGACCATCGGATCCGAAAGCAAACCCACCGTCCCGGATTTATAGGGATGGGTGTCGAAGGGCATCGCGGTGAACTGCGTGGTGATATAGCCAAACATCGTGCGGACCTGGAACGGCTGCGCCCAATAATGGAACAAGGCCCCGCGGATACCCGAGGTCGAGAGTTTGATCGTGCGCATGTCGAAGGCCGTGAGCTGATACGATTGCCCAAATTCGAGCACGCTGCCAAAGCGGACCACGTTATAGGAGATGAGCAAGATGGCCCCGACGAGAAGAACGCCCGCCATCGGAACAAAGTTCAGTAGACGCTCCCGCCACGATTTACGCTTATCACAGAGCATGAAGAGCAATAAGGGGGCGACGAAGATCAGCCAGAACCCGAAATCCGGACGGCTGCCCATGATGGAGACGAAGGCTAATCCCGCAAAGCCGAGCATCAGTTTCGCGTTATAGCCGCGATACGCCTCGAGGACAAAGCAGACGAAGAGCAAGGCGCCCAATAACCCATAATCCACCGCGACGCGGTATTTGAAGTCGGTCATGCGGAAGACGACGAGGTTGAAGAAGAGCCCGCCAAAGCAAAGCAGCAGCACGAACGCCCCATACGCCAAAGGATGGGGCTTGAACGAGAACACCTGCGTCAGGATGATCGCGAGATAGAACATCGCCGCGATCGATAAGATAAAAGCCACGAATTGCAGGTATAACCCCGTCGGGGCGGCGCCGGTGATCCAATAGGTCGGGAAGCTCACCAAAATGACCGGGGCGGCGCCGAAATAGGAATAGTATTTGCCGTCAAAGAAGGCATGGTCCCATAAGACCGACGCCCCCGCCGCATTTCGGGCCGAAGGCACATAGGCATCCATCCCCAAAGCCACGAGTTTCGGGTCGGGATCGACGTCGAGATGCAGTTGCCCTTTACGGAACGCGTCGAAGAGTTTGACGTAGATGTCGTATTTGGTGAGGTCGTTCTTCGCGATCGGATACTCCGCGAAAAGACTGTCGGGTCCCCGCGGGGAAAATAACGCCACCAGGAGCAACACGATCAATGAGGCGCCGACGAAGGCGAGCAAGGTCAGCTTAGCCTTCTTGGCATTATTTGGGGATTCGTTGGCCTTCTTGGCTAACGAGGGGATCTTATAGGCGACGAAAGCGAGGCCGACGACGAACCAGAAGCGGAGCAAGCTAAACGTCAACGGAGGTTCCGCGTTAAACCGGAATCCCTTTAAGGTGAAGGGTTGGTTCCTTAGTCGGGTCGTCTCCAAATTGAACTCGAAGCGATACGCGGTCGCGCCTTTCCGTAGGTCGACGAGGCAATAGTCTTGGTAGGCCGCGTTGATGTCATAGGCGGCCACGCGGGAATAGTTCGTCCCGTCCTTCGCATGGACGACGAATTCCATTTGGGAGTTCGACGGGACGAAGTCGAGGTAGACGGTCTTCACGTCTTTGGGAAGGTTCTCGATTTCGATCGTGGCTTTCTGTCTGATCGAGGTAAGCGTGCCGTCTTCGTTTGGCGTGAAGCCCGTCATGCTAACGACGTAAGAGGAGTCGGTCGCGGAGAAAGATAAGGGTACCATGTCCTTCTTTTTCGCCGCCCCGTTAAAGACGAGGCCATCGAGAAGGAGGAACAAGGCCAAAGAGCCAACGAGGATCCCCGAACGGGCGATAGCTTTCTTTGGGACCTTCTTCTCGGTGATGACGGTCCAGATGAGGTCGCCAAAGTGGAACAAGGAGAGCAATAAAGACGTCGAAAGGAAAAGTAACGCGGAAGAGGAAAGGCTCATTCCGAAAAAGATCAAAAACGCGAATAACGCGACGAGCAAATTGAAGACGAGGTTGATCGCCCCATCCAAAAGGCTACGGATGCAGTAATCCTTAACGACAAAAGGCGTCTTTTCCTTACGCAAAGACCAAAGATACCTCGCCCCGCGGGTGGCAAAGGGAAGGGTCAAAGCGAAAACGATCGCGAAGAGGAAGGACATGTCTTATGCCTCCGCGCCGTATTTCTTCTTCGAGGCGGCGAAGCGGTCCGTCAGGTCGACGATCATCGAGCCGACGACGCATTGGATCGGAATCCAAATGGGCATGAGGTAGCGCGCGTTTTGAGAACAACCCACCGGGTATTTGTTCACGAAGATGACATAGTTGGTCGCGTAGGTGATGACGGTCACGGCCAAGAAGGCGGGCAAAAGCCAAGAACCCTTGAAGCGCTTCTCGACGACGAAGCGGACCGCGTAGAAGACGCCCGCCAAAATCGCGAGGTAGGAAAGCAGGGCCTGCAAATACATCCCAAAGACCAGGATGCCGGTGACGAAGTGGCCCTGATGACGGGCGAAATCGTCCCACTCGTCGAAGAAGGACGTCTTGAAGAAGGCGGTCCAGCAGTTGAAGTCGATGACGCCATACTCGTTGACGTAGACCCCGTTGACCTTATGCCTCCAGCGGTAGTTGAAGGGACTATAGAAGAGATCTTCCGAAGGGAAGGGGATGCAGCGGCGGAAGAAGCTATAGAACGTCGGGTCGATGTACATGCCATAGCTTTCCTTCGCTTCCTGGGTGGGCGTGAGGTCCAAGACATAGCCGATCGGCATGTCATATTTGACCTTATAAAGGATCGGCGTCCATAACCCTAACGGGAACACGATCACCGCGAACAAGGCGAATTTGCCGAGCAATATGAGCAAATCGTGTCCTTTCTGCGGGCTTTCCCGCAATTTCTCGATGACGACGTAAAGGAAGACCAGCGCCATCGGGATCGCCATCAAGGCGGCGTTGAGCTTGGCCATCATGCCAAGTCCCAGGCAAACCGCGGAGCATAGAAGCGGGACGATCCCCTGCCGCTTCTTGAATTCCAAGGCGAAGGCCAAAGCCATTAGGGAAAGCGTCAAGGCGAGGCCATCGTTATTGAGGAAGAACTGGATGAACCAGAACTCGGGGATCATTATGGTGATCGCGGTGCATAGCCCAAGTTTCTTGCCCTTTAGCCCAAGCCCGGCATAGATGCGGTAGATCGCATAAAGCGAGGCGATGCCCAAAAGGATCATGAAGACCCTGGTGAGCTCCAAGGAGGCATAGGCGTCCAGAGTATAGGCGGGGTAACGGGATAATGCCGCCGGAGTGGTCGCGACCGGGGTGTCCCCGACGTGGACGAAGACCATGTTGAACTTCATGAGCCCGGCGATCAGGGTATGGAAGAACTTCGGCTGATAGTACTGGTTCCGCATGTTCACCGCCGGGATCTTGCCGGTGGAGAAGATGTCATAGATGATCGACCAATGGTTGCCCGAGCCTAACGCCCCCGCGTCATGGTGATGGGAACCGTTGAGGTGATGTTGAAAGCCCCATAAGGTCAATAACGTCGAGGAGATGACGAGGAAGGCCCAAACCACCTTTCGCGCGGTGAGCCGACCGAAAATCTGCTCAAAGATGATGTAAGCGAGCGAAAGGATGATGACGATCCCGCCTAGTCCCCTCGCGAAGCCACGGGCGATCCCATCGCGGTAGCCATAATCGCCATAGGTGGTCCCCGTAAAGCAGAAGATCAGATAGAGGACGAGGATCAGCAAAGTCACTGCGGGAATGGTGATGAACCAGTGCCACTTCTTCGCGAAAAAACGCTCGAGGCCGGAATCAAAATGCGTTAAGGCAGTGCGGATCAACTCCATGTGCCCTAAATTCTAGCGCAGGCACGCGTTCAAAAAAAGGGCGCCGCCATGCGCGACGCCGCTTCCTTATTCGGCTTTGCTCTTTTTTCGGAGGACGAGCGCCTTGACAAACGCCGTCACCGCGACGATGAGGGGCGCGGCCACGAGGATAAAGCCCGCGATGTTAAGGTTCGCCGCGAAGGCGATCGGCGAAACGCCGAAGCCAATATTCGCGGGGCCGTCCAAGTTGAGACCCAAGGCGATGAAATAATAGGCGATGACCGGCACCGAGACGCATAATGCGATGATCGATAAGGGCAACAAAACCCGTTTACGGGCCTCCTCTTTGAGCTCGTTATAGTAGAACTCCCAGACGACGAGGAAACAGAAGTTGGTCAGATAGACGAGCAATAGTGCGATGCCATAGGCGAGGTGACCATGCTCGAAGTCGATGATGAATAGCCCGAGGAGGAAGCCCCAGAAGCAAAAGAAGCCGATGATCATCCAGATCGAGACGAAGAAGCAGTAGCCAAAGCGCGCCTTGGTCACGATCGGGCCACGGCTAGGCACCACATAGGGTAACTTGGACTCGAGTTTCTTCGCGTAAACGAGACCGAAGATACCTAAGGCGATGTATAGCAGCGAATAGAGGAACGCGTCCAAGGGATAGATCGGCGAGGGGCTGCCCTCGATGAGGGAGACGAACTTGCCGGCGGCCAAGCCGATGAGGATATAGAGGACGTTGACGCCACCGAAGCACAAGATCGTGATGCTGTTCTTATAAAGCGAGCGTGTCCGCCGCGCCTCGTCCGCATTACGGAAATAGGCATGGAAGAGCAATAGTCCCCAGATCGACATGAAGCAGGAGAGGAAAAGCGGCACCGAGCGGAGTAAGTCATAGACCATGACGTCCATGGAGCCGGAGACGAGGGAGCCGAGCGCATCGGCGAAGGCGTATAAAGCGTTGACGAAGGTAAAGCTCGAGGCGAGGAAAAGCAAGGCGATCATCCCCGCGACGAACAGCGACTTATGACGTTGATGGGCGTCGAATCCCGAGAAAAGGAAATTATCCTTGGCAAAGAAGCGTTTCATCACCATTTCACCCAACGGACGAAGTCGCCCGAAGCCCTTTCGTTGAGATAGAGGTGCTCGAGGTCAAACGAGCCGGCCGTGTCCGTGAGGGTCACTAACGAGGCGCCGATCAGATCGAAGTTCTCGTCGATGCCCACCGAGGCGAGACCCTCCTTCATCGCGGGGTCATCGCTATTCACGTCGATATGCGCGTAATAGAGCTCAGTGCCGGTCTTGACGCCAAGCCCGATCACGACGCCATCATAATCGACCGTCCAGTCGACGTTATGCGCATGGCCCATAAAGGCGGCCTTGAGGTTATTGAGACGCCCGACGTCGATGAAATCGGAGGCGTAACGGGGATCGCCATTATCCGCGAAGCCCTCGAGTTTGAAGAATTTGTGCCTATAGGTCGCGCCCTGGTCATGGATCGCGTTCCATGCCTGGAGGTTTTCCTCCTGAGGGATGTGGTAATAGGCGATTGTGGGCACATCCGCACCGACGCGGTTATGCTCCGCCAACCACCACCTGGTCTGTTCGGGGCGGATGTAATCGTAATCGCGGGAGATCGACAAAGCCCTCTCGGAGAAAGAGGCGCCCGAATCGATGTTCGCAAGCTGCCAGAACGTCTCCGTGTTCTCGCTACCGTCCTCAGTGAGGTTGATGACGAAGTTGCTGCGGCCATAGAGGTCGTCATTCGCGTCATAGAAGATCGCGTGAGGCGCCTTGAGAAAACGGTCGGAAAGCCAATTGGGGTTATAGATGCCATGATGGTCGTGGTTGCCCCAGATGACCGCGTATTTGAACCCGTATTTCTCCGCTTGGGCCTCGAAATATTCGATGAACGAATCGACGTGGTAGGCGTTCGCGAGCATGAATTGGTCGCCGGTGATCTCGACGAGGTCGATGCGCGCGTCGGGCCCTTGGGCCTCGCGGATATGCTTCGTGGTAGCCTCGAAGACCTTGTCCAAATAGACTTTGGATTTGATGGTCGAGGTGTTGTAGTTCCAGTGGATGTCCGTCAGCTGCAGAATGTTGAAATCGTCGTGGTAGGCCATCTCGAAGGCATAGTCCTCGAGGTGGCTAAGACACGGTTTCACCTCCCCGCAGGAGGCGAGGCTTAACGGGACCAGCGCGAGCAAAATGAGTTTGGATTTGCTGTTCATGGTTCTCCTCTTTTCGGTGTCGTTATATTTATAGCATTAATCGGCTGAGGTGGCGTCAGGCGAAAAGCAAGGCCAAGACCATCATCAGCTCTTGGTTGGTGATGAAGCCCTCGATCTCATAAAGGATCGGGCCGCAATACTGACGGATATGGTTGCCTTCGACCGTCGCGACGATCGGGCCGCAGTACTCGCGCAGGTTCTTGCCGTCGAACTCCAGCACGATGGGACCGCAATACTCACGGATGCGGTTGCCATCGAATTCGTATCTCATCGGGCCGCAATACTCACGGACTCCCCTGCCGCTAAGCTCGTATTTGATGGGACCGCAGTACTCGCGTAGACGCGTGCCATCGGTTTCGGCGATGATCGGGCCGCAATATCTTCGAATTCTTGCCATGGGTATGTCTCCTTAGAAGTTGTATTCGCTGCGGATCGCCTCGAGGTTTGGCACTTCGGGCGAGGCGTTAAAGGCGGAGAAGGTGACCGTGTATTCCTGGTGGCAATCGGATTCCACGCCCCACTTCTTGGCCTTGTAGCTGGCTTTGACCTCATAGGTGATCGGGGTGAAGTCGTCTTGGATCTTCAACGTGATCTTGATGGAGGAGAAGACGGGATAATCGTCGAGCCCACCGAAGGCCTTCATCTGGATGCGGACGTTATTCGTGGCCTTTTCGGGGTCGAAGGTCATCTCAAAGAGATTGCCCTCCCCTTCTGCCCTGATGAGCGAGTTGATCGCGGCTCCGGTAAGCGAATAACCCTCGATGCTATGGCCATGGGGGTTCACGCCATAGGCGTCCAAATATTCGCCCATGGTCTTCTCGGCGAATTTGTCCTCGCCGAGGTTTTTGACCAAGGTCTTTTGCCCATGAAAATAGGCCTCGTGGACCGAGTCGACGCTGCCGTGGGATTCATTCTTCAAATAGGAATAGTCGCCCTTGATGGAAAGGACGTCGATCGTCTGGGTCGTTTCGACGAACCAGACCTTGGCCTTGGTCGATCCATGGGTTTCCGAACGGTAAGACGAAAAGGATTCAAGTTTTCCCATGTAGAAAGGCACGAAGTTGGACAGATCCTCCTTGAGGTCCGCGACCGTGGGGTCTTTGGGCGTTTCGGAAGTGACGGCGCTCTCCGCCGCGGGGGAAGCGACCACCGAAGAGGCTTCGGGGGTGTTCTCCGCTTCGTGAGATAGGCTCGATTGCGGCTCCCCGCAAGAAGCGAGCAACAAGAAGGACGACAAGAGGAACAGGGGCTGTTTTTTCATCATGGGAATTATTATCCGTGTGCCGAGGAGAATTGCAAAGCAAACCGCGGCCCTAAGAACGTATAAATCATCTACAATAGTGACGAAAGGAGCATCATTATGCCTCGTTCTTCCGGCGGCGGCTCGAGCGGAGGCGGATTCTCGTCCGGTTCCTCCCATAGCGGCCCGTCCTACCGCACTTCCACCCGTTATTTCCCCGGCGCGGTTTGCTACGCCTATTACACCCCGAGGGGAAGGCTACGCACCATCTACACGAATAACCCCAATAAGCCTAACGGCAAAGGCAACGTCGCCGGCATCGTCATCATGTCGTTGATGATGGCGGTCGGCCTCGGCATTTTTCTCTATTCCGGTTACCACCACCCCACCAAGCTGAACACCGACTATTCCACCACCATCGTCATCCAAGACGACCAAAACGTCATGACCGCTGAAGAGGAAGCCACGCTGAAGGCCACCTTCGACCAGTTCTTCACCGTCTCCGGCATCTGTCCGAGCGTCCTCACCGTCGATAACGGCGTATGGAATACCCATTATGCCTCCCTCCAAGGTTATGCCTATGACGCCTACATCAACCGTTTCAAGGACGAATCCCATTGGCTCATCGTCTATAGCGACGATAACGCCACCGGGGCGAAATGGGCCTTTGAGGGGATGCAGGGCAACAACACCGACAACATCCTCACCCAGGACGTCACCAAGCGCTTCAACGAATCGGTCTATAACAGTCTCACCGCGAGTAAGCCCGTCGCCGCTTCCCTTAACGACGCCTTCAACCTCATCCTCCCGAACCTGATGGACACGACTTTCAAGATCCAGCCCGGCATGTGGGCGTTCATCGCCATATGGGAAGGCGCGCTCACCTTCGCCCTCGTCTCGACCATCGTCAACATGTCGCGCAACAAAGGGCTTCAAAACGCGGTCCGAATCGAAGCCTCCGCGACCAAAGCCCCCTGTCCCAACTGCGGCAATCTCTATATCCCCGGCACCGTCGCCCGTTGTCCTAAGTGCGGCGCGTTGCTCAACGACTCCATCGCCCCGAAGATCTAAAACATGTCGCGAGCGAGTCGAGGCGCCTCAGGCGAAAAGAGAGTCAGCGCCCTCATCAAAAAACTAAAGGCGCCCCACTATCTTTTCGATGACCTTACCCTCATCAACGCCGCCTCAGGCATGAGCCATCAGCTCGACCATGTCTTAATCCACCCCCACGGCCTTTTCGTCATCGAAACCAAGAACTATTTCGGCAAGATCGAGGTCGATGAGGCTTCCGGTTACTGGTACAAAACCATCCGCGGTCAAAAGGTCAAAATCTCTGATCCACTACGCCAGAACAGATCGCACGCGATCGCGTTAAGGAAAGCGTTGAAGAGCAAGTACAAGCCCATCCCGGTCGTCGTCTTCGTCTGCGATAACGCCCCCTATCTCCCCGACGAAAACGTGATTAACCTGCAAGACCTCGCTCTTTTTATCGATTCCTATCCCTTTGAACGGGAATATGGCCAAAAAGAACTCGACGAGATGAAGTCGCTCATCGCCTCAGTAGGCGCAGACATTTCGCGCAAAGAGCACGTTGAGAACATCCGCATCATCAAGCAGGTAAAGAAAGAGCAGGAGGCCGAGATGACCTATGCGATTGAGCGGGGATTATGCCCTTGCTGCGACGCGCGCATCGAGGTCCATGGTTACGAATACCGCTGCCCGAAATGCGGCTATTCCTTTAAGCTCTAAAGCACCAAGAAGAGACCGAGCAACGCCACGGTGATCGTGGGCAAGGCGATCATCGCCCCATATTTTGTGAAGTCGAGGAAGGTGTATTTCACTTCGTATTTATGGAGCAACGAGGAGAACATGATGCCCGCCAAGGCGCCGATCGGCGTGAGGAAGGCGCCGATGTTGCTGCCGATGACGCTCGCATAGACGGCTTGGCGGTACAAAGGTTCCGCTAGCCCCTGGGGGAGCGAAGAGAAGAGGATGCTCATCGGGATGTTGTTGATGACGTTGGACGCGAGGAAAGAGGCATATCCATAGACGAAGATCGGGTTGCCGCGGTTCAACCATTCCCCAAGCGCGGCGGAGATACCCTGCGTATGTAGCGCCACGACGATCACGAACATCGAAAGCATGAATGGGATCAAAGGATAGGGAAGGCGGCGGAACGAGTCGCCGAGATAATTCCAATGACGCTTGGTGACTAACCGGAGGATCAACGCCCCAAGCAGCAAGCTGACCGCGCACGCCGCGGAGACGATCCACATCTCAAAATGGACGTAATTGGAAACCGTAAGCAGCACCAAGCAGACGACGAGCAGGCTAACCCCCAAGACCAAATCGGAATGACTTTCGATACGGTATTCCTCGTTTTCGATCCGGATCGGCTGATGGAGTTGCTTATGGAAGATCAATAGGATGAGCGAAAACTCCACGAGGCCCGCGAATAAAGTCGGGACGATCATGACCTTAAGGTAACCGAGGAAAGTGATGCCCGCCGAAGTGGCCAAATAGATGTTCGTGGGGTTACCGATGATCAGCGCCATCGACCACGTGTTGGCCGCGGCGAACTCGGCGATGAGGAAGGGCAACGGGTTGATCTTCGCGTTTTTGGCGAAGAAGCAAATGAACGGCGTCAACGTCAAAATCACGACGTCGTTGGATGTGAATAAGGTAAGGACGGACGTCAAGGCGTAGAGGACGAGGAAGAGACCGAATTGGTTCTTTACCGCCTTTTTCGTCGCTAGGCACGCCAAATAACGAAAGAGCCCCACTTCATCCAGATAGATCGAAAGGATCGTCATGGAGAAGAAGAGGATCAGGATCTTCAACGGATTGATGCTATTGGGGGCGACGAGTTGATTCAGTACCTCGTTCATCGGGGCCAACGACGTGGCGATGAGAATCACCGCGCCGAGCAAAGCGACCATCCAATAGGTATCGAGCCGAACCTTCCCGATTTTAATCGAGGGAAAGAAGATGATCGATAGGGTCACCAACACGAACGTCACGATGGAGATGATCAAGGTCGGAAGCATAATGCCAAGCAAGGATTATCCGCCTTTCCATAAAATATGGAACAGAAAAAGAAAGCCGTCCGGTCAAGGACGGCGTAAGACGTGATGATGCTTAGGCTTTGATCTGCGTCTTCAGGTAGCACATATACATCTCGTGGCTATGCGCGGGGAAGAGGAACTGCATCTTGTCGATGAAGGTCACGGCGCTTTCGATGTCGTGACGGACATCGTAGTTCTCGCCCGGGTTGCATAACACGGTGAAGATGATTTCGCGCACCGTCTCCGGGCTCTGTTTGAGGATATCGACGTAGATGCCGTTGATCTCGGTCCTGCCCTTATCGAGGAGAGCGACGAGGCTATCGTCGGCGGCCTTATTCAAGGGAACGCGCTTGCCTTCGCTATCTTTAGGGAGAGTGAGGTCGAGGACGTCTTCGAGGAGCAGGTCAAGGGCGACGGGGTCGCGGGTCACCGTGGTATCGTCGGTTTCGTGGGTGCCGTTGGCGAGCAGATCGATGAGGTGTTGTTTTCCAGAGAAGGCAAACGTCCCGACCATGTTGATCAGCATATAGCGGAGGTAGGAAGCACTCATTTTCGTCTCCTCCGTGTCGACGCCGTTAGCGCAGGCGTCGAGGATGTCGACGATCGCCGCCTTAGTCTTGGAGAAATCGTCCGGGTAGAGGGTGGGGTCGCTGTAATCCTTGCCGATCCCCGAAGCGATCATCGGAAGGAAGGAGGCGTATTGCGAGGGAATCGCTTTGGCGAGGGCCTCGATCAGCGCGATGACGTTCTCGTCCGTCTTGTTCGCACTGACGAACTTGGCGAGGAGCAAGACGACTTCGTCGACGGTCTTCACGGTGATCTGATTGTCCTTCGCGAAGTTCAACAAGTCCATGTAGAGCTTGCCATAGGGCGCGGGGATGAGGACGGAAAGGACGGTAGCGCGCGTCGAGGCCTTGCCGCCTTGCTGATAGTCGTTGATGAGGAAATCGAGGAAGTCGGCGAGGAATTGCTGATCGGTATAGGCGTCGAGCGCGACGTCTTGTTTGGCGAAGAGAGACTTAAGGATCGTGGCGGCGGTCTTGGCTTCGCTTAACCCCGACTGTTTTTGGGCATAGGCGAGGTAATTGAGGATGCCGGCTTTCACCGCGGCGCCGATGTTTTCCTTGATGCCGTCGAAGAAGCCTTTCCAATCGGTGCCGAAGATCGCGGCCGCGCCGCCGAGAAGGCGATCAAAGCCTTTCTCGATGTAGCCTTCGCGCGATCCGGCGAGGCCCATGAGGATGGCCAGGCGTTCGTCGATCATCGCGTTGGCGGATTGCTTGGAATCAACATCGACGATGGTGCAGGTCTCGATGTCGAAGGTCTTGTTCGGCAGTTCGGTCTCGTAATTCTTGCCGCCGATGAAGGTATCCGCGGTCTCTGGGCTAAGCTTTTCGAGGTTTTTGAGGAACGCCTCGCTGCCATAGAGTATGTTCTCGGTCACGCCAAAGCGGGTGAAGTTCCAGTTTTGCGGCGGGAGTTTCGTGACATAGTCGCCGACGCCGACGAAGTTATGGATGGCTTTGTAGCGCTCATCGGCGAAGTTGACTTTGCCTTCGCCCGCATAGACGAAGGCGGGGGTATCGGTGTCGTGAAAACCCGCGCCACGAGGTCCGGAAACACTTAGTAGTTCAGTCTTGTTTAGGTCGGAAGGGGCGACGGCCGGGGTGGCGATGGTATAGACGAAGAGGTTTTCGGGATCGAGACTCACGTCATCGCCGAAATAGCCGACGTCCTCCGCGAGGAAGGCGCCGAGGAGGTTGGCGGTGGCGGCGCCCCTGCTATAGCCGGCGCTCCAAACCTTGAGTTCGCCGGTGATGCCATTGTCGGCGATGTAGCGCTTCATGAAGCGAAGCGTTTCGTCGCGGATCTCGAGGAAGTCTTCGTGAATCCCTTCCGCGCCGAGGTTGAAGTCGCCCATCCACTCGTCGTGATATCCGGCGTTGCGGGGGAAGACGGCGAGGAGAGTGTATTCTTTGCCGTCATAGTCCTTGATGGACTTGCGGCCGATGATCGCGCCCATGGAATCTTCGAGGAAGAGCCCTTTGTCGTAATATTCGTTAAGCTGAATGCCATGGTATCCGGCATCGTCGAGGAATTCGATGATCTTCTCGCCGTGAGATTCCTTCGATGAGGCATAGGAGGCGCCATCGACCATCGAGGACATCAACGCGAGTTCATAGTTGACCTCTTTGGAATCGTCGAGGAACCAATAGTCACTATAAAGGGCAGTGTCGGTGAATTCGCTTTCGCCGAACTCGTCGCCGAAATGCGAGACCATCCGGACCTCGATGTTCTTGCGGACGAGTCCTTCGATCTCTTTGGAGCCCTCTTCGCTGCTACTGACTTCTTCCGAGGACGAAACGGCGGAAGAGGCAGGCGCCTCGCCACAGGAGACGAGCAAAAACGAAGCGGCAAGAATGAGCAATGCTTTGTTTCTTTTCATGGTGGTTACCTCATGCTGCGGAAACGATGTTATCCGCAAATTTGATTATATCAACTGCACGCGTTAGGCGTGATACGCGAAAATGGGGTGGCAAAGCCACCGCTTCTATTCTTTCGCCTTTGGTTCTTCCCCATCTTTCCGCGTAAGCGAATAGACGAGCGCGGCGATTCGAGTATCGTTCGTTCGAGGCCCGTTGCTTTCATCGTCGTTTTTGATTTTTTCATTTTTGTCCTAATGTGTGACAACTCTGTGACTATGGGTCTTGTATGATGATGCCAAGACGAAGGAGGAAACATCATGAACGTCAAGCAGGAATTGCTCAAAGGTCTCACCCCCGAACAGATCGCAAAAGTCCGCGATTGCGACAACGTGAACGACCTTCTCCGCCTCGCCAAGGCGCAGCACGTCGAGCTTAGCGACGAGCAGCTCGCCGCGGTCAATGGCGGCGGATGCGGCGGTGATGATGACAAGAACAAAGACAAAGACAAGGACGATGGACATCGCAAAATCGAGTCCTGATCCCACGTCGATCCACGAACCGTCCTTAATGGGCGGTTTTCCTTATGCGTTTTGGGGCAAAAACTCCTTCGTGGTCAAATCGATGCGGATCTCTTGGCCGTAGGCCTTATCGTAGAACATGTTCATCACGTCGACTTTCTCGCCCGCGCTATTAAGGTAATGGCAACGTTCCTCGTTCACGCTTAAATCCACGTCGACGTAGAAACCGATATGGCTCTTTGCCCCGGTGATGTTCGTGGCGTCTTTAAAGGTGAAACCCTGTTTGCTCACCATGAATGAAGGGAAGTTGAAGTCGGTGAGGTAGCCGCCGTATTTCTTGTTCTTGTAGTTCGGATTGTAGGAGAGCTCCGTGAACGGTTCGATGAGCCCCGGCTCGAAGATCATCAGTTGATGTTGATGGCCGCAGAGGTACATGTCGATATCCATCTGATTTAACAAGGTCGTCATGGTCTTTTTGACGTATTCGTGGTTCAGGCGGTAGTTCACGAACGGGATCGGGATATGGGAGATCGCGACGCGATAGGGATAATGTTCGTAATCCTTCTTCGCGATCTCTTCCTTTAGGAATTCGATCTGGGCTTCGTGGTAATCCGCGTAATGGGCGGTGCCGTAATATTCCCACCAATCGTCGTCATGGTCCTCGCCGAGGTCGAGGACGATGCCGTAGATGTCTTTGAAGTAGAAGGTGTAATAGAAACGATCGCCCTCCGCCCCGACGAATTTGTGGAGCTCTTGGCCGAACCGCCCTTTGATGTCATGGTTGCCGCGGGCATAGACGACGGGGATCTGGCCTTTGGTGATCGCGTGGGCGACTTCGTTGTTGAAGTTCGCGTCCTCAAAGGTCTCGACGTCAGAGATGATGTCGCCGGCGAGGACGAGGAAATCATAGTTCTCCACGAACGTGGCCGTCTTCGCCGCCTGAGCGAGGTTCATGTGAATATCGCTGAAGGAAAGATATTGGATGCCATCGGTCACATCGACCGGTTTGAAGTCCACACTTTGGCTAATGTCTCGTCCCAAGAAGCCGCCGAAAGGACCGCAATAGATCGATTTTTGGGTATGGACCGTGTACTTTTTGCTCGCGTCGAGTTTCTCCATCGGCACCTCGATCTTATGGATGCGGTCAAAGGTTCGGGTCGTGCCGTTATAGGTGTCGTAATACTTCGTCCCGCCGATTTCGACGTAACCCGTCGCGTCGACGCTGGTGGAGAAGACGATCTGATATTTGTCCCCCACCGCATAGACCACTGGGCTGCAGGTGATCCAGTTGAAGGTGAAGTTCGCAAGCACCCCCACCGCCAAAACGGCGGCGACCCCTAACACGCCATATTTGAAGACCTTGAGATCCTTGAGCCTCGTCTTCGGATAGACGAAGAGCAAGAAATAGAGCAGTACCAACGCGATGACCGCGGCTAAGCCGGTAAAGAACTTCGGCCAGACAAAGCGCATGTAGTCTACCGCCCCTAACCCGATCACGACCATGATGGCGGCGAAGAAGACGACATGGATGGCTAAGAAGAGTATCTGCAGCCAATCCTTCTTGAAGATCTTCTTAAGAATCAGGTCGCAAAGCAGGATCACGAAGAGCAGCACGCAGACGATGATCGGCAAGACCAACAAGAATGTGTTGGACCCGCCCTTATATCCGAGCGTGCTGCTGATCCCGCTCCAACAAGGGCGCAACGCGAAGAACATGAGCAAGTTGAAAAACGCTAAGACCGTGCCCGCGATCCGTATTCCTAAAAAGACTTTGGCTTTCATTGTTTTCCTCCGACTATGAAGGTTGCTAGCCCAATTATATCCCCTAACGCCTTTCGCTTAACGAAGCAAAACGAAAGGGGCTGTTAAGAAACCTAAAAGGTGACTAGGCCCCTTTTAGTTTACAAAAAGAGGCGAAATCGCAAGAAATCGCCTCTTTTGTCACAATATCTCTTGTCGAGGGAGGTATTGATATGCCTTATTTTGCCATAAAACAG
>SVBF01000013.1 GCA_015058945.1 Erysipelotrichaceae bacterium | reverse complement strand
TAGGACACACCGTCATGGTCGACGTGAACGTCTACAACCACCTCGCCACCAAAGAGAAAGCCAGGGCGATGATCGAAGAGATGTTCCCGAAAGTTCCGAGAGCTTAATGTCATACGTTTGTTATAAAAATGCGAGGTGCCGAAAATGAAACGAAAACAAAAAGCAGAGATGATCGGTCGGGCAAAGACGATCGGACTATTCGTGGGCGGAGGCGTCGGCGTCGTCCTCGTGGTCATGGCCATATTCGCCATCGTCAACGCAGTGAAAGACAAACAGCAGCAGGATAGGCTCCCCCACTTCTATTTGGTGCAGGAGACCGTGGCTGGCGAATGCACAAAGGTCGGCGACGCTAACTATGACGTCCGCTTCTCCGGCATCGCGAAGAACGGCGGCGAGATGAAGGGCAAGGCAAAAGTCACCGCAGAGGTGTTCCTTTCAAGCTCGCAAAGCCTTTCGTTTTATTACGAGAGCGAGATCGTCATGGGAGGCGGAAGCTTCACCTACGAGATCGTTGGGAACGTCGAGCAAGTACCAGAACGCTACACCATCACTTTTACAACGATTGCATATGCGTAACAACCCATGCTAACTTTAGGTTAGCGATGTGATTGTTCATCCATTGCGATCCTCCGTGGCCACCGCTTCTTCTGCGGTGGTTTTTCGTTGCGTTGCCATAACTCCCCAAGGACGATACGATGAAGGTGAAGTCTTGGACACCAAAGAGAGCACTAAATCAGTAAGCCCGAAGCTGCACTGGCAGCGCTGGCGTGATGGTGTAGTCTAACCCAACGGATCCATAAAGGCTCTCCTTCCTCGCTGCGAGAAGCCAATCTGCAAAGGTTGGCTTTTTGCGTTGATGAAAAAGATAGAATTTCGAAATTTTATACGAAATTTATACGACGGCTATTTTCACAGGGTAAAGAAAACCGCCGAATTTCTTCGACGGCATCTCACTTTTTGGTGGCTGAGGGCAGACTCGAACTGCCGACACTTCGGGTATGAACCGAATGCTCTAACCAACTGGGCTACTCAGCCATGATGATGGTGGAACTTATCGGGCTCGAACCGACGACCCCCTGCTTGCAAAGCAGGTGCTCTCCCAACTGAGCTAAAGTCCCAGGCCCGTCAATCCACTGCCGGATCACGGCGAGGAATATTATAGACATCGGCCATTACGTAGACAAGAACGAAAATCATCCCGTCTCCAACCGTCGTTTTCTCTTTAGAGAAAGCGGATACCCCCTATCGATGGGCGTCAAAGAATCCCACGATCTTTTCGAACACCTTAACGTTGATGAGGCTCGTCATCCGTCGGTCGAAGGAGGATAAGAACGAGTCCATCATCCCCTTTGGAATCTGAGTGACGTCCTTGCCATAGACGTCCGTCATGACCTTACCCATCCCCCTCACGTCATTCGCGTAGGCGACCGATTCGTCGCAAAGGAAGACATCCGCGTGACCGCGACTAGGAATCAGGACCTTCGTCGCCTCATCCTCGTTTAACGCCCCAAAGATCGAGGCCTTCATGGGCACGGTCGTATCGTTATCCCCATGGAGCACGATCGCGGGTACTTTGGAATTACGGATGCCCTTAGACGCGGATAAGTCGTAATATTCGCCGCACCTCGCCTTCAAGGCGGCTTCGAGTTCCTCTTTGCCGAAATCGACCTCAAAGCCGATCTTTGAGGCGGGTAAGCCAAGCATCTCCTTTAGCGGGGTATCGAATCCCGATAGGACCGCGATGGCGTTAGGCCGCACAGCAGGGAAGTTCAAGCTAGCCCCTACCCCATAGGCGCCCCAAGAATGGCCGAAGAGGTATTTCGGCATCGCGTCGAAGTCGCCGCGGCTAAGGATATATTCATAGGCCGCCTTGACGTCTAGGGCGCTTTGATGCAAGCCGTCGATCCCCATGCCCTGCGACCTGCCCGAGGCGGTCAAGTCGATCGCGAAGACGTCATAGCCCATGCGGACGAAGTAATCCTCGCCGATCGCGTAATAGTCGTCCGCCTGGCCTTTGATGCCGTGGACATAGATCAAAAGACCTTTAGCCAGATCGACGCGGTAGAGATAGCCACAAAGCATGTTCTTGCCCGAGGGGAAGCGGACCACCTCGCGCTCCTTCAAGGAAGGGAAGTCCTTCCGCGACAAGAAGATCTTCGAATCCAAGGTCTTCTCAAACGAATCCTCGTCGGAGAATCGACGCGAAAAGGCGGCCGCCAAAGCGATCGAGGGATCAAGGATCCGCCCCTCGGCGTTTTGGAATGCCTCGCCGACGTTCGCGCCCGTGAATAGGGCCTGGAAAAATTTCTTCGCGTCCATAGGCATAAAGGTAAAACAAATCGCCATGGTAGTCAAAACTATCCCCGTAAACGCGCATGGGTGTTATCATGTCGCCATGCCCATGATCCGCAGTGTCCTCGCAAGCGTCAAGAAGGCCGACGAGACCTTCGCCCTCATCGATCCCGGCGACGTCATCGCCCTCGGCATCAGTGGGGGCAAGGACTCGATGTGCCTGCTCCTTGCGATGCACCTATACACCAAGTTCTCCAAGAAGGATTTCCGCATCGTCCCGATCTGCCTCGATTTAGGCTTCCCGGGCTTTGATATCTCCAAAGCCAAGGAATACTGCCGCTCCCTCGGCTATGAGCTATATGTCGGGGACGCCAAAGAGGTCTACCCGATCTTATTGCAGCACACCAAGCCCGGCCATCACATCCCCTGCTCCATCTGTTCCAGGATGAAGAAGGCCGCGATCAATGACGTCGCGAAGAAGCTCGGTTGCAACAAAGTGTCCTTCGCCCATCACCGCGACGACGCCTTGGAGACCCTTTTGATGAACATGATCCACGGCGGTTCGGTCTCGACCTTTGAGCCGAAGATGCGCTTAGACCGCGCGGGCATCGATTTCATCCGTCCCTTCATCTTCGTCGAGGAGAGGCAACTCGTCACTCTCGCCCAAGAGGAGAACCTTCCCGTCATGGGCAAGACTTGTCCCGCCGATGGCTATACGGAACGTCAATATTGCAAAGACTTGCTCACCCGCCTCTACGAGGACCGTCCCGAGGCCAAGGCCAACTTCTCCTCGATGCTTTATGACTATGAGTCCTTCCGACTCTATTTCGATCACGTCGAATTCCCAAACCCCTATGACGCCCATTTGTCATTGAAGCCCTTGCTTCGCGTGGAAGAGGCGATCGCCTATATGGCGAAGCGTCCCCTTTTGCCTAGCGCGAAGCATTTCCTGATCCGTAAGGACCACCAAAACGTCGGCCATATCTCCTATCTCCTCGATAACCCCCATGAGATCATCGTCCGCGACATGGCTTACGAAGGCGACGTCGAAGAAGGCAAAAAAGCCCTGCTCCATTTCGAATCCCATTTCTCATACAAGATCAATCCCTTGCTCTTCCTATATGAAGCCAAAGAAGAAGCCTATATGGAGGGATACCGTAAAGGCATCCCACCTCACGCTGACACTTATCAAAAGCGTTACGACCGTTAGGTCCCTTATAATATCCCTAAGAAGGAGGACTCCCCCATGTCCGATATCGTCCCTACCCCTAGTCCCGTTAAGCCCCACCATAAGCGCTTAGTGAAGACCTTCACCATCCTCTCCCGTATCTTCTTGCCCGTCTCCATCGTCTTCCTCGTTATCAGCGTCATCCTGCTCGCGGTGAATATCCCAATGCTCGTAAACGCCATCGCGACCATGGAATCGAGCGGCTCTTGTGTCCAGACCGCGACCAGCGTGCGCTGCGACGGCCCGGGAACGCCAGAGTTCGTCTTATCGGTGATCGGGCTATCTGGAGCGGGGACGCTCTTCTCCATCGGTTTGCCGATGCTAATCGTCGCGATCGTCTTTCGTAATGTCGCGAAAAGCCGCCGCGCCGAAGACGAGGCCAAGGGAATCGATTATTCCGATTGCCCTTACGGCAAATAAGACCTAGGCATTAATAAAAACCGTATTTTTTTCGGGACTTTTCTAGTAGCGCACGACTCAAATAGTTTTCTATTAGTGACAATCCTTCGATGGTGTCTGAGGTGGTGCACGATTCGAACCTCGTTGGCCATAAAATCGGTGATAAAAGTCGACATTTTTACCCGCTTATAAACTCGGCACGGGTATCCCCAGGACTTTGGAAGCATACGCCCCATTCGGCGAAAAACCCGAGTTCTAACCGTCTGAGAATTTCTTCATCGTCCATCTGCCTAACCTCAACAATCCGGCGAGGAAGCAACCAGCCGACGCTTCTTCCCATGACCGGATAACTGACCGATTAAACGATGTTTGCCTAGGCATTCTTAAATTCGTTAAAACTCATCCAGGGGCGCGCATTGACGAAAACACCCTGGGGATGCAAACGAGTTCGGCCCTCAAACGCCGGACTCCATTTACAACCAAATCAAGCGGTATCTCCGCGATTATTTGGAATTCAAAGGGCCGAAGAAGTCAGGTGGATACCATTTGAAGTAGTCCGTTGAACCATTTTGGCCGATACCGTTCCTTTAAAGCTTCGCGGTCAGCATGACCGAATAACCGACCGAATAACTGACCGAATAGTTGACCGCAAAAGAATAAATGGCGGAGGACCAAAGGGCAGGTATTTGACGGCATGGAAATGGGGCCGATTCCCGCATCGTGTTTCGTTCTTTTTGATTATCCCGATGGCATCGAAAGAAATTCGATATTTTGCGCAAAGCTTGGCTTACACTCAGCCTACGAAAATTCGACTTTTTTTCTGGAGCCTATTTTGCGGGTATTAAACTGCAGGCATCGGGCTCCATCGACGTGCGTTTCCTTCTTGGTTTTGTTTGAATAAGCGCTTATCGAAAAGAGCGATTTTCATTTGCGTTAATTATTTATATTTCTCCAAAAAGCGAGAGATTTAGCCCGATTTGGAAGATTATGATGAGAAATTACATTAGATCTGTTGCCAAGATTGAGGTAATGGCCAATTCCGTTTTCGGAGATTTCTTGAGTCCGTTAAGCGTCACGTACATCGCTCGCAGGGTGTTTGTGGTTTTGGTCTCCTTGCGGAAAACCTCGATTTTTCGAGCCATATCTTTCTCTTCTGCGGCGTCGAATTCGAATTCTCCGGAAACGTATTTGGCCTCTAGGACGAAGGTGATGCCATCCTTGCGATCCAGGATGAGGTCGATTTGGGCGCCGGGTTTGCTGGTTTTGCTCTTCCAGGCGTACTCCTTAGTCGCGACGTCGGAAAAGCCTGCGACCTTTTTCAAGGCCTCGATGTTGTTCAACACGACGAGCTCGAAGCAAAGGCCAGACCACGAATGGTAGGAGGGGGTTCCGATGTACTCCATCCATGATTGCTCGCTTCTTTTCAGGAGGAAGGTGGTGGCGAAGCGCACGAAAGGATCGACCAATTGGTAGATGGCGTCGTATTTCTCCTTTGAATAGGCGGTGTAGCGGCGGATGAAGCCACATTCCTCCAATTCCTCCAAGGCGACGGTCAGGGGTTCGCCCCCTCCGATCTTCTTGGCTTTCGCAAGCTCTTGGCGCGTCATGCCCTTTCTCACGGCCGCCATGGCCTCGATGATGGCCCTATGCTTTCCCTTCGCGGAGAAGAGGGATTTAAAAAGCGACGTGTACTCGTGGGAAAGTTCCCCCGATTCGTCAAAGCACAATGAGTCGATGTTCTGCGCGACGCTTTTGCTCGGGTCGAACAAGGACCAATAGTGGGGGATGCCCCCAAAGACCATATACGCGTCGATGAGCTGCTTTGGGCTGTAATCCATGCCGAGCGATTTGGCAAACGTCTTGCATTCCGATAGGGAAAAGGGCTTCAGGTGGACGCGGTGGGTGAGGCGGTTGTAGAATCCGCCTTCGGATTTGAGGATGTTCTTGACGATCCAGGACGTTGCCGAGCCGCAGACGATGAGCACGATGTCCTCCTTGGTGGAGGCATAGGTGTTCCAAAAGAAGTCCAGGGCTGCCTTGAAGTCGGACCTAGCGCCGTCCATCCATGGCGTTTCGTCAAGGAAAACTACGCGCTTTCCAGACTTTCTTTCTCGATACACCAGCGAACTTTCGAGAATATCTTGAACGCGCGAGAAGGCTTCAAACCAGTTTTTTGGCGCTTTGGGATTGGAATCGCCGTATAGGCGGAGGGATTGGTGGAACGCCACGAGTTTATCTTTCCTTTTGCCACCGAGCACACCGCTTCCGTAGAAGGCAAACTTCTCTCCGAAGAAGGACTTTATCAGGAAAGTCTTGCCGACGCGCCTTCTTCCATACACGACGACGAATTCCGCTTTTCCGCTGGAAAGGCACTGGGACAGAATTGTCTTTTCGTTTTCTCTTCCAATAAGTTTCATGATCATACCTCAGTTAAATTCCTCCAAATTATATCAAAAATCATTGAATCTGGAGAAATATAATTTATCATTTGCTCTTGTTTTTCGAGGAGGGCGATTCGCTAGGCCTTATTCACGAACCGCTAATCTGATCCCCCTAACCTTAATGCCCGGAAGAAGATTGGGGATGACGAAATAAAAAGGATATCATGGCTTGACCATGCTTTGCGCCGTTGCCAAACGCTCCGTTTTCTTTGGAGGGCGAACTATTCATTGGCGATGAAAAAATGAACATTGGAGCCGAAAACATGAACATTGATGTTCAGATTAACTCGATTAAAGGAAGAATCGAGGCTTTATCGGCCGCGCCAAGGCAAAAGGAAGCCCTCCTTAAGCTCGTGGAGCCTCTCTTCGGTAAGGTGTTCGGTCATCGCGAGGTGCTCATGATTCTGGGGTGTGCCGTCGCAACGGGCGCCAAATACGTCGCCATCCTCGAAAGCGGAGGCGTAATCGAGCCCGTCCAGGGCTTGGGAAAAGGGAAATACCGTTTCGCGGTAAAATGACTTCTAACGAAACAAGCAGCGGAGAAAAACGCGATGAAGGATAACTTTGCGGAGATAAAACTGTTTCAGGCCAAACCGGATAAGACGGACCAGTTCGAGGCGATGATAGAAAGAATGTCGGCCGAACAGGCGAAATGGGAGGGCTGCGTTTCCATAAGGTACCTCAAGAGGTCCTATACCATAGACGGAATCGAACTCGGCAACCCACCGAGGGAATTGACTAAGGTCGTTAAATGCGTGAAGTACTATTCCTACTGGGAATTCGATTCAAAAGAAAACTACGGAAAAGCCATAAAGAGATTCTTCGAATGCCACAACAAAGATCTTCAGAAGCTTTTGATCGCGCCGTTCGACATCAACTTGGGATATTCGTTGTAGTGAGAGGGTTCTCCTAACTCATCGGTGCGTTCGGCCCATGTCTCGGGTGTTTATTTTGTGCGTATCCTCCTCCATGCCATATACAAGCCAATGAATGATGAAATTGGCTAGAGTGTGGTTTTTATTCTGGGAAAATATCAATTATTTCGGGAAAAAATGATTCCTTAAATGTTCGGTTGGCGGCCCGCATCGTGCTTCAAAACGTAAAAACCTTCGATGGCGTCAAGTGTTTTCATTTTCTTGGCTTATAGTCAGCCTACGAAAACTCGACTATTTTTCTAGGGCGTGTTTTCTGAAAATAAAACGTTTGGTTCAAGACCAATATCTCGTTCCGTGGCCGGGTAAGCTTTATTTGGCTATCGATTTGCCCAAAGCAAGGGCAACTTCGACGGCGCCGACCTGGCGCCTTCTTTCCCTCTCCCCTCCGAGGTCGCCGGGAGTCCAGGACTCTCCGAGGATGTCGCCGGCGAAGAAAAAGGTGTAGAACTCTACGCCGATATGGTCCGCGATGGCCTGCAATCCGCTGGATTCCATCTCGACGGACAAAACGCCGTCGCCTTTCATTCTTTCCCATTTGGCGATGGTTTCGTTATAGAAGGCGTCCGTGGTCCAATTTCTTCCGATGGCGATGGGCACGCCGAGGGGCCTTAGGAAGGATTCGACATGGGCGTGGTTCTTGATTGGCATGTATTCCGAGGGTGGGGCGTAGTGGTAGCTATAGCCTTCCTCACGGTAGGATTCCGTCGGGACGATGTAATGGCCCCTTAGCGATTTGTCGAGGACGCCGCAGGAGCCGAAGTAGACGAATTTGGTCACGCCGGAAATGTAGGCGACTTCCTGCAATAGGCCCCCAGCCATGGAGGAGCCGATCAGCGACATGAAGAAAAGCACCTTGAAATCCGGAAGGTAATAGACGGTCGACGACCCGTTCCCCGTCGCCATGAATTCGTGGTAGGTCTCGTGACGGTAGGTGGACAGCACGTAGTCGAGGGCCTTCTTGGTGAAGCAGGCGACGGCGACGTCGGCGATCTTCCTTTCCTTTTTATAGAGCTTGTCGGGCGTGATGATCGGGGTTCCGCCCTTTTCGTATGCATCTAGGATCGACATTATCGATTCCCTCCGTTGATTCTGCCCTCGATTTCGGTCAAAGTGGCGAGAATATCGTCAAAGCTTGGAGCGTTTTTGTCGAAGATCATCTTCCCCATCTCGGCGTAGTCTTTGCGCAAGCCATCAATCTGGCTCTCGTTTGGATAGAGGCGGAAGCTGCCGGGCTTTGCCTCATTGAATTTCGCCCAGGCGCGGTTGTAGAACGCCTCGGTGAACGTTCGGACCTCCTCCATCAAGCCGAGGTTCGCTAATGTCTTTTCGCCGATGGGGCTTCGGAAGATTTTGACAACGTCGTAGTAATGCCTCGAATAGCGGCGCGGCGTCGGTCCCGTTTCGCGGTGCGCCTCTTGATGTAGGATCATCGCCTTTTCCCAAAAGGTCCTTTCCGGAGAGAGCACGCGTACGGGTCTTTCCTTTCCGTCGTCCAGCGCGGGAAGGGCTTCGAAAAGAAGCGGTTTGATATTCTTGGTCTCGGAAGGTAGCAACGCCGAGAGGGAGCTCATCTCGAATTTGAGCCTAGGTAGGAGATAGGGATCGCCATAGGAGGCGGGATAGCCGATGTAAAAGGCTAGGTCCTCCTTGACGAGCTCGAAGGAGAGCTGCGCTGCCAACTCCCTTTCACAATCCTTTCTCATCGTCGGAATCAATTCGTTTTCGAGAAAAGCCATCGCTTTGTCGTTGGCCTCTTGGGCAAAAAGCTCCCTTTTGTTGCGGCTCGTCCCCTTCAGAAGAAGCGGGGATAGATCCATTCCGATTGCCTTGGCGGAGATGACGACGTCGAGGTCTTCGGAGAAGCGGTCGATCAGGCCATAGCATTTCGAGAGGCTGGTCCCGCCTTTGAACTCGAATTCGCCTTTATGGGGGCAGCGGGAAAAGAGGTAGTCGAGGAAGTAGGTGACCCAAAGGTCCTTCTCAACGATGGCTTCGCCTAACCCAAGGTTCCTCGCTGCCGCGGCGATGAGCCCGGCGCGCCCGGAGGCGTTTAGTCTCATGATCCTTTCCATTGTTTCTCCTCCTGTACCCGCATCGCGGTGTCGTAAATCCATTCCGGGGCGGATTTCGCCTCGCTTAGAATTCGGTTGATCTCGTCTTCGCCAAGTGACTGGGCGAGTGTCTTGATCGTGGTATCGCTGACGTTTTCTTTCCCCAAGGCCTTCATAGCTTCCACAAACAGCGCCGTCTTATAGGACATCCCCTTGATGAAGCGGGTGCTCTTGTGACGGAAATGGAGGGGCATCCCGTCGACGAGATAGTCGCGGTAGGGTCCATCGCTGGAATAAACGTACTCGGACGGGACCTGCGTCGAAAGGCCAAGGGCATTTAGCGCGGTCTCGCCGCTAGGGACGACGCTCCAGCGGTGGAGCGAGGCGATCTTCCGGGCGATATCATGCATGGAAGGCGGAACCTCGACCCCCAAGACCTTCTTAGGCCGATAGTAGATCCCGTCGATGGCGCGCCTTAGCTTCCCTTCCTCGGCCAAGCGCGAAAGGACGACCTTCACATTGCTTGCCTTCCCGTAGTCGAGGAAGTCGCTGCTATGCCATAACGTCAGCTCGGGGGCTTCGTTGATTGTTTTTTCTATGAGGGATGCCGTGGAGTTCATGTTACTAAAACTATACTATTTTGGTAACAAAACGCAATAGCTTTCACTCATTTATTATTTCGGGAAAAAATCAATTATTTCGGGAAAAAATAATTCCCTAAGTGTTCGGCTGGCGACCCGCATCGCCCTCCAATTGTGTTTTTGCTCTAGGAGAGCCATCGTTCGGGCCGTGGCGAATGGAAGTCGCGCTAAACGGGTGCAAACAAAAACGCCTGCATCGTGATTCTGGCTCCTTTTTATGACAGTGGTTTTTCAACAGCCCCTTTAAATCGTCGAACGTTTTATCGGCCCATATCCCTTTGAATGAGATCATTCACTATTTTTCGTACATAAATAGGGAACGAATACCTGTAGTTTTATACACTGTACAAAATTCTCAGGTAAGTTTTTGATCCAAAACCCGATTTCGTTTCCTATAAGTCGGTAGGAACAGAAAGGAGAAATCCCCTCATGTTCCAACCCATTAAAGTGGTTACCCAATCGACTTGCTTATGGGAATGGGATAGTTATGCTCGACAGGATCATCATCCTATTGATGCTTATCATCATCATCCTGAGGTAAAAAAGGGCTCCTGTGAAAGCGGGAGTCCCAAAAACCACGTAAGCATTATAGTGCTTCATCAGCCATACCAACAAGACTAGGCGTGGCCTCCGGTCTTTCTTCTATAAGAAACGGCTGATTGAGAATTATTCGCCTTCCACCGAAAGCTTGGGGTTATGGAGGATGACTTCATTGGCGATGATGGCGAAGACGAGGATGAGCATCGCACCGACGGAGACGTCGCTAAGGAAGTGCGCGCCGGCGAGGATGCGGCAGAACATGGTGAGCAAAGCAAGAACCGCGGTGCAGACAAATAACGGGATCTGGATCTTGCGGATCTTCTCGGAGACGACCGGCAAGAAGGTCGGGACCAAGAAGAGGAGACTAATCTCGCAGCTATGGCCGCTAGGGAAGGATTTGAATTCCTCGGAGGTAAGGCTATATTGGGCCATGAGTTCCTTGTAGTTGGAGCAAGGTTTCCACCAGGCGTGGAAATCGATGCCTTCGTAAAGGACCAAGGAACGGTATCTCGGGCGATGGAAGATGGCCTTGAGCAAGGTGGTGCCGGGCACCAAAGCGATGAAGGCGACGCCTAAGGCGATCACGTAAATCACCCAGGCATAGGGATGGGTGACGTCGCGCAAGACGAAGTAGCCGCCGACGGAGACGCCGGTGAGGACCACAAGGGCGATGAGGTAACCCACGATCATCGGGGCTTTGCCGGCAAAGCCGTTCGCGCCGAAATACTCTTGGCCCGCGAAATAGACCGACATGCCTAAGCATGCGGCCGCGGCGACAAAGAAGAGGACGCGGAAGACGGTCTTATAGGTCGGTTTCATGCCCAGGGCGAAGAAACCGCCGCCGATGAAGGCGATCGCGGCAAAGCCGAACGTCGGGGCGATCGCGGAGACGCCGACGGCAAAGCCATTGGAGGCGCTCGCGCCAAGTCCTTGGCTGATCTGCAAATCGAGGAAAGAGCCAAGGATCAAGCCGATCACGGTGACCCCGAGGGCAATATATAAAGGCAAGCGCATCTTCTTCATGAGTCTTCTCCTATCAAGCGCTTAATTATAGTTCCGTAACGCCGCTAATGTCATCGGCAAAAACGGGTAACGACTCAATTAGGGCATCGAAAAATATTCACCTGCGCGTAAGTGCGTAGTAAAATCTCGCTCGGTTTATAGGAGGCATTCGCCCATGAACATGCGCAACATCGCCATCATCGCCCACGTCGACCACGGCAAGACCACCCTCGTCAACGCCCTACTCTCCTCTTCCGGAACCTTCCGCGAGAACGAGGAAGTCGTCGATCGCGCGATGGACTCCAATCCCCAGGAGAGGGAACGCGGCATCACCATCTTAGCCAAGACCACCTCCATCCGTTACAAAGACACCAAGATCAACATCGTCGACACCCCGGGGCATGCCGATTTCGGCGGCGAAGTCGAGCGCATCATGCACATGGTCGACGGCTGCTTATTGCTCGTCGACGCCTTCGAAGGCACGATGCCCCAAACCCGTTTCGTGCTCAAGAACGCTTTGGAGAACCACATCAAGCCGATCGTCTGCATCAACAAAGTCGACCGCCCTAACGCCGACCCCGAAAAGGCCGTTGACGAAGTGCTCGACCTCTTAATCCAGCTTGGCGCCCCCGAAGAGCTTCTCGATTTCCCCGTTGTGTACACTAGCGCCCTTAACGGCACTTCTTCCCTTTCCCCTGACCCCGCCACCCAGACCAAAGGCATGGAATGCGTCTTCGAGACCATCCTCAAAGAGATCCCCGAACCGGTCTGCGACCCAAGCGCCCCCTTCCGCTTCCAGCCGGCTTTGCTCGACTATAACGGCTTCGTCGGACGCATTGGCATCGGCACCGTGCGCGGCGGTAACGCCAGAGTGGGCGACACCTTGACCGCCATCCGTTTGGACGGGACCACCAAAGACTTCAAGATCATGAAGCTCTATACGTTCCTCGGCTTGCGCCGTGTGGAGGTCGACCAAGTCGAATGCGGCGACATCTGCGCGATCGCCGGCTATGAGGATTGCAACGTCGGCGAGACCTTCTGCGCCCAGGGGCATAACGATCCCTTGCCGCCCCTTCGCGTCGACGAACCGACCTTGCAGATGGAATTCGGCACCAATTCGTCCCCTTTGCGCGGACAAGAGGGCAAATTCGTCACCGCCCGCGTCATCGAGGACCGTTTGTACCAAGAGGTTCAGCGCGACGTCTCCTTGCGTTACGTCCGCATCCCTAACACCGAAACCTGGACCGTCTCCGGACGCGGTGAGTTGCACCTTGGCGTCCTCATCGAGACCTTGCGTCGGGAAGGATATGAGCTTGAGGTCTCCAAGCCCCACGTCATCGTCAAAGAGATCGACGGCGTCAAATGCGAACCGTATGAGGACCTACAGATCGACGTCCCGAGCGAATTCGTCGGCGACATCATGGAGACTTTGGGCACCCGTGGCGCGAGCATGATCGACATGGTCGAAGGCAACGGCCAGACCCGTCTCACTTATGTCATCCCTTCCCGCGGCTTGCTCGGCTTCGTGAACAACTTCCTCACCCTCACCAAGGGCTATGGCATCATCAACCACACCTTCAAGGAATACCGCCCCGTCTATTCCCATAGCGTCGGCGAGCGTCCGATCGGCGTGTTGGTGTCCACGGACAAAGGACCCGCGACCCCCTACTCCATCGAGAAGATCGAGGACCACGGCACGATGTTCATCACCCCGGGCACGGTCTGCTACGAAGGCATGATCGTCGGGGAACACCGTTATCCCAATGACTTGGCGGTCAACGTCACCGCATTAAAACCCCAGACCAACGTCCGCTCCTCCAACAAGGACCAGACGGTCGTCCTGAAGTCCCCGCGTAAGATGACCTTGGAGGCTTGCTTGGATTACATCAATTCCGATGAGCTCGTCGAAGTCACCCCCGGCGCCTTCCGCATGAGGAAAAAGATCCTGAGCACCCCGGAACGCAAGAAATGGGAAGCCAAGCAGAAAGCGCTTAAAGAATCAGAATAAGGCCTCAGGGCCTTTTCGTTTTGCCTGCCGCCGATTAAGCAATCACAATAGGGCTTAGTCGCCTAGTTTTTCCGCAATAAAGCTACTTCAAAACGGGCACTTCCAGCCTAATTATCAAACCGCATCCAAAATCGATGCCCTCTATCACGATCTTTTTTTATGGGAGAGCAGGCGATTCGCATGATCAATATCGCATTATTGCGCAGGAATCATCTCATTGGAAAACGTATCGCCGAGGAAATCCTCAACACTCGATCCGATGATTATGGAAAGGCGATTATTAAGAATCTATCGATCTTTTTAAGCACAAAATATGGAGGCGGTTTCGACCAATCCAGTCTCTATTCCTACACTCGGTTCTATCGTTTTTTCCAACATTTTTGACTCAGCGAGTCCAAAATCCTTTTTATCGTGGATCCATTATAGGGTTCTAATACGCGTGAGCAGTGACAAGCCAGGCCGTATTATGAGGCGGATGCCATCGCAAACGGATGGAGTGTGAGGAATCTTGAACGCGCTAGACATAGTCGGTATTACGAACGTCTTCTTTCCACCCAAAGTAAGGGCGCTTCCTCCACCGCTTTGCCAAAACAGATAGACCAAGGAAAGATTCTGGTTTAGCAAACTCCGCTTCATTTTTGCTTGTTTGAAACAAGCCGAGCGGCGGCATGAGTAATTTTGTTCAAATCATTGTCAATATAAAAGAAGTATTTCAGACAAAGCTCGATAAAAAACTGCGGGACTTATTTTCATTTTTAGCCAAAAAACCAGGGACTTTTTTTCACTTTTTTCATCATCGAACTCTGGCGGATTCATATAATTCTTCCGAGCCATTTTTGAGAGTTCATCTAATACAAACGCCTTCTATGTTCGCTCCCTTTTTCTAATAAAAGGGGTTCCGGCGGCTTTTCAATATACCCCCCACATTTCGAAAATTTCTAAATATGCTCCCCACAAATTATTACGGGTGTTTTAGATTGCTATTTGTGATACGCAATTTCGTCAGTATAAAACGAGCGTTCCTTTGCGCTACCGATAGATTTATTCGAATCCATCGCCTTTTTGACCCTTTGGAACACGTAATGATTCGTTTTTCAAAGCCATATATATACCAAATAACGTCAACGAATGGGAGACAAACAATTTACAAAACTTCGTTTGGATTACTGATTAAATTTCACGTTTTGAAATTTAATCGGCGAATAAATTTCATTCTCGGAAGCAACTGAATGTGGTTTGTCTGTCTTCAAAAAATCTTTGAAAACATCGCACTAATCCACGGTGCGATACATGGGATAAACGCAGATTTTACCCGATATTTTTGCTCGCATCGCACCCCCCACATTTCGAAAATTTCGAAATATGCTCCTTATTGCGTTTGCCTTCCTTTTTTCGCTCGAAAACCAGTTCAATGATTTTGTCAATTTTAGTTTCGGTTTATCTAAAAACCGTCTTGTCGGCGGTCCTAAGTGATCCTAGCTTAAATCAGGATATCCCTGATTCTCGCCTCATCTTTCTTTAGCTGCGCTTTCAGTTCATCCAAAGAAGAGAACTTTCGCTCTTCGCGGATGAAGGACAAGAAAGCGCAGTATAAGGTCTTGTCGTAGCAATCCTCATCATAATCGAGGATATGGGCTTCGATGATGGGTTTGCTTAATTTGCCTACGGTCGGATTCGTGCCGACGTTGATCATCGCCCGATACGCTTTGCCTAAGACATAGACGACGCCGCAATAGACGCCATTACGTGGTAAGACGTAAGGAAAGGTGGGAATGATGTTCGCGGTCGGATAACCGATCTTCACCCCGTTTTGATATCCCCTACTGACATTACCGGCGATCTCATAGCTATGGCCGAGCAATTCGTTGGCCTCTTCGATCTTACCTTCGCTTAATAACGCCTTGATCCAGGTCGAGGAGATCTTTTGTCCCTTCTCTTCGAGCAAAGGCACGACCTCGACGTCGAAATAGTCCTTTAATAACTCAATCCCGCCTTCGCGGTTATGACCATAACGGAAATCTTCGCCGACGACGACCCGTTTGGTTCCTAAGGGCAATAAGACCTTTTCAATGAATTCCTTCGCGGAGAAGGAATAAAGCCTTTCGTCGTTATCGAAGATATATAAGGCATCCAAACGCGAGGATAAGGCATAACGGCATTTATCCGCGACCGAGCTTAGATATGGCCCTTTGCCAAAGGGAGAGGCGAAGAACATAGCCCCCGCTTCTTTGGACGCGCTTAAGGAAGCTTCGACGAAGAGGCGTTGATGGCCGCGGTGTAAACCATCGAAGTTACCTAAGGCCAAAGTCAGGCCTTCTTCCTTCGCGGGTAAGTTATCCAAGTTGAAACGGATCGTCTTCATAATAAGCCCCTTAGGCAACGATAAGGACCTTCTTCCGTCTTTTCGTATACGGCGAGGCCTTTACCCTTATGAGTCAATAATATATGAGTAGATATGGAAGAAAAGGATAAACGAACTCCATTACGAACTTTGTCTATATCCTTTTTCTCAATTTCGATACGCGGAAGCGCGACGAAAGAAGCGGGATTCACCAAGTCGTCCTCCTTCACGTCTTCGAGCCGGATCGCCTTCTCCAAGGTGATGTCCCCCACTTTGGTCCTGCGTAAGGATTCGAGGTATCCCACCGTCCCTAAGCGAACTGCGACATCTTCCCCAAGGACGCGCATATAGGTGCCCTTGGATACTTTCGCATAGAAGGTGATCGTATCTCCTTCCATCGAGAGCAGTCCGATCTCATGGACGAAGATCTTGCGCTTCTTACGTTCGATTTCCTCCCCTTTATGGGCGAGCTTATATAAGGCGGTGCCATCGACCTTGATCGCAGAAGTCATCGGGGGCAATTGCTCGCTTTCCCCTAAGAAGGCATTCAATGTCTCAATTACCTTTTCTTTGGATAGACTAGGAACCGCGGCGGTCTCTATCTCTTCCCCGGTCTTATCCCCGGTAGAGGTCTTAATCCCTAAGCGTAACGAAGCGACGTAGGTCTTATCTTCGTCCGGTAGGAAAGGCAGGTATTTCGTCGCTTCGTTTACCGCGACGATCAGTAATCCCGTCGCGAAAGGGTCTAACGTTCCTAGATGCCCCACCTTATGGGTATGGAAAAGACGTTGGATCCGATTATCCACATAACGGGAAGTGACGCCTTCCCCTTTGTCGATGAGTAGTAATCCGGCCGTCATAAAAAGAAGTGTCCTTATTATATCTTTATATGCGCGCGTAAGGCTCGCTTATTCTTCGCGGTATACGTGGGAATAAGGCATGGCGACTTGCCATAGCCCTTGTTCCTTTAAAGTTTCGTCAAAAGAGGAAGCGAGATTCCTCGCGATGACCTTGGGGTCGCCTTTCATGGAGGACTTGACATAGGCGATCAAGGTCTTGCTCGCGTCTAAGGCGAGGCGTTTCTCTAGTTCGTCTCCCACCTTGATATCCTTATCGATCGCGATGGCTTTGAGCACTTCTTGTAGAGCATCGACGCAGAAGCCGTCGAATGCCGAACGGTCATCTTCCTTAATGGCTTCCACCGTCCCTTTCTTGGTAAAGAAATAGACGAGCAAAAGACGGTAGACATACTCAAAGGAGTAATTCACCGCGGTCTCTTTGCTCAGGATCTTTTCCGATCCCTGCTTCAAGCCTTCCAAGGGTTCGACAAAACGCTCGGTCATGTCTATCTCCCCTTAGGCTTGATGTCTTTTCTTTTTGGAGACGAAGTAGGCAGTGCCAATGGCCGCTAGACCGGCAAGACCGGAAGCAAGGACGATCCAAAGGGTCGTGGTCAAAGGCGAATCGTTGCCTTTGGAAGCGCCCGGAACGAAGGCCGATGCGGGCGGCACGTAGGAATAGTTCGTGGTTCCGGAACGTGATGCGAAATCAGGATGCGCCGAGGTGCCGTATTTGCCGATGATGTAGTCATAACGGCGGACCGCAAGCTGGAGGTTGGTCGCGCCAGGCGCGGTATCGCTTGCCGCCGCCTCGCTCTCCGTGATGATGGTGCGAACGGCTTTTGGCGCCGCGTTATATTCGTTCCTTGCAGCAGTCCAATTGTCCGTAGAAATCGACGGGT
>SVBF01000012.1 GCA_015058945.1 Erysipelotrichaceae bacterium | reverse complement strand
GATGAGCAACACGAAGATCAGCACGAAGCCGATGATCGCGTTCTTGAGGCTGTTGCGCGCCTTCTCGTGCTCCTGCGGCTCCTCCGCCTTGGCGTACTTCACGCCGAGGAAGATGACCCAGATCGCGCCGACGGCGCCCACCACGGAAAGGAGCACCGGGACGAGGACGTTGAGCACCTCGAGGAGGGGCTTGACGACCGAGTTGAGGTCCTTTTCGCTGATGGCCAGGGTGATGGGATTGAACATTGTTGTGTCCTCCTTAAATTGATTCCTTGTTGTCGATTATCTCTAATCGTCCGTCTTTAGCTTCGTGTGGTAGACAAGGCCAATGCCTAACCCGATGACGACTAAGACGCTAGAGACGATGAAGAAGATGGAGCCGGCCACGTTGGAGATGGCCTTGCGGGTGAAGGTGAACTCTTTGGTCACGCCTTGCACGTTGGTGACGACGATGCGGTATTTGCCGCCGGTGGTGATCTTGGGCGCCTCCGTGGAAAGGGTGACGGTCACCGTGGAGAGGAGCTCGCCATCCCTATAGACGCTCACGACGTCGCCAACCTTGAGGCCGGTGATCGTGACGTCGCGCGCCGTGACCTCGCCGTTTTTGCAACCGCTAAGTTCCGCCGTCGGGGGAAGGTTGTTGATCTCGACGGTGAAGTTGAACGAAGAGGCGGTCTTCGTGCTCGTCACGACGACGACATAGTCGCCGTTGACGTCGAGGTGGATAGCCGGGCCGCGGAGGTTAAGCATTTCGCGGGTGCCATCCTCGGCGATGCGCCAGACCTCGGTCACCTCATATTCGAACGGAGCCGTGTAATCGAAGGTCGCGAGCGAATTGTTGAGGATGGTGAAGGACTCGTAGGACTGGTTGCCGATCGCGTCCTCGATGAGGATCTCGTAATGGCCGGTGACGGAGAAGACATTGGAGTTATAGTCGGGGACGAGTTCGCCGTTGCGGACCACGAACTTGATGTGCGAGCCTTCCTCGGCATAGAAGACCACGTTCGCGTCGTTGATGACGCCGCCGTCGATGATGTCCTCGTCCGTCTTGGAGTTGGTGAGCGAATAATGGTTCACGCTCTTATGGACGATGACGTAGGTGACGTTGTTGCCGGCGATGTCGCGCACGACGAAGCGGTATTCTCCGTCGGCGTAATGGGTTTCGCCGGACACATAGTCTTTCGCTTCACCGCCGTCGATGCTCAAGGTAGCCTTGAGGTCCTCATCAAAGCGGATCACGACGTCGTCCCTGGTGTAGTCGACGCCGGAGACGGTGATGACTTCCATGCTCGTCGCGTCGAATTCGAGTTCCGTGCGGACGAGGGTGGCGTCGAACTCGACGTAGTTGCCGTATTCGTCGCGATAGGTGACCCGATAGGAGAAGCTACCCCTGCCGCCGACGTTGCTGAACTCGATGATCTTCGGTTCGTCGAGGCGGTACTCGACGCCGTTGACGGTGAAGACATAGGTCTTCGATTCGGTGGAGAAACGGAGGACGTTGTTGGAGAAGAAGCCCTTCGTGACCGCGAGGCCGATGTCGTAGGTCTGATAGGTCGCGGGATCGCTGAGGATCGTGCGGGTGAGGGTGATGGACGGGATGTTGTTGTAATAGACCGTGTGGGTGACGAGGTCGCCGTATTTGTTGCGGAAACCGATGGTGTATTTGCCAACGCCATAACGGCCGATGGCTTCCACGAGGAGGTCGGGATCGTCGAACTTCTCGTCGGTGATGTTATCGTAGAGGACATAGTGACGGAGGTCGTCGACCACCATGTCGATGTAGACGACGTCCTCGCCGACGTGGACTGAGCAAAGGGTGTTGGTGTAGCCCTGGTCGCGGAGGAGGGCGTCCTCGTTATAGCCGGTGATCCATTCCTCGACGAAGCGGAAGTCCTCGTCGCTTTTGATCTCGAAGTCGAATTCCTCGAAGATGCCGTTGGTGCCGACGACGCGGACGTGGTAGGCGCCATCGCGGTTGAGGGTGAGCTTGGTGGTGCCCGCCTCGACGAAGCCACTGGTGACGACGCCGTTGACCTCGAAGTGGACCTCGGTGCTCATGATGACGAGGTCGACCGCGTAGTTGGAGCAGATGACTCCCTCGTTGTTGTAATAGGTCACGGCGCTGCCATCGAGGCAGGTGATGGTGACGACGGAGGCGAAGGACGTGATCTTGTTGATGTCGTAGATCTTCTCGTTGTTGTATTTGTTCTTGACCGTGATGCGGTAGAAGCCGAACTCCTTGCCGACATAGTCGACGAGCCACTGGCCGTCTTTGTAGATGACGGTGGGTTCTTCTTCGATGGTTTTGGTCTTGGAGTAGGCTATGGTGATCTCGGCGATCGTGTCGGGGAGGGTCGCCTTATCGATAGTCAGGTCTTCGGTGACGTAGATGTATTCTAACGTCGGCACCTTCTCGGCCGGTTTGCCGCCGGTGAGGATGGTGACGCTTGGTTCCTCGCGGGACAAGGTGACCACGTAACGGTTGGGCAAGTGGGTCTCGCTCGCGGAGAACTTGCTCTCGACGCGGATCTCTTTGTCGACGACCGTCACCTTGTAATGGGCGAGGCCATCCTCGTCGAACATGACGGAGATGGTGAAGTCGTCCTCCTCGATCGCCGGGTACCAGGCGCCGGGTTTGACCAAGCCGCCGCCACGGTCGAGGGAGAAGGCGTCGTTTTGACGGTATTCGGTATTCTTGAACGTGTAAGGGTTATCGTTCTCATCCACGCGCTCGACCAGATAGACGTAATACTGGCCGTAGGTGATGACGCCGTCGGTGTTATGGAACTCATAGGTATAAGAGCCATGTTCACCCTGGACCAAGATGGTGTTGATCCCGTCGTAGTCGGTGAGGACCTCGAACGAATCGTGGCCATAGGTCAAAACGTCTTGGATGATGCCGCTGCCATCGACGCTCGCATGGGAGATTTCCTGCTCGACGTTGATGAAGGTGAACGTCGTCACGTTGCCGAGGTTGTCGGTGACCTTGACGACATAACGGCCATAACTATGGAAGGTCAGCTCGTCATCGACGCCGAGTTGCATCTCCACCGGTTGCCCGTTGCGCGTCACTTCGACCGAACGGATGCCGGAGGAATCGGTGAGATGGAGGACGATGTGGTCGCCGCTGATGACGTAACCGCTGGAGAAGTTGACGGTCCCCTGCCCATTCATGACGTAGGTCAAGGTGTCGAGGGTCACGACGTCGTCTTCCTCGTAGGTGGTCTGATTGATGTTATCGAAGGTCGAGGTTTCGATGATGTTGCCGTCTCCGTCCTGAACGACGTAAGGATAATAGGTGGTGCCGATGACCGAGGCGCCGACTTCCGGGGCGCTATTATCGACGCGGAAGATGTAGGTGCGGTCGTTCTCGGGCTGTCCTTTATACCAGACGCGCAAGCGCCAGCTCGCCAGGGTGAGGAAGGTGAGCAAGCCGGTGGTCTCGTTATAGGTGTATTCGCTCGCGGGGATGTCGAGGACCTCGAATTCGACGTCTTGGTAATTGGCGACGCCGTTGAAGAGGACGCGGACCATCGTGGAGGCGTGGACGTTCGTGGTCCTGGGGCTATTGGGGTCGTCTTCCGTGATCATGCGGACCGGTTTGGACGGGTCATAGACGGAATAGCCGCCGTTGTCGTTGAGATAGTACCAGGTGAGGTCGGGGGAAGGCGCCTCGTGGGTGATGGTGCGCACCTCGGTGTTGCCGTAGATGTCGGTGACTTCGATGCGATAGACGCCGGAGCCGCGATAGAACTTGCTGTTGTCGAACTCGTTGTCGAGGAGGGTCTCGTTCAGGTAGACCTCATAGGAATAGATTTCGGCGGCCTCGCGGTTATCGACGCGGACGTAGACGCCGGTCTTGGCCTCGTTCTCGGTGACGGAGATGGAAATCGGCGAATCCGCGGTGCGGACGATGTAGGTCACGACGTTGCCGGAACGGTCGCCGACGACGAGGTAATAGTTGCCGCCGGAAAGCTGGTAACCGTCGATGTCCTTGCCATAGAGGACGTTCATCAAACCGCGGCCAGGGAAGCTATAAATCGCCACATACGCCTGTTCGTCGGCTTCGCTCAAGAGCTCGTCCAACGAGAGGTTTTTGCAGGTGATCGTCGTGATGTTGCCGTCCAGGGTGATGTGGGTCTCTTCGCCGGCGATGCCCTGGTTGAGGGTGACATTGACCAAAGGCAACGAGCGATCCAGATAGACCTTGAATTCGCCGACGCCGGCCTCGCCGTATTCGCGGATGGTATAGATGCCGGTGGCTTGCTCGGAGAGGGCGTCCTTGAGCAAAGTGCCGTCCTCGACGTCGATGCGGGTCCATTCGGTCGCGCCGGTGTATTTGAAATAGAGGGCGGAATAAGGACCAACCCTTAACGGCATGTTGGTCGCGAGGGGGTATTTCTCGCTATCGACGCTCACTTCGTTGGAATAGAGGGCGGCGTCGCCGGCATAGCTCGGATTGGTGACGTAAGCGTTGCCCATCATCGTCTTGGTCGCGTTTTCGCCAAGGACGTGCATCTGCGCATCCTGGAGATAAGGCGCCGCGGTGATGCGGTTGGTGAAGTCCTCGCCCACGAGGAACTGCTCGTGGCCGGCGGAAATGATGCGGTTGGTCACGGCATCGATGGAGGCGCGGAGGTTCTCGGAGAGGCCATTGATGTTGATGCCGTCCTCGACCTTGCCTTCGCCATAGTAATAGAAGGCCCAGCCGCTGGTGTTGGAGGTCGTGGTCCAAGAACTCTTCTTGTAGCGGATCCAAAGCTGCCCTTCCTGGGCGTTTTTGGTCTCTTTCGCGGCTTTGACGTAGATGGTCGAGCCGGAGCCGCCGTTAAGCAAGCTCGCGATCGCGTCGGTGACGGAGATGACTTCGAGGTCCTGGTACTCCATGAACTTGACGTATTTCTTCGCCTCGACGTTGCTCGAGAAGGTCGGGGTGGCGGAACCGCCTTCGTAACGGTCGGTCTCGGGGTTATATTTGGCGCCATAGAGGAAGGTGCCGACGCTGGTGTTGGTGGACTTGAAGTAATAATAGGCGGCTTCGTCGAGCTGATAGACGCGGTTATTGAGGACGAGGTTGCCACCGGAGACGGAGCGGTTGAGGGTCTCGTCGTCCATGCCATTGGTGAGATAGAAGGAATAGGTCTTCGAAACGAGATCGACCTTCGTCTCCCCCGCCATGCCGGTCACGCGACCAACGGCTTCGTAATAGCCGGGTTTAAGATCCTTGAGGACGACCTCATAGGCGGTGCCGGTGATGTTTTCGGTGCCGTTAAGGAGGACGCTATAGACCGCGCCGCCGTCGATGAGGGTTTTGACGTCGGCGGCGGTCACCTTGAAGGTGATGCCCGCGCCCACTGCGGCATTAGAGATATCGAACACCTTGGCGGTGAGGTCGGTGACGGAAGTGTCCTCGGTATAGGAAGCCGGGACGCTGATCACGTTCTCAAAGAGGGTGCGTTTGTCGTAGACGGAGCGGAAGGTGGACGTGGTGGCTTTGTTGCCCGCCTCGTCGACGACTTCGAACCACACTTCCACCGCGAGCTGGGGACGCGACCCCATGAGGCCGAGCGTGAAGTTATCTAGCGGGATGCTCGTGTCGGTCTCGTCGATGTTGGAACGATAGATGTAGGTCGTGAGGCCACCGTCATAGCTGGAGGAGACGATGCCCGCGAGAGTGGGCTCGATCACCCCGTTATTCGCGAGGGTGATGCTTCCGACTTGTTCTTTGCCTTCCTCGTCGACGTACTTCACGTTCATGGCGACGTACTTCATCGCCGTGCCGAGCGCCTTATCCTTGATCTGCAGGCGGAAGCCTTTGGATTGGAGGTTGTCGACGGAAGGCGAGATTTGGCTGATTTCCGGTGCATCGCCATCTAAGCGGTATGGTCCGTAGGTATCATGGGCGGTCAGACCGTATCTGGAAACGGCGAGGGCATGGAGGTAATAATCCCCGCTATCGATGCCGAGGCTCTCGTTCTTCATCAAGGTGACGCCAAAGGAACCGGCCTCCTCGGAAGTCAGCACGTGCGTGTTGGCGTAAGAAGAGGGTTCGAGCGGGTTTTGGATGCTCTCGTTCTTGTCCCAGGAATAGTAGACGGTGCCGGTGTCGAAGGTGGACGAGCCGTTGCCGTTGGCCGAGATCATGACGTTGTAGACGCCATGGGGAGTTGTGGAGGAACCCTGGTCGACGGCGAGCTGCGGGATGGCGAGGTCGATGTAGCCGCCGGAGATGACGGTGTCGCGCTCCACATCTGTGCCTTTGACGAGGTTGTTGCGGACGATTTTGTAGCCATCGAGGTTATAGGCGAGGTCGCCGATGTCTTCGGTCGGGAGCTCGTATTTGATCGAATTGATCTTCTTGTTGCGCGTCGCGGATTCGGGAAGCTCGTAAACGAGGGTGTCGCCGTAGTTGCCCTCGACGTAGGTCGCGTAATAGTTGGTCGACTTGTTGTTGATGCGGACCAAAAGGTCGTTCTTCTTGGAGCTATAAACGGGCTCGTCGAAGCGCAGGTAGATGCGGACCGAGTTGGTCTGCGGGTTGAATTCGGACCACTGGTTGACGATCGATGGGGCCTTCTTGTCGAGGAGGGTGAGGAAGAGCCAGATGTCATGGACTTCGCGGTCCCACGAACCGTTGTTGTTGAAAATGCATAGGCCGTAATCCAAGACGCCGTTATAGGGATCGGTCTTCCAGAAGACGGTGTCGTAAACCGTGTTTTTCCTGGAGTACCACGCATCGCTCTCCTGAATCCAATAGACGCGCTGGTTCGGACCGCGATGGTGCATTTCTTCCAAGTCGACGAGATCGCTGTCTTGCTTCCACGGGTTCTTGTTTTGGGAGATGTAGTACATCGCGCGGCCGTCGAGGCGGTAACCGCCACTTCTGCACGGCTCGATCTCATAATAGAGCGAGGCGCCGGAGATGTATTTCTTTTTCTCGTACTTCTGCATGAGCTCCTTGTTGCCGGAGATCATGTAGATGTTGTTTTCGGAATGGACGTGATCGTCGTCGATGTTCTTGAGGATATAGGTGCCATAGGCTTCGGCGAAACCGTTGTTGATGTAGGTATTGACCCAGTGCCTGGTGGTCTCGTTATCGAAGGAGACGCCTTCCTTCCAAGTCCTCCACGATTCCTGACCACTGATGTCGTTGTCGCCTTTGTGGTATTTGGAAATCATGTTCTTGTAGTCGTTAAGGTAAGCGACCTCACGTCCCAAAAGGCCATCCATGACGTGGGTCGTGGCGGAGACTTTGTAGTTGTAGGACAAATAGCACTTGCACTGCTTCTCGTCGCCGATGGAGGCATTTTCCGCCGCGAGGAGGTGCAGGTTGAAATAACGGCCATAGACGCCTTCGGAGTCATAGACGCGGAGTTTCTCGCGGCCGGAGGCGTCGTTAAGGCCCTTGATGGAAATGGTGTATTTGGCTTTGCCGTCGGTGCCGAGTCTAAGCGAGATGGTGTTATAGACGCCCGCATAGTCGACGTTCTCGATGGCGGTGCCGCTGCTGGTGCGATAGGTGGCGGTGACGGTGTTGCCCGGGGTGCCGGTGGCCAAAAGGTCGACGTAGACGAGGTTGGAATCGTTGCACTCGACCTGAGTCGAACCAAAACGGACGACGTTGGTGCCGCTATCGGCGAACACGACGATCTCACTGAGGTCGGAGGCGAGTTCCGGGAGCCCCTGGCTCATCATAAAGCCAGCCATCAGGGCCGTGAGGAACGTCAAGCCGCGTCTTCTCCACTTCGCTCTCATTGTTTCGGGTCCTTTCCGAGCTCGATCTTGCCGTCTTCGATCATGCTGATGAAGTCCTTGAGGGTGAGACCGGGGTTGCTCTTCTGGTATTCCATGAACAGGGAGAGGATCTCCGCCTGGGTGAGGGAGGAGAGCTCGCTCTGCTTCTGCTTCTTCTCGGTTTGCTTTTCCTTTTCGGCCGCCGCCTCGGCGGTTTTCTTCTCGAGGCGCCTATTGCGTTCGCGGATGTCATAGAAGACCGCGCGCTCGTTGAAGCCGCGCTCGGCGATGTCGGACTGATCCATCTCGCCCGTGACGTAAAGAGGTACCTTGAACGAGGGGGTGAAGTATGTCTTAAGCGGATAGTTGCCGAACGTGACGACGATGCCATGGCCGATGTCGCCGGGATGGTTGAGACGCTGCAGCTCGGACGGGTAGATCAACGGGCGGACCTGGTAGGAGGTCGAGAAGTTGGTCTCGCTATGGGCGCTGCCGGAGGTCGAGGTGCTCGCGATGGTGATGTTGCCGCAAAGCTCGCTGTATTCTTTGCAGGTCGACATGTCGTTGGAACCGATGAACATCTTGATGCCGCAGTTGCCCTTGATGATGTCCGCGACGGTGTCGCCGTAGACATTATTGAGCTGAGCGTAGGACTGAACGATCATGGTGAACCAGATCTTGCGCGAACGGCCGACGGTGATGAATTTGTCGAACTTGCTGATCTTGGGCATGTTGCCGAACTCGTCCATGATGAAGTAGACGTTGCGCGGCAAGGTGAGGTCCGGCGTCGCGGAGGCGACCTTAATCAAGGTCTTGTAGATGTTCAAGATGAAGATGGCCGCGAGGTTATGGCGCGTGTCTTTCTCGTCGGGGATCTTGAGGAAGAGGGCGGTCGGATGGTCCGAAAGCGACTTGGCGGTGAAGTCGGAGGAACTCGTGAGGGCGCAGATGCCGGCGTCGTTGAACAAAGTGAGTTTGTCGTAGACGATGGACATGTAGGAGGCGCGGGTCGACTGGGCGGCGTCGCAGACCTGTTTGGATAAGGAATAGGCGCGAGAGAGGGAACTCCTGCCCTTGAAGTATTCGCGGAGTTGCTTGTAGTCGTCGTTGGAGTTTTGGAGGATCTTGGCCAAGTTGAAGAAGTTGAACTTGGCTTTGGACATCGTGCTGCCTTCTTCCTCGGCGTCCTCGAGCATGGCCAAAAGGACCGCCAAGGTGATGGAGCGGGCGCCCTTTTCCCATAGGGGATCCTTCTCGTTCTCGACCGGGATCAAGACGGTGACCAAGTCGTTGAGGTCCTCATAGATTTCGTCATAGGTGCGCTTCTTGAAGATCTTGACCGCGTTGATGAGGCGCTTGTAATCGGTGTAGGCCTTGCCCTGGAATTCGTACCATTCCGTGCCGACGGGGAGGTTCTCGTCCTCTTTGTCGACCTTAAGGCCCGCCTGCATGATGTCGTCGTCGCGCTTGAAGGCCATTTTATGGGCGTTGCGATAGAGTTCGAAGTTGTCCCAAATGCCGTCGAGGGGGTTCCAGCGGTAGGAGGAATAGGTGTCGCGTAAGTCGATGACCTTCACGTCGTATCCCCGCTCCCTCAGGTATTTGGAATGGAGCTGGAAAAGCTCGCCTTTGGGGTCGGTGATGACCATCGAGGACCCAGCCTTGGTGGCGCCGAGGAGCTGGATCATCGGCGAGACGAAGGTCGTTGTCTTACCAGAGCCGGTGGAACCGATGACGATGGAGTGGCACGGCGCATTGAAGCCGACCTCCATGTCTTTGCCCTTGCGGTCGAGTTGGGCGTGGACGGGGATGCCGTCTTTGGTCACCTCGCCGAGTTGGCTATAGGAATAGAACTTGAAGAGGGTTTTCTTCTCGCGGTCGGTCAACCAGCGCGAATTCTCGAGGTTGGAACCTTTGACGCGTTTGAGCTCGCCCGTACCTTTGCCGAGGATAGTGGCGATGAAGTTCTTGTTGATGAAGGCGGCGTAAATCGCGAAAAGGCCGACGAAGATGAAGAGCAACGTCAAATAGTATTGCCAGCCGACGGGCATGCGTCCTAGGGCGCCGAGCCAGTCGATGAGCGCGAATTCGAAACCGCAGTCGATGAGCGCGAACAGGAGAAAGGACAAAATCTCGCTGATGAGGAGGAGCGAGGCCACGATGAAGAGGGTTTCCTGCACGACGCCGCTAATGAAACGGGCGGAGAAAAGGACCGTCGCGACGAGGGAGAAAGTCACGAAGAAGAAGATCAGGAAGGCAATCATGTTGCCGACGTCGAGCGTGTCGGTGTAATGATGAAAGACGCCCAAAAAGAAGAGCACCAACATTAAGGCGGCGGCTAAGGCTAAGGAGACGCCGTAAGTGATGTATGCGATGTAGCGCTTCTTCATCTTCTCACTCCGCCACATAGGTGATGTTGTCCGATTCCTGGGACAAAATCACACTGCTCCCAACCGACTCGTCGATATATTCAAAGGTGACGATGTATTTGTAGGTGGTGCCGCTGACGAGGTTTTCGGGGGCGACGGTTTCGTTGGTCAGCAAGTCGGAGAAGACGACCGAAGTCAGCTTGAAGATGTCGGTCTGATAGCCTTCGATGGTGACGACGCCGTCTTTGATCTTGATGTCGCTTGCGGCGAAAGGACGGTCGTAGGCCTTGGTGGTCTCGTTATACATCGGGACCGAGCGGCGCACGCGGTTGATGATCAAATAGGCGGTCAGCTCCTCGAGGTCCACCTTCTCGTTTTCGCTGACGGCGGAGAACTTAGCCTTCACCTCGTATTCGCCGGCATAGACCTGGTCGTTGTTTTCATAGGTGACTTTCACGGTGTCGGGGAGCGTCCCGGCGATGGCCAAAGAATGGGTCACGTTCTCGTCGAAGTTGACCGTTTTGCCCTCAAAGGTGACTTTGTCTTTGATCTTGATGACGCGCTTTGAGACGGAAAGCGTCGCCGTGAGCGGTTCGATGGGGTTGTAGTTGGCGAGGTCGCCGCCCACGAAGGAGGCGACGATGGTGTAATTGCCGACTTTGGCGTTGCTGTTGACCTTGTTCCCCTGCTCATCGTAATAGGTGTAATTGACGCTTACGCCGGTGGGGAGACGACCTTTGTTGGTGATCTGGGCGACGTAATCCTGGCCATCGTATTCCTTGATCGCGTCGGGAAGCTTGATGTCCGAGACGTCATAATCGGCTTTCTCGATGGTTAGGACGGCTTCCTTATCGGGAATCTTTGTGTAGTTGGTGCTGGTGTCGTTGAAATGGGCGACGATGCGATACTTGCCGGCGTTGACGACTTTGTTGATGCGAATGGCTTGTTCATAGTCGTAGGCGTCATAAGTGACTTCCACGCCCTCGGGGACGTTGGTCGCCTCGATGGAGCGCATTTCGCCGTTATAGACCACCGTGGTGTCCTCAAAGACGATGCCTGAGGCGTCACGCTCGGCGGGTAGGATGGTGAGCGTCGTCGTGAGGGTCTTCGACTCATAGCCGTTCTTGCTCATGACGCCGACGACTTCATAGACGCCCGCGTTGGTGAAGATGTTGCCATAGGGATAAGTGATGACCGCGCCTTCGGGTAGTTCTTGGTTTAATCCGACGGCATGGGGCGAGCCGTCATACACGCACTCATACCCGACTAGCGCGTACGAATCCTTAAATTGATTTAACGTGACGTTCACGGGCATGGTGGTCGTGAACTTGCCGCGATAGACGATCTCGATGTTCTGCTCGCCGATTTTGAAAAACTTCAGCCGTTCCACTTCCGGGACCATGTCCTCGGTAAGGGGGATCTCGGTCGAACCTCCGTCGCGGAAATCGACGGTGACGCCGATTCCCTCATAGGAGAAATTGCCATAGCAGACGGTCATCGTCTCAGGGTTGGTCATATGAATCCCGACGATGGTAGTCGAACCGCTGCACGCAGCCATAAAAGGCATCGAGGAGATGGCTAAGGCGGCGAGGATTGTGATGGCTGTCTTGTTCTTCATGTCGTTTAGGGCGGCGGTATGGGAGAAGAGTCTTCTCCAGCATATCTGACTGAAGTCTATATTTAAAAATGCCACAAATGTGCAACAAGGGTTAATTCAGGAGGGTCGAACGCCTTGGACTAAAACGGCTTTTTTCACTTTCGACTCACCGCGAAACCAAGCGAAAATCCCTAAAATATTATTTAAAAAATAATAGGAAAGCCATATTAAGGAAAACCCGCCTTTTTGAACACGGCGGTTTCCATAATTTGCCTAATGGGGATTACAATTGTAAAGTCCTTACTTAATCCGCAGGCGTTTGCTACTCATCCACGAACATCGCCCACGAGTATTGGAACATGTATTGTCCCCGGTACATCCGTATCGCGTCCGGGTTGTTTTTCTTGAATTCGTAGGCGTCGCAATCGATCTTGGAGACGTCGATGTAGCATTCGTTGTGACGCTTGACGAACACATCCGCGCAGCCGACCGCCTTAAGCGTCTGTTGGATGTCGCTGACGAGGTTGCGGAGGTAGGAAGGATGGTCCTCGTTCCAAAGGATCGCGTTAAGTTCGCTCGCCGTCGCGGCCGACCCCTCACGGTCGATGAGGTAGGCGAAAAGTTCCTTCGATTTGCTGCGCTTGAATTTCAGGGGGACGCCGTCATGGAAAACCTCAAAGTTCCCAAAGCACTTCACCTGCAGCTTTTTTGAGGAGGGAAGGAACGACGGCGTGACCTGTTCCATCTCCTCGCGGATCTTTCCCTCACTGACGGGTTTGGTGATATAGCCGGAGGCGTGGACGCGGAACGCCTCCATCGCGTAATGGTCATAGGCGGTGACGAAGACGATGCGGGTCCGCGGGTCACGCAGTTTCAGTTTCCGCGCGACTTGGATTCCGTTCATCCCCGGCATCTCAATGTCGAGGAAGGCGAGGTCAATCTTGAGGTCCTCGGTTTCCTTTAACGCCTCTAGGGGGTTGCCAAATGACAAAACCTCACTCTCGGGGAGTACTTTGGCCACCGCGTCTTGCAAGCGGTGCAGCTGTAGTTTTTCATCGTCGACGAGAAGTATGGTCATTGCCATTCACCTTATTGCACCACCGCGGCTTCGTCAATCGCAGGTTCATCGATGGACGGCTCCTCTTCGGTTGCCTCTCCCCTACTCTCCATCAAAGTCTCGTCTTGGGCGTCATATTCCAAAAAGGATTGGAAGGAGGCCTGATCGAGCCCGCGAGGCGATTTGATTCTGGTTTCTTCTTTGACGGCGTCTTCGACATGCGGCTCTTCCTGTGACGTTTCGCGCAGGGTCACCCTAGAGGCGATAACGTCATCATAGGAAAGGCTCTTCGCGCTACAGGCTTTCACCATCGTGCGGAAGTCGTCTTCCATCGCGCGTTGCTCTTCGATGGATTCGAGCATGTAGACGGAGAGCTTGGCCCTGGCCTTCTCGGCGGGATTAAGGACACCCATGACGTCGTTTGGCATCTTTTGCCCAGGTTTCCAAGTAGGGATTTTATAGCCCAAATAATCATTGGATGCCTTCTCCATGGCGTTCATGTCCCCAAAGGCACGGTCCCTCGGGTTTTGGAACGCCTTATAGGCGGCGTCGAGTTTGTGCGAGGCGGGGGAAGAGGCGCCGAGGATTCTGGAGAAAAGACCTGGCTTCGCGGTTTGGTATAAGCTTTCTAGTTCCGCCCTACCGCCGAGCTTGGTTTCCAAGCGCATCTTGACGTCGAAGGCCGTCGGCGTGGCGTCGAGGGCGAAAACGGCGCGGTTCGTCTGCTCCTCGGGCAAATGGGAGATGCGTTCGCAGTTCGCCTTTAGGTCAATGTTAAAACCGGAGCTGCTGCCCATTTCTTGGGCGAGCTCCTTGGCGGCGCCTTGGACATAGCCCGTCGGATTGCCCATGAAGGCTTCGGCCGCAAGGTCGGCCCTTTCGTCCTTAAGCCAAGGGTTCACAATATGGGGGCGTTTGGTCAAATCCTCGTCCGATTGCGCGAAGAACTGCTCCTTCATCCTGGCAGAGGCGTCGGCGATCTTCGTGCGGGCGATATGGAGCGCCTCGGGAAAGCTATAGTCGTTCTCGGCGCCCTTCATGCCATGGCAAAGCAAGTAACGCGTCGCGAAGGACATCTTGTCGTCAAAGTCCTGAATCTGGTCGAAGCGGCGCGCGAAATCCGCCATGGAGACATAGCGGACGCGTTGAAGTTCTTCTTTTGTGAGCTTCGGCATGGTTTTGCCTTTTTCTGAGGTTACGAAAATATCTTACGCGGACGCATGCAACAAAACTGTCACAAGAAGAAACTTTTTACTGAAGGCGGCGATTATTGCTGCTTTCGGAATAGAACTTGGCCTTATGGGCGTACATCATCGCGTCCGATTCCTTGGCCATTTCTTCCGGCGTCTTTTCGCCATTAAAGGCGAACGAATAGCCGATGGAGCAGGAGTATTCCGTCTCGGCGACGTTTTCTTTGATGGATTTGATCATGAGCTTCAAATCCGCTTTGCTGGTCTTTTTGCAAACGATGACGAATTCGTCGCCGCCAATGCGGTAGACGTACTGTTTGTTCTTCGTGGCTTTGGTGAAGCATAAGGCCAAAGTCGTAAGCGCCTCATCCCCGGCGAGGTGGCCCTGGTTGTCGTTGATGGTCTTGAGGCCGTTCATGTCAATGGAGACGATCGCAGTGATGTCCTTGGAGTTCTTGCGGACGAAGGAGTAGTAAGCTTGACGGTTCAGCAAACCGGTCAAGGCATCCTTCGTGGTGAGCTGCAGGATCGAGAAGACGTAATAGACGAATAGGCCGACGGCGATGGTCGAGCAGAAGATCTTGGAGTATTCCTTTCCCATCACGAAGGGGAAGACCAAGCCCGAGGCGAAGGTGAAGGCCAAGAAGGCGATGGGGACGATTTCCACGGCCTGCTTGTTGCTTTGGCGGATAAGGATGAAGACGAGGAAGAAACTATAAATGCCCACGGCGATATAAGGGAAATAGCCGAGGGCGCCGCGAACGAGTTCGCCATTTGCGTCGAGCCCGAAGACGATACCGGTCCAAATGGAGATCACGTTAAGCACCGTGAGGGCGACTACTGGCAAAAACACATACCAACGAGCCCGCTTCACCAGCGTGAAGATGATGAAGGCGACGATAACTGGAGTGGCGCTATAACGTATGGCCATCATCGCCAAACGCAATTCCGGATAATGCTTGGTCTCCGCGAGGCGGAACTCGGTGTAGACGCAGATGGAAAGCAGGAAAAGGAAAACGATCAGGATGTACATGCGCCTCACGGTTTTCCGGTCGAGGAAGATCGTGACCCACAACATGATCGCGAAGGCGAGGAGGATTAAGACCAGCGCCCAGTTTTGGATAAAGTACTCAAGAACGGGATTCATGATACTACGTATAATTTACCCATCATGGCGAGTAAATCGACAAGAAACCCCTTTCATCGCGCGATTCGCAATCTTATTGCGAGCCACAAAAAAGCGCTTTTTGCGGGTTTTGGGATGCAAAATGTCCCGCAAATCCCGCTTATTTTCCAAAAACGATGGCATGAGAAAAGGCGGATGCGCCTTTGGACGCGCCCGCCTCTATCTTTGGTATTTGCTACATCTCGAGCGACCCTTGATCTTTAACGATTTCGTTTTTGATCTCGTTGGATTTCTCTTCCTCCGGTTCCGCCACGTTGTCGTTGTCGTCGACTTCTTTGGCGTTGATGATAAGCCCGACCTTGCCATTGAACCCGGTATTGATCGCGATCTCGATGTCCTCGGTGATCTGGTTCTTTTGCTCCTCGAACTCATCGCAGGTATCGATGACGGCCTGAGCCAATGTACCACGGCTACGCGAAGTGCCCTTCATGTCCTCCACCGTCGCATAGCCTTGGCGGTGTTTACGGTTCATGTAGGCCTGGGCTTTGGGCTTAAGGATGTCCTTGCGGAGGTAATTGGGATGCTCGGGGTTGTTATAGTCCTTGAAGGCGCCGATGAATTCCGTCCATTCGCGGGACGTGGAATGGAGAACATTACGTTCCACCCAACTACCCTTACGCTCTTCCTCGAGCTGGTTGATGTCGAAGTTCATCTGGTTGAGCTTCGTGGCGATGCGGGCTTGGAACTTTTCCGCGTATTTGTCTTGGTAGGCGCGATTGACGGCGAGGATTTCCTCCTGCTCGTCCTTGCTGCGGATTTCGATGCGGACGTTGGGGTCGTCGTCATCAAAGAGTTCATGGAAGCCCACTTCCCTTTTGTTGCCCGTCTCCGGATCGGTTTTGACCGCTTTGTATTTGGTGAAGAACTTCGGCTGGTTTATGTCGATGCCATAATCGACGAACTTTTGGAAATAGTCATGCGGGGTTTCGATCGGGATGAGGTTGCAGTTCATGACCTCCGTCAACACGGGGTTGGGATTACCTAAGAATAGGGTCTGGTTCGTCATCGCGAGCAAAGTCTGCTCTTGGGTGAGGGTCGGGCAAGCGAAGCTATCGATGCCATTGTTCTTGAGCGTGTGGCCGATTTCGTTGAGCGATTCGATCGGCTTAGCCATCGAAGCAAGGCCGTTACGTAACGCCTTGGTCGCCTTGGCGTTGCTGTTGGTGATGACCGAGTTCACGACGAACGCGCCCTCGCATAGGCCCGTGTTATCCATATAGAACTCGGCGATCTTCTGCTTGTCGTTGCCTAGATCGTAAAGCTGCTGCGGATTGAGCTCCAAAATCTTCTTATACTCACGGTAAATGATTTTCTCGGGATTCCGGAGATATTCCTGGTATAACTTTTCGTTATATTCCGTGTCCTTGGGATCGTCGCCAAGCTTCATGAGATATTTGATGTGGCGGTTCAAAGGATTGTGGTCCATGCCCTGGGTGCCAAATCGGAAACCGAGGTCGTCCATGATTCTCTGACGCTTCTCGTTTCTCAGCTTGTTTTCCTCATGCAAACGATAGGCGGCGACCTCCTTCGGGTCTTCCAGCTTCTGCAGGATTCTTTCGTCCTCGTATTCCAAAACGCCGCCGAGGGTCTTGTTCATCTCATCGACGAGGTAATGGTGACGCGCGATGATGTCTCTTTTTTCTTCTTTGGTAAAGGGCTCGTAAACTGGCATAATGTCGCCTCCTTTTTCGTTCGACTGATAATAACATAAGGCATCCGACGCAACAGATGTGTCACACTAAAGCAACTTTTTCGCGAATATGTTGCCGCTTATCGTCTTTAAGCACTCCGATGAGACTTGCGAAAACCTACTGTATAAAAGAAAACGCCACGCATCGCTGCGTGGTGTCACTCGGCTTTCCGGTTTAACGGCTTGTCTAGCTCCAATATCGCCGGGACATTTCGTATTTGAGGTTTACCTCGTGGGAGATTCCAACCAACCACATCCCTTACGGGATTCGTTCCTTACCACCGCCTGGCCCTAACGCAGGAGGGATTCGGGAACAAGTTTTTGGTTCTGCGGTGTACCGCTGAGAAGAGCTCTTATCTTCCTAGGCCGACGCAACGTCAACAGACGACCGTCGGTCTCGACCGGAACCTTAGGTTACATCTTCGTCCGCCTAAGTGTCCAAGCCACGTTCCAACTTCACGATTGAGGGGTGGAACGACTTCCCGAGGGGACCAAGGTCTCCTCACTCGCCTAGGAATTACTCCCTAGGGAAGAGGCCTTTCCAGCGGTTTACCGCGCGCCGGGCCTCTTTGGGCACCACCTGGTTATGAATTCCCAGGCGTTTCTGGACGCCCCTGCCTTCCGAAGAAGACCGACGCGTTCACATTCCCATGATCAGCGTTTCACGCAATGGCGGGACAACCATCGTTCCGCAGGCTTATGCCCGGGGAACTACCGTACCGCGTAGAGGGCTTACTAGGCCATAGCAGCGGAGGGAGCAGAGATTTTCGGGTTTACCGCGGCCTTTCTGCGGGGTCTGAGGGATTTGCCCTCTCCGGATCTCACGACCCATTCGATGGAATTGCCGTGGTTCTACCACGCGACGGCTCGAATTCCGTCGGGGACATCGGCTTTCGCCGCAGCCCCTTGACCAAGTTGGCCATGCCCTTGCGGGAGTAGGTTAGCTTGGGACCCATGTTCTCAGAGCGCATCTGAAGGATGGGATGTTCCGTGCGGAGGCTCGCGCCTTCGCCTTGGACGGTTTGCCTTGGGACGAACCAAGTCCACCGTCGGCCCTGTTTGTTCTGGTTTACCAGTGGGAGGCGGGAATCCTCCAGGGGGTTACCCTTCGCCGCAGCATCCCCCCTATCGCAAGGAAGGTTTGACGGCATCGCCGCGTTTTCTCGTTCACGAGCCAGGGGGCGAATCCTGGGAAGGGACGCGACGAAGTTCGCTTAACCCTTCTTGCGGATGTTCCTTTTCCAAGGCTGTCCGCATCTCCCATTCTCTCTAGTTTCACTAGCCGCCTGGGACGAGAGGCGGTGGCGTTCCCGTTCTGCGCGGGAGCCCTTAGGGAAGGAGTCCTCGAGGATCCATCGCAGGACCTCTTTCTTCCTTTCCAGCTCCATTCATCGGTTTACCGAAGGGCGAGCGATTCCTTAGCGGGCCATGGGTTAGTCCAGGACCAGCCTTTGTCTCTTTCGAGGCAGTAGACCTTTGAGGAACCGAAGTTCCCGAGGGGCATCACACATTCCCCTCACCTTAACTATGTTAAGGTGGTTACCACAGTTTCGCTTACCTTGCGGCTTGGCGTTCCCTGCGGAACACATAACTATACTCGCATCGAAAAAGTGTGCAAGCATTTTTTGCAAAAATCTTTAAAAATCTTATGTAGATACAAAGTATCTAAATTTTCGCGAATTTTCATAGTAAACGCAGGTTTTCGCGAATTCGATATTATGCACGCGTGCGTTTATGCGTATTTAAATATATGAAAATAGTTTTGATTATTTGGGCTCGACCAAGGCACGGAAGAACGATGCGGCGGTTTGTTGGTCCATATAATTCCCGGCGTCCGCTTCTTTGTCCACCGCCTTACGCACCGCGACTTCGGGGTGGAATTGGACGCCGAGGCAAAAGGGGAGGTCCTTCCGTTCCACCGCTTCGATGATCGAAACGCCGTCGGTGGTCGTCTTGGCCGTAACGGACAATGGGGTGCCTTCCACGGAAAGAACGCCCTGGTGATGCCAAGACGGCACTTTCTCCAGTTTGGTTTGCTTGGTGATCTTATAAAGCAATGAGGAGTCGTCGGTCACGTCGACGTCATGGGCGGCGAAGACGGTTTTCTCCGCGTCGCGATGAGTTTCCTTGTCGCCTTTTCCTAACGAAGCGAAATAAGTTGGGATATCGTCGATCATCGTCGCGCCGGAGACGACGGATAACATCTGCATGCCGCGGCAAATCGCGAACACGGGGATGCTGTGGTCGAGACAATAGGACATCAGCAGATAGTCGGAGACGTCCCGTTCCGGGGCGTAATCGGTATCCCCTTCGATGCCATGCCACTCCCCTTCCGTTCTTCGGAGTGTGGGACAAATGTCCGAGCCGCCGGGGAAGATCACGTATTTCACGTCCTTCATGATGTCTTTGACGTTAGAATGCCGCCAGGCGCTGGCCTTCACCTTTCTTGCCGGTTCGGGCAAGAGGATGCGATGTTCGTCGACCGCATCGATCAACGTTCCGTCCTCGCCATAAGACAAATCGTTGGACCGAACCATGTCCAAGACGACGGGGTTGCAGCCGATGGAGGTCACGGTCTTTAACGTGGAGATAAAGCTATAACTGTTTTGCCTGTCGCTCCAAGCGATATAGACGTTCTTCGTCTCGGGACGATGAACGCAGGAAGAAAGAAAAGATAACGCGAGTAACGGCGCGAGCACTTTGCCGAATTTCATTATCTTTTTGTTCATCGTTTGCTTAGTTGGACATCTCCGGTCCGTTTTCCGCCACTTTTTCCTCGGCGGGTTCTTCTTTGACGATGTCGTTGCTCTCCTTAGCCTCGCCGAGTTCGACGGCGATTTGGTTTTGGAATTGGCCTTGAATCTTCGGATCGTTGACCTCCGCCTTAGGTTCGGCGATTTCTTTGACCGGTTTGCCCTTGATGGCGTTATCGACGTTTTCCATGTACGGCTTCATCTCTTTATGCTCGGCGATGGAGTCGAGGACGTTAAGCGCGAACTCGGCGCGGGCCTTCTGTCCCTTGGAAAGGTTGGCAAGGAACGCTTCCTTATCCATGCCTTTCTTGTATTCGAATGCGGGGTTGAGGTGCTTGAGGTAGGCCGTGGTCTTCTCTTCGAGATTGCCGACGTTTCCGCTATTGAGGACTTTGGTCGGGTCGCGGAACTGATCAAAGGCGGTTTTAAAGGCGGTGAATTCCTTGGATTGGCGGCGGAATAAGGTGCCGAAGAAGCCGGAGTTGGCTTTCTTTAACGCCTCTTCGGGAGTGGTCGCGTTCTCAGGGATCTTTTTGTTGAGGCGGTTCATCACATCCACGAGTTCGGTGTTTTCCGGACGATTGCGCGTCTGGTCGAAATCGGATCCCAGTTCGATGGAAAGAATGTCCGCGTTGGTCTTGAGACGACGGTAATAATCGACGATGTCCGGATCTTCGTCGGCGGCGAAGTTCTCTTTGCGTTCGGAAAAGCCCTTCATCTCGCGTTGCAAAATCGGAAGCGGATCGCGGATAAAGGCCTTGAGTTTGGCATCGCCGGGGCCGAGTTGGTCATAGGCGACTTCGCCCTTGGCGCCGACATGTTGTTTCGCGGCTTGGGCGATGAATTCGTTCCTCGCGGCGTAGACCAAATCAAGGAATTCGCCTTTGGAGTTTCCGTTGGACATCCCATGGCGGGCGAGGTAGCCAAGCACGGCGCCAAACTGGTTGTTCTTGTTATTCATATACCTCGGGTCGTTCATGAGGTCGATCAAACCCTTGGTGTTGCATTTGTAGAGTTCGTTTCTTTCGCTGCGTCTCATCGTTTTTTTCCCGACGACAATATGATAGTCATGGCCCGCCACAAACGTGCCACAAGATCAAAAACAATTCCACTATATGCGCGCTATCGCGCAGGAGACCAATGTTTGATGCCCCAATTGTCCAGACTCCATTCGTCCATGTATTGGTTGCATTCGTAATCGATGTAATAGAGCAATTCGTCCCGAACCACGAAGTTCGTGGGGTAATAATCGATGTTGAGTTCCTTTTCTTTGGCGAGGCGCGCCATCTCGCGCACCTGAGGGATATAGGCCTCGACCGATTCTCCTCGGTCGATGAGATCCGAAATCACATCGCCCTCGATATATTCCTTGAGGACGATTTCGTTCTCGGTATCGACGTCGATCATCTTCGGGATGCGGATGCCGGCATCCAAGAGTCTTTGGTAATCGTTTTTCTCAGCCTCGATCTTGTTACCGAATTGATAATATTCGCACGGCTCATGATGGATCTGCTTTAAGACATATTCCTTCCCATCGCATTTAGCGAGATAGGAATAGCCACCCTTCCCCTTGCCTAATAATTTCTCCAGCTTATAGATGACTCCGTTTACCGTTTTCTCTTCCTTCTTCCAGTAGAAGGGATAGCGTCCCTTCTCTTTAAAACCAAGACGCTGATAAAAGACTTGGTCCGAATTGACGATTGCCTTTTTCGCCCCGAGGAAACGGGCGTGGTTTAAGGCGGTGAGCACCACCGCTTTCCCGATTCCTTTGCCGCGGCAAGAGGGGATCACGCAAACGGGCTCGAGGTAGGCATAGTCGGTTCTTTCGTCATACCAAGTTGAGGCACTGGCCACGATTTCGTCTTTTTCGTTTCTTGCGATAATGCAAAGAAATTTGTTGAAATGAGGCCGTTTTTGCACGGTTTCGCTCCTATTTTGCAGGAATTCTTCATAATTCGAGCCGTGATCAAAACCTTGCCAAAACAGCCATTCGATCTCTTTTGCATGCTCTTGGGCATCGAATGTCTCAATGATGAATCCCGCTGGCAAAACAATGCCGAAAGCATTGCTTAGTTCGATCTCATAAACGGCTTCTTCACCATCGGTTTTGAAGAATCCTTGGGCCAAGGCGGCATTGATTTCCTCATTAGCCAAATCGCTGATCGTAACCCCAAGTCCTCGGTCGTCCTTTAGATGTTCAAAGGCGTATTTCAACACTTCGGGATATAGAGTTTGATACTCAGGCAACGCACCGATGAAAGCCTCGCCGAGGAACATGTCGATCAACGCGGCGGCAACGATGCTATCGCCATCGAACCATAGTCCCATATCGCCAAGGAATTCCACCGTGGTAAGGGGATGGCCATACATCCATTCAAACCTCGCCCAATTCCAATTACGGTGATGTTCGCTCTTCTCATATAGCCGGATCAAAAAATCGCAGACCCGTTGGTAATCGTCTTGTTGGTAATGGGCAAACCGAATCATGGGTTGGGCTTATTATGGATTGTCTACTTTTTGTGGACTACTCCATTATGCCAAAAGGGCCATAACGGCGCACAGTGGCTTTTTTACGATTGAGACCCTTCCTTGATCCTGCGAATTTCCTTGATGACCAACTTGATATCGATGGGTTTGGCGATATGGCCGTTCATGCCCGCTCTCAAACATTCGGTGATGTTCTCCGAGAAAGCGTCCGCGGTCATGGCCACGATGGGGATGGACGAAGCATAGGGATCGTCTAAGGCACGGATGGCCCGGGTCGCGTCAAGCCCATTCATCTCCGGCATCTGGATGTCCATGAAGATGAGCAGATAATCGCCTTTCTTGGCCGCCTTCATCTTCTCGACGCAGACGCGACCATTCTCCGCGCGCTCAGTGATGACCCCAAAAGGTTCGAGCAAGGCGGAGATGATCTCCCAGTTTACGTCGTTGTCTTCGGCGATGAGGACCTTGAGCCCCTCGAGGTCGGAATAGTCACTCTCCAATTCGGTCGCTTTCGTCTCGGTGCCGAGCAGTTCGTTGATCTTGTTATAAAGGGTGGACCGGAACAAAGGTTTGCTCAAGAAACCGTTCGCCCCTACCTCTTTTGCCTTCTTCTCGACGTCGGACCAATCGTAGGCAGAGATCAGCAACACGGGTAAGTTCGAATCCACTTCCTTACGGATGCGACGGATCGTCTCGATGCCATCGATGTCGGGCATCTTCAAATCGACGATGACGACGCCGTAATCGTTCTTTTCCTCATGACGGCGCTTGACCATGCCCAATGCTTCTGCCCCACTGCTGGCCTTCTCGACGCGCAAGCCCAAGGATTTCAGCGTATCCACCGCCGTCTCCAAGAGGACTTCGTCGTCATCGGCGATCAGCACGTCGATGGGCTGAAGTTTGAGTTCCATATGCGCACGCTCGACAAAGGGAATGTCCAAAACGACGGTGAAGGTCGTCCCTTTGCCGGGCTCGCTTTGGCATTCGATCGTCCCCTCCATGAGGTCGACCATCTTTTTGGTGATCGTCAGGCCCAATCCGGTGCCTTGGATGCTATTGACGCGGCTATCGGTCTGACGGGCGAAGGGCGTATACATATTCGCCATGAATTCTTTCGTCATGCCCATGCCGGTATCCGAAACGACGTAGGTAAGCTTGACGCAGCCCTCTTTTTCGCTCGGCTCCTCTTTCATGTCGACGCTGACGGAACCGCCGGGTTCGGTGTATTTGATCGCGTTGGAGAGAAGGTTGATGTAGATCTGGTTCAGTCGGAGCTGGTCGGCGTGGAGATATTCCCATTCCATGCCACTGGTCCTGAAAGCGAACTGGATGTTTTTCTCTTTGACCATCGGCTGGGAGAGGTTCATGAGGTTATCCACCGTCTCAACGATGGAGAAGGTCTGCGGGGAAAGATTCAACTTGCCGCTTTCGACTTTAGAGATATCCAGGATATCGTTGATTAGGGTGAGAAGGTGGTTGCTCGCGAGGCCGACCTTGCGCAAGCTCTCCTTCACCGACTTCTTATCGTCGATATTCTTCTCCGCGATGGTCGTGAGGCCGATGATCGCGTTCATCGGGGTGCGGATGTCATGCGACATCGTGGAGAGGAAGTCGGTCTTGGCCTTGTTCGCCTTCTCCGCCTCTTTGGCCGCAGCCTGAAGTCTCTTGTTGAAATAGAGCATGAAAACCATGTCGAAAAGGAAGAGCAAGACCAGACCCGCCGAAACGACGCCGATGAGAAGCCAGTTCTGCGTGCGGGTGTTCAGATCCTTCACGGGCATGATGTTGAGCAAAGTCCAACCACCCGCCTTTTTGAAGGGCGTATAGGCGACGATGCATTCCGTCCCATGAGAGTCCAACATGAAGAAGGAGCCCGTCGTCGAGGTGATCTGTTCAAAGAATTTCTGCACTTCGGCGGGATCGTGTTTGTTGTATGACTTGTAGTACTCGAAGAAATTGGCGTTGGTGGAGGTGTCTTTGAGGGTGTAATTACCATCAGCGTCGATGATGGTTAGTTCGGCTTCGGTGAATTCGTCGTTAGGGAAAACCCACTTTTGGGTCAACTCCTCTTCCGGCAAAACGCGCAACAAGATGGCGCTGCGTTTCCCTCCGCTTGAATCGTCGCGAAGGTTCACGAAGTTACAAAAGGCGATGGATTGTTCCCCGTTGATGGGGTTGGTGTAGGAGCGGGAAATATTGATGGATTCCCCGATCTCGTCGATCCAACCCATGTCGGAGAATAGGTTCACGCCTTCATAGGAAACGTCGTAATCGTCGGTGGTCGTGATCTTCGCCCTGGTGGAAAGGCCCTTTAACGTGTCGGCGTAGATGATGTGGGCGGAAGCGGTCGGAAGGACATGGGAAATGCGAACGAAGGACACGGCCTCGTCGATGGTCATGTTCGCGCTGTTGATGTAATGGGCCCACACGTCGCAAATGCGCTGCTCGCCCTCGAGATAGTTTTCGGTGACGCGTTCCATGGTGACCGTGTTGTGCTCATAATGCTCGATCTGCCTTTGGGTTTCGTTGCGGCTCTCCAGCGTGGAATAAACCACGGTGAACGACAAAATCCCGAGCATGATGAGCACGTTGGTGACGATGACCCAGGTTTTCTTCATGTTATTTTTTATAACATAGGACGCCGTTTTTAGAGACAAAAATATCAGCAATTGCTTCGGATTTTTTCTCAAACACGGCTTATCTATCCCGTTTATCGGGCGTTCGTCACGACCCAAAGCCTTTGTTTTTATATGTATTTCACTGTTTGCCAAATGGACGAGAGCGAAAAGTGCATTTGCTAAGAGGGGGCGATTTACCAAAACAACGCCACTTAGCATAGCGCTTTTGGCCTTTCGTCTCGTAAAAAATCATGGCATCTGAATGTTTTTTCGCGCGCCCTGCATATAATTAGGGACGTCTGGGGGTTTCCCACATTAAGGAAGTTTCGATTTATTTGATCACTCTTGGCGGAGGGCTACTCGCGTTCGCTCCGTTCTTTTTGATGCGCTTTGCCTTTAAGGACAAACCATGGGTCGAACGCTTTAAACGGATCTACGCCCGCTGCGCCGGGGGAACATGCCTCGCCCTCTTCTTCGCGCTGCTTTTCTTTTGCCCCATCGCGATGACCACCACTTTCCTCCGCGCGGGGCAAATGGACCCAAACGTCGGAAACTTGTTGCTCGTCGGCGTACCCTATGGGGAAAACAAGGCCGGGAACTTCTTCGCCTATTTCTCCATCTTGTTGTTCCTGCCTAGCGTCGCCCTGGCGCTTTTCCAATCGCTTCTTCCCTCAAGGCGCGGAAAATTCATCAACGGGTGCATTGCCTTGCCGAACTTGGCGTTGATCGCCTTGACGTGCCCGAATCTCCATTACGGTTTCCTCGGTGAACTGGGCTTGGGCTATAAATCCATTTTGTTGAGCCTTACCCTTGGCGTGTCCTTTGGTCTAAGCCTTTTCTTGGCCGTGGATCAGTGGCGTGAATCCTACAAGCCATCCCGCCGCGACGTCCTCTTTGGCCTTGGCTATTTCCTTATGGCGACGCTAGCGTTTTTGCCTATCGCAAGCGGAGGCATCCTCATCCCCACCGACTTCCAAATCCTCGGTCAAGTCCAAAACTCCTGGCGCGCCGTCGACTTCTCCTTCATCCACCGCCTCTATATCTACGTCGGGATCGTCTATTACGTCTTTTTGTATTTCCTCCTCCGCAACGACGAGGAAAACGCGCGGCGCGCCATGCTGCTCGTCGTGAGCTTTGGGGCGATCTCAGCCTTCTTTGGCCGTTATGGCTTTGAGGGTATCTTCCCACCGAGTTCCAATTACCAAATCATCGTCACCCGTCTGCCCATCCACCTCTGCCACACGGCATTATTCGTCGTGCCGTTATGCCTCGGTTTCAAGTGGAAGAGGCTCTTCTATTTCACCTACTTTATCAACGTCTACGGCGCCTTGATGGCCATGCTCTGGCCCAATAACGGCGACATCCAGAACTTCCTCGACCCCGACGTGTTGCTCTTCTGGTACAACCACTGGGCCGCGTTATTCATGCCCTTAATCGCCGTGACGCTAGGCATCTTCCCGCGTCCGAAGATGAAGGAGATGGGCTACTCTTTGCTCTTCTTCTCGCTCTACTTCGTCGCGATGATGGTGGCGAATGGCTTCTTATCCCCACTCGTCCCCGGATATAACCCGAACGTCCCGGGTACCGGCACCGACTACCTCTTCCTCAACAACGACTACATCTTGGGTATCCTCGGCAACGATGCGAAGAAGATGCTCAACATCAAGTTGCAGTTCGAAGCCGGCGGCAACATCATCACCTTCTATCCCCTATATCAGAGCCTATTCTTCGTCGGCTATGTCCTCATCGCCTTCTTGATGTGGTTCGTCTATTCCTTATTCTTCCGCATCGAAGACGCCCATTTGGACACCCACGCCCGTTACAAAATCGCCCGGGCACATCACTTGACTTGGAAGGAGCAACAAAAGATGAAAGACCTCGCAAAGGAACCACAAACCACAGAACCACGCATCGACTTCGTCCATTTCAGCAAGCGCTACCTCTCCTCCGCAAAACTATCCGCAGACGACGTGAATCTCTCCGTCAAAGGTGGGGAGATCTTCGGCTTCCTCGGCCCCAACGGCGCCGGCAAATCCACCTGCATCAAGACCGCGATCGGCATCCAGCCCGTAACTAGCGGCAGCATCTCCATCTGCGGCTATGACATCACCGAACAACCCGTCGAGGCGAAGATGCGCATCGGCTACGTCCCCGACCATTACGCCCTATATGAGAAACTCACGGGTCGCGAATACATCAATTACGTCGCCGATTTGTACCACGTGAGCAAAGAAGACCGCGATAAGCGCATCGCCCATTACGTCGAACTTTTCGAGCTTACCGGTGCCTTCGACGCCAAGATGCAGACCTATAGCCATGGCATGAAGCAGAAGATGGCCATCATCGCCGCCTTGGTCCACGACCCGAAGATCTGGATCCTCGACGAACCATTGACCGGTTTGGACCCCCAGTCCATCTTCCAGGTCAAACAGACCATGGTCGCCCACGCCAAGGCGGGCAACGTCGTCTTCTTCTCGTCGCACATCATCGACGTGGTGGAGCGCCTCTGCACCCGCATCGCCGTCATCCGTCAGGGCAAGATCGTTTACGAAGGGTCCATGGAAGAGGTTCAGAAGAACCATCCGGAAGGCCTCGAAAAATTCTATATGTCGTTGATTGGGGAGGACGTCGGTGACAAATAAAGGCGCGATCAAAAACTTCTTCGGCGGCATGAAGACCCTCGTCGCCATGCAGCTCAAAGAGAGCCTGTCCTTTTCCTTCAAGGCGGATAAGAAGGGCGCGCTGACGAAACTGCTTTTCGCCGTCCTTGGCGTCGTCGCCTTGACGGCTGTCTTCGTCATCGTGCTGAAGCTTCTCGCGATGATTGGCGTCCTCGGCTCTGGCGGCTATCTGCCCATGCCGATGTGGAACGTCGTCTTCTTCACGTTGTTGCTGCTCAATTTCTTCGCCTGTCTCAACATGACCACCGATTCGCTTTATTTCTCCGCGGATAACCCAGTGCTTTTGACCTACCCCGTCCCGAGTAACCACGTCTATTTCTCCAAGCTCATCGTCTTCTATGTGGGCGAGCTCGTCCGCAGCGCTTTCAGCTTATTGCCCTGGCTCCTCTCCTTTGGCATCGCAAGCGGCATGCCCATCGTCTTCTATCCGTGGACCTTGTTCGTCATCTTGATTCTGTCCTTGATCCCCGTCGCGCTATCCTCGGTCCTCTCCATTCCCTTCCTCTACGTGAAGACGCTCATCAAGAAAAAACCCTTGATCCGTTCCTTGTTGATCCTTGCCGTCCTCATCGCGGCGACGGTGTTCTTATTCGTCATCACGGGGAACGTCCCCGCCGACTTGCAGATCGCGGCGAAATGGTCGACGGTCTATTTCCCGGCCATCAACGAGTTCTGCCGTTCCTTCCAGCATGCCCTCTATCCGCTGATCTTCCTAAGCCACCTCGCCGTCGGCTATACCGGCACCGGCGCGGATAACCCCGCCTTGATGACGGTCTTCACCTCCTCCACCGCCTATATCTCCTTAAGCGTCATCGGCATCGTGGCCGCCTTATTCGTCTTGGCCTATTTCATCACCAAGCCGCTTTATTTCCGCATGGCGAGCAAATCGTTCGAATTCGATAAGCCCAACATCCGTCACGAATTCCATCGCCCCCTTAACGAACTCGATTCATTGCCGCATAGCTACATCACCGCCAAAGAGGCGAACGCCTATGGTTTTGTAAGGCTATGCAGCCTCGCCGAGACCATCGAGACGATGCACCTCAATCACCAAGACCCCAAAGCGATCTGCGCCGCCCTAAACGAGCTTTGCCACGGCGAAGCCTTTACCTTAACGGACACTCTCCCCGAGGGCCCCTTCTTCGGCTTCCGTGAGGAATATGGTTCCTTTAGGCTGACCGCGATCGAGCGCGAATCCAAAAAGATCCGTTGCTATTGTTTGGCCCACACCGGCAAGAAAAACCGCGTAAAACCCGGCTTTGTTTCCTTTTTGTGGCGCGAAATCGTCAACGACACGCGCTCGGGCGACGCCTTGATCGGGAACTATTTATTGCTCGTCACCCCAAGCGTCGCGACCCTCATCCTCAATGTCATCTTCGAGGCGATGAAGAAGTCTTTCGCCGGCCAGCGTTACACCATCTTGTTCAACGCCTTGGTCATCACGTTGATCCTGCTCGCGACGAATGTGTCGTTGGCCTCCATCTTCTCCCGCGAAGGGAAGACGGCGTACCTATTGCGCGCCAACCCCACCTCCTTCGGCTTCGCCTTAGGGAGCAAACTCTTCCTGCGCTTTGCCCTCATGACGCTCTCCGTCATCGGCGCCATCGTCGTCTACGCCAACCATTGTTCCATGGAATACGTCCGCATGGACTTGCTCTTCTTTGGGGTCTATTTCCTCTTCCTCGGCCATTTGCTCTGGTCGGCGGAGATGGACTACATGAACCCTCAGGTCAACCTTTATAGCGAGGTCGGTTCCGCCACCATCAATCCCAATGAGGCAAAATCGGCGGTACTCGCCTTCATCCTCTCCGCCGCCTTCACCGGGCTGCTCTTCCTCTTTACCAGCCAATCGCCCATCTACGCCTATGGGCACCTGCTCGTCGCCTGCGCCTTGTTCTTCCTCGCGCGCCTCGTCCTATTTGTCCAAAAGGTGCGCGCCTATGGAACGTCCACCTATGAAGGGAGGGGAGACCGATGAAAAAGATCACCTTCATCTTCGTGGGCATCGTCTATTTCGTCGCGATCATCTTCGTTGCCTTCCTCGGCGCCCAGGCGGAAATCGCCAATGAAACGATACTCGTGACCCAGATCGTCCTTAAGGAGGCGGAGAATTTGGGCAAAGGGGAACATCTTTCCTACCCGGAAGGGTCCAGCATCGCCCAAAGTGTCTATACTCTATACACAAGGCCGAACGACGAAGACATAGACCCCGAAACGGGAAAGACCGACACCATCATTTGGAACCTCACCGACAAGTTGCGCTTCGATTACGTCGTCCAGATCCGCGACTTCAACACCGTGTGCGATTCCCCCTCGTGGAAATACGGTCCGATGCACTTTGACCTCGGGGCCTACGCCTTGCCGGATAACGCGACCAAGAAGAACCTCCGTTACTCCCTCACCGATTCCGCGGGTTCCCAGGTCGATACCGTCTCGATCAACGAACTCGGCGTGCTCGAGTTCAAGCAGCGCACCGAAAACCTCAACACCTTCATCGTCACCATCCTGCCCACCGACAATTCCCAGGTGAGCTGCCGCGTCCGCTTCATGGTCCGCGGTTACAAACAATCTTGATAATAAATAGGAAGGAGAACCTAATGAAGAAAACTCTATTTGCCCCCTTGTCCGCCTTATTGCTCGCTGGGCTTGCCGCTTGCAACGTACAGGTGAACCCCGTCGCCTCGTCGACCCAACCATCTACCCCCGAGGCCACGTCCTCTGCGGAACAGCCCGCGCAGACCAGCTCGGAGCAGCCAAGTTCCGAACAGCCATCCCAAACCAGCTCGGAAGCTCCTACGACTAGTTCCGAGCCGAGTTCGCAGGAAGTCCCCGCCTCCTCTTCCGTCCCCGAAGCCATCCACGTGAGCTCCGTCGCTTTTGCCACGACCTCCCGCGACGCGAAAGTCGGCGAGATCATCGAGTTGAACCCCACCGTCTTGCCCGCGGAAGCCGAAAACAAGGCCTTGTCCTGGGCTTCCAGCGACAACACCGTCGCGACCGTCTCCCAAAACGGCGTCGTGCGCACCTTAAAAGAAGGCGTTTGCACCATCACCGCTCAATCGCTCGATAACCCCTTGAAGTTCGCGACCCTCGTCCTCAACGTCAAGGAAACCAAACTCATCGAGTCCATCGCTTTGTCCGCGACGAGCCTAAACCTCGTCGTCGGCCAGAAGGAGAACGTCACCGCCTCAATCCTCCCCGTAGATGCGGATAACCCCTACTTGTCCTGGTCGTTGGCCCCCAAAGGCAAAGATGAGGTTCAGCCCGTCACCCTTGAGGTGACCGAAGAAGGCGCGACCATCACCGCCACCGCCGAAGGCACGGCGACTTTGTTCGTCCGTTCCAATGACGGCGGCTCCGCCTACGCGGTCCTCCCCATCACCGTCGGCACCGCGGTAGTCCCCGTCACTTCCGTGACCATGGAAGTCGAGGAGAAAAAGCGTTCGATGATCCTCGGTGACGAATTGCAGCTAACCGCCACGGCCTTGCCAGAAAACGCGACCAATAGAGACGTCCAGTTCTCCTCTTCCGACACCAACGTCGTCCGCGTCGATTCGCTCACCGGTTTGGTGATCGCCGTCGGCCCAGGCAATGCGACCGTCACCGCCTCTTCCGTCGCCTACCCCGATGTGAAGGCCACCGTGGATCTTTCCGTCCGCGAACTCGTCCGCGTCCAAAGCATCACCTTATTGGATAAGGACAACGTCCAGGTCGACAAGCTCAACCTCACCTCGGGCGAATACGTCGATATCCAAGCCGTCGTCACCCCCGATAACGCGGATGATTCCTCCGTCATTTGGAGCAGCACCGATCCTTCCATCGCTTCCGTCAGCGACCAAGGCCGCATCACCGCCCTCAACAAGAAAGGCACCTGCACCATCGTTTGCTCTTCTAAAGACGGCGGCGCCTCGGCCTATATCTCCGTCACCGTCAGCAATGACGTCCTCGACGACATCGAACTCACCGGATTGGTCGCCGATTTCCTCGTCGAGCGCAACACCAGGCTCCAAAAGCTCGATGAGGTTGGGAATATCACTTCCGGCGAAGACTCCGATCGCAACACCTATTACAAAAACAAGAGTGGCGGCGTCGACGTGCTCAAAATCGGCGACGACAACCCCTTCAATATCGAGCTCGTCGGCACGACGTACGACGACGAGACGATGGACGAAAACCCCACGAAGAACCCTCGCATCGTCTATAGCCTGGAAAAGAAAGTCGGCACCGGATACGAAGCGGTGGCGAGCACGGACATCGGCAACTACCTTACCTTTGGCAATGGCAAGTTGCAGTTGAAAGAGGCCGCCGTTGGCAACACGTTCCGCTTCACCATCAGCGGCGACAAGAGCAAGTATGGTGCCGGCGTCAGTGCCAACCCGGTCCAATTCGAGTTCGAGGCGGTCGACGGCTATAACGTCTATAAAGCCGCGGAGCTCTGTCTCTTCGATAACCGCAATATCCGCCACTCCGACGAGTCCAACGCCGATCCTTGGACCGCGCTTCGCGCATCGATGGGCCTAGCGGAAAACTATTCGCCTAGCCGCATCCTCATCCAGGACGATATCATCATCACCGACGATGACCTCCCCACCTCCTACTTCTACACTGAGGCGGTCGTCGACGAATACATCAAGAACCACAACGACGACTTCATGGCGTGGCTTGCGGCGAAAAACGCTCGCAGTGGCGTCGAACAAATCACCGTTGCCGAGGGCGCCGAACTCCTCGCCAACTCGATGATCGACGACCTCACCTGCTATGGCCGCTCCACGCTAGAAAACGACGAGCTCGCCATCGAAGGTAACTACCATGTCATTGATTCCCGTGAAGTCTCGAAGGTTTATTTCTTCGGCACGGGCAATAGCAGCGCCATCACCAATTACGGCACCGGAGATGGCGAGCATCGTCTCCAGGATTATCAAGGCGAGGACGGTAGCCATGGCGTCATGTTCGGCTTCAACACCGATCACGTCCTCCAAAGCAACGGCGGCGTCTGCGACATGCGTAACCTCACCCTCATCGGCAATGGTGGCCGCAGCAACAACGATGATGAAATGGGTGGTTTGATGTCCTTCAAGATTCAGGCGACGGAAGCCAATTTCCAAAACATCATCTCCTACAACACGTTCATGACCTTCATGTCACAAGCCCACACCACGGACCAAAACGAGCAGACAACCATGAACATCGACCGTTGCAAGAGCTTCGATTCGAATAACTCGATGATCTATATCTACGGCACGGAAGACAACCACATCAGCAACTCCTACATGACCGGCGCTGGCGGCGCGATCGCCTTATTGGACGAGCACCACGCCTGCTATGCGTATCGAAACGACGTGGAACAACCGAAATTCGTCGCCGACGTGAAGACCGAAAACTGCTTCTTTGAAAACCTTGTCAAAGGCACTGAACCTTGGTTCTATCACCATGGCGCGGCAGCGATCTTCGCCATGCTGACGCAAGCCGCGACCGGTGAAGGCTGGCTCGCGCAAAACGCGGCTGCCAAAGGCGAACACAAAGTCCCGGTCAAGGTCATCGATAATGTCCCCTATGTCAACTGCATTGCCCTAAGCATGAATGGCACTTCTCCGATGAACAACTCCGTCGGCAACCGCACTTCCGGCGACGACACCGTCCGTGGACGTGCCCTCGAAGGCGGAATGACCATCAACAACAGTGACAATACTCTGCGCAACGGCAACTTGGATATGACCGCCTTTAGGGATAGCACTGCGTTATGGGCGAACTATCGCGACCTCTTTACCGGCCTCGAGGCCGCCAGCGTCTCCCAGGCGATGTTCTTTGAATCTTCCGCCGGTGGACACGGCGCCACCTTCCCCGCCTATGATAACGGCGTTTCGCTCACCTCCCACGGCTTTGCGCCTTATAAGCATGACGCGACCTATGCGGGATACGCCTATAACGTGAACTACTTGGTCGCCCACAACTCCATCGGCAACAATCCGATGTATAACCCCGTCACCTGGAACGACCCCACCGACTCCAGCAAGGGTTACACCAAAGACGAAAACAAGGCCTATACCGTCGCGGAATTGGATGCCGCCGATGAAACCACGCTTGCGGCGAAGCTTGCCTCTGGCGACTTCATGAACGTCTACATCAAAGCCGCTGCGGGTACGCACTACATGGGCATGCTCGCTGGGTTGTATTCCCAAAACTAACCCACATTCAAGTCGTTAGGCGCTCGACCAACGTCGGGCGCTTTTTTGCCCCAACCAGTTATTTGTCATAGTCCGGGGTGCTTCCATCAAGGAGACGTTGACCGCAGCCATTCCAAATTAGGTCTGCGTGTCAAATTCCTCATAAACAAAGCCCTCCTTGCATGTTTGCTTGGAGGGCGTGTTTGTCTTTGCGCTGCGTCAGGGTGGTTATCACTCAAGGATCCCTCAGGATTGCCTAACGCGCTGCAACGCTTGATTTATGAACTTTAAGCCGGTTCGGTGACTGAGATTATCCCTTCCGTGTTATCAAGACTGTAATTTGCACCATATCTCGCCACACTGGTTAAAAGAACGACAGTGTCTCCGTTTTTCATTTGATAAGCCAATGCTTCTAGGTCTGGATGTTCGTATGCAAGGAATGAAAACATATGTACTGCCAAGGTTGTTGATCCTTGTGTCAAACTTAAGGACACACAAGTAAGATCCCCTGATTTATACACATTAACATCAGACGCCACGCCATTAATGTAGTAGTTGCTGAAATCCTTCGCATTGTATTTGGCGATGGCTTCAGAAAAAGTTAGCGGATCTTCGGCGACGGTTCCATGTCTAGGAACATTAAACGTGACCGAGTCGGATAATCCCGTGGCTTCGTTGGTTACAGTGATGGTCACGCTGCCATTATCGCCTTTGATCGTGACTTTCCCTTCGGAATCGACGGTGGCAAAACCGGTATTGGATGATGTCCAAGTCAGCGTGGGGTCAAGGACATATTTTTCATCCGGGCTAAGGACGGGCACCAATTGGATTTGGTTGTTTTTATATGCCGTGCGCTCTTCGTCGCCTTCGATGCTTAACGATCGAAGAGGTTCTTTGACGATAACGCCAGCTTGGGCCTCAAAATGCTCACCCGCGAAATCAAACGACGCGGTAATCGTCGCTTCTCCAAGGGCGACGGCATGTAATTTACCATCCACGATCGTGACGACGCTTTCATCGCCGGATGTGACCGTCGCTTCTCTGAGGATGCTTCTGTTGTCGATGACGGTGAAAGAAACGTCTTCTCCGTTCAACACAAGGGCGTACGAATCTTGGTTGAACGAGATCGATTCCATGCCGCCGGCAAGAACGTCATAAAGTTGGGTGTCATTGTTGAAGTCGACATGATGCGTCAACGGGTTGACATAAGTGGATGGGTCTTGGGCATAGCTTCCGCCTTCGACATTTAACGTCACATTCGCAGCGACGTTGATGAAGGTGCCCGGTTCGCTCTCGCCTTCGATGGTGTTATTAAGGACTTGTCCGTTGCCGATGATCGTTACGGTTGCGTCAGCAGCGGAAAGGTTAAGCGGGGCGGAATAAGCAAGGGCGGAAGAATATTCATGATCTCCAACCGTTTGCCCGTTTAAGTCGATGATGAAGGATTTGCCATTAAGCACAGCTTCATTGATCGCGATACTGCTTTCGCCATGGGCCAGTTTGACCGTTTGGCCATTTTGCAAGCAGCAGAACACGCCTTGCATATCGCCGCCAAAGGGCTGCTCATTCAAATAATAGTTAACGGCATTGTTTCTTTCCGTCTCGTCAGAGTATGCGACCGAATAGGTGCCGGGGTGATTTATCACGTTGCTCTTCGCGTAATACAAAAGGTAGTCTTCGGATGTCGGATGTCTGGCTTCAACGAAGTTCGCGCCTTTGGATAAGGTGTAACCGTCGGCCACATATTTACCGATATAAGCGGTATCGGTGTAACCATAGGTTCCGCCTTGTAGGGATATTGCTGAATGGTCGTCGGCAGAAAGGTTCGTCGTCGCGCTGCTGCCTTTGATAAAGCCGCCTTTCACAACCGCCGAGCCTCCGTAGGACACGGTATCAACCGTGTAATCGCCGCATTTAAGGCCGGTGTGGTTTGAACTTAAGACTTCGCCACCGCTAATAAGGGCATCGCCAAGGTTAAGTAGCGCCGCGGTACCGCTCGTGTTCGCGGTATGCTTCAGCTCGCCACCTTTGATATACGCTTCGCTGTCGGCTTTGTTTTCAACGCTGTTTTTACCGCCTAAAAGCGATCCCGAGAATAAACTGAATTCCGCGGTGTAGGTATTCGGCGTGAAACCTGTTTCGTTGCCCGATGTGATCAACGACGAGTTGTAGCCTAGTGACTTGGAGTCGTCTTTTGAGACCATCTTTAACGTTGGTCCATCTTCTCCGAGTTCACCGATGGATAAGGTGCCTTTGTTATCGATCAAAGGCGAGGTGTCATCCGCGAATAACGTGCCATCGCCAACGATAGAGAAGGTGTGGCCTTCTTCGACGCGGAACCTACCGTTGATCTCTTTGTCGGAAATATCTAACGTGAAGTCTCGATCGACCACGATGGTATCCATCATGATGATGTAGGCGTTCTCGACTTTAGAGGCCGCTTCCAGTTGGGAGATCGTCTCAACAAAGAAGCCGATCATAGATTTGCCCGGTTCGCCTTGCTCGCCCTTTTCACCTTGGGCGCCTTGGGATCCTTGCTCGCCTTGGGGGCCTTGAGGTCCGGCTTCGCCCTGAGCGCCGTCCGCACCCTTGATGTTGCCGACGGGGTCGCCCCAACCATTTTCTCCTTTGACATAGATATTCCAGTTGGAGATATCGATGTAGGAGTCACCCACATTACCAAGCTCGTCTGATGGTGCGCCGGATCCGGTGCGCATCGAAGTACCGTCGGCACCTTTTTCGCCTTGGGGGCCTTGCGGTCCGGTTTCGCCTTGAGCGCCTTGGGGACCTTGAGCACCGGCATCACCCTTGTCGCCCTTTTCACCTTGGGCGCCTTGGGATCCTTGCTCGCCCTGCGAGCCTTGAGCGCCCTGTTGGCCTTGTTCGCCTTGCGGGCCCTGAGGACCAGTTTCACCCTGTTCTCCTTGGGCGCCTTTGATGTTGCCGACGGGGTCGCCCCAACCGTTTTCTCCTTTGACGTAAAAATCCCAGTTAGCGGTATTGATATAGGTATCCCCTACATTTCCGAGATCATTCGAAGGTGCACCTGTGCCCGTAAGCACCGAAGTGCCGTCGGCGCCTTGTTCGCCCTGAGGCCCAGTTTCGCCTTGGGGGCCTTGAGGACCGGTATCGCCTTTATCGCCTTTTTCACCTTGAGCGCCGTCTTCGCCATCAGCGCCATCGGCACCGGGTTCACCCTGGTCACCTTTGTCGCCTTTGTCGCCCTTATCTCCCTTGTCACCCTTTTCACCCTGAGGACCTTGTGAACCTTGTTCGCCTTGCGGGCCTTGGGGGCCAGGTTCTCCCTGCGGGCCCTGGGATCCTTGTTCGCCTTGTGGGCCTTGTTCACCCTGGGTGCCTTGGGTTCCTTGAGTGCCTTGAGGACCCTGTTCGCCTTGGGTGCCTTGAGTCCCTTGGGTTCCTTGTTCGCCTTGCGGGCCGACGGGGCCTTGTGAGCCGGCGGGACCAGGGATGCCTTGGGGGCCTTGCTCACCTGTTCCACAGGCGGCTAAAGCCAGGGTGCTTAGTAATGCGATGACTGCGGTTTTGATCTTTTTCATAGGTCTGTCCATCCTAACTGCGTTAGCCTACTCTTCTCGACGCCACAAAAGCGCAACAACACTTTTCCCAAAGACCTCATTTTTCGCCAAACAGAATCAGGGCATCAAAAAGCGGGTCTTTTCCATGTCCCCGCATTTGAGCGATGAGTTTTGAAAATGGGAGATGCTGATGTGAAGGTGGTTGCTGCCTTATGAGCAGAGACGATCTCAAGATTCGGGCATAGGGTTGAAATCCGTCGCGCTAAAATCCCAACATCGCGGTTTGATCATTCTCAATCGGGTTGCCTGGTCCGCCCTATCGCCTTTGGGCCTTTATTTGATTCCCCTCAATAATCTCGAGGCTTGAAGCGCGACGCTTTTCGCTTCTTTCTTGTCGCTGAAGAACAGGCCGTCGGTGGTGTCGATGAGTTCGACTTCCCGATAACCCATCCCCTTCAGTTTTTCTACAAAGGATTCGATATCGCCATATTTACCCTTAGAAAAGATGTCATGGATCGCGAAACTCCCGCCTTTCTTTAAGGTTCTCAACGTTTCGAGCAAGATCGACTGCCGGTCCCTGGACGGGATGTTGTGGTAGACGTAATTTGAGACGATCGCGTCAAAGGCTTCGTCCGGAAAAGGGAGGGACAAGGCATTGCCTTGCATGAAGTTCACATTGCTCACGCCTTCGGCTTTGGCGTTGTTCTCGCAAAGGGTTTTGCTGAAGGAGGCGTATTCCTTACCCCATCGATCGACGCCGACGACTTCGGCTTCGGGATAAAGCTTGGCCAACGCGATCGTAAGCGCCCCGCTGCCGCAGCCGACATCCAAGCCTTTTTGTCCCTTGGTCAGCTTGACGTATCGGACCGTGCCTTCGGCGACGTTTTTCATGATGTGGAGATCACCGTCGTAATCAAAGGCGATCCTCATTTTTTCGAATAAGATCGAGAGCCATAGGCAGAGCCCGCACCCCAAAGTGCATGCCGCTAAGCCGATCGCATAGAAGGGCGATACCAATATCGTGGGGATCAAAAACGCCACCGCGCCGGCAAGTAACACGCCGGTGGCGGCAAATAATCCGACCACCATCCATTTGGGCATCCAGTTCTCGTAATTCGGTTTCATAGATATCCTTTCATCCCCCCGCAAGAGGCAATTCCATTAGGGTGCAATCAGACGCTTTCGCTTCGCGTGAACGCCTCGTCCTTTTTGTACCGGACGAATTTGAAGTCGCATTTGTCCGCGCCGCGGCAAAGCGTGCCGGTACGGATGAAGTCGGTACGGGCTAGCTCGCCATAGACGATGATGTCGTTATGGCAGAACTTGGGGCCGAACCTTTCCAGTCCGTATTTCTTGAACAGCTGTTGGTAGATGCAGCTGTTACACTCAAACCGAAAGATGTTCTTCGGTTCCCCTTTTTTATGCCAGGTATACTTCCAGCCATAGCCGCTCCCCATCTTAAATCCAAGGGGGACGATTTTTTTGATGAGGGACCAAAACAACCCCTTCTTGGATAGCTTTTGAAACTTGGCCCTTTGGTCGCCCATGTAACGGTACATCGTCTCAAAGACGACGTTTTCCGCTTCTTCCGGCGCATAGGAACGCCCGAGCAATGTGTGGTACAAGGCCATGGAGGTGAAAATGTTGCAAAGGTGTTGATAATTGCCTTTGTCGCAGTAGATTTCGTTCTCCTTGACGTAGACGTCGATTCGGTCCGCGACTTCCTTTCTATCCTCCGGCCCAAGCGTCTCCAAAAACCGAATGAACCGTGAGGATTCCGCCATTTGTTTTCCGATATATTTTTTGCCCATAGTGAAATGCAAACCCTAATTGTTAATTATTATTAACTCTTGATTTCATTTTCGCCATATCAAGTAAGGCGTTAATGGGGTTAAAAATATAAAAAGGGCTGTCAATCAACCAATAGGTTTTCGACAGCCCCTATGAGAGGATTCTATTTCGTGCGGGAGGTGCGGCGAACTTCCGGGGAGTAAATCGTCTTGAATTCGTTCTTCATCGAGACGACTTGGAAGCCTTTTTCCTGCCAATCCGCAGCGAGTTTTGCAGCCTTTTCGGGCACGCCATAGTCGCGGACGTCGTCATCGGCGACGAGCATGAAAGCCTCCGCGGGATATGGATTGTTGGTCTTGGTGTAGACGTGCATCGCGGTATCGCCGCCGGAATTGCCGAAGCTTAGCACAGGCTGGATGCCGATCTCTTGGATGATTTGAGCGACCTTGTTGAACTTAAGGTTTTTGATGAGGAGGTCTTCGGTGCGGACGATCTTGTCGGTGTCCTTCAACGTGTAGTTGACCCCTTCGTTATCGCCTTGGCCCGTGGCGGCGAGGCGCACGTCCATGCCGATGATGTGGTTTTCGGGGATATGGAGATAGTCGCAGCATAAGGCGCGGCAGATGAAACGGTCCGAGCCCGAGACGACGTAGACTTGGAAGTCATTGACGTGCAGGTAATCCACCACTTCCGCCATCGGCTGGTAGAAGGCGGTGCCATAGGTCATGTTTTCAAAGCCATCGGGGGTTTTCTTGAAGAAGGAGACGCAATAGTCATTGAATTCCTTAAGGGTCATGCCCGCATAGGCTTTGGCGGCGGCGAGGGCGTGGCGCATATCGGTTCCGGAAGGATAGGTATGGCTATCGGCGAGGGATTCCAGTTCGTTGGCTAAGGCGAGGGTTTCGCTATCGGCGTGGTACGTCTCATCGTATTTCGCGCGATGGATGAACATGAGGTATTCCAAGTAGGTCGGGAATAGCTCGCCGTACAAGGTGCCGTCCATATCGAAGACGGCGACGCGTTTGGAGACGGGGATGAATTTGTCCGATTTCTCGTCCGTGGCATTCCTGACGAATTGCTTTAAGACGGCAACGGGGCTTGAGGCGCTGGTTTCGTTCCAGGAAGCGAGCATCTTTTTCTCGGGTTCGCTGGAAGAGCTTCCGTTTTGCCCGCAAGAGGCAAGAGAGGCCAATAAAGTAAGGCTTAGGATAAATAATTTGGATTTCATTTGGGTTCCTCCGTGGAGAAATGATACATATTTTTCACGCAGGTAGGAAAAATTTTGCCATCGTTTCCCCGAAAGTGCTTCCAAAGCAATTCGCCAAAGCAAAAGCCAATAAATAAGTGGGACGCCGCTTGTTTTATTCCGTCTGCGATACGGTAAAGAGTGAATAGAAATAACCTTTTTGTTTCATTAAGGATTCGAAGTTTCCCCTCTCGATGATCGTGCCGTTCCGTAAAACGAAGAGACCCGTGCAGCGACGTAAGATGTTTTCGTCTAAGTCATGGGTCACGATGACGCGAGTATGGTCACGCAAGTTCGTTATAGCGTCCAAAACCTCGAAACTCGTTTGAGCGTCCAGCGAAGACGTGGCTTCGTCCACGAAGAGAATCGGCGTCTTCCTTAAGAGTGCGCGGGCGATGGAAATGCGTTGACGCTCACCGCCGGAAAGCCCCGACCCGTTTTCGCCGCAAAGATAGTCGGCGCCTTTTTCTTTGACGAGGTTTCCTAATCCGGACATCGTGATGGCGCGGGCGAGCTCTTCTTCCGGGAAGGGAGAGAACATGGTGATGTTGTCCTTGATGGTGCTATTGAAGACGAAGACGTTCTGCTGGATGATGGAGACGAGGTCATATAAGGAACGGGAAGAGACGTTTTTTAACTCATGGTCATCATATTTAATCTCCCCTTCATAGTTACGAGAGGACGCCATCAAAAGATTCAATAAGGTCGATTTACCACTGCCAGAGCCTCCGACAAGAGCATAGCAACCGCCCGCGGCCAAATCCAAATCGACGCCATGAAGCACCGGTTTGTTCTCGTCGTAGGCGAAAGAAAGATTCCGAATGGAGATGCCTTTATTTAACTCAGGGACGATGCTTTCGCCGGTGTCATCGACGTTCCTGTTTAGTTCTAAGGCAAGCTTTTCCATAAGCGAGAAGGAAGACTTCATGCCCGCGTAGAAAGGTGGGAGGGTTTGGATCGGCGCCAAGACGTAATTGAGCAATTGGACAAATACGATGGCGGTGCCGGCGGTTACCTCGCCAATGCCATTCAAAGCGAACACGCAGGCGATAACGAATACGCCGATCTGCAATATCCCTCCGGCGATTCCCGAAGAATAGGCGATATGGATGTTGACCTTGGTGCGTCGCCTGGTCGCTTCGGCGACTTTTCCGTTGGCGCTTTGATGCAAACGGATAATATCTCGCTCCGCCTTGAAGCTCTTGATGACCGCAAAACCAGAAAGGACGTCCTTTAGAGTGGCGGTGTAACTCTCTTTTTGATCGGAAACGCGCTTCTCTTCGACGGCGGCCTTATTTCCAAATAGGATGGACACCAGAATCGGGAGCAACGACAAACCGATGGCGACAAGGGTCAAAAGAGGACTATAGACAACCATTAACGTCAGCGCGCCGACGAACAAAACGGTGACTTGGACGGCGCCGGAGATCTTCCCCAGAAACTCTTGCTCGATCACGTTCGCGTCATTGGAAAGCGCCGAAAGATACAAGGCGGTGTTTTCGTTGGAAAAGCTTTGAATTCCTTTTCCCATCAGTTTTTCGAATACATGGGCACGGTATTGTTTCATCGCCACGCTTAGAAACTTCGGGAAAAAGGCTTGGTCGATGGCCCACCCCACGAGGAAAACGACAACCGCTACCGCAGCGACGATTCCCGCCACGGCAAGGCCATATTGTGCGGTCCCCGCGATAGTATCCGTGATTTCCTTCAGCACCCAAGACACGATCAAATACCCAAGGCTTTCTAATAACGATGCGATGACCGTCATGGCAAAGTTCAGTTTGTTGTTTTGAAATAGTGTGTGGACGTAGGGCGAGCGCAGGGCTTTCCGTTGTTTCTTATCCATGGTGGTTCCTCCGTCACAAAGGGTGACATAGAAAAGGTAAAAATCAAGCAACCGTGGCCTATGTTTTGGCAACCACCGGTTGCGGTGAGCGCACAAAAAGCGGGAATATGCGCAAGGAGGCTCTAGTTGCCAAGCAGTGCGCGGCAGATAGAAAAACCTCACCCCTCGCCTTGCCTCATGAAAGAGCGATGGATCCGTTAGCAAAGCCTTCTTCATAGGGAGGGCGTTTTCATTTAAGATGAACACCAGAGGTAACAAACCATGAAAAAATTGTTTTTAATTGTTCCTTTGCTACTCACCGTTTTGTCTAGCTGCGGAGAAACTTCGGCCTTAGAAGACGTCAAATGGGAAGAAAAGACGGTCAACTTTTATCAAAGAAACCAGAAGGATGATGCGGGAAGGTTGGTCCCTTCGCGCCAAATCAATCTTCGGTTTTACGAAGAAAACCCCAATGTCCCCTATATTGGAGTCAAACGCTTTTTTCAGGAATTCTATAAAACCCAGGTGACGCTCAAGCAGCAAAATCAGTATTTCGACTTCCAATGGAAAAAAGGCGGTTCCATCCAACTTGACGCCTACAAGGACATATTCACGGTGCAAGACTTGGAAAGCATCTCCCATCACCCGGATTTCATCTCGGAAAACACCAAAGTCTATGCGGAACTCGTCGAGGAAAAACAAACGACCCCCGCCCCCAAGACCATCGATTTAAAGAGCTACCATATTCCCGCCTATGGCGATAATGGCGACGCTTATTTGCCACTTACCATGATCGCCAACATCGCAACCGGGTCCGACATGCTATGCATCGCCTATAACGAAAAAGACCTCTATGAATTCGACTACACCGGGGAATTATCCGAGGGAGTTACCCGCGATGACGATTATTACGGCAGCCAATTTCACGAAGTGATTCGTTCCGATACCGAGAGAAAAGAAGATTTGGCCCAATTCTCCTATAACCTTCTTTGCATGGACATCGACAACTTCAGAGGCTTCACCACTCAAATGGCCTTTATTGATAACAACATCCTTTCCCTGGGCCTTGATGGGACGATCCAAAAACTCTACCCCGAACTAAAGCGGTGGCTGCTCTCCCTTGATCGGATTCAATACCAAGTCGGAATGATTGGCCTCTTCTCTGGACTTTATGATGGCGGACACACTTTGCTGAACCTTTTTGGGGAAACTTTCGACAGTGGCGACCCTTGGATAGACCGTCTCAATCAAGCCATCACCGACAATCAGGCGACGGCAGAACTACGCCGCAAAATGGTCGTTTCCATGCTTAACCAAGAGGCTTTGCAAGGGCAGATTAACCGACTAAAAAGGTCCGCTTTCGGCGAAATCGGCGAGAATTATTACCATAACGACGAGGCGAGCAAAACTTCTTATATTGGATTTGATTCTTTCAGGGCCGACTATTTAGGCTGGGATGCCTATTACAAAGATTTGGATCAGACCAAAATCCCCACGGAGGACTCCTTTGCCCATGTCCGTGAAAAGCTCTACCAAGCCCTGGAAGACGGCGCCAAAAACGTGGTGATTGACCTCTCGACAAACGGGGGAGGGAATTCGCTCGCCTTGACGGCCATCGTCGGCCTGCTTAATCAGGCCAGCTCCACGTTCACCATGAACAACGTGGCAGAAAAAACCTGCACTAGTAAGACTTATAAAATCGACATAAACCTCGATGGAAAATTCGACGATGCCGATGTTAAGGAAGCGGATAAATTCAAGGCTTTGAATATCGTTGTCCTGACTTCTCCTTGCGCCTTCTCCTGTGGGAATTTGCTGCCCTCTCTTTTAAAAGAGATCGGCTATCAGACAATCGGTCAAAAAACGGGCGGGGGAAGTTGCTCGATCATGTTCGGCGCCAGCGCCGACGGCCTCACCTATTTCCGCTCTTCCTACTTCTGCTTGTCTGACAATAGCGGCCACAACATCGATAGCGGGGTCGAGCCCGATATCGAAATCGAGCCCGAACAATTCTTTGATGCCGCTTATGTCGCCGAAGCCTTGGCCAAGGCCGCGCCAACCTCGACCGTTTCGGAATAAACTCAACCACCAAAAACGCCCCTACTCGCCGAGGCAACAGTTGCATTTTTTGCAACGGTTTGATTTGGTCCATCTTTCTAGATAGGGCATACGTAATGACGTAAAAGGATCCGCTCTCGTAATAAGCGTTCCCTACAATTTTAGAATCGAGTTGTCCTTTCGCGAATCGACGGCATCATAGACGACAACCGTATCGCCATCGACTTTATATAAGGCGACGTAGTGTCCATTGTGAATCGACATTTTTCGGATGCGGGCACCGGCGATCCTCAAATCTTGTATTTCTGGGTTTCTTTCCGGAAACGATGATAAGGAGCGAAGCGAAGCCGTAGTTTCTTCGTATAATTCCTTTGCAGCTTCTAAAGAGACATTCCGAACAAAAAGAATGTGTTCGCAGATGTCGGAAAACGCCCTCTGCGTAATCAAAATCTTGAGTTCAGCCATTAACCGACAATCCTTTTCAACGCGGAATCGAGTTCGTCCAAACTATAGTATTTCGCGCCGCTTCTCTGCTCTAACTCAATGTCTAGGAGCCGTTCTTTCAAGACCAGGAGAGCCTCCTTCTTTTCGTACGCCTCTATAGACATAACGACAAGATCGCCCTCGCCATTTTTTGTAAGAAAAATTGCCTCTCCGGTTGCTTTGCAACGTTCGGAGATTTCGCTGTATTTGTTTCGCAAGGAAGTCGAAGGGAGAATGGTCATTATTGTTGCCTCCTGACGATAATGTTTTATCGAGATTTTGATATTCCAGCAAACGCGGCTTTTTCTCATTACGACGCTTTAGAGAGACCGCAACAGGACGTTGCTACTCTGACAAAAGGCTGTTTGATATGATTTCGCCGGAGGCAAAAACGATGGAAACAAAACAAATTCTATATGAGCTCAGGACCAAAAACGGGCTATCCCAAGACGAGCTTGCGGAAAAGGTTTTCGTGACGAGGCAAGCGGTTTCGCGCTGGGAAAACGGAGAGACGGTTCCCGCAACGGAGACACTGAAGCTGCTCTCTAAGCTCTTCAACGTTTCGATTAATACGCTGCTTGGTTCTCCTCATCCCCTTTATTGCCAGTGCTGCGGCATGCCGCTAGATGATTCGATCATCGGCAAGAACGTCGACGGTTCCCTAAACGAGGAGTATTGCAAATGGTGCTATGCGGACGGGACCTACACTTATGACAACATGGATGATCTCATCGATGTCTGCGTTCCCCATATGGCCAAGGAAGGGTTTTCCGAGGAAGAGGCTCGCGCTTATATGAAGGAAAAGCTTCCCCACCTCAACTATTGGAAACGCCATGACGAACTAAGCGATCAAGGGAAGTTCGATGCCTTTAAGAAAACATTAATCGAAGAAATAAACGGCCTGCACATCGAAGGTATGCCCCCAGTAACCAAGCTAAGCGCCCTCGTAGGCTCATATGTAAACTTGGAATACCCATTGTCTAACGGGGCGAAGGTGAAATTCCTCAACGATGAAACAACGTACCTAGGCACTCAGCTCGAGTCCGAAACCGACATGGGGTTTTGCTATGGCGTCGTAGCCAATGTGGACTTCATCCTTATTTGCACCTATGGCAAGGGAGGTTCTGATCCAAAACTTGTCATGTACAAGAAAAGATAGTTTCTGTTCTCGTGGGCAAGAACAATCATCCCCGTTGTGACTAAACGGGGATTTTTAACCTTGTTCGCACCGAGGAGGTCGGCGAGTTCGAGACACAAGAAAACCGCCCTTTCGGACGGCTGTCTATGGATACGTCGTTTTGTCCAACTTCGGATAAGTGACTTTGGACGACGACAAGAGAAAATAAAAATGGTGGAGCATAGCGGGATCGAACCGCCGACCTCCTCGTTGCGAACGAGGCGCTCTCCCAGCTGAGCTAATGCCCCACGGCTCGATAATTATACTCAACGCGCGCCCCCGTTCAACCTTTGAAAAGGCAAAATGGGGAAACGCGCGACAAGTATATTGGGTGGGTTTACTTCAATAGGTTTTCGTAATGGTAAACGACAGACTCGCCAAAGGTCTTTTGGATGTAGGAAGAGACGCGTTGATCAGCGAAGGCCTCGACGATGGCTTTCGTCTTCTCATTTGTCGCATCCGCAGGTCTTACAGCCACGCCGTTGGCCCTTAACGACAAGACTTCCTCGGTCACATTTTCGCCGAAGACGATACGGGAGGCATAGTCATCCCCTAGGCCTTTTAGTGCCGTGTTGCCGGGCAAGACGCCAAAATCGTAATCGCCTAAAGACGCGGCTAGTGCGCTCTCCTTAATACAGGTGATCGTGCATCGGGAATAGTCGTCCGCGAAGGTGACGAAATCGTTGGGACGGTTGACGTCAAACTCCGCAAAATTGCCATCTTTATCATAGCAATTCTTCGAAATGTCCGACAAAACCCCATTATCTTTCAACAAAAGCAAAGCGCGTTCGATGTTCGAAATATCGTTCACGATTTCGATGGAATCCCCATTGTCCAACGTTTTGTCCTGAGGGTTGGAAGCGTAGAGACAAAGCTTTTCGAAATGGGCTTTCACGACCATTTTCAAAGCGCCGCCTTCCCCCGCATCCGCGTTATAGGAATTGAGGTAAGGTTCGTGCTGGAAATAGTTCGCGTCGTATTCGCCGCGCGCCACGGCGGCGTTTTGCTGCGTCCAATCCAAGACCGTGACTTTGATGTCGAAGCCTTTCTCTTTGAGCACCGGGGCGAGGGCCTCGTTTAAGATCTTCGCGTGGGGCAATTCGCTCGCGGCGAAGGTGATGGTGTTGCCGTTTTCGCCGCAGGAGACCAGAGTCAGAGGGGCTAAGGCGGCGAAGAGGAATAAGGTATGTTTTTTCATTTTGCGATTCTCCTTTTGTCGATTTGTTTGGACCGGTAGAGTCCGAGTTCCTGAATGACCTGCACGACGATGACGATGAGGATGAGGATCACCCAGATGTCCGGTCGGCTTAGGTAATTCATCGGATGGTTGTTGTAGATGCTATAGGCCCTGGCGATCAATCCGCCCGCGCCGAAGTCGAAGGCGAAGGCGGTATAGCCAAGGATGGAGATGGTGGAGAGGGATAGGCCTAGGACCAGGGAGGGGCGCGCTTCCCTTAGAAGCACCTTCCACACGATTTGGAACGTGGAGGCGCCCATGCTTCGCGCGGTTTCCACGACGCCCTGGTCCACCTCGTTAAGCGAGGTCTCAATGACGCGGGCGACATAGGCGAACGAGGCGAAGAACAAGGGGATGATCATCGTGTACCACGCCCCCGTCGCCCTACCGAATACGCTACGGGTGAGCGGGATGAGGATGATGATGAGAATGAGACAAGGCACCGAGCGCAGCGTGTTGACGAGGATGCCGATCACGAAATTGAGCGCGCGGTTGGGCTTTAGCCCCTTCTTGCCCGTCATATAGAGCAATATGCCTAGTGGCATGCCTACCAGGTAGGCGAGGATCGTGGCGATCACCGTCATACCGACGGTCTCGCCTAGAGCCAAGAAGAATTCATTCCATTCCAAGGGACTTCACCTCCTCGAACTTCACGTGACGAAGCTGCAAATATTTTTTGAGTTTCTCGCGGTCCGCCTCTTCCTTTGGACGCTTGATGACGGTTTGGCCATAGACTTTGCCGTCGATGACCTTCGTCGACGCGTAGACGATCGAGACGAGCAACGAGCATTGCTGCACGATGTTGGCGATGATCGGCTCATCGGAGTTCCCATCGAAGAGCAAACGGATGAAGTGATGCTCGTTTAATGCCGTATGGACATGGTCGGCATAGATGAGCGAACGGGCGATTTCCGTCTTCGGGTTGAGGAATACGTCGGAGAGTTCGCCTTGCTCGACTAGCTTAGCGTTATCGAGGATCGCGACCTTATTGCAGATGGATTCGATGACGCCGAGCTGATGCGAGATCATGACGATGGTGATGCCGAGTTCCTTGTTTAGCTCCTTAAGCAAGGAGAGGATGGACTGGGTCGTTTCGGGGTCGAGCGCACTGGTGGCTTCATCGCTGAGGATCACTTCCGGATCGAGGGCGAGGGCCCTAGCGATGGCGACGCGTTGCTTTTGACCGCCGGAGAGGTTCGCCGGATACGCGTCGGCCTTATCTTCTAGTCCCACGCGCCTAAGGCATTCCATCGCCTTTTCCCTGCGGCGCATTCGATCACCGTATTTCGTGATTTCTAGGCCGAGCAAGACGTTACCGAGAACGTTACGTTGCTCTAACAAGTTGAACTGCTGGAAGATCATCGCGATCTTGGATCGCTTCTGCTTCTCGATCCGTTTTGAGGACGAGCAAAGCAATTCGCCGCGATAATAAATCTCCCCGCCATCGGGAATCTCCAAGCCGTTGATGCAACGCACCAACGTGGATTTGCCCGCGCCGGAAAGACCGAGGACGCCATAGACGTCCCCTTTTTCGATTTCGAGCGAAACGTGGTCCAAAATGGTTTTGTCGCCAAAGGACTTACATAAGTTCCGAATTTCGATTTCGGGCATAACCCTCCTTTCAACAGGAGGGTAAATAAAACGTCCCATCCTGTTCATTCAAGGACGAGACGCAATAGCCCGTGTTACCACCTTGATTCATCCACGCGTCACCGCGATAGACCTTACTGAGTACGCCAATGATGGATATACCCTCGCGCTTTGACGGGCGCTCCCGGCCTAGACTACCTATCGCCTAGACGGCTCCAGGGCCATGTTCTGTCTGTCTTTGCCTATCCCCTTCCAGCCGATGGGGGACTCTCTCTTAGGCCAGGGTCAAACTTACTCTTCCCTTTCGTTGCCGATGGCAAAATCATAATGAGCCACACGGCAAAGTCAACCATAGAAAATCAAGGGGTTCCCTTTGGATAGCGTATAAGAAAATCGAGGTTCTTTTTTGGCCATCGAAAGAAAAAGCTTTTTGCCTCCCGACCATGCTTTGAGAGGTTGTTTTGGCAAGACTTTTTTTGAATGAGTTTTCTCCTACGATGAAAGTATGGGAAGGGAAGTTTACGCCGTTATCGACCTGAAGAGTTTCTATGCCTCCTGCGAATGCGCGGCGCGGGGTTTAGACATCTTTTCGACCCCGCTTGTGGTCGCGGACAAAAGCCGCAGCAAGAACAGCATCGTCATGTCCGCCACGCCTTACCTCAAAGAACGTTATGGTATCCCAAATGTCTGTCGCATCGGCGATCTTCCCCAGGTGAAAAACATGATTTTTGCGACGCCACGCATGTCTTATTACGTGGAAATGTCCGCAAAAATCGTCTCGTTGTTCTTGGATTATGTCGCGGAAGAGGATTTGCATGTCTATTCCATCGATGAGAGCTTTTTGCGACTAACGCCATACCTAAAGCTATACGGATGTGATGCCGATACCTTGATTTCACGCATTCAAAAAGATATTAAGGACAAGTATGGTTTGACCGCCACCGCCGGCAGCGGGCCGAACATGTTCCTCGCGAAAACCTGCTTGGATAACGAGGGGAAAAAGCGTCCGCCTTACCGCGCCTATTGGGGCGAGGAAGACGTCAGGACGAAGCTATGGAAGATCAGTCCGCTCACCAAGGTTTGGGGCATCGCCGGCGGGATAGGGAAAAGGCTTCACCGCCTTGGCGTCCGCTCGATGGAAGCCTTGGCAAAATCGAACCCCGAACGCCTAGAAAAAGAATTCGGCGTCATGGGGCTTCAATTACATCATCTGGCGAATGGGATCGACGAAACGGACATCACGGAAAAGTATGTGCCCAAAGAAACGAGTCTTAGCCAAGGACAGGTCCTGATGAAGGATTATTTGCCCGCGGACGCATTGCTTGTCATCAAAGAGGTCGTGGACGAATTATGCATCCGCCTCCGCGACGCAGATCAACAGACCGGGCTCGTGAGTCTCTTCCTCGGTTATTCCAGCGTTTCCGGCGGCGGAGGCCTCCACCACCAATGCTCCTTGGATATACCAACCGACGATAACGACCTTCTCTTTGCCGCGGTGAAAGACATCTTCGATCGTTATGTCGAGCCAAAATACGTCCGTAACGTCGTCGTGAGCTTTGGCAAGCTCCGTAGTTATGAACGCCCCCGCCAACAATCGCTCCTCGAAGATGAGGGTCTATTAAGCGAAAGGCGCAACCTGCGCTTAGCCATCGACCGGATTTCCACGCTTTATGGGAGGAACGCGGTATTGCGCGCCTCCGCTTTGTTGGATCATTCGACGGTCATCGACCGCCATGGCTTAATCGGAGGGCATCGGGCATGAAAAACGCAGAGCGTGGCATGGTGAAATACGCGCCATATAAATCTTTGGTGGAACAATCATCCTATCTCGCCACGATGAGGGCGCGCCGGGCACAGGTCGAAAAGCGGGTTTTCCTTGACGACGAAGTGGAACGCATCGACGAAATCCTCACCCACTGCGACGACCAGCCCTTGATCGTCTTCTATTGGAAGAACGGTTTCATTCATAAGGAAGAGGGGTTGATCTCCAAAATCGATCCTTACGCGCGCGTCATTTCTATTAATGAGACAGTAATCCCCTTAGACGATTTACAGGGAATCGAAAGAAAATGACCCCGCCATAACGGGGCCACTTCCGAGAATTATCGAATTAGAATTGGGCTTCTGCAACCGGGGCAATCGCACGATCGCTCGCGCCATAGCTCAGAGAAAGTTGAGCATAGACGGAGGCGATGTAGGAATTGCTTTCGGTGTTGTCGAAATCATTCTCACGCTCGATATAGTTCTCTTCGTAATTTTGAGAATTGAACATATGTGCCAACCTCCTTTCGTAACGCCTCACTTTTGAGGCACCTTCACTATAGGAGGATGAAAAAATAGAGCAACTTTGTAAGCGTTTTCAGTAATCGCTTACATTTTTCAAAACATAAAAATGCAGGTTTTATCGAATGTTTTTCGCTTTTCTGAAAGCGTATTCATGAAAAACTTTGACGCGTTATGAAAATATTTTCAGACTAGAACGCCCAGTTTCCGTCGCGGAAGATTTGGATTTCTTTGCCATCCTCTTTGACACCGACGATGTTCAAATCGTGGGATCCGATCATAAAATCGACGTGGCTCATCGACTTGTTAATGCCAAAGCCATAGATCTCTTCTTCCGAGTATTTCTCAAAGTCGGGATAAAGGTTCGTGAAGCCTCTGCCTAAGGCGAGGTGGCAGGCGGCGTTTTCGTCAAACAACGTGTTATAGAAGAGCAAGCCCGTGTTGTTGATGGGGGAATCAAACGGCACGAGGGCGCATTCGCCTAGATAGGCGGATCCTTCGTCCATCTTCAAAATCGATTCCAAGGCCTCTTGCCCTTCTTCGGCGTGAACCTCTACCGCTTTCCCTTCGTGGAAGCGCACGGAGAAGTTTTTGATCAGCGTGCCGGCGTAGGAGAGCGGCTTGGTGGAATAGACGATTCCTTCCGCTTTGCCCTTCATCGGTGAAGTGAAGCATTCCTCTGATGGGATGTTCGGCTGATAGAAGATGCCCTCGAGCGTCTCTTCGCCACCGCCGAGGAACTTAACGCCGGGAATGAGGCCGACGGTGAGGTTCGTCCCGTTAGTGGAAGAATAACGAAGCTCTTTGAGGCGTAACGAATTAAGGAAATCGCAGCGATGTTTCAAATCCTCGTCGTGCTTTTTCCAATTCTCGATGCCGTTACCGTCTTCCGCGCGAGAGGTTTTCAAAATGGCCTCCCAAAGCTTTTCGACCGCTTTCCCTTTGGGAAGGTCGGGGAAGACTTTCTTCGCCCATTTGGGGCTAGGGACGCCGACGATGCACCACTGATAATGGTTTTCGCGCTGCTCGCGGAACGGATATAGGACACCCATGCGCTTACGCATGATGAAATTCATCTTTGCCTGATTGATGCCTTTCATCGCGTCCGGATCGTCTGAATCGAGCCAGAGGAAGCAAGGCAAGACCTCGTTGGTCCACTTCTCCTTTTCAAGCTCATAGGAATAGACCTCGGCGAGGTTCTCTTTCTTTCCTTTTTTATATGCGGCCCTGGCGCAGGCTTCGCTTCCCCACTCGACGATGACTTTCTTCGCGCCTTGCCGATAGCATTCCTCCACCACCAGGGCGGTGAAATCCTCAATCCCGACGTTAGCGCGGATGACGACGGTCTGCCCTTTTTGCAAAGCAATACCGGATATGACGATAAGCTCGGCGTATTTCTTCAATAATGTACGTTTCATGGAAACGGTCTCCCTTAAAAGCCCTTATACTATATTCCAAGATTGAAATAGGGGTACCGAAATGTCTGAAGTGATCAAAAAACAAAGAAACATTAATCGCTTTTGGTTCGTATGGAATTTGATTGAATCCTTCGTCCTGCTCGCCGGTGGCATCTTAGCCATCGTCGCCGGTGCGCTATATAACCAAAGCAACAACACCAGCGCCACGATCGAAAACGTCGTCGCTTACGTCGTCGCGTCGTTCATCATCCTCGATGGTATCCTCCGCGTGGTGCTTTATCTGGCCCGCTTTCAGCAAGGAGAGGAACAAACGCCGCTCGTCGTGGCTGGGTTTGAGATCGCCCTCGGCATATTGCTCGTCCTGATGCAAACCAAGTTCACCCAGGTCCATATCTTCACCTACACGGTCGTGAACCTCATCGCCATCATCCTCATGGTCATGGGCTTCCTCCTCATGGTTTACGCGATCTTCCTCATAGCCCGTAAATTCGCCAAGCTCTTCATGCCCATCGTGGAAATGCTCTTCGCCGCCATCCTTATCGGCGTCGGCATCGTCATCGAAGTCCTCTATAACTCTCAGGACACCCGCGACCAGCTCGTCCTCATCCTCACCGGTTCGATCTTATGCGTCGTCGCCGTCGGCATGTTCATCGTCGCCTTGGTGACCCGCAGCAAAGCCAAGAAGGAACTCGATGAGGCAGAAAATGCGGAAAAAGGCGATTACGAAGTCGCGAAAGACCCGATCAGAAGCCAAGCGGAAGTTCAGCCAAAACCTGCCGATATCGTGGAAGTTGATGAGGTTTTGCACGAAAAACAAGGTGAACTATCCGGTCCACGAGCCATCGAAAGCAAAAAAGAATAGGAAGGCGGCTGCCTTCCTTTTTCTTACTTTTTGATTTGGTGTTTGAGCTTGTATTCGAGGAACCTTAAGTCGAAGTCCACGACGAACGAGGTTCTCATCGGACGGGCCAATTCGACGAATCCGACCAGTCCGGTTGGCTTAAGGATTTCATAAGAGATGTCGAAGGCGTTCTTTTCCGGCGTCTGCCCCTGGACGTCGATCTGGTTCGGCGAGCCGATGATGATCATCTTGCACATGTTGCCAATACGGGTGACCATCGTCTGCAATTCGTCGAGGTCCATGTTCTGGGCCTCATCAAGGATGATTAGGCAGTTATCGAAGGAGCGACCGCGCATGAATTCCGGAGCGAGGGGGATGATGTCGCTCGGCAGCTTCTCGTAATAGGCCGACTCAAAGATTTCGTCGTCAACGTCCTTTTCCTTCTTCAGCTTCTTCTTCATCAACTTGAAGGAGGCGGATTGTTCTTCCGGACCCGCATGTTCCATAAGATGGTCGTAGTTATCCATCAAGGGGCCGAGATAAGGGCAGTATTTATCCGTCGCGGTTCCCTTTAGATAACCGAGGCGGTGCCCGATCTCGACGGGTTCACGCACATAAAAGATGTTTTTGTAACGTTTCTTCGCGCCTTTTCCCCTAACCAGGTTTAAGCAAGCCGCGAGGGTCGCGAAGGTTTTTCCGGTACCGGCGGAACCACGACAAAAGACGACCGGGGTTCGTTCGGGGTCGTCGTTGATGAGTCGGATGAGTTCGCGCTGTTCGGGGTTTTGGCTGAAATCAATGCCAAAGAGTCTGTAGTTGGAAGCGTTCGAAGCCATATTTGATATTTAATGGTAGATTAAATTCGAAAAATTGAATAGATACCAAGGTGCTTTTTCCCGAAAAACACAGCGTGATGTTGAAATTGTAATTTCAAACAACATAATTAACTCGCATCAAAGGAGGAACATATATGTTCAAAAGAGGTAGCATCGTGATGACGATTTGGAACCTGATCGTCGCCGCGGGCCTCATCGCGTTAGGCATTGCCACCTGTGTCAACAACGGCAATCAAGATTTCCGCAACGTCATGATCATGATCGCCGGTATCTTTGTCATCGTTGACGCCGGTTTACGCATTCTCACTCAGGTTATCCAAGTCGTCCGCTTCCAGCACGGCGTGATGGTCCGTACCGACCTCGCTTCTGCCGTGACCGGCGCGAGCGAACTCGCCGTCGGCATCCTGCTGATCATGGTTTCCCAGAATTCGACCGACATGATCGTCGTGTTGCAGTATTTGATCCTCTTCGTGTCGATCCTGCTCATCACCCTTGGCGGCGTCGACATCATCTACAGCATCGTCTTCTTAGTGAAGAAGGTTGGATCTCTCGCCCGCAACATCTTCAGTCTTATCTTCGGCGCCCTCGTCGTCACCGGCGGTGTGCTCATCTTGGTCTACGCCACCAACGAAGGTATGCTTCAGTTCATCTTCGTGCTGTTCGGCATCGGCTTCATCCTCTCCGGTATCGGCGTGCTCATCCTCGCCATCGCGTTCGCGGTTGCCGCTAGACGTGCCAGCAAGGTTGAGAAAGGCGATAAGCCCGAATCCGTCGAGGTTAAGCCCGAGGAAGAAGAACCGAAGGCGGAAGAACCCGAAGAGCCCATGGCCGAAGAAGAAAAGCCTGAAGAGCCCTCCGAAGAAAAACCCGAGGAACCCAAAGCGGAATAACCCGTTAACGAAAACCTGCGAGCCACATAACTCGCAGGTTTTTATTATCGATTCTTCGCGGCGATTACGAGGTTCTTTACCAAGGCTAGCCTGGTTAATAGCCCTACCCCACCGGGAACTGGGGTTTGTAGCGCAACAGGGAGATCTGGAATCGCGTCACCGCGCAGCTTCCCTTCTTCGTTGCGGTTGATGCCGACGTCGACGATGACCGCGTCTTTCTTATATTGGAAACGGTTGTCGAGGAAGCCAAGTTTGCCGATCGCGACGACAATCAAGTCCGCGTGCGCGATATAAAAGGCTTTGTCTTCTTCGCTGGTGCGCGAATGCAAGACGGTCACGTTGCAGTGCTTGGACAAAAGTAACTTTGCCATCGGTTTGCCGACGATCTCGCTGCGGCCCAACACGACCGCGTTTTTGCCGACGAAGGGAAACCCTTCCTCGGTGAGGTAATCGATGATGCCGCGGGGCGTACAGGGAATGAAGGTGGTCAAAGGATGGAATCCGTCGACGTCTTTTTCCGGCGTGACGGCGAGTTTCACCTTCGCTTCGGAAATGTGTTTGGGCAAGGGTAATTGGACGATGAGCCCGTCGACGTCTTCGTCGCGGTTATATTCGTCCACTTTGGCGAGGAGTTCTTCCTCGGAGACGGTAGGAGGCAAAAGGCATAACGTAGCCCTGGCTCCGACTTCGCCACAATCCTTGATTTTCCCGCGCACGTAGGCGTCGGAGGCCGGGGAGTCGTTGGCTTGGATGATGACGAGGTGCGGTTTTCTTTCTAGTGCGGAAATCTCTTCCGCGAGGGCCGCCTTGCTCGCGGCCACGAATTCTTTGATGGTCATGCAAAAGATGGTATCACTTCTATTCTTTTTTCCTATAGGAAACAAAAGAAAAACGGTCCTGAAGACCGCCTTGGTTCGCCTCGTTACGATCAGGAGGCGAGGGACATGGACTCGGCCGCGGAAGAGGATGCGGCGCCGTTGCCGGACATGACCGAGATGATCAGGGCCATGAAGAGGAAGAGGACCGCGAAGCCGAAGGTGAGCCAGGTGACCACTTTTTCGGAGCCGCGTTCTTTCGTCTTGGCGAAGACGTTGAGTCCACCACCGGTGATCGCGCCAGAAGCGCCGCCGGTCTTACCGCCTTGGAGCAAAGAAAGGATGATGATGATCAACGAGACAATGATGAAGATGATGTCATACCATTTCATGATCGGATCCTTTCCGCGCCAAATGCGCCAAATAACGATACTCTATCGAATTGTCTTTGACAATAAGGCGAATGCGCTCGTTCCTCCACCTTTTGTCTACAGTAACTCATCGAGGGAAGCGATTTTCGCCCCGACATAATCCTTTTCCTTGCCCTCGCGGTCGACGAGGATGCCGGCGATGCCCGCGTTATGGCCGCATTCGGGGTCTTGAAGCGAATCGCCCACGTAAACGACGTGCTCCCCTTTTTGTTCGCCAAGAATTTCTAACGCCGTCTCGATTGGTTCCGCGCTCGGTTTGCCGTGGGTGAACATATCCGAGCCGACGATGCAATCGAAGGGGATATGGATATCCAACGTATCGAGGACGAGGCGGATATGGGTGGAGGTGTTGTTGGACACGATGCCAAGGCGCTTGCCGCTATGATGGAGCTTGGTCAAGACGCCGACCATCTCTCGATAGGGTTGAATTAGCGCGATCGATTCCGGCATGTCGAGGGAAGCGATGATGGCGTCGACGACCTTCTGGTAGTCTTCTTCGGGGATACCGCTATCGACGAGCGATTGGTATAGGTTCAGATGCATCCAGCGCTCGCATTCCTCTTCGGTAACCTCTCTTCCTGCCGCCGCGAATCCGGCGCGAAAAACCGGGATAAGGGAGACTCTGGTATCGCACAAAGTCCCGTCAAAATCGAATAAATAAACCGAGAATTGCATAATTAACCGTTCAATTCCGCCTTCAATTCGAACATGATGTCACGCAGTTTCGCCGCGCGTTCAAAATCGTATTCCTTCGCCGCGGCCTTCATCTGTTTCTCTAGGTCGGCGATCATGCGTTGTAGTTCGCTGCGGCTCGCCTTGGCTTCCTTACGGGCCACGGCTTCGACTTCGTCCTCACTGTTATGGAGCGGCGGTCTGATTTCCTTTTTGATGGTGGTCGGCACGATGCCGTACATCTCGTTGTAGGCCATTTGTTTTTCGCGGCGGTACTTGGTCTCGGCGATCGCTTCCATCATGGATTCGCTGAAGGTGTCCGCGTACATGATGACTTTGCCGTTTGCGTTCCTCGCCGCACGCCCGATGACTTGGATCAAGGAACGGGTTGAGCGAAGGAAGCCTTCTTTGTCGGCGTCGAAAATCGCGATGAGCGACACTTCGGGGATATCCAAACCCTCTCGCAACAGGTTAATGCCGACGAGGACGTCATATTTTCCTTTGCGGAGCTGATAGATGATCTCCGTGCGTTCCAAAGTCTTGGTCTCGTTATGGAGATAGGTGACCTTCAGTCCCTCGTCTTTCAAATAGGACGTGAGGTCCTCGGCCATCTTGATGGTGGAGGTGACGACCATCGTCCTCTCGCCTTTCTCGATGCGCTTTTTGATCTCGCCGATGAGGTCGAAAACCTGGCCCATGGTCGGACGGACTTCGATGACGGGGTCGAGCAAACCGGTGGGACGGATGATCTGTTCCACCACTTCCCCGCCACATTTTTCGAGCTCATAGTCACCCGGCGTAGCCGAAGTACAAACGACGCTGTCTGGCATAAGACCCTCGAATTCCTCAAAGTTCAGCGGGCGATTGTCCAGCGCACTGGGAAGGCGGAAGCCATATTCGACCAGTGTTTGTTTACGAGATCGGTCTCCGTTGAACATGCCGCGTATCTGCGGAATCGTGACATGGGATTCGTCGAGAAGCAGCAAGAAGTCCTTTGGCATGTAGTCGATCAAGGAGAAAGGACGCTGACCCGGCTTACGCCCATCGATGTGGCGGGAATAGTTCTCAATGCCCGGGCAACGGCCAAATTCGCGCATCGATTCCATGTCCTGACGGGTGCGCATTTCTAAGCGCTCCGCCTCGAGCAATTTGCCCTGGGAACGGAAGAAGGCGAGGCGTTCCTCGAGTTCTTCGGAAATCGTTTCGCAGGCCGCCTCGATCCTTTTGCGCGTCGAAGCATGGTCATAGGCCGGGAAGATCGGATATGTCGCATAGGTCTTTTCGACGACCCCGGTGACGATATTGACTTGGGCGATCGATTCCACCTCGTCGCCGAACAAGTCCAAGCGAATGTAGAAGTCATGTGTGGCGGGAGCGATGTCGATGATGTCGCCGTGGACGCGGAAGGAACCTGGCTTTAGTTCGATGTTGTTCCGAGTGTATTGGGCGTCGAGCAAATGCTGATAGAGTTCTCGGCGGTTCAATTCCTCACCCACACGGATTTCAAAGATCAATCCTTTGTATTCGTTTGGGTCGGACAAGCCATAAATCGCGGCGACGGAGGCCACGACGATCGTGTCGCGGCGCGACAACACCGAGTTCATCGCGGAGGTGCGCATCATGTCGATCTCCTCGTTCATGACGGCGCTTTTGTCGATGTAGGTATCCGATTTAGGCAGATAAGCTTCGGGCTGATAGAAATCGAAGTTCGAAATGAAGTATTCCACCCTGTTCTCGGGGAAGAGCTCTTTGAACTCGCCATAGAGTTGGGCCGCCAAGGTCTTGTTATGGACCATGACGAGGGTCGGGCGATTCAAGGCGGCAACGATGTTCGCGTCGGTAAAGGTCTTGCCCGTGCCCGTCGCGCCTTTGATGACCTGGATCTTTTTGCCAGCGTTTACGCCATTTAAAATCGCCTCGATCGCCGCCGGCTGATCGCCCGTGGGAGTGAAGGGGGAAAAGAGTTTAAATGGACGATTATCCATGCAAATCCTCGTCCTTTGAGTTCTTTTTCGCGAAATCTATCGTGGTTTTCGATACGAGAGGATCAAAGCCTTCACCGTTGATCATGGAGGCTTGGGTAAAGGTCACAAACGCCCTGGGATCGACCTGACCGATGAAGGTTCGGAAGGCAGATAATTCACGTTTGGAAAAGGCGACGCGAAGGATTTTCTTCGATTCGCCACTATAGCCACCGGTCACATCGATGACGGTGGTCGCGCGGTCCATCGTCTCATGCACATAGGTTTGGATTTTCTCCGTCTCCGAAGAAATGATGTCCGCGATGACGAAGGAAGCGGTGTTGACGTAGACGTATTGGACGCCGATGGCGCAAGCAAAAGCGCCGAGCACGCCAATGATGCCGCTCACGACGTCGCGCATGCAAATCATGCCAATGATCACGAGAAGGCCATCCATGATAAAGGCACTTGTCGCTTCCCTGACCGGCGTCTTCTTCGCGACGATGACCGAAATCACGTCAAGCCCGCCGGTGGAACCGCCGCCATGGTAGCAAATGCCTACCCCAGCGCCGATAAGCGCACCGCCCGCCAAAGCGGCAAGGGTGATCAAACCGTAATCCTTGGGATCGCTGATGAAATAACGGGCGATGTAATTCCCAACGCTTTGGGATCCGATCATCGGGACACGGATCAGTATCGTGAAGAAGGCAGGGTAAATCAACGTCGCAAACAGCGAACGCAACGTGAATTTCTTGCCCAGGAAGAGAAAGCTGACGCCCAGCAACAAAATCTGCACGCCCCAGGTGACGATGTCGACGACATAAAAGTCGCTGCCGGCCAGATTGATGAAATGTTGCGCGATGACGCCGATGGACAAAACGCCACCGGTGACGAGCCCTAATGGGGAAATGAACGCCGCGTCGCCAAAAGCGAGGACGAAGCATCCGATGGTGATCAAAATGTAATGGTGAACCAGTTTTAGGACTGCCTTTTTATCCCGCATTATTCCTCGCCTCGGATTCTAAATACGCATAAATGAAGGGAAGGATGTCCCCGTCCATGACGCCGTTGACGTCGCCGGTTTGATAATCGGTGCGATGGTCTTTCACCATGGTGTAGGGCTGGAAGACATAGCTGCGGATCTGGCTGCCCCATTCGATGTTCTTTTGCTCACCCTGGATCGACTTGAGTTCACGGTCTCTTTCCTCGAGTTTGCGCTGCATGAGGAGGTCGGTAAGCATGGACATACAGGTCGCTTTGTTCATGAGCTGTGAACGTTCGACCTGACATTGAACGACGATTCCGGTGGGTATGTGGGTGATACGCACGGCCGAAGAGACTTTGTTGACGTTTTGGCCGCCTGCGCCGCCGGAACGATACGTGTCGACACGCAAATCCTTGGGGTCGATTTCGATGTCGCTGATCGCGCCGAATTCGGGAATGACGTTGACCGAAGCAAAGCTTGTGTGACGTCTGGCCGCGGCGTCGAAAGGCGAAATGCGCACCAAACGGTGAACGCCCTTCTCCCCTTTCATCGAGCCATAGGCATCTTGTCCGCAGATTTTGATCGTCGCGGATTTGATGCCAGCCTCGTCGCCTTCCTCAATATCGAGGACCTGAAGTTTGAAGTTATTGCGTTCGCAGAAACGGCCATACATGCGCAAAAGCATTTGGGCCCAATCCTGCGCTTCGGTTCCGCCGGCGCCCGGATGGATTTCCAAGGTGCAGTTCAAGGCGTCGTATTCGCCGGAGAAAAGCAATTTATGGCGAAGGTCTTCGCATTCTTTTCCAAGATCTTCTTCCATGGAGAAAATGAGTTCGAGCATCTCCTCGTCTTTTTCCGAAGCTTCGGCGAGTAAGTCGGTGATATCGCGATAGGACGCCATGGATTTTTCATACACGCCCAGCTTATTCGTTAGCGCGGAGTAACGGGCCATGACCACTTTCGCGGAATTGGGGTCATCCCAAAAACCGTCCTCGTTTTGCTTGGCCTCAAGCGAGGCGACCTCGGCGCGAATTTTCGGAAGGTCGAGGGAGTCGCCGAGCTGATTGACCAAGCGTCCGAGCTCGGTCGCTTTTTGTTTTAATTCGACAAGCTCTCTCATGGGGTTACTTGTTCTCGGCGTTTTGAGGATCGCGGAGTTGAATCTCGGCGTGGAGCAAATTGATCACGCAGTCGCCGGCGATCGCCTCAAAGATCAGGTTGAGGAGAGGCTCACCGCCCTTGAGATAATCCTCGGAGGAATTGTGGTCGGGGCGCTTTGCGAACTCCGCTTTGTATTTCTCCAAATTGGCAAGATGCATCTCCCAATCCTTGAGGATGACTTGGTTGCAAACGGTGCGCTCGACAAAGTCGGCCTGTTCGGGGGTCCATTTCTTGCGGCGGACGAGATACTGCTGATATAAGGCGTCGCCGAGTTTGACGGAGGCGTCCTGGGCGGAAAGGTGTTCGAGGTCCGACACGTCGATGGAGCCTGGTTCGACGAAATTCTTGTCGATGAGGGCTTGGATCTGTTCGGCCTTGACCTCGCCGTTTTCGACGCAGCGACCCGCGATGGCTAAGCCGGCCTGATCGAAGAGCGTGCGCACGAAGCGGGCGACGCTAGGCATATGCAAAACGCCGTCGCGAAGTTGTTGGACGCTCTTGCGGTGGTTGGCGACCAAGAGATCTTCCTCTTTGGCGGGCGCGAGCTCGCCGTGGGGGTTGGCTTGCGCGGTCTGGGCTTCCTGAACGTTGCCCGAAGCCTCGGCTTGCGCGGTTTCGCCCTGAACGGGATTCGCCGGCTGTTGCTGCTCGTCGCGGTTACTTAAACGGACGCGCATGAAGTTATAGGCGCAGTCGACCGAGACGTTTTCGTTCATCTCGCGGAAGAGGGCATAGCCTTCGTTGACGTAGTCCTGCAACGGGTTGGTGTGGGCATAGGAACGGAGTGAGATGCCGTCGCGCAAGTGCGACATGGTGTCGATGTGCTTGGTCCAGTTGCGGTCGATGACCGAAAGGGAGACGTTGCGCTCAATGTAATCGGCCTGCTCGGGAGTCCATTGTTTTCTGCGCTCCAAATAACGGAGATAGAGGAATTCGCCTAAGTCTTCGCCGGCTTCTTCCACCGGGGCTTCCTCGTAGCTCTTGTACGGGAAGGTGCCTTCTTCGACGAAGGAAGGTTCGACCAAACGACGGAGTTCCTCGGCGTTGACGAGGCCTTCGTCACGGCCCTGCATGACCGCTTTCTTGGCTAAGGATTTGCCGGTTTCGATAAAGAAGCCGTGGACCATCTCGGTGATATCGCCGGAAAGCATGATGTTATCGCGACGGTTATAGATGATCTGACGCTGCTTGGCTAAGACATCATCGAAATCCAAGAGGTTCTTACGGGTATCGAAATTGCGTCCCTCGATCTGCTTTTGGGCATTGGTGACGACGTTTTGCACCATGCGGTTCTCCAAGTGCTCGTCGCCGAGCTGCTTCTTGAACATCTCACGGATGTTGTCCGCGACGAAACGGCGCATCAACTCATCGTCGAAGGAGACATAGAAGCGGGAATAGCCGGGGTCACCCTGACGGCCGGAACGACCGCGGAGCTGGTTGTCGATGCGACGGGACTCGTGACGCTCGGTGCCTAAGACGCAGAGACCGCCGAGTTCCTTGACGCCTTCGCCAAGTTTGATGTCGGTACCACGACCGGCCATGTTGGTGGCGAGGGTGACGGCGCCCCTTTCACCCGCGTGGGAGATGATCTCCGCTTCGCGAGCTTGGTTTTTCGCGTTGAGGACTTCATGGGGAATGCCCGCTTTGGTGAGCAAGGCGGAAACCTCTTCGTTGGATTCGACCGAGGAGGTGCCGATGAGGACCGGCTGGCCCTTTTCGTGACGGGCCTTCACCTCTTCGACGAGTCCGGCGAGCTTGGCGTCATGGTTGCCATAGATGTAGTCATTGTCGTCGATACGCTGAATCGGCCGGTTGGTCGGAATCACGATGACCTTCATGTTGTAGATCTTCTCGAATTCCTCTTCCTCGGTTTTGGCCGTACCAGTCATGCCCGAGAGTTTCTTGTAGAGACGGAAGAAGTTCTGGTAGGTGATGGTCGCCATGACGACGGTCTCTTGCTTGATCTCCACGCCTTCTTTGGCTTGGATGGCTTGCTGCAAGCCGTCGTTATATTCGCGGCCCTTCATGACGCGGCCGGTGAATTGGTCGATGAGTTGGATCTGGTGCTCGGCGTCCACCATGTACTCGACGTCGCGGGACATGATGTAGTTGGCCTTAAGCGCTTGGTGGATGCGATGGACGAGATCTTGGTTCTCGGGATCGTAAAGGTTGCGGACGCCGAACATCTTTTCCGCTTTGTCGTTGCCGTCGTCGGTGAGCGAGGCGGTTTTGGTCTTGATGTCGACGGTGAAGTCCTTCTCCTTACGGAGCATCTTCACGAAGCGATCGGCGACCTGGTATTGGCTGGCGGAGGATTTCTTGCCGCCGGAAATGATAAGCGGGGTGCGGGATTCGTCGATGAGGACGGAGTCGGCTTCGTCGACGATGCAGAACTTCAAGCCACGGAGGACGCGACCTTCCATGGAGGTGGCCATGTTGTCGCGGAGATAGTCGAAGCCGAGTTCGGAGTTGGTGGTGTAAGTGATATCGCAAAGATACGCCTCGCGCTTTTCGGAGGTGGTCTTGGAGGCGAGGTTGACGCCGACGGTCAAACCGAGGAAGCGATAGACCTGACCCATCCATTCCGCGTCACGGGAAGCGAGGTACTCGTTGACGGTGATGACGTGGACGCCTTCACCCCTAAGGGCGTTGAGGTAGACGGCCATGGTCGCGGTTAAGGTCTTACCTTCACCGGTGCGCATCTCGGCGATGTTACCGCCGTTAAGGACCAAGGAGCCGATGATCTGAACTTTGAACGGCTTTTGCTTGAGGGAGCGCCACGCGGCTTCCCTGGCGACGGCAAAGGCCTCGATCTTAATGTCTTCGGTACGACGATCTTTGTCCTCGTCGTTGGTCGCTTCAGCGAGATATTTTTTGAACTCTTCGGTCTTCTCGCGGAGCTGATCGTCGGTTAACGCCGCCATCGTTTCTTCGAGGGCAATGACACGGTCCGCTTCTTTCGCGATTTTCTTCAGTTCTCTCTTTTCGAGATGGAATATTGCTTCAATGAAATTAGCCACAATTCTCTCTCCTTACTCAAAAGTGCCCGTAAATCATATCATCTAGTTATCTCGCGGGCAATAAAGCGAGCGCGCGTCGCATAAATGCATGCATTACGAGGAGCCGACGTGGTCTTTTTTCCCCACTTTCGCCAGCACGAAAACCTCAATGGATTTTGGACGCAGTTTCCGTAAAAGCCTCAAGCAGGCACGAACCGTTGAGCCGGTGGTCATGACGTCGTCAACAAAGAGGATGCGTTCTCCGGAGATGTTCACTTTTGGTAGCAGGGCGAGGTAGTTGCCAATCCTCTTTCGCCCCTCTTTGTTCTGGTCGCTTTGCTTGACGTCCGAGGTTTTGACGATGGCGTGGACGATGCCTTTCCCAATGCCCTGAAAGATCAACGGGACATGGTCATAGCCACGCTCGGCGATGCGCTTTTCCGCGGAGGGGGCAGGGATGATGACATGGCGAAAATAACGCAGTCTAAGGTAGGGTTTGACGCGTTCGAGGAAGACGGTCGAGAGCTCGATGTCACCGCATCCTTTGTAGAGGTAAAGCAGGTTTTGAAACGCCTCTTCATAAGGGTAGAGCCAGTGGACTTTTACCTTGCCAAAGCGGCGTGTGACCCAGCGCGGTTTCAACGCAAAAAAGCACCGAATGCAAATCGTTTTCTCCGCAAAAATCAAAGAAAAAAGCGAATTTTGTTCAATTTTTCGATGGCACACTTTGCAGGAAGGTGTTGCAATAACGGATTTCTTTGATCGCATCTTTCATCCCCTTAGTCTCCTCATTCGCCAAGAACAAAACCTCCCCTTTTGGAGCGTCGGCCTTTCGCCCTGCCCTACCCGCGATTTGGATGAGCGCGGCAGAATCGTAAATCCGGTTATCCGACCCGAAGACGATGACCTGGAGGTCGCGGATCGTCACCCCGCGCTCGAGTACCGCGGTGGTAATGAGATAGGCGTATTTCCTTTCCTTGAACGCTTGGATGATCTCTGGTCTGCCGTCGCGCTTTGAAGAGACGTAATTCCCGCCCTTTACGAAAAGGCGAACGAAGCGAAACAGGCTTTCCGCCATCGAGACCGACGGAACAAAGACCAAGCACTGCTTCTTTTTCTTTCCGTACTCGCGAAGTTTTTGGATCAGCGTCACGTACTTCCAAGGGCCAAAGCTGATCCGTGCCTTGGGGACGGGTATCGGTTTCTTGTGATAACGGGTGCGAAGGGAAAGCATGTCGCGACCGGGTTTTCGATACTCGCGGACGATATCCTTGGATGGCGTCGCGCTCATCATGACGCAATGGCCGCGGAGGGAGCGTTTATAGAAAGCGATCAAGGTCTCGTCTCCTTTGAACGGGAACGCATCGATTTCGTCCATCACGAGCAAGTCAAAGTATTTCGGATATCGATATAGCTGGTGGGTGGTCAAGATGATACAGTCGCCTTTTAACGTCCTCGTGTGGGAGCCATATACGGCGACGATGCTGTTGTTCGGAAAGGCTTCCTTGAGGCGATGGAACAACTCGATGACGACGTCGCGGCGAGGCAAGGCGAAACCGACATTCAACCCTTTAGCCATCGCATAAGCGATGACGCCATAGGAAATCTCGGTTTTTCCCGAACCGCACACCGCATAAACGAGGGTATCGATGCCCGCTTTGAAATTGAGGATGATTTGGTCCGACAACTCCTTTTGCTCCTTTGAAAGGCTATAAGCCAAATCCAAAACGACGTTTTTCGGTTTCGTCGGTCCGGAGACGACAGGCTCTCCGGCAAAACTGATGCATCGCCGACAATATGGCTTGCCGTTCTTCGTCCCGATGTATTCCGGGTCCTTATTTCCACATCTAGGGCAAACAAAAAGGTCTTTCACACCTACATATAGGCGGCAAAGACCTGTTTTGGATCAAAAACTTATTCGATTTCGTCGACCCGGCGATGATGTTTCTCCTCGACGGAGAATTTCTCAGTCAGGAAAATATCCAGACGACGCAGCACATCTTCGATGGACATGTACTTTTGCCCAAAGGCAACGACGTTTGCGTCGTTATGTTCGCGCATCTTGCCCGCGACGACGTCATCGTAGGCGAGACCGCACCTGATACCAGGTATTTTGTTCGCGGCGATGGAAATGCCGATTCCCGAAGTGCAGACCACGACGCCAAACTCCGCCTTTTTGTCGGCGACGAGGCGGCCTACTTCTTTTCCATAAAGCGGGTAGTCGACGCTGGAAGTCGAAGGGCAGCCACAATCGATGACGGAATAGCCGTTCTCTTTCAAATGTTTCGCGATGGCTTCCTTATAAAGGAAACCGCCATGGTCGCTGCCGATGGCAATCGTCTTTTTGCCTTCGTTGAACGCGTGAAGTATTTCCTCGAATCCGACCGTTCCTTGGCGGATCAATTTGGGTTCTTCTTTGGTGAAATCCACGATGGTGGAGGGCACGTCGGAAACGCAATCGCCTTTAATAATTAGTGGCACGTATCCCTCGAAAATCTCTTTGGCCTGTCCGAAGTTTAGCGCGGGAGCCATGCCGGAACGGTTCGCGCTGGAAACGAGTAGCGGCGATCCGATCGAGTCGATGAGACCCAACACCTCTTGGCTATCCGGAACGCGTACGCCCACGACGCCCGTCCCTAAATCAATGAGCGGGGAAATGCCCTTTCGCCCGCGGAGGAGGAAGGTGACTTGGCCTGGCATGAAACGCTTCATCGCCTCGGAGATGCCCGCATTCACTTCACAATATTGCACGACTTGGGCCAAACTGGAGCACATCAAGGTGAATGGTTTGTTGTCCGGCCTTCCTTTGGCTTTCCTTAAGGCGTCGACCGCTTCTTCGCTCGTCGGAATGGCCGCGATGCCATATACGGTTTCGGTTGGGAAAAGCGCCACTTCGCCGTTTAGAAGCGCATCTTTGGCTAAGCTAGCGTCTTTCCACTCAATGCATTTGGTTTCCATATGATCACCTACCTACAAAAGACTAACAGGAAACGGGTGAGGCCGTTCAGGTCTTTGATGAATTCGTAGTCGTAGTCCTTGAGATACCGCTTCATGAGGTCGGTCAGATATTCCTCGAGGTCATATCCGATTTCAAACATCATGAGCAGCGAGCCCTTTTTGACCTTTTGATGGTCGCGGAAAATCTCCTCGTACACCGAGTGTTCCTTATCGAGATAAAGCGCCTCCTCCGGCTCATAGTTCTTCACCGAGTCCTGAACCTCGTCCTTATTGACGATATAGGGCGGGTTAGAAACGATGATATCCAGGTTGGTCTTAGTCGCGATATAGGGTTCGAGGCTACGCCCCTGCATTAACGTGGCGCGCACCCCATTATCTTTGACGTTCTTCTTCGCGACTTCCAAGGCTTGCTCCGAAAGATCGCTGCCGAGGAGCACCCAATTGGGGAAAAGCGGGCGGAGGGCGCATAGGATCGCGCCGGACCCTGTGCCGATGTCCGCGCAGACCAAATAGTTACGGGGATCGTAATAGTCCGTGATGCGTTCGGAGAGGTTCGCGACGAGTTCCTCCGTCTCCATTCTCGGAATTAAGACACGTGGGTCGACATATAGCTTCGTATGCAAAAATGAGGCCTGATTAATCACATATTCCACGGGCATTCCCTGCAATAACTTTGCAAAATCGACTTGGAATTGCTCGATTTTGGTGAATTCTTCGTCTTTGTGATACAAAGTGTCGATTGGCTCGGGATAGCCCATTTCATAGGCGATCAGGGTGCGGATTTCCTGGGAGGTGACACCATGTTCCTTGCCGTTATTCATCGCGGCGAGGTAGGTCTCGTAAATCTTAGGCATTCGTTTCCTTTTCCTGCTCGAGGAGCTTTTGTTCTTGGTCGAAGTGGATGAGCGCCTCAATGATCGAATCGAGTTCGCCCTCCATGACGCGGTCGAGCTGGTTGATGGTATAGCCGACGCGGTGATCGGTGACCCTGTTTTGCGGGTAGTTATAGGTGCGGATCTTTTCCGAGCGTTCGCCGGTGCCGACCTTCAATTTGCGTTCCGTCGCGCGTTTGGCGTCTTCCTGTTCCTGGAAGAAGGCAAAGACCTTCGCGCGAATCATCTGCATCGCGATCTCTTTGTTTTGGAGCTGGGCCTTTTCGGTCTGGCAGGCCGCGACGATGCCGGTGGGGATATGGGTGATGCGAACCGCGGATTCGGTCTTGTTGACGTTTTGTCCGCCCGCGCCTTGGGAGTGATACGTATCGATCTTCAAATCCGAGGGGTTGATCTGAACGTCGACTTCCTTTGCCTCGGGCATGACGAGAACCGTCGCCGTGGAGGTATGGATGCGACCGCTGGCCTCGGTCTTCGGGACGCGTTGAACGCGATGGGCGCCGGATTCAAACTTAAGTTTGGAATAAACCGAATCGCCTTTGATCATGAACGAAACAGAGGAATAACCGCCAGAGGCGCCCAAAGAAGCGTCGAGGAGTTGGATTTTCCAGCCCTGCTTTTCGGCGTATTTGGAATACATGCGGAAGAGGTCACCTGCGAAGATGTTGGCTTCGTCCCCGCCGACCGCGCCACGGATTTCGACTATGATGTTCTTGTCGTCATTAGGATCCTTGGGCAACAGGATGACTTTGAATTCCTCTTCGAGGCGCTCCATCTTTTCCTGAGCTTCCTTACGGGTCTCCTTGGCGAATTCGGCGAGTTCGGGATCGCCCGAGTTTTCCATCTCAAACGAATCGGCGACGTCTTGTTCCGCCTTTAAATAAATAAGGTATGCCTCATAAGCTTGACGGAGATCCGCCTGCTCTTTGGTCATCTTGGTGAACGACGCCAAATCGTTCGCGGCGTCTTCTTTGCCAAGCTCGTTTTCGAGTTGTTGATAACGCGTTTTGGTGGCTTCAAGCCGTTTTCTCATCGATTCTTCCATGTTTCGAACCTACCGCTGCGCATTATAGCATTAGAGTGAGCGGGTATAAAACGATAACTAATCTATGATTAGACCCTAGGAAGTCGCGCGCTTGGCCGTTATAATTTCATCTAATGGCATACAAAGCACTCTACAACAAATACCGGCCGAGTACCTTTGACGAAGTCGCCGGCCAGCGTTCCATCGTCCGCACGATGCGCAACGCGATCGAAAACAACAAAATCGCCCACGCTTACCTCTTCTGTGGCCCCCGCGGCACCGGCAAAACCTCCATGGCGCGCCTTTTTGCCAAGGCTTTGAACTGCGAGGAGGGTTTGGGTCATCAATGCAACCATTGCTCCAACTGTCTTGCGATGAACTCCTCTTCTCATCCGGACGTCATCGAGATCGACGCGGCGAGCAATAACGGCGTCGAACAGGTCCGCGACCTCATCGACAAAGTTCGCTACGCCCCGATCAAAGGCAAATACAAAATCTATATCATCGACGAAGTCCACATGATGTCTCCCGGCGCCTTCAACGCCCTTCTTAAGACATTGGAGGAACCGCCCGAGCACGTCATCTTCATCTTGGCGACGACGGAACCTTTTAAGGTTCTGCCCACCATCGTCTCCCGTTGCCAGAGGTACGATTTTGCCAAAATCGACGCCAAAGACATCCGCGAGAAACTCGTTTGGATCCTTAAACGTGAAGGCGTTCCTTACGAAGACGCCGCCCTTGAGGATGTGATCGACCTCGCCGACGGCGGCATGCGCGACGCATTGTCCATCTTGGACCAGGCTCTCGCCTATGGTGGAAACCAGTTAAAGGAAAAGGATGTCCTCGATGTGTTTGGCTTAACTTCTACGGCCCAAAAGTGCCGTTTGCTTAGCCTCGTGTCCGAAGGTGACGTAAGTCCCGTCCTTGCCCTAGCGGAAGAATTCCTATCCTCGGGCATCGACATCAAGCGTCTCATCCAAGCTTTGCTTGATATTCTCAAAGATTGCTTGGTCTATGCCAAAACAGGCAAAGCTTCCTTATTGCAGGCCTCCTCGGAAAAGGACATCGCGTCCCTTATCGAACGGATCGACTCCGAAAAGGCGAACGCGATGATCGACATCCTGATCAAATGCCAAGCCGATTCGAAATCCGTCGGCAACCTTCGTTCCCTATTCGAACTTACCTTGATCCGCCTTTCCTCGCTCTTCTCGAACGCGCCGGACGCAATTCACGCCGCCCCCGCCCCGGTCAAACCGGTCGAAGAAAAGAAGCCCGAGCCGAAATTTGAACCAAAACCGGAACCAAAACCGGAGCCTGAGCCGGTCATCGAAACAAAGCCAGAGCCCGCCACTCCGAAGCAAGAAGAGGCTCCGGCCGAGATTAAGGAACCGGAAAGACCCGTCGTTATCGAAACCCCTGCCGCCCCCGCTGACGAGCAAGAGGTTTATGACGGCACGACCCCGCCGGATTGGCTTTTGGAGGAAGAGGCCAAAGAAGAGCCCGCGCCCGCGCCAGAGCCGATCAAGCCGGCCGTCGAGGAGAAACCCGTGGAGAAACCTGCGGAGAAACCCGTGGAAAGGAAGCCGCTTGAGCCGATCTTCTCCGAAAAGCCCAAAGAAGAGAAGCAGCCTGTTTCTTCCGAGAAGAATCCGTTGCATGCCGAAGGCACGACCGTCACCCTCGATGACGACACCATCACGAGCATCATGGTCCTGGGTCCCAAGTACAAGCCACAACGCCAAGCTTTGTTTGAGCGGTGGGACGAGCTTTCCATGCTACAGTTCGACGCGAAGTATGGCGCCGCGGCGGCGTTGCTTGCTGAAGGCAGGCCGTTCTGCCTCTGTGAGGACGCGTTGCTCATCAACTTCAACTTCACCCGTCAACGCGACAAAGCCAACCTTGAGGAAAACCAACAGATCCTCTCGGAAACCATCGCGACCATTCTCGGCAAACGGGTCTTCATCTACGGCCTGGACCGCAACGACTCCAACCGCTGCCAAAAGAACTATTTCGCCTTAAAGCAAATCGGGAAGCTTCCCGACCCATCCGAAGTCATATTGAATCTGCCAAAGAGGAGGTAACACCATGAACCAGATGCAGCAGATGCTCATGAACGCGCAACGCATGCAGCGCGAACTCCAAAAAGCCCATGCGGCCCTCGATGAGAAAGAATTCCACGTCTCCAAAAACGGCATGGTCGAGCTTACTATGCTTGGCAACCGCACGGTCAAGGAACTCATCATTGATAAGGACGCCCTCGATCCCGAGAACGCGGACATGCTTTCCGAGACCATCACCCTCGCCTTCAACGAGCTTCTGGAGCAGATCGAGGAAGAGAACCAAGCCATCGAGGAGAAAGTCACCGGCAAGACCGGCCTCTTCTAATGAAGGACCTTCCCTCTTATACCGCTTTAGTTGAGTCTTTCCGCAAACTCCCCGGCATCGGAACCCGCTCCGCCGAGCGCATGGCTTCCAGTGTCTTCGAGATGCGCAAAGAAGACGCTTTTGAATTCGCCAAAGCGATCGAAGACGCCAAAAACCGTGTGCATCGGTGCCCGATTTGCGGGCTTTATACCGAAGACGAGCTTTGCGAAGTCTGCAAAGACACGAGCCGCAACCACGAGATTTGCCTCGTCGT
>SVBF01000011.1 GCA_015058945.1 Erysipelotrichaceae bacterium | reverse complement strand
GTAAAAAATTATTAACTATGTCAATGGAGTCAAATGGAAAGTTATCATAATGTGATAGCAAAACCGTATTATTTAGATAGCATCGAATGATATATTTCACCCCTGATTATTCCCCCCTCAGCCACCAAAAGACCATTAGAAAGCCTCGATTCGTTAAAGCGGTCGAGGTTTTTTCGTGCGCTAATGGATTCAGTTTGATAGGAGTTTAATAGGGCTTTTCGTAAACGCCGCTGATTAACCCCCTGCCGCCAAGGCGCGTTCTCTCCATACCACCTTCGCAAGCCAAGGAGGCGTTTTGTTTTATGGCTGTTCTCGATCATCAGGACGGCCATAATCAACGGGCTCGACCCGTACCGCTACCTCGAGTACGTCCTCGAGAACGTCGGGAGGAAGCCGATCGAGGCGATCCTCCCGTATTCGAAGGACCTCAAAACCCGCTTATTTCCACCACCAAAACGGGATTAGACCGCCAGGCCCATATAAGACCTCTCTTTTTTGCTTTTTAAAAGATTATCCTTCGAGTGCTGACGTCGCCTGCGCTTTGCACGTGAACTATCCGTACCATCAAGGTGAGCCCCGTCCTGATAAAACCATGTCAAATAACCACGGAAGTGCTAAACTGCCAGGATGAATCAACATTTCTTTTTGAGCAACGAGTCTGAGGTTACATTCCTTGACAGGGTTTTGGAAAACCTCAGGACCTGCATAGCTTTTGACTTCTGCGTGTCTTTTATCAAAAAGCCAGGTCTCGATTTGATACTCGAGGAAATGGAACTCGCACTAAAAAGAGGCGCCAAGGGAAGAGTGATCACTTCGGCCTATCAGAACTTTACCGACATCCTTTCGCTCAAAGCCTTTCTACGTCTTCAAAATGCGTATGAGGATTTCTCCTGCAGATTTGATTTGGATTGCTTTGGCGAGAATGGCTTCCATACAAAAGGCTATTTTTTCGTCTTTGATGGCCATAAGGAATATCTCATAGGGTCAAGCAACATCACCCTGTTCGCCTTAAAAAAGAACAAGGAGTGGGACGTTGCCGTGATGACGGGCGAAGAGGAGAAGTTCGTAAAGGACGCCGGCAAGGAGTTTGACAAGCTCTGGAAAAAGACCCTGCCTTTGACCAAGGAAATAATCGACGAATACTACAAAAGATTGAAATATGCGGTCACTGCTTGGGACATGGATTTGATCACCCTTGATACTGGCGGATCAATCCGTCCGAACTCCATGCAAGCCAAAGCGCTTAAAGAACTGGCAAGATATCGCAATCTCGGCTTAGACAAGAGCCTTGTGGTCGCCTCGACAGGTTCGGGAAAAACATATCTTTCAGCATTTGACGCGCGTAACTTCGGCGCGAAAAAACTTCTTTACGTCGTACATAGAGACAGCATCTTGCTGGCGTCGATGAAAACATTTGCCACGGTGTTTGGAAGCACGAGAACATACGGCTTATATAACGGCGATAACGCGGAGTTGGACCGGGACTTTATCTTTGCCTCCAACGTCATGTTGGCCAAACACCTAAGCGAGTTTGATCCTTATCAATTCGATTACATTATCATCGACGAAGTCCATCATGCCGCGGCGTCAACATATAGAAAGATCATGGCCCATTTCAAACCGGCTTTTATGCTCGGCTTGACTGCCACGCCGGAGCGAATGGATGACGAGTCGGTGTATGAGCTCTTTGGCAATAACGTGCCCTTCGATTTACGACTTAGAGAGGCACTCGAAAACCATCTCGTCTGCCCTTTTAAATACTATGGAATACGCGATACCTTAGTCGATTATGCCCAAAACAATTCAAAAAGCGCGGTCATTAACTTAATTAGTCAGATCGCAAGCGATACCCATTGTGAGTTCGTTAGAGAAAAGATCGAAGAATATAGGCCGAGTGGCAAACTCAAAGCCATTGCGTTCTGCCGCAACGTCGATCACGCGAGAATGATGGCGGAGCAAATGGCCAAGCAGGGATATAACACCACTTATTTGACCGGGAACAATTCGACCGGCGAAAGAGAAAAGGCGTTCGCCGATCTCCAAAGCGAAAGCGAGCCTCTCGAAATCATCTTTGCCATCGATATCCTAAACGAAGGCATTGATATTCCGGCCGTGAATATGGTCTTGTTCCTGCGTCCTACGGAAAGCAGTATCGTCTTTTTGCAGCAGTTGGGGCGTGGCCTACGCCTATACGAGGATAAGCCGTTCTTGACCGTCCTTGATTTCATCGGCAATTCCTATAACCGCAGCGCGTTGATTGCGAAAGCCTTTTCCTCGCTCACCCCGGGCTTGGGCTCACGCGCCGCCATCGCGGAATTAGTTACGAATCCTGGCCCAATAGTTTCCTTGCCGGAGGTTGAGATTCGCTTCGACAGCGAATCCAGGGATGAAGTTCTAAAAGCGATTAATAATACCAATTTCAATGCGATGACATTCCTCAAACAGGATTATGAGAACTTCAAGGCGTATTTGGGTTTGGGCAAGAACGAATATCCGACGCATATGGACTATCTGGACATATCCGTCGCCAGCGACTTGCTGCGTTTTATTCAAAAATCCGATTGTTACTATTCTTTCTTAGAAACTATAGGAGTGGATTTGCCTTCCTTTACGGAGGAGCAAATCGACGTCATGAAAACCATCTCTTGGCATCTTCCGTTGGCTAGGAAAGCGGATTTCGCGATCATTCAGGCCCTCTTGGATGGCCCAATGTCTAAAAGTGAGCTAAAAAGAACTGTTCTCAGGACGCACTCCGTCGATGAGGATACTTTCCATCACGCGGTCGATTTTCTGCAGGATAAGCTATATTTCAACCGGGGCAAATATCACAAAACTCTCTTAAAAGAGAGCGGCGGCCAATATGAGCTTGGCTTCGATTCAAGCAATAAAGAATTCCGTAAGTGGATTGTCGATATCTTAAATTACGGCTTGGCTAGGTTTGACATGGAATATCCAGACAACGGAGAGCTAATCCACTTATATGGAGAATATGACGCAACGAAGATCTATTTGGCGCTGAATAGTTCCTGCACTTATAGGATGGGCGGCGTCAACTATACGGAAAAAGGCCTTGTGATCAATGTGACGCTGCAGAAAGAAGACTCTGTTGAAGCACACCTGAAATATGAAGATAGGTTCCTAAGTGCCGGTGTTTTACAGTGGGAATCGCAAACGGGAACGACACTGAAGAACACAAAAGGTAAGAGACTCATAAGCGAAGGCAAAGCGATGATATTCGTTCGAAGGACTTCCAAAGAAAACGGAGCGGCCGCCCCTTATACATATATCGGATGGGGGAAGCTTACGAAAGCTAGGGCGAGCGGGAATCCAAATAAGACTCTCCTCTTCGATGTGCTATTGGAAAAGGAAGTGCCAGATTCTTATAGATATGCCTTTTCTATTCCGGAGAAAAAATATGCCTAACAATAAAACAATCCGCGTAGTCGCTGCGATCATCATGCAAAATAACAAGGTTTTCGCGGCAAAACGTGACTATGGTGAGTTAAAGGGATATTGGGAATTCCCCGGCGGAAAGATAAAAAATGGAGAGAGCCCTCGTGAAGCACTCAAAAGGGAGATCGAAGAAGAACTCCATACAAAAATAGAGGTAGGGGAGTTCTTCATGAATGAGCAATACGATTACCCGACCTTCCACTTGGATATGGACGTCTTCTTCTGTGAAGTTTTAGAAGGAACTCTTAACCCGGAAAAAGGCATTCATGGGGATTCGGAATTTATCGATAAAGCCTTCCTTTTAAATGAAAAATGGTGCCCTGCGGATATGGAGATCGCAACCAAGCTTTATGACCGCTTGCAGAATCGGTCTTAGTAATCCGCGTCAGTCTGCGGTATATTTCAAAAAGTTTTTCCACCAAAAACCAAATAACTATCGATTAAATCTAGACTTTTGCGAAATGTATATCTTTCGTAAGCGCTTGCAAGATTTGCGCATCCAATATATATTGGTTTCTAGTCCAGCGCGACGCAGTTTTCTTCAATGAGAGTGGCTCAGATCGTAGAGAAGACGATTCGCCTCTCCCCCGAATTCGTCGGGGGGGGGGTATTTTAAACCCTCTTTGCGCTAACGTCGCCAACGCAGAAATAACTTTGCCTAGACCCCAACTCGGGTCTTTTTCGCATACGCAAGGGAGGTAAATAGACCATGTTCCTTTCGAAACTTTTCAATCACACGCGCGCTAAGGTGATGATTGCGCTCGCGGGCCTCACAATGGTTTTAGGCGTCGGTGCGACGATTTCTACTGTCACATCCGCTCAGCAAAACGAAGTGGTGGAGACGAAGGCCAGCGTCTCTGCAGTGGACTATTCGTCATCCTACGATGGGAACGATAAATTCATTTTGCGTATTCTCTCTTCGGGCTCTGGTTTCGCTACGTCGAATGCGAGGATGGCAGTCAAAATCGGAAACGGAAGCAATTATAATGGACCATTTTGGTCCTTCCCTTCAAATTGGATGGACGTCGACTCCACTAATGGGAACTGGAATTATGTGAATTTAAACAATTCCAACACTTGGTACTACTATGCGGAAATCCAAGTTGAGAGCCGAAGAACCTGGCTTGACAGTGCATCCAATAGTTTTGTTATGAATCGCTATGGAAATGATGGCGGTGAAGATTGGGGTGGCTGCGCGCCTAGCGCAGGAGGCTCGTCACCGTACAATGCTCTTTTGAACGGTGGAAGTGCGAATAGTCTTCAGGTGAATTCGGCGAATCAAAACACAAATTTCAATGCAAGTTCTTCTTTGGGCAAAGTATATAAGATTCGCCGCATGAGCAAATCAACTTCCGGAGGGGCTTTTACGCGGGACGGTTGTGAAGTTTATGACTCGAGTCATTCCTATACGCTTCCTAGCCCGTCCAACACTCCAGCGGGTTATGAATTCGCAGGATGGTACTCGGATTCGTCGTGCACCGAGTACGTCGGTACCGTCGGCGGATCGGTGACTCCTAAAGGTGACGTCACCCTCTATGCCAAGTATGTTACTGCGGGTGGAAACGGCCTCGTGCTTACTGGCGATAGCGCCTTCATGACCGCGACCGGGAAAGCGGCTGGTCTAGCTTGGACCAAAGCTGGTGGTACAGCGACATCTTCAAGCGATGTGTCCATGTACGAGGGCTATTTCCCGAATCTTACGCTCACCGCAAATACCACGCTGAAAGCAAGAGCAGGCGATACGTGGTATGACCCCGCTTCGCTGGAGTTGCGCACAGCATCAACGGCCGAAGTTTCCAGTACTAACATCAAAATATTGATTGCGGGAACATACGATATTTACGTAGATACTGACACAAACAAATACTTAATCACGGAACATTCTTCGCGGACCTTCACTATTACTTATACGCGCGTATTTAATGGAACGGTGATGAATTGGTGGGGGACTGTAAATTTGTCTGCGAATCTTGGAGCCCTGTATTCAACATTAACGCCAGGTAGCATTTACGGGTTCAGCTTTGAAGGTTGGTATAGCGATTCATCCTGCTCGACAGGAATCGGATCTAATCAAGTGACGGGATCGGCCAGTGTATACGCAAAATACACTTCCGATTCGCATAACAAAATAGTTTACGTCGCCCTTCCGTCTGGCGATTGCTATAACAACGTCACTAGTGGCGGTTCGCTATTCGTCTATTACCAAAAGAGCGAAACCGATGCAGAAAGGATTAAGGATGCCCCCGTTCAGAAAGTCAACGGTGTAACTTCAACCAATCTATATATGGCCTCGATTCCAAGCGACTCGACGGGCTTCTCTTTCCACTGCGGATTAAGTGAAGGCAATATGCAGGACGGCAAGCGAACCTACTGGACTTCGTTATCCGAAGCCGAAAGCCACAACCTCTATGTTTGCAATTCTGCCGCAGATTCGGGACAAGATGGTCATTCTCGCTATGGTGGTACGTGGGCAGATTGCTATTTCCAATTTCAACTAGCATCAGATTCTTCTTTCAAAAACAACCTCTCGACCATAGATATGTCGGTACCTTCAAATATGTCGAGCGGTAATGATGCAGAAGCGGTCGGGGTTACTCCAACTAGCAATTATTATTTTCGTGTTGCGGTTGTTATTAACGGGGCCGAGAACTATCTCACGACGCCAGGAACTGACACAAATACGACTGCCTGCATTCAATCTGGCACCAACCGTTTGAAGTCCGCCGCCTTTGCTTCAAAAATCAATGTCTATCTTAAGAATAATGTTATCTACCTACTCGATACGGGTTCGATCGACGGAGGCGGCTATTTGTTTATCTCGACAACAGCCACCACTACGGACCTTACAATTACAGTGTCGTTCCAAAACACTTCTAGCGTAACGGTGTATCCATTCTCTGCGGCAAAATTATCTAACGTATCGGGAGTGAGCAGAAGCTCAACGTTTACCTTTGACTCGACAAGAGGCATGATCAAAGTTCCCGTCTATAATCTGCGCGGATCTCTGACGCCTAAGGCGGGTGAACCGTATTCTCTGACCATTACCGACGGTTCCTCTTCGACTACGGTATCAGTTCCCCAGGTGACGACTAAGCCGGTCTATTACTTAAGCTTGTTTGGGACAATAGAGAGTGCGAATTCTAACAGAGCGCAGGCGGCATCTCTGGCATACGATATCGATTCTGCAATTTCAAGCGCAGGGAATTCTTCTGTTTGCAATGTGACGCCAGCCCTGGCGAAAGCGCTTGCCACCACCTATAACACCCTCGCCGCTACTCCAGCCATCAAAACGATACTTGAAGCAACTAAAATCGAAACCTGGGGCAGCACAAAGCCGACCTACTCCGATCCTGAAGATGTTGATTTGTCAACAATCTATCTTAGACTGTGCTCTATTGGCGATGTGACCGCGACCTATCCTCCTGCTGGCGCCTCATTTATCCCTGGCCCCTCTAACGATCAGTCCCCGCTTACCCTGACCCTTTGGATCGTCCTAGGCTGTGGCCTGCTTGGGCTAGGCGCTATTGGAACTGCGTATTTCGTTAGCAAGAAAAAGAAGCATCAGGCTTAATCCAAAATGACAGAATCAGCGGAAGCTTCTTTTGAGTTGCTCAAGAACAAGGCGGAGCAAGTCTTCGATCCGAATTTCTTCGGAGCCTATTCCTTTGAATACGCCTATCGCTTATTCCTTGTTTTCCTATCAACAAACAAGTTTAGGATTAGGGAGATTAGGGCGAATGATCCGAGCGCTCTCGATCACGCTTTCGAAAGCTATATTTCTGCCGCTATCAGCTATACCGCTGACTATAGGGGAGTCCAGTTGAATCAGGACGTCCTCTCTTCGCTGCTTAAGCTTGCGAATGATTCAGCCGTTCTATTCGTGAAATCCCCATCTCTCACGCAACCGAACAAACTGGCTAAAACGGTAGCCAAAGCAATGAACAAGCAAGCCGCCGAATCCTTAGGCGACGGCAAAAGACTTGTGGTTCCAACAATCTTCACAGAGGATTCGCAGCAATAAGGAAAAGGCCAGGGAAGATTCCTTAGCCCTAGGGGTTTAACTATTTTTATCCGCGAACGAAGGCGATGCCATGACGTCCCGTGGTGGAGGAATAGAAGATCCAATACTCATCCGTGTTCCAATACCAGTGCGATTCGTGGTAGATGGCTTCGCGTAAGAGGACGGTATCCGTGGCTTCGAGGGTCTCGAAGTTCAGTAGCTTCCCGGTAACCTCGCTTTCCGACCAGTATTCGCTATCGACGCATGCGTAATCGTAGTATTCTTCGAGCTTGAATTTGTCTCCGACGGAGTGGCCCCAGCAGTTCCCTTTCCATCCGGTGGCACTTGATTGTCTGAACTCGCCGACTTCGCAAATGATCGGTGGGAAATCCCCCGGCTCCTCGGCGAGATTGCGGCGGACTTCTTTAAAGGTTTTGTTGTAGCCTTCGTAATCGATGACGCCGTTCTTTTCAAGATAGCTAGCCCAGGTATCGGTTGCCCCGGTGTAGTTTTTGATGGTCTTGTAGCGATATTGGATGTGGAGCAGGTCGGCTTCGCTTAGCATCGGCAGCGGGTTATCGTGTTCCGCGACCTCTTTTCCGTCTGGTCCGTAATAGGTGAATTTTTTGGTTTGGACTAAGTTCGGATGATTGGTATTCTCCGGTTCGAAATGCGTCGCCCAATAGACCTCCATGTAATAGGTGGTCACCGGCGCAGAGACTGTGTAGCAATAGTTCGTTCTCTCCGAGGCGGTGGGGACGATATAGGTATTGGCCTTAATGTAGTTTTCGGCGGTCGAGGTCGATTTGACCACGGCTGCCATATCGATTCCCGTTTCGCCCGAATAGGAAGCGAAGGTGCTCAAGAAGCCCACGTATTGAACAAGAAGCCTCTTCATGTTGCCGCGGAACATCAGGATCTCTTTCTCCGCTTCGGTTTGGAAATTGTAGAAGTTTTGGAGCATCTTGACGTAGTCGTTCATGCAGTTAGGCAGAGAGGAAGCAAAGTTGGTATAGAGGTTATAGAACTTCAGGGTATCTGCCGAGGTGATGGCCTCTTTTTGGAAGGAACTGATGATGGAGTTATAGATATCCTCTGCCGTGAAATGCTGCGACGGATGCTCTTTTAAATAGGATTGGATGCCTTCTTGGTAAGCCGAGCAGAAATCCGCGCTATAGCAGCGAGTGGAGGCAACGGCTTCTTTTGCTTTGGCGAAGTAAGAAGTCGGAATCGAGATCTCATAGGTTTCCTCGATCGCGGCAAATTCCAGGGATTTACCGCTAGCAGTTGGGCTTTCGGTGACCAAGGTACGCATGGGCGAACCTTCGCCATTGGGAACCTGGGCGAATTGGATTTTGACCGGTAGGGGATCATTGGACAAAGCGGTGTTGACCAAGTCGGTTTGGACTTTGGTCCGATAGGAACGGATCATATCGTCCATCGGTTCAACATAGTTATGGACAAAGGAAGACCAATTGGCCCGATACTGATTATAAAGAACGAGGTCGATCCCTGATGCGGTGGCCGCTTGGCTATCCGCGATTTGGTCGCTTAGGTGATCGATTTTGCCGCTGATGATATCGAGCTTCTTGTCGAGCTGATCGAGGCGGTTAAGAACATCTTGGATCGACGGTCCGGGTTTTAGAATGCCGCACGCTTCCAATAGCCCCATGAGGTTATCGATGGCGGCCACGGGGTTTTTCGAAGCGATGGAAGCCCCGATCTTCAGGTAGTAAGAATAGATATAGATGCCTTTTTGGACGTTATCTTTGATGACTTGGTTGTCAATGAGCTCTTGGCAGCTCGTATCGTCGATTTCGCTCCCCTGGCCGTTTTTGGAAGCATCGAAGTGATCGTGGACTTCTGTGGCTTCGCCCCAAAGGGATTGCACTTTATCGCTTTGGATGGTGATCGTCCCATATAGATCATTGGTCGAACCTTTGATGGCATAGGTGGCGACGAAGGTATTGCCTTCTAACTTGAATTCACTATTTTCGACGTTGCTATTATCGCCAGTAAAGATCAAGTTCGTGGAAGTGAAGGCGAGATCCTCTTTGGTGATGGATAGTGCTTTGGCGTTGGAGACGGCTCCCTTGATGGTAAGTTTGCTTCCATCGAAAGAAGGATAAAGGCGTAGACGCGGACGACGAACGGAAAGGTTGATTTCCTTGCTGCCATATAGGCCAGTAAGAGAGGCCGAGACTTCAAGCTTCGCCTCTTCCAGGGCTTTTACCGCGCCATTGAGATCCGTGACGCCTTCGCCAAAGCGAACTTGCATGTGGATGATGTTGGACTTATCGGAGGCGGCGACGCTAACAAGTTCATAGCCTTCTTTTCCCGAGAAGGTGAAATCGTTTTTGGAAATGGAAGAAGGCAATTTGCCATCGACATAGAGATCGAAGCTAAGAACTCCGCCATCGAAAGCAAAGCTTTCTTGGACGATGTAATCGGCGCGCTCGGAAATCGAGGCTTCTAGACGCAAGTCGGATTTGGTGCCTTCAAAGAAACCCTTTTTCAAAACAAGGGAACCATAAGCAGAGCTTTGGATGCTCCCTTCGGTGAAGATCTCGGTTTTTTCGGGTGCCGATTTCACCTCTTTGACCTTCAGTCCTTCAAAGCCGCCGGTGAAGCTGATAAGCGATTGATCCGCGACTTTGGCTTTGTTATGGAGGATGGAAAAAGTCGGATTGACTTGTCCCGCTTGGAATTGATTGTTTTCAAGCGAATAGGAAGAGTATTCGGGGGTAAGTTGTTCGGTATAGGCCGAGGCTTCGGCAAGCTTGCCATCGCTTGTGGCGGATTTGGAGAAGAGGACATGATAGATGCCCGTCTGGAAAGAAGGGATGGTCACCTTGACCGATTTCCCGTCGACGCGAGAGAAGGTGAAGTCGTCGATTTTCTTCGCTAGAGCGTCTTTTATCGCAAGGGGATCGGAAGTGTCACTGCCTAGTTTTGGGAAGACCAACAAGTCATCCTTGGTCATATTTTCAAGGAAGAGGTCGCTACTATGGGAAATCGCGAGTTCCAAGGTTTTGGTTTTCGTGACGGCGACGGTCAATTGCTTGGTCTCTTTCAAATCTTGTTCCGTGATGCCTGCCCATTTCTCATCGACGGAACTGGATTCCTTCGACTCGGAGGAAACTTCGGGAGCGGAGGAAGAGCCCCCAGCAGGAGAGGAAGAACCCTCGGCAGAAGAGGAAGAGCCCGCGGGAGCGGAGGAAGAGCTCACGGGAGCGGAGGAAGAGCCCGCGGGAGCGGAGGAAGAGCCCTCGGTGGAAGAGGAAGAGCCCGCGGAACCGGCGGAAGAGCCCTCGGCAGAAGAGGAAGAGCCCACGGAGGCGGAGGAAGAATCCTGCGTCGAAGAGGTGGTGCTATTGTCTTGAGAGCAAGCTGCTAGATTCCCGAGAAGAAGAGGAACTAGGCAAAGTAGGAGTTTTGTTGCGTTCTTTTTCATATTGATTGCTCCATGGAATCGCTGCCCGATCGGTATTTTGCTCTAGAGCAAGCCGAAGGGGAAAATGTTCGTTTAATTATAGTAATTAAGGCAAGGATTGAACATAAGCTATTTTGTTAAGCGAAAAAAACAAATTGTGCAGCTCCTCATTCCGAAGAAAAGGGCATCCCGCTCCCTAGAACAAATCCAAGACAACTATCCCAAATATATTTGTCGCTGGATTATCTATTGCAAAGGAGAAGCGGGATCCTTCATAAAAACATCGTTGATTTGATGTCGAAAAACGAGGGTTTTACGGGACTAAATCAGAAATTGTCCGAATTTGTCCCACTCACCGCGCGATGATCATGGCGTTCCTATTTCATCGCATGGCGATAAGCAAACACAGCGATAGGCTTAATGGTCATATTCGCCATATTCGCATCCGACGTTATAGGCCGCGATTTCATCAATGAGCTTCTTATGGTGATATAGTTTCACCACGCCTATGCCGTTTCCGCCATTCCAGAGGCGGTTATGGCGTTTTGTGCCATTGGGGGCTTCGTATTGGATGAGAAGCATATCTTCCTTTTCGCAACTGAAGTCGCAAACCACGGCATAATTCCATGTCCTTTGTTCTACGTGCCAAAGAATTTGGGTAGGGGTCTCTTTGCATTCGAATTTCGTTTTCACGCGGTGCCAGAACTTCGAGAAATTGAATTCGTAGCATTTCCCTTCGTAATAGAAGGCGCTGAGGAGTTGGCCTTGCAAAGCAAGGCGGCCAACCTTCGGTCTACCGCCACCGATATCGAAGACGGAGTTCTCTAGCCTCTTGCCGCTATTTTTGCTGATGAGGTGGTTCGAAGAAAGCCAAACCCATGGGGAGGTGAAATCCTTACCCCAGTTTTTATCGGCATAGCCATAGCAATCTTGCTTCCGGACGTTATAGCGCTTCCCATTATATTCGATCCAACCTTCGAAATCGGTTTTCATGCCTTCGGCGTGCCAAAACATCTCGAAGAGTTGTTCTTTCCGCGACGGTTTGCTCGCTCCATAGCCAACATTGAAGGCGATTCTTTTATCGATGGATAGATCCCAAGCGATATCTCCGTCATGGCTCATCCATTCGGGGTGGGCGTCGGCGTCTATCTTTTCGACATGGACATGCCCATGGGTTTTCGTTTCATCCAAATAGCAATCCTCGGCCTTGATGGAAAAGGGACAGCCATAATCGACTTGGATCTTCTTCCAGCCGAAGAAACGATGAAGTTGCCTGGCGTCTTTTCCCCAAGTGCCGACATTGACCATCAAATAGGATGGGCGAATCCCTTTTTCTTGGTTCTCTTTGCTTTGGCCAAAGATGGGTTCTTCACTTCCGAGAGCGGGATTGCATAAGAAGAATTCGATGAAGAAAGGACGTGGCGTATCGCTGCCTTCTTCATAAGCCGTGAATGAATGCCACCACCAGTCGTATCCTAGGTTGGCTTGTTTACCATAAAGCTGGCATTGGTCGCGCGAGATATCTGAAACGTTAAACATCGTTTACCCTCTTTTCGAAATAGCCTGAGATTATAGCACCTCTAGAAAAGAAAGATTCATTCTCTTCCCCGCCTGGAGGGACGTTAAAAGGATAGCAAAGGCGAATTCGCGGGCGAAACGCGACGGACGGCGGCCGGCTGTTGCGATTTGCTTGCGAACTATCGCTTCTAAAAGATGCCTACTTTGTTGACCTCGCCTACTTGTTTTGAGAGCGTTTTCGCCTATAATATAACTGGGCTGAGGAGAAATCCTCTGGGGTCCATCGAAGTGCGGGAGTATTCCCGCTTTCTTTATCTAATGAGGTGGCCTATGGACAAGACGTTGCATGTTTACGCCGATGAGATCGGCGACATCGGTCCTTACGACGAAAGGAGTCCGATCTACGCGTTGAGCCTTATTTTCATTGACGAAGCCACCGACCGAAGAAAGGGTTTGTCGGCCTTAAAAAGGGAGGAGAAGCGCTTCGGGCTCGGTAGGTTTATCCATTCGGGAAACCTCATTCGCGGGGAGAAGCCTTACGAAGGGAAGCTGCGCGAGGAGAGGCAAAGGCTTTTCTGGGCGTTGCTTACCTATGCCGCGGGAATCGATTTCCGCTTCTCGGTCGCGATGGTTTCCAAGGAAATCCTGGAATCGCCGCTGGAGGACTGCCTTGTTCGCGAGCTATTGGCCGTCTTGGACCGCAACGCGGAATACCTATCCTCGTTCAACCGGATCGTTCTTCATTAGATGGTGGCCAGAAGCTGTGCACCCATTCCCTCAACAAAGTTTTCTTGAACCGCTACGCCCGCGTTTCTTTCGAGAAAACGGCGCAATCGGAAGACGTCTTCATGCAGGTAGCGGACTTGCTCTGCGTCCTCGAGAACATCTCCTATAAACTAGAACGAGGTCACTTGTCTCGGAGCGAGGAAGCGTTTCTTGGCAAAAGGCAAAAGATTAAGAAAGAGGTTCTGGGCAGGTTCAAGAAGAAAAGGGTGTGAGGCAATTCACAAGATTGCAATGCGGTCATCAAAAGGATTTGCCAGTGAAGGAGGAAGAAGAAATGTACGCATTCGCAAGAAGAGATCGATGCCGTCATCATCAACACAGCTGCGAAGAAGGGCGTTGGCGCCGCCATCGTTGAGAAGGGCCGCGTTTTTTGCGATAGCTGGCTTTACTAGATTAAATACCAAATAAATTACCAAATAAATTACCAAATAAAATGTATGGCAAACTCTTGTACCCTCCCATCTTCACCTATAATTTCATCAATTTGCTTTCCGCTTCCTTAAAAGCCGATTTCCCAGATGCCAAAGGCTTTTCGCCTAGAAACCTTGCTAGGATGCGAAAGTTCTACGAGACGCATCACGACTTATCAAATTTGCCACCGGCAGCGGCAAAATTGCCATGGTCCTTCGATCGATAGTAAAAAAGTATCACCTAGAATCCGGCCGCACTTTTGTTGCTCAATTCAAGCTATTGCAATATCCGAAACATCAAAATATTTTATTTTTTTGATAAATCGAGTACAGTTATGACATGAAACACGATGATGTTATTCGCATAGGCTCTTGGATTGCCCACAAAGGAAAGGTAACCAAGGAAGAACTCCGGGAGCGTTTACGCGCCGAAGGGCTTTCATCCTCATCCGACCTTTCGCCCCTGATCAAACGACTGATCGACGAGGGTCAATGCTTTGAACATAGGGACGGGGTCTATCTGCCGATGGCCGAAAGGGTCCGATTTAAGCCAAGTGAGATCGACCTACCTTTGGAATCCGTTCTCTCCGAATTGCCATTTCCCGTTGCCGTTTGCCCTGTCAGCGGGTATGAATTAAATCGTTTTCTCTCTTTGCAGTCCTTTTCGCCCAGGCTGATTGTATATGCCCCAAAGGTCGTCCACGACGAACTCGCCTCGCTGCTAGCGAGACATGGTTATCAACCTGTTGCCCTTCGCAAAGGCAGCACCCCATACACAAACGATATGACGGTATTCTTATCTGGACTTCATTGGAGGACGCCCTTGGATAGGAGGGGCAAGCGGCTCTATGCTAGCGCCGATAGTCCCCTTATATGCGCTCCCACGATTGAGAAACTGCTCATCGATTGTCTGTCCGGTGATTTCGGGGGCGATGACGCAATGTTTGAGGAGATTTTCCGAAACGCATTGAGGCAATACGCTTATAATGCCTCGACGCTTGAAAGATATGCAAAGGACCGCAGCAAGGAGGAACGATTGAAGACCATCGTTGCAAAAAGTGGGCTCGAGAAAGAATTCTATGATTGACCGCAAAAGTTTTGAAAAAAACGGTGGATTGAAAGCATTGAGGGTGTTGTTGACCTTGGCGGCAGACTCGCGTTGAAAGAGGGGAACTCCGACTTCATGGTCGTCGTTGCAAACGACCCGAAAGCAAGACAATGATGCGACGATCGAAAAGTCAGTTAATGGATTCAAATCGCCGGAAGGCGCAGTCGAACACAACGGCGGGCGTAGTAAAGAATAGTAAAAACTTATTAACTTAGTTAATCGGTTCGAATGGAAAACTAGATGGCATCGAACGAATAAAAGTTGGCGGGGAAAGCCCCTCAGACATCAATTTGTAGAAACAGTTCCCAAAACGAGTGCATCGGAAGGAACTTTTTTATATGTAGATATTGACAAATGAAAATCGACGTTGCTTCGAATTCTTGCCCTCGCCTACTTGTTTTTAAGAACTTTTTATCCATAATATAGGTGGGCACGGAAGATAAGCCTTCCGGGGTCCATCGAAGTGCGGGAGTATTCCCGCTTTCTTTGTCTAAAGAGGAGGTCAAAGCATGCGAAAAATACACGTTTACGCGGATGAGCTTGGCGATGCCGGGCCTTATAGCGAGCATAGCCCCATCTATTCGCTTAGCCTCCTATTTCTAGACGAGGTCTCCGATCGGAACAAAAACCTACGGATATTGAAAAGCGCCATCCGAAAATATGGAGGCGACCACTTCATCCACTGCGGAAACCTCATCCGCGGGGAGGAACCCTACGAGGGCGTTCTGCGGGAGGATAGGCAAGCTTTGTTCTATGCGTTGGTCTCCTATGCCGGCGGAATCGATTTTTCCTTTAAAGTCGCAAGGGTAGCGAAAACCGAATCCACTTCGCCTTTCTCGCTGGAGGGAGAACTCTTAGAAAGGACGGCTAAAATCCTTACGGACAACGCTGCGCTGCTTTCCAAATATGATGAGGTGATCGTCCATTACGATGCCGGGCAAAAGACCTGCACTAAGGTATTGAGCGGCGCTTTCTTAACCACGCTTAGCAAGGTCACTTTCACGAAGACAAACCAATGGGAAGACCTCTTCATGCAGGTGGCGGATCTCCTTTGCGTCCTAGACAATTTGGATTATAAGCTGGTCCATGGAGGGTTCACGCACAGCGAAGAAAAATTCCTCGGGAAGAGAAGGAAAATCAAGAAGGAACTGCTCGGCAGGTTCAAGGCGAAAGAACTTTAACGCCGGGTTCAAAGAAAACACGACAGCATTGAGCAACTATCGGCCGCAAATTCGATCGCAAAGCTTGCTTGGCGTTCACCGATGAGCGGCTATAATATCACTAGATGACCAGAGAAATACTGGCCGCGGGGAAACCCGCTCTTTTTATTAGCCAACAATCGGTGCTTCTTCAGTTTCGTGGCTTTATGGGGGCGGGACTTTTCCTATTTTCGTTTTCCAAGGGAACAGGGATAAAAAAGGATGGCTCAAACAGGGACCGCACGGAACATGCTTAACCCCTTACTCGCAAATGCCTACAGCAAAAAAGTCACGTTGTTTATCATGGACTCTTTTCGTAAATCGATTGGTGCAAAAACGGTGATGCACGAATCATTATTATGGGGGGAGGATGTGCCCCTAAGGCACCATTGCAATTTGTGCAGCAAGTTGCTGCGTAATTTCATCTTGGGGGAACAATTCATAGAATTGTCTCATCGCCTGAAGGTTTCTAACGGAGAATCCCTTTGCGTCATCGAATTGGCGGTTTAGTTCCCTGACGCTCCAGTTGTTTTTGTATGTTTCTATTCCATAGAAATGCCTTTCTTCGAGATTTGAGATCCTCATAAGTCTTACGTAATGTCCCCATCCCAAATAGAATCGCCTTCCCTCGAGGGTCGTTGGCAGGTTTTGAGATTGGCTAAACGCTGTTTGTCCAATTCGATCTTGCGAATATACGACGAAAAACTGGCGAATCGATTTCAGGTTAGAAATGGAGCATCCTTTGCCAAATTCTTTCGTCAGTGCGCTAGATAATTGCTTTAGGATCTTTTTTCCATATTCGGCTCTGTTCAGCCCTTTTTGTTCCTGCTTGAGGATCCTTCTGCCGATTTCGTAATAGGTATAGACCATTGCGATATTTATCGCGGCCTTGGTTCTTTCTCTGGCTGAGTTCAACAGCTCTTTGACTTCCTGAATAAAGTCGGTTTCGGTTTCTTGCGGCATGGTTTTAACCTCTTTTGTATTCCTTTTCGGCGATGCTGATCTGGGCTTGAAGTTCTTCCGCCGTAGGCAGATGGGCCGCGATTTCCTTGGCTCTGGCGTTATCGTAGGTCGCTACGCCCATCGGGGTCGTGATTCCTTGGAAGGATAGGTGCACGGCAGTTTCGTCCATGCCTTTGCCGTTTGTGTCATGCGGGCGGTCTTGCCTTTCGACATAGCATAAGGTATCATCTAACCGAAAAAAATGTAGAATTCTACAGAATTTGAGGTTATATATGATCGAACGGCCTTTATATCTAAAACAGCTCATCGACGCGAGGGACAATGGCTTCCCGAAAGTGATCACAGGACTCCGCCGGTGTGGCAAATCCTACTTGCTAACGGATATTTATCCATCCTACCTCCGATCCGTTGGGGTAGAGGAGACAAGCATCATATATATCCCCCTCGACGACGATAAGAACCAAGCTTTGCGCGACCCTTTGGAATTAGGCGAGCGCGTGAGGGCGATGACCGAGGACAAAAGCCGCCGCTATTACGTATTCCTCGATGAGATACAGGAGGTCTTTGAAATCGTGAACCCGGCTCTGACGGGTGGCAAACACGTCCTAGCGAAGGAAGGGGATGAGCAGACCGTCTCCTTCGTTGACGTGGTTCTTGGCTTGTCACGGGAGGCAAACATCGATCTATATGTCACCGGCAGCAATTCCAAAATGCTTTCTTCGGACATCGTCACAGAGTTTCGCGACAAGGCGACCGAGATCCGCGTCCGGCCCCTTTCCTTTTCCGAATACCACGCCCATTCCGGCCTCGATCCGATGAGGGATTACCTTGAGTTTGCCACCCACGGCGGCATGCCTCTTGCGGTCCTCAAGGAGGGAAAGGGGAAGGAGGAGTATCTCTCTTCGCTGTTTGCGAAAGTCTATTTCAGGGATATTCTGGACCATCACCATATCCGCAAAAGCGAGTCCTTGGACGAGCTTTGCACCCTCCTTGCCCAAACTTCTGGGCAGCTAATCAACGTCGGTAAACTTCGCGACAGAATGAAATCGGAAAAGGGAATCGATATCTCTCACGATGCGGTCTCCAACTACATCGATGCCTTCGAGGACGCCTTCCTCCTTCACAAGGCGGAACGCTACGACGTCAAGGGCGGTGGCATCATCGGCGGTTTAAGGAAATATTACTTCGCCGACCCAGGACTTCGAAACGCTAGGCTTTCCTTCGCTTTCCCGGATTACGGGCAGGTCATGGAAGGCGTCGTTTACAACGAGTTGCGTTACCATGGTTACCAGGTAAGCGTCGGCTCCTTCGACTCCGTGGAAAAACGAGACGGCACCAGCGTGCGGTTGACTTACGAAGTGGACTTCTACGCCACCCGGGAAGACGGGGACATCTACCTGCAGGTGTGCTTTTCTGCGCTGGACAAAGAGACACAGGCAAGGGAGAAGAGGCCCTTTTCGCTACTTAAGGACGCGAAGAGAAAGGTCATCGTGGTTGCGGACCCGATCCCCAGATTGCGGACCGAGGAGGGGTTCGAAGTCGTCAACGTCGCGGATTTCCTTCTTTCCCTTGGCTAAGGGAGATAAGGGAGGGCTCGCCAAAACCGCGAGACGTCTTTTCGTCGCGATGGGCTTATAACGATCCTTCCTTGCGGTCTGCCATTCCGCTAAAGACCATAATCATCCGCGAACGCGGGCAATCAGATACTCGTTAGCTTTTATCAGCGGCAAGTACCTTTTATATCAGCCCATCGTAGTCGCTAATTCAGAGCGGATTTCGTTACTAAACTGCATTTAGTTTGTCACTTGGCGATAAGCTCAGCAATTCAGTGGTTTTATTTCATAAAAATGTTGATGCAATATAAATATATTTGCTATTTTTATCCACAGGGTTTGTAAATATGAAAAGAGAGAAAATTCTATTGTCTGTTACTGTAACAATGGTTGCGATCACCGGTGCCATTTTGGGTATTACCGGTGGTCTAAAAAGTTCATCTTTTTCCGCTACGAATGGTGAGGTTTGGCATCATTTTGCAGCGGTTGCTCCAACTGCAACCACTCACGGAAGCAAAGAATTCTGGGCCAGTAGCATTAACGGATGTGCTACCCACCAATTTACTGATCCAGGAGTCACATGCGTGGAACATGATTTTTCCAAATATGATTCATTTGCCTCTTTATCTAGAGATGACGATAGATATGTTTGGTGCTTAAACGAACAATGGGGAATAACCCCTGTTTTTGGAGAAAAAACAGTGACTTATGGCATATATCCTCAAACAGTCGTGGATGACGAAAGTTTGATAACAGCTTTAAATGGATTATCAGAAACTAGCGGTTATTACTTCTATAAAAATGCATATTACGCAAAAGTAAAAGCTACAGTTGAATTAGATTATCATTTCGATAATGGCGCTCAAATCGTAGACGGAACCACCTATTGGTTTAAATGCGAACCAATTACCTGGAATGTCCTTTCGAACGCCAACGGAGAACGCTACATCCTCTCTAGTGTTGTATTAGATGCCTATTGTTACTACGAGGACACAGGCTATAGATGGAGTGGCGGCGAAAAGATCTGTCCGAATAATTATGAATATAGTGATATTCGCGATTGGTTAAATATCGACTTTTACAATTCGGCATTCGCTTTACACAATAGTTATATTCAAGAAACAACTGTCGATAACAGCGCTTTAACAACGAATCCAATCGGTGAAAATCCATATGCTTGCAACAACACCGAAGACAATGTGTTTTTGCCAAGCTTCAAAGATTATATCAATCCTGATTATTTCGATAAAACGAGTGCTAGATATTGCAAAACGACAGACTGGGCTAGAGCAAAAGGCGCTTATTACGACACGCGTTCATCTTATCTATTTAATGGCACTTATTGGACTCGTTCCCCTTCCGACGCCGACGACGTCCAAGCGTGGTGTGTCGACGGCGACGGCAACCTCGGAACCAGCGACTGCTATAGGACGTACTACGGTGTGCGCCCCGCCCTTTCAATCAAGATTGCGTAGTTTTACGAAGCAATAATAGCTCTCCTGAAATGCGTGGGGATGGCAAGCGCGGTCGAAATGAGCCGCGTTGTAGGGAACTCGCTGAAATATTCTTGCAGTTGCGAATCAGTGAGCGCTCGGGCAGAGGGGTGAACATAATCGTAAATGCCTATGGCGAAAACGCCTTCGAGATCGCAGAGGATTTCATTCGAGTAACGATCCCCTTTGCTTTTGAAAGACAAGCCACACCCTCGGGCGGTGAGCAAAAAATGGGCAAGAAAGTGAGCAAAACCAACTTCCTCGTCCTCTCCCGGCCGCATCGGCATAGAAGAGGGCGCGAGGATGACAAAGCGAAATCACACGATAACGAAAGGAAATGCAACCATGAAGAAAAGACTTTTATCCCTGACGGCCATCTCCCTTTTGGCTTTTGCCTTGTGTTCCTGCGGCGGCGGCAAAGAAGACAAAACCGCCGAAGAGACCATGTCAAAGGAAGGCTATCAATTAAACCAAACCGTCATCTTGAGCAGGCATAACATCCGTTCCCCCTTAAGCGAGAAAGGATCCCTGCTTGAAAGGATGACGCCCCATTCTTGGCATGATTGGTCCTCTGGGACAAGCGAATTGACCTTAAAAGGCGGCGTGCTTGAAACTCAGATGGGCCAGTATTTCCGGAAATGGCTAGAAAAGGAAAAGCTCTTCCCGCTGAATTACCATCCTTCGGACAATGAAGTGAGGATCTATGCCAACGCAAAGCAACGGACGATCGCGACCAGCAATTATTTCTCCTCGGGCTTGCTTCCTAGTTTCGATGCTGACATCGAAGTCCACGTCCCTTTCGATACCATGGATCCGACGTTCAATCCCCAGCTGACCTTCGCTTCCCCCGCCTATAACAAAGCCGCGGAAGAACAGATCAGAAGCCTGTTTCAAAACGACGTCGACCATTTGAAGGACAATTATGAATTGCTAAGCGACGTCATCGATTTCCGGGATTCCGAAGCCTATAAAAGCAAGGAGGTCCTCGAATTCAAAACCGATGACCTCGCCCTCACCTTCGAAACGGGCAAAGAGCCCACGATGAGCGGTTCCTTGAAAATCGGCTGCACCGTCAGCGACGCCTTGACGCTGCAATATTACGAGGAACCCGACGCGAAGAAGGCGGGCTTTGGCCATGACCTTTCCTTCGAGCAGTGGAAGGAGCTTTCCGAGATCAAAGACGTCTATGGGGATGTCTTGTTCAGCGCCCCTTTGGTCAGCTATAACGTCGCTCATCCCTTGCTGGAGGAAATAAGAGGGGAACTTAGCGACGAAGAACGGAAATTCACCTTTTTGTGTGGGCACGATTCCAACATCTCCTCCGTTCTTTCGAGCTTGGAGGTGAACGATTACGTTTTGCCTTCCTCCATCGAAGGCAAAACCCCGATTGGCTCCAAGGTGGTTTTCAATTCATTCGCCGATGAGGACGGCAACGACTATTATGGGATCAGCCTCGTCTATCAAAGCGCCGCGCAGCTAAGGGATAACTCGATGCTCGATTTGGAAAACCCGCCCATGATCGTCCCGTTAAGCTTTAAGGGGATGAACGCCAACAAGGATGGCCTATACCGCAAAGAGGACATTCTTGGCCGCCTCGACAAGGGCATTTCGAAATACGCGGAAATCGTTTCCCTTTACCGCTAAGCGCATCCGACATGGAAAATAGCGATATCCTCGACATGGAGGAGTTGTGGCACGTTTGTGCGCCCGCGCCTTTATAATTCGGCTTAGTTCATTGATAGGAGAACGTTATGGGAAGATTATACGAACAGATCCGTAAGGACATCGAGAAGCTCCGTCAGATCGACGAAGCCATCAAAAACAAACAGCTCGTCGGCATGGACGAGGTATTCGAGGCGTCGGTGGCATTACAGAAAATCGATTACGTGATCACCTACGCCGAGCAGACCTTGAAGATCCCTCCCGAAGAGTTGGGGCGCTTCCCTCTAGGCCAATTCGACAATTTCAACATCCCCGAGGACTTCGAGGAGATGGTCGACCGCTGGGAGGATAACCTGAATGAGAATCAGGTCGATCACGCCCTCGATCACCTCCATAAACAAGACGAGGCCGAGCCCTATGTCCCCGAGATCACCCCGCACGACCCCAAAGGCTACTACGAATACGTCGAAGGCACGCTCAATAACATCTATGGCGTCTCCCTGAAGGGCCATTTCGGCATCAGCCGCGACGGTCTCACCCTCATGACGGTCTCGGCCCAGCAAGGACTGGTCAAGAACGTCTTCGCCCAGGATTACGCCTACGATTCGAGCAACAGGGATAACGAAGCGCTTTTGGACTTCATCGATAATCCCCTCGAGGAGATGGTGAACCGAAACGAGGAAAGCCTCGGCCTCAACGGGCATAACGATATCAAGGAATTCCTCCGTCTCCAGAAAGGATATTACGACGAGATCAAGAACCAGATGGAGCACCCTCGGGCTTTCCAAGACGTGACCAATTACGCCCCGGTCGCCAAAGCCCTCGAACCCATCCATAAATCCCAGTGGAACCCCAAAGCCCTTTCCGAAGCCTTGGAAGACTCCGTGCGTAACTATGTCCGCGACTTTAAAGGCGGCAGGGACGAGATGAACGTCGGCTCCTTCGTTTCATTGGCCAGGGACCGCATCGAATCCACCTTGCTCGACCACGCCATCCAGCTTGGCGACGATCCAGACAGCAAATTCCTCAAGGATTTCGTCGCCGACCCCATGTCGACCTTGGAACGCCGTTATCGCGATCGCGCCGCCACGCAGGTAGACGCGGACAATTCCCTCGATGGACGCTGTGCGAGCCGCCTCCATGACGAAGTGGCGCACTATAACGAAGCCAATGCCGGCAAAGTCAGCCGTTTCGTGCAGTTTGAGGCGGGAAAGAAACAATTCGTCGAGGACTTCTTCAACGAGCATAACGTCAATTTCGACCCGGCGCGCTTCAAGACCCGTTTCCAGGGCAGCGCCTTTGAACGCTTCCTCGGGCGCACTTCCAAGGAATGGACCGACCTCGCCGACCACATCGATTCCTGGAAGAACGAAAACACCCCACGCGACTACGATAAAGCCGCCGACTTGGCCGCGAAGTATTTACGTCACAAATTCCCCAACGTCGACCCCAAGGACGTCACGGTGGAGATGTGCCAGGGCCTTCGCGGCGCGGGCAAGGACCGCGGCATGTTCGCCCTCACCCTCGTCCAGGGAAAAGAGGCGGCGGAAGAACACGTCAACCAAGAGATCTACGATCAAGCCAACCGCCGTTTCGACGAATACGAGAAGCGCCTCCATCGCGGGGTGGGCTTCCAAGACCGACTCGCCAATGACCTTGATAAGGATACCAACGCCGAAAAGTCACATAACGACGACGAGATACAAAACGATAACCTCATCGAAAACAACAACGAGATCAACATGTAAAGACGAAATAGTCCGTCAAGCATCATTGCGCTTGACGGACTTTTTCTATTCTTCGCTCGATGGGGGTTCGCTATTTAGGAAGCGGACGTAACGGACGATCTGGACGAGGCTGACGATAAGCATGATCGTGGGGAAGAGAATAAAGGGGATCAACAAGAGATTGGGGATATAGTCCGAAGACAAAACCAGATAGGATAATCCAATCATCATAGAAATAGCGAAGAAAATGATGAAGGTACAGATTATTATCGATGCTTTCGCGACTTTGACCTGCCCTTCATAGGTCAATGGTTCAGTAGGTGTGGTGGATGAATGGTGGAACCGGCAATGATGTCGGTGGTGGTTTGCGGATACGTGATGGTGGTGATGATGGTGATGCATGGTGAGGCTTCGTTAAGCTGACGAAACTTAGCCTTGAAGTATAGGGCTTTGGAAAGGGGGGACGAAAGGAAAAGTGAGCCGAAACCGACTCACTTTCCAAAAGGTGTGTTGCCTTATACGGTGGCGCTATCCTCAGGGGGATCTTTCTCCGCCGCCTCTTCGTCGATGTCCATGACCTTCTCGTCTTTGATCTCTTTGGGACCGAGGTCGTTTTGGAGTTGGTTCTGGAAATCGTTCTGGTCGATGATGTTGCCCTCCGCTTCGTTGACCTGCGCGACGTTATTCGCGGCGATTTCGGCGGCTTTTTCCTGCTCGTAGGCGTTAATGATCGAATCGCAGAACTCGATGCGCTTCTTCGCGGTCTTGCTTAAGGATTCGAAGCGACGCCCTTCGGGTAGCTTATAGGTGCGATAGGCCTTCGCGCAGTGATACATCGCCTCTTTGTCGCCTTTGACGGGGCCACTAGGGTCTGCGGCCTTGGCTAAGGCCTGGTATTGCTTGGAAGTGGTGCCCCTCCAGCGTTCCCACCAACCGCCGCGGTTATCCTGGAGGATGGTCTGGATGTCCTTACCGACGTTATAGCCATTAGGCTTATGGTTGTTCTGCTCGAACTTCTCCATGAAGGTGCCGGCGTTTTTCTCGACGCAGGGTGCGAGGGCGTTTTTGAAGTCGCGCTTGGCTTTGGAAAGGCCATCGATGGTGTCCTCGGTGAATTGGAAATAATGGTCGTTGAAGGTCTGGACCGGATCGGCCATGAAGTCGCGCATCTCGGCGCGCAAGGCTGGGTCTTGGACGCTTTCAAGGCTAAGGTTGTTCTGACGGAGATAGTCGGCGAAATATTGCCTTCCGGCGGCGATGATGGCGCCTTGGGCGAAATGCTCCATGGAGTCGCCTTGCCGCTTGAGGTAGGTCTCCGGATGGTTGCTCATCTCCTCTTGCTCCTCAAAGCATTCCCTCATGGTGTTCATGATGCGGCGGTATTCGACGTCGACGGGGACGTTGCCATGGCCTTTGACGGCTTGGGAATAGTCCTTGATATAGGGGTCCACCTTATAGTCGTCGTTGATGTAATTGGGGCTTAATTGCCTGAGGTTATCGACCTCGTCACCGGCGACGAAGATGTTCTTGATGGCGTCCACGTTGGGGGTGAGGGAGTTACCGAAGAAGAGACCGGGATCATGGTTATAGGCTTTGGTGAAGTCCTTGATGATTTGGCTCTTGATGACGTTACCCATGGTCTTGTCGTCATTAGGGGAGGTGTTATAGAGGAACTCCATGCCGCGCCCACCCATCATGGAGACGGAACGGATCTCGCTATAGGACGAGGTGGAATAGTAGAAGGCGTGGGCCATCCTCTTGCCCAAAGTGTTCTCTTCGCTGCGGGGGAGGTAGATCTTTCGATCGTCGGCGTCGGCGTAATCCTTCGCGCCGCGCAGATACACGTTGACGGGGTCATCGAGGTATTCCTGCAAGGACGCCTTTTCGGCGATGCAGGCGGACTTTAGCTGGGTGAAGCCGCTTAAGAAGATGACGGCGGGGCTCTTCTCGAAGTCGAACTTGGGCGGGAGGTTGGGACGCCATTTCTCTAAGTCGCCGTCAGGGACGCTATCCGGACGGCCGGAATAGACGTTACCGGAGAGGGAGACGTTTTCGAGGTCGAAGTTCTTTTCGATAAAATCGAAAACCTTCTGGTATTTGCCGGTGACTTCCTTGACTTCCTCGGTGAGGGTCTTGATGCCGGCGAGGGCTTGTTTCTTTGCCGCGTCATCGGTGAGCTTGGCATAGTCGGTGAGGGCTTTCTTTAAGGCGTAGGTCTTCTGGAAGTAATCGGCGAGGCCATATTCCTTGAAGCCGGTCTCTCCGCCCATGGGGTTGGTAAGCAATCCCTCTTGGCGGCATAAGGCATCAAGTTGCAGGATCTTGGCTTTATAGTCCGCGTCATAGGTGATGCCCATGTCGAGGAAGGGCTTGAAGGTCTGGTAGTTCTCGGGGTGGTTATCCACGCCGGGGCTTATGACGGTGAGGAGGGTGGTCTTGTTCTTGACCTTGTTGGGGTCGAGTCCGTTTTGCACCACGAAGGAATCGAATTCGCGCCTTGCCTGCATGGAACGCATGTTGGAGTTGGCGTCGATGACGTTATCGAAGAAGTTGGTGCCGGTTTTCTCGATGAGTTCCTCGTTGGAAAAATCCAAAGCGGCCTTAAGTTCGGCTTTGACGTTATCTTCCTCATAGAGGCGATCGACGTCGGCTTTGATGTCGTTGATGAGGTTCTCCATCGGATGGCGGTAGCCGCGGTAATCGGGGGCGGCTTCCACGTTGAAAAGGTTCTCGAGCACCTGGGGGTTGTCTTTGAACTTCTCGTCGAGGAGGTCGAAGATCTTTTCGTAATCCGCCTCGGTGATCGTGACTTGGCAATGCTCGGGGCTGGTGGAGATGTGGGGGAAGCGGCCGTTAGGCAAGATGTCGGCGTGTTCCCTTAGGAATTGTTGGCGGGCTTCTTTGCCCCCATAAAGCTCATTGGAGTTGCTAAGCAACATCATGAAGCGGCCGAGCTGGGTGGAGATTTCCTTGGCGGGGATGATGTTTTTGATCTTCAATGCCTCTGCCTGGTTGGTCTCCCAGAAGGTCTTGTATTCGCGGAGCTGTTGCAGCTTCCGCATGAACTCGTCTCGATATGGCATAATGGCACCTCTTTATGTGTGTGATGTGGATACTATGAACCCACGCGTGTCACAAATATGCAACAATGCGGAATAAATATGCGTTCAATCTAAACTGGACCCCTTTATGCAGGTTGCCGATCCCCTTGGAGAGATGGAACTGATTCGTCACCATTGCGAGCTTAATCTCCTTACGAAAAGCGAATTCTCTTTTTTCGGCGAAAAAAGGAAAATCAAAAAAAGACCACCTTAAACCACTGGATCGGAAAGCCATCTAGGGCGGAGCTCTATCTCTGGCCAAAAAAGGTTTTCCCTTTTATGGCCGAATATGCGTTAAGCGCTCAGAACAGTGCCCGCATCGTGCTCAGAAAGCCAAATTCCCTCGATGGCATCGAGGGTTTTTGTTTTCTTAGCCTACGCTCGGCCTACGAAAATTTGACATTTTTTCTATAGAGGAATCATGCCATCAAATCCTTTAAGGTAACCACGTTTTGGTAGGACCACATATATTCGTGCTTGGCGATGCCAAAAGTGGTGATGAGGACCTTGTGGACCACGCATTTCTTTGGAAGAAGTTCCGACACGGCTATTTCGCGTCGGGTCAGTTTCCTTTCCTCCTGCGAATCGAGCCGATACTCGTCAGAGACGAACTTGGCCTCGCAAAGGTCGGCTACGTTGTCGGCACGGACGATCAATAAGTCGATCTGGGCGCCCTCGGATTCATCGCCGCCACGTTTGGTATAGGCGCTTTCCTCGCTGCGGACGCCAGAGATTCCCAAGGCGCGCTTGATTTGGGGCACGTGGAGGAAGCATAGGTTCTCAAACGCGAGGCCGCGCCAGGAGACGATGCGCGGATTGTCGAGGTTATTCATCCAGAAATCGGCGTTGAGCGATTCCTGCCCGTCGACGAAGCGCAGATAGAACCAGCAGAAGGGGTCGCTCAGGCGGTAATACGGTTCTCGATGCCCCATGCCGAACGGATAATACTCGACGATGAAATCGCTGTCCGCCAAAGCGCGCAGATAATCGGTCATAGCGCCTCCGCCGGCGATTTTGGTCGATTCCTCGATTTCCTTTCGCGTGAGTCCCATCCTCCTTTCGGATAAGGCTCGCACGATCTTTTTCATCGTTTCAGGGTTATTGAAAACGGATCCGAATAAGCGGTCGAATTCCCTTCGCAGGGCCGCTTTTTCGCCAAAGAAACAACCGTCGACGTATTGGGCGAGGCTCTGGCCCGCTTCCATGGGGTTCAGGTAGAATGGAATGCCGCCGAAGACCATGTAGGCCTGGGCGATATCGTAATCGGACAGAACGACCCCATTTTCATGAAAAAGGGCTTTGCATTCACCAAGCGTAAGTGGGCTGAGCCGTATTTCCCTCGTGAGCCTTCCATATAGGCCGCCATGGTTGTTGATGAGTTTGTTCGTCATCCATGATGTGGAGGATCCGGCGACGATGAAAAGCAAGTCCTTCTGGCGACAGCCCCAGCCGTTCCAGAAACCCTCCAATGCCGTAATGAATCCGGACTTCGGCGTATCCATCCATGGAAGCTCGTCGATGAAAACGACTTTCTTGCCCTTCCTGACTTTTTTACCGTCGATGATTCGCTCCATCCGAAAGAAGGCCTCCTCCCAGGTTTTCGGAGGCAATGTCCCGCTTTCGCCTTCCCGCAATAAAGAGGTATGGAAATGCGCGAGCTGTTTTTTCATTGAACTTTCGTCGGAACGGATGGAAGTCCCTTCGTTTTGCTCCTCCTCGATAGGGGAGAGCCCGTTGTGGCGGAAGACGAATCGATCGGCGAACGTTTCGTTGACCAAATGCGTTTTCCCGACGCGCCGCCTTCCATAGACGCCGACGAATTCGGCCCTATTGCTGCGATAAGCGGTTTCGAGTTTTTTGATTTCCGCGATTCTCCCAATCATATTTTTTCTCCTATAAATCGCCTTGAACAGATAAAAATCTATTTCACGGCGGATTATAGCATGAAACATTTAGGCAAACAATAACGGCGGAAGCCGAATTATAAATCGCCTTGAACAGATAAAAACGGTCTAAACGGCTGAAAATAAACGTAGAAGCAAAACCCGTATCGCGATCCGCTAATTCAAGAAAATGCGACAACAGCGGTTTTTTCTTGATTTGTTGACCCAGTTAATACCGCCTTTTCGCGAGAAACCGAGATGGAGGCTATGAAACGTGAAGCCACCAATGGTGTTGGGATCAGATCGCTTCGTAGCGCTCCGCCTAACTACGCGCCTTTGCATGATTCTTCGCGTTTCAAAATGCGGATTCACTTCCTATATCTAATCGACAAAAGTGTAGAAATCTACGGAAAAGGAGATTAACACGATCGCCCGTCCGTCCTATCTAGAAAAACCAATACCGCTTTATAAGTGCTTGGATGCCCTAATTATCTTTCTTTGTTTTCCTTGATATCGACCGTTGCCCTCGTAAGTGGTTTTGAATCCGCATTTCTCCAAAACGCGCCTACTGGCTTTGTTTGATGGTAGGACGACGGCGAAAACCTCTTTGATTTGGGTGCTGCCTTTTATATGGGTTAGAAACAGGCGTAAAGCACGAGTCGCGTAGCCGTTCCCGGCATAGATATGAGCGATGTGATAACCAATCTCCCATCCTTCATTGGTTTTGACTAGTTGCACGTATCCCATGTTCGCGTCGTCGCGTTTCCTCATAACGGCGTAGACGAATGGCCCCTCATCTTTTTCATAATCCGCGATAATGCGATCGACGGCTATCGAAGCCTCTTCTAGTGTATCGAATACCTCATCGGGAACATATTTGCGGTTATCGTCATCCAAGGAATTCCTGTAGACATCGAAATACATCGTTTGGTTCATTTTGACGATGCTGAGAACATCGTCCTCGATGATGACTTCTTCCTTATGGAGGATGTCTTTGTTCGCGATGGCCTTCCAGTCTTGAAAGTGGGAGAGCACGCGTAAGACATAAACGCATTTCGATAATTCATCCACCTGGTATACGGCAACGTGATTGCCAACTGTCAGATATCGTGCCTTAGCGTAAGCGAAGATGGAATTTGCAAAGCATGGGCCAAGGTAGGGGAAAGAGGAAAGATGGTCCAATCGACCCACGATATGGGACACGTACGTTTTCGCGGCATTGGGATTATCGATGTCGAGGTAGCGTTTAATGTTTTCTAGGTCGATGAAGGCGCTGTCGGTGAGAACGATCTGATAGGTCATAGAAGCTTCTTTTTCGCCTCTTCCAAAGACATGATCCTGCCCGCGTGGACGTCGGCGATGCCTTTGTTGATTTCCTGCATTAACTCAATCGTTTGGTATAACTCATCCAAGACAGAGGAATCGACTAGGGCCGTGTCCTCTCTGCCATTGACCGTGATATAGACGGGTTGCCCCGTCTTTTTGCATAATTCGCTGATCTCTTTGTATTTGTTTCTTAAGTCCGCGCTAGGTCTGATAATCGCCATAAAACACCTCGATATATCATAATTGTATCAAAATGTGATTATTATGAGGGTCTAATTCCATCTGATTCTGCACTCATCAAACGGAGCACGAGACACTGCCAAAACACCGAATCTATCTTTTTGTGTGTTTTCTGTGACACCTTTGTGCCACTCTCCCGTCTAAGATAATGCCGTAGCAAGGAGGAAACCACCCATGCCAACCAAGTTAACGAAAGAACAATTGAACCAGATCAAGTACGTCTCCCTCGAGGATTATAGTCGTAGGGTGGACGAACTCGAGACCATCGAAGAGAAGCTCGAATTCACCACGAGCTACATCCTAAGCCACGGCAAAGAGCCGAACGTGGCCATGAACGAATCCATCGACAAGATTATCAAGCTCGGCCACCGCAAGATCGCCGAAGCCTCCGCGAAGGAAAAAGAGTTCTACCACGAGACCGACGTCAACCGCGGCATCGCCGAGAAGATGGTCGACCCCACCGTCGATAGCCTCGACAAAGACCTCGCCAACGAGATGTTCATCGCTAACCCCGTCGGCTACCTCAAAGGCAAAGCCCAGGATCTTTACCAAGAAAGCAAGAACAAAGACTACAAGAGCGAGAACGACGTCCAGAACATGCTTAACGCCAAGCGCCTCGCCGACGAAGTCTTCACCGACCCCTTCGCCAAGAACATCAATGACGCGAGGAAGAACCCGACCGCCGAGGACATGAATAGCCGTCTCCAAGCCGCCTATGGTGGCGAAAAGGGATTCAAAAAAGGCATCGAGGACACCAAACCCACCTTCTGGGCCAGAGCCTTTGGCAAGAGGTCCGTCGCCGGACGCAACCTCGACGATGCCTTCAAGGCATTCAACAATCCGAACCATGCCTATCACGGCGATCTGAACACCGTCAAGACCGCCGCATCCCAATACCTCGAGCACGTCTTCCCGAACTATAAGGCCGACGGCTATCGCAACCTTCCGACCGCCGAAGAGATCGCTAGCCTCAAAGGCACCCGCAAAGCCCGCGCATTGTTAAGCCTCAACATCCTTAACGCCGCCAAGCAGCAAGAGGCCATGGAAGCCGACTATAAGGACATGCTCAATTATTGCGGCGAGAAGAAACTCGAATACAAAGACCTCCCCGAGGTCAAGGAAGCTCGCGCCGCCGAAGAGCAGAAGCAGAACGGTTTCCAAAACCAGATCAACAACGACCTCATCGAGGACGAACATGAGAACGAGAACGAGATCGAGAAGCAAGAGAACGAACTCGATAAGCAAATCGAAGAGCAAACCGCGGCCCTCGAATAATCCGATAAGTGGAAGCGCCGAGCAGACTTCGCTCAGCGCTTTTCCTTTTACGCGCGGATGTTGCACCTTTGTGACAAGCCAAAGGTTAGAATTAGGACAATAAGGAGGGTTTGCGAATGAAGTATCAGGAAATGCTCGCCTTCAGCGGGTTCCTCAACAAGACCCAAGGCAACGACACCGAGGCGTGGAAGAACGCCAAGCGTAGCGTCAACGAGCTCATGGAGTACATGGGCCCGTATCAACTCAAACAAGCCGATGGGACCTATCGCCCCATCACCCCCGAGGCCTACGCCAAGATCGACGCCCTTTTCGATGACGCCGTGAAATCCGTTAGCGCCTTCCTCAAGGAGCAGGGGAACGGCCCCGAGGATGAGGCGCGCCAGCAGCTCATGAAGAACTTCAACAAGGAATTCCTCGCGAAGTCCTACATCGAATATAAGAACGTCAAACCTAGTCCCAACCTAAGCCTCCATGATGCCATGGAGAACTTCCGTTACGAAAACGTCGAGCTTTCCGGCAACGACTTACAAAGGGTAGGGGGGAACCTGAATTCCCGCCTCCAGCTCGACATCGATATCGATGGGAGAAAGACCAAAGGCGTCTTCACCACCCGCACCGCCTATGACCCAGAGGGCCAATTCCACGCCCTCCTCGACGAGATGGGGACAAAATACGGCAAATTCTCCTCTTTCTTCGCCGCGATGGATAACCCGGAATACCTCCGGGGCGGCATGATCGGCAATGACCCCAGGATGTTCATCAATAACGATACCGGCGCGGTCTATGACGGTAGCGCCGAAGCTAGGGAACAAGCGGTTTATAACTACCATGACTCGGTGGGGATGGACGGCTTTGACGAGGTGGAGCGCGAATTCGAGAAATACCGCACCGACCCCGATTTCTTTAACGCCCTCTTTGACTACTCGCTCAAAGCCAACAAACTCTCGGCCTCTTTGGTCGTGAGCGAGCAAATGCTCGGCCTAAAGCCCGGGGACAACATCGATGGCCGCAATAGCGCCATGAGCTCCGTCGCGAACCTTTTGGGCGTCAACGACCTCATCGCCAAATCCAAGCAGGTCGCCGTCAAGATGCCTAGTGGCGAATTCCAAACCGGCACCTTCATGGAGTTCGTCGAGTCCAAGGACATCGCCCATATCGACAGCATCGACGAAACCCGCGTCCTCGGCGTGGACGCCTATGAGGATCCCGGCGTCAAAAAGCAATTGGCCGATTTGCAGGTATTGGACTATGTCTGCGGCAACGTCGACCGCCACATGGGCAACATGCTCTATAAGTTCGACCCCGAGACCCATAAGCTCACCAGTATCAAGGGCATCGATAACGACGCTTCCTTCAGCAAGCGCCCCATGAATAACGCCACCTACCTCTCCCAACTCCCGAGCATCCGCAGGATGCGCGTCATCGATTCCGCCATGGCGGAGAAGCTGCTTTCCATCGATGACGGCGAGCTCGCCGCGACGCTCCATGGCTATGGCCTAAGCGAAGAGGAGATTTCCGCGGCCCATAACCGTCTGCATAACTTGCAAGACGCCATCCGCCTCGCCCCAACCTACGATCACGAAAAAGGCCTTCCTCCCTTTAGCGATAGCAACGCGGAGCTTGGCCTCACCATCGTCAAAACCGAAGACTGGGAGAAGCTTAGCCTCGAAGACCTCCGGGCGGGCAACAACTATTTCGGCAAGGTCCTCGGCGTCCAGGAGACCCTTACCACCGACAGCATGGTCACCGACGTGATGAAGCAGGAGGCCGAAAGCTCCAAGCGCACGCTGAAGTCGATGCTTAACCCCGAGAACTCCGCAGAGCTATTACGCTCCGCTCAAAGCCATAAGCCGACCTTTGGCGCCTCCGACCGTTACAAGAACGTCCTTAACGCGATGGCGGCTTATCAAAACGCCCCTTCCCCGGAAGATCCCTTGAATTCTAATGGGCACGAGAAATGGCAACGGCTCGCCGATCTAAAAGCGGCGGTGGATACCTATCGGCAGGAGAAGATCCAATTGGGGCACCTTCGCTCCGATGGCTCTCCTTCGCCCGAGATGAAAGGCAAAGCCCTTTCCCGCATCGAGGACGTCGATAAGATCGGCAAGTTCGCCGACTTGCTCGCCAAGCAGCATAAGGACGCCCTCGCCGCGGATAAGACCTTGCGCGACGCCGAGCGCAAGCAAGGCGAGCTCGAAGCCTTCAAGAACCTTTCGCCGGAAGAAAGGCAGATCATCCTCGACCAGCGCAAGGCCCACGAACAATATCTGAACCAAGACCTCTCCGTCCGCATCCAAAACGACTTGGCCGCGGAGGAGGATCCCTTTGAGGAGATTGAGGAGGACGAGCTACAGGAGAACCTCTCCATGGACGCGATGGCCATGGATGACTGATACACTTCGCTCCGCTTTCTTTGGAGGCGCCTATTTCTATTTGCAAAGCAAAAGAGCATCATGTAGTCGATAGTTATGTGTAAATACACAAAAGTATCGACTATGGAAACAGACTTTATCGTCAACGCGCCCTTGGGAAGAATATACATCCAAAGCGCTCTCGACGTTTCCGACCCGGAAAAGAGGGATCGGGAGGTCCGCCCCTTCTGAGGGCTAAACGATTTCCGTAGAAAAATCGTCATTGATCGATCAGCGCCAAAACCTTATGTAGACGAAACGGGAATCCTGTTTTGTTCAGTATTCGATTTCCTTCTTGACCCGAGCTTGATGGGATAAACTGCGCCACTTTTTTGATTTTCGAGGAGGGTATGAATGGCGGGCCGGATTTCTTGATTTTTGAACCACAGCCCGCATCGTGAACCTTAGTTTCAATTTGTTCGATGACAGCTAGCTTTTCCAAAAACATGGACTACTCATCGCCTACTTAAATCCCGCGAAAAAGTTTGGTGGGCGAAAACCACTCAGCCACCATTTTGGACAGCAGTGCCGCTCTCTTTTTGGAGCACTCCGAAATCGTCGTTCATCTTTTGGCTGCCCAAGATAATCTGTGCAGAAGAAGTTACTAAAAATTAAAAAAACAAAAATTTTAGTAAGTTACATTGTTTTCAGATTCCTGCTGATTTATCATATGGTCATGGAAGATTTTCGCTTAATTGGGCGCCGCGAAGAGTGCCTTGAATTAGAACGCTGTCTCTCGCTGACAAAACCTCAGCTTATTTTGGTTTATGGCAGAAGAAGGGTTGGCAAAACTTACCTTGTCGATACCTACTTTGACAACAAATTCACGTTTAAGTTCACGGGCGTTCACAAGCTATCGGAAGATAAGCAACTCCTGAACTTCTCTAACGAGCTGGCCCATTGCTCAAAGAAGAAGGCCCGCCCATTGGCCGATTGGACCGAAGCGTTTTTCGCCCTTCGCGATTATTTGGATCGGTTCGACGACGAGGAGAAGAAGATCGTGTTCATCGACGAGCTGCCTTGGCTCGACAATGGGTCCGGTTCCTTCCTAAAAGCCTTCGAGTACTTTTGGAACCAATATGCCAACGCGAAAAAGAACCTCGTTTTCATCGCCGCTGGATCAAACACCTCCTATTTGCTCAACAAGCTCATTCGAGGGAAGGGCGGATTCTACAAAAGGGTCACGTCCAAAATCCGCGTCAGCCCCTTCACGCTCCTCGAAACGGAGGAATTCTTGAATAGCGTGAACATCCATTGGGACAGGCGGGACATCGTCGATTGCTATATGACGCTGGGCGGTTTGCCTTATTATCTGCAGCACCTGCGGCCGAACCTGAGCCCATCCGCGAACATCGATTGGCTCCTTTTCAACGAAGACGGCCCTCTATACGGCGAATTCGCCGAGCTCTATGAAACCCTCTTTAAGCACAGCGCGAAATATGTCGCCATCATGGAAAGGATTTGCCTCACGCGCTACGGGTTGACCTCCGAGGACATCGCGGGATTCCTTGGGAAAAAGGCGACAGATGGATCCGTGAGCAGCAAGCTAAAGGCCTTGTGCGATTGCGGCTTTCTCAAAGAATACTCATCCTATCTCGACGGCAGAAAGAGAACGCTCTACCGCTGCGCCGACTATTTCACCTTTTTCTATCTCAGATTCGTCCGCGACCATCAGGGCAAGGATCCCCATTTCTGGTCCTCCATGATTCAGACTCCCGCCAGGATTTCTTATGAGGGATATGCCTTCGAATGGATTTGCTTCGACTCCATCGAATCTATCAAAAAGGCGTTGGGAATCTCCGGCGTTCTAAGCGACGTATACACATGGACTAATCGTAACGGCGATCAAGGCGTTCAAATCGACATGGTTATCGATAGGCATGACCGGATTGCGAACCTTTGCGAAATCAAATACACGTCCAAACCTTATGAAATCTCCAAGGAAGAGTGGTGGGGGCTCTCCGGCAAAATCGAAGCGTTCATGGCCGCCCAAAAGGCAAGGAAAACGGTTTTCCTCACCATCGTGTCCGCGGAGGGGCTAAAGAAGACCGGCTACGCATCGAGGGTGAACCAAGTTGTAACATTAGATGATTTGTTTTCTTACTAAAAATCCAAAATTCCTAGTTTTTAGTAAGTATCGTATTGTTGAATTGAAAACGATCGAAAGAACTCTGCCTCTATATTTTGGAAGGCTAAAAAGTGCCATCACGACCCGCATCGTGCTCCATTTTTCACGGATTTCCTCGACACAGTCGAGGTTTTCTTTACTTTTTGAAAATTTTGGGACAACTCCGGGACAACTAAAATCTCGGATTTTTCTTTGGTGGCGGAGTGGAATCGTGAACCGATGAGCCCCCGACTCACGGCAACCGATAGTGCGCCGAAAAAACGGGCGGTCTTTTCGCGTAGGCGCACGATGTTCTTGTAGAAGATGTTATAAGAAATACCTATAATTTTAGGGATATGAGTTACTCAGAACAGATCAAACGGATCCGCGCCGATTTGCTCGTTACCCAAACGGAGCTCGCGGAGATGCTTGGGGTGACCTTTGCCACGATCAACAGGTGGGAGAGGGGACACCACGAGCCGAGCATCAAACAGAAGCGAGCCATAAGAGATTTGTGTAGAAAAAAGAAAATTCCGTTGGATTGATAAAACTGTGCTGTATTGTTAGCACGCAATCTATTTGAGATGGTTAAAAGCGAGGTTCGAATATGACTCCATTAGAACAGAGAAAAGCGGCGATTGCCTTCGCAAAAAGATGGAAAGGCAGAGGAAGAGAACAAGGTGAAAAACAGGTCTTCTGGACAGAACTTTTGACTTTGGTGTATGGGGTGCCGGCGGAAGAAATCAGCACATACATCACCTTTGAAAAATCGGTCCGCTATGATGACATTCACAAAAATGTCGCTACCGGCGCGATCGACGCATATATCCCTCGATCCAAAGACCCTATTCTTATCGAACACAAAAGTTCGAGAAAAACCCTTACTGCTAAAGACAGACAGTCCGACGGAGCTTTCCTAACGCCCTACGAACAAGCGTGCCGCTATGCGGATGGACTTGGTCATTCGGAAAACCCGAAATGGATCATCACTTGTAATTTCGCTGAATTCAGAGTTTACGATATGGACAAAGCAAAGTCTGTACGTAATTACGAGCCTAATATAATTCAATTGAAAGAATTGGGCGCAAGGTATCGCGAACTCTTGTTTTTGGCCGATCCTGACGCGGAGCGAATCGCTCAGGAGACGATGCTTTCGACTAAAGCGGGGGCTTTAGTTGGCAAGTTATACGATGCATTAGAAGCAAGTTTCGGCATCCCATCGATGCAAATAGATTCTGCGGATTATCAGAAAGCTGTCAAAGACCTCAACAAATTAATAGTTCGTATCATTTTTTGCCTCTATGCAGAAGACGCGAACCTGTTCGGAAACCGTGGAAACGAATTCACGGATTATATATGCCATGATGACCAAGGCAAAAAGAGATCGCCCTCGGAGGTTCGAAACGCCTTAATCCGTGTCTTTGCCTTTTTGGAAACAAAAGAAGAAGACCGTGACCCTCATGCAGAAAACAGGATAAGAGTATTCCCTTACGTTAACGGCAAATTGTTTGCCGAGGAAGTCCAAATTCCCGCCTTTAATGACGAAATAGTTCATACAATTGTCGAAGAATGCGGCAACCAATTTGATTGGCAGGGAATTTCTCCAACCATTTTTGGAGCAGTGTTTGAAAGCACCTTAAACCCAGAAACCAGAAGAAAAGGCGGGATGCATTATACCTCTATCGAAAACATCCACAAGGTTATTAATCCGCTGTTCCTAGATGATTTGAAAAAAGAATTCGGAGATATTCAACGGGGCATCGGGCCTAATGGAGGCGTTTTATCTAACAGCGATAAAAAGCATCGGTGCGAAGAGCTACGTAAAAAAATGCGTTCGCTAAAGTTTCTGGATCCTGCATGCGGCTCAGGCAATTTCTTAACAGAAACATTCTTGTCACTACGAAAACTCGAGAATGATATTTTACGCTATGAGAAAAACGGCGTTATGAGTCTAGATGTCGGGAACCGTCCCGATATGGTCACAATTGGCCAGTTCTATGGCATCGAAATTAATGATTTTGCTGTTGCGGTTGCCAAAACCGCGCTTTGGATTGCCGAAGCGCAAATGTTCAAGGAGACGCAAGAAATCTACTACTCATTCGATCATGAGGAACGTTGGAATTTTTTCCCACTGACAACTAACGTTAATATTCACGAGGCCAATGCTCTAACCTTCAAATGGAAAAATGTCATTCCCGCGTCGCAATGTGATTACATTATGGGCAATCCTCCTTTTATTGGATATAGCCTTCAAAGTGCCGAGCAAACAACCGATTTGCAAAATACTTTTGTTGATGAAAAAGGAAAACCATATCCTTCGGTTGGCAAACTAGATTACGTAGCCGGTTGGTTTTTCTTAGCTGCAAAATATATGCACGCAACCAAAATACGTGCCTCTTTTGTTTCTACCAATTCGCTTTACCAAGGGGAACAAGTTTCCATTTGTTGGACTCCGATTATTAAGCGATTCAAAGTTCATTTTGATTTTGCATATCGGACATTTGTTTGGGATAGCGATTCAAGCGGAAAAGCGAATGTGCATTGTTCAATTGTTGGCTTTAGCTACGCTCCAAATAATAAACAAAAATTCATTGTCGATGAGAAGGGCAATAAACTTTTGGTAGATTCGATTAACCCTTATTTAAAAAGCGAATCGGCCGCCCCTCTAAAGAGCAGAAACAAGGCGTTATCAGCACCTAAGCCAATGGTTAGAGGTAGCGGTCCGGTTGGAACTGAATACCTTCTTTTCGACGAACAAACTAAGAATGATGCGCTTGTGAATGAACCACAAATCGCCGATATGATCCGCCCTGCGGTTGGCGGGAAGGAATACATTAACAATATTAAGCTTTATTGCCTCTGGTTGGTCGGTAAAGAACCCCAAAGAATGGCTGCTTCCTCATTTGTTTCGGAACGAATCAATGGCGTTAAAGCTTTCCGCCTTCAAAGCAAGAAAAAACAAACACGAGAAGCTGCCGCGACTCCGTATTTATTCGGGGAAATAAGACAGCCTTCTGAAGATTATCTTCTTGTTCCCAGAACTTCATCCGAAAACAGGCAATATGTGCCCATGGGATTTGTAGATAAAAACACGATAATTACTGACGCAGCAAATTGTGTGCCCGGAGCGGGGCTCTATGAGTTTGGCGTTTTGACATCATCTGTTCATATGACTTGGATGAGGGCTGTTTGCGGCAGACTTAAAAGTGATTACAGGTATTCCGGCGAGATCGTTTATAACAATTTCGTTTGGCCGAGTATTAATCAAGAATTGAAAGAGGAAATAGAGAAAACCGCAGGCCGAATATTGGAAGCAAGGAATATGTTTCCTAACTCTAATTTGGCCGCATTATACAATGCCAATTTTATGCCGCAAGAATTACAAATCGCGCATAAGGAAAACGACATTGCAGTTCTCAAAGCCTATGGCCTCGCGTCAAATGCCTCAGATCAAGAAATCTTGGCTTTACTAATGAAAACGTATAGTGAGGCAATAAGAGCCGAAGAAGAAGCTGTAAAAAGGGCTGCTAGAAAGAAAAAGAGAAAGAAAGCGAAACGTCGCAAATAATTCTCAATCGAGGAGAGACAATGGGCCTTTTTGCGAGAAATGAGGTAAATGAATTTAAGGCTTTGGCCGATTTTTCTTCGTATATTGAGCGCCTGTTGCAAGAAGACGAATTCCTTTCCCGGAAAACCTATTATTCTCGATGGCAAGAGATAGAACCTATTTGTCAAAAACTCTTGCTGATGGAGAACGAAGGTGTCCTTAGCGATTGGTGCAAAAAGAACCGAGTCGAATATAGGAAGCTGATTCGCCTCATGGAGGAACATGGCTCCGTCCAAATTAAGGTTCAAACGCATAATGAAGGCTATATAAATAGACATCTGAGCGAGGAAAAGGCTTATCTCGATCACGTGCTCGAAAAGGACGACCCGAACATCAAACTCGACGAGGAACAGCGACGCGTCGTCCTTTCCGACGAGGACTATACCCTCGTCATCGCGGGTGCTGGAGCAGGCAAGACCACGACGATCGAGGCCAAGGTCAAATACCTCGTCGACAAAAAGGACGTGGACCCCGAAAGGGTTCTGATTGTCTCGTTCACCAGGAAGGCGACCCAGGAGCTCAAGGAACGCTTCGCCAGGCTGGACATCCCGGTCCACATCGCGACATTCCACTCGATCGGGAACGCGATCATCAAGGACAACGACGCCCAAAGGCGGAAGATCGTGGAGCAGGGCTTCATGTACAAGGTCATCGAGGAATACCTGACCTCGAAGCTCGAGGACGAATGGTTCATCAAAAAGGTCCTGCTTTTCTTCGCCTCCTACCTCAACATGCCCTTCGAGGCGGAGAACGCGATCATGCTCTTCAAGACGCTTTCCGCGAACGACAACATCACGATGAAGTCGGACCTGACCGCCGCCTTGGACGAATATCATAAAGACCAGACGAGAAAGAAGGTCACCATCAACGACGAAAGGGTCAGGAGCGCGGAGGAATGCCGCATCGCCAACTGGCTCTTCATCCACGGAATCGATTACGAATACGAACCTGTCTATCCCTATGCCTTCGCGGAAACGACGAAGCCTTATTGCCCCGATTTCCTTATCCACCATAACGGGCAGGACATCTACCTCGAGCATTTCGGCCTTTCCGAGGACGGGACGAACAACCGCTTCACGGACGAGCAGCTTTCCGCCTACAAGAAGCATGTGAACGACAAGATCATGCTTCACCGGCTCCACGGGACCAAGCTTATCTACACGTTCTCGAAATACCGCGATGGCCGCGATCTGATTTCCCATTTGGAGGAAACCCTAAAGAAGGCCGGCGTCGAGGGAACGACCAAAAGCGACGTCGACATCTACAGGAAGCTCGCCGCCACCGCCCAGGACAAGTATTTCAACAAGCTCATCCTTTTGGTGTGCAATTTCATCAACCGCTTCAAGGTCTGCAATTACGATATCAACACCAAGTTCGACGAATGGCAATTCGGCACCAAGAGCGAGAGGACCAAGCTCTTCCTTGAGATCGCCAAGCAGTGCTTCCATATCTACGAAGCCAGACGCATGGAAGAAAGAGCAATCGACTTTGAGGACATGATCAACGACGCCGCGAACGTTCTCGACCAAAGAATCGCAAACCACGATTATTTGCCTTATGACTACATCCTTGTCGATGAATATCAGTATATTTCTTTGCAAAGGTTCGATCTTTGCCAAAAGTTGTCCCAAGCAAGCCATGCCAAAATCATCGCGGTAGGGGACGACTGGCAGTCCATATTCCGCTTTTCCGGCGCCCAGATCGACCTCTTCACGAAATTCTCCGAGAAGATGGGCTATGCGAACGTCCTCAAGATCACGAGGACCTACAGGAACTCGCAGGAGCTCATCGATATCGCCGGCGGATTCGTCATGGAGAACCAGAAGCAGATCAAGAAGGACCTAAAGTCCGGCAAATCCATCAAGGACCCGGTCATTTTGATGAGCTATGACGATTCCTATGAGAAGGACGATCAGCAAAGGGGTCCGTTCTATCGGATGGGCGAGGCCATCGTGAAGGCCCTGGACGACATCGTTTCCCAATGCGGCGAGGACAAGACCGTCCTCCTGATCGGTAGGTACAACTTCGACGGCAAAAACCTCACAAAGCTCGAGGATTTCTTCTCATGGGAGAGAAACCGTCTTGTATGCAAGAAGTACCCGAAGCTCGACATCTCATTCATGACCGCCCATGCCTCGAAGGGGCTCGGCAGGGACAACGTGATCATCATCAACGGCAAGGACGACATCCTCGGATTCCCGTCCAAGATCGAGGACGATCCGGTCATGAAGCTCGTCATCAACGACGACGAGACCATGGACTTCGAGGAGGAGCGCAGGCTTTTCTACGTTGCCCTGACCAGGACCAAGAACCGCGTCTACATCGTCACGCCGCAGAACAGGCCGTCCAAGTTCATCACCGAGATCAAGGACAAATTCACCTCCGTGACGCTTCGTGGCGTCGAGCTTACCCCGAAGGAAGGCGAAGGCGGGAAGCATGTCTGCCCAGTTTGCGGATACCCGCTTCAGTATCGCGAGACGAAGCTCAAGATCAAAGCCACGATCAAGAAGCTTTGGATGTGCTCGAACGACCCTGAGGTCTGCGGGTTCCTCACCAACGACCTTAACGGCAACCCCTTCAAGTTCTCCATCTCGAAATGCCCCGATTGCCACGATGGGTATTTGGTCGTCAAACCGATCAAGAACCGCGAAGGCGGAAAAGGTGACAGGATGCTCGGCTGTACGAACTACAAACCGGACGGGACCGGATGCAACTTCGCCATGTTCCCGGGCAATTACACCCAAGATAAATCGAAGATCCTGGTCGGCGAGAACGGCAGGGTGAGAACCAGCGAGACGAAAGGCGACGTTGTGAAGATCGTCTCTTCCATTTCTTCGATTTACAAGAAAACGAAATACCGATTCGCCTATATGACGTTGATCAGATTCCTTATGGGCGAAGAGGACAAGGCCATAACGACCTTCAAACTCTTGAATGAAGAAGGATATGGGTTGCTTAGAGGGAAAAAGAGCGGCTATGCCCACACGATTGTCAAAGCTTTAATAGACTTAGATGTCCTTCAAAGGGTAAAAAACGACCGTGGATTCGAGAATCTTGAACTCTCTCAAGATGAGATTAGCGATGGTCAAATAAGCGTCATCGAAGGCTATTTAAAGCACAATAAGTAATTCTTAAGAAGATTGGGTTTGTGAACAGCCTCTATGAGATGAGCGTTTTTCCGTTGACTGCGCTTCGATTTAGCACGAACATAATCGTTATTCAACCAACAGTTGAATTGAATTTCGCCGAATGGTTTAGAGACTTTTGGCGATGCGCAATTTTACAATCGGACTAAACGGAGAGAGCAACATGGCAAACGGCATTGGCAAAAGAATACATGATCTGAGAACGAAGGCGGGGATGACCCAAACACAACTCGCTGAAACGCTTTCCGTCACCTTCCAAGCGGTGAGCAAATGGGAAAAGGGCAAGGCTATGCCCGACATCGATTCGCTCCCCATGCTGTCAGACATCCTCGGTGTTTCTATAGATTATTTGGTCACTGGGAAAGAATTCGAAAAGCCTCACAAATCTAGTTCCCATTGGGCGGTTACCTATATGAATAAACTCATTGCCCCAATTGGCCTTTCCTCTTTTGGGGAAAAGGAACTCATTAAGACAATTGAGGGATATGACGAAGAATTTGTCAAAGAATGCATGGAAACTGCCTATGATTCCTATGTAAAAGACAACGATCCCAACATCAGAAAAAGACAGGTCGCGACCATGCTCAAGAAACTTGGGGGAGTTCTCTATAACGAGTCCCTTGGGCCAGTCCAAAAAACAATCAATAAGATGTTGCGCGCGATATCCGCCAGGTCTGGCGATAGAGACAAAAAAGCACTCAACGCGTTAAAGAAATCAATTAACGAATTGCTGGCGTACCAATGTGGTGATGATGCGACTGAGGATACTTTGCTCAAAGCACTAAACTCGATCAACGAAATATATTTAGTTCCGTCGAACAGCGTATGGGGCTGCCACTATAAGATTAACGATTACATGGATTCGGAGCGAAGGAAGCGGCAGATAGAAAGGGACCGTCTAGAGGCCGAGAAGGCAACGGCCAGGCTCCGAAAGAGGGTGGAGGATGGCTTTTTTGAAACCAAAGATTGGCCTAAGGAAGTTTCTCAATACCTCATACGAGCAAATGAGATGATAAAGGTTGGAGACCCGAAAGGGCTAATGGCCAACATGTATAACGCTACGGCAGAGGCGATAAGGCTAATGATAATTGCGATGCCGGAAAGCGAACGTCCATCACCAGAGGAATGCCAAGAATTGAAAAACTATTCCGATAAGGTTTATGGATGGTTCGGAAGAAGCATAGGCAAGCACGATGCAAATTATATAAAGGTCATAGCCGGCTTTATCGACGATGAAATCGATATAGATCTAGTCAAAACTTACGGCGATCTGTTCGAATTCGAGTCTTTTATGAAGCGGCTTTACAGGAAGTACAAAACAATAGTTCGAAAGGGCAGAATCCGAAAGAAATAGCCACAGTTGTTTGCTAAGAAAAGCCCTCGGGGATTTAATCTGAACCACTGCGACATTTACTTATTCTTTGAATTCGCTCCCGATGAACTCTGCGATCTGGTCCTTTTCATCGGGCAACAGGTGCGGGTAGGTGGACAATACGACCGCCTCGGTTTCCCCAACCCATCTGGCGACGGTCCGGTAGCTCATCTCTTTGGACAAAAGCCATGAAACGCAGGATTAGCCTCCCCACGTCTCGCCATAGTGCCACAATAGATTTTTGCAGACAAATGAATGTCGTTTGTTAAACCGCTATACCGTTGGCGGAGGAGGGACTAGCCGACGGAACACCAAGGATTTCCTCTAGCCTTATTTAAGATTGTTTGCAATGACCAAAACTCCATTCCAAGAACGAAAGCTACGGACAAAAGGAATAACACTCCAAGTATAACCGCGGGGATAAATTTCCATAAAGCTCGTCGATTTGCTGGCGATGCGACATACCAAATGCCAAAGAAGGCAAATCCGGCAAAAAACACCCAAGTAAAGATGTAACTAACTAGCATGTTGCGAACGATGTCATCCATCATGCGATACGTGACTTCGCTGTGCACGGTTTTTGTGGGGAGCCCAGTCCCACCTTCGATTGAGCAATCCATGTAGTTGATTGAATAGAGCGTAGTAACTAATAAAAATACCAAGGCTACGACAAACACGACGCCAAGCATGACTGCCATACCCGTAATGGACCTAGGCTTATCGGTCCCTTTTGCTGCGGGCTTTGCCGCATTTGCAGGAACGCCTTTTTCATTTCGCAACAAATAGTCAACGGTGCAGCCTAGGTAGTCGCATAGGCGAATCAGGGTGTCTGTTTCCGGAAATGCAGCATCGCTTTCCCATCTCGAAACGGACTGACGACTGACTCCCAATCGTTCCGCCAAATCGTCTTGGGTAATGTTCTTCAATTTTCGAAGCTCCGAAATCTTTTGGCCAGTTGTCATTGCTATTGCTCCTGTTTTGTCATTATTTTATACATTTAGAGGTTTGCAGGAATGCCTTTTTGGTTGCGCACGTCAAACGTTTGGCCCGCACGTTGCACGTAAGGCGAGCATTGAAACAAATAGAACGTAAAGTGCGGCGAGAGCAACGAGAAAAATATGTCGGTCCCAGGTTTTCAGGAAAACCCATCTTCCTTGTTAGTCGATTCATTTCTTCAAACCCCCTTGCGAACTATCGTATCTAGAGATTTTTATGAAAGCCTAGAAAACATAAAAGATTGGGGTATTATGGTTTCTAGCGAACCAAAAATATATGAATACAAAAGTTTTGAGAATTCTCCCTGTCGTCCTTGCGGCTCAAATCCTTGCTTCTTGCAATGCTTTGAGCCCGACATCTTCATCTCGAGATAGTGATGAAGAGGCATGGCACAATTGCCTCAACTGGCTAAAAGACGGAGAGTGTCGGATAGATATAATCCAAAAAGATAACACAAGATTCACCCCAAGCGTGACTTATGAGTCCAATCCGGTGGTTTCATTACAAAAAATGAAAGTCGTCATCAATGGAATCATCGACTGCGCAGCGCAACAGGACGATTATATTTACGTTTTCTCCGGGTGGAGCAACGGGCCTGATAACATGAACATGAATGTTGTCAAAGTGAGCCCGGAATTAATTTCGTATCGCCTTCGCACCTTCTCTAGCGACAAGCTCTCGAATGCACGGAAATTCTATATTTCGTTATCGAATGACCTAACTTACGGATGGACGCGTGGGCTAAACGATAAAATGGACGAACAATTCGCCCTTTGGTCAATCAACTGCCCCGTTATAGAATAACGGTTCTTAAATTAAAGAGGGCGAGAATCTCTTATAGATCCCGTCCTTTTCTTATGTTATCAAGGCAGCAAATGGGTTTGTGTTTTATTGAAGAAATACTTTCTAAAAGGTTTTCAGTGGCTTTTTGTCTTCGGGAACGAGGCTTTGCATAAAAGAAACGATTTCTAAAAGATGAGCTTCTTTGACATCGGTCCCGTTGAGCGGATAGCAGTATTCCCATTGGCTATAGAGCCAAGCTTTGTTGCGCAATCTGAGTATGTGGCAGGCGTAACTGCTGAATTGCCAGTGCAATGGAAAAGAAAACAGAGGCCGATTGGCACATTATAGCCAACCGGTCTCTTTCCTTATTCGTTGTCGTCGTTAAATGTGTCGTCGAGGAAGTTCGCGATCTCGTTCTTCTCGTCGGGGATGAGGTGGGAATAGGTTTCGAGGACGACGGACTCGGTGTCGCCGACCCACCTTGCTACGGTGCGGTAGCTCATGCCTTTGGACAATAGCCACGACACGCAAGAATGTCGGAAGCCATGGACCTTCATATGCGGAAGGCCGGCCTTGGCGATGTATTTCTCGACCCGTCGCCTGACCTCGGAATGGCCCATTGTGACAGCCTCGGTCTTGAGCCTGGAACGGCAGGGGAAGCAGTATTCCCCCTTCCTCGGCAGTGAAGTCAGGAACGGTTTCACCGCCTCGATGATCGGGTAGTCGCGGATCGAATTCTTTGTCTTCGGCGTCGTGATGGTCTGGCCCTTTCCCCAGCCGTGGCGGGAGACGCTGCGTTTGATGTGGAGGACGTTGCCGTCGAAGTCGGACCATTTGATGCCGAGGAGCTCGCCGCACCTCAATCCGTAATAGAAGAGGAGCGTCAGCATGAACCTGTCCTCCTCGCATTCGCAAACCGCGAGCATCTTCTTGAACTGCGCCTGGGTGTAGATGACGTAGTTGCGGTCATCGGGGTTGTAGTTCTTCGGCGTGCGGATGGACTCGGGGTCGAGGTCGCGGTTGGTCTTCCTTAGGAAGCGGACGAAGCTTCGGCAGACGGATGCCTGCTGGTAGCGGTTCTTCTTCCTTTTGTTGATGGCCGCGTTGACGGTGTCGAGGTAGGCGTTGGTGACCTCCATGACGGCCATGCCCTTGAAAAAGGGGAGGACGTACATATTGAAGACGCCTTCGTAGCCGTAGAATGTGCTCGGTTTGAGCCTGGTCGCGGCGTCGCGGAGAAAGAGCTCCCCGGCGCCGTCGCAGGTTAACCCCGATTTCTTGTCCTCGGCGCTTGTTAATGTTGCGAGGAACACCGGCTCGTATGCGAGCGCGTCCTTCTTCTTGGAGAAAGCCTCCCTGGAGCCTTCGGGCCTATAGCAGTAGAAGGCCTTGCCGCCGACGATCTCGCGGATGAACCATTTCTTCTTGGTCTTGTGGTAGAAAACCGGCATTATTCCTTCCCTCCTTCCTGCTTTTCTTCCTTGATCGGTACGACGTTCACGGCTATCTTCTCGTCGAATATTGCGAGCACGTCGTCGCTTGGGATCTTGTCCAGGCCGTATTTCTGGAACAGGGCGGCCTGCATCTCCTGTACCGTTTCGTATTCGGGCCTGCCGATGTCGCGCCTTCCGGCGTTGACGACGGCGAGGTCCTCCTTGTCGAGTTTGGCGATGCCGTCGGCCAACAGGTATCTGTCGACGTCGGCGCCGTCCTCGATGTAGACCGCGTGCATCCTGGTGCTGGTGCGGTCGGTGGAGCCCTTGAGCCAGACGGCGTTCTGCTTGATGGTCAATACGGTTTTGGCGAGCTTGACCTTCTGGGGCTCCATTCCCATGTCGATGAGCTCCTTCCACGGTCCCCAGATCGGGGCTTTGTTGGAGTTGTTGCCGCTCAGCCTATGCTCGCGGAAGCAGATGATCGTGGATAGGCATCCGACGATGAACTGCTGTACCTTGAGCGCGTCCAAGGTCTTATACGCTTCTGCCAATTGGTCGAACATGAGGTTGGCCATCTCGCCGTAGTATCTGGTTTCGAACCTTATCCAGGTGGCGACGTTGACCACGAAGCCGTGGGCCTCGCTTTCGGCCTTCTTGTCGTAGATGGTGAGCTGGCGCGCGGATTCCCTGGTCCCGAGGACGTATGACCATCCCAAACCGTCGATGATCTGCTTGGTCTTGGAGTCCTCGTCCTCGCCCTCGAGGATCTCCTTTTCCTCTTTTTTGCGCTTGCAGCGGGTGGTGAACACCTTGTTGCGGCATTTCTCTTTGAGCTCCTCCAGCGGTATGAGGTCGCCGACGGAGTCGACGGGGATGTCGAACCTCGTCACCTTGTGCGGGAGCGTCAATAGGTACTGGAATACGTTCGACCACGCCTTGACGGCGAGTTCCGGGGCGCATTCCTCGGAGCCGGTCTCGGCGAAGCTTGCCCTTCTTAGGAACCGGTCGCAGGCGTCGCCCTTCATCTCGATGAGCATCGTCTCGACGCCGTTGGCCTTGGTCAGTTCGCCGCCGGAGCAGATGACGAAGTCCTCGTCGAACTTGTACGCGTTGGCGTAGTTGGAGAAGCCCTTGGGCTGCTTCACTTCCATGTCGCGGGTCAGGTAGAAGCGCTTGAGGATCTCGTCGACCGCCTCGACGTGGGCATCGACCCTCGATTCGTACGTGAAGTCTAGCCTTACCTTGAAGTAATCGATCGACGTCTCGATCGCTTTGTACGTGATTGCAGGGGTGTTACTCACCCCCTGCGCGTGAGCTGCGCCTTTACCGTCCGCGCAGACCGACGTTTGCTGAATGCTGTCTTCATTCATTTATACCTGCCTTTCTTTGGTTATTCGGCCGTGGCGGCCCCGAGCTCGCCGCTATCGGGTCCCCGCCATCCGGCCGTCGCTTTTCGTCGCTTCAAAGAAGCGGTGGGACACGTCCGTGTCCACATGGCGCACCCTCGTGGGTACGGCGTGCGCGCCTTTCCTTATTGCTTGCTGTCGTCGTCCTGGTAAACGACGTCGGGCCAGGAGAGCCCTTGGTCTAGGGAACGCTCAATGCACATGAGGCGCCTTCCCTTGCGGTCGAGGGAGTCGAACCATTTGGCGGCCTTGTAGGCGGTAATCGCCTTCTTCAGGTCCTCGTATGGGCCCAACACCTCCATGCGGTTCTTCCCTTTTACGTGTATCTCGTGGCAGACGATCCTGTAGGTGCATCCGGGGATGTCGCAGACGGCTATGTATATCGCCAGGGGTCTGGTCATCCCGACGGAGACGAGGTCGTCGACGAGCCTTCTGTCGACCTTAAGGTAGCGTTCCTTCATCCCGTCTTCTGTACGTTGCTTGCTCAAGTCATTGGTTCCTTTCCGGACCGCAGGAGGGGAAATAAACGTTGATTTGGCCTGACTTCCCGTCCATAATAGGTCTCGATGAATCATAGATGACACGTTTTCCGGATTCATTTATCACCTATGACACGAAAACTATACGTCATCTATTTAGCATCTACAAGAGAAAACATTAAATAAAAGATATATTTGGAGGGAAAAACATGCCACGCAAGATAAACCATCCCCTAACCGAGGAGGAGATCGAGGAGTTCCACGGCCCGTACCTGAAGCACTGGGACAGGCTCATCACCGCCAGGAGCGCCGCCGGGCTCACCCAGAAGCAGGTGGCGGAGGCCATCGGCGTCTCGCTGGTGACTTACAACAGGTGGGAGAACAAGCCGATCCTCCCCGAGACCGCATATCCGTTCCTCAACCTATCCAAGCTCCTAGGGGTCTCCATCGACTGGCTATTCGGAAACGACGCCATGTCCGACGACCTCGACGACGAGGAGATCGAGACGCTGAAGAAGGCGACCGAGATCCTCATCAGGCATTCCGGCGGCAAGAAGGAAGAATAAGGTTAGCGTATGCGCAAAAGAGGCCCTCATCGCTGGGGGCCTTCGTTGTCTTTGGAGTCATCGGGACAACCGCGAAAGGGCCTAATACGGACAACCGCCTAGGGCAAAAGAAAAACGTAGCCACGGAAACGCGGACAACGGATGGTGAGAAGTAGGGCTCAAGCCATTGTCTAGAACAGCCGATTTCCGGACAACAAAAAGACAACGGGGATATGGTTATACTATAAGGAAAAATAAAGCCGGCGATACATTTTGGGCAAAAGCTCGACGGCATCTATAAAATCGGCGATACATCATGGCTTCCCGCATCGTACTCCACCAAATGAAATTGTCTCGTCGCCGTCGGTATTCTTTTCGTAGGTACGTTATTCACCGAGGACGGTTTGTCCTTGGACATGGGTATGGACGCGAAGAAAGGAATTGTATGGCTCACCCAAGCCGAGATGGCCGATCTATTCGATGTGGGCCTTTACCCAAATGCTTCTTTCCTAATTTCCATTAGAACTGCAGGCGTGTTTTCTATGGTTGTTGCACTTTAGTGGCGCGAATCCTTTTACAATTACCTCAATCGGAGGATTCGCGTATGAAATACGAAGAGATGCTCGCCTTCAGCGGCTTCCTAAACAAAACCCAAGGCACCGATAGCCCCGAGTGGAAGGAGGCCATGCAGAAGGTCAACGACCTCATGGAGGCCATGGGCCCATACCAATTGGCCCAGGGCGACGGGACCTATCGTCCCATCACCCCAAGGGCCTATGAGAACATCGAGAAGAAATTCGACGAGGCCGTGGCCGCCGTTAGGAAGTTCACCAAGGTCGAGGCCAACACGACCGAGGACGAAGTGCGGCTGCAGTTAATGAAGAACTTCAACAAGGAGTTCCTCGCCAAGTCCTACATCGAATACAAAAACGTCAAGCCGAATCCGAACCAAAGCCTCCGCGAGTCCATGGAGAACTTCCGTTACGAAAACGTCGAGGTATCTAGCGAAGAGCTGCGGAGAGTGGGGGGCAACATGAGCTCTCGCATCCAGCTGAGCGTCGATTTCGACGGCGTGCCGACCCGCGGTGTGTTCACCGCGCGTTCCAATTACGAACCGAGGGCCCAATACGTCGCCCTCCTCGACGAGATGGAGGCCAAATACGGGAAGTTCGCTTCCTTTTGGACCGCGATCGACGACGTGCGCTTCTTTGAAGGGGGCTTCTCCGGCGCGACCGCGTCGAACTTCATGAACCAAAGAAGCGGGTTGGTATATGACGATACCCCCGAGCATCGCACCGAGGCGATGCGCACCTTCAAGACGATCACGGCCCTCGACCTCTATGGCGAGGCGAACGAGGAATTCGAGAAATACCGGAATGACCCGGACTTCTTCAACGCCCTCTTCGACTTCACCGTCAAAGCGGAGCAGTTGACGATCTCGATCGGCGTCAACGAGGAGTTGGTCGGCCTGAATCCAGGGGAGAACATCGATTGCCGCAATAGCGCCATGAGCTCCGTCGCGAACCTTTTGGGCGTCAACGACCTCATCGCCAAATCCAAGCAGCTCGCCGTGAAAATGCCCGACGGCACCTTCCAAACGGGCACCTTCATGGAATTCGTCGACGGCAAGGATCTCAACCAATTAGACGGCATCGACGAAATGAGGATCGCCCCGTTAGAGGCTTATGAAGGCAAGCAGGCCAAGATTCAGCTCGCCAATCTGCAGGTTCTCGACTATGTCTGCGGCAACGTCGACCGTCACTTGGGGAACATGCTCTATAAGTTTGACCCAGAGACCCATAAGCTCACCTCAATCAAAGGCATCGATAACGACGCTTCCTTCCTCAAACGCCACCTGAGGCCTGGCGATAACATCGCCCAGCTTAGCGGCATCCGCAACATGCGCGTCATCGACGAGGCGATGGCCCAAAAGCTCTTGCAGGTCGACGAAGGCATGTTCACCGCGACCTTGCATGGCTATGGATTAAGCGAAGAGGAAATCTCCGCGGCCTACGAACGCCTGCACGATTTGCAAGAAGCCGTCCGCACCGCCGATACCTATGACCCGGAGAAAGGCTTGCCGCCTTTTGACGCCTCCGGGGAAGGCTATGGCCTCACCATCGTCAAAAGCGAGGACTGGGAGAAGCTTAGCCTCAATGAGCTTAGCGCGGGCAACAACAACTTCGCCAAGATCATCTCCGCGCAGCGTCTGCTCACCACCGCGCCGATCGTGACCCAAGGGATGAAGCAAAACCTCGAATGCTCCAAGCGCGCGCTAGCGACGATGCTTAAGCCCGAGGACTCCAAAAGCCTTTACGACAGCGCGAAAAGCCATAAACCCTACCTCGGCGTCTCCGCGCGCTACCAACGCGTGTTGGACGCGATGGAAGCCTATCAAAACGCCCCCGTCCCCGAAGATCCCATCCATTCGGATGGTCACCCCAAGTGGGACCGCCTTTCCGAACTAAAGGCGGCGGTGGATGCCTATAAGCGCGAGAAGACCGAAATCGGTCACCTCGATGATAACGGTAACCCCGCCGAGAATATCAAAGGCAAAGCCCTCGCCCGCATCGAGGACGTCGATAAGATCGGCAAGTTCGCCGATAAGCTCCTCGAGCAGCGTAAGAAAACCATCGCCGCCGACCGCACTCTCCTTGACACGGAGCAGAAGCAGCGGGAACTCGACGCGTTCAAGGCGCTTCCGCCTAATGAGCAGCAAATCATCCTCGACCAGAAGAGGGCCCATGAGGAACTCTTGAAGCAAGACCTCGCCGTGCGCGTGCAAAATAGCCTCGCCGCGGAGGAAGAATCCGTGGAAGAGGACATGGATGTCGAGGTGAACGAAAACCTCTCCATGGACGCGATGCACATGGAATAGGTGGGGATAAGACCGCCTATTCGCTTGCTTTCGCCTGCGTGGGACGTTCCTTTTGGTATGCCTTGATATGGCAGACCCGTTCGAGCAATGTCGGATGGGTATAGGTGAGCTTCACGACCAAGGGATGCGGATTCAGATCCCCGAGATCTTCGCGGAACAAGGTTTTTAAGGCGGAGACCAAATCATCCCCATAGCCTTCCTCGACCGCCTGTTTGTCGGCTCGGAATTCCGCTTTGCGAGCCATCGCGTGCTGCGCTAAGCCTACCAAGGTGACGACGAGAGGGAGCAAGACGGAGAGGAGCAAGACGATCATGAAGCCGTAATCGACGCGGGAGAAGCCAAAATCTTGGTAAATCTCCGGGAACTTTAGTAGCAGCCAAGCCAAAACGACGATCAGGACGATTTGGCCTAGCGAGACCAGGGAACTCTTCAACGTGTCCTTATGCAAGCCATGCCCCATCTCATGGGCGAAGATCGCGAGGATCTGCTCCTTGGTCATGGACCTAAGGAGATTGTCGTAGAGGACGATGGTCTTGCTTTTGCCAAAGCCCGTGAAATAGGCGTTGGATTTCGTCGTCCTGCGCGAGGCGTCCATGACCTTGATGTCGCGGACGTGGTAACGATGGCTTTCGAGCATCTTGGTTAACGCGTCCCTAAGTTCCCCTTCCTCCAAGGAGGCGAACTTGTTGTAGATCTTCGAGAAGAAGGGGTAGAAGAACGAGATGGCTAGGACTAGCCCGAAGAGGATGAGGCTGAAAAGGAGGATGGTGTAATCGCCTAAGGATTGGTGGATGAGGACGAGGAGGCAGGTCAAACCCATGACGAGTCCCATCGAGATGACGACCTGTTTGATCTGATCGGCGAGGAAGGTGCCCACGCTTGACAGGTTGAACCCATATTTGGTCTCGATCTTGATGTCGCGGACATAGTCAAAGGGCATCGAGAGGAGAATATCCCCGCCTAAGGCGACCAGAAGCACGACGATCGCGGAGGTATAGGGGTTCTCAATCGGCATGGCCGCCATGGAAAGCAGGGGACTAGACAATAAGGCGAGCAAAAAGAGGAACGACACGGCGTCCTTGATCATGGAGACGAGCAGCTTCTCGGCGGCATAGCGTTTCCATTTGAGGTAGGTCGCTTCATCGTAGACGTCGCTTAATTCCTCGGGGATGCCGCGGTTACGGCTTTTGTATTCCAAAACATGCAACCCGAAATCGAACAGGAAGCGGACGGACAGGATGACGATGGCGATGATTTTGAACATAGGTCTTCCTTCAGGGAGTCATTATACCTTTGCCTTCGCACCCAGTCTTGCGATGGTGGCCGGTGAAGCACTATAATGCTTCTAAGGTTACTGGTTCCCGCTAATGCGGGACCTTTTATTTTAGGGCGGCGAAGGCAAGCCGGAATGGGAACGAGGAACTCTGCGGTGACGCCGCATTACCTCAAGCCCGGCCGTCGCACCCAGTCTTGCGAGGTGGCCGGTGAAGCACTATAATGCTTCTAAGGCTTTGGGTTCCCGCTTACGCAGGAACCTTTTTGCTTACCTCGTAAGAAGCAAGATAAGCAGCAATAGGATAATTATCCTGTCGAGCATAGATCTTTCTTCCCCAAAAGCAAGCAGACTGGGCAACCTTTTTTTGAGGTAGGAACATTTGGATTACCTCCTTGTGCTCCCACCAACATATAGGAAGCCAAGGTCCGATTTTGCTCAAAAACCGATCGCCGAATACTATACAGTGTATAAATATGATAAAGAAAACCGCATGATGAGCGCGGTTGTAATTCATAAATACGGGGTTTTATTTCGCCTCGTCCGGCTTTTTGATGAATCTCATGTAGTTTTCGAGATAGATGTCGTAAAGGATGTCGAGGGGGACGATGGAGGCGCTATAACGCTGGCAAAGCAATGCGATGATGTCCACCGGGATATCGATGTCGTCCCCGTCAAAATGGAACTTGGAACGCACCTCGGCGAGATGGGCGACGGCGTCGCTGACGCGCGGGAATTCGAAATCGGGTGCTTCGAGGTAATAACGCGCGACCATGGCGGTGACCCTTTTGTTCATGAGGTTATGCAGGGCGCGTAGTCCCTGGGCGATGCCAAAGGCGAGCGACAAGATGAAGAGCAGACTGACCGGCCACGGGACGAAGGTGTTGGCCTGGTAATGGTCCTCCCAGATGCCTAAGGCGAAGACCATGATGTAATAGAGCAGACAATAAAGGACGGTCGGGATCATGGCCAAGAAAGAGGCGCGGAAGCCGATATGGGCGTCGGTGAGGATCAAGACGAAAAGCGCCGTGATGCAGATGGGGCTGATCGTGTGCATGAAGAGGTTGGAATTGCCAAACATCGCCTTGACGAAGCCTTGGGTCGCGGAGAGGAAGGTCAGGGCGATGAGGAAGGTCAGGAACGTGCCGACGGCGCCGACATAAAGCAAGACCACGATCCACGAGGGTAGCTTATAACGGTCGCGCTTGAGGCCATCGAGCTGGAAGGGCAGGCACATGAAGGCCGCGACGGCGGCGATGATGTTGGATAACGTGGTGAACATCCTCAAGGTCCCGAATCCCGCGAGGTAGGAGGTGTCCCCATAGAAATTGGTGATGTTCAAAATGGTCGCCACGACGGTGAAAACGATGACCAGCACCGACATCGATAGTCCGGCGATCCAGCGTATTTTGTTGATCCGCCTGGCGTTGACGATTTCCGTTTTCTTATTCACGTCCATTACTTTATCACCATAGATGAGGAATCATCACCTAATAGGAATATTTGAGAAAGCCCAAATAACGATGATGCGATAGCCTTTCGAACAAGGGCTGCAAGAGGAAACAGAGCAAGACGGCTGCGAGGTAGGGGAGGAAGAGGAGATAGACGTTCTCCCGGAAGGGGTTATATCCACTCGCGTCCAAAATCCAGTGCATATAGACGAAGAACTGCACGTGGAAGAGGTAGGAGAAACTGCCGACTTTCTTTAGGCGCTTAGCGGTTAAGGCAAACGACGCGCTTTTGGTTTCAATCGGCAGCAGGCGGTTCAACAAGAGGAAGACGAACAAAGGCAAGGTGAAGAAGGCGTCCGCGTAGACGTGGATGCCAAGATATAGCGTCAGGAAGAGCTCACCGACCATGAGGAGGAACGCGAGGACGATAAACGGGACGTTCCCTTTGATCTTGAAGGGGCCATGCAGGGCAAAGACCTTGCCCAAGGCGACGAAGAAGAGCCCTTCGAGGGGGCAATAGGCGAGCTCGAGGTAATCGCCGACCATATAGAAGATGCGGGAGAAGGGATCGTCGCTAAGCTGAAACAAACCAAAATAGGCGGAATTGAGGCAGCCATAGGCATAGAGGATGCCCGAGAGGACGAGCAGGGCGATGAGGGGTTTCTTGCCCTCGATTTTCGCGCTGATGAGGATCCCTAAGGCGAGCGCGACGAGGAACCAGAAGCCGCGCGGCGCGCCTTTCCATAAGGTGATGACGATATATCGAATTAGGCCATAGGTATCGTTAACGGAAACGAAACCGACGATGTCGCGAATGGTAAGCGGCAAGGCGACGACATACCAGAAGAGGTAGAGATAGAGGAGTCGCAGGCAAAAGGCGCCGACAAGCTTCCACTTGTTTTCCTTGTCCGCCTCAATGCGACGAAAGAGCAGGAAGGAACTGATGAGGAAGAAGAGGGGGACGCCACCGCGCAGCAAGGCAAAGACGAAGGACTCGGCGAGCAACATGGGGACCGAGGCATCGAAACCCACCGAAGAGGCGCTGCTCCCTTCGGGGAAGACGTGGATGAAGACGATGAGCATGGCCGCGACGAAGCGGACCAAATCCAAAACGGGGTAGTATTTGCCTTTCGCGGATGTGGTTTCGGTCGTGGCTATGGTCATGATGCTTGGGATTTGGCCTTTTTGTTCTTGATCCATTTGGCCACGGGGTAATAGATCAGGTAGAAGAGCCCGATATAGCCGCATTGGAGGACGTAGATGATGATCTGGTAGCCGATCAGGTTGCCTTTGACCAAGTCGTAGAAGATGCCAAAGGGCGTGCCATCGCCCCCGAGGAAGAACATGTAGTTCTTGCCGGTGAGGTAATCGACGGTCAGGGTGATGGTCATGAAGACGAAGAGGATGCCGATGACGAAGGGAATGTTGCGCTTCTCCATCTTGTTGAGCCCCGCGACGAAGACGAAGAGGGCCGCGAAGGCGGAAAGCGAATGGCTGAAGGCGCTGATCAAGGAGAGATAGCTGAAGGCGGGGTGGAAGTCATAGATGTTCCCGGCGAAGTAATTGCCCATGAAGCCCATGACGAAGCCGCCGATGGCGATGAAGTCGTAGCAGATGCCCTGCACCCTGCCCCTGGTGAAGGTGGCGATGGGAACCAAGAAGACCATCATGTCGCAGAAGAAGAGCGGCAGGTTCTCTAAGAAGGTGTTACCGATGTCGGTGCTCGTCGCGAGCAAGAAACCCATCTTCATGATGAAGAGGCCCAGGATGCCGGCGGTGACGGACATGAAGGTGTTGCGCTGCTTCTTGGCGTCGCCTTTGAAGCGTTTGCCGAGGATGATCGCGAGGGCGATGAAGGCACCCAAAATCAAAGTGACGCTCAGAAGGTGCGACCAGGAAAAGAGCCCGGCAGGGGCCCTGCCTTTTTCCAAGAAGAACCAATCATAGAAGTTCATGAGCAAACAATCATATCACATAGCACACGTATCGTTCTCGATGATGAATCGGTGCGGATGGGAATGAAAGCGCCATGGCCGAAGAGAGTCTGAACGAATTCTTTGCGCGGAAGCCAAACCAAAAGGAATTCCACTCTTCGCTCTATCGCCTTCAATTATGCACACACGCCCAGTGGATAGGCGTAAAATGGCGTATATGGCCAAAGAGAGATCCGGAGCCCAGGACGCCGCCAAAGGCATCATGATCATCGTCATGGTCTTGTTCCATGCCTATCTTTTGGTGTTGCCTGACCGTTTTACGGCACTGAACACCTTCAACCCCATCATGGCGGTCTTGCCGTATTTGATGCCCGTCTTCTTCTTTTATGCCGGCTATAACCATAAGCCGAGCAACCGCACCTTCGGCCAATACGTGGCGCGTAGGGCAAAGCAACTGCTGATCCCGATGGTCGTGGCCTTTGCCATCTCCGCCATCGTGATCTCGGCGATGGAACTCGCCTTCCATCATGATGACCCGGTAGGGACGTTACGGACACTTGGGGAAGCCGCCTTATATGGGGCGATGTCGGAGCCGTTAGTGCTGCTGGTCGGCTATCCCGATCCTATGAGCGCCAACTTCGAACTCGTTTTGGGGCTATGCATCCATTGGTTCTTGCTCGCCTTGTTCGTTTGCTCGGTGTTTTTCTTCCTGCTGGTGAAATTCACCAATAAGGGTCTCCCAAACCTCGTCTCGGTGGTAGGGGGCCTATTGCTGCTCGGCTTTGTCCTCGGTGAATTCGCCGGGCCCTATCTCCCTTATAGCGTGAACGCTTATCCCGTCATCCTCGCCTTGATGCTCGTGGGTTCTTACCTAAAGCAAAAGAACTTCTTGGACAAAGAGCTTAAGACCAAGAAAGACATTGCCCTTATGGCCGCTAACGCCATCGTCGCCGAAGCGATCGTCGTCGGGGCGGTCCTCTTTAGCAACGCCAGGTTCGGTTCCTTCCTGATCGGTGGCCTAGCGGGCGGTAAATTCGACGAACATCTCCGCGGCATCGACGCCTTCGTCACCCTTCCCTTCGCTCTCCTAGGCGTCTATGCGCTCCACGCCTTTTGCCGTCTGCTCGTCCATATCCCCGCGCTTGGCTTTGGGCTAAGGTGGATCGGCGCCCATTCGGCCTTGTTCTATGTCTTCCACCCGATCTTCCTCGATTTCGCCCAGATCGCCTTCTTCCAAAAGAACGTGGTGTGGGGGATTTGGCAGTCGCTGGTATATGTGCTTATCGCTTTGGCGATGCTTTCCTTGCTCGCGTGGTTGCTCGATTATGTCATCAAGAAGCGGAAAGATGCGAAAGAGGCGTCGATGACGCCAAGTCAAGGGGAGTGACATGGAAAACGAAATCAAGGTCAATCCCTATCTTTTCGAGGATATTTACGTCGTCCCAGAAGAGAAGAAGCACTGCGCCGCGATTTGGTTCGACGGCGTCGAATATTCCTTTGGCGAGATCGAGAAAAGCGTCGACTTTTACGCGAATTTCCTCGTCAAAAAGGGTGTGAAATGCGGCGATCACGTCGCTTTGCTCGGCGTCAATTGCTTCAACTGGCTCATCGCCTTTTATGCGATCGTCCGGGTAGGGGCGGTGGCGGTCTTGGTCAATTACATGGCCCGTCATGAGACGCTGGTGAACCTCATCAAGGACACCGACTGCGCCTACCTTTGCCATGGCGGTTACGCCGCAAAGGCCAAGAGGAAAGAAGAGTTCGACGCTTTGCTCAAAGAGACCGGCATCGACCCCACCCATGCCTTTTCCATCGCTCACGCCGACCTGGACTTCAAAGAGGTTTTGTCCCTAGCGGACATCAAGCCTTTCGCCTCCCCCTTATCCCGGGAAGAGATGAGTGAGAAGACGAGTTACATCATCTTCACCACCGGCACGACCGCGAAGCCAAAGCCCGCGATGCTAAGCCAAAGCGGCATGCTGAACCTCATCTACCTCAATTTCGCCTGCCTCGACCCGGTCTTCCCCAAGACCTTCATGTGCCTTTTGCCCATGTTCCATTGCTTCGGGCTACTCGTGGTGAACGCCTATTTGGCCTTTCGTCGCACGGTCTATCTAAGCACCCTCATCGACAAGGCCAAGGTCTACATGGAATTCGTCCGCAACAAATGCGGCGACTACGCTTCCGTCGGCATCGTCTTCGCCAATCTCGCCAAAGGACCCTTATGGTGGTTCCACCGGGCGCGCTTTGTGAGGCATTGCATCGTCGGTGGAGGGTTCACCTCCGCGGAGGAGTTCCGCTACCTGGAACGCAAATACGGCAAGGGCAAATTCCTTAACGGCTATGGGCAGACCGAATGCTCCCCGATGATCTCCTTGGTATATCCTGACGCCCCAAGCGAAAAACAAAAAAGCACGGTGGGGGTACCCATGAAAGGCATCGAACTGGCCTTCATGAACCCCGCGACCAAGGAAATGTTACCTTTAGGCAAAGAGGGCGAGATCCTCGTCAAAGGATATAACGTTTTCAACGGCTACTACAAATACCCCGAAGAGGAACAGCCTTTCGATAAGGACGGTTACCTCCATACCGGCGACATCGGCTATCTCGATGAGGACGGCTACCTCGTCTTAAGCGGACGCCTCAAGGACATCATCATCCGCAAGGGCGAGAACATCTCCCCCAAGGAGATCGAGGACGAACTAAGGAAGTTCCCCGACTTCGAGGATGCCCGCGTCCTCGGTTTCCCCTCCATCGACGAAGGCGAATACATCATCGGCTGCGTCGAGCTCAAGAAGAAACCGCCCCATTTCTCCGAGAAGCCATATCTGGAGGCGATGAAGAAGAACCTGCCGAGCATCAAAGTGCCGTCGCACATCGTCTACATGAAGCGTTTCCCAAGGACGGCCAACGGCAAACTCGACGAGACGGTCTTGCGCGAGCTATGTTTGACCAAGATCGCGAAGTTCCTCGAAGAGGAAACCCTCGCCAAAGAGACCCGTAAGCTCATGGCGGAATCGAATAAGAGGCAGCATCGGTAACTCCTATGGGCAAGACACCGTTCGTGGACAAAAAACTCTTCCGCCTCTTCGTCCCGATCTTCCTCGAGACCTTCTTTTTGATGCTCGCCGGGATGATGGACACCTTCATGCTCTCCCATCTTGGGGACGCGGCGGTGGGGGCGGTAGGCTCGGCGAACACTTACCTCGGCCTCTTCCTCATCTTCTTCGGCATCATCTCCAGCGGCCTCATCGCCGTCATGACCCAATATATCGGCCATGGCAAGAAAGGGGTCGCGGTGCAGGCGCGAAACGTCTCCGTCTTCATCAACGGCGGCATCGGCTTGGCCCTAGCCTTGATCCTTGGCTTCGCCGCGCGTCCGATCATCGACGCCCTTGGGGTGTCTGAGGCATTACGGCCCGACGCGGCGAAATATCTACGCATCGTCGGCATCGGCTGCGTCCTCGACGCCTTGATCCCCGTCTTTTCCTGTTACCTCCGCTCCTTCGATAAATCGCGGATGTCCTTAATAGCCGCTTTTAGCGGAAACGTGGTGAATATCCTCTTTAACGTCCTGGCCATCTTCGTCATCAAGACGGGTTTTTTCTCTGGCGTCCCCGGGGTCGCCTTTGGGACGGTGCTCGGCAAAATCGTCAACTTCGCCTTGTGCGTTTTGTTCGGCCGAATCTTCGTGCGGGGTGGCCAATACGAGGAACGGGAGGACCTTAAGCGCCTCCTTAAGAGCATCCTGCGCGTCGGCTTCCCAGCCGCTTTGGAGACGGCGATCTATTCGGCCGCGATGGGGGTGGCGATGATCTTTGTGGGAAGGATGGACGCGGATGGGTTCAACTCCACCGCGAAGACCTACGCCCAACAGATCTCCTCGTTTGCCTATTGCGCCTCCTTCGCCTTCGCCCAAGCCAACGTCATCCTCGCCGGATGGCGCATCGGAAAGGGCGAGCTAAAGAGCTGCTACCGCTTGACCCGCAACGCCGCCCTAATCGCCCTCGGGGCAGGGGTGCTCGTGGAATTGCTGCTCGCGGTGGTCTCTCCCTTCGTCCTCGACCGCTTGACCCCGGACAAGGAACTCGTGAACCTCGTCCGTAACCTGCTCTTCCTCGACATCGCCTTAGAGGTCGGTAGGGCGATCAACCTCGTCTATGGCACGACCTTAAAGTCCACGGGCGACTCGATCTATCCCGCGGTTTTGGCCTTGATCTTCAACGCCCTCTTCATCATCGGGGGTTCCTATTTATTCGGCGTGGTCCTCGGTTGGAAGGTGCTTGGCGTGTTCGTGGGATTCACTTTGGACGAAGTGGCGCGCGCCGGGCTCATGGTCTTGCGTTGGCGGACTGGCAAATGGGAATCCAAGGTCTTGGTGAAGGACACGAAAGAAAAACCGATCCCAGAGGAAGAATAGCCTTCCATCCAATCTTAAGATAAGCATATTGTTTACGATGCCTGACGCCCTCTTGATATAATGCGGGCAAAGGAGAACCAAACCATGGGAAAAATATTACTCACCGGCGTCGATGGAAACCTGGGTTCTTTCGCCGCCGAAACCTTGCTTAAGCTACGGGACAAAAGCGAGCTCATCTTCGTGGGCTATTCCCCCAAATCCTTGGAGCGTTTCGCCGCGATGGGGGTGGAGACCCGCGTCGCGAACTTCAACGAATACGAGGGCTTAGAGGAAGCCTTCAAAGGAGCGGACGTCCTCGGCCTCATCTCGATGCCCTTCGTCGGGCCCAAGCGCCAAGCCGCCCAGCGCAACGTCGTCGACGCCGCGAAGAAGGCGGGCGTGAAGAAGATCGTCTACACCTCCCTCGTCAACGCGGGCGACGAGACCAACCCCAGCGTCGAGAAGAAGGACCACATCTACACCGAGCGTTACATCATCGCCTCCGGTTTGGATTACATCTTCCTCCGCAACTCGCAGTACGCCGAGGCGATGATCACCAATTACTTCACCTACGTCCACTTAGACGGCGTCCTCAAAAACAGCCAGGGCGACGGCTTGATGGCCTATATCTCCCGCAAGGACTGCGCCAAGGCGCTCGCCTACGCCTTGCACCGCGCCTTCGAGAAGGGTTACGAGAAAGCGACCCTCGACATCAACGGCAAGGAACTCATGACCATCTCGAAGTTCATCGAATACGGCAACCAAGCTACGGGGAACAAGGTTTCCTATAAGGAACTCACCGACGAGGAGAACTACCAAGTCTTCGACGCGATGGGCGTTCCGCGCACGACCGACGGCGTCTTCAAGAAAGACAGCGAGGCTCCCTTCTCCAGCGATGGCATGGTGACCTTCGCCCAAGCGATCCGCGAGGGCAAGATGGCCGTCCATACCGACGACTTCAAGAAACTGACCGGCGATGAGCCGATCACCGTCCTTGAGATGTTCGAGCACGCCGACGAATATCAAATCGGCGCCCGCCACTCCAAGGACAAATAAGTTCGCGACGAACCGGTTCCCATCAGGGCGCCGGTTTTTTATGAAAAAGCGCGCCTAAGGGGGGGATAGGCGCGCCGACGCCATTTGGACAATTGGAGATCGTGGAACCCCAAATGGTGCCTTTGTACGCCTCTATGAGCGCTAGAGGGGTACGGCTTAATCATAACGACGCGGGCGCACAAATCCGCAACAAAGGGGAACAATGAGAATAAATGCCGATCGACTTTGTTGGTGGATGCATGTGAGAGAGTGTAAACTGCAGGGGTACATTCCGTTTCGATTCGGACCGAGGTGGCCTTATGAGAAGTCTTGCTTTGAATCTCCGCGAGAACGATTGCCGTCCTTGCCATAAACGCATCCGCGCCTGTCTCACCAAATTCATCTCCTTTCAGGATGGCCTTGCCGCAATGCTGAAGGCCACGGTCCGATATTTCTAAGTTTATGCGACGCTCTTCCCCAACTCTAAGGATTGCCCAAGACGCGATGATGCTCGCGCTTTTGTGCGTGCTTGGCATGTTCTCGTTCCCCCTAGGCGACAACATCAAAGTGTCTTTGCAGTTATTCGTGGTCTTTTTGATCGCGTTGATCGCGAAGAGTTTCATCGACGCGGTGGCGGTCACGGGCTGCTATTTGCTCCTTGGGCTATTCCTACCGATCTACGCTGGGTTCACGGTAGGGGTGTCGCCGACGTTTGGCTATGTCATCGCCTTCGTCGTCATCTGCCCGATCATCCATTTCATGAACAAGATCCCCAAGATCCATCCGCTTCCCCGCATGGCCATCGCCTGCGTGACGGGGTTATTGGTCTGCTATGCGATCGGGACGGTGTTCATGATGGCCTACCTTTCCCGATGGGATCTTGGCAAGATGCTGCTCATCACGGTCGTGCCCTATCTTCCCTTCGATGCGGCGAAGATCGTGGTCGCGACGCTGATCGTCTATCTGTTGCCTCCCTTTATCACGGGCATCGAGAAAAAGAGAAAGACGACCCCGAAAGAGCCCCAAGAAACCGCGGATAAACCGAGTGAAGCGGAAGAAGAGCGTCAATAACTGCCTCATCGCGAACCTTATACCTGCCTCGTTTCCCCGAATATGGATACAATGTAGACGAACAAAGATGGAACCTTCCTTCGTCCAAAAAGACTTCGACGCCCGGCATGAGAACACCAAGGCGATGCTCGGCTTCATCGAGTCCTTTGGGACGGAATGCCGTCTCCCATCCGCCTTCGTCAACCAACTCCTCATCGTGGGGGACGAGCTTTTCTCCAACATCATCAACCACGGCTACCATGACCAAGGCGGGCTGATCCGAGTGAGCCTATCCTTCCATCCTAGCGAAGCCTTCTTCGAGATGAACGTCAAAGACCGTTCGGCCCCTTTTAATCCCTTGGAACTACCCGACGCCCCGGAAGTGCCGCTTCATATCGGCGGGCTCGGCATCCCTTTGGTGCGCATGATCATGGACGATTGCGCCTATTCCTACGAAGAGGGGTGCAATTCGTTGACCCTAAAGAAACGCCTTTGAGCCATCAGGACTCTATGCGGAATCGCTCCAAATGGTAAAATGGGCCAATCATGGCCCCTTTTTCACCCAAGAAACGCAACTTCCGCGACCTCTCCTACCTCGTGAACGAGGAAGGGCTTCGCCTCAAAGAAGGATTGTTTTTCCGCTCGGGGCACCTCTATGGGCTATCCAAAAAAGAACGCCGTTTCTTCCAGGGGCTCCACTTAGAGAACATCCTCGATCTAAGAACCTCGGGGGAACGTGGCAAGAAACCCGACGACGAACCGTTTCTTTCCCGTGGCCATGAGGTGCCGATCCTTCGCGCGGAGACGTTAGGCATCACCCACGAACGGGGACTCAAGGCCTATAAGCGCCCGCCGGAGATGAACGAGCTCTATCGCCGCATCGTGCTCGACGAGCATTCGAGCGAAGCGATGGGGGAGGCGTTACGGAAACTTCTCACCGTCGAAGGGGCGAGGCTATGGCATTGCACCGCCGGCAAAGATCGGGCGGGGTTATTGACCGCCTTGTTCCTCTCCGCCTTAGGCTACAAGGAAGAGGACATCGTCGCCGATTATGTCCGTAGCGACAAGATCAACCGGAAGCGGGGCGCAAGATACCGCGCCTTGATCCTCGTCTTCCTTTGGAAGAAAAAGCTCGCTCAGGGCGTCTATAAGGCGATGAGGGCGGACAAAGAATACCTCCATAGCGCCTTTGACGCGATGATCGAGGTCGCCGGCTCGATCAAGGATTACGTCCATCAAAGGCTTAAGATAAGCCAGGACGAGATCGACGCCTTCAAGGCGAAATACATGGTGAAGGCGGCTTAGGCCGTCTTTTCTTTGTGTTGGGGTTTTGGCTTCGCGCCCGTATAATCTCACCGCATGAAGACCTCCTTAGCCGAACATATGACCGCGCGGAAGCTCTTCCTCGGAGCCCTTCCCTCGGTCTTCATGATGATCTCCATCTCCGTCTATTCGGTGGTGGACGGTTTCTTCGTCTCCAACTTCGCGGGCAAGACGTCCTTTGCGGCGGTTAACCTGATCTATCCCTTGATCATGGTGATCGGTTCCCTCGGCTTCATGATGGGCACCGGCGGCGCCGCGCTTGTGGCGAAGCGGCTAGGCGAAGGCGATCCCGAACGGGCCAACCGCCATTTCAGCAATTGCGTCATCTTCTCTTTGCTCTTAGGAATCCTAAGCAGCGCGATCACCTATCCTTTGTTGCCGCAGATCGCCCGCTGGCTAGGCAGCGACGAGGAGATGCTCCCTTATTGCGTCTCCTATGGGCGCATCTTGGTGATGGGCATCACCGCCTTTAATCTGCAAAACCTCTTCCAATCCTTCTTCATGGCCGCGGAAAAGCCGACGCTTGGTTTCTTGGTGACCTTGCTCGCCGGGATCACGAACATCGTCCTCGACGCCGCGCTGATCGTCGGGGCGAAGATGGGGGCGGTCGGGGCCGCGATCGGCACGGTGTCCGGGCAAGCGGTGGGGGCGGTCATTCCCTTGATCTATTTTTCTTTGCCCAATAAGTCGCGCCTAAGGCTTGCGGCGACGCGCTTTGAGTGGAAGTCGCTCGGCAAGATGGCCGCTAACGGCATGAGTGAGTTCTTCAATAACGTCAGCGCCTCCGCCGTCAGCATGGTCATGAACGCCTTGCTCATGAAGTACTATGGTCAAAACGGCGTCAGCGCCTATGGCATCATCTGCTACGTCTGGCTCATCTACGCCGCGGTGTTCATCGGCTTCAACATGTCCGTCTCCGCGAGGATCTCGTTCCATTATGGGGCGGAAAATAAGGACGAACTGCGGAGTTTGTACCGTAAATCGTTGCTGATTCTATTGATTCTAGGGGTGGTTCAGACTGCCTTGGCCGAAGCTTTGGCGGTCCCGCTTTCAGAGGCTTATGCCGGTTATGATCCCGGACTGCTCGACTTGACCGTTAAGGCGAGCCGAATCTATGCCTTCGTCTATCTCTTCCTCGGCATCAACATGTTCGGCAGCGCCTTCTTCACGGCCCTCAATAACGGGGTGGTCTCGGTGTTCCTCGCCGTCACCCGTTTGGCCGCCTTGGAGATCGTCTGCGTCGTCGTGCTCCCTTTGCTCGTGGGCGGTTATGGTATCTTCTATGGCGTCGTCCTCGCGGAAGGGCTAGGGGTGTTCCTGAACCTCGGGACCATGCAAGCCTTCGCCTCCAAATATGGTTATGGGGGCAAGAAAGCCTGAAAAGAAAAAGGATTCCCACTAGGCGGTAGTCGAACTACCACGGGTGAATCCAACGCAATAAACCATGTTCCATGTCGAAATGCAATGCCTTTCTCTCTAAAGAGAACGAATTTTGTTGCATCCTGCGCCGTTTTCCCTATGATTATGCCTGCGGCTAAGCGAAGTCGAGACGCCTCTCCTGCATCCGGCCTTGCTTCAGCTAAGTTCAAAAGAAAGGAGAAATTCACGATGTTGTCCAAAGAAGAGACCTCTTCCATCGTCAAGAAGTTCGGCAAGAACGAGAAGGACACCGGTTCCACCGAAGTCCAGATCGCCCTTCTCACCGAGCGCATCAAGGACCTCACCGCCCACCTCAAGGCCAATCAGCAAGACGCGGGCGCCAGGCGTTCCCTCTTGATCCTCGTCGGTAAGCGCCGTTCCTTGCTCGATTACCTCAACAAGAACGACCCCGAGGGTTATCTCGAGCTCATCAAAAAGCTCGGCATCCGTAAGTAATCGGAAGACCAAAACAAGCCACCTTCGCGGGTGGCTTTTTCGTTACTTTATATAAATATAATTACTTGGCTTCCTCGGTGGGGGTAGGCCCTTCTTCGGCGTCGGTCTCGGAGACCACCTCGGCGTCGATGATGTTGGGCTCATCTTTCCCCACGACTTTCTTCGCGGTGGCGGAGGCGGCCTTGCCTAAAGAGGCTCCCGCTTGCCCAAAACCCTTGCCGGTCGCGGTCCAGGATCTCTTGAGGGTGGAGTGGCCTTCCTCATCGACGCGCTCTTGCTTGCCGACCACCACTTTGGCGGTCGTGGCCATGGATTTGCCAAAAGAGGCGAACGCCTTGCCGGTGTTCACGCCAAAGGCCTTCCATTTATCTCTTACGGACATGTGTGTTCCTCCGTTAATAAAATTATGCGAAAAGTGAATTAAAGAAAAGAAAGGAGATAGACCGGCAACGTGGTCTTATCCGCTCCGAATGATGCGTTTTTGATGCCAAATACGTATCGGCTCGTTTTGATTTGGGGGTATTTCGCCTTGATGTGGTCGAGAGAAGAGGTGGTGTAGTTTTTGGAACTCTTCACCTCAATCACGAACACGCGGAAATCGATTTCGGTGACGATGTCGAGCTCATAGGCTTTTTTCTTGCCCGTCGCTTTGTCCAAAAGGATATAGGGATGGTAATAAAGCTTATGTCCATTTGTCGCGAGTTCTTGAGCGACGATCGATTCGAAAAGGGCGCCCATGTTCAAAACCTTCTTCCCCACGATGAAGTCAAAGAAGGTGGAGTTCATTTTCGTGTTCGAGACTTTGACGAGCATCGAAAACAGCAGCCCGGTATCGCAGAAATAGAGTTTGAAGCGGTCTTCTTCGGCATGTAGGGCAATCGGCGATTCCAAGGAAGAGATGGCATTGATCCGTTGGACAATCCTGAAGTCCTCCAGATCCGAGAGGGATTTGGCGATTTGATAATAACGTTTGGTTCCCGGGACGCTACTGAGGACGAACCGTCTCTTTGCTTGAGCCAATTGGGTCGGGATGGAATCGAAAATGGGACCGCAGACGGTGCCGTGTTTGTCATCATGCTTGCGGAGGTCATCCCGATAGAGTTTCAGGATATCGAGCTTTTCGTCGTTGGCGAGCTTATAGGAGGAGGTCTGCAGGAAAATGGAAAGCACCTTCGGCATCCCTCCAAGAATCATGTAAGAGCGGAAAGCCTCAAGGTAGTGTTCGTGGATTCCTTGGGGGATGGGTTCCTTCCTGTCGATGAAGCCTTTGATGAGAGAAAACGAATCATTGCTTTCGGCAGCCCAAAGATACTCCTCAAAATCCATGGGATACATATCGATCCGCCTTTCTTCCGAGGGGATCATGATGCCCTGTGTATTCTCCTTCAAGGAGATGAGCGAACCGGTCTCGATGTAGCGGAACCTCCCATCGGCGACGAAATCCTTGATGCATTCCCTGGCTTTGGGGCAGAACTGGATCTCGTCGAAAATGATCAGGCCGCCACTTTTCAGAACCTTGTTTTGGTATAGGAACAGTTTTTGAAAGAAAACATCGATGTCGCCAATCTTTTTAAAGAGTTCTTTCAGCCCCTCATCGGCTTTGCGAAAATCGATCATGAGATAGTTGTCGCCGAATTCGTTTTTGGCGAATTCCTCGACGATCGTGGATTTGCCGATGCGGCGGGCGCCCTCGATGAGCAAAGCGGAATTCTGGATTGGGGAATCCTTCCATTCCAACAACGCATCATAGATTTTGCGTTTAAAAACCTTAATTTCTTCCATGACGTAATTTTATTCGATTAACAGCCGTTTTTAAAGTGTGAACTTGCACAAACTCAAAAGTAAAAATAGCGAAAAACTGCACAAACTCAAAAGTAAAAATAGCGAAAAACTGCACAAACTCAAAAGTAATCTCAGCCGGCAAGACGGATCCATCGTTTGCGCCAGTGCGCTTTGCAGATGACGAAAGTGTTGATATAGTTAAATAGCCTATTTAGATACGACCAATTCGACCTATCTATCAAAAAAGGGGGGCAACATGAAACAAAGCAAGAAGATCTTGCCTTTATTGCTGGCTTTGTCCGCAATGGGGCTTTCGGCGTGTAATTTCGCCGGCGGCGGTTCCTCTTCCGCCTACTCCGGTGGTGGTGGCGGTGAGAAGACCATCTCGTCCTCCGAGAAAACCGAGGAAGGTTTCGTGGTCGACGAGAAGATCTGGAACCAATGGATGAAAGGCAACGCCATCTACCTCAAGGAAGGCCGGATCAACATCAGCAGCGGGCCCCTCTACGAATCATTTGATTTCGTCGGTAAGAATGTGCGTTTCACGTCCAACAACAGGTACGCCAGTTACCTCTCTTATAGCAAGGTGCCCACGTCCCCCAGCGAGGTCGTCACCGCGAGCCGTTACGAGTACGTTGAGCGCGCCAACTACCATGGATACGAGAAGACCGAGGAAGAAATCAGCCTTCAGTCCTTTATTGAAGAGGTTGAGCTCCCTCAAATCGATTTCGCTCTTAATGACTTTACTAAGGTCGCATCGGAGAAGGGCTACTACCACGTCCGTTACGAGGCCCAAAACATCTCCATCAGGGTTGGCGATGCGAACTATCTCGCCTCCGCCGCCGTCGAATTCCATCGCTCGAGCGGTTCCTTTGAAATGACCGAAATCTACCTCAAATACGACGGTGCGGAATACGATTTCCATTTCGATCCGAGATTCACGGATCCGGTGAACATGCCTTCGGATTACCGCGTCTATGAGGAATTCTCCTATGAGCTTAACGAGGACGAGGAATCCTACACCATCGTCGGCACGATGAGCGAAGATCATTTCCTCGAGGTTCCCACTACCTATCTTGGCAAGCCCGTCACCGCAATCGGTCCTGAGTTCTTCAACACCACCGATGCGATCGTCGTCATCTTCCCCGCGAGCGTGACCTCGATCAAGGGTGAGAACCCTTCGTTCAACTCCCACATTCTCGAAGTCGTGGCGCCCTCGCTCGACCCGAGCCTCTTCGATTACTACGCCACCGTGTGCGTGAGCTCCATGGCGGAATGCCATTACCGCATCACCGACAGTGGCTTCATCGTCCGCGATGACCGTAAAGAGGTCCATGGCTACGTCGGCAAAGGAGACACGGTCACTTATCCCGAGGGCTATACCACCCTTCCGGATCTCGGTTGCCGCGGCATGGAGAACGTCACTGAATTGATCATCCCCGAAGGATATACCCACATCGGATGCAGCCCCTTCTACTACATGAGGACGAGCAAGGATATCAAAGTTAGCCTTCCCAACTCGTTGAGCACCTATACTTCCGGGAACTCGTTCAACTATCCGTATCGAATCAAGACCAATGAAAAGAATGGCCTTCGTTATCTCGGCAACGCGCAAAACCCGTACGTTATGTGCATCGACGACGATAACACCGATTACTTCGAGGAGAACACCGTCTTCAAGGTCGAGGATGGTTGTCGCGTCGTGGTTCCGTACATCTACATCAGTGACCCCAAGTTCACCGAGATCGAAATCCCCGATAGCGTCGTTTGGTTCAACAGCGATTGCTTGAGCCACATCCTAACCTCGACCGTCACCAAGATTTACATCGGTGGTTGCACCTCGTTCAGCTGGTACAGCGCTTCCTATGTCTCTGGCGTCACCGAATTCACGTTCGGTCCCAATGCCACCGGAACCGCCAATCTCGGCCAATTCAAAGCGCTTGAGAGTCTCACCATTAACGGCCCGATCCAAGTCTTCGCGCAGGATCTGAACTATTTGACCTCCATCCACCTCGGCGAATACTGCACGAAGGTTCCTTCCGAAGCCTTCAAAGGCGACCGTCACGTGGACGAACTCGTCATCGACAACCCGGCGGTCAACATCGGGGCGAACGCCTTGACCGACCTCGCCGTCTCGGCCAAAAAGATCGGTGACGGATATTATTTCGCCGTCGGCGACAATGAGAAGGCCATCCTCTATAGTGTGAACAAGGACTATGTGGGCTTCTTCACCGTCAAAGCCGGCGTCAAGTCCATCGCCGCTAACGCGTTCTACGGAGCGGATCGCATCACCAAAGTGGTCCTTCCCGAAGGATTGATCACCATCGGCAATCGCGCTTTCTACGACCTGAGCAACATCAACGCGATCACGTTGCCGAATTCCCTTCTCACCATCGGCGATCGCGCTTTCTATGCCACCAGCATCACCGAAGTCATTTTGCCCGAAGGCCTGAAGACCATCGGCGAATATGCCTTCTACGACACCCACATCGAATCCGTCACGATCCCCGCGAGCATCGAGAAAGTCGGTGAAGACGCCTTCTTCTATTGCCGCTCCCTCACCAGCGTGACGATCAATTGCGGATCCGAACCCTTCGGCCGCGAAGTGTTCCAATCCTGCTATGAGCTCACCTCAGTTATATTCAACAAGCCCTTCAAGAACGTGCCCCAAAGCATGTTCCGTTATTCGAACAAACTGGAGCTTACCGCTTTCCCCGAAGGCTTGGAAACGATTGGCAACGAATCCTTCTGCGGCGCTACGCTGAAAGTCAACGCCCTCCCCGAGGGCCTCAAGAGCATCGGTGAATATAATTTCACCCAAGAGACGGAGGGCAAGATCAGGCTCCCGTCCACATTGGTCGAAATCGCGCCTAATGCCTTCCTCCATGCCTCCTTCATCGTTTCCGAAGACAACCCGGTCTACGCTTCCGATAGCGCGGGGAGCCTCTTGTCAAAGGACAAAAAGAGCCTCATCCTTCTCTCCGGCGAGATCGATGGTGCCTATACTCTCCCCGATGGCATCGTGAGACTTGAGGAACATGCCATCGATAACACGGAACTCGTCAAATTGGTCGCCAACAGCGAACTCAAGACCCTGAGCAGGGATTGCATTGAGAATAACTTCAGATTGCGCGCCCTCGACCTTTCCGCCGCAACCATTGAGGTCTTGCCTTATGACGGCATCCGCGGCAATCAGATCCTCACCGATTTCCATTTCCCGCAGGGCCTTAAGCGCCTTGAGAGCTATGCCTTGAACAATAACGCTTTGCGTTCGCTCGAACTCCCCGAAACCGTTACCTACCTTGGTAGGTACTGCCTCAGCAGCAACCCGCTTTACCGCGTTGTTTTGCCCGATGGCCTTGAGAAAGCGGACATCCCGTTCACCGGTATGGGCAACCTCGAGATCATCTATAGCGGTTCCGTCGATCTCAAACTCGAGGACAACTACAACAACGGCAGCTACATCGTCACCTCCAAGAGCGAATCCCACTTCTCGATCAGCGACGAGGGCTTTGTGACCTACCGCGATGACGACGATAAGGTCCACCTCATCGATTACGTTGGTTCCGAGACCACCGTCACTATCCCCGCCAGCGTTCAAATCCTCGACAGAAGCGTCTTCGCTCGCGCGGATCGGCTCACCAAAATCAACATCCCGCTGACCGTCACCCACGCCCACCGCGAGTTCATGAACATGTTCTACGGTCAGGTCGAAGTCCATTACGCCGGCGACTGGTATCAGTGGCGTACCCTCTTCGACAACAATTACGTTCCCGATAGCTATACCTATCAGGACACCATCGTCAACTACACCCAAGAGGAGCACGTCCATACCTGGTCCGAATGGGAAGTCACCGAAGAGCCCGTCTGCGGCGACCATGACGGCGAAAAGACCCGCTCCTGCGACGTCTGCGGCGAAACCGAGACCGAAACCATTGAGAAACACGCCGAACACTCCTACGGTGAGTGGGAGATCGTCACTCCCTGCTCCGCCGAGCTCGCCTCCCAGGACGCCGACTTCGACTGCGATCCGTCCCACGACAACGGCTATGGCAAATACGGCGGCCTTCGCAAGAAGACCTGTGAGTATTGCGGGGACGTCCAAGAAGCCAGGGTCGGCAGTGCCTACGCTACCTCGCGTCATAACATGTTGGTCGGGACGAACAAGGCCCGCTCGAGCGAGACCCTACCCGATCCGCAGTACAACCGCGTCAAGACCTACTACAAAGAGGGTGCCTCGGGCTCCGAGGGTTCCCCCTCCATCATCGACGATCCGTTGAACAACTCGACCGTTAAGCCGGTCGTGTTCTACGATGCCGACTGGGAAACCTTCTGGGGCAGTTCAAACTGGACCGGTGGCGAAGGCTACGGCTTCCTCGACAGCGATTGCCTCGTCGGCGGTTACTGGAACTTGGACCAGCCCTCCGGTTCGCGCGACACGTTCTTCTACGAAGCCCGCTTCGAAGCCAAAAACGGTAACGGCAGGCTCTGCGTCATCGTCGATACCTGGGGCTACGTCTGGAAGATTGTGTGCTACGGGAACAAGGTCGGTTCCTTGCCCACCATCAGCTGGTCTCTCCGCATGGCGTGGAGCAAAGTCGAAGCCTAACCCTTCCCCATCAAACCTACCAGCCACGGCTCGCCCGTGGCTTTTTCTTCGGTGAAGAAAGCGGTGGGGGAGCATCCTCGGCTACCTCACCGGTCGCCGGGGCTTTTCTTCTTTTCGACGCGCGTTATAATGCGCACTCGAACGAAAGGACTTCATTATGGACAACAAACCACGCATACAAGACGACCTCTACATGGCCGTCAACGGGGATTGGCTCGAGAAGGCCGTGATCCCCGACGACAAGCCTCTCACCGGCGGTTTTGCCGACCTTGACGAAGGCGTCGAGAAGCTTTTGATGGCGGACTTCGAGGCGTTCTCCAAGAAAGAGAAAGCCACTGACGTCGAGGCCATGGGCGACGCCATTCGCCTCTACGAAAAAGCCATCGACGCGAAGGCGCGCGACGAGCAGGGGATTAAGCCCGTTTTGCCGTTGCTTTCCCGCATCCTCGCCCTCAAGGACCCCAAAGACCTTTCCCTCCAGGCGAAGGAACTCTTGGAAGAAGGGGCGGAACTCCCGTTCCAGTTCGGGGTCGAGACCGCGATGGACGATGCGACCAAGCATTGCTTCGTTATCCTCGGTCCGAACATCATCTTGCCCGATACCTCCTATTACGCGGAGGGACATCCCGCCGGCAAGCAATTGCTCGCCGTCTACGAAGGCATGGCCAAAGAGGCCTTGAAGCGCACCCCGCTAAGCGAGGAGGAGCAAGCCCTTTTCATCAAGGACCTCTTTGAGGTCGATGCCGCGATCGCCAAGTGCGTCAAGTCGCAGTTAGAGTGGGCCGATTACGTCAAGAACCATAACCCGATGGGGGTGGACGAGGTCGCCGAATTATTGAAGCCCTTTGACTTCAAGGCCTTGCTTCACTCCATTTATGGCGAGAAGGAGCTCGACCGCGTCATCGTCTATGACCCTCGCGCGATCAAGGAATTCAACACCTATTTCAACGAGGGCAACTTCGAGGCCTATAAGCATTGGGCCTATGTCCGCACGCTCCTCAAGGCGACGCCGTTCCTCTCCTTGGAACTGCGCGCGATCGGGTCGACCTTCCGCCGCGCGATGCTCGGCATCGCCAAGGACCCGACCTTGGAGAAGGACGCCTACCGCACCGTCTCGCGTTACTATGGTGAGCCGATCGGCGTCTATTATGGCCGTACCTATTTCGGAGAAGAGGCCAAGAAGGACGTCGTGGCCCTGGTCAAATCCATCATCGGCGTCTACGAGAAGCGCATCCGTCGCGGGTTCTTGAGCAAACCCACCCAGGACAAAGCCATCGAGAAGCTCTCCACGATCGAGATCAAGATGGGCTATCCCGACTTCGTCCACGACATCTATAAGCGGTGCAAGGTCGATCCCGAGGATTCCTATTTCGCGGCGATCCGCAAGATCATGGCGGTGCGCTTAGAGGACAATTTCTCCGAGCTTTTCAAGGACGTCGACCGCAGCGAGTGGGGCATGCCCGGCCACATGGTCAACGCCTGCTATAACCCCTCGATGAACGACATCACCTTCCCCGCGGCCATCCTCCAGAAGCCGTTCTATTCCCTCAAGCAAAAGAGGGAGGAAAACCTCGGCGGCATCGGCGCGGTCATCGCCCACGAGATCTCCCACGCCTTCGACAACAACGGCGCCCAGTTCGACGAGAAGGGCTGCCTGAACCAGTGGTGGACCCCCGAGGACTACGCCGCCTTCCAAAAGGAGACCGAGCGCATGATCGAGCAATTCGACGGCATCGAGATCCATGGCGGCAAACTCTCCGGCAAACTCGTCGTCAGCGAGAACATCGCCGATAACGGCGGCATGGCGGCCGCCCTCGAGCTCATGAAGGAAATCCCCGACGCGGATTATCAAGCCTTCTTCGTCAACTGGGCCAAAGTCTGGTGCCGCAAGGCCAAGGAGCAATACATGAATTACCTGCTCCAAAACGACGTCCATAGCCCCGCGGAACTGCGCGCGAACATGCAACCGCGGAACTTCCCGGAATGGTACGAGGCCTTCGACGTGAAGGAAACCGATCAGATGTACCTCCCGCCGGAAAAGCGCGTCAACATCTGGTAGCCTTCAACCAAAAGCCTTCATACCCGCGTGCCCTTTGGCCCGCGGGTTTTCGTAATGGATCCATGGCTTTTTCCCCGAGGAAAACGCAGGTCCCTCGTTCGATTGGGCTGGGGGAATAGGCGCTTAGACGAAGCAAAAAAGTCCTTTTAATCGCGCGAAGCGAGAATCGTTTTGACCAAGCCGACGTTATTTTGCATCGTCAGGATGCAGTGGCTAGGAAAGTGAGCTGAGACGAAGGCGGAAAGAATGTAGGTTTTGCCTACTTGCCTCCTTCCGGTAAAAAGCAAGGAATAATCCGTATCGATCCAGCGCAATAAGTCCGATTCTATCTTTCTTTTTAGTTTCCTAAAGAGGCACCTTCAGGAATTATCCAATCCGAAAAACAGCCGTTTTCGGGAATTTTCCAATCCGAAAAACAGTCCTTTTCGGGAATTTTCCAATAAGTAAGACTCGTTCGGACCATTAGCAAAAAATATCGTTGCAATGATACGAAATGAACGTTTTTAAGAAAAATTTGGCTTCCTCCCTATTATGCGCTACCCTTTTTACGGCGACTTCCGTGCGCCGAACTTCGCTCTTCTCTCTTTACCCTTAAAGGGGTAAGATATGCCCGTTGCAAATAGAAAGAGAGAAACGAATGAAAAAAGTGTTTGAAACCGAATTCGCCGGACGCAAGCTCAGCGTCGAGTTTGGCGAAATCGCAAAACAGGCCGACGGCTCGGCCTTCGTTCGCTTCGGCGACACCGTGGTCTTAGCCACCGCCTGCTGCGCCGACGAACCCAAAGAGGGCGACTTCTTCCCCCTCACCGTCAACTACGAAGAAAAATCCTACGCTGTGGGCAAGATCCCGGGTTCCTTCCTCCGCCGCGAAGGCAGGGCAGGGGAACACGCGACCCTCGCCGCGCGTCTGATCGATCGCCCGATCCGTCCGTTATTCGCCGATGGCTTCCGCAACGAAGTCCAAATCGTCGCCACGGTCATGTCCTGCGATCGCGACAATACCCCCGAGATGACCGGCATGCTCGGCGCCTCCTTGGCCCTCTGCACCTCGGACATCCCCTTCGATGGCCCGGTTGCCGGAGTCTACGTCGGCAGGGTGGACGGCAAGCTCATCATCGACCCGACCGAGGAAGAGCGTGAGCGTTCCGACATCGACCTCGCCGTCGCCGGTACCAGCGATGCCATCATGATGGTCGAAGCCGGCGCCGCCGAAGTCCCCGAAGAAGAGATGCTCGACGCCATCATGTTCGGCCACGAGGCCATCAAGGAACTCTGCGCCTTCCAGAAGAAGATCATCAAAGAGATCGGCAAGCCAAAGCGCGAGATCCAGCTCTATGCACCAGATCCGAAGGTCAAAGCCGACATCGAATCCCGCATCGGCGCCCGCCTCGTCAAGGCCATCTCGATCTTCGATAAGCTCGAGCGCCAAGACGCCGTCGACGCCCTCAAGAAAGAGATCCTCGACGACTACGAAAAGCGCGAATACGAGGACGAGCACGACTACAAGATGTCCATGCTCATGGTCAACGACATCCTCGAATCGATGGTCGCCGCGGAAGTCCGCCGCCTCATCACCGACGAGAAGATCCGTCCCGACGGCCGCAAGGTCGACGAGATCCGTCCGCTCGATTGCCAAGTCGACCTCTTGCCCCGCGCCCATGGCTCTGCCATGTTCACCCGTGGCCAAACCCAGGTCATCGGCACCACGACCCTCGGCCCCTTAAGCGACAAACAGCTCATCGACAACCTCACCGGCGAGACCGAGCGTCGCTTCATGCATCACTACAACTTCCCGCCTTATTCCGTCGGCGAAATCGGCAGGATGGGCGCCCCCGGCCGTCGTGAGATCGGCCATGGCAAACTCGGCGAACGCGCTTTGAGCTATGTCTTGCCGAGCGAATCCGAATTCCCGTACACCATCCGTTGCGTCGCCGACGTCGTCGAGTCCAACGGTTCCTCCTCCCAAGCCTCCATCTGCGCCAACTGCATGTCGCTCATGGCCGCCGGCGTCCCCATCAAGGGCATCGTCTCCGGCATCGCCATGGGTCTCATCTCCTCCGGCCCGCTTGATGGCAAGCATCCCTACACCATCCTCACCGACATCCAGGGTCTCGAAGACCACTTCGGCGACATGGACTTCAAGTGCGCCGGCACCGCGAAGGGCCTCACCGCCCTCCAGATGGACATCAAGATCCACGGCGTCACCCGTGAGGTCTTGGCCGAAGCCCTCGCCCAGGCCAACAAGGCCCGCGCCGAGATCCGCGAAGCCATCGCCAAAGTCATCCCCGAGCCGCGCAAGGAAGTCTCCAAGTACGCCCCGAAGATGCTCACCTTCAAGATCGACACCTCCAAGATCCGCGAGGTCATCGGCAAAGGTGGCGAGACCATCCAAAACATGATCCGCGAGTGCGATAACGCCGCGATCGACGTCGAGGAAGACGGCACCATCACCATCTACCATAACAACCAAGAGATGATCGACAAGGCGAAAGCCATGATCGACGCCATCTGCAAGGAAGCCCAGATCGGTGAGATTTACGAGGGCACCGTCACCCGCGTCGAGGACTATGGCGCCTTCGTCAACCTCTTCGGCGACACCGACGGCCTCTGCCACGTCTCCCGCCTCAAATGGGATTACGTCGATAACGCCAACGACGTCGTCAAGGTCGGCGACACCCTCAAGGTCGTCGTCATCGGCCTCGAGATGGGCAAAGTCAAAGTGTCCCACCGCGAATTCGAGGATAAGCCCGAAGGCTATGTCGAGCGCCCCGAGCGTCCCTCCCGTCCCCATGGCGATAAGCCCCATGGACACGGCGACCGTCATGGCGACCACAAAGGCGGTCCCCGCGGCGGACGTCGCTAATTAACCGCAATCGAATCGGCCTCTAGGATGACTAGAGGCCTTTTCCATGGAGCAAATCGGTTGACGAATAACCGACGGAATTTATAAACATCCTTGGAGGATAAATCCATGAAACAAGCCATACGATATTTCACCAAGAGCAAGAAGGGGAACACGAAGAAGATCGCCGATTTCGTCAGCGAGAAGCTCGGCCTCGAGGCCTTGACCGTCGAAAGCCCGTTGGAGGAGAAGGTGGACCGCCTGATTTTGATCAACGCGATGTACGCCACCGACATCGATAAGGAGATCAAACTCTTCCTGCACGAAAACAAAGACAAGATCGGTGAGGTCGTCAACATCAATAGCGCCGCCAGTGGGGCATCCACGTTAAAGGCGGTGAAGAAAGCCTGCGACAAAAACGGCATCGCCGTCAGCGACAAAGAATTCCATACCGTCGCGAGCTGGATCTTCTTGAACAAAGGTAGGCCCAACGAAGAGGATTTCGCGCGCCTTGAGGCCTTCCTTGAAGGCTTGAAAGCCGAATAGGGGATTCCGCACTTTGTGGTGGAGCGTTATACTCCTAGTGGTGGAGTGTTATACTCCTCCTTGTGGGTTAGATTTCCGTCCTATTTCTTAGGGCGGATTTCTTTTTTTGCTCTTTCGATACCTTCATTGCCGATAACAGCATTCTTTATGACGAAACTAAAGTGAATCGATGGTATGAGTCGGAGGCAAAGACGCCAAAAAGAGTTCCTTCCGGATATTTTTCGCGCAGAGCCATCCGAGAGCCCACGGGCGCACCGTCTGTTGCGGAGACCGTGGTGGAGTGTTATACTCCTTGTGGTTTCAGATTTCCGTCCTATTTCTTAGGGCGGATTTCTTTTACTTCTTTAAGGAATAGGATGACCACGAGAAGCAAGAGTATCAACTCCAGCATCTATGGGCCTCCGTCATCCTCAAGAGTCAGACGGCCCACTTGTCGGATGATCAGTCGCAAGGTTTCACTCCTTTCGACTACGCCTAAATCATAACCGATTTCGGATTGAACCTGTTAGCGAGCACCCTAAATTCAAAAGTGGCTAAACATCGAAGGAAAACGAACGAAAATATACACTGTCTATCGAATGTGCGTAACTTTATTGTTTGACTATCTACTCGACGAGTTTTAAGTCTTTCGCGATCGCTTTTAACGAGGCGTCGGAAAGGAGTCGGTTCAAGTCATCCTCGGTTTCGATGACGACGTTTTTGAGATGGAAATATAACGAGCAAAGCAGGCGGGAAGAGAAATCGGAATAGGCTTTGTAATCCTCATCGCCATAGCCAGACACCGCTTCCTCGATGAGGGCGATCACGTGGCGGCGGAAGTAGGTGAGGATCGCCTTCTCGATCCAGACGTCGGTCTCCTTGGAGAGTCCTTCTTTCTTTAATAAGGATATATAGAGGGGAAGACCATCGACCGCGTCATGGTGGAGGTCGGCGAAAAGATAGTCGAAGGGCTTCTCTGACACATATTCCAAGGCGTCCTCGACGCGGAGGACTTTGATCTTCTCCGGATGGTCGAATAAGGGCAAGAAGAATTCCTTGAAGAGCTTGATGACGTTTTGGTCGCGCTCGAGGATGATGAGGGAAGAGACTTCGTCCTTTTGACTCGCCATAAAGGCGAAATAGCCCATGCCTAGGCCCATCGTGCAGACATCGCCTTTGGCCTTTTTGATCGCCGCGGCCATCGTGTTCATCTCATGGGGGATCAAGGGCATATAAACCCGGTCGCCCTGCCTTAAGGCGGGGTAAGGAAACGTCTTTTCAAAGAAACCGATGGGGCTATAGGTGACGCTTGGGATCAACGAGGATTCCTTCACTTCGTCATAGACGAAGCATTCATAGGGCTCATAACGCTTCATCTCCATGACCCAGGAGCCGAGGGCGCGTTTGCCTTTGAAGGAAGAGACGACGCGTTGATAGTAGGGGTCGTTAAGATAAGAAGCGGGGTCCAACGCCTTGATTTCCTCAAAGCCAAAGCCGACCTGCACCGAGGCGAAATCCTCTTTCGCCCCCTCATCCATATGGGAGAGGACCGCTTTGCGGTAAGCCTCGGATGGCTTGGTCCCTTTGCGGATGTCTTCGCCGACTTTTTCCCGTTCCAAGGGCGAAAGGGCGAAGTAGGCTTCATTGCAGATCGCGTCGGCGATTTCGCTTTCGGCGTTCTCCTCGAGCAACTCCTCGACGATATCTTGATACAGTTTGAGTTTCATGGTGAATTATCCCCACTAATTTTTGGTTCGTTCCTCATTAACTTACCACAAAGGGGCGTTTATAATAAACGCACTTATGGAAGACATCATCATTATTGGTGGGGGAGCCGTAGGCGCTTTCGTCGCCCGCAACCTCTCCCGGTATGAGCTCAACGTCCTCGTACTCGAAAAAGAAAACGACGTTGGCGACGCGACTTCCATGGCCAACTCCGCGATCGTCCACTCCGGCTACGATCCCGTCCCAGGAACCAAAAAGGCGCGTTTTAATGTCGAGGGGAACAAGATGTTCCCAAAGCTATGCGAAGAACTCGACGTCGAATTTGAGCAATGTGGCTCATTGACCCTCGCGATCGAGGACAAGCAACTCCAAATGCTCAAAGACCTCGAAGCAAGAGGCAAGGAAAACGGCGTCCCCGTCCAGCTCCTTAGCGGTGACGAAGTCAAAGCCTTGGAACCGAACGTGACCCCCGAGGTCAAGGGTGGCTTGCTCTGCCCCACCGCGGGCATCGTCAATCCCTTTACCCTCGTCGCCCACGCCTTCGAGAACGCGATCGATAACGGCGTCAAACTCCATCTTAGCGAAGAGGTTCTTGGCATTGAAAAGAAGGGCGACCACTTTGTGGTCAAGACTAATAAAGGCCTTTACGAAGCCAAGCTCGTCATCAACTGCGCCGGCGTCGCCTCGGAGGAGATCGCCAAGATGGTGGATGACATCCCTTGGACCGTGCATCCCCGCAAAGGAGAATATTACGTCTTGGACCATTTCGCCCCGGGCTTCGTGAACCATGTCCTCTTCCCGCTTCCAAGCGAGAAAGGCAAAGGCATCCTCGTCACCCATACGACTTCCGGCAACTATCTTGTCGGCCCCTCCTCCGAATGGGTCGAGGACAAGGACGACCATAGCACCGACAAAGAGACACTCAATAACGTCCGTGCCCAGGCGACCATGATGGTGCCTAATATTCCCTTCAGGGAACAGATCCGCACCTTCGCCGGACTTCGCGCCACCCCGAGTACCCACGACTTCATCATCGAGGAGAGCGAGCATACCCCCGGCTTCATCAACTGCGCCGGCATCGAATCGCCCGGCCTCGTCTCTTCCCCGGCGATCGGGCGTTACGTGGTCGAGGAACTCGTCCGCGCCAAACTCCCGCTGAAGGAGAAGAAAGACTTCAACCCCCGCGTCAAAAAGTACGTGAGCGTCGCCAAACTCCCCGAGGAGGAGAAGGAGCGTCTCATCAAGGAAAACCCCCATTATGGCGAGATGATCTGCAACTGCGAGAAAGTGAGCCTCGGCGAGATCGAGGACGTCTTGTCCCGTTCCTTGCCGGCACTCACCATCAAAGCCGTCAAAAAGCGCACCAGGGCGGGCTTTGGCAAATGCCAAGGCGGCTTCTGCCAGCCCAAGGTCCTCTTCCTCTTGGCCAAACACCTCGGCGTTTCGCCTCTAGATGTCCTCTATGACCGTAACGGCAGCCAAATCCTCGATAAGGAGAGCAAATGATGGAAAACCGCGAACTCGTCATCATCGGCGGTGGATCCGCCGGCATGGCCGCGGCCGTCTCGGCCTACGACCAAGGCATCCGCGACATCCTCATCTTGGAACGCGGACCCTTCTTGGGTGGCATCCTCAACCAATGCATCCATAACGGCTTCGGCCTCACCTATTTCAAAGAAGAGCTCACCGGCCCCGAATTCCTCACCCGCTTCGTCAAACAGGTGCAGGAGCGCGGCATCGCCTATGAGCTTAACGCCAACGTCACCGCGATCAGCAAGGACAAGCAAGTGTCCTACGTGAGCCAAAAAGGCGCCCATGTCATCCAAGCTAGGGCCATCGTCATGGCCGCGGGATGCTATGAGCGTAACGCCGGCGCGATCGGCATCCCCGGCGAGCGTCCTGCCGGCGTCATCACCGCCGGCCAAGCCCAACTTTACCTCAACGAATACGGCTATCTCGTCGGCAAGAAGGTCTTTATCTTAGGTTCCGGCGACATCGGCCTCATCATGGCTCGGCGCATGACGCTGGAGGGCGCGAAGGTCCTCGGCGTCGCCGAGATCATGCCCTATAGCAACGGCTTGAACCGCAACATCCAGCAATGCCTCATCGATTTCGGCATCCCTCTCTACCTGAGCCATACGGTCTCGAAGGTCATCGGCAAGGGCAAACTCGAGGCCATCGAGATCTCCGAAGTCGACGATAAGCTCAACGTTATCCCGGGTACCGCAGAGCGCTTTGAGGTCGACACCTTGATGCTTTCCATCGGTTTGATCCCCAATAACGATCTGCTCGACAAAATCGGCGTCCCGATGTCCTCCACCAGGGGCTCAAAGGTCAACGAGCACATGGAGACCGAGGTCGAAGGCATCTTCTCCTGCGGCAACGTCCTCCATGTCCATGACCTCGTCGACTATGTCGTCGAGGAAGGTAAGGTCGCCGGCTTGGGCGCCGCCAAATACCTTAAGGGCGAACTCAAGCGTCACGAGAAGCTCCTTCATACCAAAGCGGGCGATGGGATCGGCTACGTCGTTCCCGCCGCCATCGACTTGCTTAACGCCGAGGACAAGGTCCAGCTCAAGTTCCGCGTCCGTAAGCCCAGGAAAGACGTCTACGTCGAATATCGCCTCGGTGACAAGCTGCTCAAGCGCATGCTTAAGCCCGCGATCATCCCGAGCGAGATGGAAATCATCTCCCTCGACAAATCCCTCCTCGAAGGAGAAGGGGAACTCACCGTGTCCCTCGTGGACAAGGAGGCCAAATAACCATGGCGACCGACATGACCTGCATCATCTGCCCCCGCGGATGCCATCTCCATATCGACGACGACCTTAACGTCACCGGCAATTCCTGCCCCCGTGGGGCGGCCTACGCTAGGCAAGAAGTGACGGACCCTCGTCGCACCTTGACGACCACCGTCCGCTGCCATAGCGAGCTACTCGAGGTGTGCCCGGTGAAGACCATCGCCCCGATTCCCAAGGGCAAAGTCTTTGACGCGATGAAAGAAGTCAACGAAGTGGTTTTGGTCCCGCCCGTCCATATCGGTGACGTCGTAAAAGCCAATATCGCCGGCGCCGGCATCGATTTGGTTGCGACACGCGATATCGAGAAATAAGCACGAAATCCGTTTCCTGCATATTTTGATGCATAGCCGTCCGATTCACCTCGGGCGGCTTTTTCCTCGCTCTTTGGCAAGGTGAATTAACGCGATGAAGGTTTTCCCTTAGGGTTTCCGACTCGTCTAAATAGACGAAAAACCGCCAAAAAATGTCGATTGTTCTTTTGTAACGAACATAGTTCGATTACAATTCCAAAGAGGTAACTTTTTTGCGTATTTTGATCGCCAGTGACATCCATGGTCGGCTTCTCGCGGCTAAGCGCCTCGAGCAAGTCATCACCGCCTATCAGCCCGAGCGGCTCATTTTGCTTGGCGACTATCTCTATAACGGCCCGCGCAACGGCGTCCCCTCCGATTATGATCCCATGGGCACGGCGAGCATCCTCAACCGTTTCGCCCACATGACCCTCGGGGTGCGCGGCAATTGCGATTCCCGCGTCGATCAGACCTTGCTCCGCTTCACGATGGAGGATTCGAAGATCGCCTATCTCAACGGCTTCCGCTGCGATTTGATCCATGGCGACCTCCTCACCTCCGATCTGCTCGAGGTCGAGCGCGGCGACGTGCTGATGTATGGCCATACCCATGTGCCCATGCTCAAGAAGAGCGACGGCGTCGTCTACGTCAACCCCGGCTCCATCGCCTTCCCCAAAAACGGCTACCCCGCCTCTTACGGCGTCATGGACGGAGGCCGCATCGAGATACGAAAGCTCGACGACGACTCGCCCATCATGACCGTGGATCTCTACTAACGAAGGAACTTACGACTATGAACGACAAAATCAGGATATTCGCTCTCGGCGGACTCGACGAAGACGGCAAGAACTGCTACGTCATCGAAATCAATCAGGACATCTTCGTCGTCGAGGCCGGCATCATGCAACCCGACAAGACCATGCCGGGCGTGGATTACGTCATCCCCCGTTACGACTACCTCGTGGAGAACAAAGACCGCATCCGCGCCTACTTCCTCCTCCATGGCCATGACGACGAAGTGGGGGCTTTGGCCTACATCTATCCCGACGCCCCGGCGCCGGTATATGGCTCCCACGTCACCTTGGCGATGCTCAAGCTCTTCACCGAGCACGTCAAGAAAGACCCCAAGATGTACGACCTTCACGTGGTCGAGCCAACGAGCACCTTCAAGGTCGCCGGACGCGATATCTACTATTTCCATACCGCCCATAACATCGCCGATAGCTCCGGCATGGCGATCTCCACTTCGATGGGCAACATCATCATCACCGGCGATTTCGTCGTCGAGAACGCGGCCGACCCCGCCTTCCTCAACGACATGAACGCGATCGCCCAGCTCGCCGAGAAACCGACTTTGGCCCTCTTACCCGAATCGATCTATGCCGAGCGCAGCGGCTATACCGCCCCGTTATATAAGCTCACGCCCCATATCTCCGAAGCCTTCAAAAACGCCGAGGGGCGCATCTTCGTCTCCATCTATTCCAATAACCTCTATAACATCACCGAGATCATCCGCCTCGCCGTGAAGGAGAAGCGCAAGGTCGCCTGCTATGACGCCGCGACCTACGATACCCTCAAAGCCGTCCAAACCGCGGGCAACCACGCCATTCCGCGCGATTCGTTCGTCTCCACCGACGACATCTTGCGCCAACGCGACCAGGACCTCGTCATCCTCATGACCGGCTTTGGTTCCAAACTCTTCCGCAAGATCGCCTTATTGGCCTCGGGACAAAACGAGGATAAGCGCATCAAGCTCAAGACCACCGACACCTTCGTCATCGCTTCCCCAAGCGACGACAACACCGAGATCGAATACACCGACGCCGCCGACGAGCTCTTCCGCACCGGCGCGAGCGTCATCGTCGTCCCAAAAAAGAACTTCCTTCGCATGCACGCATCCGAGGAAGACCTCCGCATGATGGCCTCGATCTTCAAACCCCGTTACTACGTTCCCATCAAGGGCTTCTACAAATCCTTGCTCCATAACGCCATGAGCGCCCTCTCCATGGGCATCAACCTCAACCACCAGAACGTCTTCGTCGTCGAAAACGGCATGTCCGTCCTCATCGACGAGACGGGCGGACGCGTCTTTGACGAGAAGATACCCCACGGCGACCTCATGATCGACGGCGAAGGGGTAGGGGATGTCTCCGCTAACGTCCTTCAGGACCGTCAGAAGCTCGCCGAGGGCGTCGTGGTCATCACCCTCACCATCTCGAAGTCGCGCCGCGCGGTCATCGCCGGCCCAAGCGGACAGATGAGAGGCCTCTTGGTCGCCAAGGACGCCGAGGGGATCCTCCGCGAATCTGAGCGCATCGCCGTCCAGACCGCCCACGAATTCCTCGAGAACCCGCTCTACTCGATCGACGAGATCAAGCAAAACGCCTACGAGAAGATCCTGCGCATGATCCGCCGCACCACGGGCAAAGAACCGATGGTGCTCCCCCTCTTCGTCGAAGTCGATTGATTCTCGACTGACTAACCCCCTTTATCCCCATTCGCCTTTTTTCACCAACCATGTCCAAACAACCTAAGAAAATCACCAAAGACGGCTTGATCTCCACCGGTGGGATCGTCCTCTTCCTCTTCGCGGTTTTGCTGCTTCTTTCCTGCCGCACGAGGCTCCGCTACGTCACTTACCCCCTCCATTTCCTCTTTGGAAGCGTGGGTTTTTGGTTCGTCTCCGTCCTCTTTGTGATCGGCGGCCTCCACCTCATCTTCCACAAGGTCTGGAAGAAATATTCCTTCCGCGTCAATTTCGGCATCCTGATCTCGCTACTCGCGGGATGGCTGCTTATCGCAGAAATCCTCGCTAACGGGGTCTTCAACGACGAAAGCGGCGCTTTCTTCACCGCCCTCAATGACGCTTACGCCGGAAATGGCATCGCCCTCTACATAGGCTCAGAGATCGCCGGAGGGTATCTTGGCAACATCATCCTCGCCGCACTCAACAAAGCGGGGATTTGGCTACCTTACCTCATCCTCATCCCGTTCCTTCTCCTCGGCCTATTCCTCGTTTTCTTCCCGTTCATCAAGCGTTTCTTCCGCTTTGCTCATGCCGAAGGCGCGGTGAAGAAGGCGCGACGCGAGAAAGCGCGGGAGAAACGCGAGGAAGACGAGCGCGAATACGTCTTTGAGGCCGGCGAACCCGAGCCGAAGCGCGAGGCGCCGAAACTAAGCTTCGCCCCGAAGGAAGAAACCCCGGAAACGCCCGCTCCGACGAGCCCGATGGGCGAATATGTCTTCGCCCCGGCTGGCGGATCGACCTTGCCTAGCCGCAAGAGCCTGCGCGTCGAGCACGCCAAGTCACCCATGCCCGCCTCGCCGCGCTTTGAACAAAGCTCCTATCCTTCCTCCTCCCCACGGGAACTCGAGAACCCCAAATTCGATTCCTACGCGAATAACCCGATCCGCACCTCCGGACTTAAGGAAGCTTTCTTCGATCCCGGACCGATGGAGAGCACGGTCAAGGAACCTTCCCCGGACTTCCATGTCGAGCAAGTCGCCAAGGTGGCGCAGGAAAAACCGGTTCCGAAAGCGGTGGAAGAATCGCCGCATCTTGTCGCCGCGCCTTCCTTTTTGACCTCGACGAACATCGCTAAACCCGCCGCTGCCGAATCGATCGCCATGTCGCAAGAGGCGCCGGTCCAAGCCACCCCCGCCTTCACCGACGAACCGATTCATATGCCGGACTTCGAAAAAGAGGAAGAAGAAGCGGAAACCTTTGAGGCCCTAACCGCGGACGCCCCCCTTGAGGAAGAAGAGGACGAGCACCCCTTTGAGGCGGTGAATAACGATCCGATCGTCCTCGCCCCGAAAGATAAGTTGATCTTGACCCCCGAGACCTTGGCGCCCGAGGAGACCTTACCTCCTAAACCCGAGAGTGAGCCGGAAGTGAAGGAAGAGCCCAAACCTGAGGACGACGACATCGAAAAGCCGCTTCCTCCCTACGTTTTCCCTTCCGCCGACCTCCTTGACGAAGGCAATGCCTCCTCCGAGAGCGAGACCATCAAGGAGGAGTGCCGCAAGAAAGCGGAGGCCATCAACCAAATCTTCGTCGACTTCCGCGTCGGCGCCCACGTGACCGAATACCTCGTCGGCCCTTCGATCACCCGTTATTCGATCGAGGCGGACCCCGGCGTCTCCGTCCAAGCCATCGCCCGCATCATCCCCGACCTCGAGGTGCGCTTAGGCGGCGTGCCCGTGCGTTTCGTGGAGCGTGTCCTCGGCCTTGCTTGCAGCGCGCTCGAAGTCGCTAACGACACTAGACGCATCGTTTCCTTCAAGGAGATGTTCGTCGCTTTGCCGCCTAGACGCGAGACGGCGGATCTACGCATTCCTTTCGGCTTAGCGATCGATGGCTCTTTAAAACAAGCCGACCTCGCCAAGTTCCCGCACATGCTCGTCGCCGGTACTTCCGGCTCTGGTAAATCGGTCTTTGCCCATGGCATTTTGATGACGCTCATCATGCGCAACCGCCCCGAGGACCTCAAACTCGTTTTGATCGACCCCAAGCGCGGCGTCGAAATGGCCCCATATAAGGACATGCCGCACTTGCTCTGCCCGATCGTCAAAGAGGCGATTCCGGCAAAAAACTGCCTCGCGAAGCTCTGCAAGCTCATGGACGAGCGTTACGTCATGCTCGCTGACGCGGGTGTCTCGAACATCGTCGACTACAACGCCGAATACGCCTTGCCTAACCATAAGAAGCGCATGTCGTACATCGTCGTCTTCGTCGACGAATTCGCCGATTTGGTCGGGGAATGCAAAGAGATCTCCGACCATGTCCTGCGCATTGCGCAGAAAGCCAGGGCCTGCGGCATCCACCTCATCGTCGCCACCCAGCGCCCCGACGTCAAAGTCATCACCGGCACGATCAAGTCGAACCTCCTTTGCCGCGTCGCCTTGACCGTTGCTTCCTCCCAAGACTCGGTCACGATCTTGGGCCAAGGCGGGGCGGAAGACCTCTATGGCTACGGCGACATGCTCATCGATTGCCAAGAACTCTCCAAGCGCGATTTCGTCCGCGCCCAGGGCTGCTTAGCCACCCACCGCGAGATGAAGAACGTCTGCGACTTCGTGCGCAACCAGATGGCCCCGATGTACGACCCCGATTTCCTTAACCTCGAGGACGAGGATGAGGACAAAGGACCCGAGATCCGCGACGGCGGCTACGCCCCGGTCCCGACCCTTAGCAGCGCCGAACTCAAGAAGATCTCCGACGACGAAAAGTACAACTACGTCAAATCCGTCATCATGACCCGCGAATATTGCTCGATCTCGATGATCCAACGCGAATTCGAGGTCGGATTCCCTCGCGCGGGCAAGATCCTCTCGCGCTTGCAGCAAGAAGGCATCGTCGCCGCCCCCGACGGCACGGCGAATAACTCCAAAGGCTGCCGCGTGCTAGTCCATGACGAAAGCGAACTGCCCCAGCAAAACTCGTGATTTACCACTATGCGCGCCTACGCGTATAATTGAACTGATTTTCCCCTATGAAAGAAACCTTCCTCAATGCCAAATTGGTCCAACCGGACCTGATTCGACTCGTCGTTTTTTCGTCCCTTTCCTGGGAACGCATCGAGCCGACCTTGATCGTCGATGGCGTCGCCCGTCAAAAGCTGACCCCGACGCGCCTCAACACTTTGTCGACGCTTGCGATCGCCGATTTTCGCCTCGACGCGCCTCTTGAGCTAGGGCGCAGTTATTTCCTCTGCATGGCCCAATATGGCTCGGTGGCCTTGGACGTGACCGACGCGACCTATTTCCCCGATTTCGACGAACGCTTTTTCTATGATGGCGATGACCTCGGGGCGGTCTACTCCAAGAAGGAGACGCGCTTCGCCTTATGGGCCCCTTTGGCCTCAAAGGTCATCCTCGGCTATCGTGATAGCCCCAAAGAGCCATTCCAACCCGTCAACATGATCCGTACCGATGCCGGCGTCTTCCGCTGCGTCTTAAAGGGCGACCATGCCGGGGCCGAATACCATTATTACGTCACCAACAGCGAAGTCACCCATCGCACCCCCGATCCTTACGCCAAGGCCTCGATCGCTAACGGTCGGGAATCGGTCGTCGCCGATTTCTCGCGCCTCAAGGAAGATTTCCACCGCGAATGTTTGCCGGTGTGCGAGTCCTATAGCGACGCCGTGATCTACGAGACCCACGTCCGCGACTTCACCATCCATTCGGGCACCAACATCGTCCATAAAGGACGATTCCTCGGCATGGTGGAGCAGGGGAGGAAGACCAAAGGCGGCAATCCAGCGGGTTTAGATTACCTACTCTCCCTCGGCGTCACCCACGTCCAATTGCTCCCGATCTACGACTACAAGACGGTCGATGAGGAACATCCCGAGACCGGCTATAACTGGGGTTACGATCCCTATCAGTACTTCGTCCCCGAAGGCTCCTATGCCTCGGTCTTGCTCGATCCGCTTTCCCGCATCCGCGATTGCAAGAAGATGGTGGCCGAATTCCATAAGCACGGCCTCCGTGTCATCATGGACGTGGTTTATAACCACGTGTTCGAATACGAGAAGTCGACCTTCGAACGCATCGTCCCCAATTATTACTTCCGCCACCGCAATAACGGCAAAATGGCCAACACTTCCGGTTGCGGCGATGACCTCGCCTCCGAACGCCCGATGGTGCGCAAGCTCATCGTCGACGCCTGCAAGTGGTGGATCGACGAATATGGGATCGACGGTTTCCGCTTCGACCTCATGGGCATCATCGACTGCGATACCCTCAAAGAAATCTCCGCTTATGGCCTAGCTAAGCACAAGAGCTTCATCCTCTATGGCGAAGGCTGGAACATGGGCGGCGAAGTCAAGCAGCCCTTAGGCCACATGGGCAATTATCGCCTCCTTCCCGAATACGGCTTCTTCAACGATTTCTACCGCGAATCCCTCAAGGAGTATTTCTGCGAGAACCGCGGGGTGACCGGCAATGTCGAAAACGTCCTCGTCGGCAGCTGCACCGACTTCAACGTCGGCGCCAAATTCCTCTCCGCGAACCAAACCGTCAACTATGTTGAATGCCACGATAACGGCACGATCTTCGACCATTTCGCCAGGCGTCGCGGCGACCTTTCCGAAGAGGAACGCCTCCGCCTCGTGGAGGCCATCAACGCCGCCGTGATCTTCTCTATCGGCATCCCTTTCATCCACATGGGCCAGGAGATCGGCCTTACGAAGTATGGCGAGGACAACACCTATAACAAAGGCGACCATTTTAACCAGATGGATTATGCATTGCTCGATAAGCGTTTCGATATGTCCAAGCGTCTCGCCGAGGCCATCAAGCTTCGCAAGAACCTCCGTTGCTTTCATATCTTCGACCCGAGGGTCATCGGACCTTCCATCAATGTTGAGGAGGTGGGGGATGCGATCCGCCTAAGTTTCGTCGACTCTAACCTCATCGCCCCCATCAAGGAACTCTCCGTCTATATCAACGTCACCGGCCATGAAGTCGTCGTGCCGGTCGAACCGCAAACCTCCGTGAGTTTCGGGACTGCCGAGATCACGTGTTTCGAAAACGGGGCGCAAGCCCATATCCCGCCGCGCAGCGTGGTTTTGCTCCGCCGCGGATAATCTTCCCTTCGCCCGCGTCGAGGCCGATCTACGCAAACGAAAAGGAGTAGACATGTTGTCTAGTGTCTTTCTGTCCGGTCGCCTCGGCGAACGGATCGACGATCAAACCCGCCTCGTGGAGGTGGATTCGCTTTTGCCGACCCGGGGCGAATTCCGGGTCTTCAACATCCCTGTGCGTTCCTCGCGGAGCCCACTCTCTTCCTTCTTCCTCGCCAAGAATGGGAGCCTCATCATCCTTAAGGGCCGCCTAGAGGAGGAAAAGCCCCTCGGCCTTTACATCGCTTTGGAAATCGAGGAAATCTACGCCCCGAACGCCAAACGCGACGAAATGAACGAATAATAGTTCGTTCCCCTTAGCGAAAGCGACGAAGGGGTATATGCTTTAGATATGCGAAAGTTGCTGAAGTACATTCGAATCGGATTGCTCTGCTTGCCGCGGGTATTCTTCGAGTATTTCCAGTGGATTTTGCCCTGTTCCCGCCATCCCGAAAGGAAGAGCGTGGAATACCGTTATCGAAAGGCGCGCTCCCTCGTCGTTTTCCTTTTGCGCCACATGCATATCGATATGGCGGAGGTGGACGTCCCTTCATTAGAATCCGACCGGCCCTGCGTCTATTGCGCCAACCACCTTTCGGCCCTAGACCCCTTGGTCCTCATCGCCTTATCCCCGCGCCCGGTCTCCTTCATCGCGAAGATGGAGGCGAAGAAGATTCCCATCGCGGGTCGTTTCATCACGGCCATCGACGGGCTTTTCCTCGACCGCGACGACGCCTTCCAAGCCGTCCGCGTCTTCAAGACCGCGAAGGTGAAGATGCTCCAAAACGGCTATTCCTATTGCATCTTCCCCGAGGGCACGAGGAACAAAAACCCTTATGACGGGAAGGTGTTGCCCTTCCATCCGGGCAGTCTTAAGCTCGCCTACATGGCCAAATCGCCCATCATCCTCTTCGCCCATTTCGGCGTCTTCCATACCTTCGATGAGAGCAAGGGCAAGGGAAGACTGTTGCAGGTCCAAAAGCTCAAGGAGCTCGAATATCCTTCCTTCCAGGAGATGAAGACCGTCGAGCTCGCGGATTTGCTTCGTGAGGAGATAGCTAACGTCATGCCAACCCTCGTAGAAAACGACCGCGCCTATTTCGACAGTAAGAAAAACAAAGACAAACCGGTCAAATGGTGGAAGAATCTTCCCGTGACCAAATAGGAATTTAGATATGCGCGCGGTTAAGGCACCAGAGACACATAAGGGCGAATCGCTCTTCCGCACGATGGCGATCTCGCTCATCATCGGCGGCTTCATCGGCTTCGCGGCCATGTTTTGGCCGCTTCATCAAAATCGTCCCGCCGGGGCGGACGCCTCCTATTATTTGCCATGGTGCCTAAGCTATGGCATCACTAATCTTACGATGGCCGTCTTTGGCGTCATCGGCACGACGTTATCGAAAGAAAAGCCCGGATTATATAAGCCAGGTGACATCGTCGGCATCGTCTGCGGCGCCATCCTTTTCGCCGAGGCGATTCCGCAGGTGATCTTCTTCCATAACGTCGAGTTCATGATCTCGATGATGGTGATCGGCGCCTGCGTCGTGGTGATCGCCGCATTAGGCCTAGCCTCCTTAAAGGAAGATCAACGGTAATCGCGGCGAAGGCCTTTGGGATAATGGTTCTTCGCGATACCCTTCGCGACCTTCACGAAACCTAAGGGCAACCCTAAGTACGTGACGACGGCAAAGCCGTCTTTTTCTTTTAGGGGGAAGGTTTCGCCGCGAAGGTATTTTTTCGCGAGGTCCTCGGATAACTCGATGCACATTTCCTTCGGAGCGAAGGAAGATAGGGCGTGATCAGGGATGAACGGCTCTTTGTCCTCGCATAGCTTGACGCCATAACGGAGCAAGGAAACCTTCTCGGGGATCCTTAAGGGCATCGAAAGGCCATAATAGGCGCCTTTATGGCATAGATAATCGAGCTTCCCTAGGCCATAAGAAGTTAAAGATGCGGCGATTTTAGGGGGCAAAATGCCATAGTGCCCTTCGCTGCGCTCCGTTTCTTCGCCGCACTTTTTAAGCAAGGCGAGGAACTGACCTTCGCCCGGATGGAGATAGGGGAAAACGTGGATCGCTTCCGGTAAATCGGGGTGAGAATAAAACAAAGGGCTATCGGAGATATGGACGGCTTTGAAATCGGGGTGCTTCGATAAAAAATCCAAGACGACGGCCTCATCCTCTTCGTAGGAAAAGGAACAGGTCGAATAGGCGATAAGTCCGCCGTTACGGACATATCGGGATGCCACGTCTAACAATTCGGCTTGGATCTTAGCTTGGCGAAGGACTTTCTCTTCCGTCCAATCCGCCATCATCTTCGGTTCTTTTCGGAACATGGCGGAGCCGCTGCAAGGGGCGTCGAGGAGGATGCGGTCGAAATAGCCTTCGTAGACGTGAGGGGGAACTAAGGATAGGTCACCGGAAGTGACGGCGACGTTTCTTCGTCCAAGCCGTTCCACGTTATGGGAGGTCTCAAGGCTACGGGTATAGGAGAGGTCATTGGAAAGAATCGCGCCTTCGTTGCCCATGAGGAGTGAGGCGACGATGGTCTTGCCCCCGGGGGCCGCGCAATAATCGAGGACGCGCTCACCAATTCTAGGGGCGAGGAAATAGGGGACGACCATCGAGGCCGGGTCCATGCAATAGAAGACGCCAAGGTTATGTTCCATCGATTTGCCTAGAGGATAAGCCTCGCCGTCATAAAGATAGGCGTGGGGGAGGATCGGGTGGGCCGTAAGGAAAGGAAAACGAGACAAGAGTTCCTCATCGCTCATCTTCTCGGTGTTGAGATAAAGGCCATATACCCTTTTCTCCCATAGTGCCCTTTCTAAGCCAAAAACGACTTCTTCGGGGTAAAAGGGGCGTAAGGAAGAAAAGAAATCCATGGGTTAATCCTAGGGAGTGACGGGACTTAAGTCAATTCTCCCCTCGCGCATATCGGCAAAGCATTATGCTTTGGGCTATGGTACAATTGGAGCCATGAGAATGGTTGATATCATTGAACGCAAGCGCGATGGCCATGCGCTTAGCGAGGAAGAAATCCGTTTCTTCGTCTCCGGCTATGTCTCGGGCGAGATTCCCGATTATCAGGCCTCGGCGCTAGCCATGGCGATCTATTTCCGCGGCATGGACGCGAAGGAAACCTCGATCCTCACCAACGCGATGATGCATTCGGGCGAGACGATCGACCTTTCCGAGATCGACGGCATCAAAGTCGACAAACATAGCACCGGCGGGGTCGGCGACAAGACCTCGCTCGTCCTCGGACCTCTGGTCTCCGCCTGTGGCGGCAAGGTCGCGAAGATGTCGGGTAGGGGACTAGGCCATACCGGCGGCACCCTCGACAAAATGGAGAGCGTCCCAGGCACAAAGATTCAGCGCACCCGCGAGGAATTCATCAAGCAAGTCAATGACATCGGCATCGCGATCATCGGCCAAACCGCCCAAATCGACCCGGCGGACAAGAAACTTTATGCCCTCCGCGACGTTACCGGCACCGTCGAATCGATCCCCCTCATCGCCTCTTCCATCATGTCGAAGAAGCTCGCCGCGGGTTCCAACGCGATCCTTTTGGACGTCAAGTTCGGCTCGGGCGCCTTCATGAAGACATTGGAACGCGCGAAGGAACTCGCTTCCGCGATGGTCGAGATCGGCTCGCACCTCGGACGCGATACCCGCGCCATCCTCACCGACATGGACCAACCTTTGGGTCTTGCCGTAGGCAATGCCCTCGAAGTGAAAGAAGCCATCCTCACCTTGCAGGGCAAAGGTCCGCGCGACCTCGTCGAGCTCGTCAAGCGCGCCGGGGCGATCATGTTAGAGCAATCCCACATCGTCGAAGACCTCGATGAAGGGGAACGCCGCATCGCTAGGGCCATCGAGGATGGGTCTGGCTTCCATAAACTCGTCGAGATGTTCCAAGCCCAAGGCGGCGACGTATCTTATTTGATGGATCCGAGCAAATTCCCCCTCGCGAAGAATATCTTCCCGGTCTACGCGAACCGTTCCGGCAATCTTCGTCGCATCGATTCCTTGGCCATCGGCCTTTCGGCGATGAAAATCGGCGCCGGACGCGCGACCATGCAAGACGTCATCGACATGTCCGCGGGCATCTTGCTCAACAAAAAAGTCGGCGACCGCGTCAATAAGGGCGACATCCTTTGCTACGCCCACACGAACAAGAGCGGCGTCGGCGCGATCATCGGCGAAATCCATGACGCCTTCGAACTCTCGGACGAACCCGTCAGCGTCTCGCCGATCGTCCACGCCTATATCCGTTAAACCTTTATGCGCATTCTCCTCCAAGTCGTCACCGACGCCTCGGTGACCATCGACCACGAAAAAGTCGCCCACATCGACAAGGGTTTTTTGATCTTCGTCGGTTTCACCCAAGGCGACGATCTCACGATCGCGAAGAAAATGGCGGAGAAAGTATGTAAGTTACGCGTTTTACCCGATGAAAACGGGAAAACGAACAAGTCATTGATGGATGTTTGTGGCACGATACTGAGCGTTTCGCAGTTCACGTTATACGCCTCGGTGAAGGAGGGAAACCGCCCCGCGTTCACGAGTTGCATGAATAAAGATGAGGCAAAATCGCTTTACGAAGAATTCTTCGCTTACCTCAAGACCTTGATGCCTAGCGCCCAAAGCGGCGTCTTCCACGCCGACATGGACGTTGGTCTCACCAATAACGGTCCCTTCACCCTGATCTTGGATTCGAAGGAGCTTTTCGCATGAAGGTCCTCGTCGGTCTTAGCGGCGGCGTCGATAGCGCCATCGCGGCATACCTTTTGAAGAAGGATGGCTACGAAGTCTCCGGTGGCTTCATGCGTAACTGGGACGCTTTGGCCAATAACGATTACCTTGGTAATCCCACCATCAACGAGCCCCAGTGCCCCCAAGAGAAGGACTATTGGGACGCGGTGGAGGTTTCCAAGAAACTTGGCATCCCCTTATTGCGGGCCGATTTCGTCAAAGAATATTGGGACCATGTCTTTTCCTTTTTCTTAAGCGAATATGAGAAGGGCAGGACCCCTAATCCCGACGTCTTTTGCAACAAATACATCAAATTCGACAGTTTCTACGAATTCGCGAAGTCCCAAGGATTCGAGAAAATCGCGATGGGGCATTATGCGCGCTTAGGCAAGGACAAGGAGGGTAACCCGAGGCTATTCAAGGCCGCGGACAAGAACAAGGACCAGACCTATTTCCTCTGCCAGATCTCCAAGGAACAAGTCGCTTCCTGCCTTTTCCCCTTGGGGGACATCGATAAGGGAGAGGTGCGTCGCCTCGCCCATGAGCTCGACCTAACCTCGGTCATGGACAAGAAAGACTCCACCGGGGTCTGCTTCATCGGCGAGCGTCACTTCAAGGAATTCTTGCAAAACTATATGCCGGCAAAGCCGGGCAAAGTCGTCTTGATGCCCCAAAACCGTGAGATTGGTACCCATGCGGGCGTTTATTTCTACACGATCGGCCAGCATAAGGACTTAGGCATCGGCGGGGTCAAAGGCGAAGGGGAAGGCGGCTATTTCGTCTACAAGAAAGACGTGAAGAACAATATCCTCTACGTCGTTCAGCCCAAGGACCGCGAATTGCTCTCCTCGACCTCTTGCCGCATCTCCCACCTGAACCTTCAGGGCGAGCTCCCCCATAACGACATCGAAGTGGGGGTGAAGTTCCGTTACCGTCAGCCTGATCAGCCCTGCATCCTCCACGTGGAAGAGGATGGCAACGCCACATTGGAATATTCCTTCCACCCAGTGGAGGCCGTCACCCCGGGACAAATCGCCGCTATTTACCTCGGCGACATGCTTCTCGGCGGGGGCATCATCGAGGAGACCTACCGCGGGAAGCAGCGGACGGACATATAAATTTCTCTTCCCCTTTTATAAGGGGAGGACTAAGATACTCCCATCGGGAACTTGCCACTCCCCCTTATTGCGGGTAATGCCGCCGTCGGCTCGCGTTAAGAACCGTTAAGTAAGCGCACCACGTGTGAAGAAGGATGGTACCGCGCCTATTCCCGGCGTTCCTTCGGTAGGGGCGTTTTATTTTTTTGGAGGATACCCACATGAGAAAACTTTCCGGAGCCGAGATCCGTCGCGTATGGATCGACTTCTTCAAATCCAAAGGCCATGCCTATATCCCGGGCGTGAACCTCGTTCCCCAAGGCGACAAGTCCTTGCTTTGGGTCAACGCTGGCGTCACCGGGCTTAAGAAATACTTCGACGGCTCGTTGATCCCGCCTTGCCGCCGCATCGTCAACGTCCAAAAGTGCATCCGCACCAACGACATCGAAAACGTCGGCCACACGGCCCGTCACCATACCTTCTTCGAGATGCTGGGCAATTTCTCGATCGGCGATTATTTCCGCGACGAGGTCATCCCCTGGGCCTTTGAGATCCTCACCAGCGAGAAAGTCGGCTTTGGCATCGACCCCGAGAAGCTTTATATCACCTATCAACCCGACGATAAGGCGACCTTGAACCTTTGGATTAAATGCGGCATGAAGCCGGACCATATGATTCCGATGGAATCCAACTTCTGGGAGATCGGCGAAGGACCTTGCGGCCCAGACACCGAGATGTTCTTCGATCGCGGCGAGAAATATGACCCCGAGCATATCGGCGTCGATTTGCTTCGCAACGACATCGAAAACGACCGTTACATCGAGATTTGGAACATCGTCTTCTCCCAGTTCAATAGCGTCGCCGGAGTGGCGAGGAAAGACTATAAGGAACTCCCGTCCAAGAACATCGATACCGGCTCTGGCCTCGAACGCATCGCCTGCATCCTCCAGGGCACCGAGACCAACTTCGAGACCGACCTTTTCTATCCGATCATCGAGGCCGCCCAAGCCCTTTCCAAAGAACCTTACGAAGGCAAGAATTTGATGTCATATCGCGTCATCGCCGACCATGCGCGTTCTTTGACCTTCGCCTTATCGGATGGCGCCTATTTCTCCAATGAGGGCAGGGGATATGTCCTCCGCCGCATCATCCGCCGCGCGATGCGTTATGGTCAAAAGCTCGGCATCAAAGACCCCTTCATGTACCGCCTCGTGCCCGTAGTGGTCGAGACTGCCTCGGATTTTTACCCCGAGCTTAAAGAAAAGCAGGAACTCGTCATGAAGATGATCCGCGCCGAGGAGGAGAAGTTCCTTAAGACCCTCTCTTCCGGCGAAGCGATGCTCCTCTCCGCGATCGAAGGCAAGGACACGCTTTCTGGCGAAGACGCCTTCCGCCTCTACGACACCTTCGGCTTCCCGCTCGACATGACCAAGGAAATCTGCGAGGAAAACGGCGTCAAAGTGGATCAAAAGCGCTTTGACGAGCTGATGCTCGAGCAGCGTAACCGCGCCCGTGCGGCCAGGGAAAACGCCGAATCCTTCCATAAGCAATCCAAAGACCTCATGGCCTTCGATAAACCCTCCGAGTTCACCTATGAAGAGACCAAGGTCAAAGCCAAGGTCATCGGACTTTTCAAAGACGGCGTCTCCGTCTCCTCGCTTGACGAAGAAGGCGACGTCATCCTCGACCTCACCCCGTTCTACGCCGAAAGCGGCGGCCAGGTGAGCGACAAAGGCGTCATCTATAACGGCGATTTCTCCGCGAACGTCAACGCCGTCGGCAAAGCGCCCCGCGGCGCACGCCTCCATCACGTCTCCCTCTCCTATGGCGAGATCCATGTCGGGGACGAAGTGAATGCCGAGATCGACGAGACCAAGCGTCGCCTCACCGCGCGTAACCACTCGGCGACCCACCTTCTCCATGCCGCAATCGGCGAAGTACTTGGCACCCACGTCGACCAAAAGGGTTCCTACGTCGATGAGGACATCCTCCGCTTCGACTATTCGTCTTTGACGAAGACCACGCCTGAGCAGCTCAAGAAAATCGAAGAGCTCGTCAATGAGAAAATCCTCGAGTCCATTGAGGAAAAGACCCTCGTCCTCCCCATCGAGGAAGCCAAGAAGCTCGGCGCCGAGATGGAGTTCTCCGAGAAATACGGCGACGTCGTGCGCGTCGTCACCTTCTCCGACTTCTCGTTGGAGTTCTGCGGTGGCACCCACATCAAGAACACCGCCGAGATCGGCCTCTTCGTCATCGAATACGACACCGCGATCTCCTCTGGCGTCCGCCGCATCCAGGGTCGCACCTCCCTCGGCGCCTATCGCTATTTATCCGCTAAGGCGGATGCGCTTGGCTACGTGAGCTCGTTGCTTGGCGGGGCCAAAGACGCGGAGATCGGTAGCCGCGTCAATTCCCTTAAGGAAGAGATACTCGAGCAAGGGAAGACCATCGATGGCCTTAAGGCCAAACTCGCCTCCTCCTCGGCTTCGAGCGCCTCATTCACCGATATCGGTGGGGTCGCCTTCCTTTCCTCGATTTACGAGAATACCGGCAGGGAGGACCTCCTCAAGATCGGCGACGCGCTTAAGGTCAAGAACCCCTCCTATGTCCTCATTCTCATCGGCAAAGGTGAGAGTAACGCCGTCAGTGTGTTCTGCGGCGGCGAAGGCATCGCCAAAACCGGCGGGGCGGGCAAGATCATGAAACTCATCGGACCTTACCTTAACGGCAACGGTGGGGGACGCCCGGAGATGGCCCAAGGTTCCGCTAAGGACCTCGGTGGCTACGACAAGGCTATCGAAGAGGTCAAAGCGTTGTTAAAATAGCCATAGCCAAGGAGACGTTTATGATCGAGATCCGTAACGATAACGACATGGTCATCACCAGGGACGACGGCAGCCAAAAGCTGATGAAGATCCTCTTCTATTTCCATAATGACCAGCGCAACAAAGACTATTACTTCCTTTATGAGGAAGATAACGAAGACGAAGTGATCGTCATGGGGACGAGCGACGGCGAGTCGCTGGAGGACCTAAGCGAAGAGGAGTTCGACGAAGCCGAGCAAGTCTTCGAGGCCTACGAGCAAGACCCCGCGATCCAAGATCTGAAGAAAGACTAAGAAAGGAATAAACTTGTCCGCGACCTATGCAAAGCATATAATTCGTGGGCAAGTAACGAGGTAATACCATGGCAGACAAGAAAATCATCCTCACCCAAGGCGAGCGTGAGAAACTCGAAAAAGAATACCGCGACCTCATCGACGTCCAACGCCCGGACGTCATCGAGAAGTTGGCCTTAGCCCGCAGCCAAGGCGACTTGAGCGAGAACGCCGACTATGACGCCGCGCGTGACCGCCAGGCCCAGGTCGAGGGCCGCATCTCCGAGATCGAGAAGATCCTCAATAACGCCGTCAGCGCCGAAGAAGCCGGCTTAGGCGGCAACTCCAAGAAGATCGGCATCGGCGACACCGTCACCTTCGAAGAGGTGGGCAGCGGTGAGAAAGCCACCGTCCGCATCGTCGGACAGGTCGGCGCCGACCCCTTCGCCGAACCCCCGAGCATCTCCAACGAATCGCCCATCGGCTTAGCCCTCATCGGCGCCGAGCCCGGACAGTCCGTCTTCGTCGAGTCCGGCGAGCGTTACGAGATCAAGATCCTCTCTTCCTCCCGTAAGTAAGGCAAACCTACGATAGACCGCTTCGGCGGTCTTTTCTTATTTATGGCGCTTTTCCTATACACTGTATAAAAGCCGTGCGATTTTTGGTCCAAATCGGACTTTGCCCTCCTATATGTCGGTGAAGGAGGTTCATTTATGAAAACCATTCTCATCATCGTCGCCCTCACCGCGGTGGCCTTAATCGGCTTCGGGGCGACATACGCCATGATCAACGCCACCAACCATCCGATCGTCGATAGCCTCGTCTCGGTGGATGGCGATTCGCTCACGGCCATCATCGCGGGCGAGGTCAATTACCCAGGCACCTACGTGCTTAGCACCGGGGCGAAGCTGCTCGACCTCATCAACGCCGCCCAAGGCACGACCGGCAACGCCGATTCATTGGCCTTCAACACCGATTACGCGATCGAGAACAAAGGGACCTATTACATCGCGCCCTTATTCGACAACTCGAACACCTGTTCCACCTCGCCCATCGTAAAGACCAACATCAACGCCGACGACGTCGAGACCATGCAAGCGGTCGCGGGCTTCACCAAGACGGTCGCCAACGCGATCGCCTCCTACCGTTCCTCCGCGCCTTTTAAGGCGATCGAGGAACTCAAGAACGTCTCCGGCATCGGTTCGGCGACGTTTGAGAAAGTGAAGACCAAAGTAACCCTCAGATCGGCTTGATGGGCCCTTTGCTCCCTCTTTTTGGCGCGATACTTGGCTTTGGCTTAAGCCGGGGAGGGGACATTGGCCGCATCGTCATGTCTTCGTTAGGGGCCCTCGTCCTCTTTTGGTATGCGTTCCGCTCCCAAAAACTCTGGCGCTTCGTCGTCCCATTCGGGGTTTCCCTTTGCCTCGGCTTGATCCTGTTTTATGTCCCCATCGGTCTAGGCAAAGGGGAAATCTCGGGTTTCGTCGTCAAAACGGGCGACAACTATTACGTCGTCGAACACCTTTTCCTCCGTTATTACGTGAGTTCGTCGGGCCATGGACATGAAGTGGGGGACTATGTCTCGCTTAAGGGCACCTTGGTGGATTTAAAGATGACGAGCTATGAGTCACGCTTTGACTTCGCCTCTTATCTAAAGGATATGGGGGTGCGGGCGGAGATCACTTCGTACAAAGAGACGACTTTATTCCAGAATCCATTCCGGCTAAGGGCGTATGAACTGCGGTTTCTATCGCATTTCGAGGGCGACACCAAGGCGTTACTAGACTCGCTCCTTTTCGGCAAGAAGGATTACTCTTCATCCCTCATCGACAAGGCGAGCGAGATGAACTTGCTTTTCGTCCTTTCGACCTCTGGTTTCTTCTATTCGCTTTTCTTGCGTTCATTCGAACGGATCTTGCCGCGCAAAATACGAAAATATTCCGATGTGATCGCACTTTTCGTCGGGGCGGCATTCCTGCCTTTTGGCTTTGCAAAGGTAGGCATATTGCGCGTCTATTTGATGCGGCTTATCAAGTGTTTGGACGCGCGGGTTTTGCATAAGGATCTACCTTATTTATGGCGGTTATGCCTCGCGATGGGCCTATTGCTTTTCTTCGACTTTCGCCTCGCGATACAAACCGGTTTTCTCTCCGGTTTAGGTATCTCGCTTTTCACCTATTTCGGTTCGCGGTTATGGCAAAAGAAAAACAAAATCCTCACCTTGCTTCTAGGGATGATATCCATCCGTTTGTTCTTGCTCCCCATGAGCGTTTCCAGTGGGGGAGGCATCCATCTCTTTGGGGTGGTTTTCAGCTTGGTCTTGATGCCGTTATCGCTGCTGACGCTTGCGTTAGGTTACCTAAGCTTCTTCACTTTTCCCTTCACCCATGTCCTAGGCGCCTTAGGCCAAGCGACGTCGGGCTTGGTCCATGGCTTCTCACACATCGATTTATCCATCCCTTTACCGGTGCCTAGCTTCGTCTTTGTCGTCGTTTTCTATCTCGTCGTCCTGGCGGTCATCTATTTCTCGGAAACGGGCTTCCAAAAGGCCAGAAACGTGCTGCTTCTCGCCATCTTGGGCGTCTATTGCGTTAGCCTCATCCCCATCGTGCCCGCCTTAAGCGAGTCGGTGAGCTTCATCAACGTCGGCCAGGGGGACTGCGCCTTGATCCAAGACGGCCTAACGACGGTGATGATCGATACCGGCGGCATCGTGGGGATGGATCTGGCTAACGAATCCCTAATACCTTATTTAAGAAAGAGGCGGATCTACCATATCGACTGCGTGATTGCCTCCCATCAGGACTACGACCATGTCGGGGCGCTGTCCTCGTTGCAAACCTCCTTCGACGTCCGGCGTTACGTCAAAGACAAGGCTGAATTCCCTTTGAACATCGGTCGGCTGCGCTTCGAAAACTACAACGTCTACGACGCGACCGAGGAAAACGACAAATCGTTGGTCCTCTTCGTCTCCTTCATGGACAAGAAGTGGGCCTTTACCGGCGATGCCCCAAAATGGGTAGAGCGGCGCATCGTCGATGACCACCCAAACCTCGATTGCGACGTCATCAAAGTGGGGCATCATGGCAGCGACACCTCAACTAGTGACGAATTCCTCGACGCCTTGACCCCCGAGGAAGCCGTCATCTCCTGCGGCGCGAAGAACAAATTCGGCCACCCGAAGCCTTCCGTGATCGCCGCGCTAGAGAAGAGGGGCATCAAGATAAGGAGAACCGACCTAGAAGGAACGATAACCTATGCCCGAATGAGGCGATGGGCGTAATATATGCATAGCATGATCCTCGCATTGTATTCCCCAGACCCCCAAATGGCCCGTCATGTGGCCATGAAGGGCATCCGTAAAAGCTTCCCTGAGCGCGACGAATTCAACTACGCGAGCTTCAACATGGCCGTGAGCACCCTCAACGAACTCGCGGACGAATGCTCTTTCTTGCCCCTAGGCACGGAGAGGAAGTGCGTCCTCGCCGCCGACTGCGCCTTCTTGGCCAAGAGCAAGACCAAATACAAATACCAAAAGGACGACGGCCCGGACAAATTGCTCGAATATCTGAATAACCCGAGCGATTTCGTGGACCTTTACCTTTTGGTCTATGCCGAGGAAGTCGACGAAAAGAACCCTCTCGTCAAAGCCATCATGAAAAGCGGGCAGATCAAGGGCATCCCCATGCCTAAGCCCGAGGAGTGGGTGACCTACGCGGACAAATATTGCAAGGCCAAGGGCTGCGCGATCGATAACGACGCCGCGCGAGAACTCGTAAGCCGCGTCGATGGGGACTATGGCCGTTTCATCAACGAACTTGAGAAGCTTGTCGCTTACGCCAATGGGGAGAACATCCGCCTTCAGGCCATCAAGAACCTCGTCGCCCCGAGGGCCGAGGAAGACGCCTTCGCCATGAGCAACGCCCTCACCCGCGGCGACGTCGCCAAAGCGATGGCGATCTATCGCGACCTCAAGTCCCATTCGGTCGACGAGATCCGCCTCATCAACCTCTTGGCCAACCAGTTCACGTTCATGGATCAGGTCCGTTACCTCGACGCGAAGGGGAGCTCGTCCTATGACATCGCCAAGGAGCTTTACACCTCGCCGAAAAGGGTAGAGGTAACCCTGCGTAACCTCTATCGCGTCATGCCAGAGGCCTTGCCCCGGATCCTCGAGGAACTCTATCAGTGCGAGAAGAACATCCTAAGCGGTAAAATGACGCCCGAATTCGCCTTCTCGCTCTTCCTCGCGAACTACCAAATCTAAGCCAAAAGCCTTAACGCCCATCCTCCCGATGGGCTTTTTGTTTTCCTCGCCGAAAGATGCGTAGATTTTTCTTAAGAACTATCCTCATAAAACCGCCAAAACGTGCTATCATAAGTCAAATTTCGGAAACATTCGACCTATCTAGAGGTCAGGAGGTTCAAACATCTATGTCCACGAAGGCATTCTACCCGACGGAAGAAATCGGCAAAGGCAAGCCCGGTTTTTCCAAAACCCGCTCCATCATCGAAGCGGCTTTCTACGGCAATAACGTCGTCAAGATCAACTCGCTGAAGGAGGCGTACGAACTCGCGAAGAATTCGCCGGGCACCGTCGTCACCGACATGCCGGTGTTCGAAGCCGAGAAGATCGGCCTCGACCGCGACGCGAAGGTCTTGCTCTTCAACGATGGCGCGATCACCGGCCGCTATGCCGCCGCGCGTCGCATCCAAGGCGAACCCGGCGTCGACGCCGATCGCCTCGACAAGTTGCTCATGGAAGCCGTCTACGACACCCGTTTCCGTAAGCTTTACCACGCGGAAGCCTACATCGGACTCGACCCCGAGTTCATGGTCAAGGCGCACCTTCTCATCCCCGAAGGATTCGAGATGATCGCCTATAACTGGCTCCTCAACTTCCAATACATCAACGACGAATACTACAAGATGTATCAGCGTTCCATCCCCGTCGGCGGTGGCAAGGAACCCGACATCTACATCTTCTCCGACCCCGCCTGGAAGGGCGCCCCGGACCAGACCGACATCTGCGAAGGCAAGTGCTTGGCCTATTTCTCCACGCCGACCAACTGCGCCGCCATCTTGGGCATGCGTTATTTCGGCGAGCATAAGAAGGGCACCCTCACCATCGCCTGGGCTATCGCCAACCGCAACGGCTATGCCTCTTGCCATGGCGGCCAAAAGGAATACACCCTCGCCGACGGCCGTAAGTTCGTCGCCTCGGTCTATGGGCTCTCCGGCTCGGGCAAATCCACGATCACCCACGCCAAGCACGGCGGCAAATACCCCGCGATCAAGGTCCTTCACGACGATGCCTTCATCATCAACGACGAGACCTGCGCCTCGATCGCCCTCGAGCCGACCTATTTCGACAAGACCAACGACTATCCCACCGGCTGCCCGGACAACAAATACCTCATCACGGTCCAGAATTGCTCCTGCACCCGTGACTCCGAAGGAAAGATCGTCCTCGTGACCGAGGATATCCGTAACGGCAACGGCCGTGCCATCAAGTCCAAACTTTGGTCGCCAAACCGCGTCGACAAGATCGAATCGCCGGTCAACGCCATCTTCTGGATCATGAAGGACCCGACCATCCCGCCGATCGTCAAGATCAAAGGACCGGCCCTCGCTTCCGTCATGGGCGCCACTTTGGCCACTAAGAGGAGCTCCGCGGAGCGCCTCGCCCCCGGCGTCGATCCCAACGCCCTCGTCGTCGAGCCCTATGCGAACCCGTTCCGCACCTATCCGCTCGTCAACGACTACAAGAAGTTCAAACACCTCGTCGAGGAGAAGAACGTCGATTGCTACATCATCAACACCGGCGACTTCTACGGCAAAAAAGTCCAGAAGGAAGACACCCTCGGCGTCATCGAGGCCGTCGTCGAAGGACGCGCCAAATTCGAGAAGTGGGGCCCCTTCAGCGACATCGAGATCATGGAATGGCCCGGCTTCGTCCCGAACCTCAAGGACGGGGAATACGTCAAACAGCTCATCGCCCGCATGAAGGACCGCGTGGCCTTCGTCGAAAGCAGGAAGACCGTCAAAGGCGGCTTCGACGAACTCCCCGAGGAAGCGAAGGAAGCCCTCGAGAAAGTCGTCAAAGAGGCCGAGACCCTAGCGTAAAATGGGCGTCCAAGTCACCGAGACCTGTCTACGCGACGGGCACCAATCCCTCTTCGCCACGCGCATGACGACCGAGGAAGTCCTCCTCGCCCTAAAGGAGTTGGACCAAGTCGGTTACCGCGCGATCGAGATCTGGGGCGGCGCCACTTTCGACGCCTGTCTCCGCTTCCTCGACGAAGATCCCTGGGAACGTCTCCGCGCCGCGAGGAAAGTCTGCAAGAACACCAAGTTGCAGATGCTTTTCCGCGGTCAGAACATCTTGGGCTACCGCCATTACGCCGACGACGTCGTCGAGAAGTTCGTCGAGAAGTCCATCAAAAACGGCATCGACGTCATCCGCATCTTTGATGCGCTCAACGACATCCGTAACCTCGAATGCGCCGTCCGCGCGACCAAGAAGTACGGCGGCGAATGCCAAATCGCCCTCTCTTACACGACCTCCCCGGTCCATACGGTTTCCTATTACGTCGAGCTCGCCAAGAAGATCGAGGCCCTCGGCGCGGATAGCATCTGCATCAAGGACATGGCGGGCGTCATGCTTCCCAAAGACGCCTATGAGCTCATCTCGGCGTTAAAGAAGAACACCAAGCTCCCCATCGAGCTCCATAGCCACTGCACCGGCGGACTTTGCGAGATGACCTACCTCAAGGCCATCGAGGCCGGCGTCGACATCGTCGACTGCGCCCTTTCGCCCCTAAGCGGCGGCACCTCACAGCCTTGCACCGAGTCGCTTAACTTCGCCTTGCAGGGCACCGAATTCGACCCCAAGCTCAACGTCGACATGCTTAACGCCGCCGCGGCGAAGATGCAATCGGTGCGCGCCAAATACCTAGCCAACGGCCTCTTGAACCCCAAAGTCCTTTCGGTCAACGCCAACATCATCAAATACCAAGTCCCCGGCGGCATGCTCTCCAACCTCATCAACCAGCTGAAGCAGCAGGGCGCCTCCGATAAGCTCGACGACGTCTTGCGCGAAGTCCCGAACGTCCGTAAGGACATGGGATATCCGCCGCTCGTCACTCCCTTATCGCAGATGGTCGGCACCCAAGCCGTCCTCAATGTCATCTCCGGCGAACGCTACAAGATGGTGCCGAAGGAGATCAACGAATACCTCCATGGCCGCTATGGCGCCTCTCCCGCTCCGGTCAACGAGGAGATCCGCAAGAAGATCATCGGCGACGACCCGGTCATCACCTATCGTCCCGCCGACGATTTGAAGCCGGAATTCGCGGAACTAAAGAAGCAATACAAAGGCATCGCTAAAAGCGATGAGGACGTCCTCTCCATCGCCCTTTTCGGCGACGTCGCGCTCAAGTTCATCAACAAGCGTAACGAGGATGCCAAACCCACCCTCATCAAGGTGGAGGTCTGACCATGAACGTTCTCGGCGTGTGGGGCGATAAGGAAGTCGGCATCGGCGACGCGTTTTTGATCGCCCTCATCGCCATCGTCATCGTCTTCCTGACCCTGCTCATCATCATCGGGGCGACGTTCTTGTTCCAAAAGGGCATCGACGTGGTCCAAAAGCACACGACCATCTCGCCGCGTCCCGAGAATAAGATCCTCGAGAAGGACGAAGACGCGGTCGTGGCGGTGCTCGTCGCCACCATCGAATTCCATAAAGCCACGGGCAAGGATTGCCGCGTGGTCAAAATCGAAAGAGCGGAGGATTGAATCCCATGAAGATCTACAAAATCAAAGTCAACGGCAAGACCTATAAGGTCGAGCTCGAGGCCATCGACGAAGTCGGCGCATCCGCCCCCGCGGCCATTCCCGCCAAAGAAGCGGAGAAGAAGCCCGAGGCTAAACCGGTCCAAACCGACGCGAAAGGCGAATCCGTCCTTTCCCCGATCCAGGGGCAGGTCACCCAGGTCAAACTCAAACTCGGCGACAAGGTGAAGAAGGGCGACGTGCTCTTCATCATCGAGGCCATGAAGCTCGAGAACGAGGTCGTCTCGCCCTTTGATGGCGAAGTGAAATCGATCCTCGTCGAAAAGGGAGCTAGCGTCGCCGCCAAACAGCCTTTGGCCATCATCGGGTAGGTGCGATGGAAGCCTTCTGGGAAACGATAAAAGCCTTCTTTGCCTCTTCCGGCATCGCCGGCTTTTTCGCCGAGGGCGGCTATCTGAACCTCATCATGATCGCGGTGGCGTGCCTATTGCTCTTCCTCGCGATCAAGAAGAAATTCGAACCGTACCTCCTTTTGCCGATCGCCTTTGGCATGTTGCTCGTCAATCTGCCTTTCGTCGGCAAGGAAATCTTCAACAAAACCGTCGACGCGGAGGGCGTCACCCATTACGAAGGCATCTTCGGATTCCTTTATTACGGCGTGAAATGGGGCATTTATCCGTGCCTCATCTTCCTTTGCATCGGCGCGACCACCGACTTCGGCCCGCTGATTGCGAACAAGAAGACGATGCTTCTTGGCGCGGCGGCGCAGCTCGGTATCTTCATCACCTTCATCGGCGCCATCGCGATCGGCAAAAACGGCCTAGGATGGACCAATTTCGACGCGAAGATCGCCTCCTCCATCGGCATCATCGGTGGGGCGGACGGGCCCACGGCCATCTTGGTCACCTCCAAGCTCGCCCCGGAATATCTTTCCTCCATCGCGATCGTCGCCTATTCCTACATGGCTTTGGTGCCGGTCATCCAGCCTCCGATCATCCGCCTTTTGACCACGAAGAAGGAACGCCTCATCAAGATGGAGACCCCGCGTGAGGTCTCCAAGACCGAGAAGATCCTCTTCCCGATCATCGTCACCATCGTCACCGTCTTGATCGTCCCTAGCGCGGGTGCCTTGATCGGCTGCTTGATGCTCGGCAATCTCATCAAGGAATCCGGCGTCGTCCCCCAGATCACGGAGACGCTCTCGAAGACCTTGATGTACATCGTCACGATCTTGCTCGGCATTTGCGTGGGCTGCACCGCCGACGCGGCGACCTTCCTGACCCTCGATACGATCCTCATCTTTGTCTTAGGCATCCTCGCCTTCTCCATCGCGACCGCTTCGGGCGTGCTCGGTGGCAAGCTCATGTGCTTCTTTACCAAAGGTAAGGTCAATCCGATGATCGGCGCGGCTGGCGTCAGCGCCGTCCCTATGGCGGCCCGCGTCGTCCATAAGGAAGGTGTCAAGGAAGACCCGACCAACTTCTTGCTCATGCACGCGATGGGTCCAAACGTCGCCGGCGTCATCGGCTCTGCCGTCGCCGCGGGCGTCTTGCTCTTACTCTTCCTTTGATCTATGGACGAAACGTTACTCGAATTCGATTCTTTGGAATCCACGAACGATTACCTCAAAACGAACTGGGACCGCTTGGTCCCTTTTGTCTTTGTCCGTGCTTTGAACCAAACTAAAGGCAAGGGCAGGGAAGAAAGGGTTTGGCTTAGCCAAAAAGGGGAGAATCTGACCTTTTCCTTTTTGCTGAAGGACCCAAAGCTTTATGAACGCCTCGGCATCTTGTCGCTTTCTTGCGCCGTCGCGGTCAGTAGGGCATTAGAGCGCTTTGACGTGGCTAACGTGACCATCAAATGGCCCAATGACGTTTTGGTTAACGGCAAGAAAGTGTGTGGCATCCTCCTTGAAGGATCCTTGCCCTCTTATTGCGTGGTTGGGATCGGTATCAATGTAAATCAAACCTCTTTTGACGGGGATTATCGTCTCCCTCCGACCTCCATCGCCCTCGAAACGGGGCGAAAAACGGACGTAGGGGCGTTTTATGAAGTCGTGCGGGAAGAATTGCGTCGCCTGATCTTCGACGGCTTAAAACCGGCCGAATCGCTTTCGTATTACCATTACCACGACGCCTTAAGCGGCAAAAAGGCCAAGACCCACATCGATGGCGATCTAAAAGAAGTCGATGTCTTAGGCGTCGACGAAGAGTATCGCCTTCTCTTCAAAGAAGAAGGAAAAGTCGTCGCTATTTCTAGCGGAGAGCTCTCCTAGATAGCGTCGCGGCATATAAAAGGAAAAGGCCATCCGAAGATGGCCGTGGTTTCTTGATGAAGGATTACTTCGCGCAGATGGCCTGCAAGTGGGCTTTCTTGCGATCGGCGGAGTTCTTCGCGATGACGCCGGCCTGGGCGAGCTTATCGAGAAGGGAGATGGCTTCCTTGAGGGCGACGAGGGCTTCCTCTTTCTTGCCTTCGGCGACGAGGGTCTCGACTTTCTTGATGGCGGTGCGGGCCTCGGACTTCTTGGAGGCGTTGACTTGGCGCGCTTCTTCGTTGGTCTTGTCGCGCTTGATTTGGGATTTGATATTCGGCATGGTTTTCTTCCTTACTTATTTGCGTGCAATAGTTTAGCGATAACCCCACGCCTTCGCAACCCTTTTTTAAGCGCGCATTATGCGTATGCGCTACCCCCGCAAAAGGGAATTGATATATACTAAATCCCGTACCACATCTTTTCTAAGGAGATTGCCATGAAGAGAAAACTGATCCTGCCCTTATCCATGACGGGCTTATTGCTTTCCTGCGCCACCACGGCGCCGACATCGTCTTCGCAGTCTACTCAGCAGGACTCCAGCGCGCCTCAAGTAAGCTCCCAGAGCTCCGCCATGCCGTCCTCTTCTTCCTCTAAGACCACCTCGAAGAGCCAAGGCACCTCCTTACCGGAGATCGATTACATCAAAGTCTTCTGCGAAAGCCATTGGACCAATGTCTGGGCATGGGACGCCGGAGGCAATCTCTTCGACAAATGGCCCGGCGCGGAGCTTAGCGTTTACGATTCCGACTGGAAGACCTTCGATTTCGAGGGCAAGACCAGCCTGAACCTCATCTTCAACGAAGGCAGCGACGCGAACAAGACCCCGGACCTCACGATCACTTCCAAGGGTTATTGGTGGTATTACCAGGACCAGTGGTACCAAGAAAACCCGATCAAACCGGAAGAATCCTCTGAAGAGGAACCGACCTCCGAACCCGCCCAAACTTCATATGTCCCCTCGGGAGAACTCGATAACCGCCACCGCACCTGGTATCAGTTACTGGTCTATTCCTTCGCGGATAGCAATGGCGACGGCTGGGGCGATTTCAAGGGCATCGCGAACCATCTCGATTACCTGCAAGCCCTCGGTATCGGCGGGCTTTGGCTCTCGCCGATCCATCCCGCGAAGAATTATCACGGTTATAACGTTAGAAACTATAAGGCAGTCGAATCCCGTTACGAGGTCAACAACTACAAATTCGAGAATCTCCTTGCCGACTGCCATAAGCGCGGAATCAAAGTCATTCTTGACATGGTCTTTAACCATACTTCTGACGACCATCCGTGGCGCACGGAACATCCTGATTGGTATTCGAACGAAAGAATCTTTGGTGATAGCATGCCCGACCTCAATTACGACAACAAGAATCTCCGCGCAGCCATCAAAGACGTCGGTAATTATTGGCTGAACAAGGGTGTCGACGGCTTCCGTTGTGACGCTGCTACCTGGATTTACGGGGGTGGAGGCGACTATCGCGTCGAACAGGACAAATTCCAGAAATCCATCGCCTGGTGGAAGGAATTCTCCGATGCGATGAAGGTTAAAAAGAGCGACGTCTACCTCATCGGCGAAGTCTATACCGACCTCGTTTATGTCGAGCAGTTCTATGCTTCTGGCATGAACGCCTTCAATTTCTCCGCTTCTTATTGGCCTGGCAATTCCTGGAACGCGAACGACTCAGCTAAATGGGTCGAAGAGGTGGCCGGACACCAAAAAAGGATTCGCCAAAAAGATCCGAATGGCGTCGAGGCGAGCTTCCTTTCCAACCACGACACCGGCAGGTTCGCGAGCCAAACCAACAACAAAGAGCAATTGGTCCTCGCCAACGCCCTCAACGTCCTCTCCCCGGGCGGTTCCTACGTCTATTATGGCGATGAGCTTGGCATGACCGGCACTAGCAGTGGCTACAAGGACATGTCCTACCGTACCCCGATGCCCTTCGCTTCTGGAAGGACCAACAGTCAGGCGTATATGGAGGGCAACAGTTCTTCAAGCAACACCTTCTCCGGCAAGAACGCCGACCAGGACAAAGCCGACAAGAATTCGATCTTCAGTAAGACCGCCGCGGCCATCAATTACAAAAACGCCAACCCATACCTCTATAGTGGGGCGGCCACCCAAGTTGAAACTGGGGACAAGAAGATCGGCGTCCTCAAGGTCGCCGGCAACGGGTCGAACTACTATCTCCTCGTCAACGCGACCGGAAACGCCGCCCAAGTCACCGCGACCGGCACCCACACCCTCGACTTCTCGCTCACGGGCAAAGACGGTGGCAAGGTCACCGAATCTGGTGGTGAGGTTTCCATGCCCGCCTATAGCGTTGCCGTCCTCAAGGGTGGCGAAGTCACCTTCAGGGCCTAAACCACAACCATATCGAGAGACCTCTTCAGAGGTCTTTTCTTTATGAACCGGACCATGGTCCCTTGAGAACGGCTAAGCGATGTATTACAATGTATTACGAAAGAAGGAAAGATTATGGTTGTCTCGATCAGAATGACAGAAGAAGAAAAGAAATTGGCCGACGCTTATGCCAAGCTCAATGGAGTATCTTTGAGTGAGGCCATCAAACGCGCCTATTTCGAAAAAATCGAAGACGAATACGATATTGCCTTGGCCGATATGGCTTTGCGCGAATATGAGAAAAATCCGAAGACCTATTCCCACGAAGAGGTCAAAAAGATGCTTGGATTATGAAGTATCAAGTCGAGTATTTGCCTCAAGTCGTGAAAACGCTTGAGAAGATGGATAAATACACGAAGCGGATTCTCCTCGAATGGATCGAAAAAAACCTCGTTGGCTGCGCCGACCCTCGGATCCATGGAAAACCGTTGACCGCGAATAGGGCAGGACAATGGCGATATCGCGTCGGTGACTATCGGATCATCGCCAAAATCGAGGATGGACGTCTGGTCATTCTCGTCATCGCGATCGGTCACCGAAGAGAGATCTATCTTGACTGACATTTGCCTTAGCGCGACCCAATATGCAATTCTTAGAAAAGGAAAAGCGGCAGTGTATGCCGCTTTTATGGTTTGAGACTTACTCGTGGAGCAGGTCGAGGACCTGCTTGGTGAAGTCGTTGACGTTAGCAAGGATGCCGTATTGTTCCTCGGGGATATGGATTTTGAATTCCTTATCGAGGGACTGGCACATCTCGATGTAGCTCATCGAATCGCCGCCGAGGTCGGTGGTCCACACGGCTTCCGGATCGATCTTGAATTCGGGGAGCATGAGGACTTTGGAGAAGACCTTGGTGACGCGCTTTAGGGTCTTGGCGACCTCTTCGGGGTCATAACCTTCGAAGGAGACGGCCGGTTTCTGCGGGGCGTTAAGTCCGACAAAGTCGGAGGAACCTTTCTCGATGGCTTCCTTGAGGACGAAACGCTTGACCTTCATGGAAGAGGACATCGGCAAGGGGCGCTTGTCGATGAGGATGTCCTGAACCTTCTTCTCGGAGGGGAGGGTGTCGTTGATCGCGCGGATGTCGGCGAAGATCTTTTCGATCTGTTCCTCGGTGACGGAGTTATCGACCTCGCAGACGAGGGTGATCTTCTCCTCGGTTTCGCCCGGACGCTTGGCGCCCAAGCAGACGACGTTGTTGAGGAGGGCGACGTCTTTGAAGTAGTACTCGATCTCGTCGGGGAAGACGTTCTCGCCATTGGCCAAGATGATGGTGTCCTTAAGGCGACCCTTAAGGAAGAAATTGCCATGGTTATCGGTTACACCGATATCACCGGTGCGGAAGTAGCCGTCTTCGGTAAGGGGGGTGACGCGCTTCTTTCCGCCGATGATCTCCTCCAAATGGGTGATCGGGGATTTGACGAGGACTTCGCCCTGGGTCTCGCCCTCTTTGCAGTCGATCTTCATCTCGACGCCGTGGATCGGACGGCCGATGGAACCTTTCATGCGCTGCTCGACGCGGGTGGACATATCGACGCAGACGACGCCGATCTCGGTCATGCCGAAGCCGTTATAGAGGTTATAGCCTAAGCCGTTGACTAAGGCTTGGGTCTTGGGCGAGAGGAAACCGCCGCCGGAGATGCAATAACGGACGTGTTTGCCAAGGACCTTCTTCTGGAAGGCGTGGATCGCGACTTTGCGCGCGGCAAAGCCGGCTTCGCGACGGCTGATCTTATGGGTGTTATAGGCGATCATCTTGGAGACGAGGTCGCTCTTGGAAGGCTTAAGGGAGGCGATGGTGCGGTTGATGGTCTGCGCCAAACCGTCCCAGAACAAAGGCACGGAATAGATATGGGTGCATTTGCCAAGGCGGCACGCGCTTAATAGGTCGCTCGTGGCGAGGGAGGACGGATAGACCAACGTCTTGCCGTAATAGGTGTACCAAAGAAGGACCGCGACGAAGCCGAAGATGTGGTGAAAGGGAAGCATGGCCAAGATGTGGATGGTTCCCGGGTACATGAGGTCGAGGGTGCATTCGGGCATCGAAAGCGAGCCGAGGATCTGGGCGCAGAGATTCTTGCCTGAGAAGACCATCATCTTCGCGTCGCCGGTGGTGCCGGAGGAGCAGAAGATGACATTATCGGCCCAGTCGGGGTTGAAACCATAGTTGGCGTCGCGGTTGGCGATTTCGTTGACGCGGTAGTTGGGGCAGACGAATTCCTCTTCGTCATTGGTGATGAGGGCGACGGCCTTAGCCTGCTTCAAGAGGTTGTTCGCGTTCTCTTTGGGAAGGCGCGCGTCGATGAGCAGGGGGATATGCCCGGACATGAGGATGGCCCAGAACATGACGGGCCAACGGGGCGAGTTCTTTAACTTTAGACCGACCACGGTGCGCGGGGCGGTGTTGGAGAAGAGGGCCGAGAGCTTGCTCGCGGTGCGGAAGACCCGGTTGCGGAATTCGTCGTAGGTCTGGTGACGGGCTTTGCCCGAATCGTCGAAGTAGATGCTGATCCAGGCGTTGGGATTACGCTCGACGATGGCATTATAGATATCCTCCATGGTCTGCGAGGTTTTCGCGAGCTTCGCGGTCTCGCCCATGAAGGCTTTAACGGCTTCGTAATTGTCTTTTTTCATGATGTGCTCCGGAAAAAGGATGTAGGTGACCATCGGCCTAAGGCTCGATGGGTCGATACGACGCATATATTATCACGCACTTTCCCACGCGTAGGAACATTTCGTTATCGTCGCTGCGGTTTTTCGCTTAAGCGAATTGCGCCTAAGCCCATCGAGCCATAGAATATTGGGGCAAAGTGGAGGGGAGATAAGATGGCATTCGACAAAACTAACGCCCGCATCGTCTACATGGGCACCCCAGAGATTTCCGCGACCGTGCTTCGCGGCCTTTTGGATGAGGGCTTCAACGTCATCGCCGTCATCACCAACCCCGATAAGCCCGTGGGCCGAAAAGGCATCCTCACGCCTTCCCCGGTCAAAGAGGTCGCCTTATCTCACGATATCCCCGTCTATCAGCCGGCGAAGATCCGACTCGAGAATGAATTCCTTAACGATTTGAAACCGGACGTCATCGTCACGATGGCCTATGGCCAAATCGTCCCCAAAGCCGTCTTGGATTGTCCTAGGAAAGGATGCGTCAACCTGCATGGTTCCTTGCTTCCCGAGCTTCGTGGCGCCGCGCCGATCCAGCGTAGCATCGACGAAGGGAAGAAAGTCACTGGCGTCACCTTGATGGAAATGGTCGAGGCGATGGACGCGGGAAGGATGTACGACAAAGCCGAAGTCGCCATCTTAGACACGGACAATTACACTTCCTTGGCGGAGAAAATCGGCATCGCCGCGAGGGATTTGATCGTCAAAGACCTCATCCCATACCTCAATGACGAACTCGAAGGCATCCCCCAAGACGAAAGCGAAGTGAGCTTCGCCGCGAAGATCAAACCCGAGGATGAAAAACTAGATTTCTCCATGCCCCTTGAGCGCTTGCTCTTACGCATCCGCGCTTTGTCCCATACCCCGGGCGGCTATGTCTATATCGATGGGTTGAAGTTAAAGATCTATGCCGCCTCAAAGGCTGACCTTCCTTTTGGAAAACCCAGGGAAGTTGTGAAGGCTAAGAAAGGTTTCTTCGTCTCGTGCCGCGATGGCGTGCTTTCCCTCGATTCTATCCAACTCGAGGGCAAGAAGGAGACGGATGGCAAATCCTTCGTCAACGGCTACCGCGACCTCGAAGGAAAGATATTGAATTGATATGGCCAAGCGTTACCTGAGCCTCAGCGTCCATCAACTGGTGGACTTTTTGCTGCGCGAGGGTGACATCGATGACCGCGTCTATAACCAGGAGACGATGAACGCCGGGTCGAGGTTACATTCCGTATACCAAGCTGAGCAAGGCAGCGACTATGTTTCCGAGATGTTCCTTTCCGCCCGCATCGAGGTGGAGGAAGGGACGATCGTCCTTAGCGGCAGGGCCGACGGGGTGATCCTCGGTGGCGAGAAACCCATCATCGACGAGATCAAGACAACGATTGCCCCAGTCGAGGAATTCGCCGCGACGCAGGAAGCGTGGCACTTAGGGCAAGCCATTTGCTATGCCTATATGTATCTAAATATGCAAGGTGGGGATAAAGCAGGGGTTCGCCTAACCTATTTCCATCAAATTAACACTGACGATAAATTAATCAAAGACTATGAGTTCACCCGGGAGGAACTCACTTCGGCGGTCGAAGGATACGTGCGGGATTACCTTCGTTTCCTCGAGTCCACCTTCGCCCATCAAGCTAAGCGCGACGAAAGTGCGAAAAGCGCGCCTTTCCCTTATGCCTCGTTCCGTGCGGGACAACGCGACCTCGCGAAATATGTCTATGGTCTTGCTAAGCGCGGCGGCACCCTCTTCGTCGAGGCCCCGACGGGCATCGGCAAGACGATGTCGACCCTTTACCCCGCCTCGAAGGCGTACCAGACCGGTCGCCTCGACAAGATCTTCTATCTCACCGCGAAGAACACCGGCGCGAATAGCGCATCAAGCGCGGCGATGGATCTGCGCAAGGCGGGGATGGACCTATGGTTCGTCCAGCTCTTAGCGAAGGAGAAGATCTGCTTTTGTCCCGGCAGCGGCTGCAACCCCGACGAATGCCCCTTTGCCCGCGGCTACTATGGGAAGCTTCGGACCGCGATCAACGAATCTTTGTCTTTGGACGAGGCCTTCGACGCCGATTTCGTCAAAGACATGGCCCTCAAACATGAGCTATGCCCCTTTGAGTTCCAACTCGACCTCTCCAATCACTGCGACCTCGTCATCGGGGACTACAACTATTTCTTCGATCCCATCGTCCATTTGGAGCGTTATTTCGACGAGACCGTCGATTCCTCGACCTACCTCGCCTTGATCGATGAGGCCCATAACGTCTTGGACCGCGGGCGCGACATGTATTCCTGCGCCCTCACCAAAGACCAAGTGATCGCCGCGAGGAAATCCTTAAAGGGCGATGGCTTCAAGACCTTGCGCAAAGCGTTAAGGAAACTAAGCGAAGCCTTCGACGAAGTGGCGATGGAGCAAGAAGAGAACGTCTTTAATTTGCCTGAACCCCCAGACGCCATCCTCAAGGCCATCGCCGCGCTTAAGGGTTCGTTCCAACGCGCGGCCAAAAAAGGGACGACGAAGACCTCGCCCGAATACAAGGACCTTTCCCGCGAGGCCAACCGCTTTGAGCGCATCAGCAAGGAACATTTCGATTCCCATTACCGCGTGTATGGGGCGAAGAAGGGGGATGACGTCTTGATCCGCGTATATTGCGTCGACCCCTCAGAGAAGCTCAATGACTCGGTCCATAAGATCAAAGGGGCGGTCTTCTTCTCCGCGACCCTTTCGCCGATCGACTATTACATGGATTCGATCCTCGGTGGGGTGGACCATCCTTACCTTTTGCTCTCCTCGCCTTTCCCCAAAGAAAACATCGATTTGATGATCGCCCCGAAGATCTCGGTGCGGTACAAAGATCGCGCAACTTCCTATAAGGAAGTCGCCAAATACCTGAAGTCCTTCGTGCAGGGGAAGAGGGGAAACTATTTCGTCTATTTCCCAAGCTACGAATACATGCAATCGATCTTGCCCGAACTCGATTTCGGGGAGGCGGAGGTCTATGCCCAGCAACGTCAGATGAATCCCGAGGAGCGTTCCTCTTTCCTTGACCTCTTCATGCCGAACCCGACCGTGAGCCGGGTTGGCCTATTGATTTTAGGTGGCGCTTTCAGCGAGGGCATCGACCTCGTCGCCGACCGCCTCATCGGCGTGGCGGTGGTGGGGGTTGGCTTACCTCAGATCGGGTTAGAGAACGATCTGATCCGCGATTATCATGACCGACGCGACGGCAAAGGCTTCGATTACGCCTATAAGGACCCGGGCATGAACAAGGTCCTCCAAGCCGTCGGAAGGCTCATCCGCAGCGAGACCGACCGCGGGGCGGCCTTACTCATCGACGACCGCTTCCTCCAAAACGAGTACCGCGACCTCTTCCAACGCATCTATCGCGATTACGAGGTCGTCTTCTCCCCCGCGGAAGTCGAAGAGAACCTGGCCCTCTTCCATAGGAAGGGATAAACCGCTATAATTCGGCTCGTCATGAGCTTTGACCAATCCCACATCCGTAACTTCTCCATCATCGCCCACATCGATCATGGCAAGTCGACTTTGGCCGACCGCATTTTGGAATTGACCGGCACCGTCGATAAGCGCGAGATGAAGGAACAATTGCTCGACTCGATGGATTTGGAGCGCGAACGCGGCATCACCATCAAACTCAACGCCGTCACCGTCACCTATAAGGCCAAAGACGGCGAGACCTATATCTATAACCTCATCGACACCCCGGGGCACGTCGACTTCACTTATGAAGTCAGCCGTTCCTTGGCCGCCTGCGAAGGCGCATTGCTGGTCGTGGACGCGACCCAAGGCGTGCAGGCCCAAACCCTCGCCAACGTCTATCTCGCGATCGATAACGACCTCGAGATTTTGCCTGTCATCAACAAAGTTGATTTGCCAAGCGCCCAACCTGACTTCGTAAAGAACGAGATCGAAAACCGCATCGGCGTCGATTGTTCCGACGCTTGCTTGGTCTCCGCGAAGACCGGTTTAGGCGTCCCCGACGTCTTGGAACGCATTGCCAAGGACATCCCGGCGCCTAGTGGCGACCCAAGTGGCCCCTTGCAGGCATTGATCTTTGATTCCTATTACGATTCCTATCGCGGCGTCATCGTCCTGATCCGCATCAAAAACGGCACGGTGAAAGTGGGGGATACCATCCACCTCATGCAAGCCGATAAGGACTATTTCGTCACCGAGGTCGGCATCCGCACCCCGAACGAGCTCAAGACCGAATCGCTCACCTGTGGCGAAGTCGGTTATCTGGCCGCCCAGATCAAGGACATCCACGACGTCCATCCCGGCGAGACCATCACCTTGAAGTCCTTCCCCGCGAAGGAGGCGTTGCCCGGCTATCGCAAGATCAACCCCATGGTCTATTGCGGCCTCTATCCCGTCGATTCGAAGGAATATGGCGCGCTAAAGGACGCCCTAGAGAAACTCTCACTTAACGACGCTTCGTTGTTATGGGAACCCGAGACCTCCCAAGCCTTGGGCTTTGGCTTCCGTTGCGGGTTCTTAGGCTTGCTCCACATGGACGTCATACAAGAGCGACTCGAGCGCGAATACCACCTCAACCTGATTTTGACCGCCCCGAGCGTCATCTACCACGTCAAGCTCACCAACGGTGAGACGATCGAGATCGATAACCCCTCGAAATTGCCCGATCCATCGACCGTTTTGGCGATTGAAGAACCTTTTGTCACGGCCTCGATCATGGCGCCGAAGGAATACGTCGGACCCATCATGGAACTTTGTCAGGAGAAGCGCGGGGTCTATATGGACCTCGAGTATTTCGACGACACCAGGGTCATCCTCAAATACGATCTGCCCCTATCGGAGATCATCTATGATTTCTTCGACCGGCTAAAGAGCTACACGAAGGGCTATGCCTCCCTCGACTATGAACTCAAGGACTATCGCAAGAGCGAGCTATGCAAACTCGACATCTTGCTTAACGGCAACCAGATCGACGCCCTCTCCTCGATCGTCTTTCGCCCGAGCGCCTATAAGCGCGGCCTCGCGATCGTCTCGCGCCTAAAGAAGATCATCCCCAGACAGCAATTCGAAGTCCCCGTCCAGGCCGCGATCGGCGGCAAAGTCATCGCCAGGGCCGACATCAAGAGCATGCGCAAAGACGTCTTGGCCAAGTGCTATGGCGGCGATATCTCCCGTAAGAAGAAGCTCCTTGAAAAGCAGAAAGAGGGCAAGAAGCGCATGAAGGCCATCGGCTCCGTCGAGGTGCCGCAGGAAGCCTTCATGGCGGTCCTCTCCATCGACAACGAGGAATAAACCAATTTATTGAAACGAGAAATTAGTAGTTTTTTGGTTGATTTGGACCCGTCCCGGTCTCATAATTCAAGCAAGAGGTAAGCTATGCCAAACGTCTCTCCCTTTTGTCTTAAGTACACCGACGAGAACTATGTGACCAAGCAAGGCTTTTTCGCCGCCCTCGGCTCCTCCCTCGTGGAGCGCCTATGGGACAACGTCGTCGCCTATCGTCTCGAGAACAGTTCGCTCACGAAGCTACGCACGGTGAGCCAGCTTCCGTTCACCTTGACCCTCACGCCCGTGCTTAAGGCCAAATACGCCGCCTTCGAATCCAAACTCTATGAGGCGAGGCAGCAATTCGACGCCTTCGACGCGTTAGGGGAGGAGAAAGCCAAGGCCGAGCGCCTATGTTTGCTCAATAGCCTCCGTTACGCCTGCGATTTGGAGAAGGTCAAACTCTCCGAACCGACCTTGCGGGCGATGCTCACCGACCTTTATCGCGGCGGCGGCCCGGAACAGACCGTCATCGCCGGTTACCGCGATTTGCTGACCCTCAAAGTCGGGAAGAACTTCAAGGATTGCTCCACGTTCTTCGCCGATGTTTATAGTGCCATCTCCGGCACCGAGGAACTCGTGTCCTTTTACCGCGTCAACGACGCGACCGTCGGTCAGGGGCGCGCGGGGGAATATGCGCGTTTTGGGGATATCGAATCTTTGGTGGATAACCTCGAGGAATTCGTCTTCTCCGATCCGCTTTCCGCTTTCCCGAAGGCGTTCCTCGCCATGTATTTCGTCGATTACGTCGAGCCTTTCGCCGGGCATAATCCCTTAATGGCGGTCGCCTTATGCAAGAAAATGCTTAGCCGCACCTCCTTAGGCGACTTCGCCTATCTCTTACCGTTAGAGAAGGCGCTCCTTAAGGACAACAAAGCCGCCTCGCTCTTCCTCGAAACCTCCAAGACGGGCGACTTCACCTATGCCTTCCTCTCCATGATCGATTTGGTGGGCAATGCGCTTGAAACCCTGCGCGACGAACTCACCAAGATCCATACGGACGCCTTGCGGCGCGAGTTCCGCGGCGCACCCCACGAAGAGGAAGTGCCCGAAGCCATCGAGCCTCAACCCGTAGAATCCAAGGAACCGGAACCTATCGCGACCGTGGAGGTCAAAGAAAGGGAGAAACCCTTGACGGAAGTGCCCGTACAGCCGCGGCAAGAAGCCACGGTGATCCAAGAGACCAAGGACGCAGACGAGCCGAAGAAGAAAGCCCCGATGGAGGATGTGCCCGTCCTCGAGGCCTTCCCGGAAGGGGCGCGCAACATGTTCGCCCCGCGCGTGTCGCTTAGCGACAAAGAGGTCAAGATGGCCGCCAGATACATCGTGGAGACCCATCCCGACATCAATAAGCAGCAAGCCCTCTTCTTCGCGAGCCATTGCACCGCCGGGCGTTATTACACGATCCAAGACTACAAACGCACCATGAAGGTCGCCTATGAGACGGCGCGCACTTCGATGGACCGCCTCGCCATCGCCAAGCTCTACACCAAGCTTCGCATCAAGAACAAATACGTATATACCCTCCGCAAAGCCGGAGAGAAGGAGTGACCATGAACCCAACCGTCGTCTTAGCGGACAACCTACCCGCCATTCTCATCCCCGTTTTCCTCGTCCTTTTCTTCGGCGTCATCGTCGTGGTCGTCATCTTGCTCAAGAAGCACGTGAAGATCTTCAAAAACGACGAAAAGCCCAAATCCGACAAAGAGATCGCCGCCGAGGAGCTCGACCGCTTGCTCGAGCCAGTCGAGGAACTTGAGCCGGTCAAAGAAGAAGGCGAAGAGAACAAAGATGCCGACGACAAGCAAGCCTGATTCGGTGGGCTCGCTTTACGTCCATATCCCGTTTTGTTCCCATATCTGCCCGTATTGCGATTTCCCCAAGGTCTTTTATAAGGAAGACTGGGCCGAAGCCTATCTGAAACGCCTCAAGGAAGAGGCGCTTTCGCGCGGCAAAGGAACCAAATACCGCACGATTTACGTCGGTGGGGGCACGCCCTCTTGCTTGTCTTTGGCCGAGCTTGAGGATCTGCTTTCTTTTTTAAGCGCCCTAAGGGAACCCGAATGTGAGTTCAGCGTCGAGGCCAATCCCGAATCGCTCACCGCCGAAAAGATCGCCTTATTCGCCAAATATGGCGCGAACCGCGTCTCGATCGGGGTGCAAACCTCCACGCCGGAAGGACTAAAGATCCTCGGCCGTAAGCATAGTTTCGAGGACGCGAAGGTCGCGATTTCTTTGTTAAGGAAAGCCGGCATCGAGAACATCAACGTCGATTGGATGTACGGCTATCCCGAAGAGACCTTTGAGATGGTCCAAAAGGACATCGATGCCTTCTTGTCCTTAGGCGTGCCGCATCTTTCCGCCTATTCCTTGATCCTCGAGGAAGGGACGGCTTTCGCTTCGCGCAAGGTCGAACCTCTTGACGATGATACGCAGCAAGAGATGTTTGAATTGATTATGGACGCTTTGGATAAGGCGGGTTATGTCCGTTATGAGGTGAGCAATTTCTCCTTGCCCGGATATCAATGCGAACACAATAAGGCTTATTGGAAAGATCTCGATTATCTTGGCGTTGGCTTAGGCGCGGCGGGATCGGTAGGGGATATCCGTTACAAAAACACCCTTAGCCTCAAGGAATACCTCGAAGGCCATTATGACGGCGAGATCGAGGAACTCGACCTCGAGGATCATAAGGAGGTCTTCTTCCTGACCAACCTCCGTCTGGTGGAAGGCTTTGCCTTAGAGGAGTATCATCGCCGCTTTGGGACGGACTTCATGGACGATTATGGGCAGACCTTCAAGGAGATTTCCGAGGATGGCATGCTCGAATGTGTGGACGGCTATGTCCGCACCACCCATCAGGGCATGAACTTCCTCGACATGGTCCTTTTGAATTTATACGATTGATGTCACAAATTCGTCTCTTCTCCGTCTAAGTAAGTGGGAGAGCAAATGAAAAAAGAAGAGAAGATCCTATGCGCCGCAATCGGTTCGCATAACGAAGCCAAGATCAAGCCCGCCTATGGACAGATCTACCTTTCCTATCGCGGACTCCTTCATTTCGTCTCCGCGAATTACGCGCTGACCAAGGAAGAGAGGGAAGACGCGGTGGAGGAGACGTTCCTATCTTTTTTCGCCTACCCAAAGAAAACGGAGATCGTTTCGATCAGGGCGTTCCTATTAAAGACCTTAGAGAACAAATGCGCCGACGCCTTAAGGAAACGGCTTCCTTCTTCTTTGGAAGAGGAAGTCCCGAGCTTCGACCCCATGCGCGGGTTCGTCGAGGAACTGAAAGCCCTCCTGAGCGAGGAGGAGTTCGCTTTACTTATGGATTATGTCGTCTATGAGCGTTCGAGCGCCGAACTCGCCCAAAAATACGCCCTTTCTGGCGTGGCCGTCCGTCAAAGGATCGCCCGCATCAAGAAGAAAGTGCGTCACAAATTGGAGGTAAAATGATGTTTCATTCCCTTTTCAGAAAGAAACTCGATTCGCTTTCGATAGAGCCTTCCAAGGCGATCGAAGAAGCGATAACCATTTCGGCAAGGCCGAATAAGAAGCGGTGGATCATCCCGGTCTCGGCGGTCCTCGCTTCGGCCCTTATCGTCGCGCTTACCGTCACTTTTACCACCCGGAGGAACGAGGCCGATTTGCCTTATCGTTCCTTAAATGCCCCGAAGTCTCCCCATAACGCCCTCCACCATCGGCCAAGCGATGCCTATCTCGATTCCTTGCGCTCCTTCGCCTCGACGCTAGGAACCCTGACGGAGGATAAGGACAAAAACGGCGTTTTTTCGCCCGTTTCCATCGCCTCCGCCTTCTCGATGGCCTATGAAGCCGCCGCGGGGGAGAGCAAAAAAGAATTGGCCGAAATGCTCGGTTATGACGGCACTTTCGAGCCCGCGCAGGAGATGGAATATGTCTTCCGTAACGCCAATTTCGACGCCAAATTTCCTTCGGGTAACAGCGCGAAGCTTAGCCTCGCCGACGCCTTCTTCGTCGATGAGGACTATCAAAACGCCATCAATCCGGCGTTCATCAAAACCCTCACCGATTCCTATTACGCAGACGCCTATCAAGGGAAACTCGATTCCGAGCAGATGCACGATTTTCTCGCCTCTTGGATCAACGAAAAGACCAACCGTCTCTTTAACTTACGCAAGGATGACTTCAAAGACCTCGATGGTTTGCTCTGGCTCGTGAATACGGTCTATTGCAAAGCCAATTGGGGCAAATACCCCGATACCGCGGATGATGTTTTCCATGCGGCTACCGGAGATGTGAAGACCCTCTTCTTGACGCACACCTACGAAGGCGGGGCCTATGTTTCGGAGGATTATCTCCTCTCCGACGTCCCGTTACTAGGTGGCCTAAAATACCGCGTCATCGTCGATAATCCCGAGGGCGAGAACAAACCAAAGACGGCGCGGGATTATTACGAGGCATTGCTTTTCCCCGAAGCAAAGATCGGGCAGCGGAAGGGATACGATCTAAAGGTGCGCTTCCCCAAATATACCGCGGAGGGGCGCTTCGATTTGGTCGACCTTTTCCAGAAAGCGGGGATCCTGAAGAAATCGGTCTCGATCGCGGAAGGGGATTTCTCCTACGCTTTCCCGGACCTACCTTTCACCACCTATATCTCCGCCGCGACGCATCAGGCCAAATTCGACGTGAACGAAAAAGGAATCGAAGCCGCCGCCTACACCAACGTCGCCGTCGGTCCCGGTGCCGCCGCGCCGGTCCAACGGCTCAGTATCGTTTGCGACCGCCCGTTCCATTTTGCCCTGATCGACGAATTCGAGACGCCGTTATTCCTCGGCAGCGTCAATCGCGTCTAAAGGCGTCCAACAACGCGAAAAGCGCGATGTGATATCGCAATTTAAACCAATGGAGAGCCGCGACGGGAATCGCGGCTTTTCATATGCGCGCGCACAAATATTAAGGTTTTTAGCAGCAAACGCTTGACAGTGCTAACGACCTCCCTATAATGATGTTGGCACTCGAAGAATACGACTGCTAGAAAGGAGTGCGACATGACCCGTAGAGAAACGATTCTGAAGCTCATCGTGGAGCATTTCATCAAGACGGCCCAACCCGTCGGAAGCCAAACGCTTCTGGACGAATACAAGCTCGATTGTTCCTCGGCGACCATCCGTAACGAGATGAACGCCTTGGAGAAGGAAGGCTACCTCGAGAAGACCCATACGTCCTCCGGCCGCGTGCCGAGCTCCGATGGATATCGATACTACGTCGAGCATCTGCGCGACGACCGCGTCGATAACCGCGTCAAGTACGCCCTCGCCTCCGTCTTGGAGAAGCGCACGCAGTCGGTGGAGGAAGTCATCGAGCAATCCTGCAAGATCCTCTCCTCCATGACCAACCTCGCCTCGGTCGTCTTAGGACCGAAGGTGAGCGAGGAGAAACTCGTCTCCGTCCAGGTCATCCCCCTCTCGGCCACCACGGCCACGGCGGTGTTCGTCACCGACCAAGGCTACGTCGAGAACAAGACCTTCGTATTGGAGCAAGGCACCTCCACTGAGGAAGTCCAAAAGACCGTCACCTTGCTTAACGACCGCCTAAAAGGCACGCCGATCGTCGACCTCGTCAACAAGATGGAGGCGATGCGTCCGGCCGTGACCGACTATGTGGTGGGGCAGGACGTGGTCTATCAGGCCTTGATGGAAGCCTTCCTCCGTTTCGCGGGGGAACGCCTCAACCTCTATGGCAAGGACAAACTCTTCGAGCAGCCCGAATTCGCTGAGGACGCCAAGAAGCTCCGCAAGGTGCTCGGCCTCCTCGACGATCCTAAGGCGTTACGCGAAGCCCTCGCCGATACCGGTGAATCGCAGCCCGTGGAGCTCCATATCCCCGGCGAAGGCGACGACCTCGCCATCGTCTCCGCGAAAGTCAACGTCCCCGGCGGACAGACCACCTCGATCTCGTTGGTGGGCCCGACCCGCATGGACTACGATTCCGCGGTGAGCATGCTCCGCTACGTGGCGGAGACGCTCGGGGAATACTTCAACAATCTGGAAGGAGGTAATGGCGAATGGCCGACGACATCGAACGAAACGAAGGGGAACGACAAGAAGAAGCCGAGTTAGACCCCGAAGAGGAGATCGGCAAGAAAGTCTCCGGAAAAAAATACAAAGCGGCCCTCGAAGAACTCGAAAAGGCCAAAGCCGACGCGGCGCATTGGAAGAACGAATACTACAAAGCCTACGCCGACACCCAAAACCTGCGCCGTTCCCTCGAGGCGGAGCAACGGACCATGTACCGTTACCGCGCCGAAGGGTTCCTGGACGGGTTGCTCCCGGCTCTGGACGCCTTCCATATGGCGTTAGACGCCCCAGCCCCGACCAAGGAGGCGGCTAATTACCAAATCGGCTTCACCTACATCTATAACCAATTGATCCAGGCGTTAAGCGCGGAAGGGCTCAGCGAATTGACCCCCAAGGTCGGTGACCCCTTCGACAGCGATTACATGAACGCGATCGAGGCGGTGGAGAGCGAGGAAGTGGAGAACAACCACGTCCTCAAGGTCCATTCCAAAGGATACAAGCTCCACGACCGTCTGATCCGCGCCGCGATGGTCACCGTCGCGAAGAAACCCAAGCCTCAGGAACCTAAAGAAGAAGAGGCGAAGGAACCCACCAAAGAGACTCCCGCCGAGGAAGAAAAAGCCCCGGCTGAAGCATAAAACGAATCCCGAAAGGAGAAATGAACCATGGCAAAAGAAATTATCGTCGGTATCGACCTCGGTACCACCAACTCCGTCATCAGCTATATGCAAGCCGACGGCAAGGTTAAGGTCATCCCTAACCCCGAAGGCACCAACACCACCCCATCCATCGTGGGCTTCAAGGCCTCGGGCGAGGAGATCGTCGGCAACGCCGCCAAGCGTCAGGCGATCACCAACCCCGACACCGTGAGCTCCGCTAAGCGCAAAATCGGCAGCGCGGACAAGTTCCACATCGGCTGCCTCAACAAGGACTTCACCCCGCAGGAGATCTCCTCCAAGGTCCTCGCCTACATGAAGGCCTACGCGGAAAAGAACCTCGGCCAGGAAGTCAAGAAGGCCGTCATCACCGTCCCGGCTTACTTCAATGACGCGCAGCGTCAGGCCACCAAGGACGCCGGCACCATCGCCGGACTCGAAGTCGTCCGTATCACCAACGAGCCGACGGCCGCCTGCTTGGCCTATGGCTTAGACACCAACAAGAGCGAGAACGTCCTCGTCTTCGACCTTGGTGGCGGCACGCTCGACGTCTCCATCCTCGACATCGGCGAAGGCACCTTCCAGGTCCTTGCGACCTCCGGCGACACCAACCTCGGCGGCGACGACTGGGATAACCTCATCGCCGACTGGATCCAGGCCGAGATCCGCACCCAAACCGGCGCGAACCTCACCGACAAGATGGCCCGTCAGCGCTTCGTCGACGCGGCCGAAAAGGCAAAGATCGAGCTCTCCAGCAACCTCGAGACCACGATCTCCCTCCCCTTCATCGGCATGTCCTCCGCCGGCCCGATCAACTTCGAGACCACCCTCACCCGCGCCAAATTCCAGGATTTGACCCGCGCCCTCCTCGAGCGCTGCCGCGCCCCGATGGAGAAAGCCATGAAGGACTCTGGCCTCAGCTACAACGACATCAGCTCTATCCTCATGGTCGGCGGTTCCACCCGTATGCCGGCCGTCCAGGAGTTCGTCAAGAAGATCTCCGGCAAGGAACTCAACCTCTCCATCAACCCGGATGAGGCCGTCTCCCTTGGCGCCGCCATCCAAGGCGCCGTCATCGCCGGCGACGTGAAGGACATCGTCCTTCTCGACGTCACCCCGCTCACTCTCGGCATCGAGACCCTCGGCGGCGTCATGACCCCGCTCATCCCCAGAAACACCACGATCCCGACCACCAAGTCGCAGATCTTCTCCACCGCGGAAGACAACCAGCCCGCCGTCGACATCGTCGTCTATCAGGGCGAACGTCCGATGGCCCACGACAACAAGCTTCTCGGCCACTTCAACCTCGGCGGCATCAAACCCGCCCGTAGGGGGCAGCCGAGGATCGAAGTCACCTTCTCCATCGACGTCAACGGCATCGTCAAGGTTTCCGCCAAGGACCTCGACACCCAGCAGATGGCCGACATCACCATCTCCGGCTCCAACGGTCTTTCCAAAGAGGACATCGACCGCATGGTCCGCGAGGCTGAAGAGAACAAGGCCGCGGACGAAAAGCGCAAAGGCGACGTCGAGGTCAAGAACAAAGCCCAGACCTACGTCGACGAGATCACCCGCGAACTCAACGAGAAAGGCGAATCCATGGACGCCGCCCAGAAAGAGCAGCTCACCAAGATCCGCGACGAAGCCCAGGCCGCCATCCAAAACGACGACATGGACAAGCTCCGCGAGATCGTCGGTCGCCTCGAAGACGCCGCCAACATGGCCGCCCAGCAACAGCAAGCCGGCGGGGGCAATCCCTTCCAGCAGGGCCAAGCCGGTAACGGCGACGCCAAGCCCGAAGGCAGCGAGACCGCCGATGACGTGGTCGACGCCGACTTCACCGACGCCAAATAAGCGTAACAACAACCATTTCGACGCGCCGCCCCGAGAGGGGTGGCGTGCTCGCGTCTAGAGAAAGAAAGGAGGCATATCCATGGCGCAGAAACGAGATTTATACGAAGTGCTCGGACTTTCGAAGTCCGCGACCAAGGATGAAATCAAGTCCGCCTATCGCCGCCTCGCGAAGAAATACCATCCCGACCTCAACCATGAGCCCGACGCGGCCGATAAATTCAAGGAAGTCCAAGAGGCCTATGACATCCTCTTCGACGACCAGAAGCGCGCCGCCTACGACCAATTCGGCTTTGCCGCGTTTGAGCAGGGCGGGTCGACCGGCGGGGGAGGAAACCCCTTCGGCGGCGGATTCTCCTCGGCGGGATTCGGCGACATCGACCTCGGCGACATCTTCTCGTCGTTCTTCGGCGGGGGACCACGCCAACGCCGTGCCTCCGGCCCCCAAAAGGGCGACAATACCCTCACCCGCATCCGCATCTCCTTCATGGACGCGGTCAACGGCACCAAAGTCACCATCCCCGTCCAATACGACGAGCCTTGCGACCATTGCCATGGCTCGGGCGCGGAAAGCCCCTCCGACATCGGCACCTGCCCCCATTGCGGTGGCGTAGGCCAGGTCAAGGTGCAGCAGCGCACGATCTTCGGCGTGATGGAAAGCGCCCAAACTTGCTCCCATTGCGGCGGCACGGGCAAAATCATCCGCAACAAATGCCACGCTTGCGGCGGCAAGGGATATAACCGGGTCCGCAAAGACCTCACCGTCAACGTCCCCGCGGGCATCAATAACGGCCAGCAGATCCGCGTCGCCGGCAAAGGCGGCAGGGGAATCAACGGGGGGCCAAATGGCGACCTTTACGTCGAAGTGCTCGTGGCCGACCATCCGCAGTTCCGGCGCGACGGCAACGACATCCACGTCGACGTGCCCCTAAGCTTCGTCGATTGCGCCCTCGGCACCTCGATCGTCGTCCCGACGGTCTATGGGGAAGTCGAGGTCAAGATCCCCGAAGGCACCCAGCCCGAACAGATCCTTAAGATTAAGGATCGCGGCGTCAAGGACCTCCATACCGGCCGTCCGGGCAGCCAATACGTCCACATTAAGGTCAAGACGCCCACCAACCTCACCAAGTCGCAGCGGAAACTCCTTGAGGAATTCTCCGCCCAAAGCGATAAATCCGACTCCATCTTCGCGAGGTGGAAGAAAGCATTCACGAAATGAACCAATACATGAAGCTCGCCATCGAAGAGGCGAGGAAAGGCATCCATGACGGCCACGGCGGTCCCTTTGGGGCGGTGGTGGTCAAGGATGGCCAAGTGATCGGACGCGGGCATAACCGCGTCGTCGTCGACCATGACCCGACTTGCCATGGCGAGATCAGCGCGATCCGCGACGCCTGCAAAAACCTCGGCACCTTCGACCTTTCCGGGGCGGAGATCTACACGACCGGAGAGCCTTGCCCTATGTGCCTTGGAGCGATCCTGTGGGCCAATATCGGCAAGGTCTATTACGGTTGCAACACCCTCGACACCGATAAGATCGGCTTCCGCGACGAGAACTTCTACAAACGGTTCTCCTCAAGGCAGGACTTCTGCGAGGTCATGGACCGCGAGGAATGCCTGAAACTCTACGAGGAATACACTTCCTTGGAAGGAAACGTCAATTACTGATTCCTAAGCCTGGGGAAACCCGGGCTTTTCATTTACGGACGACAAAAGCAAAGCCCAAGTACTATTTTTGCGATACCAAGGACATACCCGTACCGCATGTACATGTGAAATGGGCATAAGGAAAACGCCGAGATCGTCGGCTATGATAAATGGAGAAAACCTATGGCCCAAATCGAAACACCAAAAATGAGTGAGATCCTGAAAGAGGAATTCATGGAACCTCTCGGTGTTTCGGCGTATCGCCTCGCCAAGGATATCGACGTTCCCGTTTCCCGGATTCAGGACATTCTTCACGATCGTCGCAAAATCACGGCGGACACTTCGATTCGACTTGGACGTTATTTCGGCGTCAGCGATAGATTCTTTCTTAGCCTCCAGTCCGACATAGATATCAGAACCAGTAGACCCGTGATCGACAAGCAATAACCAAGATTCGGCCCGTCGTGAGCCGAAATAGCAGGATGTCGCACAAAGCAAAGCCACGAAACGTTTAACAAAAAGAAAGCGTTTACCTGAGTTCAAGATTGGCGGTGGGAGGCTATACTTATTTAGAACTTATGCCGTACTGCCGTAGCTGCCATCAACAGATCTCGAAATTCGATACCGACATCTGCCCTTATTGCGGGGAGAAGAATCCGATTTCGTCCGGGTATAAGACGCTCGACGTCACCCGTACTTTCGGCACGCTCGAAGGCAAGGAGATGCCCAAGACCAAGAGCCAGCGGACCTTCGCGATCTTAGCGATGACTCTCGGCTATTTCGGGGTCCATAATTTCTATATCTATCGCCCAAAACGCGGCGTCATCGACCTTTTGATCACCCTCGTGCTGGTCTTAGGCGTCGGCTTTGGCCTATTCTTCGGCGGCGCGTTGCCTAACGCGATGGCCTTCCTCATCCCGTTCTTCGTCGTCTGGGCGGCCCATATCGCCTTAGGCGTCTATTACCTGAAGATCGAATCGCCCAAAGACGGTAAAGGAGACTTCCTTCGCTAATGCAACACTATTTCGGCACCATAGCGGATTCCCACGCGATCATCGACGGCAAACAGCTCCATCATCTCGTCGACGTCCGTCGTACGCGCATCGGAGAGAAGATTGAGGTGAGCGATGGCACGGAAGCGTATCTATGCCAGGTCGAGTCCCTCAATCCCTTAAGCATCGTCGTTTTGTCCAAAGTGGAGCAAAAGCGCGAGCTCGACATCGATTTGACCATCGCTTTTGGCGTCCTTAAGGGCGACCATAACGATTTGATCGTCCTCAAAGGCACCGAACTTGGCGTCGGCAAATTCATCCCGTTCACGTCCTCGCGCACCGTCGTGATCCCCGAGAGCAACGACAAAAGGCTCCTACGCCTTCGTAAAAAGGCCGAGGAAGGCGCGAACCAGTGCCGTAGGGATATTGTCCCGGAAGTCACCGATTACATGAAACTAGAGGACGTTTTGGCCCTCCCATACGATTATCGCTTCTTCGCCTACGAATCGATGGCAGGCGGCGAAGACCTCATTAGCGTCGCCAAAGACGTCGAGAAACGTTCCCGCGTGCTCGTCCTCGTTGGGCCTGAAGGCGGTTTTAGCCACGAAGAGGCCCGTTTAGCCCTCGATTACGATTTCACCTTCGTAGGCCTCGGACGAAGGATATTGCGCGCCGAAACGGCCGCCTTATATTGCGCGACGATACTTGGCGCATATTCGGAGGTGAACTAACATGGATCTTTTCGCCACGTTAGAGAGAAAACAGAAGTTCACTTTCTTCAACGCCGGCGCGGAGAACCGTTTCTTTTTGGCCCGTGGCCGGATTTTGACCAACCGCAGTTCCTGGAAGGCCTTAAGCCGCGCCCAAAAGCCTTTTGACATCATCCGCGCGAATATCGTCATCCGCGCGTTGGAAAACAAGAAAACCATCGATGAGGCCTATAAGGAGGCCTATCATCAGCATCATCATGCGGACGGTTTGACCGAAGAGGATAAGAAGGCGATCGTCTTAGCGGTGGAAGAAGCCAAGAAGGGCTTACCTTATCTCGCTCTTGGCGAGGACAGAATCTATGTCCCCATCTTGCCGCGCAGCTTTAATCATATCTATGACAAAGAGATCCTTCGCCTTGAGGATAAGCAATTCAAATTCTTGCTCGGGAACGGTTTCGACGTCATGGCGGTCGATCCCTTTGACACCTATGGCAGCGCGCTTTTCGACTCCTATTTCACCAATCTGATTTTGGTCCGAAAGCATAAAGGAGTGGCGGCCTTATTCGATTACGATTCCCTGTCAATTTATTTTGTGAACGAGCAGGGGAGGCTAGACGTGAAAATCTCCTTGTTCGACCGTTATATCGGAAAAAGGAACACCAACCATATGATGGAACGCATCGTTCCCGTGGTCGACGCATACTTCCGGGACGACCGTGAGGGACTCATGCATACCCTAGTACAAAATCAGTTAATTTCTAGTAGATTAATCTATAAGATTTCCACCGACGAGAAGAAACATTATTCCAAAGTGGACCGCCATTACGAGGTATGAATTCCACCCCTTTGACCCTTTATGCATGCACTTTGGGATGCAAGGTGAACGCCTACGAGACGTCCGCTTTGGTCTCAGCCCTTAAAGCAAAGAGGTATCGTGAGGCGGATATCGCGGAAAACGCTGATATCATCATCGTCAATACATGCTCCGTTACCTCCCGTGCCGGACAAAAGTCCAGACAGCACGTCTCCTCGTTAAGGAAAAGGAATGGGGACGCGGTTTTGCTCGTCATGGGTTGCTATAGCCAAGCCTATGCCGCGGACTGTTCGAAAGCGGGGGCGGATATCGTCCTTGGGACCGCGAACCGGTCCAAGGCCATTTCCTATATCGAGGCTTTCCTAGAAAACCATACTCCGATCGTGGATGTGAAACCGAGCGTCCGCAAGGAAGGCTATGAGGAACTTGAGGAGTCGGCCTATTGCGAAAACGCGAGGGCGTACCTTAAGGTACAGGATGGCTGCGACGCCTTCTGTTCCTATTGCTATATCCCCACGCTACGCGGCAACTCCCGCTCCCGTGAGCCGCGGGCGGTCATCGAGGAAGCGAAATCCTTGGTGGAGCGCGGATACCATGAAATCGTCATCACGGGCATCCATACGGGGATGTATGGAAAGGATTTGCCGGGCGAATATACCCTAAGCGACCTTCTTTCCGGCATCATCGCCAAATGCCCATCCTTAAAGAGAATCCGCATCTCTTCTTTAGAAGAAAATGAAGTGGACGGGGCTTTTTTGGATTTGCTTCGAACTCAGAAAGTCATCGTCGACCATCTGCATATGCCATTGCAGTCGGGCAGCGACAAAGTCCTTAAGGACATGCGCCGACGTTACGACACGGAGGCTTTCCTCGCCAAGTTAGACCAGGTGCGGGAAATCCGTCCGGAAATCGCGATCACCACCGACGTGATCGTTGGCTTTCCCACGGAGACCGAAGAGGAGTTCCAAAACACTTTGGCGTTCTGCGAGAAGGCCCGCTTTGCGGAAATCCACGTCTTTCCCTTCTCCGCCCGTCCCAACACTTACGCCGCGACGCTCAAGGATTTGCCCGGCGATGTCAAAAAAGAACGCGTGCATCGGCTCCTCGCCTTGTCGAAGAAGCTCCGCAAAGAATACGAGGAGAAGTTCTATGGACGGGAGCTCGAGGTCCTCTTTGAGGAATATGACCCCAAGAGTCATACGATCCAAGGGCACACGCCCAATTACTTGCTCGTACGCGTTAAGGGTGAGGAATCGCAGCGGGGCACCTTTGGATTCGTTACCTACGATTCTTCGGTGGCATCGGATTAATTCGGAATTTTTTTGACATCTTCTAAAAATATTCGTTGACGGCTCGGGCCAAAGCGCGTTTAATTCCCCCGTTGCAAGTAGGAGGAACGACAAATGGCAGTACCCCAGAGACGCATTTCCAAGACCCGTAAGAGACTTCGCCGCAGCCACTTCAAGCTCGAAGTGACCGGCCTCGTCGCTTGCCCCCATTGCGGCGCGATGATCCGTTCGCACCGCGTTTGCCCCAAGTGTGGCTATTATGGCGGCAAGGAAGTCCTTCACGTCGAGAAGGACGAGAAGTAATCCACGTCTAAGAATACCGCGGCCCTCCGCGGTTTTTCTTTATCTAGCACCCGCGTAAGCGCATAATAAAGCCACGAGGTTACACATATGGAACTAAACAAGTATTTCGACCACACCTTACTCAAGCCCGACGCCACCTTGGCGGGCATCGACAAACTCGTCGACGAGGCGAAGCGTTACCATTTCGCCTCCGTCTGCGTGAACCCTGACTTTGTCAAGCATTGCTCCGAGGCCCTTAAGGGCACCGACGTCAACGTCTGCACCGTCATCGGCTTCCCTTTAGGCGCGAACGTTCCTGAGATCAAGGCGCTCGAAGCCAAACGCGCGGTCTTAGACGGCGCGACCGAGGTCGACATGGTCCTCAACGTCTCCAAAGTGAAGGACGGCGACTATGCCTACGTCGAAAACGAGATCCGTCTCATCAAGGAAGCGGTGGGGGACATCTTGCTCAAAGTCATCCTCGAAACCTGCCTGCTCACCGATGAGGAAGTCGTCGAATCCTGCAAGGCCGCAGAACGGGCCGGAGCCGATTATGTGAAGACCTCGACCGGATTTAGCAAAGGCGGCGCCACCCCGCATCACGTCGCCTTGATGCGTAAGACCGTCGGCGATCGCCTTGGCGTCAAGGCTAGCGGCGGTATCCATAACAAAGCCGAAGCCCTCGCGATGATCGAAGCCGGCGCCTCCCGCATCGGAGCCAGCGCTTCCGTCGCCATCATGGAAGAAAAATAAGCTTTGCTTATAAAAGGAGAAACACGTGAAAGCCAACAAATTACTCGTCTTGATGCCGACCGTGTTGCTCGGCATGGGCGCCCTGACCGGCTGTGGTGAGCAAAAGCCCGAACTCAAGGTCATCAACGCGGATTCCGAACTCGTCATGACCTGGGAAGATGCCGGTCATTTCAAAATGCCGACCTATGGTCTATCCACCTTGCCAGAACTCCCTTACGCCAAAGTGAGCGAAAGCGCGACGACCCTCGCTAACGCCGGCATGGGCAAACTCGCCCTTACCCGCGACGACAAGGGCATCTATACCTTGGCGGATACCTCCAACGCCACCCGCTTTGTCTTCAAAGCCGACGTCGCGAGCAACACCCTCACTTTTGGCGAAACCTATATCGCCTTTGGCGCGAGCCTCATCGACAACCGTGGCATCGGCCCCGATTACGGCGCGCCCGTCGACCGCGTCGAATCGCTCGTGCATACCTCCGAAAAGACCCGCATCATCGGCGAAGCCAAAGCCGACGTGGTCAAACTGAGCGACTATGGCATCACCCTCTTTGAAAAAGACAACGAGCTTTACATGCCTTCGCCGTTATTCCTCAACGTCGTGACCCGCGGCATCGGCACCGACTTCGCCTATAACGGGCGCGACTACTACATGACCAACACCATCAACGCAAGCCCCGGCAACATGGCCTCATTCCTTAGCGCCGACGGCTCCTTCACCCTCAACGACGGCATCGACAGCAAACAAACGATCTATAAAAAGGTCAAAGTCCGCGCCTCGCGCCCCGATGGTAAGAAAGAAGCCTATCGTTTCGTCTGTGTTGGCGTGAACCTCGATCCAAACCCGCAAGCCAGAAGTCAGGGCTATGTCTTCATGACCCTCTTTGAGGACGGCACCGGCATCCGCACCTTCTCCATGTCCGGAAACCCCGAGGATGAGGTCGACGACGTCATGCCCGGACCCATGGGCTATTCCATCGCCTATGAATGGAAGAAGGCGCCCGAGGCCCTCGACGTCGTCCGCTATATCATCCAAAACGACGAGATGGGGCCCCAGCGCAAGTCCGACGCCGTTTTCCGCATCAACCTCGGCAAAGGCTGGTTCAACGCCAAAACCAGGCCTAGTGCGATCATCGACTTCAACTATGGCCTGCTCCGTTATCAGATCGACCGGGACTATGGCCTACGCAACGTCAAGAAGATCGGCGACGCCGAAAAGTATTTCGACACCCTCGGCGTCACTGCCGGATTAAAATCCGCCAACAGTCTCGAATACGATCGCGCCCTCGCCAAACTCCTCATGGCCGGCTGCGATGACGGACACACCTTATATAACGGCACCTCCATCTTCTCGGGCATCGACCATAACGCCATCGACTTGGCCCGCGAAACCATGGGTCCGCGTTATCGCAAGCTCCTCGAGGACCTCAGGCGTTACGACGGACTCCGCGACGAATATTTCAAGTCGCTTGGAACCCCGGAAGAAACCAACAAATACTTCGATATCTATGCGGGTAAGCCGCTGCAGAAAGGCCTCTTCACCCACGAGTCCACCGCGATCATCCGCTTCGACCAGTTCACCTACCCGGGCAAGACCAACTACCTCGCCCGCATCGGTGAAGTGGGGCAGCCGCTCGAGTTCACCTCCGAGCCGTTCTCCTACGCCAATAGCGACACCATGATGACCTTCATGGTCTCCTTCAAGAAGCTCGAGGCCAAGCCGGAGGTCAAGGACGTCGTCATCGACCTCACCAACAACGGCGGTGGCATGATCATGACCATGCCGTGGATCATGGCCTACATGAGTGACGACCCGATGTATGTCGTCAACGACGACACCAAGGACATCGTGAAGGAGTTCCATTACAAAGTCGACCTCAATAACGACGGCAAATACGGCGACGTGGGCGACACCTTCAAAGGCAAATACAACTTCTATGTCCTCACTAGCGAATGTTCCTTCTCCTGCGGCAACGCCTTGCCGGCCCTTGCTAAGCATTCCGGCGCCAAGATCATCGGCAAGCGCAGCGGTGGCGGCTCCTCCTCCGTCGCGACCTATAGCGACGCCTGTGGCTCGATCTATAACCTCTCCTCCATCTACGAGATGCAGCGCTATGAGGGCGACAAATGGATCAACAACGACGACGGCGTCCCCCTGGACAAGGAATGGGAGCCGAGCGCCGACTGGTATAACCCGGTCAAGGTCCACGAGTTCATCCAAACCCTCAAATAACCGACATCATCAGTCATTTGGCCTAGGTAACCGCGCCTAGGCCTTTCTTTTATGCGGGTATATAGTCCGAGTTATCCTTCTATTAGAAAATCGTTGCGCATCACCCCAAAAAAGAGTATCTTTTGCCTTGTCCGAAAGGGAGGAGGTGAACTCTAATGGCAGTCAAAGTCGTCGTCCGCGAAGGCGAAACCTGTGATGACGCGCTCCGTCGTTTCAAACGTGGCGTGAACAAGTCCGGCATCCTCCTCGAAACCCGCAAGCGCGAAGCCTACCTCAAACCTGGCTTGAAGCGCAAAATGAAATCCAAACTTGCCCGTCGCAAGAAATGGTAAGAGCCGTAACCGCGCCAAAATGACGCGGTTTTCTTTTGTCGATGCAAAACTCGATGTTCGATGGCATCGAGGTTTTTTGAATTTCTTGAAAAGTTTTTGAGCAAAAACCGTTTTTCGCTGGGTATAGGTAGGTGTGAAAACCCTCGTTTACCAAGCTCAGCAAAAAGGATGCGGCTTCGCGACCGTGAAGATGGCCCTCGTCGACGCAAGCAAAGACAAGAGGTTCGCCTTCCTACCCGAACCCCACGTCGAAACCTCGCCCGACCTAAGCGATCTTCTTTCCTATGCCGAGAAATGGGGGCTTCACCTCCGCGCCTATGAGACGCTCGATCCGGAAGAGATCGTCCTTCGCCCGGAGTTCCCTTTGCTCATCACCCTACGCGAGGAAGGACGGCTGCACATGTCCTACCTCGCCAAGCGCAGGGGCAAGCGTTTTCTTCTTCTCGACCCAGACCGAGGTAAGCGGTGGGTCGAGGGGAGGGAACTCGCGTGCTCCTTTACCGGCGTGTTCCTCCGCGTGGAGGGATACGAAAAGAAGGGCGAACCACCAAGGCCTCCGCGATTCCTTTCCCATTTCCCTGTTCCTTCCTTGGTCTTCGCCCTTCTTCCCTTTTTGTTGCTCGTCCTGGGGTTCTTGCTCCTGGACGTCGTCTCCATGCCCATGCTCTCCCTCGCCTTGTTCGCCGGGGCGATGATGGCCTCGTTAGGGCAAAAGCGCCTGCTTTCCCTGAACATGGAGCGTTTCGATTCGCGTTATATGGATGGGATCGACGCAGAGAACCTTTCGCGCAGGAGAGATCTCTTCGTCCATTACCATGCGTATAAGAGGGCCGCCTTCCTTTCCTTTCCCTCCGTCCTTAGCCATCTTGGGTCTTTCGTGGCGGCCCTCGTCTTCTTTTTCCTCCACGACCTCTATTTGGCCGCGGCGTGCTCCGCCATGGCCTTGGTCTGCCTCGTCTGCCATCTGCTCTTTTATCCCCATCTGGAGCAAATCCAAAAGAAAGCGGTGGGGCTAGAGGCGACCTATTTCCATTCCTGCCTGAACGCCGAGCGGCGCGAAGAGACGCGCCTCGCCTTAAGGCGGTGCAACAAGAAGTGCGCCTCTTTCCTCGCCGTGAAGGAATTTCTCTTCCTCTCCGCCGCCTTTATCCTAGCGATGCTTTTCGCCCTCACCTCAGGGCCATTATCCTCAAAGACATTGATCCTTTATCTCCTCTCGGCGCTTTATGTCGGCATGGAGAGCGAGAAATTATTCACCGACGGGGAACTCTTCGAACAAAAGCGCAGGGAGACGCCATATTTTCTCCATAACATCCTGCGCGACTACGAAACGCTGGAAGGGCAAGAAAACGCGAGCACCCTCGCGCATTGAGGGGCTTTGCTTTAGGTGGTAATATGTTGCCACATGGAATTCAGTTTCGATAACCGCCTCGACGAGGCCTATGATGCCCTTGAAACCGTCTACGAAGAACTGATGTCGCTGACCTTTTCGTTGCTCGGCGTGAAGAAGAACTACGAAGTCGACGTCTCCCTCGTGGATGAGGAAGAGATCCATCGCATCAACCGCGAATACCGCAAGGTGGACCGGGTGACCGACGTCATCAGCTTCGCCTTCGAGGACGACGATAGCGCCCTCGGCATGATCAATGGGGATGACGTCCCCCGCATGCTCGGGGAGATCTTCATCTGCGTCCCCCGCGCCTTGGAACAGGCCAAGGAGATCGGCAACACCCCCGAGAGGGAGCTAAGCTTCCTCTTCGTCCACGGGTTGCTCCACTTGCTCGGTTACGACCACATGAAAAAAGAGGACGAGGACGTCATGTTCCCGCTTCAAGACAAGATACTTGACGCCTATAAGGAGGCCAAACGATGATCGGCAAAGAAGAATTGATCCAGATCGCGAAAGACGCGAGATCCCGCAGCTATTCGCCTTATTCCAAATTCGCGGTGGGGGCGGCGCTCGCCTGTCGCGATGGCAGCGTCTATATCGGCGCGAACGTCGAAAACGCCTCCTATCCGTTATGCATGTGCGCGGAGCGCAACGCCATCTACTGTGCCATGATGGACGGCAAGACCGCCGACGACATGGTCGCCTTGGCGATCGTCGCCGACACCGAGGGCCCTTGCTCTCCTTGTGGCGCCTGCCGTCAGGTCATCCATGAGCTCTTTCCCCATGACGCCCCGATTTATCTCGCTAACCTCGGTACCGCGCGTCTCACCACCAACGCCGACGAGCTGTTGCCCTTAGCCTTCGACGGACGCGACCTATGAAAGCCGGATTCGTCGCCATCTTAGGCCGACCCAACGTCGGCAAGAGCACCTTGCTCAACGCGATGCTCAGCAAGAAAGTCTCGATCGTCTCGCCCAAAGCCCAGACGACCCGCGACGCGATTTCGGGTATCTACGAGGAGAAGGGGATCCAGATCGTCTTCGTCGACACTCCGGGCATCCATACCGGTGAGCGTAAGCTCGATTCCCATATGCGCCGCAGCGCTTTTTCCTCTAGCCGCGACGTCGACGCCATCCTTTATCTCCTCGACGCCTCCAAAAAGGACCTCGAGGAGGATTTCCGCATCGTCTCAAGCATTTCCTCCGATGCCCCGCGCATCTTCGTCCTCAACAAGATCGACTTGATCCGCCCCGAGGAGGGGAAGGAAAAGATCGAGGCCATCCAGGAGCGTTTCCCCGAATGTCCGATCATCGAGGCCTCCCTCAAAGAGAACTTCGGCCTTAAGGAGATCAAGGAAGCGGTCATTCCGCTACTTTCCTCCGACATGCCGTTTTATCCCCATGACATGATCACCGACAAGGACATGTCCTATCAGGCGAAGGAAGTCATCCGCGAGAAGATGCTCCATTTCCTCCGCGACGAGATCCCGCATAGCTCTGCGGTGAAGATCGATTCCATCAAAGAAAAGCAGGAGGGCATCCTCCTCCGCGCGACCCTTATCCTAGATAAGGAGAACCATAAGGGCATCGTGATCGGCAAAGGCGGGTCGATGATCAAGAAGCTTTCTTTCGCCGCGAGGCAAGAACTCGAGCGCATGTGGAAGCGCCACATCGCCTCGCTCGAATTGCAAGTCGACGTGATCCCGGGCTGGCGCGATTCGCCCAAAGCCCTCCAAGACATCGGCTATGGCGACCGCTAAGATCGAGGAATATTCCGGCATCGTCCTCTCCCGCATCCCCCAAAAGGAACATGACGCCATGATCCGCGCCCTGGGGGAGAAGGGTTTCTTCACCTTTTACGCCCGCGGCGCATTAAAAATAGGGGGCGCGACCTCTTTCGCTACCCAAGAGCTCACTTTGGGAAAATATAACCTCGTCGTCTCCTCTTCCGGCTCACTAACGTTACGGGAGGGGAAGATGGTCGATCTATTCGCCCCAAAAAGCGGTCTGGAAGCCCTTCTAAGCGCGTCCATGTGCCTGGAGTACTGTTTACGCTGCCTTCCCGAAGAAGACGCTCCTAGGGGCTATTTCGTCCTTCGCGGCGCCTTAGAGAGCCTTAGCGAGGGCCATGAGCCATTTTCGGTATCCATCATGTTCCTCGCCCAGATGCTCCGCCTCTCGGGCTATGGATTAGAAGTGGACCATTGCGTCGTCTGCGGCAAGAGAAGCGACATCGTCGGCTTCGACTTCACCCAGGGCGGTTTCCTCTGCGCGGATTGTTTGCCTAGTGTGGGGGCATCTCCCCGCAATGCCGACGAACTCAAGGTCTACCGTCACGCGTTCCGCTGCCCCTTGGAGGATTTGAAGCGCGTCGAATATCCCGAAAATTCCCGGCGGCCGATCCTCATCGAATTGCTTCACTTTGTGCACGATGCACTAAATATTCGACTGAGGTCATTTGAAGCAATACTTAAGTATTGATAGACATTCAATTCACGAAAAAAGGGTTGACTCACTTATATATAGGGGAGCATAATTGCGCAGCCTCTTTTGGCCCCTAAGAAATTTCTTTACATCAGGAGGATTCGCGACATGGCGAATAGATTTGATTTTGAAACGGTCACGCAGCACCTGCAAAACACCGGCTACGTCTTCCAAGGATCGGCGATCTACGGCGGACTTTCCAACACTTGGGACTATGGTCCCTTGGGCGCGGAACTAAAGCGCAACATCAAGGACCTCTGGTGGAAGAAGTTCGTCCAGGAGTCGCCCACCAACGTCGGCATCGACTCGGCCATCTTGATGAATTCCCGCGTCTGGGAAGCCACCGGCCACGTCTCGACCTTCAACGACCCGATGGTGGACTGCAAGGCGTGCAAAGCGCGCCATCGCGCGGATAACCTCATCCACAGCGAATACCCCGAAGTCGACGTCGAGGGCATGGATTACGCCGAAATGGACAAGTTCATGGCCGAGCATAAGATGGTCTGCCCCAATTGCGGCAAGAGCGACTTCACCCCGATCCGCAAGTTCAACATGATGTTCAAGACCCATCTCGGCGTCTTTGAGGACGACACCCCGTCTTCGACGGTATATCTCCGTCCCGAGACCGCCCAGGGCGTCTTCGTGAACTTCCGTAACGTCCAGCGCGTCACGCGTAAGAAGCTCCCGTTCGGCATCTGCAACGCCGGCAAGAGCTTCCGCAACGAGATCACCCCGGGGAACTTCACCTTCCGCACCAGGGAATTCGAACAGCTCGAGATGGAATTCTTCTGCAAGCCGGACACCGACCTCGAATGGTTCTCCTATTGGAAGCAGTACTGCCTCAACTTTGTTGAGTCGCTCGGCGTGAAGGCCGAAAACCTCCGTTACCGCGACCATGAGCAGGCCGAACTCGCCTTCTATTCCAAGGCGACCACCGACGTCGAATACGACTTCCCGACCTTAGGGTGGGGCGAAATCCTCGGCATCGCCGACCGCACCGATTACGACTTGAAGCGCCATCAGGACTACTCCAAAGCAGACCTGACCTATTTCGACCCCGAGACCAATGAGCGTTACGTCCCGTATTGCATCGAACCTTCGATGGGTTTGGACCGCTTGATGCTCATGACCCTCGTCGACGCCTATGACGTCGAGCAGCTCAAAGAGGACGATAGCAGGGTGGTGCTCCATTTGATTCCCGCGCTTGCGCCTTATAAGGCGGCCGTCCTTCCCTTGTCCAAGAAACTCTCGGACAAAGCGGAGGAAGTGCTCGCTTTGCTCAATAAGCGCCTCACCGTCACCTATGACGAGACCGGCTCCATCGGCAAGCGTTATCGCCGCCAGGACGAGATCGGCACCCCATACTGCGTCACCATCGACTTCCAAACCGTGGAAGATGGCACCGTCACCATCCGCGACCGCGATTCGATGGAACAGACCCGCATGAAGATCGAGGAAGTCCTCGGCTATCTCGAAGATAAATGCTTCATGTGATTTGCTAGGAAAAACCTAGTTAAAACTTAGTAGATATTATACAAAGTATAAGAAAGGAGGTCCTATGTACAACCAAGATTTGGTCGAAGCCGTTTTGAAACATGCGGATATCGTACAGGTGATCTCCGCTTATATCCCGGTGGAGAAGAAAGGACGAAACTACGTCGCGCTCTGTCCCTTCCACGACGACAAAAACCCGTCGATGCAAATCTCCACCGAGAAGCAGATCTTCAAATGCTTCGTCTGCGGCACCGGCGGTAACGCCATCAGCTTCGTGGAGAAGTACGAGAAGATCCCCTTCGCCGCCGCCTTGCGCAAAGTGGCGAAGATCTGCAACTACGACGACCCTCGACTTGTCGAGGACGCCCCAAAGGCACCCGTAAACCCCGCGCTGACGAAGCTCTACGATTGTATCAACGACCTGCAGAACTATTACCGTTACGCCTTAAGCATCCCCGAAGGGGAAGAGGCGCGGCAATACCTGCTCGGACGCGACCTCGACGCCGCGACGCAAGAGAAATATGGCATCGGCTACGCGCCTAAGGACGGCCAACTCACGGTCAAGTTCCTTCAGGCCAAAGGCCATTCCCTCAAATCCATCGACGACATCGGCATCGCCTTGGCTCATGGCGAAACCACGAGCGACCATAACGCCGGACGCGTCATCTTCCCGTTAAGGGACGCGAAAGGGCAGGTGGTCGGCTTCTCGGCCCGGCGCATCAAAGACGACGGGACGTCCAAGTACGTCAACTCGCCCGAAACGCAGCTCTTCCATAAAGGAAACGTGCTCTATAACTACCATAATGTGGTCGATAGCGCACGACGCGACGGATATTGCTACGTCCTCGAGGGGTTCATGGACGTCATGGCCCTCGATAAGGCGGGCATCCCGAACGCCGTCGCCTTGATGGGGACCGCGTTAACGCCCCAACAGGTGCAGATGCTAAAGAGGTTACGATGCGAGATACGCATGTGCCTCGACGGCGACGGCCCGGGACAGGCCGCGATGATGAAAGCCGCGTCGCTTTTAGCGAAAAGCGGCGTCCGATGCCGCTTCGTCGACTACCAAGGCGACCTGCGCGACCCTGACGACATCCTCCGCCAAGACGGTGCGGAGGCGCTCAAAGCCAAGATGGAACGGCTCATCGAGCCGATCGACTTCCAGCTCGCCTATTACACCCATAGCCGAAAACTCGAGACCGCCGAGGAGCGGAAGAAGGTCCTCATGGCCTTCCTCCCATATTTACGGGAACGTCCCGCGGGCATCGAGTTCGAGGACATGCTGGTCAAAATCGCCGACGCCACCGGCTACCAAGCCGAGGCCATCCGCGAATTGGTCCGGCAAAACCCCAAGACCGAATTGATCGATGACGGCGTAACGCTCGAGATACCTAGGGTCGACCAGACTTCCGGCCCAGGCCTAGCGCGAATGCTAAGCCGCCTCGAAAACGCCGAACGCGCCTTGCTCCATTACATGCTGCTAAGCCGCGAGGCGATCGATTACTTCGAAAAGCACGTCGAGACCTTCTCCAGCGCCTCGCTCTACCGCACGATCTCCGAATTCCTCCTGGAGTTTCGGGAAAACCATGAGGGCGACCCGGACCTAAGCCTCCTCATCGCCTCGATCGAGGGGAGCGGGATCGACGACGCCGACAAACTCTCCGACCAAGTGTCGCTTATAGCGACCGACACCACCTTGCCGCCCTTCAACGACAAAGCCCTCTCCGACTGCGCGACCGTCATCGCGGAGGAGTCCAAGCTGATGGGGGAACGGCTGCAGACCAAGCGCGCCATCGATCAAGGCAGCATCGAATCCGGGGCGCAGGCGAACAAGGAGTTCGCCGCCAAAGTAAGGGAAAAATGGGCTCGTAGGCCCAAGAAAGGATAAACACCATGGCGAAAAAGAAAGAAGAATTGAATCTCGAGGACGCGCCGATCATCGAACCCGATGAGGAAATCGTCTCCCTCGAGACCATCAAGAAGAATTTCCTTAAAAAAGGGAAAGAGCAGGGCTACGTCAACACCGACGACATCATGGAAGCCACCGCGCACCTCGATCTGAGCGACGAGGATTTCGAAAACCTTATCGACTTCTTCCGCAAAAACGGCGTCGAGATCGAATCCGACGAACCCCAAGGCGACGAGGAACTCGCCATGGAAATGGACGTCCCCGAATCCTTTGAGGACGCCGAAAAGGAGATGGAGGAGGACGAAATCGACGCCGACGAAGACGGCGAAGGCCTCTCCGACGAGGAAAAGGAAGTCGCCGCCATCACCGATTTCTCCCGCATCACCATGGGCGAGGTCAAGGTCAACGACTCCGTCAAGATGTACCTCAAGGAAATCGGCAAGGTCGACTTATTGACCGCCGCCGAAGAGACCGAACTCGCGAAGCGCATCGTCGCCGGCAACGCCCCCGACGCCACCCCGGAACAGATCGAGGACGGCAAAGAGGCCAAGGATCAGCTCATCAACGCCAACCTCCGCCTCGTCATCTCCATCGCCAAGCATTACGTCGGTAGGGGCATGCACTTCCTCGACCTCATTCAGGAAGGTAACCTCGGACTAATCAAAGCCGTCGAAAAATTCGACTATACCAAAGGCTTCAAATTCTCCACCTACGCGACCTGGTGGATCCGTCAGGCCATCACCCGCGCGATCGCCGACCAAGCCCGCACCGTCCGCATCCCGGTCCACATGGTCGAGACCATCAACAAGATGACCCGCGTCCAGCGTCAGCTGGTTCAGGAACTCGGCCGCGAACCGACCGCGGAGGAAATCTCCGAGAAGATGGAAGGCGCTTTGTCCCCGGAACGCATCCGCGAGATCCAGCGCATCGCCCTCGAACCGGTTTCCTTGGAGACTCCGATCGGCGAGGAGGACGATTCCCGCCTTGGCGACTTCATCGCCGACGCCGACGCCCAATCCCCCGAGGAATACACCACCAAGAGCCTCCTCAAAGAAGAGCTCTACGAGATCATGAAAGACCTCACCGACCGCGAGGAGCGCGTCTTGCGCCTCCGTTACGGCCTCGACGACAACCGCCCGAGAACCCTCGAGGAAGTCGGCCGCGAATTCGGCGTCACCCGTGAGCGTATCCGTCAAATCGAGGCCAAGGCCATCCGCAAGCTCCGCCATCCAACCCGCGCCAAGAAGCTCGGCGACTATCGCGACGGCATCCTTCCCGGCGATGGCAGGGGACGCAGATAAGATCGACTAGGAAACCTCGCCCCGGCGGGGTTTTCGTCATAGCAGGACACGCCAATGCCAAAACGTCTCTCCAAGCGCTTGCTCACCATCGCCTCCTTCGTGCCTAAGGGCGCCTATTTGGCGGATGTGGGCAGCGACCACGCATGGCTCCCGATCCACCTGGTAGAAACCGGTAAGATCGAGTGGGCCCAAGCGATCGATAACAAAGTCGGTCCTTTCATGCGCATGAAGGAGAACGTGGCGAAGTCCGGCGCGGCCAACCATATCCTCTGTTCCCTAAGCGACGGCATCACCCTCCTTTCCCAAGGCGTCGACACCCTCGCCGTCTGCGGCATGGGCGGTTTGCTTAGCTGCGAGATCCTCGAATCCCATCCGGAGAAGCTCGTCAACGTCTCGACGATCATCATGGATCCCCATCGCGATTTGATCGCCGTGAGGAAAAGGGTCTCCGAACTCGGCTTCCATATCGAGGAGGAGGCGATGGTCTATGAGGATAAGGTCTATTACACGATCATCAAGTTCGTCCGCGGCTTCCCCGAACGTCCCTACACGAACAACGAGCTCGCCTTCGGACCTTATCTTTTGAAGCACGGCGAGGCGATCTTCGACGAATGGCTATCGGTCCAAAAGAACAAAGTGTCCAAATTGCTTAACGCACCGAATCTGCCAAAAGAAAGGCGCGACGCCTATTTGGCGGCCTATCGCGCCATCGCGGGTCAGATTCAGCTTAGGCTTGAGAACAAAGATAAGTGAGGACGGCCTGATAGGTCGCTTCGGAAGTGGAGGCGCCGCTAGAAAGAGCGACCTCCTTTTTGTTTTCGAGGTTCAGTTTCATCACGTCCTCAAGGCCGAGGCAAAGATAGGTGTCGATGCCTTTGGCTTTGCCTAGTTCGGCGAGTTTGACCGAATTGTTGCTGCGGGAAGAGCCAAGGACGATCAGCGCGTCGACCCCGCTAGGGAGATCTTGGATCGCCTTTTGGCGGAGCGAGGTGCTATGGCAACGTTCCTTGGTGAGGACGGCGTGAGGGAAGATCGCCCGGATTTCGTCTAGGGCGTCCTCGACCTCAAGGGAGGACAAGGTGGTCTGGGTGATGATGGTGGGGGTGGGCGTCTTGCCGCGTAGCCCGATCAAATCGCTTCGCCGCGACTTTACGTCGTAGAAGGTGGCCTCGGGGCAATTGGCGAGGAAGGCCTCCGATTCGAGGTGCCCCTCCACGCCGATATAGAGGACCGGGGTGGGGGCAACTAGCCCGCATTCGAGGTTCTCTTTGACGTAGCGGCAGGTCGCGTCATAGACGACGAGTCCTTTTTCTTTGGCCAGATCGTCATAGGCCTCGGGGTGGCCATGGGCGGAGAAGACGACGACGTCGCCGCGTTTCATGCCTAAGATCGCGTCGAGCAAAGGCGTCTTGCGCTCATCGATGGGAATCAGACCATGAGAGACGAGGAAATCCATCGCCTCCTCGTTATGGACGAGCAAACCCAAAAGATAGACGTCTTGATCCGGGTGGTCCTTCTTGGCCTTAAGGGCGAGGGTGAGGGCCGAATTGACGCCGAGGCAATAACCGTGGGGGACGAGGGTACGAACTTTCATCCCCATTAATTTGCCTTATTCGGTGGCAAAAGGGAAGAAACTTCCCTAATATTAGCCTATGACAACCTTCGCCTCGTTAAACCTAAGTCCCGAACTCGTGTCCGCCTTGCATAAGCTTGGCTACGATAACCCTTCGCCCGTCCAGCTCCGCGTCATCCCGAAGGCACTTACGGGCGCGTCACTAGTCTGCCAAAGCGAGACCGGCTCGGGCAAGACCCATTCCTATTTGGTCCCCATTTTGGCCAAGACGGATTTGAATCTGCCCCGCACCCAGGCGATCGTCCTTTGTCCTTCCCGCGAATTGGCCCGTCAGGTCTACGAATTCGCCTTTGCCTTCACCAAATTCTTCCCCAAATTCAAGGTGCGTCTTTTCACTAGCGAAACCGAGAAGACCCAAAACCTCGAGGGCGTAAGCGGCCGTAGTAACGACGCGGCGCCCCACCTCATTGTCGCCACCCCAGGGCGCGCCAAGGACATCCTCGTCGATAACCGCGCCTTGCCGCTCCAAGGCGTCAAAACCTTGGTCATCGATGAGGCCGACATGCTCATGGAGCTCGGCTATTTCGATGACATCGACGCGATCTTCTCCGAATTAAAGGAAGGGACCCAGACCATGGTCTTCTCCGCGACGCTAAACCAAGAGCTTAAGGCCAACTTGGAACGCTATGTCGACGCGCGCTTCCTTTATGAAGGCGAGGACCATAAGACCGCAAGCGGCGTCGCCCACCATTTCGTCGACGTCAAGCACATCGGTAAACTCGAGGCCCTCGACCGCTTCCTGCGTATCCGCCGTCCCTATCTCGCGCTGGTGTTCGCCTCAAAGAAAGAGGACGTGAACGCCGCCTATGCCCATCTCAGGGAACTCGGGGTGGAAGCGGTGGCTTTTTCCGGCGATCTGGACGCCAGGGAAAGGAAACAGGCCCTGCGCAAGATCAAATCGAACGAGTACCCGGTCGTCGTAGCCTCCGACCTTCTCGCAAGGGGCATCGACATCGACGACGTCAGCGACGTCATCTCCTTGGACCTCCCGAGCGACCTTTCCTATTATTACCACCGCGCCGGCAGGACCGGGCGGTTTGGCAAAACGGGCGATTCCTGGATCTTCTATAACGCCGATGAGCTAAGAAGGGCCAAAGCCTTGCTCGCCCAAGGCACCGAATTCGACTATTACACGTTGAAGTCCGATTCCCTCGTCCCGACCGATGGCTCTTTTCTCAAGAAACGCGAGATCCGCTTCAAGCACGAGATCTCCGAAGACCAGAAGCGCGACATCTCCATCGCCAAGGCCAAGACCGCGACCGATAAGGTCAAGCCGGGCTATAAGGCAAAGCGACGCAAAGCGCTCGAGAAAGTCGCGGGCAAATACCGCCGCAAGGCCATTAAGGAAAAAGTGCGCGAGCAGACCAATAAGGTCTACGCCGCCAAGGCGAAGAAGAAATGAAATACCTCGGCTCCCACGTCGGCTTATCCTCCCCGGACTATTTCCTCGGCTCGGTGAACGAGGCGCTTTCCTATGGTGCCACCGCCCTCATGCTCTATACCGGCGCGCCGCAAAACACGCTCCGCAAAGATATCGCCGAGCTACGCATCGAGGAGGGTAAGGCCAAATGGCTCTCTGCCGGTAACTCCCTCGATCACGTCGTCATCCACGCGCCCTATATCATCAACCTGGCCAACCGCACCAAGCCGGAGGCCTTTGCCTTCGCGAAGGATTTCCTCAAGGAGGAACTATGCCGTTCCGCCGCCTTTGGGGCCAAGTGGCTCGTCCTCCATCCCGGCGCCCACGTGGGCCAAGGGGACGAAGAGGGGCTTTCCGCGCTAATCGAAGGCCTGACCGAAGTCTTGAACGAAGACGGCACCGACGTGACCATCGCCCTCGAGACCATGGCGGGCAAAGGCAGCGAAATCGGCAGGACCTTCGAGTTCTTTCGTGATTTCTTCGAACGTTTCCCCCTTAAGCACCGGGTCGGGGTATGTCTGGATACCTGCCACGTCCATGACGCGGGCTATGACCTAAGCGACCCTGAGGGGCTACTCGACGAATTCGACCGCCTCATCGGCTTAGACCGCCTCAAGGTCGTCCACCTCAACGATTCCAAAAACGTCCGCGGGGCGCATAAAGACAGACATGCGAACCTTGGCAAGGGCGAGATCGGGTTTGAGAAACTATACCGCTTCGCCCATCTAAGTCGCTTGGACGAGATCCCCATCATCTTGGAGACGCCTTGGATCGACGGCAAGCCACCTTATAAAGAGGAAATCGCCGCGCTACGAAAAGGCGAGATGATCGGATAAAAAGAGAGGCCGGGCTGGCCTCTTTATTCTTGGAGCAGGGCGATAAGTTCGTCGAAGGCGTCTTTTTCGTCCACGGTCTTGAGGACCTCACCCTTGCGGAAGAGCACCCAGGACCCTTTGCCTCCGGCTAGGCCGAAGTCGGCGTGGCGCGCTTCGCCGGGGCCATTGACGACGCAGCCCATGACGGCGACGGTTTTGACGATATGATGTTCCTCAAGGTATTCCTGGACGCGGTGAGCGAGGGGAATCAGGTCTACCGCGGTGCGTCCGCAGGTCGGGCAGGAGATGAAGGTGGGATAATCCTCTTTTAGGCCGAGGTCATGGAGCAAGCGGCAGCAGGCCTTGACTTCCTCTTCGGGATCCTCGGTGAGGGAGATGCGGATGGTGTCGCCGATGCCTTCGAGAAGAAGCGGGGAAAGTGCGGCGCTGGAGCGGAGCAAACCGACTTCCTTGACGCCGGCCTCGGTCACGCCGAGGTGGAGGGGGTAGGGAAAGGTCTTCGCGGCGAGGCGATAGGCCTCGATGGTCTCGAGGACGCTGGAACCTTTGAGGGAGATGACGATGTCATGAAAGCCCATGCGCTCGAGGATATCCACATGTTTCTTGGCGGAGGCGACGAGGGCCTCGGAACGGACGATTTCCTTGCCGACGACGAAGTCTTTGTCGAGCGAACCCGAATTGACGCCGATGCGGATGGGGACTTTATGGGCCTTGCAGGCATCGACGACTTCGGCGATCTTGGATTCGTCGCCGATGTTGCCCGGGTTGATGCGGACGGCATCGACGCCGCTAGCGATGGCGGTGAGGGCCAGGCGGTGGTCGAAGTGGATGTCCGCGACCAAGGGGATGGATACCCTTTTCTTGATTTCGGCGAAGGCTTTGGCGTCGTCCATGTCGAGGCAAGAGAGGCGCATGATTTTCGCGCCGAGGGCGGCGCAGCGGTTGATTTGGGCGGACACTTCCGCGACGCGGCTCGTCTTGATGGAGCACATGCTTTGGATGATGACGTCCTTTTGGCCTCCGAGTTGTAGGTCGCCGAGATGGACGGGACGGGTGGACTGACGATTTGGCATACCTAGATTTTAGCGCGTAAGCCGACTTTTTCCTTGTGGAAATATGTTTAGGCGTGTGCTAAGATTTCCGCGCTACAAAAGGAAGTGAGACAAAACTATGGCTGGAAAACGTGATCAAGCGATCCTCAAATGCAGTGAATGCGGCAACGAAAATTATTTCACCACCCGTAACAAAAAGACCCATCCCGCGAAGATGGAGATCCTCAAATACTGCCCGCATTGCAGGAAGAAGACCCTCCACAAGGAAAAGAAGTAAGGTTTTATCACCTTTACGGCCCGCAAGGGCCTTTTCGTTTATCATGGCACGCATCATCAAGCTTCATTACGGCGGAAACGAAGGCAATACCTATGTCCTCGGAGACGAGGGGGAGCCCGCGATCGTTTTCGATTTCGGCGACGACCAAAACCACCGCGTCGAGGAATATTGTTCCCGCCACCATCCCTTCATCGCCGGCATCTTCATCACCCACGGCCACGTCGACCATATCGGCGGGCTCAATGAGCTGCGGGTGAAGGAGGGCACCAAAGTCGTCATCCACCAAGAGGACGAACCTTGTCTCCGCGATCCAAAGCTAAACGCCTCGTCTTCGTTATTCGGGAAACCCTTCGTCTTAAATCAGGAGCTTCCGTTATATCTCTGCGAGGACGAGGACGAGATCCTGCTCGCCGCGAGACGTCTCAAGGGACCGGATGGGCAGGAAAAAGTCCTGGGTGGCCATCTCGTCAAGGTGATCCACACGCCCTTTCATACCGCCGGATCCTGCTGCTATTACGTCGCGGAGGAAAAAGCCCTCTTTAGCGGCGACACCCTCTTTCATCTCGGCGTGGGGCGGATGGATCTGCCCGGCGCTAAGCCAAAACTCTTTGAGGCCTCCCTCCGCAAAATCCTCGCCTTGCCCGAAGACACCAAGGTCTACCCGGGCCATGGGCCGACCACGACGATCGGTCAAGAGAAACATTTTAATCCGTATCTTACTTTGATAAGATAATCAGCGTACGACTATAGGGGAAAATCTATGAATTATTTGCTTTTCAATGAGTTGGCCGACGCCGGCGAAGGCGCCGCCAACGCAAACCGCGTCGCGGAAGAACTTAAGGGCAAAGGGTTCGAAGTGGGGGAGATGATATCCCTCATCGGACTCGACACCAAGGAATTCTTCGCTAAGTGCGAGGAGAAGGACAACGTCGTCATCTTCGGCGGCGATGGCACCCTCAACCATTTCGTCAACAACATCGGCGACGAGAAGATCTCTTGCCCGCTCTACCTCTATCCCACCGGCACCGGCAACGACTTCCAGCGCGACCTCCCCGAGGAATCCAAAGACCAAAACCTCGGGATCTACCGCATCAATTCCTTCGTCTCCAACCTCCCGATCGTCGAGGTCCAGGGCAAGAAGTACCGCTTCGTCAACGGCATCGGCTTCGGCATCGACGGCGAATGCTGCGTCAAGGCCGAGGAAATGAAGGCCGCGGGCGAAAAGAACATCAACTACGGCAACATCACCATCGGCTTGCTCATGGGACCCTATGTCCCACCGACCGCGACCATCGTCATCGATGGCAAAGAGCCGATCGTCATGAAGAAAGCCTACCTCGCCTCGGCGATGAACGGCCGCTTCTATGGCGGTGGCATGATGATCGCCCCGGGACAAGTCCGCAATAGCGGAAAACTCACCCTCGCCTGCATTCATGGCCGTGGCAAACTCGGCACCCTTCTCCTCTTCCCGAAGCTCTTCAAGGGCACCCACGTGAAGAAGAAAAAGTCCGTCTACCTCGAGCAGGGCAAGGTCATCGAAGTCTCCTTCGACCGTCCTTGCGGCCTCCAAATCGATGGTGAGGTCCTCACCGGCGTCACTTCCTACAAAGCCTATATCCAAGAGTAAAAAAACATGAAACTCATCGGGCGCATCATCTTAGGTATCACGGGCGTCCTCATGGCCGTCCGCGGCATCCCGAACCTCATTCAGTCGATCAATTCCCTTAACGGCATCCATTGGACCATCACCTGGGCCATGAACGATCCCTCGCTCAACCTGTTGATGACCTTCATCGGGGCGATTTTGTTCCTCATCGCCGCCTTATCGGCCCTCATCGGCTGCATCGCGGGCAGGAAATCGTTCAAGCTCGCCCTCTCGGCGATCATTCTCATCATCCCGGTCGTCATCGCCCTCGTCGGCGTCATCCAATCCGGCACGCCCTTCAGCTGGCAGCTCTTCTGGGACTTCCTCGGTGGCTTCGCCTTGCCGATCGCCTACTTCATCGGCTTCCTCTTGGTCTGATCCAAAACCACCCATGCGCCGCCTTAGCCGCGGCGCTTTTTTATCTGTCTTTCGCGCGTGGGCGTAAGGGTGTATAATGCCAACGCGCAATAAGCGTAAATTCACTTAAGGAGAAAAAACTTATGATCAACGTTACCGAACTCCGTCCGGGAAACTACTTCATCGATGAGAACAACCTCTATCGCGTCATCGACATCCTGCTCAACAAGACCGCCATGCGTAAGATGGTCGCCAAGGTCAAGGTCAAGAACCTTCGCACCGGCGCGATCACCGAGCTCGCCCGCAACTCCGGCTATGGCGTGGAAGACATCCGCGTCGACAAGGCCACCATGCAGTACCTCTATGACTCCGGCGAGACCCTCGTCTTCATGGACGGCAACACCTACGAACAGGTCGAGCTTTCCAAGGCCACCTATGAGGACATCATTCCCTTCCTCGCCCCCAACGCCGAAGTCACCATCATGTCCTATGAGGGCGAAATCCTCGACGTCACCCTTCCCGCGAAGGTCGTCCTGACCGTCATCGAATGCGAGCCGGGCGTCCGTGGCGACACCGTTTCCAACGGTGGCTCCAAAGACGCGACCCTCGAGTCCGGCATGAAGCTCCGCGTCCCCCTCTTCATCAACCAGGGCGACAAGATCTCCGTCGACACCGCGACCGGTAAGTACGACGGGAGGGCCTAATGATGGTCCTCATGAGCTGGGACGGCGGCTGGTTTGGCCTCGTCATCGGCGCCCTTATCCTCGGAGCGGTCGCCGGTTTCTTCGGTGCGCGCAAGCTCATCAAGCGCGAACTCGAGAAGAACCCGCCGATCAACGAGAAGATGATCCGCGCCATGTTCATGTCCATGGGTCGCAAGCCTTCTGAGGCGCAGATCCGTGCCGTCATGAAGAACATGAAGAACAGCAATAACCTTTAATTCAGGAAAGCAACAATGAACAAAATCAAGATTTTCATCGATTCCACCGGCGATCTTCCCAAAGATCTCCGTGACAAATACGACATCGACTATTGCCCGATGGTCGTCACCGTCGACGATAAGGAAGTCATCGCCTCACTCGATTATGACCAAGGCTACACCCTCAAACAGTTCTACGACGTCATGAGGGAAGGCCGTCGCATCTTCACCTCGCAGGTTCCCGACCATGTCTTCGTCGAGAAGTTCACTGCGGCGCTAAAGGACGGTTTCGACATCCTTTACATCGGCTGCTCCAGCAAACTTAGCGCCTCCGTCCTCGCGGGCGAGAAAGTCGCGCTAGGCTTGCGCAAGGAATTCCCCAATAACCGCATCGTCGTCTTCGACTCCAAGATCTCTTGCTATGGTCAAGGCGAGATGGCCATCATCGCCTCCAAGATGCGCAAAGAGGGCAAAACCCTCGACGAAATCGAGGCTTGGCTCAGCCTGAACATCTTCAAGTTCAACCAGTTCGCCACCGTCGATTCTTTGCTCTATCTCAAGCGCGCCGGCAGGGTGAGCGCCACCAGCGCCTTCTTTGGCAACATCTTCGGCGTGAAGCCGATCCTCATCTCCGACCGCCTCGGACAGAACTTGGCCATCGAGAAGATCAAGGGCACCAAGCAATCCCTTCTTTATCTCGCCAAGGCCGCCGTCGAAGCGGGCGAAGACCTCACGGGAAAGACCATCTTCATCGGCCATGCCGACGCCATCAAAGCTGCCGAATTCGTCCGTGACGAGATCCTAAAGCTCGCCCCCGGGGTCAATATCTACATCGGGCCCATCGGTCCGATCGTCGGCGCGTCCACCGGCCCGGGCACCATCGGCGTCTATGTCTTCGGCAAAGAAGTCGCCGCCAATAACCAATAACCATAAACTCCGTCGTTGACGGGAACAGAAAGGACCCATCCAATGGAGACTTTACGCGGTAATTCTTTCGCGGCGATGGTCCAAAACGGATACAAAGCCATCAAACTACAATACGTCAGTATCAACGATCTCAACGTTTTCCCCGTCCCTGACGGCGACACCGGAACCAACATGACCGCCACCATGAACGGCGGCATCAAGGCGATGGAAAAAGCCAACATGGACGATTTAAGCGACGTCGCGAGCAAGCTTGCCTCTGGCATGCTTCTTGGCGCCCGTGGCAATTCCGGCGTCATCCTCAGCCAATTCTTCGCTGGGGTGGCGGATGGATTCGCCGGGCTTGAGAGTGCGAACCTCACCCAGGTCGCCTCCGCCCTCCGCTCTGGCGTCAACAAAGCCTACAAAGCCGTCATCAAGCCGGTCGAAGGCACGATCCTCACCGTGGCGCGCGAAGGCTGCACCTACGCGCTCGACCACATCGAGGAGCTTCATTCCCTCGAGGAGTTGTTCCACACCTTGCTTCGCAAGATGCGCGCATCCTTGAAGAAGACCCCCGATCTTTTGCCGGTCCTTAAGGAAGCCGGCGTCGTCGATAGCGGCGGCGCGGGGCTCGTCGCCATCATGGAGGGCATGTATAAACACCTCACGGGCGAAGAGCTCGAGGATTCCTTCTTCGACGGACCCTCCAACGCCATCTCGGGCGACGCGGACATCCTTTTTAACGCCGACAGCGTTCTCGAATACGGCTATTGCACCGAGTTCATCATGCAGTTGCTCAACGATCGCGAAGGTCCCAAGAACTTTGTTCTTCAGGACATGATCGATTATTATTCGACCCTTGGCGATTCCATCGTCGCCGTCGAGAACAACGGCATCGTCAAAGTCCACGTCCACACCAAGACGCCGGGCAAAGTCATCGAATACGCCCAGCGTTATGGCGAGTTCGTCACCTTCAAGATGGAGAACATGTCCATCCAGCATCAGGAAGTCCTTCTCAAAGAACTTGAGGAGGAACAGACGAAGAAGCCCTTGGCCATGGTCGCCGTGGCCTCCAGCGCCCCTTTGGCGGAGCTCTTCCTCGAAATGGGCGTCAACCAGATCGTCAAAGGCGGTCAGACGATGAACCCCTCGGCGGAGGATTTCGTCCACGCCATCGAGAATTGCAACGCGGAGAACGTCATCGTCTTCCCCAATAACGGCAACGTCATCCTCACGGCCAAACAAGCCGCGGAGATGGTCGCTGGCGTCAATGTCATCGTCATCGAGACCAAGTCGGTCATCGAGTGCTATAGTGCCCTCGGCATGGTCGATTTGGAGAATCAGACCTTGGAACGCAACCTCGAGCTCATCAAAGAGCAGATCGAGGGCACCGTTTCAGCCGAGGTAAGCATCGCTGTCCGCGATTCGGTCAATAACGGCCTCAAGGTGGAGCAGGGCGATTATATCGGCATCTCCAAGGGCAAGATGTGTTCGGTCGACAAGACGCTTCTTGGCTGCACGATGAAGCTCCTGCGCTCAATCGAGGACATCGACGGACGTTCCATCATCACCGTCTTCTATGGCGAAGACGCGAAAGACGAGGATCGCGCCGCGTTACGCAAGGCCGTCCAAGAGGAATACCCCTTGATGGACTTCATCGAAGTGGAAGGGCATCAGACCATCTATCCCTTCGTCCTCGCCGTCGAGTAAGGCAAACAAAACCCAAAGCCTTGGCAAAGCCAGCCAAGGCTTTTTTATTGACGAAATTTCAAACATGTAAGCACCTGAATTCACGTCGACATGAACACCGATGGCTAAAGCGACGGAAATCGCAAGAAGTAGGGGTCTATAGACCTTATAAAAATCCGCTCAGTTCTTTTTGCGGATAAATAGAGGCAAAAACAACATGTCAAAATTTTTGTCAATAATAAACAAAGGCACAATCGAAAGAAAATGAAAAGTCCCGCGGATTTCGCAGGACTTTCAACAACGGGGAAAATCTACTAATTATTTACTAGAATATTCCTTGGAGAATGGATTGATTCCTTCCGTGCCCGCGCGAAGTCTTTGGATGTTGCTTCGGTGGCGGACAATCAGCAGGATACCCATGATTGTATTGACGATTGCGAACTCGATGCCGAGGAAGGGGGCTTCGTCGATGGTGATGAGCCAAGTCAAGATGTGTGGATTCCAAGGAACCGTCACGGCGATGATGGCAACGACCCAAGCGACGAGGCTGCCGACGATCGCCCCAACGATGGAAGAGAGGGAGATGTATTTGGATTTCTTGGCGACGCCGAGGTAGGTGAAGCCGCAAAGGCAGAACTCAATCCACGAAGTCAGGACGTTGATGCCCATGAAGCAAGCCACGGCTTTGCCGCCTTTGAAGCGGAGGAAGGGACTATAGCAATGGCCAAAGGCGCAGAAAAGTGGCGCTCCCCAATAATAGAGGGCGCTGGCGTCATATCCGTTGTCCCAATGCATGTAACCGTTTAAGCCCGAATAAGTGAGGACCGCCCAGGTGACGTAGAAGGGGATGATGGTCTTGATCATGTCGAGGACGATGACGAGCACGCCGATCTTTTTGCCGAACACACGGGCGGAATTGGTGCCGCCGGCGTTTTTGGAGCCGTAATCGCGGGGGTCTTTATGGAAAAAAACTTTGCCGATGATGACGGCAGTGGGGATCGACCCGAAAAAGAAAGAGACGACGGCGACGATCACCGCGACCAATATATTTACTAAGTAAATATTCATAGCATGTCCTCTGGCAACGAGGATATTGTAAGGGGAATAAAGGCGAATGCCAACCTTATATTCGCCTAGCGAAACAAAGGAATCGTCACAACCATTATTTACAAAGTAAATAGTCAGTCAGTTGGCGGAAAATTTGCGATTGGTGCGTGATTTTGCTTTATTTGTTGTTCTATAATACTCGCAGTCTTTAGACTGACGAACTATATGCCAGAAAACACCATTCGCGAGTCCAATTACACCGCGGACAACATCGAACTTTTGCCTGAACTCGAAGGTATTCGTAAGCGTCCCGGCATGTATATCGGCGCCACAAACAGTGGCGGTCTTCACCATCTCATTTGGGAGATCGTCGACAACGGCGTCGACGAAGCCGCGAACGGCTATGGCTCGAAAATCACCGTCACGCTGCATAAAGACGGATCCTGTTCCGTCGAAGACGATGGCCGCGGCATCCCGGTCGACATTCATAAACAAACCGGTTTGCCCGCCATCCAAATCATCTACACCAAGCTCCATTCCGGTGGCAAATTCTCCGATAAGGCCTACCAAACCAGCGCCGGCCTCCATGGCGTCGGCGCCACGGTCGTCAACGCCCTTTCCTCATGGGTCGATATCACCGTCTTCCGCGATGGGGAGATCAGCCACATCCGTTTTGAAAACGGCGGTCACTTGGCCGTTCCCTTAGAGAAACTCGGTCCCACCAGGAAGCGCGGCACTTTGGTCCGTTTCCTACCCGACGCCTCGCTTTTCTCGACCACCGACTTCAAGTGGGACACGGTCGCGAGTCACTTGCAGGAGGAGGCGTTCCTTCTTAAAAACGTCACTTTCGTCCTCATCGACGAACGCATCAAGAAGACCGAGGAGTTCCATTACGAATCCGGGCTAGCCGAATATGTGGGCATCCTCAACCAAAACAAAGAACCCATCGGCGAAATCGTCCATTTCATCGACGAATCCTCGTCCGTGAAGATGGAGGTCGCGATGCAGTGGTGCTCCAAGGATTACAACGAGAACGTCTATTCTTACGCGAACGCGGTCCGCACCCACGATGGCGGCACCCACGAAACCGGTCTGCGCACCGGCATCACCAAGGCCGTCAACGACTGGGCCATCCAAAACGAAGTGATCCGCGAGAACCAGAAGCTCGACGGCAATGACATCCGCGAAGGTTTGACCTCCGTCGTCTCCGTCAAAGTCCCTGAAAAACTCGCCCTATACGAATCCCAGACGAAGCAAAAGCTCACTTCGCCCGAGCTTTTGCCGCTCATCACCGAATTCGTTTATACGAATTTGCTCCACTATATGTCGGAGCATAAGGAGTTCGCGGTCGATTTGATTCGCAAATGCCAGGCTTCGAAGCAAGCCCGCGAAGCCGCCCGCAAAGCCAAGGAAGCCGCGCGTACCGGCAAACAGAAGAAAGTCGACGCGATCATCTCGGACAAACTCGCCTCAGCCCAATCCAAAGACTATAAGAACAACGAGCTCTTCATCGTCGAGGGCGATTCGGCAGGCGGCTCCGCCAAAACGGGGCGCGATCGACTGCATCAGGCGATTCTTCCGCTTCGTGGAAAACCGCTCAACACCGATAACGTCACCATGGAACGCATGCTCCAAAACACCGAGTTCGCGACCATCATCCAAACCATCGGGGCAGGGGTAGGCGCCAACTTTGACGTCGAGGATTCCCATTACGGCAAGATCATCATCATGACCGACGCCGATACCGACGGCGCCCACATCCAGATCCTGCTTTTGACGTTCTTCTATAACTACATGAAGCCCCTCATCACCAACGGTATGGTCTATATCGCTTGTCCGCCGCTTTACCGCGTTTACAAAAAGTCCGATCCTTCGCATAAATTCATCTACGCTTGGGACGACGCTTCCTTGGAAGAAGCCAAGAAGAAAATCGGCCCGGGCTACGGCATCAACCGTTATAAAGGCTTAGGCGAAATGAACGCCGATCAGCTCGCGGCGACCACCATGAACAAAGCCACCAGGCAGTTGCTCCAGGTCCGCATCGAGGATCCTTTGGTCGTGGAGAAGCGCATCTCCGTCCTCATGGGCAACGACGCCTCCCAACGCCGCGAATGGATCGAACAAAACATCAAGTTCAATGAACTCGATCGCTTCATAAAGGAGGTCTCGAAGAATGGCTAAGAAAAAACCCATTGTCGAGGAAATCCCCGAAACGATCAACCCCGCGACGCTCGACGAACTCATGGGCGACCGCTTTGACATCTACGCCAAAGACGTCATCCAAGACCGCGCCATCCCCGATGCCCGCGATGGCATGAAGCCGGTACAGCGCCGCATCATCTATGCGATGTACAAAACGGGCAACACCATCGATAAGCCCACCAAAAAATGTGCCCATATCGTCGGTGAGGTCATGGGTAATTACCACCCGCACGGCGACTCTTCGATCTACGAAGCCCTCGTCCGTATGTCCCAGACTTGGCGCGTTCGCTTGCCCTTGGTCAACTTCCAAGGAAACAACGGCTCCATGGATGGCGATGGCCCCGCGGCCTACCGTTATACCGAAGCCCGCTTGGCGGCCGTGAGCCAAGAATTGGTCCGCGATTTGGACAAAGACACGGTCGACATGGCTTTGACCTTCGACGACAATTCGTTCGAACCGACTGTTTTGACTTCCCGTTTCCCGAACATGCTCGTCAACGGCGCGTCCGGCATCGCCGTCGGTATGGCGACTGAGATCCCACCGCATAACCTGCGCGAGGTGATCCAAGCCGTCATCTATCGTATCCAGCATCCCTCTTGCCCGATCGAGACGTTGATGCGCTTCGTCCCCGGACCGGATTTCCCGACCGGCGGCATCCTTTACCGTTCCCAAGGATTATCCGACATCTATTTGACGGGCAGGGGTCGCATCGAGATCGCCTCCCGCACCGAAATCGTCACCCGTGAGGACGGCGGTCAACAGATCATCGTCACCGAAATCCCTTATGGCGTGAACAAATCCGCCCTCGTCTATTCCATCGACAAGCTTCGTCACGACAAGACGTTACCCGGCATCGAGGAAGTCCGCGATGAGACCGACAAAACCGGTTTGCGCATCGCCATCGACATCAAGTCTGGCTATAAGCCGGAACCGATCTTAGCCTATCTCAACCAAAAGACCGCGTTAACGAGTTCTTACTCCGCGAACATGGTCGCGATCGTCGACGGTCGCCCTCAGACGTTGAACCTGCTTTCCTATTGCGACACCTACATCGCCCACCAGGTCGACGTCATCACCCGTAGGTCCAAATTCGATTTGGAGAAAGACCTCGCCCGTTTGAGCATCGTCGAGGGTTTGATCAAAGCCTCCTCCATCATCGATGAGGTCATCCATATCATTCGTGCCTCGAAGGACAAAGCCGATTCCAAGGTCAACCTTCAGAATCGCTTTGGTTTTACTCCCGAACAAGCCGAAGCCATCGTCATGATGCCGCTTTATAAGTTGTCCCATTTCGACGTCTCGGTCATCGAGCAAGAACGCGACACCTTGACCAAGGAAATCGCCAACCTACGCCATATTTTGTCTTCCGCCGAAGCGCTCGACGACGTCATCATCGCCGACCTTCGCGCCATCGCGAAGACCTATGGCGACGACCGCCGTACCTCCATCGAGGACGCCGACGACGCGAACAAGGCCTTCGACGCCCGTGAACTCGTCGCGAAGGAAACCGTCATGGTCTCCGTCTCCCGCGATGGCTACGTCAAGCGTTCCTCCCTCGCGTCCTGGAAGGGGTCTGGTGGACAAAACGGCGCTTTGCCGGGACTAAAAGCAGGGGATACTCTCATCTATAACGGTCAAGCCGATTCGGTCGACCACATGCTGATGTTCACCTCCAAAGGCAACTATCTCTATGTGCCCGTCCACCTCCTTAAAGCCAACAAATGGCTCGAGGAAGGCATGCATGTCAACTATGCCATTTCCCTCGATCCCGAAGAGAAAATCATCCGCGGCTACGCGGTCCATGATTTCCGTAGCGACCTCAACATGGTCCTCGTCTCTAAGAAGGGTCAGATCAAGAGATCTCAGCTTTCCGTCTACCCCGTCACCCGTTTCAATCGCCCGATCCGCGCGATGAAATTGCTTTCGGACGACGAAGTGGTGGACGCGGAGCTCACTTCGGGCAATAGCGACATCATCGTCTTCAGCGAGAATGGACTAGCCGTCCGTTATAACGAAAACGGCATCGCCCTGTCCTCGACCTCTTCTAGCGGCGTCAAAGCCGGCAATTTCCACGGCGCGCCGATCGCGGGCCTTGTCTCCATCAATCCCGAGGAGAAGGCCAAAATCTTAATGATCACCAACCTCGGTCATACGCGCGTATTCTCTTCCACCAATATCGACGTGAGCGAGCGCATGGCGCGCACGACCGTCATTTTCCGTACCTTCAAGTCTGAGCCGCATCGTCTCATCTATGTCGCGAAAGCGGGGGATAAGGAGGCTCCGATCACCTTCATCAGTGTCCTCGCTTCAGGTCAAAACAAGGAAGTCACCTTTGGTGACCTCAACCTCACCCCGATGGAACGTTACGCGAAGAAGGACGACAAATGGCCGAAGAAAGACAATATCGCGACCATCTTCCGCGCGGATAACGATTACATCGATTCCAGCATCGAAGCCTTCGCTCCGCCGGTCGTGGAAGCAGCCGAGGCCGTCGAAGAGAAGGCTTCTAGCGAAGAACCCGTCGAAATCCTCAAGCGCGAGGATGATCAGCCCGCCGAAAAATTCGAACAAATCTCCATCTTTGGAGACGATGATTTCTAGTTAATTCCTATTACTTTGTAATAGATTATATTGGATTAGTAGTTTTTTGGTCTTTTGTCAGTTTTTTATTATCTTCTTTTTCATGCCTCAATGAAACCTCGCTCAAAGTAATCTGATTTTCCCGTTATGAGTTCTCTTGCCGATGGCGAAATAAGCGGGGCGGTGTGCCGGCAAATTCGAAGAAATGTTCGTGCCCACGCCATTTTTTATGGGCATGTGCGCGTCAAAGCGCGTATGATTAGGCTATGAGACATCGGAACAGGCCGTTTGCACTCGCAAACTCGATCTTTGAAATCGAGCCTTCTTTTTATCCTTCCCTCGGCATCACGACCGTCCTGGTGGACTTGGATAACACCCTCGATCCCTATACGGTCAGCGATCCCACCAAACGCACGATCGAATGGAAAGAAAGCCTCATCGCCTTGGGCCTTCGCATCGTCATCCTGTCCAACAATTCCGGCAAGCGCGTGCGCCGCTACGCGGAAAAGCTCGGCGTCGAGTGCCGTTGCTTCATGCGCAAACCCTTTTCCGGGCCGTTAAAGAAGTTCCTCGCCGAAGAGAAACTCGAGAAAAACGAAGTCGTGCTCATCGGGGATCAAATCCAAACCGACGTCAAAGCCGCTAACGGCGCGGGTATCCGCGTGATCCTGACCGAGCCGCTCGACCCCCAAGAGCCGCCATGGACCAAATTCAACCGTATCTTTGATAAACCGAAACGAGAGAAGATATTCAAACGCAAATTAGCGCCACATTGGAAGGAGATCCTCAATGAGCAAGCTTAACATCGTTCGACGCTGCCATAACTGCGGCGTCATCCTCCAGGGAGACGACAAATTCGCCCCAGGATACATCGACCCATCCGTCTTGGAGATGACCTCCGCCCGCGTTTTGTTCTGCAACAAGTGCTTTGACGAATCCCGTTACAACTTCGTCCCCCGTACCCCGAAGGTTTCGGAGGAATTCCTCTCGATGATGCAAGATGCCGAGGCTAGCGACGCCTTAATCGTCTACGTCATCGACCTATTCTCTTTTGAGAATTCCTTCGTCCCCGAGGTCACTGAGATCATCGAGGGGCTGAACCTTCTCATCATCGCGAACAAGCGCGACCTTCTCCCGAAGTCGTTCTCGGACGACCTCTTGCGCGAGTATGTGGCGCACCGTTGCCGCAACGCCCGTTTGAAATGCACCCGCGACGACGTCATCTTGACCTCACTTACGTCCTTAGGCGATTCCGCCCAGATCATCGATGAGATCGAATCGCGTAGGAAACGTCACGACGTCTATATCATCGGCGCGACCGGCAGTGGAAAGACCCAGCTGATTTCCTCGTTCCTCCATTCTTATCGGAACCAGAGCAATCGCGTCATCACCAGCGCGAACTACCCGGGCACCAACCTGCGCATCATGCAAATACCGCTCGATACCTCGACCTTCATCTACGAGACCCCCGGTATCTCGCTCGACAACACCATCGGTTCCAAACTCGATATGGATGGCATTCGCGCCGTCACGCCCGATTGCCCGGTGAAGGCACGCGTCTTCGTCATGGAGAAAGGCGATTGCCTCCTCGTCGGCGGCGTCGCGCGCTTTGAGTTACGCGAGGGCGAACGGCAAGAGATCAAAGCCTATTTCGCCAAAGACGTCACCGTGGTCAAGGTTCGCAGCGCCAAGGCGGAGGAAACTTTCTTCCGCAAAGCGCAGGTGGGCGCCTCCGTTCCCGTTTCGCGCGAGGTAACGAGCCCAAGCGACCTCGACGCCTACGATTTGTCCGTCGAGGAAGAAGGACCGCGCGACATCGGCGTGGCCGGCTTAGGCTGGATTTGTTTCGAGGGCGCGAAGCAAACCTGGCGTATCTTCATTCCCAAGAACGTCTCCATTTACACCACGAGGGCCAAGATCAAATGATCAACTCCTACGTCAAAACCCTTACCCCAAAGCAAAAAGCCAAACTGAAAGGCCTCGCCAACGGCATCTCTCAACGCTACCTATTAGGCAAAGCGGATCTCGACGAGAATTTTTTGGTGACCGTCGATAAGGCTTTGGAAGCCAAAGAGCTCATCAAAGTGGGGCTGCTCCAATCCTGCGCCGCCACGCCTAAGGAAATCGCCGGCGTGCTCGAAAGCCGTCTCGGCGCCCAGACCGTGCAGATAATCGGACGCGTCATCGTCCTTTATCGCCGCAGCGTCAAAGATCCGAAAATCGAAATCTGAGGAAGCGCATGGAGTCCATCGTCATCTACGGCGGATCGTTCGATCCCATCCATAACGGCCATCTTCGCATCGCCCGTGCGGCGAGCATGATTTTGAATGCGGACGTCGTTTTCGTGCCGTCGAAGACACCGAGGTGGAAGACCCCGGAAGCCACGCCGAAGCAACGCCTCGAAATGCTCCAGCTCGCCTTGAAGCGCGATGGCTCTCCCGCCTTCTCCATCGATTTGTTCGAGATGAAGGGCAAGGCGGACACCAATTACACCATCGACTTGGTCCGCCATATGGCTTTGACCCATAAGAACACCAAGCTATATCTCCTCATCGGCGCCGATCAGGTCAATTCCTTCCCCAATTGGAAAGATCCCGAGAAGATCTGCCAGCTCGCGACGCCTTTATATGTGTCTCGACCCGACGTCGAGATCGACGATAAGGTTCTTCAATCCTTCAACATGATGCGCCTCCCTTACGAAGGCTCCGGTCCGGTCAGCTCGACCAAGGTGCGCAACCTCCAGGACGTGGATGTGCCTTTGGCGGTGCGCGACTATATCGAGAGCAACGGCATCTATTACATGTCCAAGCTCCGCTCCCTTGTTTCGGAGCGCCGCCTCCTTCATAGCGTTTCCGTGGCGAACCTGGCCTTCGCCATCGCCGCGAAGAACAAAGTGGAGGATTACCGCAAAGCATATATCGCCGGTTTGCTCCACGATTGTGGCAAGGAGATGGACGAAGAGACCACGATGAAGATCATGAAGGATCGCTTCCCCGAATACGTCTCCTATCCCAAATGGACCTATCACCAATTCGTCGGCGCCTTCCTCGCCGAGACGATCTTCGGGATCAAGGATTCCGCCATCCTCGACGCGATTTGCTTCCACGCGACCGGCAGGGCCCATATGGCGCCGCTATCCAAGATCATCTATGCCTCCGATAAAATCGAACCCACGCGCGGGTTTGATTCCAGACGCTTGATGAACGCCTGCTACCGGAATTACTACGTCGGCTTCATGGCCGTGCTCAAAGCCAATAAGGAATATCTGTTTTCCCGTGGTTACACCGTCGACAACGAATCGACCAAGCAATGCTTTGACTTATATTTAGGAGAAGACGAATAAGAATGGACGCCAAGAACGAACTCAAGCTCATCCTCGACGCATTAGGAGAACACAAAGTGGAGGACGTGACCTCCATCGATGTTCATGAGACATCGCCCTTCGCAAGTTATGTAATCATCGGTACCTGCGGCAACCCCAGAATGCTCGGGGCGATTCAGGGGCATCTCGAAGACGCGTTAGAGAAAGGCGGCGTCCCCGTCACCGTCAAGGAAGGGGAGCCCGATTCCGGTTGGGTCATCGTCCAAGGCGAAGAAGTCATCGTCCACTTGATGCTGCCCGGCAACAGAAGAATGGTCGACCTAGAAAGCCTCTTGGAAAAGATTGCGAAGAAAGCCAGCTAGGCTTTTCCCAACAAGTCCCTCGCCTATGCCCGGCTTGCGAGGGACGAGCCCATAATGCTATATTATGGATAGGTGTTTGACCTCAAGCTCACTAGGGGCTTGAGGCCTTTTTCTACCTTAGTCTCCGAGGAGGAGGTAGATCAGCATGAGCATCATCAGCACGATTAGGGCCTTGAGCATGAGTCTTCCTTTCCTCGGTGGCCGGGCCGGGTAGACCACCATTTGGGATAGAGAGCATAAGAATCCTCCTATGTCTCTTCACCGACATATACCCGTCGAAAACGCGAATTTGCTCAAAAACTTTCTCGATATGCTAATATGTCCCAGCAAGCCCCTCGCTTGCCCGGCTTGCGAGGGACGAGCCCATAATGCTAAATTATGGTAGTGGTTTGGACCTCAAGCTCGTCAGAGGCTTGAGGCCTTTTTCTACCTTAGTCCCCGAGGAGGAAAACTTTCTTTATCCATATTCGGAATAGAAGAAAAAGTAGGGGAAGTAGCGTGATCCACTAACAAATACTGTCCGTAGAAAAACGTCAATAATAAATCTATTCAGATCCCGAACCTATCGCGAGTATCAAAAAGACATTCAATAGCGGTGGAAGCAGCCACGGAATTCTAATGACGTGAATTTTAGTAGTTTTGAATTTCAAACGAATTGCCTCGAAATACTTAACTTCGCATAATGTCCATTATGTTAAGTAAAAGATGTAAAAAAGCCGATAAAATGCGTATTTTTATGAATTAATATTTATTGTTTATAAAATTTGCGCTCCAAAAATGCGGAAAATCTGTTCACAAATTTGAACTACTGAAAATCTACTAAACATATTTTTGCTTATTTTTCTTAAAATCCCGCCGACTGTTTGGACAATCAACGGTGATTATGTTTTTGTCTCGCTTAAATCAAATCATTATGTATTTCGTCAACTAATGATTCCACATCGCATCAATTATTCCATTGTCTTTCCGCGCGGGTTCTCCCATCTCCTCCGGGTTCCCGCAGCTCATCCCCGCGCAGTTTGATCCGTCCTCCGGCTGCGTTCTGCAGCTCCGGAAATCCTATCGGGAGCTTTTCCCTGGATCTCATCTATATGGAACCCACCAACGATTAAATAGTTCGGTGCCGAACAATTAATCGATTTTAGATTTTGTTCTTTTGGACCGCTTGCCTTAGTTTCCTAGGTACTCGATCCTGCCTTTGGACAATTTGATTTTGCCCTCGGCTTCCATGCGATGAAGCAACCTGGATAGCGTCTCACGCTTTATGAACAAAGATTCCGCTAACGCAGATACGCGCCCAAACGCCACTGACTTCCCTTGCTGCTGCAAATAAAAGACAAGGCGATCCTCCGCCAGGGAAAACGACAATAGTTTCAGCTTCGCGTTCAGGTTTTTGCCAAAATCGGATTGAAGGCGGAGATATTCCTTTAGGAATTCCTCGTCTGACTGTAATAAATGAACCAATTGATCCTTCGAAATGAAGACGATTTCCCCTACTTTGGCCGCGATGACGTTCCCGCGGAACGACGGATCGCTCGCGAAGACCAAATTGTTCCCGAAGATTCCGCCTTCCTCGACGTAGTTATAGATGATTTCCTCGCCGTTTAACGCATAGGAGGAAATCTTTACGGCTCCCTTGAGGACTAGGTATACGCCATGGCAGACCTCTCCTTCGTGACAAAGGATGTCGCCCTTTCTCAAAGGCAGTATTTGGGGCTTTATGCCCTCTTGTTTCTTTAATAAGGATAATAAAGTCATAAGTGTGATTTGAATCACGCATTATTTTGCCTTGTATATCTATGATATGCAATGCACTAATAAGGAACCCTATCACCATGAAATCCAAATCACTCTTCATCCTCTCCACCGTCGCGATGCTCGCTTCTTGCGGCTCTTCCTCCCCAAGAACCCTCGAACTAAACGTCGCTTGCCCCGCCGGCGCCCCCGCCATCGCCTTCTATAACTATGTCAAAGACGGCGGCGCGGCCCTCGAGATCAACGCCAACCCCGCCAACGTCGTCGCTTATCTAAGCGAAGGCAGTGCCAAAGATATCGTCGTCGCCCCCACCAACGCCGGCATCGCCGCCATCAAAAACAAAAAGGCGCCGTTCAAGATCGCGGCCACCCTTACCTTTGGTAACTTCTATCTCGCCTCCACTGGCAAAGACGATAACGACACCCTCGATAACGACGATTACGTCGTCGCTTTCCAGCAAAATAACGTCCCCGACCGTATTCTGAAATATTGCTACGACTCGCTTGCCAACGTCCATTACGTCGACGCCGCCAGCGACGCCGCCCAAGCCTTGATCTCGGGTAAGAACATCCATGACGATAACGCCGACGTCGAATATGTCCTCATGGCCGAACCCGCTTTGGCCACGGCCCTTAGCAAGAACGCATCCGCTAAGGAATACGCTAACCTCCAAACCGTGTTCGCCGAGAAATCCGGCGGCATGAAGATCACCCAAGCCTCAATCTTCGTCAATAACTCTGCCGATAAGGCAAAGGTCAACGCCTTCCTTGGAAACGTCTCTAATGACGTGAATGGCCTTCGTGACAACGCCGACGTCCTCGACACCGCCCTTGAAGGCGTGAGCGAAGACGACGTCAAAGCCAAATTCAACGCCCCTCTAGCGATGGTCAAGAAGATGATGAAAGGCGGTAACCGCCTCGGCCTCGGTTATGAGACCGCCTATTCGATCCGCCAAGCGGTCGAGAACTTCGTCGCCCTCTTCGGCCTCACCGATCTGAATGAAGAGATTTATTACAAGTAATAGTTTCGTCTACACCGCCGGTTTGGCCCTGGTCTTCCTGCTATGGCTTTTCATCTCGCTTAGCCAAGGCCCGGGCAACCTCATTTTCCCTTCGCCCATCGACACCTTTCGCGTCACCGGCGAATTACTCTCGTCATCCTACATCTACCAATGCCTCGGCATGACGTTGCTTCGTACCCTCGAAGGGTTCGCGATCGCCTTCGCCTTAGCGTTGCTGCTTGGTTCCTTCGCGGGTGAGTTTCCCTACCTTCAACGTTTCTTCAAACCGCTCATCCTCGTCTTCAAAAGCGCGCCGACCGCCGCCTTTGTCTTCCTTTTCTTGATGTTGTCCGGTACCTCGCGCGCCCCGATATGGATCGTCGGGCTATTGGCCTTCCCCATCCTTTACGAGGCCGTCGTCGCCGGCTATAACGCCGTGCCGCGGCAATTGGTCTACGCCTCACGAGTCGACGGGGCGTCGCGGCTAAAAAGACTCGTCCGCATCAAAATCCCGCTTTCCATCCCCTACTTCGTCCTTGGCGTCGTCTCGAGCTTTGCCCTCTCCTTCAAGACTTCCATCATGGCGGAGATCGTCGCCGGCATGACAAGTCCGGGACTAGGCGGTGCGATACGGGTCTACCGCAACCTAGATCCGAGCGACCTCACCCCCGTATTCGCCATCGCCCTTATCGCGATCGTCATCGTGTTGTTGTTCGATCTTCTCGCCTATTGGACCAAAAAAGCCTTGCGCGTCGCGCGATGAAAAAGCCCTGGAAACCAGGGCGTTAGGTCATGCGAAGAGTTCGTCGATCGGTTCGCCGAGCAGCGACTCGCGCTTTTTCAGGTTGAAGTTCTTGAGGATCGAGGCACCCATGTCGGCGAAGGTCGCGCGCTCCTCGAGGTATTTGCCGTTTTTGATCGAGGGCGAATACATGAGCAGCGGCACTTTCTCGCGCGTATGGTCGGTGCCTTTGAAGGTCGGGTCGTTGCCGTGGTCGGCGGTGACCATGAGGAGGTCGTCCTCTTTCATGTTCTGGATGAACTCGGCGAGGCGCTTATCGAGGGCCTCAAGGCAACGCGCGTAGCCGACCGGGTTGCGGCGATGGCCGTATTCCGAATCGAATTCGACGAGGTTGACGAAGCATAGGCCTTCCCAATCCTCGTTCTTGAGCTGTTCGATGGTCTTATCCATGCCATCCTCGTTGGAGACGGTGTGGACGGTCTTGACGACACCGGCCATATTGAAGATGTCGCTGATCTTGCCGACGCAGGAAACCATGTATCCATTTTCCTTTAACGTGTCCATGTCGGTCGGTTCCGAGGGGCTAAGGGCATAGTCGTGACGGTCGCCGGTGATGCGTTTGAAGTCGTCTTTGTTGGTGCCGACGTAAGGACGGGCGATGACGCGGCCCACTTTCCATTCGGGTTTCATGCAGAGCTCGCGGGCGATCTCGCAGCAGCGATAGAGTTCCTGTAAGCCCGTGACTTCCTCGTGGGCGGCGATCTGGAGGACGCTATCGGCGGAGGTATAGACGATTAAGGAATTGTCCCTCATCTGCTCCTCGCCGAGTTCCTTGAGGATCTCGGTGCCCGAGGCGGAATAATTGCCGATTAGTTTATGGCCGGTCCGCTTGGAGAGTTCGTCCATGAGTTCTTTCGGGAAGCCGGTGTCGGTGAAGGTCTGGAACGGGGTCTTGGTGTTGACGCCCATCATCTCCCAGTGGCCGGTCATGGTGTCTTTGCCGTTGCTGGTCTCGCGCAAGCGAAGAGAGAAGGCATGGGGATGGTCGTGGATGGGTTTGACGCCCATGATGTCGGTGAGCTCGCCTAAGCCCATCGATTCCATGACGGGGACATTGAGCCCGCCGACGGATTCAGCCGCGTGGGCAAAGGTGTTGGAACCGACGTCGCCGAATTTATCGGCGTCTGGTTCCTCGCCGACGCCCGCGCTATCGGCGACGATCAGGAAGATGCGTTTGAATTTGAGGGGTTTGGACATGGTGGTTAACCTCCGTAACGGTACATTATACGCATTATTTCCTCCGCGCGTAGGCTTGATATGCCTCATAGATGCGCCGGGAGGAAACATGGGTGTAGATCTGGGTGGTCGAAAGGTGGGCATGGCCAAGCATTTCCTGCACCGCCCTTAGCTCCGCCCCGCTTTCGAGAAGATGGGTGGCAAAGCAATGGCGCAAGGTGTGCGGCGAGATCATGGACGCCTGGCGTAGCCCCGCCTCTAGGGCGTAACGCTTGACCGCCATGAAGAAGTATTGCCGCGTCACCGGGGCGCCTTGGAGGTTAAGGAAGAGATACTGACTCTTGCTGCCCGGATTGGCCTTGCGGTATTTCTCCACGTAATGCTTGAGCCATTCTAGGGCGAAGGGCGAAACCGGCACGACGCGCGCCTTCTGTCCTTTGCCGCGGCTTACGATGATGGTGCGGGCGGGAAAATGGACGTCCTTGAGTTTTAGGGCGCATAGTTCGCTGACGCGTAATCCGGAAGCGTACATCGTCTCGAGCATCGCTTTGTCCCTGGCCCCCGACTCGGTTTTGACGTCGGGCTGGTCCAAGAGCTCCTCGACCTCGGTGACGGAAAGGACGGTCGGGAGATGCTTGGCTTGCTTGGGGCGATCGACATGGTCGCCGGGGGAAGCGATATAGCCTTCCCTGGCGAGGAAGTAATAGAAGTTATAGAGGGTGCTGATGCGCCGAGCAACGGTCGCGGGGGCGCGTTCGTTCTCCCCTTCTTTGAGGGTGAAGTCATAGATGTCGCTCGAGAGGAGATCGGCGGTCGTCTTCTTTTGGGGGAAATAGGAAAGGAAGAGCTTCAGGTCGCTGTGGTAATCCTCGATGGTGACCCGGGTCAAACCGCGTTCCACCATCAGGTATTGGAGATAATCGTCGATCGCGTCGGTCAAGGTGAGTTCACGCATCTTTTTTCCCTTTCTTCGCCTCGGATCCGCGGATGATGGACGGCTTATCGAGTTTGCGGTTAAGTTCGGCGATCAATAGTTTGGTCTTATCCATCTCTTCGTATTGCTCGTAGTTCCATAGGCTCATCTGGACTTCCTCATGAGCCAAGACGCCGAGTTTTTCCAGCGTGACCCCGATGAGGCGGACCTCCATGTCCTCGTAGTTCGCCTTATAAAGGGCGCTGACGCGCGAAAAGAGGGTCTCTGGGTCATCGGTCGGTGCGTCGAAGGTCGAGGCCTTGCTATGGAGTTTGAAGGCGGTGTCTTTGACGTGAAGGGTGACCCCGCGTCCCACTTTGCCTTCCTTTTTGGCCCGACGTGAGACTTCGAGGCAGATGTCGTGCAAGGTCTTTTGGATCTCGGCATAGCCTTTGGAGTCGTACATCAACGTCTCGCTGACGCCGACGGATTTCGGATCCCACTCCTCGGTGTTTACGATGTCCGATCCCCTGCCCGCGACCCAATCTTTGACGGTCGAATAAAACTTGCCGAGTTCCCGTTGGAGCAAAGGGTCGTCACGCTCGGTGGCTTTGGCCAAATCGCCGATGGTGTCGATGCCGACGGAACGGAGATACGGGGCGGTCTTCTTGCCGATGCCCCAAAAGGATTCGATGGGCATCGGATAGAGGATCTTCGGGATGTCGCGTCGCCGCAAAAAGACGAGTCCCATCGGTTTTTTCATGTCGCTGGCCATCTTGGCGAGCCACTTGGTCGGCGCGATGCCGATGCTGCAGGATAACCCGGTCTCATTCTTTAGATCGAACTGCATTTTCCTTAGATAGGCGACCACGTCTTTCACCCCGCTTAGGGCCTTGGTCATGTCCGCATAGCACTCGTCGATCGAGGCGACCTCGATGGTTTGGGTGTATCGCCTCACATAGGAAAAGAACGAACGGGAATAGACTTCGTAGTCATGAAAATGAGGTTCGACGATGATTGCATCGGGACAAAGCTTCAGTGCTTGGAAAGTCGGTTGGCCGGAATGGACGCCGAAAGCGCGGGCTTCGTAGGAGCAAGTCGACACGATCCCACTCCTCCCCGCATGCCCCACGATGACCGGTTTTCCTTTGAGGCTAGGGTCGCGCATCGTCTCGCAGGTCACGAAAAAGGCATTGAGATCGATGTGCATGATGACCTTGGACATGGCTTTATTATATGCGCGTTATGTTAAGCGTCATCAAAAAAGCCCTCAAACGAGGGCTGGAAATTTCGTTTTACTTCTTCTTTTTCGCTTTGGCGAGAATCGTCTCCGCCTCGTGGATCACTTGTTGCGGCAATAAGCCGAACTCGGAGAGCTGCTCGTCCTTCTTCGCATGTTGAACGAAGACATTCGGGATGGCGCGAGAAAGGACATTGCCCCGATAGCCGTATTCCGCCAAAGCGGCGAGCAAACTATCGGCGAACCCTTCCTTGGTGCCATAGGAATCGTAGATGAGGATGTTCTCATAGGAGAGCAACGGGATGATGTTGTCTTTCTGCAGCGGGAAAAGGTAGACGGGATCGATGATTTCTGCATCGAGGAAGCGCTTTTTGGCGAGTTCGAGGATCTCTTTTTCCCGCGGGCCGACGGCGATGATCGCGAGGTGCTTGGAGGTGGAATTCTCCTCATAACGCCAACGCATATACGGCAGGTAGGCCCCGGTGGATTCCTCGGAGTCGCGGACCATTTCCCTGGGGAAACGGATGGCGAAGACGCCATGATGGTCGAAGGATTGGAAATAGAGCGCCCTGGCGATGGCCTTGGTCGAAGGCATGGTGATGACGACGTTGGGGATGGACTTGAGGTAGGCGACGTCATAAATGCCTTGATGGGTGTCGCCGTTGCCGCCGACGAATCCGGCGCGGTCGATGAGGATGGTCATGTCGACTTTCATGCGGGCGCAATCATGGCTGATTTCGTCATAGGCACGCTGCAAAAAGGTCGAGTAGATCGAAAGAATCGGGTGGATGCCGTTGACCGCGAGGGCACCGCAGAGGGTGGCCGCGTGCTCTTCGGCGATGCCGACGTCGTGGCAGCGTTCGGGATAGGAAGCGAAGGCTTTCTCCAAGCCACTGCCCTTCGCCGTCGCCGGGACGACGAGGTGGCTCTCCTTCTTCTCCCCCATGATCTCCACGGTGAGGTCGGCGATGAAATGGCTCCAGGAAATGAAACCGGGGTGCAAGTTCTTGGGACGGCCGGTCTCGATGTCAAAAGGCGTCACGCCATGCCAATAGCCGGTGCGGTCGTTCTCGGCGTAGGAATACCCTTTGCCTTTGACCGTACAGACGTGGACGACGACCGATTTGGTTGCGCGTTTGGCCCGTTTCAAGGCCTTTTCGATGGCTTCGATGTTATGACCATCAACTGAGTTGATGTAAGTGAATCCCAAGTTATCGAAGATCGTGGTCGGTACGACCTTGCGCTTGAACCAGTCTTTGACGTCGCGGGACCAATCGTAGAGCTTGCGACCGAATCTGGTCTTGGTCAGCGCGCGGCGATAACCGCTTTTGGCCTTCGTGTACGCCCTACCGGTGGAAATGCTGCTGAACATACGCGCCAAAGCGCCGACCGGACGTCCGATGGACATGTCGTTGTCGTTAAGGATGACGATGATCTTGCTCGGGCTATTGCCGACGTGGTTGAGCGCCTCAAAAGCGAGGCCGTTGACGATGGAGGAATCGCCAACAAGCGCGACCACATCGTACTTTTCACCCTTTTCGTCGCGGGCCATCGCGAAGGCCTCCGCGGCGGAGATGGACGTCGACGAATGCCCCGCTTCCCACGGGTCATATGGGGATTCGGCACGTTTCTGGAAGCCGGCGACCTGGCCTTTCTCGTTGAGGTGTTCCAAAGACCGCCCCGTGAGGATCTTGTGGGTATAGCATTGGTGGCCCACATCGAAGATGAGCTTATCCTTGGAGAAGTCGAAGCAGCGATGGAGCGCCACGGTGAGTTCGACGTCGCCGAGATTTGAGGACAAATGTCCTCCATAGATGGAGCAGACGCGGATCAACTCCTTACGGATGTCCGCGCAAAGACAAGAAAGCTCGGGATAGCTCATATACTTCAAAAAGGCAGGGCTATCGAATTTCAATCCGAGTTCCTTTTCTTCGCTTTCCATTAACTAGATTTATCCTAGGTTTCTACTAAATTTACTCATCCCCTTTTAGGGACTTTTTCACTTTTTCTTCCGCTTCTTTTAAGTCCTTCTGCAGGGAGTCGACGAGTTTCTTCCCCTGTTCAAAGCACTTCATCGCCTCTTCTAAGGGGAGGGTTTCGGACTCGATTTTCGCGACGATGTCGTTGAGGGCCTTTAGGCGCTGCTCGAAACTAAGCTTTTCTTCACTCATGGTCGGTTTCCTTTCCGGTCCGGATGACTTCGGACTCGATTATACCATCTTTGAGGCGGGTCATTAGTCGCTGCCCACGCGCAACCGCGTTAATAGAAGTCACCGGTTCTCCTTTTTCCCCAAGCACGATGGAATAGCCCCTATTGAGGACTTTGTCCGGGTTCATGGCCTCGAGTTTCTCCTTGGCCACGGCGATCTCGTTCTTTCGCGCGCGTAATTGGCTATCGATCCCGAGTTCGAGGCGACGGGCGATGAGGCCAAGCTTTTCCAGTTTTTCCTCATAAAGGCTCTCTGGGCGCAAGAAGAAGGATCGGCCCGAAAGATATTCGACTTTGGCCGCTAAGGCGCCTAGCGTGCCTTTTATGGCGTTCTGAAGCCGTTCTAAGTCATCGTCCAGCGTCTGATACACCTCGTTTTTGTCCGGCACCGCCGCGATCGCCGCCGCGGTGGGCGTCGAAACGCGTACGTCCGCAACCAAATCGGTGAGGCTGAAATCCACTTCATGGCCGACGGCGGAGATGATGGGGCAACGCGAGGTCGCCAAGGCGCGGACGAGTTCCTCGTCGTTAAAGGCGGCGAGGTCTTCGCTCGAACCACCGCCCCTGCCGACGATCAAGGTATCGAGATTCGATTCCTGGGCTTTTTGGAATGAGGCGACCAAAGCCTTGGGCGCGTCCTTTCCTTGGACCAAGGACGGGAAGACGATGAGCTCCACTAGAGGCCAACGGTTGGAGATGTTGACGACGATGTCGCGTAGACCCGCCGAATCTTTGCCGGCGATGACGCCGACGCGCTCCGGGAAACGGGGCAAAGGCCTTTTCCTCGCGGGGTCAAAGAGGCCTTCGGCGGCAAGCTTTGCTTTGAGCTTCTCTAAGCGTAAGAGCTCGGCTCCTTGGCCGAAAAGGTCCATTTGGTCGACGGAAATCTGATAGGTTCCCCGGGGTGGGTAGACCGCGATGCGGCCGTGGACGAGGACTTCGTCGCCGTCTTGGGGGCGGAAGCTTAATCGCATGGCGCTATTCGCCCACATGACGGCGGAGATCATCGAATCCTTGTCCTTGAGGGTGAAATAGCAATGGCCGCTGGGGTAGATCTTAAAGTTGGAGACTTCGCCGCGAAGGTAGATCGAGGATAAAGAAAAATCCCCCTCAAGCTTCGACTTGACGTAAGCGTTGAGTTGCGAGACGGTCAAGGTTTCTTGATGGGAATCAGGCTGCATGGACCAACACGTTGTCCAATACGGCGTTGACGAAGCGGTATTCCTTGTCGGCGAGGTACTCATGGGCACGGGTCAACGCGATATTGATGACGACGGCCTTGTCCACCTCCGGCTCGACGTAAAAGAAATGGACATAGGCGAGCAAGAGGATCGCCTGTTCGACGCGGTTGCGGCGATCGAAGGTCCAGCCCCGCATCTTCGCGTTAAAGGCGGCGATGGCCTCGTCGAGGTGTTTGATCGCCATGACGAGCGACGCCTTTACGAAGTAATCGCATTCTTCATAGGGGCGATCCAAAAGGGAAGAGACAATGTCCTGGACGTCGATGTCCATGCCCATGTCGCGATAGGTCAACGCATCGTAAATGGCGACGAAGGCGACTTTCTGCATGCCGTTGCGGCTTTCGTTAAACTGAAACTCTTCGTCATCCATAGAACAATGCTCCTTAAAAGCGGGCAAATGTTAGCATGTCTTCCAGCGTGCGCACAAGGTTTACTTGCCCATGATCTCCTTGGGATTGGCCTTGAGCAACTTATCCGCATTGACATAGAAAACGACTCCGATGGCATAGGCGATGAGAAACACGGCGTGCAAGGCGATGGACATCCAGAAGCGGGTCGCCTCATTCGGGTCATAAAGGAAGAAACCATAGACCATGTCGGCGGCGTAAAGCCCCGCGCCGACGAGGAAGCACCAAAGTTTGCCTTTGGCGGCGAAGAGTGAAAGCGGGATGAAGGCGATCAGAGCGGCAAGAGAAACAAAGAGCAGAATCAGCGCGGCGTTATCCGCCAAAAGCGGACGGATCCCCACTACAACGTTCATGCAGAGGTTATAGCTGTAGTTCGTGTTGAACATGGCCACGACGCTCGAAAACGCCGAGATCAGCGGCGGGAGCAGCAAAAATAGCGCCACGCGTTGGTAGGATGATAATAGCCGGTCGAACCGTTGACGTAAGGTGGCTTTATCAGCCAAGGCGCATCACCTTCACTTGCACATCGAAGGGAACCATGTCGCACATCAGCGTGATCGCGGTGGCGACGGTCTCCTGGATTTTCTCGCAGACGGATGGGACGTTGGCGCCTTTGGCCAAGGAGACGTCCATCTTGATGGAGGCCTTGCCGTCTTTGGTGAAGACGACGCGGACGCCGGAAGCGAGGGAGAAAAGCGAACCCAAAGTGCCTTCGCGTCCCCTCCTCTTTCCATGATGGTAGATGGAGACGCCGCCGATTTCGCGTAAGGAAGTCGCGGCGATCGAGGCGATGGCGTGACGGGAAATGCCGATGCGGCCTAAGCCAGCATGGTTGTTGATGGCGATGTAATCTCTCATGGCCATGGTTATTTCCTCCCGAGGATCGCCTCTATTTTAGCGCGTAGCGAAGCTTCGTCGAACCCAAAGCTTTCGATGACGGCCTTGTCTTTGCCCGAAGCGCCGAAGCGGTCGATGCCGATGTTATGTTCGGCGAGGCCACCCCAACCGAAGGTCGAGGCCATTTCGATGGAGATGCGCTTCTCGCGCGGCAAGAAGAGTACATCTTTGATGTATTTCTCATCCTGCCCGAGGAAACGGGAGATGGACGGCAAAGAAGCCACGGCGACGGGCTTTCCTTCTTCGGTGAGCGCCCTAGCGATGCTTAGCGCCGGCGCGACTTCCGAACCGGTCGCGAGCAAGAGCCATTTGGCTCCCTTGGGGTTGAAGATCAGATAGCCACCCTTTTGGGCTTCCTCGGCGGAAGTCTCTTCCAAGGTCGGGACGCCCTGACGGGTCAAGATGAGCGCCGTCGGGCCTTTCTTTTTGAGGCGGATGGTCTCGTAGGCGGCGATCACTTCGTGGGCGTCGGCGGGGCGGATGACTTCGAGTCCGGGGATGGAACGGAGCATCGCGAGTTGCTCGATCGGCTGATGGGTCGGGCCGTCTTCCCCCACCGCGATCGAATCGTGGGTGAAAAGGAAGAAGACGGGCAATTCTTGTAGCGCGCTAAGACGCAAGGCCGGCTTAAGGTAATCGGCGAAGACGAGGAAGCAGGCGCCATAAGGCAATAAACCGCCGTGGAGGGCGATGCCGTTGCAGCAAGAGGCCATCGCGAACTCGCGGATGCCCCAATGCATGTCACGCCCGGCACGATTAGCAAAGCTAAACATCGGTTCGCCTTCGATGTTGGTGCCGGTCGATCCGGCGACATCGGCCGAACCGCCAAAGGTGAACGGCAACGCGTCATGGAGCGCTTTGAGGCATTTGCCAGAGCTCGCGCGGGTCGCCACCACTTTGCCGATCTCGAATTCGGGATAAGCCGGGCGGCCATATTCGACGTCGCGGCGGAAGCATTCAAAGAAGGCGTTGGCCTCCTCAGGATAATTCTGGAGATAGGCATCTTTCGCTTCAAGGAACCGGCGGTGGGCCTGTTCGCCACGGGCGACGAAGCTCTGTTTATAGGATTCATAGACTTCCGAGGGAACGGTGAATTCGGGGTAGTCGTAGCCGTAATTCGCTTTAGCGAAGGCCCCGTCTTCCGCTCCTAACGGCGAACCATGGGTCTTATGGGAGCCCTGATTCTTCGAGCCGAAGCCGATGATGGATTTGACGATGATGAGCGTCGGGTCCTTGGACTTCTTGGCTTTGGCTAAGGCGCGGCTCACGGCGGCGTAATCATTGCCATCTTCCACGCGGAGGACGTTCCATTCGCAGGCGAGGAAACGATGCTCGATGTTTTCGCTGAGCGAGTCGTCGGTCGGACCGTCGAGGGTGGCGCCGTTGGCGTCATAGATGAGGATCAGCTTCCCGAGGTGATGATGGCCGGCGAGGGAGATCGCTTCCTGGGCAATGCCTTCTTGAAGGCAACCGTCGCCGCAGAGGCAATACGTATAGTGACCGAAGACACCTCCGCTATGCGGGTATCTGGCGCGGATGGATTCCTCGGCGATGGCCATGCCGACGGCTTGGGCGATGCCTTGGCCCAAAGGGCCGCTGGTGGCGTCCACCCCCACCGTCCAACCGTATTCGGGGTGTCCGGGGGTGCGGGAACCGAGTTTGCGGAACTGCTTGAGGTCCTCCATCGAGAGGTCATAGCCGCATAGGTGCAGGTTTGCATAAAGCAAAGAAGAGACGTGACCGCTCGAAAGCACAAAACGGTCGCGGTTGATCCAGGCGGGGTCGCTAGGCGAAGCGACGAGGTGGTCATGGAACAAGGCGTAGACCGACGGGGCGACGTCGAGGGCCATGCCAGGATGGCCGGAATTGGCCGTGTTGGTCATGTCGATGACGAGCGAACGCAGCGCGCCGATGCACTTTTCTTGGAGTTTTTCCTTCTTCGCCATGTGTTTTTCCTCCTGAATTATTTAGTAGTTTTTTGGTAGATATAAAGTTTTATCTATATGCAAAGCATATAGTTGAACACTACTTCTCGTTTTTGAGTTCAAGACCAAGGATTTCGAGTTGGTCCGGCGTGACCTCACGCGGAGCCTTGGAGGTCGGGTCGACGGCCTGCAAATTCTTCGGGAAGGCGATGACGTCGCGGATGTTCTCGGTACCGGCCATGATCATGGTGAGACGGTCAAGGCCATAGGCGAGTCCGCCATGCGGGGGCGCGCCGTAATTGAAGGCGTCGATGAACCAGCCGAACTTCTTCGCCACGTCCTCGTCGCTTAGACCGAGGAGCTTGAAGATCTTCCACTGGGTGTCGTGGTCATAGATACGCAACGTGCCACCGCCGGCCTCGTAGCCGTTGATGACGATGTCGTAGGCATAGGCGAGGACTTCTTCCGGGTGCGTGTCGAGCAAGGGCAAATCCTCATCACGCGGACGCGTGAAGGGATGATGCTCGGCGACGTAGCGGTTCTCCCCTTCCACCGGGGTGAACATCGGGAAGTCGACGACCCAAAGCAAGTCGTAGGTATTGGGTTTGATGAGCTCGAGCTTCTTCGCGAAGAGCAGACGCAACGCGCCTAGGCCGTTATCGATCTGGCGGCGCGAGGCGCTGGAGGCGAAGAGGACGAGGTCGTTTTCCTTGAGGTCGAGGTATTTGACGAGCTCGGCCTTAAGTTCCTCGCTAAGGAATTTGGCGAAGGAGCCTTCGAGAGTGCCGTTAAGGTACTTGAGCGCGATGACGCCTTTAAGGGAGAACTTACGCGCCTCGAGGTTCAATTCGTCGAGGTTCTTGCGGCTGGTGGTCGAGGCAACGCCGGGGACGACGATGCCCTTGACGTAATCGGCTTCGCCGAATCCTTCGAAGGAACTCTTTTTGAGCAAGGAGAGGTCACGCAAAAGCAAGCCAAAGCGCGTATCAGGCTTATCGGAACCATAGGTGTCCATCGCGTCCCAATAGGCGATGCGGCGAAGCGGCAACTCTATGTCGATGCCGGCGGCCTCTTTGAACGCCTTTTGGAGGAAGCCTTCGTTGAGGGCGAGGACTTCGTCCATGGAGAGGAAGGAGGTCTCTAAGTCGATCTGGGTGAATTCGGGTTGACGGTCCGCGCGGAGGTCTTCGTCGCGGAAGCATTTGGCGATCTGGTAATAACGCTCCACCCCGCCGATCATCAAAAGCTGTTTCCATAGCTGCGGGCTTTGCGGAAGCGCGTAGAAGCTGCCATGGTGGATGCGGCTAGGCACGAGGTATTCCTTCGCGCCTTCGGGGGAAGAGAGGTTCAACATCGGGGTCTCGACCTCGAGGAAGCCATGGGAATCGAAGTATTCGTGGGCGGCGCGGACGATTTTCGCGCGGATGCGCAAATTGTTCTGCAAGACGGGGCGACGGAGGTCGAGGTAACGGTATTGCAGACGGGTGTCTTCGAGGGCGTCGGTCTTGTCGGCGATGATGAACGGGGTCGTCTGGGCCTTGTTGATCACGTTGAGTTCCTCGATGGCGACTTCGATCTCGCCGGTGGGGAGATTCTTGTTCGGGACGTCCTTGGCTTGGACGCGGCCCTTGATCTGGACGACGTATTCGTTGCGGACGTCGGGGAAATCGTCGGGATGGTCGGAGACGCACTGGACGATGCCGGTGGTGTCCCTTAAATCGATGAAAAGCAAAGAACCGAGGTTCCTGCGGGTCGCCACCCATCCGACGAGGGTGACTTCGGATCCGACATCGCTTAAGCGAAGGGTTCCGTTAACGTGGTTGCGATACATATTTCGACGCTCCTAAATAATCTAATTCATTCCGCCGCGCCGAGTTTGGTGCGGAGGTATTCGGTTAGGGCCGCTAAAGCGACCTCTTCCTGTTGCTGCGCTTGCAGGTCTTTGACCTGGACGGTGTTCTTGGCGATTTCGTCCTCGCCGAAGATCAACGCGAGTTTGGCTTTCTTGCGCTCGGCCCTCTTGAAGAAGGAACCGAGTTTGCCGCTGCGATAGGTGGCTTCGACCGAATAGCCGAGCCCGCGGATCGCGTCGGCGAGGAAATAGGCGGTATCCACCGCGCCATCCCCTAACGGCATCAAGATGACGTCGGTTTGGGAAACGAGGCGCTCGGTGAGGCCAAATTCCTTCATGAGGGAATAGATGCGCTCCACGCCCATGCCAAAGCCGACCCCGACGTCGATTTCGCTCGGTCCGCCAAAGGAAGAGAGAATCCCTTCGTAATGGCCGCCGCCGCAAATCGCGCCGTAGTCTTTGCCTTCGGGGGAAATGCAATGGACCTCGAAGACGACTTCGCCATAATAGTCGAGTCCGCGCACGAGCGAGGGATCTTCCTCGAAAGCGATGTCCAAGCGGCGAAGCAATTCGACCGTCTTCTCATAACGGGCTTTGGACTCGGGACTAAGGTAATCTTGGATCTTCGGGGCCATTTTGGCGAGCTCATGGTCCTCCGGCACCTTGCAATCGAGGATGCGCAGCGGATTGAGGCGGAGGCGCTCATGGCAATCGGCGCACATGCCGTCGATCTTGTCGGCGAAATAGGCGCGCAAGGCGGTCTTATACGCTTCGCGGGAGGCTTTGTCGCCGAGGGTGTTGATCTTGAGCTTGATGGATTCAAAGCCGAGGGCTTCGAGGAAATGGTAGGCGAAGGCGATCGTCTCGGCGTCGAGGTAAACGCTGTTCTCCCCGACGCATTCCACGCCGAGCTGGCGGAATTCGCGATACCTGCCAAGCTGGGGACGCTCATAACGGTAGGCGGTGCCGCAGTAATAGTACTTTAGTGGCAGGTCTGGGGTGGCGTAGAGCTTGTTGGTGACGATGCTGCGCATGACGCCGGCGGTGCCTTCGGGGCGCAAGGTGATGGAGCGGTCGCCCTTATCGAGGAAGGTGTACATCTCCTTGCGGACAACGTCGCTTCCTTCGCCGGCGGCGCGGTCGAAAACCTCGGTGTGTTCGATGACCGGGGTGACGATATGGCGGTAGCCATAGCTCTCGGCGATGCTAAAGAAGAGGCTTTCGATGAACGCATAGGCGTCCGCCTCGTCGGCGATGACGTCGTGGGTTCCTTTGACGGGATTGATGGTAGGCATATGTTTTCTCCGTGGGATGGTTGCTAATGGGTGATGCGCGTGACTTCGTAGATGCCTTTGACGCCGAGGAGGTCGGCGAAGCAATCGTAGAGGGTCTTTGCGCTATTGACGGCGACGGTCATCTCGACGATGACGCTGCCATTTTCGGGGATGATTTTGGCGTGGAGGTCGCGCACGGCCACGTTTTTGGCGGCGAAGGTCTGCAGGATGTCGGAGACCAGGTTGCCGCGGTCGTTGGCGAACACCTCGATGTCGACCGGATAGACCGAGAGGCCGAGCCCCTCCTTCCAGTGCACGTCGATGAGGCGCTTGCCGCTAGAGACGTTAGGGCAATCCTTGCGGTGGACGGTGATGCCCTTGCCGCGGGTGATGTAGCCGACGATGTCGTCGCCGGGGATCGGCGAGCAGCATTGGGACAACGAGATGGCGAGTCCGGTGATGCCGCCTTCGACCTCGACGGGGCTCTTGTCCTCGACGACTTTAGGCGCGCGCGTGCTCTTGATGACGGGGCCTGAGGGTTTGCGACGAAGTTTCAGGAGGTCGAGGATCGCGCCGGGGGCCGGGTTCTTGCCATAGACCATGACGTAGAGGTCGTCGAGGTCGTTGTAATGGTATTCGTTCTTGAGGACGTTGCTCGATTCGAGGATGTGGACCATCTCCGCCTCGTCGATGCCCTGCGTCTTGAAGGCGTCCACGAGCGACTGCTTGCCGTTTTTGGCCCGCTCCTCTTTGAGGAGTTCGGCGTCGCGGCGTTGGAGGGCGTGGCGGATATGGTTCTTGGCGGAGGTGGTCTTGGCGATCTCGAGCCAGGAGTCGTTCGGGCGCGCGTTTTTCGCGGTGCGGATCTCGCAGACGTCGCCGGTCTTTAAGACGGTGTTTAACGGGACGAGAGAGCCATTGACGATGGCCCCCACCGCCGAATCGCCGACTTTGGTATGGATCTTGTAGGCGAAGTCGAGGGTTGTCGCCCCTAGAGGCAAGTCGATGACTTTTCCTAGAGGGGTGAAGACATAGACGTTCGCGCCGAAGATGTCATTGCTCAGCGCGGCCATGTATTCGGAGGCGCTGCCGCCCTTATGCTCGCCCGAGAGCGAGATGAAGTCGCGGAACCAATGGAGTTTCTGTTCGATCTCCTTCTGCTCCGCCTTGGCGTTATAGTTGTTGCCCTCTTTGTATTTCCAGTGGGCGGCGACGCCGGTCTCGGCGATGGAATCCATCTCCTCGGTGCGGATTTGGATCTCGTACACCTGCCCATCCCCGGTGAGGATGGAGGTATGGAGAGACTGATACATGTTGGGCTTAGGCATCGCGATATAGTCCTTGAAGCGGCCCGGAATCGGCTTATAGATCGAATGGATCATGCCGAGGATCTCGTAGCAGTTGAGGACCGATTCGGTGATGACGCGGATGGCCAAGATATCATAGATATCGTCGAAGGAGTGACCCTTCATGTACATCTTTTTGTAGATGGAATAGATCGATTTGACGCGCGACTCCATCTTGAACGGGATCTTGTGGTCCAAGAGGATGTCGGCAAGGCGCTTCTTGAGGTTTTCCAAGGAACTCTTGCGGTGCTCGTATTTCTCGTTGACGAGGGCGAGGATCGAACGGTACTTCTCCGGTTCGAGGTATTTGAGGGAGAGGTCCTCGAGTTCGGACTGCACCGTGTAGATGCCGAGGCGATGGGCGATCGGGGTGAAGACCTCGAGGGTTTCCTTCGCCAAAGCGATCTGGCGATGCGGCGCGAGCGAATCGAGCGTGCGCAGGTTATGGAGGCGGTCGGCGAGTTTGACCAAGATGACGCGGACGTCCTGGGCCATGCCGAGGAAGATCTTGCGGTGATCCTCCGCCTCGAAGTCCTCCGCGGTCATGTGCGAGAGCTTCATGCGCTGGATCTTGGTGAGGGCGTCGACGATCTTGGCGACCTCGGACCCGAAGAGGCGTTCGATGTCCTCGATCGTGGTGTCGGTGTCCTCGACGACGTCGTGGAGGAAGGCGCTGGCGATGGTCGCGGGCCCGCTTTGGAGTTGGGCGCAGATATAGGCGACCTCGATGGGGTGCTGGATATAGGGTTCGCCCGAGCGGCGGAACTGGCCTTCGTGCTTGGCTTTGGCGAATTCGTAGCTCCGCTGGATGAGGGCGCGGTCCTCGGGTTTGGTGATGTAGACGAAATAAAGGGTTTCGAGATCCTCGAAACGATGCATGGGGTAGCCGCCGTTAGGTTTTAGAGTCGTCGTTTCGTCCATGTGGCTAAAGTATAGCGCGAATCATAGATTCGACCATCATGCTTTTTCGCAACGGAACGTCAAAGAGACCGAACCGCGGTATTCTTCGAACGTTAACGTGCCCTTCAAATCGACTTTTTCGTCGGGATCGATGAGCGAGGGACGGGCGAAATCAAAGGAGAGCAAATAGATGCCGTTGGCAAGCGGGGTCTTCATCATCTGGCCCTCTTTGACGAAGCGTAACGAGCTTAACGGGACGTCGCGGATGACGAAACTCGGGGCGGGGTAATCGTGCCCAAAGGGCCCGAATAGTCTCAGAGAGCGGTACGATTCCATGTTCACTTCGCTTAATTCGAGTTCGACCGCGTCGACTTTCTTTGGGAGCAATGGATGCCTAAAGGCATATTTCTCAAAGGCGTCCTTGAAGGCGCCGTAATCGCTCTTTTTGATGGAGACGCCGCCGGCATAGGCGTGTCCCCCACCCTTCACGAGCAAGGATTCGATCGATTTTTCGAACTCCATGACGTTGAAGCCATCATCGGCGCGCAAAGAGCCGACATAAAGGGACGGATCGCTTTTGGCGGAGGAGAAGACGGCGACCGGTTTGCGGTACATGTTGAGCAAGCGGTTGGCGAGCAAACCGTTAAGGCCTTCCTTAAGGTGCCCTACCACCGTGATCGACGGCAATTGTTCCTCGGGACGGAGGCGCTCACTCGCGGCGAGGGTCGCCTTCTTTCTGGCCTCGTTGACCTCGCGCATCCAGGCAGCGATCTTGGGCTTGTCCTTGTTCTCCAAATCGGCGAAATAATGGACCAGGCGAGACAAGGTATGATCCTCTTCCATGCGCCCGATGGCATTGATCATCGGGATGACGCTCATGGAGAGCGCCGTTTCGTCAATCAACGTCCGTTCCGCGAGGGTCAGTATCTCGGGGTATTTGTGTTTGCGGATGTTGCGTAACGCCAAAGCCACGAGCACGCGGTTATGGCTCTTCATCGGCATCATGTCCGAGATGGTCGATATGGCGCCTAAGGTAAGCAAATAATCGTCGACCTTGCCTAAAAGGCAAATCGAGAAGAGGAACGATAGGTAGCCCGCCGATACGGGGACGTCCCCATAGGGTAACGTCACGGGGTGGATCAAGGCTAGGGACGGTGGCAAAACCGAGGGCAGCTCATGATGGTCGATGATGATGGTTTCAATACCCTTGGAAAGGAGGAAAGAGACCTCTTGGAGACACGAGACGCCATTGTCGACCAAAATGACGAGGGAGTAACCGCTTTTGGCGATCTTCTCCGCGTTTTCCATCGTGAGTCCATAGCCATCGACGTAACGGCTCGGGACGAAAAACGACGCCGCTTTTCCTAGCAGATGAAAGCTGCGGATCATGATGGAGGTCGCCATGATGCCGTCGGTGTCGTAATCGCCATAGACAAGGACCTTCTCGTCGTTTTCGATGGCTTTCTTGATGCGGTTAACCGCAGTGATGACCGCGAGGTCTTTCTCGATGGTCGGGATGAAGGAAAAAGAGGGCTCGCGCGTAAGGCGCGCGAACTCCTCTTCGGATAGTCCGTAATGTTGTTTTAGTCGGTTAACCAGCGCTTCCATCAGTCGTTGATGCCGATGAAGATGGATTCTTCCGGCTCGGCGGATTTGTTTTTCTTCATGAGCTGGCCACCGGTCTTGGCTTTGCGCTTCTTGGCGCTGCGGGTAGGACGGCGGACCGTGATCTTGGCGAAGCGTTTGCCAAGGAACGCGCTGCAAGGCGCCACGGCGGTGAGGGTGAGCGCGGTCGCGAAGGCGATGCCGAGGACGACGGCAAGGTAGGCGTTGGCGTAGATCCTCGGGCCGAAGGCGAGGAAGACGACGCTGACGTAGAGGGCAAGAAGGGCGAGCAAGAGGACGTTGCCGGCTTGGCGCGAGGAAGCGCTCCTAAGGCATTCGGCGCGGAATTCGGCGTTGTCTTTGTCCTTCTCCTTCGCCTCGCGGAAGATCTCCTTCTCCCCGGCGAGGAGGAAGAGCCCGATGGCGAGGGCGATGATCGCGACGGGGATCGCGCCGAGGGAGACCACGGGGGTCGTCGAGATGCGCGTCATGATGAAGAAGGTGACGGCGATGAAGCTCGCGACGGAGGCGAACATCGTCACGACGATGCCACGCGACGGGCGGAAGCGGATGCAGAGATAGATGAGGACGGAAGCGAGGCCGACGCCTAAGCCGAGGGCGACCTGCCAAAGGTAAGGCGTGAGGTCGGCCGGGGTGACGGCTTCGAAGGTGATGTAGACGTCTTCGGAATAGGCGCCGGTGTCGAGTTCGCCTTTGACGGTGTTGCCGACGGTGCCGAGGATGTCCGAGGAGAGCTCATAGAACGAGGTCTCGGGCATGTCTTCGTAGGCGCCGGAGAGGTTGTTCCACTTCTGGAGCGAAAGTTCGACGTTGGTGTCGCGGATCCAGGAGGTGACTTTGGCGGATTCTTTGCCGAGGGTCGCCTCATAGTAGAACCAATAATAGGTCTGGCCGTCGTCGCCTTCGCCGTAATAGAGCGAGCGGGGCGAATCGCAGAGGGTGACTTCGCTGACGTAGTCGGCGAGGTATTTGCCGTCGATCTTATATTTATGGAATAAGTCGTTCGGGGCGGAGCCTTCGGTGAAGTTCGGGTCGAGGAGCGAGGCGATTTCGGATAAGCCGCTGACCTTGATCTGACCGAGGTCATCGCTACGGACGTCGATATGGAGGACGGAGGGGGCTTCGGAATAGGCGGCGCTATTGAAGAAGGAAGAGCCACCGCTCACGGCGCCAAAGCCGATCGCGGTGCCAACGCCGCCGAGGAGGAAGAGCAAGCTCGCGAGGAGGGAGATCTTCTTGCCTTTGGTGAAGTCGCGGTCCGCATAGGGCCCGAAATAGGAAGGCTTTTCCTCTTTGGCGAGGTCCGGGATGCGGTCCTCACGGACGCCGAGTTGCTTATGGAAGGACGACGCCATGGTGGAATCGTTGCAAAGCAGCCATCCGGCGATGCGGGTATAGAGGAGGTTCGCCACGAGGCCAAAGAAGCCGACGAGGACGAGCATGACGCCCGCCTTGGAGGCGACGTCGCCGGCAAGACCATAGATGCAGATGCCGATGAGGATGGTGACGATGCCCATGTCGAGGGTCGGCCAAAGCGCTTTGCGGGTGGCTTCGCTATGGGCTTTCTTCAAGGTGCGGCCCTTATAGAGTTCCTCTTTGAGCTTGGCGCTATAGAAGAGGCTGCCGAAGAGGGTCGCGATCGCCCCGGCGGTCAAGCCGATGAGGGCGGCGATGTTGAAGGGGGCGCCAAAGGCGACGAAGGTCGCGAAGGCGGAGAAGGACGAGATCATGAGCGTGGTCACATGCAAGACGGCCATGATGCGCTCGAACACGGCGAGCAACACGATGAGGAAGAGCGCGGTGACGCCGATCGCGATGAGGGTGGAGGAAAGGGCGACTTCACGGTTCCAGTCGCCGTTGATGACGAGGCTTTCGACGCTCGCGGGGGCTTTTTCACTATAAGTGAAGCTTACGGCGTACTTCGGCGCTTGCTGGGCGGTGCCCTTAAGCTCGTCGTATTGGAAGGCGCCGGCGTTGACGGTGAGCATCAAGTTGCGGGCGGCGTCATAGGCTTCCTGGGTTTTGGTGGGGTCGTATTCCGAGCCTGAGGTCGCGGAGGAATTGGGGATCAAACGGAGGGAGGGTTTCTCTTTGTCCGTGTCGTTGGCGTCATAGTAGACGCCGTTAGCGGCGCTGACGACGGAGACGACCTTCGCGGCGACGTTGCTGTTCTGGTTCACCAAATCGTAGGTGTCAGTGTCGGAACGGTTGCTCCAGACGACGATCGAGGTCGATTTGGCTTCGCTGCCCTCTTCATCGCCTTCGCTGCTGTTGTCTTGGCAATATTTGACGAGGTCGTCGAAGGCGGTCTTGTAATCGTTGCCCTCCTTTAAGGGGACGACGACGGTCGGGACCTTGTAGGTGCCCTGGTCCATGTCGGCGATATAGGCGGTCTGGCCGTCGATGATGGACGCCCAAAGTTCGTTATAGGCATAGCCCTCGATGGAGGTGTCACTGGCGTCAAGTTCATAGTCGCCGCCGGAGAAGGAAAGATAACGCTGGAGGTAGCCGTAAAGGGTGTCGGAATCCTTCGTGGTGCGGACGGTGACGGTGATGGAGTCATAGCCTTCGGTCTCGACTTTGTAACCGGAGATGCCAAAAGCGTCCAAGCGGGTGCGCATGGTGTCGGCGATGTATTCGATCGGCTGTTTCTTCACGCCTTCGAGACGCTCGAGGAAAACGCCTTCTTCGTTGGTGTAGTTGCCGTTGAGGGAAGACTCGTCCCATTCGGCGGCCTTGAAGTGCAGGGTCTGGCCCGAGGAATAGGCCAAATCGGTATCCATGTTGCGAACCGTTGGGCCCACCGCCGCGCCGGCGCCGATGAGGGTGGCACCGCACAAGAGGAGATAAGAGATGTAACGACGCATATTCGTTCCTCCAGAGGGAATCGCACTGAATTATTCATAATTCATGCGGACTTTAAAAGGATACTCTCCACCGCGACAATGCACAACAATAGGTTTTACCTATCGTGCCATTCCCAATAAAAAACCGGCAAATCGTTGCCGGCAAAAAGGTCCTTTGAGATTCAGATCAGAACAATCCGCCCTGATGCGGACGCTTCAAATGTTTATAAGCGAGCTCGGTCGCGACCCTGCCACGCGGAGTGCGGTTGATCATGCCGGTCAGAACCAAATATGGCTCATAGACGTCTTCGAGGTTCGTGATCTCCTCGCCAATCGAAGAGGCGATGGCCTCAAGCCCGACCGGTCCGCCTTTGAATCGGTCGATGACGCAGGTCAGATAACGGATATCGACCTCATCGAGGCCGAGTTCGTCGATCTTAAGGGCGCGTAACGCCTCCTGAGTGGTCTCAAGAGAAATTGAATCCTCTCCTTTGAAATCCGCGAAGTCGCGGACGCGCTTGAAGAGCCGGTTCGCAAGACGAGGCGTTCCCCTACTGCGCTTGGCGATTAACGAAGCGGCTTCGGGGTCGATGGGGGCGTTCAAAACGCGCGAGGTGCGCATGACGATGGCCTCGAGTTCCTTCTCGGTGTAGTAATCGATCTTGATGGAAATGCCAAACCTGGCGCGTAACGGTGAGGATAGGTCTCCGCTTCTGGTGGTCGCCCCGACGAGGGTAAACGGAGGCAAGGGAAGATTTAACGAATGGCTGGATCCGTTTTGGTTCACCATGATGGTCAGATTGAAATCCTCCATCGCGGAGTAAAGGACTTCCTCCACCACTCTGGGAAGGCGATGGATTTCGTCAATGAAAAGCACGTCCCCCGGTTCGAGTTCGCTTAGAATCGCGGCGAGGTCGCCGGTGCGTTCGATGCTCGGTCCGTTGGCCAAACGGATATGGCCGCCCATTTCGTTGGCAAGGACATAGGCCATGGTCGTCTTGCCTAAGCCGGGAGGGCCATAGAGCAAAACGTGATCCAAGGGTTCTTTGCGTTTTTTCGCCGCACCCAAAAAGACGGCGAGGTTATCCTTCATGGCCGTTTGCCCCACGTATTCCTTCAAGGAGGTGGGGCGTAAGGTCACTTCGGAGGAAACGTCTTCCTCTTCTTTACGGACGTCGACGAGGCGCGGCATGGCTTAACGATCCTTCCTCAAAGAACGCAAGGCGAGGCGAAGGGCTTCGTCGTCGCTGAGTTTCTGATCGCCCAAAAGCGCGATGGCGTCGTCGATTTCCTTCGCTTTGAAGCCGAGGCTCTTAAGACCCGCGCGCACTTCGGGGAAGTTCTTCCCTTCTTTCTTCGGCTCTTCCTGCACGAGTTTCCCCTGCAGGTCGAGGATGATCTGACTCGCGGCCTTGGGGCCGATGCCGGGGAGCTTCTTCAGATATTTCGCGTCACTGTTCTCAATGGCTTGGAACAAGAGCTCCGGTGTGGTTCCGGATAAGGCCGATAAAGCGGTCTTAGGGCCGATGCCCTTGACCTGAATCAAGGATTGGAAGGCATCCTTCTCAAGCTTGGTTTGGAAGCCGGCGAGATAATGGTCGTCTTGGGTGAGGACCTCGTGGATATAGACTTTCGTCTTCTCACCAAGGAGGAATTCCTCCGGGCGCGGCACGAAAACCTCGTAGGCGATATCCCCTAGATCGACGGCGATTTTCTCGCTGTCTCGTTCGACGATGATTCCGTTTAATGAATAAATCATAAATTTGTCAATGGTAGATGAGCAGGAACGCGATGACGACGCCCACGATGACCCCTGCGGACAAGATCGTCGCGACGAGAGATACAGGGATGCTTCGCTTCTTCACGAGAGAATTATAAAGCAAGGAAGGCGACTATTCGAGATACTCGAATTCGAAATCGCATAGGCGCACGGTATCCCCGTTCACCGCGCCTTTGACCTTGAGGGCCTCATCGACGCCGAGGCGCTGCAAATAGGAGATGAGCTGGGTGACGCCGGCATCGGTCGAAAGGTTGATCAAACCGTACTTCTTGGTGATTTCCTCGCCCGTGAGGACGAAGACATGCTCCGAAGGGCGAAGGACCACGAAGGGTTCCTCTTTCTTATCGAGGTGGGCGTCATAGACTTTGAGCCCGCCGATCACTTCTTCTTCCTCGACGCCCTTTAACGGGAATAGCGGTGTCTTGGTGATGAGCTCATAGGTCTTCTTCATCAATAAGGCGACGCCTTCGTCGGTCAAAGCCGAAATGCCGATCGATTCGATGCCGATCGCTTTGTCAAAGGCGGCCTTTCTCACCATCGCGCCATCGGCGTCCATTTTCGTCGCGACGACGATTTGGGGACGGAGTTCGAGCTTCGCGCCGTAATCCTTGAGTTCGTCGTTGATGATGCGGTAATCCTCAACCGGATCGCGCTCGCCATCCATGCAGACCATATGGACCAAGACGCGGCAGCGCTCGATATGGCGAAGGAAAGTGATGCCTAGTCCTTTGCCTTCGTGGGCGCCTTCGATAAGCCCTGGCATGTCCGCCAACACGAATTGGTGGACACCATCCTCTAAGGTCACGACGCCTAAATTAGGCGTCAACGTGGTAAAGGGATAGTCCGCCGTGGGAACATTGGCTTTGGAAACGATGTTGAGCAAGGTCGATTTACCGACGGAAGGGAAACCGATCAAGCCCGCATCCGCGAGAAGCTTGAGCTCAAGGATGACGCGCTTCCTTTCGCCAGGAAAACCGTTCTCGGCGATTTTGGGGGCTTTTAGACGCGAGGATTTATAGGCGGCGTTGCCCCTGCCTCCCCTGCCGCCTTTAGCGACGCAGACGACATCGCCTTCGTGGCTGAGGTCGGCGAGGAATTTGTTGTCTTTCTCTTCGTAGACGACGGTGCCGACGGGGACATCGCAATAGATATCCTCCGCGTTATGGCCGTAGCGCATCTTCTTATCGCCCTTTTCGCCGTCATTTGCGGCAAGTAAACGGGAATGGCGATAGGCGAGCAACGTGTTCACGGAACCTTTGGCGACGAGGTAGACGGATCCACCGCGTCCCCCGTTACCGCCGTCAGGACCACCCTTAGGCATGTTTTTCTCGCGAAGAAAGGAGATGGCGCCATTGCCACCGTTACCGGACCTGACTTCGATTACGGCACGATCGATCAACATGGTTATTCTCCTTTCGCGAAGAGATAGTTCTTCTTGTTCTTTTTGATGCGGCGAAGGTCTTTGTAGAACTTCTTCGTCGTCGCTAAGGGCGAGCCCACGGAAGAATCCGGGTCGTCCGTCCAATGGCAAGGCAATTCGACGATGGATTTATGGTTGAGATAAAGGATGTAAAGCAATTCGACGTCGAAGGCGAAGCCATCGATAATCGATAACTTACATATTTTCTTAGCTATGTCCGTGCGCAGGCACTTATAACCGCATTGGGTATCCTTGATCCCCTTCATATGGAATTTCATGGAGACCACTTTGCGGCAACCCCAATGGGTCAAGCGGCGCATGAACGGTTGCTTCTGGCCATAGGTCGAGCCCTTCACGTCACGCGAAGCGATGAAGCAATCCTTTTTCCCGAGTTGCGGTTTGATCAAGTCAAAGACCGTTAAGTCCGTCGCGAGGTCCGCGTCCATGAAGAGGACATAATCCGAGTCGCTTGCGAGGATGGCTTTCTTGACCGCGTGTCCTTTGCCTTTGATGTTCTCCAAAGGGAGAAGACGGACATGGGCAGGGAAATCCAACGCGTGTTCCTCTAGCTTCCACTGCTCTTCTTCACTGCCACCGTCGGTGCAAATCAAAACGTCATAGGTGATGCCCTGCTTATCAAAATAAGGGAGGATCTTTTCCTCGAGATGACGGGCGAGTTTGTCCGATTGGTTTTTGGCTGGGATGAGGATGCTGAGTTTCATTGCGGGGTGATTATATTCTTATATAAAGAATAAAGCAAAAGGCCGGGGTTAGCCCCGGCCCTTAGTTGGCTTTATGGCCTTATTCGGCTTTCCTCTTCTTGGCGAAGATGATCATGCCGATGGCGGCGATGGCACCGACGGCGAGAATCGAGCCGACGACGGCAATCGTCCTCATGTTCGGGTTGGACATACGGGCGATGGCCTTGACGCCGCTTTGCGCATCGACCACGGCTTTCCATTCGGCGAGGATCGCGCGAGGATTGGTGAACTCGTCCGCGGTATCGAAGAGGTCCTGCTGAGCCTCAGACAGCGCATCATAAGCCGCTTTGGCAGCTTGATACTTGCTAACGCACTTCGCGTTGCGATCGGCTTCGGGGATGGTGGTATAGTCTTCGGCGCCTTGAGAAGTGATGTAGGTGTTGACGAAGTTACGGACTACAGCGAGATCAGTATCAGCAGGTTGAGAGACCCAGATGCCAACCCAATTGGCGTAGATCTTGACCTGGACGATGAGGCCAGTACCACCCTTGACGACTTTGAGGTCGTCAGAGAGGTTCGCGGTTTCAACTTTGCCGATATTCGTCGTAATCGCAACACCGTCCTTGGTGAAGGAGAGTTGCGCGTTATCGTCGCAGGTGATGACGCCTTCGAATTTCTTCAAGCAGTCCTCGCCATCGTATTCGGGATCGACCGTGGCTGTGCTAAGCGCGATATCGGTCGTGCCGACTTTACCGGCATAAACCGGCTCAGGAACTGGGGTCTCGGCATAGCCGCCGATCCAGACGGAGTATCCGCCGTCGTTCCATTCCTTGAGGTAGATGCCGACGCCCTCCGCGTCGTTATGGACCTTGATGGAGACGACCAGCTCGGTGTCGGTCGTGTCGTAGGTGAAGACGACGTTGGAGATGTCGGTTCCGGAGGAGGCGGTTCCGATGTGGCGGTCGATCTTCGTTCCGTTGAGCTTGAAGACGAGCTCGGTGTCGCCGACGAGGTCGAGGCCCTCGACGTAGTGTTCCTTCTTGAGGCCCTCGGCCGTGCCGTCCTTGGAGGAGAGGTTCACGGGTTCGGCGTCGCCGATCTGAAGCGTGTAAACCGGCTCGGGGGTAGGCTCACTCGGGGTGATTTTCGAGGAATCGTATTTATAGGATCCCGCGGCGTACGGGCTGCTTTCGCCGGTAAGGTAAAGGGAGTCGTCCCCTTCCGCAAAGGTGGAGGCGCTGATGTCGGCGGATTTCCGCTCATCCTCGCCGGAGAGACCGTTGTTGAGGACTAGGCCGCTATAATCGGTGAGGTCGCCAATGCTGTAGACCGTCTGGCCCAACTCATTGGTGCCAATCGCGGAAAGCTCGACGCCCGGCCAGGCCGCGTTCTCAACCTTTCCCGTGCCCTCACCATCCCAGGCATAGGCATAGACCTTGCTCCACGCAGCATCGCCAGAAAGCGACGAGAAGTAGGCCGCGGTTTGGGTGAACTTCGTGGCTGGTTCGGGGGTAGATTCTTCATAGGAAACAGTCACTACATCTTTAGTAGCAGTACTTAAGGTCTTATCGGTTAAATTGTCGGCGATAGTTAAGGTATAAGTGCCGGCGGCAACAACTTTTACATCCTCGCCATCCAGTACGAGTTTGCTTGAATCATTGATCTTTTCGACAAATAAAGAACCAATGCTATATGACCAGCCTTTATTGCCGGCGGCTTTGAACTTTGTCCCAGCAGATAATTCAGTGGTAATGGTATACACCTTATTTGTGGTATCGTGACTGAACGCAAAATTGGCGTCCTCGGTGCTCCATTCGTTCATCGTACCGGCCAAATTCCAGCTGGTGATGTCCACTGCAGGCACCTCTTGAGGGGTAAAGGATACAGTGACATCGGAAACAGAAGCAGAGGAATAGTTGTCTTTGTTCAAGGTGTCCTTAATGGTGAAAGTGTAGTCTCCGTCCGCCTTGACTTTTACATTACCGCCGGTTAGGGTTTCCAATTTCGCAGTATCGTTCAATTTGGAGGCGAATAAATGAGCGACTTCATAACTCCAACTATGGTCCGCCACCACTTTGAATTCAGTGTTCGCTGCGAGCGTCTTTGTTAACGTCCAAACTTTGTTCGTTGTATCGTAAGCAAATTTGTAATTGTCATCATTCAAGTTCCATTCGTTAACTGAACCCGTGAGATTCCAACTCGAAAAATCAGACGTCGGAATCGTTTCGCCGGTCGTGTCCAAAACACTCCAATTGCCATTTTGAAGATTACCATCGCCATTATCGCTGGTAACGGTAAACAAATTTTTACCATCGGTCGGGATATCAAGATTGGCAGTCTTGTTTTGGTTTACCTCTCCGCCCCAAACGCTAACAATCATATTCGTGCGATCTGTGGGGATGGTTACCTTGAAATAGTGTACTTCGGAAATTATTACCTCAGTGACTGCATCGCCAGGAAACGCCGTGAGGGCGACAGATCCGCCCCAACTATAGACTTTCGTATCCGAAGCTCCTGCGTTCCAAGATTTCCAAGCGGAGTCCGCGCCAAAAGCTACATAAATATCTCTAGTGTCATAAGCGTCCGCTCTAACCGTTTCTTTCGCGCTAACCGCGGCTGCGATTGCCCCAAAAGACAAAGCGCAAACGGCTAAAGAAATAATCGTTTGTTTTTTCATGAGTATCCTCCTAGATAGATACGCAAATTTTCACCCTGTATTTTCCGTCAAAGCCTCGATGTTATCAAGGAAAAATGAAAGGGCTTACAAATGTCATTGGAAAACCACTACATACTCAATACATTTTTATGGCGTTTTGTGATTTACCAACAAAAAAGAGCCAGGTTTTTGACCTGGCCCTATCGGAAGTCCTTTAAGTTAGGCGGGAATCTCGATGTAGAGATAATTGTTCGTGGTGAGGTACATGTTATAAGTACCGGCCACGCTGCAATGGATGTTGCCATCCGAAGCGCCTTCTGCGAAGTTCTCCTTGGCGCCACCTTGGACGACGAGGTGATCTTCGGTTTCGTCTTGGTTCTTGTACTTCCAGCCCCAGGATTTGGACCAATCCGCGTTGGCGATCTTGAAGTCGCCCACGGCCAAGGTGATGTTAAGAAGCTGCCCTTGGTTATTGGAGTCGCTCGAGGTCTGGAGTTCGTTGGCCGCGACGGCATCCC
>SVBF01000010.1 GCA_015058945.1 Erysipelotrichaceae bacterium | reverse complement strand
TCGCCCCGGGTTTTAACGGGAGGCGCTTCTCATATTCTTCCTGTGACAACTCGTTCCATTCCCGCATGATCTCATCTTCGTTAAGCGTGGGAACATAATGTTCGCGCGTATATGTCGCGCCGCGACGGAGTCCGAGGACCGCGATCTCTTCGCCATAGCCTTCGGGCACTTCCATGCCATGACGGGAAAAGAAAATCTCATCGATGTCGCCCCAAATGCCGGTCGAATCCAAAAGCGTCCCGTCGAGGTCAAAGATCACCAACGCGATGTCGTGGCCGTGGTAACGCATTATTTTCTGGCGGCTAAGGCGGCGTTCATATACGCCGGGTTATCGGTGACTTCCTCTTGGACGTTGATGAAGTCGGGCAAGAGCAACGGTTGGTTCTCCTCGTCGCGGACGGGGCATTTGAGCATGGCCTTCTTGGTCCAGAACGGGAAGACGTCGATCTCGAAATAGACGTTGCCGTAAGTGAGGCAATAACGCGTCTTGCGGATCTGTTTGACCGAGGTGTCCGCCTCCATGAGGAGCTTGAGGTATTCGCTCGGGGAAAGGCGACGCTCGATGGAAACGCTGCGTCCGTCTTCGAGGACGCGCTTCTTCTTCTGGAAGTAGATGTAATGGCCGTCCTTGCCGCGTTGACGGATGCGGAACTCGCCACCGTTCGGCGACTTGAGATAAGTCTGGATGATTTCCACGCGGACGCAGTTCGGAAGGGTGGAAAGATAATCGAGGTCGGGCATGTCGATGAGGAATTTGCGGATGCCTTCATAAGGGGCCGGCGCGCCCAAAAAGGAGGAAATCTCTTGCAAAAGTCGATGCATTTTGACGGAGAACTCGGTCGCGTTATCGATGACGCGGAGGTGCGGATGACCCGTCCAGGCGGCGATGATTTTGTCGTCTAATTCGCGCGCGGTTTGGATGTCCTCGGTACGGGCCGCGTTATTCGCGGTCGTGTAGAATTCCTCGGCGCCTTTGGCCGCGCTATTTAGATGGAAGACGGCGTCATAGTTATCGCGAAGTTCCACCTCGTTGGAGCCGATGTCTTTGAGGACCTCGGCGAATTCCGCTTCGGTCATGTAGGCTTTGTTGTCGAGCAAGCCACGATCGCAGACGATGAGGATCTTCTCCGCCTTCATCGTGCGGGCGGCCTGATCGAAAAGGCGCTCCTTCTCAAGCTGCAGGCGCATCTGGCACTTCTGGTATTCGACGTTGCTGCCGCAAGTCCAAGGGGCGACGCCGCCACGGATGAATTCGGTCGCCGTCTCGCCGATGAACAAAACGGTGTACCCCTGCTGAGTGAAGGCGTTTTGGATCCAGCTCATCGCGGTGGTCTTGCCCGCGCATGGGCCGCCGGTGATGACGATTTTGGTGATTTCCATTTTCTAGTCCTTTTTCTTCACGTAGGCGATGTATTCGACGTTCTCTTCTTCCGCCGCGCGGTCGAGGAGATAGTCGTAGACGAAGTCGCGAAGCTGTTTTTTGCGCTCGGGCAAAGATAGTTTCATGTTGGGGTAAAACGGGCGAGAGAGGTGAAGGGTGATCTTCGGGGGCCAGGATTTGAGGAAACGGCGCGGGCGATAAGTCGCGGCCATCGCCATGACCGGCGTGCCAAGCTCGGCGGGGAAGGAAAAGGATTCGTCCCCGAACGGACGGATGTGGGTGCTATAGGGCCAAATGTGGGCCTCCGGGAAGATGGAGATGCCCCGCTTCTGCTTGATACGCTTATGGATGCATTCTTTGTATTTCTCCGCCTCGGCGGGGTTCTCTGGCGTGGGGATGCAACCGAGCATGTTCACGAGCCAGCGGATGCCTTTGATGGAGGTGGTGTCCTGATTGCAGACGATGTAGGTCCTCTTCCCCCTCGCGGCGAAGATCTGCCCGGTGAAGGCGTCGATGATCTGGGTATGGTTGCCATAGATGAAAACGCCTTGTCCACGAAGGAGGCGGCGGTTCTTCTTGCCGACGGTCTTCACCCCATAGCCGACCTTGGCGATGAGCCAAAGGATCGGGAAGGCGATCACCCAGTATAAAAACCACGATAAGGCGCGGTGGAAGATGTTGTTGGAATAGTATTTGTAGTTCCCTAAGGGGATGCGTTTGATTTTGGTTCCGGAGAATTCGTCGTTGAGCGCGTCCTCGTAGTAAACGATTTTCTTCGCCTTCATGAAGCTTTGCTCTTCTTGTGCTGCTCGATGACCTCGAGATACATCTGTTCCATCTTGTCCATCGAGGTCTTGAAGTCGAACCTTGAGGCAAAGCCTTCGTATTTCTTGCCGTTTTCCTTACGGATGTCGGGGTGCTCGATGAAGAAGTCGATCTTGCGGGCGAGGTCTTTGGCGTTGCCGTGCTTATAAATGTTGAGCTCGGGGTCGATCGCAAAGGAAGAGACGCTCGAGAGTTTGGAGTCGGTGAGGATCGGGGGCAAGCCGATGGAAATCGCCTCGAGGCAGGAGATCGGCTCGATGTCGACGCGGCCGACGTGGCAATAGATGTCCACCATGTTGAGGAGTTTGACCATCTCGTCATGGGGATGGAAGCCAAAGATCGGCGGGTTGGCGCAGAGTTTAGCGTATTTCCTCTTGAATTTCTTGTCGAGTGGACCGGCGCCAGGCAAAAGCAAGACGATGTCTTTGTTGTGTTTGGTGTATTTCATCGCGCGGAAGAGATCCTTGTGCTTCTTCTCACGGGAATAACGGGCCGTGAAGGCGATGATGATCTTGCCTTCTAACTCCGGCGGGCGGGTGACGGGGATGCGCTTGAAGTCGTTTTGGATGCCGTTGGAAATGACATAGGCATTGGACTTGAAGTGGCATTCCTTCTCGAAGAGCTGATGGATGAATTCGCTCGGATAATGGATCGCGTCGACGTGACGGAACAAGATCCGATAGAGATGTTTGTACCAGACATGGCTCGCGAAATGCCAATGATGGAGGAAGACGTGGTTGGTGAAGTTCTCCGCCTGCGTATGCATGGAGGCGGTGGTCGGGATGCCGAGCTGTTTGCAAAGCTTCACGGTGTAGCCGGAAAGGAAACCGCCGAAGTTGAAATGGACGATGTCCGATCCTTCGACCGCTTTGCGGATGGTCTCTTTGTCCTTCGTGGAGGAAAGGACGACCCCGTTATGGGCGACGTAGCCGTTGAAGATGCCAAAGTTGACCGGGGGCACGTAATAGACACCCGGTTGGCCTTTGCGGAATTCGTCGGGACAGACGATGCGCACCTCATGGCCTTTCTCCGCCATGGCGCGCGCCACGTTCATCGTCGCGATGGTCGTTCCGTTATTTTCCTCTCCGAGGACGTCACATACAAAAGTGATAATCATATTCGTTGCGCTAAGTCGCTCGGCTATTATCCCAAAATGCACCGGATAAAGGAACAACCTTTTTATTAAAAAGGGGTCGACAAAGCGGAGATTGCAATTCTCCGAATCGTAGAAAAGCGAAGAAATGCAACTTTTTGAGCAAAAAGCGGTTTTCGCCTCCTATATGTAGGTGGAGGTGCTTTTATGTCCACGAATAAAGGTTTTTTCAAAGAGGAGGAAATGGCGTTGCGTCTCAATCAAAAACGGGTCGGTGACCTTAACCGCAACATCGTTTCGTTCCTCGAACTGCTCTTTGGGCCCTTAGAGCAAGACAAGACGTTCCAATGTGTCACCACGGAAGGCAGCGTCAAGCCGGATGTCGTATTGACTTACGACGGACGGAAACGTTACGTCTCGTTAAAAAGCGGACGCAGCGAAAGCGTGCATCAGCAAATCGTCAAAGACTTCGTGCTGTATCTGCGCTCACTCGGCATATCCAAAAGAACCCAGCAGACCATTCTCCTCTATCACTATGGGGATGGCACGATGGATGGCAGCGCGAAGGAGCGCTTTCCCTATGAGAAGCTTCGCATGCTGCTCGCCGAGCGGATCGCCGAGGCGAATGCGGAATTGAATCAAAGCAACGATCTCATCTGGATTATAGTTCGCAAATGTATCTTTGAAGGCTTCGTCGACGGCGATCAAGCCGACTCGTTTTACCATGGTGATTACGATGATGGCGTCGGCGTCACGATGCGGCAGATGGAAAAATACGTCAAACGGAAAAATTGGAGTTATTTGAATAATCTCCATATCGGTCCGCTTTTGCTCCGTCCTTGCGGGCGATATATCGGTAGGGAAATCGTCAATGAAAAACGTCGTCAACGCATTGAGGCGTATTGGCCGAGGCTTAAGGAAGACCTCGAATACATCTCGCGCCACTGCGATGACACCTACTACCACAAAACCAAGCGGAAATAAGCGGTCTATTCGTGAGCTGTCCCGTATAATTAACGGCGATGAACGCGTTTTTTGAAAAAGTGGATCGAGACGGCGTCGCGCGTAATGACGAGCCTTATTTCCAAGAGGGGCTTGATGAGATCGTTCGTTCCCATGAGCTAAGCCTCAAGATCTCCGCGAAGAAGCCGACTGATCCCGACTACCACGATTTGCTTTGCGAGTTGTTCCAAGCAAAGCTTGATCCCTCAGTCTCCATCGTTTCGCCTTTTTATTGCGATAACGGCTCGCGGATGAGACTTGGGAAGAACATCACCATCAATAAAGGCGCCACTTTTCTTTCCGCCGGCATCATCGAGATCGAAGACGGCGTCTTAATCGGCCCCGATGTCCGTATTGCGACCGTGAACCACGACTTGGAAGACCGCCACCACCAGTTCTACTTCAAGAAGGTCACCATAAAGAAAAATGCCTGGATCTGCATCGGTGCCATCATTTGCCCCGGCGTTACGATCGGCGAGAACAGCGTCGTCGCCGCGGGAGCGGTCGTCACCAAAGACGTGCCCGATAACGCAGTCGTCGGGGGAAACCCGGCCAAAATCATTAGATATCTTTAATAAGATAAAGATGGCTCGTTCCGCCGACTGGCGATGGGGCTATTTTCGGTCGATATAATCCTTATGCGAACGCGCAACCAATACTTGAAACAATTAAATTGGGGGTTGCCAAATTGGGTTATGGGCCCTAATATACACGAGCCGCAAGGCGATATCGCGGAGTAGAGCAGCCTGGTAGCTCGTCGGGCCCATAACCCGGAGGCCGCAAGTTCAAATCTTGCCTCCGCAACCAAAATCATTAAAAAGTGTCGATTAATTCGGCACTTTTCATTTTCTTCAGAAGTGTCGATTTAAGGTCGTGTGACGAACCGTGTGACGAAATCCCCGAAAAAAAG
>SVBF01000009.1 GCA_015058945.1 Erysipelotrichaceae bacterium | reverse complement strand
CCGCAAGCTGGAGGTTGGTCGCGCCAGGCGCGGTATCGCTTGCCGCCGCCTCGCTCTCCGTGATGATGGTGCGAACGGCTTTTGGCGCCGCGTTATATTCGTTCCTTGCAGCAGTCCAATTGTCCGTAGAAATCGACGGGTTGTCACCACCAGAGCACTTGACGTTCGTGCCAATGAATCGGGTTCCCCAGGACTCCGCGCGGGTCGAATCGGTATAGGAGGTGTTGGTCGCGGCATTCGCCTTTCCTTCCCAAGTGAATGTTCCATCGAAGGTAACATGCTGATTCGAGGTCATCGTCGAGTTGTACCAGAGGTCTTGGGTCTGATAGCCGTTCCCACGGAAGGCCGTGGTGTTGTTGTTCACGACGATAAGCTTTGCCCACTGGACGTTCTCGCTTTTGTATTGGGGAACCTCACATTCGTAGATCTTTGTCTCGCCAGGAACCAAAGTGGCTTTGGCAGTCCAGGCGTTGGCGTTGCCATCTCCGTTAACAACGGAGAAGAAGTACACGTAGACGCCATATCCGTCATCAACGCTCCAGCCCGAGGGGGTCGTGGTCAAATCGATGTAGACGCCTTGTCCAGATGACAAGCCGCCGTCGGTATACATAAAGGCATTGCCGGAGCACGGATACTCCCAATCGCCGGAACCGCTCCAGCTGGTGACCTGGACGCCGTTTTCGACGTCAGAGGAGAAGGTGTTAATCTTCACCCCGTTGTAGACGCCATCGTTTTTGATCGCCGTGTCGAAACTAAGCACCGTAGCGCTTCCAAGGAAACGGACCACAATGACGGAGCCCCACTTCATGTCATGCCCGTTGAATTGGGGAACGGTCACGGAGTAGAGGTCAACGTCATCCGTTGTGCTGATGAAGGAGCAGAACGTAGCGGACCAGGCGTTAATCGCGGCGGATTCCTCGACGGGATTGAAGAAATAGACGCCGATTTGGCAACCGTCGCTGCCGAAGTTGCTGCTCGCGCCGTTTTTCTTAAGAAGGTCCTGGACGTAGAAGGTGCTGCCCGAACTGACGCCGTTGGTCTTGCCCGAATAGGCTCCATATCCCCCGACCCAGAATTGGAAGGTTCCGTCGTTCTGGACCTTGAAGAAGATGTTCTCGACCGCGTAGTTATGGACGGTCCAGGTATTGTCCCCCGCCGTTACGACGTTATTGCCCGCGGCAGAATCGGCGGTAAGTCCGTCGGCGTAGGTAAACGGCGTAGCGGTTCCGGAGGTCGCCCCACGATAGAAGGTGATGCTCTGCCCGCCATACATGGCTTGGGTCGCGGACATGGAAAGCTCGTATAGCGTGGATCCGCCGCCGCTACCCACGGAGGTGAGACCGATTTTGGAGCCGCCGCCGATGGAGACCCAGAAGTCCGTGTAGGTGTCCCATTTGGCGTAGTAGGTCTTGGCACCCGTTTCGGAGGCACCGATAGAGGTCACCGGATCGCCGGTGCACGCCGAGTTGGCATAGTAGCCGCCGAACTTGTAGCCGATCTTGGTCGGGGTGTCGAGTGTCGCGCCGGTTCCGTAGGTATACGAGGTGAGATAGCCGGCTCCGTGGGATCCGCTGAAGTCAACGTTGCCTTTATCCTTATATGTAATGGAATAGGAATTCACGCTCCAGTTCGCCTTAACCGTGACTGCGCCATAGGCATCGGCAGGGATGTTCAACGTGGTTCGACTGCTAATCGAGGAAGCGGAACCGGAAGTATTCGTTGTAATCGTATATCCCGTGAACGTATTTCCCGTTTTCGTCGGCGTAGTGAGCGTAACCGTTTGGTTAGATCCGCGCATCGTGTAGCTGCCTTTCGAAATCGCGGCTCCACCATTGGTATCGTAAGTTATGTCAAAGCTTGCCGCAGTAGCGCTGATGGTTCCGAAAGAATAGTTTTCGTCGGGCATCGCATGGCTGGCGACGCGATATTTATTGTCCGAAACCAGCGTCCAGGTATTCGGCGCGGTCCAGCCCGCCTTCTTCACAGCGAAGGCATAAACGGTCGCGCCGTAGTTGAACGAAGTCCCCGCGCCGCTGGGGGCCGTGGACGAGGTCGAGAAATAGACGCTGGAGACACCATCCCCGGTCGTGGCGCTGACAGTATGGCTATTGATTGACCATTCCGCAAATAGCGCAAGGGTGCCATCTTTCGCGACTTCAGGCGTGCATTCTCCGACGTCGTAATGGTCGCCGGATCCGTCGGAAGCGGTGTTCCACCCGGTAAAGGTGTATCCGGTCTTCGCGCCGGTATAATTGGGCAAATCAACCTCCACGCCAACGCCCGGATTCATGGAACTCGGCGCAGACGCGTCGCCTCCATTCGCGTTAAAGGTAATCGTATACGTGCCGTCGCTCCATGTAGCATGCAACGCGATGCTGCCATAGGCGCCTCCAGGAATGGTTAATACCGCCCCGGCAATCGTCGCGGTCCCACCGCTCGGCTGCGTATCAATAACATAGCCAGCGAAATCTTTGCCTTCTTTAGTCGGAGTGCCTAGGTTAACGTTCTGACTACCCGTGGAGAAGGTGTAATTCTCCGACTCCGTTCCTGTGCCACCCCGCTGATCGATGGTTATGCTGTATGACTGAGGCAGTGCTGAGATGGTTCCAAATGCGTAGCCGGCAGTAGTGACTCTGCCACTGGAAACGCAGTATTTAGCTTCTGCGGTATTCGCTGTTCCGGCAACTAATGTCCAGCCATCGCGAGCTTGATATCCGGCTTTAAGGACGGCGAAGCAATATACTGTCGAATCCATCGCAAAACTGGTTCCGGCAGCAGCAGTCGCACCACTATCGGTGGAAAAGTACACCGAGCTCACGCCGGTACTGGCGGTACCCGTGACTGTGTAGTTGTTCGGTGTGAAACGCGCATAAATTGTAACAGTGCTGCTGACGGTCGAAGATTTCGTATTGCCTGAAGCAGTTGTGTAGTAGTCATCGAAGGTGTAGCCACTGTAGGAAGAAAGTTGGCTCGTAAAAGCGCTCGTAGCTTTCGATTTGCCAGAGCCGATAGGGAACGTCCTAGTTTTGAGTGTTGTTCCCGTAGCGTTGCTTTTGATTTCTCTAACCGTGACAGTAGCAGTTGTATATACGTCGCCAGTTTGATCCCATCCAGTAATAGTGACAAATTTACCAGAAGAAATATCGCTGTCAGAAACAAACTTATGGTTCCACAGCTCGCCATTCGAACTGGCTCTGACAGCGCCAGCGCCTACTGCGTTATTGTAGGTGGGGAAGAAACATTTGTAGACATTGTCATAAACAAGAGTTCCTGTCGTACCGATGCCGGTGTAGTTTTTCCAATTATCTCCGTCCCAACAATTCTGGCCGCCCCACATGCATCCCGCCCTAATAGTCGCGCTATCAGAAAGCCAATCCGTATGCTCAGATACGTCAACATAAATGTAATCTGAAGTTGTAAAGTTCTTTGTAGCCTTCGTCTCCACCACTTCATTTTGGGCGTCTGAAATTCCAACGGTGATTCCTGCGCCTACACCAAGCACCATGGTGAGGCCTGCAAGTGCCATCATCACCTTGGCGCGCGCATTAGAGAAAAATTTCGAAAGGAACATGGTCTATTTACCTCCCTTGAAAATGCAAAAAAGCTCCGTCGCTAAAGCGAAGGAGCGAACATTGCTGGTAAGTTATCTTAGGGTTATTTAAATACCCCCCGAACGAATTCGCGTTCAAAAGCGCTTCGTTGCTCAAATCCATTTTGATTTCAAAACGCTTCATTATCGAAAAATTCTCCAGGTGGATTGCACTCATTGTAAGCGAGCACGCGCATGTGTGCAAGCGCTTTCACAATTGTTTCAATTTGTTTTCATCGGTGTTGTTTCGATCCGTATTGTTTGGAAATGGTCGCCAATATCTCTCCTGTTGTGAATGATTACGAGCGAACCAAAGATCGCTTCGGAAGCGCTGCAAACCATTTCTTCATATGTCATAACAGCAAAATCAGTCATGATTTAAAATCAGTCAATTTATCCGGCAAATATAAATATCTATTCTGCCACTGTATCTTGAGCTCAGAATTGATTCCATCGCCAGCAAGAAGTTGAATTCGCATAGGAATTGCAACAAATTCAACCTAGAAATGCGTAATTCCGCTGTTTCTCATAACTCTTATAATGAAAATCGATTCCAACTATCAGCACCAAATACTGACCAGATAGTTCTGGCTTATATATCACATTAAATTTTGTCACTCAAAACCGAATTCAAGCTTGCTCGGCCGCTACTTCTTTTTGGGGCTTCTTGTTGAAGAACACCCTGAGTAGCAACCCACCAAAAAGAACCAGAACAGGCAGCAACATCATAAAGAAGAAGGCCACGCTATAAAGGTGATCGTCTTGGTTATATAAAGCATAGACAAAGAGGGAATCCAAAGTCCCACCGCATTGCTTATAAGAAAGCCCAAGCAAGAAAAGACTGATCGCCCCAAAGGCGGTAAGGAAGCAAATCTCACATAGGTTACGTTTCCAAGTCCTGCCCTGCCCAATCCATAAACCGATGCAACCCAATGCAAGGCAAAGCAAGACAATGCCTAAGGGATAAAGCGACGGAACTAGAGGCGTCAAAACATGCGCTAGAAGCAATAGTCCCCCACCGCATCCAAGAACGATATAACCGGCTTTCTTAGACAGCTTTACCTTTGGAGCGAGCACCACCGTGGATGAGCCAAAAAGCATCCCTAGATATGCCAAAGCGGACCAGCCTAAGGAGGGCAAGAGATAATCGTTGACCGCGCCGTTATAAGAGGACGCTTGCCCGTAATTACCGCGTAACGCATTGGACAGTGCTACCCCAAGGCGCTCCTGGACGCTTAGGACATGGAATTGATGGAGTCGCCCGCCAAAGAAGAAGGCGAGTTCGCCACCATCGACCTCGACCATGCGTCCTAAGCGGATCTGCTCCGCCAAATTCGCAAGGAAGGCGATGTCATCGCCGCCAAGCCGAATCTCCTTCGGTTCGCCAAAGACGAAGAACAAAAGGCCCAGTTCAAAAACCAGGCCGATCGTTAACGCGAAGAAGATACCTAGCAGCAATAACCGCTTCTTCATTCTTTGATCAAGACGCTCTCCAAATAGTCGACGTCATAGAAATGGGAATAGTCGACCTTGATGTCTGGGCTTGCGCCTCGCTCAAAGCCCGTGACCATCTTCGTCGTCTCATCAAAGGTGACTAGACGCGTCATGCCGCTATGGGTCAAGGAACGGCCACTCGGAAGCATATGGCTATCGACGACGCATTCGCCTCCACCGCTCTTCACGCCGATCGTCTTCACGCCAAGGGTCTTGGCCTGGATCGGGAAGAGGTTGCCGCAAGAGAAGCTGCGCGGTGAAGTGAGTATGGAGATCTCAAAGTCGTCGCCATAGACGTCCTCCGCGTCGTATTTGCCGTCTAAGTTACGGTCATAGCCGATATTCGCCCGGGTCACCATGCCATATTGGAGTCGCTCGGAGTCGAGATAGGCTTGGTTGTCCTTGGAGACGAGGCATAGGGTCTTATAGGCGACCCCGAGGGTGCCGCCACCATTGCAGGAATCGTCGATGATGACGCGCTTGACGCCGCCTTTGGCCTTGATTTCCTCGAAAGCCTTGACGAAATAGGCTGCCGTATCGGTCTTCCATAAATCGGGCTTTTTGGTCTTGCCGTCTTCCTCATAAGGTTGCTGCTCGAAGCGGAAGCTATCGAAGGAGAAGAAGGCCGTCTCGCCACTGCTGCTATACCTGACCGACTCTAACGGAATAAGAGATTCTTTTTCATAGGCTTGCTTCCTCGCCGCGCCAAGGCCTTCGTAAAGGACCCTGCGGTCGACGCTTAATTGCCCGCGGACCGAATATTTATCGTCGTCGCCCCAATGGGCGGCGATGCCGCTCAGCCCGGTATGGTCGTCGTTAAGAAGGGTGCCGACGGCTGCATAATAGGCCGCGCAACGCTTGGCGTCATCTTCGTCGACGAGCAGTTTGTCGAGTCCGGCGCCGCGATAGAAATCGGACATCTTCTCGATGCCTTTATGGAACCTTAGGCCATAGAAGTTATCCATAGTGAAATAGAAGGTCGCCCGTTCGAGTAGACGCACATCCGCCGGGGTGGCGCTTGCCTTATGGAATGCGGCGAGGTTATCGGTGATGGCCTTATCGCCTTTGCCAAGTTTCAGCGTCAAATCCTCTGCGGAGCCATATTGGAAGATGTCCTCGAAGTTATCGAAGTGATAGAAACCGGTCGATTCCGCGAAGGCCGCGTCATAAAGGGCCACCGGGGCGTAAAGGACGTCCTTACCGTAATATAAGGGTAACTGCGAATCGAAGTCCGCGAAGGAAGCGGAGGCGACCGAGGTGCCCTCTTTGATGACCGTGCCCTCAGCCTTAAGCCCTTCGAGCAACGTGCCATAGTTGATGGGGTCGCTAGGGAAGGCGCCGCTTAACGAGCCGGCGAAAGAGAAGCGACGTTCGCTTAAGCTGATCCCGGCAACGAAGATCGGGGTATCCCCGCGTTTGACGACCCATTCAGTACCGTTGACAGTGTAGGTATATCCCGCACCCATGGTCGCGCAGACCATGTCCGCGTACGTTGGAAGGTCGCAATAGAGGACATGCTCGCGGATCGGGTTGACCTTGAAGGTGATGGTCTTGATCTTCGAGGCGGCGCGATTGCCCTCGTTATCACGAAATTTCTTGACGCTATAGACATCGCGGGTGACGTTATTTAAGGTGACGCCGCCGGCGTTGATCCCGAAGGAGCAAGAGCCGAGCAGCATCGCACTGCAAAGGGTAAGCAATAAGGTAGAAGTGATGCGTTTCATGGCAAAAACCTCGTTTCTAGGCAAAGCCTATGCCCTATTATCTTGCAGACGAAAGGGAGAGTAAACCGATATCGAAAACTTGGGCTGATGCGTTTTCGGATTCCAACGCGGCTTTCCAAGTCGTTTCAAAATAAGATGCCTTTGTGGCCTTGATGTGGAGCAAAGATTTTCGATGGTTTTGCACTTATCGATGATGGCCATAGGGCACATGGACCAAATCTCCCACAACTTGTGGGAAAATCTTTTTTAGAAACTGGCTCTGTTAGACATGTCTACTGATGCCCTATCTCTTTTCGGGGTAAAATAACCCCGCCAAACCAACACGCCCAAGCAGATTCCGGCCGAACGGAGGATGCCTTTGTTCAGCCAACCCTGGGCTTGGTTTGGCGATTGAGTCTGCGAAGGTTGGCTGACCAAAGGCTTTCTTTTCAATGGAAGCCAAAGAGATAGGCGCTATCGTCGATTCGATGCATGAGGGCGAACTCGACGTCCTTTCGCAGCTGCTGACGCTTTCCGACCCCGAACGATCCGACGCGATGATCCTCCGCGAGAACGGGCGGCCCCTCTGCGACGCCTGCGGATGCGCCATGCCGAGAAACGGGACAGACGGGAACGGCATCAAGAATTGTTGCTACCGACATCTAACTTTTTGCAAATTTAGGCCTTTCTGACATCTAACTTTTTGCAAATAACCCTTTGATTTATCAGCGATTATCCATATTGTTTGGACTGTCCAAAAGAACGTGTAGACCCTCAGCCCTCCCGTTGACCTAGGGAGGCGAAAAGAAAACTTTCGTATGCGAAAGAGTGTCTCGACTGCCGGAGGCAGAGCTGTCCGCGGTCCCGAGGGAGAAATCCGTCATCCTCTGCCCTGAGGCGCCAAGAAAATCCGTGCCCGTCGGCTTATGTCAAACGTGCGGCGAATGGCGTTGCGGGATCTTCGCAGATGATGCCCATCAGTAGATATGTCTAACAGAGCCTAGAAACTACAAAAGTTTCCGCGTACCGAGGGTTTTGCTTTGAAGCCATTTTGTCGTTTTGGGCATGCTCACAACCCTGCTATGATGCATGGCTTTGGTGGTCTAATCTTGCTTCAGGTAGGCCAATACGTGATTTCGACGTAACAGGACGGTCGCGATCAACCCGATGAATAAGCCAGAGACGAACGAGGCGAGCAAGAGATATGGCGCATACCCCCATACCCCTATTCCGAGGTAAATATAGGCGACGCATAGTTGGGCGAAGACATGCAATAACGCCCCAAACACCGAGACGATGAAATAGGAACCCTTCTTCCATAAGGCGTGGAGGATCACCATGCCTAAGGCGGAGAGCAACGAGCCCGCAAGTGTCATCCATCCGCCCATCGAGAGGAACGAGCCGCGGAGCAAGGCCACGAGCAACGCCTTCAAGACCGAGATCAATATGGCGTCCTTTCCCCCATATACCCCGAGGATGATGAGGATCATGATGTTGGCTAACCCTAAGCGCATCCCCGGCAAAAGGAACGGGGGCAACAAAGATTCGAGTAGCCCAAGGATCAACGCTAGGGCGAGCAATACGCCTAGCCGCGCGACCTTGCGCGTGCTCATCGCTTCGCCATGATCGAGCAACAAGAACGTGAGCAAGACCAATATGGCGAGCAGAATACCGCCTAGGATGAGGTAAGGATCGTTCATAAATCCACCTCCGTCACCTCGGACTTGGCCCGTAAATAGATCGCGACGCCTTCTGGGGCGCATAAGATGCTTTCCCCCGCCTTGGTCTTATAGCCTTGGCTTACGCAATATCGATGCAAACAAGGCGAGGATAAGACGGCGATGCCCTTATCCTTCACCGAGATCACCATCGTGCCGTGGTCGACGTCGAGGTTTAAGGTCTTTTCCTCTTCTAGGCTTAACCGATAGACGAGCTCGCCTTTACGTAAGACATCCGCGTAGGTCGCCTCTCCCTTAGGCCGTAACAAGAAATATAGGCTCGTCCCGAGTAACGACAAAAAGGCGGCGCTAAGAAGCAAGACCTCGACGAGGCGGCTTTTACGCGAAGAAGCCTTGGCTTTCACTTTGGACCTCCCCGCCTTTCATTAGACAATAGGCAATGCCTTTACTATTAAGTTCGCTAAGATAATCCTCGCCCAAAACGAGATAGGCGGTCGAATAGGCGTCGAGTAGCCCAGCGTCCTGACCCCTTAAACAAAGCGCGTCGTTTTTTAAAGTGGGCATCCCGGTCCTTGGATCGACGATATGGGAATAAGTGACCCCACCGATCTCATAGGATTGTCTGGAGATCGAAGAGACGCTGATGGCTTCGTTTTTCGCGTAAAAGGCCTTCTTTTTCGCGTCGATGAGGCTCACTTTCGTCTTCCCATCCGCAGCATGGTTCTCCCCGATAAGTAGCGAGGACGTGCCCCCATTGATCAGATATTTGGTGATGCTCTTTTCCTTAAGATAGGAGGCGACATGGTCGAGGCAAAGCCCTTTGCCTAACGACCCTAAGTCGATGGTTCCTCCCCCGACTTTGGTCACCTTCTCCCCCTCGATGATCAAGGAGGTACCTTTGGCTTTCCCTAGCAAGTTATCGACGGTCTCTCGTTCTAAGGTATGCCCTTCTTCTAAGGCCGTTAACCACGCGGCACTAAGTTCTCCGACCGTGATCGAATAGGCCTCGTGGGTATCCTTCTCCACTTTTAAGCCGAGCTGGATCGCCTCAAGCAAGAAGGGGTGAGCGTCGACTTGGCCTAGGCTATTTAAGGCATAGATCCCGTTCCTACATTCCGACGCCTCCAAATCCAAGACGCGGGAAGAAGAGGTGATGAAGGAAGAGATGTCATCGAGGTTACGTTGTTCGCCTTCATAAAGATGGATCTCCCAGGTCGTCCCATAGGCATAGACATAGGAAGTGAGGTGGACATTGCCCGTCTGGCAGGAAAAAAGCCCTAGGGACAACCCTAGAGGCAATAAGAGGTGGGTCAACGCTTTATTTCGGGACATGCACGGTGCCATCCGGGTCCGGGTGGGTGGAAAGATAGGCGATGATCGGGTCGTAGTTCTTGTCTTTCTTGCCGGGCTTGCATTTGCTCACCATCATCTCTTTGCCCGAGACCAAGTTCTCCGCCATCTGGTGGCAGCCGGCATAGCCGCAGGCGCCGCAATTATAGTTCGGAAGCATCTTCTCCACTTCCTTGATGCGCTCATCCTCCTCGACGTGGAAAAGGGCGCCGAAGATGACTAAGCCGATGCCAAAGAGCAAGCCTAAGCCCGCGAGAATCAAGACGCTATAAAGAATCGTCATCCTTCCGTTCCTCCAACGCTTTGGCCAAGGGGCAAGCGATATCACCACAGCCCGCGCATTTCTTCCGTTCGACCTTAGGTCCCTTACGGAGATATAGGTAAAGCACTAAGGTAAGACACGCGAAGGCCACGAGCAAGCCGATGGCCAAAACCAAATAACCTTCCTTGCTCATGCGCCGATCCCCGCTAGTCCCAAAAACGCCATCGCCATGATCGAAGCGACCACCAAGGCGATCGGGATACCCTTAAACGCCTTCGGGGTCGAAGAGGCTTCTAACCTCACCCGGATGCAGGCGTATAAGAAGATGACTAAGGTAAAGCCGGCCGAGGTGCCGATGGCGTTAGCCATGGCCATGCCGAAATCGAGCTTCGAGGCGATGTTCTCGCTCACCACGCCAAGGACGGCGCAGTTGGTGGTAATCAGCGGCAGATAGATGCCTAAGCTCGTATAAAGCGCGGGCAGGAACTTCTTCATGACGATGCCGACGATCATGACCAAACAAGCGATGACCAAGATGGCCGCGATGGTGTCGAGGAAAGGCGCTCCAGCTGGCACCAAGATAAAGTTATACAAAGGCCAGCAGATCGCCGCGGCGAGGATGATGACAAAACTCACCGCCGCGCCCATGCATAGGCTCGACTTCACTTTGTTGCCGACGCCGATGAAAGAGCAGATGCCATAGAAACGGGACAAGACGACGTTATTGACGATCGCGTAGGAGACGATCGCCATCACAAAGGCCGCTAAATAGTTCATTTGGCTACCTCCGTGGCCGCGCTATTCTTCGCGGCTTCCTCTTTCGCTTTCTTCGCGGCGAGGCGCGCGTCGACTTTGCGCTTGTTCTCTTTCGCGTTGGTGATGGCCATCACGACCGCTAGGGTAATCCCAAGCACCAAGAAGCCGCCCGCCGGGGTGGCGAAGAAATTCATCGAGACGTCATAGCCAGGCCCTTTGAGGATAAAGAGGCGGATCTTGTTGCCTCCGTTTAAGCTCTGCAAGAAGGTGAAGGTCGTCCCGAAGGTGAGATAGCCACTGCCGAGGACCTCGCGGATCAAGCCGATGAGGCAGATGGCGAGCGTATAGCCGATGCCGTTGCCGATGCCATCGAGTAGCGAATCGAAGACCGTGTTCTTCGAAGCAAAGGCTTCGGCCCTACCTAAGACGATGCAGTTGACGACGAGGAGGGAGACGAACACGCCCAAGGTGCTATAAAGCTCCGGCAAATAGGCCTCCGCGAGCATCTTCACCAAGGTGACGAAGGTCGCGATGATGACGATGTAGCACGGTGTCTTCACCTCTTCGGGAATCCATTTACGCAAGGCGCTGATCAAGACGTTGGAGCAGACTAAGACGAGGGTGAAGAGGATGCCCATGCCAAAGGACGCCTCGAGGGTCTTCGTGACCGCGAGAGCCGGGCACATGCCAAGCAACCCGAATAGCAACGGGTTGGCCTTCCAGATCGGGGCGAGGAAGGACTCTTTGTGCTGACCCTTACTCATGGTTCCCCTCCTTCTGGTAATGCGCCTTGGCTTGCTTCATCATGTCGCGGCAAAGGGTCGCCCCATAGGTCGCGCCGCACTTGACTTCCTCGGCGGCTTTTTCCTTATCTTGCGCCGAAGCGTATTTATCGAGGTATTCCTCTTGCAAGGTCTGGCCATAGGACTCGGTGTTTTCGAGCACCGCGACGTTGCCGAGATGGAAGTCGTTATAGACGCCGATGAGAAGCGCCACGTCGCCATAGCCATTCTTGCCCGAAGCGTTATAGATGCGTCCCAAAGGACCTCCGTCCCCTTCCTCGGGTAAGGTGACGGTCCAATATTTCGCTAGCATCGGGAATTCGGCGTCTTTGACCTCTATGGCATCGGAGAGGATCACGTTCTCCCCAAACACCGTCTTTAACGCGCTTTGTTCCTTCTCGCGCTTATTCCGGGCGATGGTTTCTTTCGTGAGCATGTCGCCTCCGGCGATCGCTAGGCCTAGCACCGCGCAAAGACCGGCGAGGAAACCGCCGACGAAGAATGCCCTTTTCCAGGATACGTTCATCGGACCACCCCCTCCTGGAAACCAAGCCCGAAGCAGATGCCGAGCACGAAGATTAAGAAGATACCACCCATGACGGCGATCTTCTTCCAGGTGAATTTGTTGGACGAATAGGCATAATGGTCGATCGCCGGGGCGGCGAGGTTGCATAGTAACAAAGAGAACACCACGCCTTCGGGCAAGGCCGCGAAGAGGCGGATGATGACCGTTAATCCCGCGCCAAGCAATCCATAGAGGACGCGTCCGGGAGCGTTAATGGGCATCGTCACCGGATCGGTGAACATGTAGGTCGCCCCAAAGAGCACGCCGCCACTAAGTAACTGGAAGAGCAAGAAGCGACCGAAATTCACCTCGGGGACTTTGACGCAGACGAAGATGCCCGCCAAAGCCATCAAGGCCGTATAGCCGAGCAAATAAGAACAGACGACGCGATAATCCGCCGCGCGACGGATGAGCAAATAGATCAGTCCGATGAGGATCGCGAACTTAAACCCTTCGCCGATCACCCCCGGCACGCGGCCAAGGAACAAATCGAGGGTCGCGACGTCGTTGATTTCTAGATAACGGCCCACCAAAGAGGCGGAGGTGTTGCCAAGGTTAGATAACGCCGTGCCTCCGGCGGAAACGCCGTTAACGTAGTCATTGGTCGCGTAAACATATTTCGAGCCGAAGCAAAGCTTCGCGAACACCATCCCCACCGCGGCGGGATTGAAGATGTTCTGCCCTAGCCCACCGAAGACGAGCTTGCCGATGATCATGCCAAAAGCCGCGCCGAGAATCAGGGCGATATAGATCATGTAACCGGGATTGGTCGCCGCCGGCATGATGAGGGCGAAGATGACCCCGCTCACCAACGAGCCGAGCAAATGGTAGAGGCGATATTCCTTCACGCCATGGAGGAACTGTTCCTTCAGGGTATGCTTGGTCCCGTCATAAGGGATGCGGTTCATGATGAGGACGAACACGAATTCGCATAGGCTCATCGTCGCCACCGAGACCATGAGGTTGCGGAAAGCCGCTAGTCCATAGACGATAAGCGCGGTGATCGAGACGGGCGCCAAAGAGACGAGCACGTCGATCAGCATGCGGGCAAGGCTGTCCTTGCGGTGGATATGGGGCGAGGTTTGCTTGACGATGGTCATTTGATCTTCGCGAACATTTTCGCCCTCCGAATGTAGTCCGTCACCCGGATGTGCGAGGTGCAGACGTAGGAGCATAGGCCGCATTCGATGCAACGCAAGGGACTAAGGGCCTTGATGCGCTCCTTATCGAACGCCTTCACGGCGTCCATGATCTGTTTGGGTTCGAGCCCCGTCGGGCAGGAGTAGACGCAGGAGCCGCAGCGGATGCACGGCGCCTCTTTCTTCTCTTCGTAATCGAACGCTAGCACCGAGGTGACGGTCTTGGTGATGATGCAGTCGTCGCTAGGCAAGGAAGCGCCCATCATCGGGCCGCCCAAGATGAAGAGCTTGTCCTTCTCGGGATGGGCATATCCCCCACACCGTTCGAGCAAGGTTTTCAAAGGAGTACCTATGCGCACGATGAAGTTGCTCGGGTAGCGCACCCCATCCCCGGTCACGGAGACGCGTCTTTCGATGACGGGGCGGTTAAGCTTCACCGCCTCATAGATGCCCCAGACGGTGGAGACGTTGAAGTTCGCGATGCCGTATTCGCTCGGGAGATGACCGCTAGGGACATCGATGCCGAGGGCGCTTTTGATCATCGCGATCTCCCAGCCCTGGGGATAGAAATTGTCAACGCGGCAAACCGAGATCCCGGAATCCGGGTAGCGGCGCAAATATTCGTCATAGACGCGGCAAAGGGTGCCGTGCTTCTTCTTGATGCAGATGAGGGCCTTCTTGCATTCGAAGGCGATCTGCAGATATTGGATGCCGCGGACGATGCGTTCCATCTCCTCGTTCATGAGGCGGATGTCCGCGGTGATGTAGGGTTCGCATTCGATCGCGTTGATCAAAATGACGTCGATCTTCTTGTCGTTATTGAACTTGACGTAGGTCGGGAAGGAAGAGCCGCCGAGACCGACCATCGCGGTCTTCTCCAAGATCTCCGCGAAGTCCTTGCGGGTCAGCTTCTTGATCTCTTCCTCGGTCCGAGGTTTGATGGCGGGATCCCATTCGTCCATATGGTCGTTATGAAGGCGTAAGAAACGGACCTTCTTGCCGGAGCGGTGATAATGCTCCTCATAACCTTCGACGGTGCCGGAGCAAGAGGCGTGGATCGGCTGCTTGAAGAAACCGCCGTCACGCATGCCGATGACCTGCCCAAGGTAGATATGGTCGCCTTCCTTTACGTAGATCTCCGACTTAGGGCAACGGGCGTTATCGGTGGCGACAAAAAGATAGTCCGGCACGTCTAAGTGCAAGGTAGGCAAGGTGCTTAAAAGCCCCTTTGTGTCCTTTATGGTGCCGGAACGAGCGATCATGACGGAGTAATTGTAGTCGGCTTCCTTCGCGATTCAAAGCCGAAACAAGGTATTCTTTTACCGATTTACCGATTTCGTATCAATTGGGCTAAGAAAGACTATTCCGGCGCTTCTTCGCCGAGGGCTTCTTCCTCGATGGAAGGCGCCTCCTCGCCCTCGATGCGGCGCATGGTGCGCGGCATATAAACGGCAAGGGCGATGCCGTTACTGATCGAAGCGATGATCCAGGTGATCGGGAATAAGGCATAGAGCCACATCACCGTATGGAAATAGTCCAAGGGGAATACCGTCAAAATCAGCAAGATGCGTAAGCCGGTGCAGCTCACCAAGGTCGTGACCATCGGATAGGTCGAATGCCTTAGCCCCCTTAAGGCGCCCGCGCTGACCGCCATCGTGAGCTCGAAGATATAGAGGAAGCCGATCATATAAAGTCGGTCCCTGCCGGCGGCGATGGATTCCTCGGTGTCGACGAAGAGGCTTAATAACGGACGGTGGAGGAAAGCCGTGGCCAAAGCCACAAGTCCGATGAAGCCCACGCCCCACCCCATCGCGTAAAGCAGACACTTCGGGATGTTCTCCTTCTTCTTCGCACCAACGTTCGCGGCGATGAAGGTCATGACGGAGGTCGCTAGAGCATCCACCCCGGTATAGAAATAGCCTTCGATGTTGGCCGCCGCGGTCGCCCCGTTTTCTAGCTGCACGTTGCCAGGGTCGATCGTATAAAGCGAGGACTGGATGAAGACGTTCGGCAACGAAAAGAAGAAACCTTGAAGTCCCGCGGGCAAGCCGACGCGGAGGACTTCGTGCAACGACTTACGGTCGATGCGTAATTTCTTGAACGAGAAACGGACATAGGCGTCCTTGCGCTTAGCTAAGGCAAGTACCCCGAGGACGCAGCTCACGCCTTCGGAGATGATCGTCGCTAGAGCCACCCCTGCCACGCCCATATGAAGCGGGAAAACGAAGAGGCAGTCGAACGCGACGTTGATAAGGCCAGAGACCGTCAAGATCAGGAAAGGCATTCGCGAATCCCCTTGGGCACGTAACATCTGAGCCGCGTAGTTATAGATCATCAAGAAGGGCAAACCGCAGAAATAGATGCGTAGGTACAAAGTCGCCTTCTCCAGGTAATGCGCCTCGGTGCCCATCATCCGCAGCAAATCGTCGGAGATGAGTAGCCCCACCACCCCGACGAAAACGCCGGAGATCAAGGCGAAAAGAAGCGAGGTATGCATGACTTTCGAGGCTTTTTCTGGGTCGTTGGCCCCTTTGGCTTCGCTCATGATGACGTTCACGCCCAAAGAGACGCCAGTGAAGACGACGACGATCAAATTGATGAGGGCGTTATTGCTCGCGATGGCGCCCATGGATTCCGCGCTATCGCCATAATGGACCGTGGTGAGGTCGATGGTCACATAGAGCAACTGCATGGCGGTCGTGAGCATGACCGGCAAGGAGAAAAGGCCCATCTTCAGGAAAAGATTGCCGCTTGTCATGTCCATCGAATTGTTCCGTTTGTGGAAGCCGAAGAATTTCATGTGCGAGCGACATTCTAGCCCTTTTGTGACTGGGCGCAACAAAAATGCGCGCATATGGGCGTAATGCGAAGGTTAGGCGTTAGGCCAAGGGGCGAAATCGGTCGATCCGACGGAAGTGATCTCCGTCTCCGAGAAGAGCAGATACCAGTTCGGTTTCCCAGCTTCGTCGAGGCAGCGGTCCTGCAGTTTCCCGCGTTGGGTCGAAGAGGCATATAGACGGATGCGCAAAGCGACATCCTCTTTGGGTTCGATTTCGATGCTGACCTTAGAGAAGGTCATGTAATAGCCTTCGTTATTTAACGTCGGGGCGGCGATATCGATAAAATCGGGGAAGGAGGACGAGAGGGTGCAGACGTATTTGTTCGCCGAGACGCGGGTAAAGGCATGGGAGGCGAAATAGGATTCGCCTAAGGACCACGCCGTGAACTGATGCTGTTGATAAGAGGAGTTCTCCTCAATCAGGCTAAGGTCATCCACCGACAAAGTGGAGGCCAAACGCTCGGCGACCGTATCGCCGGGTAGATGGAAACCATAATAGTTCCCGTTACGGTTCACGTAGCCTTGGTTCATCACCGGGGCGAAGGCTTCATTGCTGGGGTAATAATATTGGGCGGAGGAAGTGAAGATACCCACCTTCTCCATGACGTAGTTCTTTTGGTAATGACGGTAGTAATCGTAACTGCCCACGGCATTGAAGTAGCTCTTTGAGTGGGCGGTGTAATTCGCTCCAAAGGAAGCGAAGGCGTTTAACAAAGGAGTTTGGTCTTCGGGATCGACGCCGTCTAAGGAATCCTCAGGTTCGTCATATATCTCGCCAGGGTCCACTGGGGTTGACGATTCCGATGACTCTTCCGAAGAGGATTGTTCTTCCGAGGAGGATTCGCTGCTTTCTTCAGAGCTTTGTTCCTCGGAAGACTCTTCACTGGACTCCTCGGAGGATTCTTCGCTGGAGCTGGAAGAACTCTCTATAGAAGATTCCGAAGACTCTTCTTCAGATGAGGACTCGCTGCTTATTCCCGAGTTCTGCTCTTCGGACGATGGTTCGCTCGATTCTATAGAGGATATTTCTTCCGATGAAGACCCACTGCTTATTTCCGAACTTTGTGCCTCCGAAGAAACCTCACTTGATTGGGAGGACGAGTCCTCGCTAGAGAAGGTTTCGGAGCTCTCTTCCGAACTGCTTTCTTGCGGCGAAGAGGAGGCATCACTGGATGAAGAAAGCGGCTCGCTGGATTTTTCGGTTGACTGTTCTGACTGAGCGGACGAACCGCTAGTGATTTCCTCCGAAGAAGGGGTTTGAGAAGAAATTACCGGTTCCGAGCTTTGGCTGGATTCAGAGAAGGGTGACGAGCTCTTTACGCTGCTGCTTGCAAACGGATCAATATAAGGCTCACTCGAAGACGACGAAGATGAAGAACTGGAAAAAACGCTGGAGGAATCGGCACTTTTTCCGGTGCACGAAACTCCAAGCAACGCCGATATCGTCAGGAAATAGAACGGTATTTTCTTCCGCATCCCCATCATTATATGCCTTACCTAGCGCGAAGAAAAATACGCCTACGCGGAGTCTTATGCGCGTTTGCGTATTCCCAAAGTCGGCGCATCAGGTTATTTTTAAATTGATAAAAGGGGCAAAAAACTATGAAAAGAATTCTTTTGACCACCGCTGCCGCCTTGCTCGGACTTGGCGCCCTCGGCTTTGCATCATCCCACGCCGCCGCACCTGTTCAAGCGGATTGCGACACCGACTTGTCCAATAAGCTTCTTGAATATGTGACCGGTGGCTACACCAAGCTCACCACGATGTTCCTTACCGAAGACGCTCAAAAGGAAACCCAGTACTTCCATGCTGGCGCCAACACCTTGCAAAGGGCCACCTACTACAACGCTGGTGAAACCGCGTTACTCATGGGTAACTATGATGGAACCTTCGGGGGCGTGGGCGGAGCGACCGGCATCAACTCCGGTTATCGCAACGACGACGAAGAAGGCGTCACACATTTCGTCTACACCGACGACGCGGCCACTGAAGCGAACCTCTTTGAAGCAGCGAAACGCACCGACGGTTGGAAAGCCTCAGGGCAACGTCTAGGCACCTACTACCGCACTTTGACGCAGCTGTCGAATTCGGTCAAAGGCACCACTTGGGAATGGGACAGTACGTACAAAGCCTGGTTTCATTCAATCAGCAAACTTACCATCACTGATGGCGAATATAGCGACCCTCTTCTCAAGGACTTCCAGTATTTCGCCGCCCCGATGATGCTTCAAAACAGCTACTTCTCTTGGTCATCTATCCGTGTTACGGAAGCTTCCAATTTCCTTTCCATCCGACTCTATGGCAGCTCCTCTGACGCAGGAAAATCCACCGTCGTTGGTGAGGACGAAGCGCTGATTTCCGAGGCAAGGGTCTTTAAAGGCATTCACTTTGCGCCAAAACCTGAGACTCAGTGGGTCATTAGAGGTATTAATGGCTGGGAAGCAGAACACGACATCCCTCTAGTGGAATTCACCGATATATATGCTCCCGAACAATACACAGCCAATACCGCCATCGGATTAGAAGAGGCATTCAAAATCGTTGATAAAACGAATAATACATGGCTTGGATTTAGTGATGTTGGTCTAGGAAGCGACGCATGGTTCTACTCCTCGGGCGCAAATGGCGATATTGGTTCCAAACTTGATGGTGAAATAACTTTGTGGTGGCAACCGACACGTCCTCATCTTTGGATCAGCGTGAACAAGGCAAACGTCACCTTCGAAGTTAACGTTTCGAGTATTGATGAAGGCAAAGCCGTCTACGTCATTGGCAACTTTACCGATCCCGAGTGGCAAGCGACGGCCGCCTATAAACTGACTCTTAATGACGGTAAATGGGTTGGCACCTTCGAACTGGAACCCGGTTCGTATGCTTGGCAGCCCGCAAAGGCCGATGCGACCAATCCAACCGATATGGAAAAGCATTCTGGTGCTAGTGACTGGAACTTCTCGTTTAACGATAAAACTCACACCCAATTAACCATGACCTGGAACTGGTAGAGATTGCCACTCACCAAGCGCGTCCTCATCCGAGGCGCGCTTTTCTTAGACCCTGCCCCTACCCGTTCATGCCAAACAAAAACCGACCCCCGAGGAGTGAAGGGGCCGGTCTAAGGTGATGGGTTTACTTAACCCACTCTTTCAATTGGGAAGCGATATAGGAACGGTCGAAGAACTTGTCTTTCGCAACTGGGTGTTCGGCGGGGATGCCAGCGTCCACGTTGATCAGCTTGCCATCTTTCTCCGTCATGATGTTCATCGGACCAGAGACCGAATAACTGGAGCCTAAAGCGGAGGAGCAAGGACGGACCACGCAGGCACCACCACCGGTGGTCTCGCCGATGGTCATGACCTTGTTGGGATTACCGGATTTGGCGAGGAAAGGAAGTGCATTGCCGGAAGAGAAGCTCGATTTCGAGTTGAGGAAGACGATGTTGTAGCCTAGATCCGCCAAAGAGACGTCCTTTTCGTCGATCGAGCCATCGAGGTTAAGGTCGGCGGCGTAGGTCGTGCGGTTGATCGCCCCGGTGAAGGGGTTTTGGACGATGGAATTGACCTTGCCCACGAGGGTCGATGTCGCATAGACGAGCGCGTCGGCGGAACCGCCTTCGTTGGTGACCATGTCGACCACGACGGTCTTGACCTTGCCCTTGTTCTCACTCGAGGCGAGATAAGAATAGGCATCATGGAACTGTAAGGCCGTGTCGGCGTAGATCTTCTGCGCTGACATGGACGGGTCATAGGCATAGAGGGTTTTCTCGGCTATTTGGGTGAATTTGTCGAAGGTGATGTAGAAGAGCTGGTTTGCCTCGTCAAGATAATTGCCCACGCTGGTGGAGCTCTTCTTACGCGCCGCGGCAAGCTCTTCGCCATATTTTTCCCATGCGACGCGTTCCGGGTGCATGCGGGTTGGTTCATCGATTCCGGCACCGACGGGATAGAAGCAGGACGTGAGGCCCATGCCGGTGTGGCCGTCGTTAAGATGGGAGAGGACATAACGTAAGCCCGCGTCGGCGCGCTTGGTGTCGGCGTTAAGGAAGTCACCCTTGAAGCCCTTGCTTTCGATGAAGGAGGCGAAGGAGGTATAGCCCTTGTCCTTCTTTAAGCCATAGAGGTAATCGAAATTGATGGCCGCTTCCTGAAGGTGGAAAGCCTGAAGGTCCTCGGTGAGGGTCGGCCTCTTAGGGCAATCGTAGAAAGCTTCGCCTAACGGGGTGAGGGAAGGCTCCCCGTCTTCGTCCTGGGTGATGAGGGATTCGCTCGGGGTGAGGTAGATGTCCTTATAGTTATAGGCCAAGGTGACGTGCTCATAGACGTCGTAGAAGAAATCGTTGAAGGTCATTAACGGCAGGTAGAGCTCGCCGTTATGAGAATAGAGGTCGATATGGGAATAGCCCTTTAGATCGACAGTGAAGGCGTTGCCCTTTTCCAAAGTGCTGCTCACGACCTTGATCGCCTTCTTGTACGGGCTCGCGTTAAGTAAACATAGCGGCAGGTTCTTGGCGTCATTAGCGAGGCTAGTGAAGGTCTCGAACTGATCGTAGGTGATCGTCTGTTCCGCCGGATCGAAGGTCGCGGTGGCGCCCTCTTCGTCATAGGCGACGAGTTTGTTGCCGTCGGCGCGGAAATGGAAATAATGCTTGTCGTTATTCTTCTCTTCGTAATGGGCGGCCTTGACGACGTTAAGGAAGGCAAAACCCTCCTTCAATGAGACATATGGGATCTCGCCGCCAGCCTTAAATAACAAGTTGAAATTCACTCCCGAAGAGGTTACCTTGCCCTCTTCCGGGCTAAAGACCTTTAACGGGGTGGATTTGATCCTTTCCTCGCCAGTACCGGAATCTTGGTTTTCGCCGCAGGAGGCGAGGAGGCTTATGACGCTAAGCAAGAGCAAGCCGGTCAACAATCGTTTCTTCATGGTCGCATTCCTTTCTTCAAAGGGCCAAGGTTTACCTTGGCAAACGTCATTCTATCCCCACTCATAAAGAATGGAATCAAAAAGCGCTACCAGAGGCAGCGCATCACGTTTACCTTTGCCGGCGGTTCTTCTCAGGGTGATCGATGTAGAACTTGGCTTTGTCCTCATACATCGCGTGGTCGGCGTTTTTGGCGGCAGTTTCCACGGTGCATACTCCGTTTTCGCAGGTCGCGTAGCCGATCGCGCAGCTATAGCCGGTCGCCTCCAAGGCGTCCCTGATGCCGGTCACCGTGACCTCCAAGGGCAACTTCGCCCCGACGACGATGACGGTGAATTCGTCCCCGCCGACGCGGTAGACGTACATGTTGTTCTGCGTCTTGGCCTCGATGGTCTTGGCGACGGTCCAAATCGCGTGGTCGCCCATCTGGTGCCCCTCTGTGTCGTTGATGGTCTTGAGGCCGTTCATGTCAATCTGGATGACGCCGGAGACAGAGCGGGAGAAGCGCTCGATGTCCGAATAATACGTCTTGCGATCGAATAGACCCGTCAAGGCGTCGCGTCGGTTCTCTTCCTTAATAAGGAACAGGTAATAGAAGACGCAGGAAGCCGCGATGGCGATGTTAAGGATGCCAATGGCGACGTTCATCATCTCGACGATGACCGCGGCGATGATGAAGATGGCGCAGATGATGATCGGATAGGCGTCGCTGCGATGCTTGCCGCGGAGTTTGGCGACGGTGATGTAAATGAGGTAGAGCAGAAAGATGGACGCGATCACGTGGGCGGTGAAATTCATCGGCCCGCGCACATGGACTAAGGCGGTGCCGGCGGCGTTGACCTCATAATGGAAGGTGAAGTCCCTCATCCACGTCACGGGGAAGACCAACGAAGTGGCGTAGACCAAGAAGTTGAACCCCAAAAGGATCAAAGCGAACTTCTCGATCTTCCCAAGCTGCCGCCTAGCGAGCAAGATGAACATGTAGAGGCATACGGGTCTGATCACGTAGCCGAGGAAGCAAGATACCGTCGCGATGGGGATATTGAGCCACACCTCCTTGGCGACGCGTTCTAACTCCACGAAGATCGTTAGGGCCACCGTCATGAGCAGGATCAAAAAGAAGCAGACGCTCATGAAGCGGCGGGTGCGGAATTCCTGGATCAAAACCACACTCATGCCGACCACGATGCAAAACACCGGGAAAATCTGCAGGAGGATTTCGGATGTCATCGTTGAATTATTATAGCACCATCCATCAAAGGATTAATCTTTGCCTGCCCATAAAGAGGACGCCCAAAAGAAAAATCCCCACGTTTGCGGGGATTTGGATGTTCATTCGTCTTTGGGAAGGTGTTTGAGCTGCTCTTCCTCACGGGCCAAGGCCTCATCGAGCTTGCGCGCCTTTTCCATCGCTTCGTCGAGGAAGAAACGGATTCTCGGCACCTTATAGATGTCGAGTTTCTTGGCGAGGGAGGTGCGGACGAACCCTTCGGTCCGCTGCAACTCCTCCAGCTTATTGTGGGCGCCGCGAGGGTCGAGGAAACTCACGAAGACGTTGGCTTGGCTAAGGTCGTCATAGACCACCACTTCATTGACCGAGACGAGCCCGATGGACTCTTTCTTGATCTCGAACTGGACGATGTCGGCGACGTTGCGGGAGATGAGGGCTTGGATGCGTTTATGACGGTCGGCCATTATTTCTTCTCCACCATCTCAAAGCCTTCGACGACATCGCCTTCCTTGATGTCGTTATAGCCGTCGATGGTCAAACCGCATTCGTAGCCTTCCTTGACTTCCTTCGCGTCGTCTTTGTAACGCTTGAGGGAGCCGAGGACGCCTTCATAGATGACGACGCCGTTACGCATCAAGCGGACCTTGCTGCCCGCCTTGATGACGCCAGAGGTGACGTAGGAGCCGCCGATCGTGCCGACCTTGGAGATCTTATAGATGTGACGGATCTCGGCCTGGCCGGTGATCGATTCGACTTTCTCCACGACCGCCATGCCCTTCATCGCGGCCTCCATCTCGTCCAAGAGCTCATAGATGATCTTATGGAGACGGATCTCGACGTGGTTTTCCTCCGCCTTTTGACGGACGCGGGCGTCCGGGCGGACATTGAAGCCATAGATGAAGGCGCCGGAAGCCGAGGCGAGGAGGACGTCGTTGTCGCTGATCGCGCCGGCGGAGGCGCTGAGGACATGGACCTTGATCTGGTCGGTGGACATCTTCTCCAAGTTCGCCTTAAGCGCTTGGGCGGTGCCGTCGCTATCGGCTTTGACGACGATGTTAAGGTCTTTGACCTTGCCGGCGTTGACGAGGTTGTTCAAGTCGGCGAGGGAGAGGGCCGCGGTGCCACTACGCTGCTGCATGGTTTTCGCGAGCTGGCGCTTCTCGGCGATCTCTTTGGCCTGCTTCTCTTCCGGGAAGGCCATGAAACGGTCGCCGGCGCTAGGAACGGCGCTAAGGCCGATGACGGAGACCGGGGTGGCCGGTCCGGCGGATTTGAGGACGGCGCGATGCTCGTCGGTCATGCGGCGGATTTTGCCATAGGTCTCGCCCACGACGACATAGTCGGAGTTGGTGAGGGTGCCGTTTTGGACGAGCAAGGTCGCCTTGGGGCCCTCGCCCTTATCGAGGTTGGCCTCGAGGACGGTGCCGATCGCATAACGCGCGGGATTGGCCTTGAGCTCGAGCATCTCGGCCTTGAGCAAGATCGATTCGAGCAATTCGTCGATGCCCTTGCCGGTTTTGGCGGAGATCTCGACGGTTATGACGTCGCCGCCGTATTCCTCGGCGACGAGGTCGTGGGCCATCAGTTCCTCGATGACGCGACGCGGGTTGGCGCCGGGCTTGTCCATCTTGTTGATGGCGACGATGACCGGAACCCCCGCCGCTTTGGCGTGGTCGATGGCCTCGATGGTCTGCGGCATGACGCCGTCGTCGGCCGCGACGACCAAGACGACGATGTCGGTGACGGAGGCGCCACGGGCGCGCATCGCGGTGAAGGCGGCGTGCCCCGGGGTGTCGATGAAGGTGATCTTCTTGCCGTTAACGACCTTCTGATAGGCGCCGATGTTCTGGGAGATGCCACCGGCTTCGGTGTCGACGATGCGGGAGGAGCGGATGGTGTCGATGAGGGTGGTCTTGCCGTGGTCGACGTGGCCCATGACGGTCACGACCGGCGGACGCTCGACCAAGGAGGCGGGATCATCGACGATCTCGAGTTCCTCGAAGTGGGTCTCGTCCACCACTTGCTCTTTCTTGAAGTCGTAGTCGTATTCGAGGCAGATGGTGCCGATGGTCTCATCGTCCAAGAGCTGGTTGATGGTGACGGCCTTGCCTTGAAGGAACAAGAACTTGATGATGGCGGGCGAAGGGACGTTGATGGCCTTCGAGAGTTCCGCCACGGTGACGGGTTTGGAATAGACGAAGACGCCGCCGTTGACTTTGGCGTAGTCTTCCTTCTTGCCCTGGTGGGGGGTGAAGTTGCTCACCCTCTGGGGGCGGTTGTTCTTCTTGGAAGGATAGTTGTTCTTCTTCATTTGCTTTCTCCTTTCTGAAGCTTTTGACGGAGCGAGAGGGCCCCTTTCTTGGAGAGGATGAGGACGGCGCTCAGTTCGTCTCTTCCTAGGGGCGTGCCGAGTTCCTCTTTGGACTTGACCCATTCGATGGGCAAGCCTAAGGCTTCGGCTTTGGTCTCTAACTCCTTCAACGTGCGCGGGCTTGCGTCCTTAGCGAGCAGGAGGAGATGGCCTTTGCGTAGGCTTTTCTCCATCCCAGGCCCGAACGAGGTGAGTCCGGCGCGATTAAGGATGCCAAGCATCCCGGAGGCGTTATCGTTCATAAGGCCTCCTTGATCGAGGCGATCTCCCCGTCGGTCAACGTCCGATGGAAGAGTCGCTCGAAGACATGTTTGCGGAGCGCCACCTCAAGCGAGGCGACGTCCTTATGCAGGTAATATCCCCTACCGGGCATATTCCCCGTTTTATCCACGGTGACCGTCCCCGCGACGCACACCAAACGCAATAACTCTTCCTTAGGGAAGGGTTTGCGCGAAGCGATGTCGGTGCGGGGATTGGTTCGTTTCATGGCTGTTTAGTTGCGATCGTCGTCGTAATAATCGTCGTAATCGCTGTAATCTTCCTCGAACTCCTCGTTGGCGTCCTCGAAGGCCTCGGCCTCTTCGGACTCGATCTGAGAGAGTTCCTCTTCGGTATAGACCGGCATGGTCGGGACGGCCGGCTTGACGGTGGTCTCGTGGGAGACTTCCTCTTCCGTGATCTTGCGCGGACGCTTGGTCTTGGCGGCGGAGGTGGTCTTCTTTTCCTTGGCCTTCTCGAGTTCCTTCTCGAGGTCCTCGAGGGTCGTGGTGGTCGCGACGGAGGTGGGCTGGGCTTCCTCGGCGGCCTTGGCGGCGGCTTCGGCGGCGCGGGCTTCCTTGGCGCGGCGATCGGCCTCGAGGGCGGCGGCGGCCGGGTTCATGGCCGAGGCCGGGAATTCCTCGGGACGGACGTCGGCTTTGGGGGCGACGGCCGGTTTGACGATGATCTCGGGCATCTCTTCCTGCTCGGGCTTCTTCTCCTCTTCGGCGGCCTTGAGGGCAGCGGCGGCCTCTTCGCGGGCGATACGCTCCGCTTCGCGGCGGGCCATCTCCTCCTGCTGCTTCTTGAGGTAGCTCTGGCGTTCGGCTTCCTTGCGCTCCTCTTCGGCGCGGGCCTTCCATTCCTCGATGGAGGTGAAGCGGAGGCCGAGCTCCTGGGCTTTGGAACGCTCGACAAAGTCGATGTTGTAGCCGGTGATCTTCTTGGCCAAAGTGAGGTTGGATTTGAACTTGCCGAGGGCGAGCGGGGTGGTGCCGTCCTCGATGAGGATCTCGGCGTACTTCTCGTCCTCCTCGACATTGAGGCCTAAGGCCTGGGCGGGACGGACGGCTTCGATGAGGAAGAGGCCGGGGTTCTCATGGTAGTTGATGATGTCGATCTTCTCTTTGTTCTTGCCATTGCCGAGCTGGGCGACGATCTTCTGGATGCGGCTGCCGCCCTGACCGACGCAGGCGCCGGTGGCGTCGACGTCCTCGTTCATGGAGACGACGGCGACTTTGGAGCGCACGCCGGCGACGCGGGCCATGGCCTTGATGACGACGGTGCCGTCATAGATTTCGTGGATTTCTTCTTCGAAGAGTCTCTTGAGGAAGCCCTCGGAGCTACGGGTGGCTTGGATCTGCGGGCCGCGGGCGGGTTTGCCGTCGACCGGGGCGGCGGATTTGACTTCCTGGATGTAGACCTTGATCGGGTCGCCGACGCGGAAATACTCGTCGCCGATGAGTTCTTTGCGGCCGACCTCGATGGAGGTGCGGTCGATCTTGACGGTGACGGAGCGCTCGTCGGCTTTCTCGACGATGCCGGTCATCATCTCGCCGATGTGGTCTTTGTAGACGTCGTAGAGCATGGTGCGCTCGGCGTCTTGGAGGCGCTGGCGGAGGTTGCTCTTGACCGCGAGGGCGGTGACTTTGCTTAATTCCTCCACCGGGGCGACGATGGCGTAATCGTCCCCGACTTTGTACTTGGGTTTCTTGAGGCCTTCGTTGGCGTCCTCGACGGAGATCTCGAGGTAGTCGTCCTCGACTTCCTCGACGACTTTCTTGATCTGGGCGAGTTCGATCTTGCCCTTGTTCTCGTCGATGGTGCAGGTCACGATGGCGTCGTCGCCCCCGCCGAGGAATTTGATGTAGGCCTTCTTCAAGGCTTCCTCGAGGGCGAAGATGATCGCGCTGCGGCTAAGTCCTTTGGTGTCGGCGAGTTCAGCGACCGCGTCGACGAATTTGGTAGCGTCCATGGATGGTGTTTCCTTTCTTAATCCTTGTTGTTGTTTATAGATCGATCGCTAAGCGGGCGCGATCGACGTCCTTGCGGGGGAGGTCGATGTCCTTGCGCAGCGACTTGTCTTTGATGCGGAGGGTGAGGTTTTCCTCGTCGCAAGAGAGCAAGGTGCCCTCGAGGACGTTCTCTCCTTTGAAGGGATGGGAGAGATGGAGGTTGACGTAACGCCCGACGTATTCGCTTAGGCGCGGCAGCTCGATGGGCTTTTCGGCGCCGAGGGAGCTGACGTCCAGGGTGTAGGCGTCCTTGATGGGGTCGGCTTCGTCCAAATAGGCGGACACTTTCTCGGAGACGAGCACGATATCCTCTAGCGAGATCGGGTCGACGCGGTCGACGACGACGCTGAGGGTTTTGCTCTTCGTTCCTGAGAGGCGCACCTCTTTGAGCTCATAGCCTAGCTCCGCCACAAGGGGGAGCAGATCATCGAATATCTTTTTCTCTTCTTCCTTCATGAATCCTCCTAAGAAAGACAAAGGGCAGCCGATCGGACTGCCCAATAAGTCAATGTTCGATACGGAACCGCTATCGGGATTTCCGCAAGCAGGAATATACCATAGGTAAACGCGCGTGGACAAGGAAAAATTTCGTAAAGTAATGCCCTTTTCACTGCCGTTTCAAACTCGTCTATCGATGGCCTTTGCCATTGCAAGCAAACGGCACGAGGGCTAAATGCCAAGTTGTTCGACAAGTTCTACAGGCGAAACCGGCTTGACCTTTCCCATATCAAAACCATGTTTGTCGTTGGTGACGATTACGTCCGCGCCCGAGGCCAAGGCGCATTCATCGATAACAGCATCCTCGTAATCCAAAACCTTTGAACTGATGGCCTGTTTTAAAATGCCAACATCCAAAGGAAGCACTTCAAGAGAATTTATAAGAAGGGAGATGAGATCCCTACGAGCAAAATCATCTTGTATGAATTTTCTTAAAACATAGTAAATATCCGTCATTTGCTTTGACGATATGGCCGCATTTATTTCGCCGACAGCCGCAGAATAAAGTATTTTCCTGTCCGCTTCCACCGTTCCCTGTCTATTCGTTAGGGCATTTACGATAACGTTGCTATCCAAAAAACATTTCATAGTGTTATCCTCTTTCGTCCGGATCAACACCAATAGAGGCTTCCGCTGGCAAGATCCCAAAATACCCTTTAAGTTTTTCCCCAAGTTCGTATTTCTTTGGAACCATCGTAAAAATCACGACGCCTCTCTTAGTAACCTCAATCTTTTCTTTTTCAGCCAAAAGTATGTATTTTCCATAATTATTTTTAAATTCAGTCGTCGTAATTGTGCACATAATAATCCTCCTATGTACATATTATGCACTATTTATGTACATTAATCATTATTTTATGTGCATATCGAAGAAATGTTATGTGAAGTCGCTCTCCTGCTCCGTCAAGATTTTTGCCCGTCAAATAATCTGGCCACCCATAAGCGCAGACTTTGGGATAAGACGTGGTAAGAAGCGAAGAAACGCCAATAAGCGCCAATCAATTTCTTACCCATTTTCCGTTGATTAAGCGTATGGAAATCGCCAATACAAGCATTGATTTACATCCACCGATTATCTTAATTAATTGGCTTACTTAAGCACTTTTTAAAACTAATGCATATTTTCTTATATATTTAAAATAGTTAGGCGCGCTTCATGGGTACGCTCACACGAGACATTTTTATTCAATTCGCTTGTAAGGCGCGATGAGTTGGTCTATATATACCCAAAACCCGAAAGGAAAAAACAATGAACAAATCCCACACGTTACGCTGGGGAATGTCGCTCCTCGCCCTTGCCACCTTGATGGCTTGCGGCGAAGCTCCCGCATCCTCCTCCACCCCCGCCGCCTCCTCCAAGGCGGAAGAATCCTCCGCCGCCGTCTCCTCCGTGGCCCCCGTCGTCACCTCTTCGGAAGAAGTGACCACGGAAGAGGAAGTCACCACCGAAGAGGAAGTGACCACTGAAGAGGAACTCACCTCTTCGGAAGAAGTCGAATTCGTCTGGTTCCTCTCCGGCTCCTTCAACGGCTGGGACCAGAAAAACGAAAACTATGGCCTCAAAGAAATGACGATGGCCCCGGGCACCTTCGCGATCGAAGGCGTCAACCTCAAAGCCGGGGCACAGTTCAAGGTCATGGGCGGCACGGGGGAAACCGCGGAATGGTATCCCGCGAATAACGTCGTCATCTCCGAAAACGGCAAATACACCATCGTCTTTGCCCCCGCGGGCGGTTTAGAGCCGATGGCCGAAGGAGCTTGGGTCAGCGATGACACCAAAGTCGCCTATATGAAAACTGGCGAATACGAAGGCGAAGTCACCGAGGTCGAGTATTACCTCTCCGGCGCCTTCAACGAATGGGCGGCCAAAGACATCAACCATAAGCTCACCAAGATGGAAGAGCAGAAAGAGGGAAAGGACCAATATTCGATCCTCGGGGTCGAACTTACCGCGGGTGGTTTGAAGGTCACCGACTCCGACGGCAACTGGTACCCCGATGGCATGAACAACGATTATCAAGTCCCCGCCGCCGGCACCTATGACATCTACTTCGTTCCCGAGGGTGGCATCGCCGAGTGGACCGACTATGGCAGCGGATACTTCTATGTCGGCGCTCACGCTGCATAAGCAATAATTCCCAGCCACTAACGCCAAAAAGAACCGCCTGGATTTCCGGGCGGTTTTCTTAATTATCATAGGTTTTTATATGTATTTTTATTTAGTATCAAATACTATAAACCTTTGGTTTATAAAAATTTCATATCCGTCATTTTTGCATAGATTTCCGAATGAAAATGTAAGCGGTTACATCCTATAATGGTGCAAATCGCAGTTAACTGCACAAAATCTCTAGGAGAAGAACCATGCAAAAGAAAATCATGCTCTCTGCCTTCGCCTTGGTCGCCTTGACCGCTTGCGGTGGCAGTTCCACATCCTCCATCATCCGTCGGGACCTTCAATGGGAAAACCCCTTCGCCGGCACCGCGAACGAAACCGTCACACTTTCCGTCTGGGCGGGCAGCACCACCGAGTCGATGGGATTCGCCAACGCCGTCCTCGAGGACTTCAAGAAAGCCAACCCCGACTCCAACTACGAGATCAAGCTCAAAGCCGTCTCCGAATCGAGCGTCAACGGCGACTGGGCCAACGACCCCAAGCAAGCCGCCGACTTCGCGATTTGCGCGGACGACCAGATGCCCCAGCTCATCGCGTCCAATTATCTACAGAAGATCAAAGTGCTCGACGCCGAGATCCCGGGCTTAAGCGCCGCGATCGAATCCCGCAACGACGCCGATAGCGTCGAAGCCTCCAAGAGCAAAGGCGACCTCTATGGTTTCCCCGTCTCCTCTTCCAACGGCTACGTCCTCTATTACAACTCCGACCTCCTCAAGGAGAGCGATTGTGCCTCCTTCGAAACCCTCCTCGCCGCCATCAAGGCCGCAGGCGAGAAAGATGGCAAGAAATACACCTTCGGCTTCCCCCACGCCTCCGGCTGGTACCTCGATGGCTATTTCCATGGCGCCGGGTTCACCGCGACCGGTGAGGCCGACGGCGACACCATCACCGCCAACTGGCACACCCAGAACGAAGCCGGGCTTAAAGGCGTCGACGTCGCCGCGTCGTTAGTCCGCCTCGCCCATGGCCAATACAAAGACCAGTGGCTCAGCGAAAAGGAAGCGACCCTCGTCTCCCGCGCCGCCAAGGGCGTCAGCGGACGCGTCATCGCCACCATCAACGGCACCTGGAACTACAAAGCCCTCCAGAAAGCCTGGGGCGAATCGGCTTGCTCCGCCACCCTCTTGCCGAAATTCACCGTGTCCGCCGGACAGGAATTCCGCATGCACACCGTCAAGGGCTCCAAAATCGGCGTCCTCAACCGTTCTTCCCAGCACGTCAAAGAAGCCGCTCGCTTCGCCGAGTTCTTCACCAACTACTCCTCCCAGGTCATGAGGTTCGATAACCTCGGCGAGACCCCGAGCAACAAAGAATCGCTCAAGATCTGCGACCTCAACACCAACGCCTGCCTCAAGGCCATGGCCGAGCAGCGCGTCGTCGGCGGCTTCGTCGAGAAAGTCAACCCGGCCTTCTGGAACCCCGCCAACGCCCTAAGCACCAACCTCTGCGCCGGTAACGCCGGCAAGGAGCATTCCTTCATCACCTCTGGCGAAGGCACCGCCGAACTCGTCCTCAACATGGAAGAGATCCAGGCCGCCCTCGACGCCTGCAACGCCGGTTTCACCAAAGGAAACTAACCGCCTAAGGAAATCCCCCAATGGCAAACCAGAGCACGACCGCCTTGGCGTCACGGAAGAAAGAGAAAAACATCTTCCGTCGGTTCCTCGGCAAAATCGGAGATTACTTCCGTTCCATCGGGCAAGCCCTCGTCCATGGCGACGTCTGGACCAAACTCTCTTTCCTCATCTCCGGCCTAGGATATTTCGTCCATGGCCATGAGCAGGAGTTCGTCCGCGACGAGATCGTCCGTGGCGAAGACGGCCACCCCGACGTCATCACCGTCAAATTCCGCCGCTACGTCAACCAGTGGCTGCGCGGTCTCTTCTATCTCGCCCTCGAAGCCGCGGCGGTCCTCGTCCTGGTCTTCGTCGGCATCCCGAACTTCGCCAAGCTCGGCCTCAACGACATCGTCCTCGATAAGGACGACTCCTTCCTCATCCTCTTGCAGTCGGTCGTCACGATCCTCGTCCTCGTCCTCTTCCTCTTCTTACATCTCGGCGCGGTGCGCGGGGTGTATCAAAGTGAGTTGGCCGTCAAGGAAGGCCGTCCCATCAAAAGCGCCCTCCAGGACCTCCACGACCTCATCGACGATCGCTTCTACGTGACCGTCCTCGCCCTCCCGATCATCGGCATCCTCGCCTTCACGTTGATTCCGACGATCATGATGATCCTCATCGCCTTCACCAACTATGGCGCCTCGGGCATCGGCAGCTCCAACTTCTCCTGGGTTGGCGGCGCCAACTGGGGCAGCCTCTTCGGCCTAGGCGGAGGCGCGGAATTCGCCGAAGTCTTCGGCAAGCAGTTGCTCTGGACTTTGCTCTGGGCGTTCTTCGCGACCTTCACCTGCTTCTTCGGCGGATTGCTCTTGGCCTTGCTCCTCAATTCTAGGCGCACCCGCTTCACCAAGGTCTGGCGCACTGGCTTTGTCATCACCATCGCCGTCCCGCAGTTCGTCTCCTTGATGCTCATCCGCTACTTCCTCGGCGACTATGGCATCGTCAACAACCTCCTCGTCGAGACGTGGCACGTCATCGATAAGCCGATCGGTTTCCTCTCCGATCCCCTCATCACCAAATTCACCATCATTTTGGTCAACTGCTGGGTCGGTTTCCCCTACCTCATGTTGATGATCTCGGGCATCTTGCTCAACATCCCCGCGGACCTCTACGAATCCGCGAGCATCGACGGTGCCTCCCGCCCGAGGATGTTCTGGTCCATCACGATGCCCTACATCCTCCAGGTCTGCACCCCCTATTTGATCTCGAGCTTCGTCTCCAACATCAACAACTTCAACGTCATCTACCTCCTCACCATGGACGCCGAGGAGCATGAGATGGCCTACCAAGCCGTCAACGCCAAGCAGAGCGACCTGCTCATCACCTGGCTTTACAACATGATCTCCGCCGGCGGCGCGACGCCCCGTTATTACATGGCCTCCATCATCGGCATCATCATGTTCACGATCTCGACGATCTTCACTCTTATCGCCTTCAATTTGTCGCAGCGCACCGCGCAGAAAGGGAGGAAAGCTTAATGGAAATCAAAAAGCATGCCCCCTGGCGCGCCGCGATCACCCGTGAGGGCAAGACCCGTTACGTCAAACTCCTCGGCGGCGCGAGCCAAGCCGATGAGGTCGTCGCCTTTGGCGTCGCCCTCTCCGTCGGCGACAAGGTCCGCTTCGTCTCCGGCCCCCGCACCCTCGGCTATGCCGACCTCACCAAGGACGAGTGCGAGTCCGTCGATGACGATAACGAGATCCTCGTCCAACGCGAAGGCGTCTACGACCTTCACCTCGACACCTCCCATTTCGGCAGGGAGCGCGTCTCCCTCCTCACCCCTAACGAGCATTCCGAGGAACTTAAGAAGAATCAGTTAAGCGTCGCGCGGCGCATGGCCATGAAGAAGGGCAAGGACATCACCTTGACCGTCCTCCATAACCTCCTCATCGCCGCCCTCGTCTTCTTCTGGCTGATCCCCATCTTCTGGCTGCTCCTCGTGAGCTTCACCAAGGATGCCGGCCCCTTCACCCTCTACCATTTCTTCCCCGAGGAATGGACGGGCGAGAACTACATCAAGATCCTCACCGACGTCAACGAGGTGAACCAGTTCCCGCGCTGGTTCCTCAACACGCTGATCGTGGCGGTTTGCTCCACCATCGTGTCGGCCCTCTTCGTCCTCTCCACCGCCTTCGCCTTCTCCCGCTTCCAGTTCAAGAAAAAGAAAGGCTTCATGAACATCTCCATGGTCATCGCCCTTTTCCCGGGCATGCTCACGATGTTCGTCTCCTATTCCTTATTCCAATACGTCTTCCACATCGACGCCGGCTTGGTGCGACTCATCATCGCCTATTCCGCCGGCGCGGGCTTAGGCTATTTGGTCGCGAAAGGCTTCTTCGACACCATCCCGACCGAGATCGACGAGGCCGCGAAGATCGACGGCGCCTCCAAAGCGCGCATCTTCTTCCAGATCCTCGTGCCCCTCTCCAAGCCCATCATCGTCTACACCATCATCACGGCCTTCATGAGCCCCTGGGTCGACTTCGTCTTCGCCAAAATCATCTTGGGCCCGAGCACGGACATGATCGGCTCCTACACGGTCGCGATCGGCTTGTTAAGCTTGGTCGCCGACACCGACGGCGCCTTACAATGGTTTGGCGCCTATATCGCCGGTTCGGTCCTCGTTGCCGTGCCGTTATCGGTCCTCTTCATCATCTTCCAGCGTTACTACGTCGGCGGCGTCACCGGCGGCGCGGTGAAAGGATAAGACCATGCCTTCCCTCGTCCTCGACGCCTCGACCTACCTCGACCTCTCCCCAAAGGAGTGCGGTCGCGAGGTGACGATCGCCGCGAAGCACACCCAATTCACCCCCAAGGATTACGCCTTGCTCCATTATGTCTATTCCGGCAAGGGCAAGTTCTATATCCGCGGCAAGGAATACAAGCTCGAGGCCGGTGATTGCTTCTATATCCCCGCGAAAGAGCAGGTCGACTATTTCCCCGACCCCGAGAACCCCTGGTCCTATTTCTGGCTCGGGCTCTCCGGATCAAGGGTCGACCTCCTTCTGGAGGAGGCGGGCCTATCGCCCCTTCGCCCCGTGATCCATGACGCGCGCCACGGCTTCAAAACCCATTTCGGCGCGATCTACGAATCCTATTTCCATCATGGCGGCTTCGGGCTCGATTGCCTCGCCCATTGCTATTCCCTCTTCTTCGAGATGGCTAGCGACCATTCCCCCAAAACCCCGACCGCCCCAAGCGAGAAAGGCCACATCCAAGCGGCGAAGGCCTATATCCGCAACAACTACCAATTCCCCATCACCATCAACGACGTCGCCCATTCCGTCGGCGTCTCCCCCAACTACCTCGCCAATCTCTTCGCCAAAGAGGGCGAGCCTAGCCCGAAGCAATACCTGATCCGCGTCCGTTTGGAGACCGCGGCGAGCCTATTGCTCACCACCCCGGCGAGCGTGGCCGAGATCGCCAAAACCGTCGGTTACCCCACCGCCATGCACTTCTCCAAGTCTTTCTCCGCCTTCTATGGCGTATCCCCGCTTCATTACCGAAACAAAGGAGAGCAAAAATGAAGAAAAAACTCTTGTTCGCCCTGCCGCTTGCCCTACTCGTGGCCTCTTGCGGCGAAGCCCAATCCTCCTCCCCAGCGAAGAGTTCCGCTCAATCTTCCAGCGGCCACTCGGGCGAAGACATTTCCTATGTCCCCTTCGACCCGGGCATCTCAAGCCATGAGCTCAGCCATAACGATGAGCCCCACGATTATGACGCGATCAAGGTCAACACCCCTAAGAACGCCCTCGCCGAGGACTTCGCCTTTGGCGCCGACTTATCCATCGTCGCCGAGGTCGAGAAAAACGGCGGCGTCTATTACAACGAAAACGGCGAGGAGGAGGACGTCTTCTCCATCCTTGCCCGCAATGGCGTCAACTATTGCCGTCTCCGCCTCTGGAACGATCCCTATAGCAAGGATGGCCTCCCTTATGGCGGCGGCACGAACGACCTACCCACCGACATTTATTTGGCTAAGCGCGCCAAGGCCGCGGGCATGAAGATCCTCTTGGATTACCATTACAGCGACTCTTGGGCCGACCCCGCCAAATACCATTCGCCCAAAGCCTGGGCCGATACCGCCTATTCCGGCAACATCGCCCGTTACCTCGGCGATTACACCTATTGGACCTTAAAGGCCTTCAAGGACGCCGGCATCACCCTCGACGCCGTCCAGATCGGCAACGAATCCAATAACGGCCTCGCGGGCTTCGACACCATCTCCGCCCTCGACATCATCGCCCGCATGGTCCATGCCGGCGTCGATAGCGCCAAAGAGGTCTTCCCGAACATCAACACCCTCGTCCACCTCACCAACGTCAAGTCCCCCGCCTCCATCTGGCAGTTCCTCGACGCGATGAAGGAGGAAGGCGTCGGCTATGACACCGTCGGCCTCTCCTACTATCCCTATTGGCACGGCACCTTGGACAACCTCCAATTCGTCATGGACGAGATCCACGACAAATACGATAAGCCGTCCTGGATCGTCGAAACCTCCTACGGCAACACCGACGAGACCAACGAGAATTGCTCCAACACCTACCATTCCTCCAACCACGAGACCCCGGGCGGATACCTGACTTCCGTCCAAGGCCAGACCACCCAGATGGCCGACCTCATCTCCACCATCTCCGAGGTGAAGGAAGGATATGGGCGCGGCGTCTTCTATTGGGAACCCGCCTGGCTTCCGGTCAAAGGCTCCACCTGGGCCTCCAAAGCCGGCCAATACTATAACGACCACGGCGTCGACGGCACCGCCGAGCAGATCGCGACCTATAGCGACAAGTCTTGCCTCCCCGCCTGGTGCAACCAAGGCTGGTTCTCCTATACTGGCAAAGCTTTGCCTAGCGTCTCCGTCTATAAGCACATCCTCGACGCGGACAAGGAAGCCGAGGAACATATCGTCGGCTCGCGCGCCGAGTCCGTCTCCGTCAATGTCAACCTTCTTAAGGGCGTCATTCTCCCCGAAACCGCCCAGGTCGTGACCGATCTTGACGCGCTTCGCGCCAAACCGGTCCTTTGGAACCAAGAGCAGGTCGAGGCCATAAAGACCGACGGCGATTACGAAGTCGAGGGCAAGATCCTCTCTAGTTACACCATCGACGAGCAAGGAAATTACCATTATGACGAAAAGGACACCTATCCCTATAAGGCGAAAGTGACCGCCGAGACCAACTACATCCCCGACTATTCCTTCGAGGACCAGGCCGATGGCGAGGAAGTCCCCGTCAGTGGCGATTGGTCGGTCGAGACCAAAGTCGTTAACGCCACCCGCATCGAGGCCAAGTCCGAAGGCAACCTCGACGGCGAGAAATACTTCCACTGGTTCTCCGATTCCGATAACGAATTCACCTTGACCTCCAAGATCGACGTCAAGGTCCCCGACGATTACGACCTCTCCACCTTCGTCATGGCGGGTGACCTCCCCTCCGATTACGAAGTCTTCGAGCTCTGGTATCAGCTTGGCGAAGGCGAGATCGTCTCCCTCGATATCCTCGAGCAAGTCGTCCTCGGCTGGGGCGCCCCGCTGGAGCGCTTCATGACCCGTGTGAGCGCCGAGCATATCCGCGTCGATGCCCCGACCACCCTCACCTTCGGCCTCCACGTCAAAGCCAAAGGCTCCGCCTGGGGCCATAACGACCTCTGGTCCTTCTCCCGTCATAAGGAAGGCCCGGCCGAATATGTCGCCGATGGCTCCCTCGAAGACGGCGACCTCAAGCTTCAGACCGTCGGTTCGCCCTTGACCACCCCTTGGATCGTCGATAAGGCGACCGGCATGAAAATCGCCGATAACGAGGAACTCGGTGGCAAGAAAGCCGACAAATACATCGGCTGGTGGGCTTCTTCCTCCTTCGCCTTCGGCTTCCATCAGAACATCAAAAACCTCGAAGCCGGCACCTATAAGTTCTCCTTCATCATCATCTCCGACGTCGCCGCGAACTACGATTCCTTCGAATTCGCCTACTCCTACGTGGCTGGTGGCGAAGAAAAAGTCACCGTCGTTCCCTTAAACGACTACCTCACCGGCTGGCCGGCGGATGGCCAAGGCACCGTCGTCGAGCTTGACGTCGTTGTCCCCGCAGACGTCGTCCTCACCCTCGGCTTCTCTTGTTCCGCCAAAGCGGGCGCCTGGGGTCGCTTCACCGACTTCTCCCTCACCAAATAAGGTCCCCATCCTATGAAAAACGAATTCATTCTCAATCTCATCCATCGCCCCGAAATGGCGCCCGAATACGCCCAAAAGATCACCCAATCGGGCAAAAAGGACGCCATCGGGGACGAATCCCTGCTCGACGAATCCCTGCAGATCTTCCTCTTCCAGCAGAAAACGGCACATGACCGCGGCTTAAAGACCACGATCGAGATGACCTATGCCTCGCTCTTCTCCGACGAGGTGGTCGCCCTCGCCAAAAAGCACCATGAGCTCTATGGCGACGAGATCGCCTTGACCCTCCTTGGCTTGCCCTGTCCGCAATTTGAGGAGAAATACAAGACGAAGGATTTCTGCATCTGGATGTTCTCTAACGAAGACAAGAGAGCCATCGTCGACGATTGCTTCAACCTCTTCAAGGAGAAGTTCGGCTTCTACCCCGCCTCCACCGGTTCCTATTACCTCGACGCCTACACCATCAACTACATCAAAGAGAAGTACCCGATGGTCGTCTGCGCCGTCGCGACCTGCTTCGAGGAGGGCGTGAAGGCCTATCACACCACCAACAATTCCTGGTACACCTTCATGGACGGCGGCCCCTGGGCCCCCTGGATCCCCTCGAAGGTCAATAGCGCCATGCCCGCCGAGTCCAAGGACGACGATAGCGGCATCGTCGCGATCCCCCACCTCTCCCGCGACCCGATGGCTTGCTTCGACGGCAACGGCTCCAACTTCGGCACCCACCCGCAAAACGTCCTCCGCGGCATGATCTACAAGGATAACGAGCTGCCCTATTTCTATAACCTGGTCGACATGTTCATCCACCAGGCCAAATATAACGACGGCCACGCCTACAACATGATGTTCGTGGGTCCGGGCTGGCTCAATAAGCTCGGCCGCTGGGAAGCGCCTTACGAACTGCTCAAGAAGTCCTATGAGGACGCGCTCGACTATTACGCCAAGCTCAAGAAGGAAGGCCGCCTCATCGACATGACGATGGAGGAATACGCCCATCATTACCGTAAGGAACATCCCGACTACAAGACGCCGGAAGTCGCCTTATGGAAGGACATCCTCTATGGTTCGAACAAGCAATACTTCTGGTATTACGACCCCTACCTCCGTTGCTGCCTCGACTTCAACCAAGGCGGCGCGATGATCGATCTACGCAACTACGCCGCCAAGCTCGACATCCCCGTCGGCATCGGCACCGGCAACGCCTATAACGCCTCCTATCCCTACATCATCCAAGCCAATTACCGCGCCGGCTACTTCACCCATTACGCCGGACAGGGCACCCTGAAGTCCTGCCAGGTCAAATACGGCGACGAAGTGGTCGACCTCGCCTTAGAGCGCACTTTCGCGACCTATGCCAAGGAAGGCGAGAACACCGTCTTGCTCACCAAGCCCTTCGACGTCGTTTTCTCCGACGGCACGATCAAGATGCAATCGAAGTTCACCTTCGTCAAAGGCGAGGGAAAGATCGTCTTCGAGCGCATCATCCTCGAGAACCCGAATCACCTCGAGGTCGAGATCGAGGATTACCTCGTCGGCACCTATGGCAAAGAGGAATACTCGCTCGACATGACGGGCATCACCCTCGGCATCAAGGGCATAGACCCAGTGGAGATCCCCTATCTCTATAAATGCCGTCACATCGAAAAGAAAGAGGGCGTCGCCTATGCCTTAGTCCCCCAGATCGACTCGCTCATCGAAGTCGGCGGGGAAGGCACCCACGCCCGCATCGAAGAAGGCATCGCCTTCTCGCCCATGTTCCGCCTCTCGGCGAAACGCCGTCTCAAAGAAGGGAGCGTCATCTCATGGCTCAAGCTAAAAAAGGGAAACTGAATTTCCGTTGCCCCGTCTGTTTCCAGCGGGACCTCGACATCGACATGTTCTATGACGAGGAGAAAAAAGAATATTACTGCATCCGTTGCTGTTTTCATGGCGACGAGGAGACCGTGAGGCGCTGGAATGAGCTTTGCAAACTCAAATATGGCCATTATGCCGACCGCCTCGACCCCATTGGGGAAGACGACGAGCCGCTTTCCTTCCATACCTACATAGCGGGGGAACTATGATCTTAGGGTTCGATTCTTCCTCCTTAAAGGAAACACGGGTTGCCGGGGGCAAGTTCTACGTCCATGGCAAGGAGATCGAGCCGGTCTCCTATTTCCACGACGAGCTCGGCTGCGATTTGTTGCGCCTTCGCCTCTGGGTCGATCCCTATGACGAGCAAGGCCGCCCCTATGGCGGTGGCACGGTCGATCTGCCGACCTTCATCGAACTCGCGAAGGAAGGCCTCCAAAAAGGCTATCGCATCCTTTTGGACTACCATTTCTCCGACTTTTGGTGCGACCCATCCAAGCAATTCATCCCGAAGGCCTGGCGTGGCCTATCCTTAGAAGAAGTCCTCGTCAAACTTGAGGAATACATCGAGTCCACCTTGAAAGCCATCGGCGAAGAAGGTATCGAACTCTATGGCATCCAAATCGGCAACGAGATCACCAACGGCACCCTCTGGCCTTTGGCCAAGCTCATCGATAACGGCCCGGGCGCGAAGCGCGGGAACTACGAGTCCCTCATGTCCGTCCTTAGCGTCGCGAGCAAGACCGTCCGCCGTCTTTTGCCTCGGACCAAGATCCTCATCCACCTCGAACGCAGCTACGACCAAGCGATCTACCAAGAATACTTCGACGAAGTCGTCGCCCACCGCATCGACTTCGACCTCATCGGCGTCTCCTATTACCCCTATTGGCATCATCTTTTCGACGAACTCTTCGCCAACATCGAGATGCTCAAGTCCCGTTATGGGAAAGAGGTGTGGATCGTCGAGACTTCCTATGGTTTCACTAGGGAAGCCGCCCATATCGCCGAAGATACGGCCTGGGGTCCATTGGTCGCCGACGAAAGCGACACCCTACGCATCCCCTTCCCGCTTACCCAAGACGGCCAATACGAATTCATGAAGCGCCTCTTGGAACTATCGCGGGAGCATGGCGTCGGGGCGGTCATCTATTGGGAACCGTTCTGGCTCCCTTGCCCCGGCTTAACCTGGGCCACCTACGAAGGTGAGCTCTACGTCCACGAGACCGAAAAACCCACCCATAACGAATGGGCCAACCAATGTCTGTTCGATTATGAAGGTGAGGCCACGAAGGCCTTATACATCTACAAGGCAAAATAACCCTTGGACTTATCCAAGGTTGCGTTTTTCCCACAATCTTTGGATAATTCTTTGCCGTCTAGGAAACACTTATGGAACGTAAAACAAAATTTAGTATCGTCGCGGTGGCCTTAAGCTGCACCGCCCTCATCTCCTGTCTCGCCGCCGTGGGCTTAAAAAGAGCCCTACCGATCGATGCGGGAAGCACCGAGAAGACTTTGACCCTCACCAGCGAGGATTTGAAGAAAATCGAGTTGAAGGATTATGAGATCGGAACCAAGGGACCGGACAAAAAATTCTCCATCGTCACCGGCGAGAAGACCTATATCGACGGTGCCTTCATCTTCACCGACTGTGGCCATCAATCCGTCGGCGAAACCTTGGGCGATCCCTTCCAAATCGATAATACCTATGAGGGTGCGGTAAGCAACGCTTATAACTTCAACATTCTCTTCTCCTTTCAGCACGTCCTCAGCATGAGCGCCGAGGTGACCATCACGGTGAAGGACGTAGGCGTGGAAAGCTCGGTCATCGAAGTTAAGTTCATGAGGATCAACGACGAATTCTATACCACCATCGAAGATCCGGAAGTTTATGACAAAATCGTCAACCTTGGCGGCATCAATGATTCCCCCTTCGACGATTGGGAAAGCGTTTCCTTCGATTTGGACGACGCGACGACCGAGGCCTCGGTCGACGAGGAACCCGCTGAGGAAAACATGAACTTGGCCGCGTTCCAATTCACCTATAGCGACACGAACTTCGTCTGCGTGAATAACGTGATCACCTGCACCTTGACCAGTCTGTCGTTCACTTATTCCTGCAACTAAGAACGTATGGAATCAAGGCGGTCGCTTCCGGCGATCGCCTTTTCTTTCACATGCCGGTAAAAAAGAAAACGCCACGCATCGCTGCGTGGTGTCGCTTGGATAAAAATTATAATCCAGGGTCTTCTTCGATTATTTCAAGCATTCTCCTAGGAGTGACAACATAATTGCGGATTGGGTAATGACGAAGGTTTCCGGTGATTAAGTAGGATTCCATTGTTGAACGTCCACTAAGGCAGATTTCGTAAAATACGATATCCTCCTCATCCGGAAACGAATCCTCGGCCTGTTTTCTTTGCAAAAAGATTCCCTTTTCCCGGATGCTGAACAGCAAATCGTTCACTTCGCCCGCCTCAAAGCCGAATTTGTTGCGCATGAGAACGTCTTTATATTCTGCGATTATTTCCTCATTTAGGAGTGGGACAATCCTGCCCAACAACGTCAAATCGACGATCCTGCCTGGAATCGAATCCTTCCTTAGCAAAGAAGAGACAATCACGTTTGTGTCAATCACCGCATAGTATTTTTTCATCCTTTACGTTTTCTATCCTTCCTCGCCCTCGATATTTCATCGTTGATTTCTTCTAGGGTCATCTCCGAGTTACCATTTCTCTCTGATGTATCCCGCATCGAATTAACCGCGAGCATAGCCTTTCTCGTCGCTTCGTCCACCTTTAATTCGAATGGCATACCCCCGACCGCGACCGCTCTTTTCAAAAACGACCTTATCGCGGTGGACATATCCATTCCCAGCGCCTCAAACAAAGCATTGGCGGCAATTTTCGTCTCCTCATCAACTCTCACTTGAATCAATTCCATATTTCCTTTTCCTCTATGTCTATTGTAATGACAGACAACTTACAAGACAATGCTTATACATCAATTTACGACTCAAAGGATCGCCGTATAAAAGAAAACGCCACGCATCGCTGCGTGGTGTCGCTCGGCTTTCCGATTTAACGTCCTGTATAGCTCCAATTTTGACGGGCCATTTCATGTTCGAGGTTTACCTCGTGGGAGATGCCAACCAGCCACTCACCCGAAGGTGATCGCTCCTTACCGAACCGGAAGCTTGACCAGCCGATCCATTCAGGAACAAGTTTTTGATTCTGCGGTGTACCGCTGAGAAGAGCTCTTATCTTCCTAGGCCCACTTCGGATCGCTCCTGATGGGTCTCGACATCCGCCTTAGGGTACGTCTTCGTTCGCCTAAGTGCATCAGCCACGTTCCGACTTCACGATTGAGGGGTGGAACGACTTCCCGAGGGACCGTGGTCTCCTCACTCACTCAAGGATCGCTCCTTGAGGAAGAGGCCTTTCCAGCGGTTTACCGCGCGCCGGGCCTCTTTGGGCACCAACCTGGTTATGAATTCCCAGGTGTTCACGGACACGCCTGAACGGCCGAAGCCAGACCGACATGTTCGCAATCCCGCTTCATAGTTTCACTAGCGAGGGGACTCTCGCCTAGCCCACGCGGGGCTAATACCGGATCCTCCAGGAGGGCGGGTTAAGGCCACTGGAAGGGGGAATGGAGAGGTTTCGGTTTACCGGGGCCTTTCCATGGGACCTGGAGTCTTTCTCTCCTATGGGCGTCACCGCCCAGTTCGCTTGGGTTTCTACTCTAGGTTCTACCTAGCAGCGGCGCGACTTCCGCTGCGGACATCGGCTCATCGCCGCAGCCCGTTGACTCGAGGGGCCCTGCGCCTTGCGGCATGAGGGGAGAACCCGAGGTCCATAGCTTCAGATCCTATCTGGCGGAGAGGATGCTCCGCGCCAGGCATCGCTGCGCTGGCTTGGACGGTTTGACGGGAATCGGACCCGCTGCCACCGTCATCCATGATTGCCCCGTACACGGGAGAGAGGCTGGATTCCTCCAGGGGGTTACCCTATTCCTGATTGCTACGCCTTCGGCAAGGTTTCACGCTCAGGTAGCCATCACGTTGCCCGGTGCACCGGCGAGGAGACAGCGTCCTCGGAGGGAAACGGCGAAGTCCGTTAACCCCTGCTCCTGGATTTCCTATTCCAAGGCTTTCCAGAACCCCCTTTCTCTCTAGATTCACTAGCCGCCAGGGTCTTGTATCGGCGGTGGCATCCCTCGTCCCAGACGAGGAGCCCTTAGCGCAAGCTTCCCCCTCCGCGTGATGCGGAGTTTCGTCAAGCGCGACCCCATGGACAGGTTTACCTGAAGGCGGGCAATTCCCCGACCGAACGGCTTCAAGGGCCGAACGGCCTCGCTTCTTAGGTTTCGAAGCAGCAGACCTTTGAGGAACCGAAGTTCCCTAGGAGCATCTCGCTCTCTCCTCACCTCGGCAAGCCAAGGTGGCGCCGCAGTTTCGCCTGGCCTCACGGCTTGGCGTTCCCTGCGGAACACATAACTATACTCGCATCATAAAGTCACGCAAGCCCTTTTTTTCATTCTTTTTTGTAGATACTTTGTATCTAAATTTTTGAAATATTTTTATGGTTCGAAGCTATGCGCGCGCACATGAAAATTCATATAAAAGCGCCTCGAGTATGAGGCGCAAGCGGTTGATTTTGGCTTAGTCGATCGGGTGCGGGCCGTCGTTGATGTAGAGGATGCCGAGGCAATGCGGGCCGCAGTGGCAGGAGATCGTCGCCCCCGCCCTGGTGCGGTGGATGCGCTTGAATCCCGCTTTCTTTAGCCTCGCCTCGACGGCGTCGAGCACCTCATCAGGAGCGGTGCTATAGGTGATGAAGACTTCCTCTAGGTCGGGATTGGTGAACATCTTGAGGGTATCCTCGACGTATTCCATGACGACTTTGAGCATCGGTCCGCGGTATTTGGCCCCGCTCACCATCTTGCCGTCTTTGACGAAGATCTCCGGTTTGAGCCTCATGAGGTTCGCGCCGAGCATCTGGAGCATCGAGCAACGTCCGCCCTTATAGAGATAATTGACGGACTCGAGGGAGAAGGAAGCTTGGCCGAAGGGGATGCGCTTTTGGCATAGCTCGACGATCTCCTTGGGCTCCTTGCCCGCCTCGATGAGCTTATGGGCGTAGATGCAAAACAGCGCGATGCCGGTGGAAAGGCTACGGGAATCGATGATGTCGACCTTGCCCTCGTTCCCCTCGGCGTGGCTAGCGGCGATCGCGTGCTCGCAGGCGGAAGAGATTTCGGAAGAAAGGGCGAAGTGGATGACGTGATCATATTCCTTGAGCAATCCCTTAAAGTATTCCTCGTATTGGAATTCGTTGATCGCGGAGGTGCGCGGCAAGGTATTCGTGCGGTCGGTATAGGCGAAGAGGTCCTCGGGGGTGATTTCCCCATCGAGTCCGGTCTTCTCGCCCATGATCAAGGTGAAGGGAATGGTATGGATGTCGAATTGCTCGAGCAGTTCCTTCGGCAAATCGACGGTGGTTTCTGCGGAAACGGCGATTTTCATCAAAAAACTCCTTATTTGGCTTCTTTTATTTTAATGCGTTGCGCGCGCGTCTTCCATATAATTGAGGGGATGAACCCCTCGATCTCCGTCCTCATGCCGGTCTACCGGAACAAAGATTCTCTTCGCCGCGCGGTCCTTTCGCTGCTTAACCAAGATTACGAGGGAAAGATCGACGTCGTGCTGATGTTCGACGACGCCAAAGACGGCACGATCGACGTCGCCTTAGCCCTGGAAAAGGAATATCCCGATAACGTCACGCTTGTCCGTAAAGACACCCCTTTCGGCTTGGGCGGCGCGCGCAAAGAAGGCATCCCCTACCTCAAAGGCGACCTGATCTATAGCCTCGACGCCGACGACGAGATGTTGCCTGGGGCGATGAAGAAGATGGTCGATGCTTTGCTAAGCAATGACGCCGACATGGTCAACGCCTGCTTCGACGAAGTCGTCGGTCCGAAACATAAGACCTATTTCTACAATAAAAAGGCGATCTATGACAAATATCAGGCGCTTGACGCCCTTTTCATGGACGCGAGCTTCCGTTCCTTCTTATGGTCGAAGCTCTATCGTCGCGAATTGCTCTCCGCGCGTCCCCTATCGATTTTGGAGGGCAAAGGCGTCATGTTTGAGGACCTTAGTCTCGTCGCGTCGCTATTGCTTGGGGCAAAGAAAGTCGTCTCCATCAAGGATTCGGTCATCAATTATTATCAAGACGTCGTCACTTCCTCTAGCGCCTCTCCCCGCAAAGACCGTACCTTGCGCCATCTTGCCGCCTTCGCGATCACTAGACTCACCTTAGAACGCAGCGGCGATCCCAAAGCCTTAAAGATGTTCCTTCATCACCGCTTCCGCACCTATCTTTCCATCGCGTTCGATCTAGGCAAAGACAAGAAGTCCGGCGCGGACAAAGCCTATGTCAAAGAGATGAAATCCGCCTTCCGCGGCCTATTCAAAAAAGGGACCTTGGACGTATCCAAAGCCCCTTACCAGGCGTTGCTTGAGAACGCCTTTATCGCTTAATCCCTTTGATCTCCGCCCACTTCTTATAGACGCGGGGATAGTATTCACGCCAGATTTCGGCGACGTGTTCCTTTGAATAAAAGGTGGCGATTTTGCCGCTTTTTTCGCTATATTCCGCGTAATAAGCTGGATCGCTGCTTAGCCGTTTGACTTCCTTATCGAAGCCATCGACGTCCTTTTCCTTCGCATACCAATCGAAGAGGATGTCCTTGTAGAGATCTAGGTCGCGGAGGAGGACGGGCTTTGCGCTATTGGCGGCCTCTAAGATCGACATCGGGAAGAGCTCGGAGAAAGAGGGCATGAAAAGCATGTCGGCCATGTTGAAGACGGCGTTCATCTTGTCGCGGTCGATGATGCCGATGAATTTCACGTTCTCCGGCGGGTTATCCATGATCTTCTTGAGTTCGTCATAGCCATCGGTCATCTTGCCAAAGCTAAAGCCACCCGCCCAGACGAAGGTGAGGTTCGGGTTGCGCTTGGCGACCTCGATATAATCGAGCACCCCCTTACGGGTTTGGACCTGTCCGCAACCGAGCACCACGAAGGCGTCGGGGGCGACCCCATAGCTTTCGCGGATCTTAAGCACCTCTTCCTTGGGAAGGGGATGGAACTGGTCCTTGGAGACGTAATTGGGGATGTACGTGATGTTCTCTTCCTTGCACCCAAGGGCCACAAGCGGTGGGATGAAAGACGGGTTCACGACCACGATCTCGTCCGCCTTCTTATAGGTGGAGACCACGTATTTCTTGAAGACGTTGAAGGCGAATTTCGGCATCCTTAAAGAGCCGTCCAAGGTCGAGGGGATGAAATGGACGTAGATCACGTTGACGTGCTTCTTGTCCATCTTCATGCGGTAAGAAGGGTTCACGGTGTGAACGTGGTTGATGTCGCTTTTGCCCTTCTGCCCCTTTTCGTAGATCTCGAAGATGTCGCTTTGCTCGCGCACCAAAGCGACTTGTTCCATATAGGCGCTGCCGACGCCTTGGCCCGAGACCGAGGTGGCGCTGGAAAGCATGCGAATGCGCAGTTTGTCTGCCATGGTTATCCTCTTTTCTTTAAGCCGCAGCTAAAGGCGTTAGCCAAAACCTCGCCATAACGGCGGTAGGTGTTATCCATCGGCGAGAAAAAGCATAGGTCCATCTTGTCGACGTCGAGTTTGCCTTTAGGCAACACATATTCCTCGTCGACTAAGATGCCCTTGACCTTCGCGACCAGATAGAAGCCGAGTTCGTCATCGAAGACCTTGAAGGTCTCGCATTCGAACGTCAACGGGAATTCCTTGATGACCGGGGCGTTCACCTTGTCGGATTTCTCCGCATGCAGATCGGTCTTAAGGAATTTGTCTTTGTCCTTATTCCCCGAGACGATGCCGACATAGTCGCAGTCGACGATGTCCTTGCAAGAAGGGAAACCGAGGGTGAAATCCTTGTCGCGGAGGATGTTGGTCACGGTGCGATGGGATTTGTCTAGGGACAAGACGAGCAAGTCGTTATCGAGTTGGCCACCCCAGGCGGCGTTCATCAAATCGACCGATCCGTCGTCGTTATAGGTGGCGATCATCTGGATCATCTGCGGCGATAAAATCGGTTTGGCGGGAAGTTCTTTTTTCATGGTGTACCTCACTGAAATATATTATGGACTTTCCTATCGGAAAAGACATAAAAGAAAGCGCCGCAATCGCGACGCTAGGTTATCTTGGTAGTCCATCGGTGACTTGAACACCGGACCTTTCGATTATAAGTCGAACGCTCTAACCGGCTGAGCTAATGGACCATGTTTCGCCTCGTGGCGAATCATTATGGAACCAACCCCGCCTTACTTCAAGTCGCGACGGGAATTGATCCGCATGCCGAGCAAATACGATCCCACGCCGAAGAGGGCGATGGAGATGAAGGCGGATATGACGTTGCTCACCGTGTAATCGGCACCGTTGACGGCCTGCAGGGTCGCCATGGCCTGCTGCCCGGATTCGCTTGAGGGGTCGACCAAGACCAAAGGCATCAATCCTCCTTGCGGCGCCCCGGAAAGTTTGCCGCTAGAGAAGGCATTAAGGACGCTGTTTGGCAAGAAGCCGATCCCCGTGAGGACGCCTTTGCCCACATCGATGGTGATGGAGGTCAGGTTGAAGCTCACCACAAAGACGATGATCATGGAGATGAGGCTAAGCCCGACGTAGACCAAGATGCCAAAGGTACTGGCAAAGCCATGTCCCTGCATGAGCACGAAGGAAAAATAAACGAAGGTCACAAAAGCGAATTGGACGAGGAAGGAAAGGCCGATCGCGGCGAGGAACGGCCCTACCGCGTCACCCGAAAGCCCATTGGGCGCCCCAATAAAAGGCAAGATCACGCCAAAGACGATCGACGCGGTCAGGAAGAGGTAGAAGACCATGTTCCCGATATAGAGGGCGTTATAGATCTGTTTACGGGAATAGCCCGAGACGATGTAGTTCCTTAAGGCACCCGAAGCGGTCTCCTTACGGTAACGCACCGCCCCGAAGATGACGAAGAAGAAGACGTTGAGCCACGGGATGGCGGCACCGCCCATGAACTGTCCGCCCGTGAAGGCGGTGAGCACGGCGCGCTCGAAGCCGATGTCCTCCCCGTTCGCATAGGCGACGCCACGCACCAAGGAGGCGATGATGAGGCTTAGGCCAAACAGGATGCCGAGTTCGATGTAGAACGCCTTTTCGCGGAAGAGGCGATAGAAATAGCTGCGCAGGATGGGTTTCATTTATTTGCCCTCCTCGTTAAGCAACGAAACGAAATATTCTTCGAGGTCGGTGACGGTCTCTTTGAAATGCGTCACGTCGACCCCGCCAAGAAGCAAGGCCTTTAAGGGCTCGATCACTTCCTTGTAGCCATAGCAGACGATGCCTTCTGGGCCTTTTTCCGCGGTATAGCCCTGCTTCCGCAAAAGCTCCAGCGCCTTCTTCTCGTCCGAGACGAAGAGGAGGACGCTGCGATCGAAGGAGCCCTCGAGTTGGGCGGCGGTGATCTCTTGGACCACGTGTCCCTCGTCGAGGAAGGCGTAACGGGTCGCGAGTTTGCTTAGTTCGCCGAGGATGTGGGACGAGATGAGGATCGTGACCCCCTTCTCGCGGTTGGTCCTAAGCAAAAGCTCGCGGATCTGAAGGATGCCCGCGGGGTCGAGTCCGTTCGTGGGCTCGTCGAGGATCAATAGTTCCGGTTCCCCAGAAAGCGCCATCGCGATGCCTAAGCGCTGCCGCATGCCGAGCGAATAATCGCGGGCCTTTTTGTTCGTGCCGATGACTTCGTCTAGACCGACGAAACGCAGCAATTCCTCCGCTTGGGCCTGCAAATCCCCGCTTTTTTCCAAAAGGATGAGGCGGGATATGAGGTTCCTTTCGCCGGAGAGTTCGCCATAAAAGGCGGGCGTCTCGACCATGGCCGCGATCTTGCGGCGCAGGATGACTTGCTTTCGCGGATCTTCCTCCCCGAAGAGAGTGAAACTGCCTCCGCTAGGATGGGCGACGTCGGTGAGAACGCGGATCAAGGTCGTCTTGCCCGCGCCGTTTTTGCCGACGAGTCCGAGGATGTCGCCGGGATAGACTTGCAGATTGACGTCATGGAGAACCTCTTTGTCTCCATAACGCTTGCATAGCCCTTTGGTTTCGATGATGGGTTCCATGGTTATTTACGCGAGATGGCCGCCATTTCCTCCTTGGCGTTCTTTTTGTCCAAAAACTTCGTGATGACGCGGATGACGAAGTAATAAGTCGGGATCATGACCGCGACGAAGACGAAGAGCGGGATGGTCGCCCAGGCGTTGAACCCACCGCCTTGTTGCACAAAGACAACATGGAGGGCCTTGGCGTTCCACGGCTGGAAGGCTTCGCGTAACAAAACGGGGATGGTGTCGGCGTTGAATTTGACCGATTCGGCGCCGATGAAGACGCTCGGCAAAGCCAAGGCGAAGAGCAGGATGTTGCCGGTGACGAGCAGCACCATGATGGTGCGGAATTTGTTGAAGGGGATGCACTGGGCGACGATGACCGTGAAACCGCCCAAGGCCGTCATCAAGGAAATCATCGACTTCATCGTGTTGAAGGCGTAATTGACGCCGTCAGGCCCCTCTTCCTGCGGGCCGAGGACGCCGCTATGGTACAGGATGACGGGCAAGATGGCGGCAAAGAAGACCAAGACGCCGGAAGGGATGGCCTTATAGAGGACGTTGCGCATGAATTTGCCCCGGATCGGGTTCTTGGTCGGTTCCAAGGAGAGGAGGAAGCCGCCGGTGCCGATGATCGCGGTCTCGAGGAGATAGACGTTTTCCAAGGTATAGGCGAGCTGGCCCTCCTTGAAGGGAATGAGCGCGAAGGCGAGCGAGGCGACGGCGATGGTCTTCATCAAGAAGAAGATCGCGGTGCGCTCGATGTTGTTGACGACTCTGCGCCCCTCGCCGACGACCGCCTTAAGATGGCTGAAGTCGTTGTCGAGCAAGACGACGTCGGAACAGGATTTGGCCGCGTCGGTCGCGTTATTGAAGGTGATGGAGGCGTTGGCGCGCCTCAAGGCGAGGATGTCGTTGACGCCGTCGCCGGTCATCGCGACTTTCTTGCCCTTGGCCTGCAACGCCTCGACGAGGGCTTGCTTTTGCTCGGGCGAGACGCGGGCGAAGATGACGTAATCGTCGATGATCTCGGGGATCTTTTCCAAAGCGACGCCCTCCAAAGAGATTGCCTTGTCGGCGTTTTTGACGCCCGCCATGGTGGCAATGCGGCTCACGGTAATGGGGTTATCGCCGGAGATGATGCGCACGTCGACGCCGTTTTCGTAGAAGAAGGCCATGGTGTCTTTGGCGGAGGCGCGGATGCCATCCTCCAAGGCGACGAGGCCGAGGAGAACGCCATCTTTGGTGATGGCGATGACGCGGTTGCCCTTCTCGCCCTGCTCCAAGGAATAGCCTTCGGCGTCCTTGTTGCCCTTAGCGATGTAATCGGGAGCGCCCATGAGGAACTTGACGCCGTTACTATCGATAAAGCCAGAGCACTTGTCCTTCGAGGAGAAGGGAATGATCTCCTTCGGGTTCTCCGGGGCGAGTTTGCCATAGCGGTCCTCCATCGCCTTCGAGGTCATGTTCGTGGTCTCGAAGCAGCCGAGGATGTTGCGGATGGCGGATTCGAATTCGCGTTGGGGGACGAGGGCGAGGGTATCGACGACCTTCATCGTGCCGTCGGTAAGCGTGCCGGTCTTATCGAGGCAGATGACGTTGACACGGGAGAGGTTCTCCAAAGAATAAAGCTCTTGGATCAAGGTCTGTTGACGGGACAAGGAGACGATCGAGACCGCCAAGGTGACCGAGGTGATGAGCACCAAGCCGGTCGGGATGACGCCGATCGCGAAGCTCGCGGTCGTCACCAAAATGCGCGCCCAGGTGATCGGGCTTGAGAGGTCTTCCTGCCCACCGAGGACGCCCGAGGGGCCCCAACGGTTGACTTTGTAGATCAAGGTGCCGATGACGACGGCCACGATCACGAACAACAACACCGAGAGCACGTTGATGATGCGGTAGATGTTGACCATGAGTTCGGACTTATGGTTTTGGAGGGATTTGACTTTGTTGGAAAGCTCGGAAGCGTAGGTATCGTCCCCCACTTTCTCCGTCTTCGCGTAGCAGGAGCCGACGAAGACGACGGAGCCGGAGAAGAGTTTGTCGCCGGCATGTTTCTTGACGAGGTCGGCCTCACCGGTGAGCAAGGATTCGTCGACGCTCACCTCGCCTTCGAGGACGACGAGGTCGACGGGAATCTGGTCGCCGGCGTTAAGGAAGACGACGTCGTCGATGACGATGTCCTTCGCGGGAATGGTCTTCTTCTCCCCACCGCGCACGACGATGGCCTTGGCCTCGGTGACGATGCGGAGCTTCTTTAGGGTCAATTTGGATCGGATCCCCTGCACCGAGCCGATCACGACGTTCATGACGACGGCGATGAGGAAGATGAACTTGGTGACGCCGAGATTCAGTTTGGCGACGGCCTCCGGGGCGACGTTGCCGAGGTAGACGATGAGCACCAAGAACATGATCGCGATCGCATAGAGGACGCAGTTGAAGAAAGTGAAGGCGTTCTCCGCGATGATGCGGGCATAGGATTTCTCGATGGAGGACGAGGAGACGTTGACGGCCCCCTCCTCGACGCGCTGCTTGACTTGGGCTTCGCTTAAGCCCTCGCGGGAAGTCACCTCAAAACGAGGCAAGGATTCGTTGTGTGTTCTTTTCTTTTTCATGCTTGCCATTGTACACGCATATAAGTGCGCAAAGAAAGAAAAAACCATCCTAGGGATGGCTTTCTCTGCATAAAGGTTGTTATTCCTCTTGCTTCGCCTGAGCCTCTTCCTCCTCGTCGGAGAGGACAGGATGGTCGAGGTTATAGGCCACGCGCATCGCGATCACCATGAGCAGGACGATGAGCGGGAGCAAGGCGAAATTGATGATGCCAGGGATGCCCTCGATCAGGCTGCCCATGTAGAAGAGGACGGCGGGGACGACGGAGAAAACGAAGAGGAGGATGCCTTTGGTGAGCAAGGATCCCTGGACTCTCGGACGGACCTTTTCGTCGTCCTTCTTCTGGTCGTTATAGGGATAATACGCGGCGAAGGAGATGAGCATGGTCGAGCCGATGATCATCGCGGCGATGGTGAAGGCAGTGCCAAAGAGGCAAAGGATGAACCAGATGATGTTGTTGCTGAGCGCCTGGTCGCGCAAAGTGCCCATCTTGTCGACGAAGGGGACGAGATCCGTGAACAAAGGACGGCCCTTGAACTGCAAGATCACGAGCACGAAGATGAAGCAATAGACCAGCATGAACGCCATCTCAGGGAAGAAGCGACGCCAGTTAAAGCCCTCCCCCGCAAGCTCATCGTAGAGTTCGCGGTTGAGCGCATTGGCGAGGATCAAGACGAAGAGGACGATCGCCTCGAGGATGAACGACGCCCCTAGCGGCGTGCCCGTGAAGGAGAGAAGGAAGTCCAAGACGAGGAAGTAGCCGACCAAATGGGCGAGGTTCTTCTCCGCCGAACGGAAGCGACGGAGGGTCCTCTTACGGCTCTTGGCCCCGGTGAGGAAGCCAAAGAAGCACACAAAGAGGAGGATGGCGCGGATGAGGGCGATGATGAGCCCGATCACCCAGGCGACGGAGAGGAATAGCGTCATGACGTCCTTGAACATCTCGCCGCCGGTTTTTCCGCTGCCGTTCATCGTGGTGCGGATGAAATCGACGATGTTGTTGGCGTCGAGGGTAGTGCCAAAGGACGTGAAGCTCGTATGCATGGAGGTGATGTAGGAACCTAAGCCGATTAGGCCAAGGGTGAGGACGAAGAGAATCCAACGCAAAGCGTTGTTGGAGATGCGGTGTTCGGATTCGGCAGCCGCTTTGACATCGGCGACCGCATTGGCATCGGCAGCCGCATTGGCATCGGCGACCGTCTCGGTTTCGGCGACCGCTTCGGTTTCGACGGTGGGTTTTTCGGTTTCGACGGTGGGTTTTTCGGTTTCGACGGTGGGTTTTTCGTTTTCTAAAGCCATGGTTATTTACCCCCTTTCCTTAATAGGCCATGCCGCTCAACTGCTCGCGCAAGGCAGCCTCGACGGCCGAGCCGAACAAGTCGAAGAAGTCCCCGACCCCGGTCTCGACGATCTCGACCTTGATGTTATCGAGATGGCAAAGCGAGATGTTTTGGTTCTGAACTTGGGTAGTGCCCGCGCTAGAAACGTTTTGGGTCGCTTTGATCTTCGGGCTCACCGGGTCTTGGATATTGAAAGCAAAATCCGCCTGCATGGTATCGTCATAAACGTTCCATTGTTTCGACTGCTCGTCGGGTTGATGGGCCTCGATGATGCCGGCGCACATGGTGAGGAACTGGTTGTTTCCGTCGATCGAGTCGTACATCTGGGACTCGAAGGAACTCGCGATGGTGGCGCAGGTCGTCATCGCCATGTAACGGATATAAGCATCCGGAGTGGTTGGCATGGACTTGCCCATCTCGTCGAGATGTTCCTGAGAGATGCCGACGGTGTACCACTGCCCGCGATGGGCCTTGATGCCGTCGTTGATATATTGGGCCGTGGAGGCAGAGGCGCTATTGCCACTCATCGTCTGCGAATAGGAATTGTATTTGATGAACATGCCATGCCGCGAAACCGCGTAAAGCACATCCTGGTCGACGGTCTGGGTAACGCCGTTCGCGCTTTGGGTGGCCGTGCCTTCGTAACGGTAGATCACGCCGCGTTCGTTCTCGGCGATCGTCAGTGTGCGGTCATAAGACATCTGCTGTTGCCCGTTCTTCGCGGAAAAGTTGCCGGTGGCGACGGCTCCGAAGGAATTTCCCTTCGCGACCGGTTCCGGATCGGTTTTTAGGCCGACGATGCCGCGGTAATAATCCGATGTCCTACTGACTGCAGGCGAGGTCAAAAAGGTCTGCAGTTCGTCCATCTTTTGGACTTTTTGGTCCGTGCCTTCCGCGGCCTGAAGTTCCAAAGTCGCGGGCACGTAGCCACTGGCCCCACCGACGCTGGAAACGACGACGCCAGCAACGCCGATAGCAGCCGCGATTCCAAGTGGAATCAAAGCTTTTCTCATATGTAAGCCCCCCTTTAAATTAGGCTATTTCAATGTACGCGCCACCAAAACTTTTGTCAACGGCTCTCAAGAGCAGTGTTCAGCCATCGTAACGTTAATGTGGGTTAATTGACAAGCAACTGCGATTCGTCTCACATCTTCTCGCTTGCCACTTTTATTGGTTCATGGCGCGCCCTAGGTGACTCGAACACCTAACACTCAGCTTCGAAGGCTGATGCTCTATCCAATTGAGCTAAGGGCGCGTGCCCATATTCTAATGCTCTTTGTCTCGATTTGGGGGCGATATTTCGGTACAATCGGCAATATGAACGAAACCCTCTATCTGCAATTCCCCCCTCGTCTAGCTAGTGACGTCGCCAAAGTCAAAGCCGCCCTCGATGAAAAAGGTCTGCTTTATCGCGATTTGGAAGGCTCCCCAAAGGATTATTCCCTCGTTTTGTTTTGCCTCGACATGAGTTCGACCGAAGAAGAGATCTACGAATCCGCCCCTTGGCTCAAGGAACAATTCGATTACTCCTCCCTTAAGGGACTTCGCCTCATGCCCTTCCTCCTCTACCATTCGAGTGAAGGCGACATCGAGGACCAGGTCGAGGAAAACCTCGCCGAGACCATCGAAGCGGTATTCTCGGGCGAGTTCAAGCCTTATGGCTTCGACCTCGATTCCCCCACTCCCTTAGGCGAATTCGACACGGTCCTGCATAACTACGAAGAATGATAAACGAGCATTGACCCGTTTTATTTCACGTCTTTGCTCACGCCTTTGGACAAAGAGAGCAAATGGAGGCGGACGTCTTCCTCTTTGACGTGGAAGAGCCGCGCGACGTTATGGGCGTAGACGTGGAGTTGCCGTTCGTAGTCAGAATCATCGATGTTCGAGCTCTTGTAATCGACGACGTGATAGACGCCATCTTTCACGAAGAGGAGGTCGATGTAGCCGTTGGTGCCGTTTTCGATGTCGTAATAGCCATATTCGCGGTAGACCTTTTCCGCGGTGAAGGCTAAGGACATCAACGAGGTTCCGATCGCCTTCTCGATGACCTTCCGCTCTCTCTCGACGGGGATGAAGGAAAGGTCCCTCGTCCCGAAGTCCAATAGTTCCATGTAACGGTGGAGCCTGGTGCCGCGTTCTAAGGAAAGGGTATCGCGGATCTCCTCGTCCTCGACATATGCCTTTGAGGCGCGGGCATGGATCTTCTTGGGGAATTCGATTTCCCGCTCGTCCACACATGGTTTCGGTAAGGTGGGAACATGGACCGTCGTATTGCCCTTGAAGGCGGAGGAATCATAGATGCGAACCTCATCGGCGAACGAAGGCGCCTCATAGGAATCGTAGGCGATGAAGGGAACCGGCCCCCCTAAGGAAGCGAAAACCGGTAGTAAGGCATCGATGAAAACCTGATGGACCGCATCTTTGCTCGCGTCTTTGGCCACGCTGACATGGGGGAAGGCGAGCGCGATGTCCTCGTTTTCCACCCCTAGGGCGAACTGGGATAAGGCGTCTTTAAGCTCTTGCTCGCTCTGGCGGAAGGGGGCGGTTTCGCCCTCCTCGTCCTCCTCATGATAATCGGAGAGGGCGGCTTGAAGCGAGGCGAAATCCCCGATGAGGCGGTTATTCGTCAACGCGGGATAGAACGTCTTCGCGTAGACCTTCGAAAGGTAATCGAGGTCGCCTTTTTGGGAGAGGAACGATTGCAGATAGGCTTGATAGGCGTCATCGAGGACCCCCGCCACCGCCTCTTTCTTTTCCTTTTCGACGAGGGCGGTTACGTATTGTTTCCTTAAGTCGAGGTAGATCGCCTTCATCTCCGGAGGCAAAGGTGGTTCTTCCTCAAGCGAAAGGGAAAGCGAATCCTCATAACGTTTTTTGGACGAAGCGGAAGCAAAGGAAAGGATTTCTTGGCTCACCACGGTCTTTCGCGGCAAAGAGGAATACATGACATATCCGTTTTTCTCCCCTTCGTCTCGCCCGACGACATAGACCGCGTTTTCGGCGCGGGTGAGGGCGACATAGAGTAGACGCACATGCTCCTGTTCTTCCTCGTCGACTTCGCATAGCCTCTTCTTTCTCGCCACCAAAGTATCGACGGATTGTTTTCCCTCTTCGCGAGGCAAGGCGAGGTAAGGGAAATCGAAGCCGTCGTCCAAACCGAATTCGAAGCCCGGGCGATTCAAGCCACCGCCGCCTTTGCTGATGCCGTTTTGCGACGAGGGCAGATAGACGATCTTACGCTCCAAGCCTTTGGAGCCGTGGATGGTCATGAGGTCGACGGCGTCCTCGCTTTCCTGCACCGTCTCCGAGTCCATGGAAAGGCGATGCTTATCGATGTCCTCAAAGAGGGAGACGAATTCACTTAACCCTCCCCCGACCTGTTCCATCGAAAGGAGCAACGCATAAAGGGACTCGATCTTGGCGACGTTATCCTCCACGTCGCCGATGAGATAGAGCTTCTCGATGACGTGGAAGCGTTCGATGAGGGCGAGGAAAAGCGTGTGGAGGGCATCGCCTTGATGCTCTTCGTGAAAGGCGCGCAGTTCCTTCATGATGGGATCGCCTTCGATCGAGGCGATCACTTCTTTCCCGCCGACGTCTCCCGCGGAGAGAATGCGATGAAGTTTCGTGTCGTCATAGGAATAGACGTAGCTTCTGGCGACCGAGGCGAAGCAATGGGTGACGTCGATGGAATCGTCGCCATCGACATAACAGAGCAAACGCAGCAACGATTGTAGCAAGATGATCGCGTTGACCTCGCGCAAGTCCACCGTGAGGTGGTTATTGAGGGGCACGCCGTTCTCGTTGAAAAGCTTCTGATAAACGGAAACGGACTTCTTTTTGCGGATCAAAACGCAGAAATCGCCATAACGGCACGGACGGACTTTCTTCTCTTTACCCGCGCGGTCGAAAACGAGGAAACCGGAGGCGATTTTGTTCTTGATGTCCTCCAAGATCGCCTTGGCTTCGTAATCGGTCTCCCCATCGCGTTCCTTCCGGACGTCCTTCTTTTGGAGGCGATAGGCGTCGGGAGGCAAAATGCGGTGCACGCCATAGCCGGGCAGATCCTCGTTATATAGGTTTACTTTCGGGTCATAGGTGAGGCGTTCCATCGGGTCGAGGTAATCGGTCCCACCCCAATCCAAGGTCATATAGGAAGAGAAGATATGGTTGATGTCGTCGAGCAGTCGCTTGGCGGAACGGTAGTTTTTGTTCATCGGGATGACGCGGCTGCCGGCTTCGACGAGATAACGCTTTTGCCTGGCGCGGAAGAGGGCGACGTTTGAGGCGCGGAAGGCATAGATCGATTGCTTGGCGTCGCCGACGCAGAATAGATGCGCCCTACTCCCGTCCTTACGGGGGGTGAGCAGGCTATCGAGGAAGGTCTCCTGAGCGTCGTTGGTGTCCTGATATTCGTCCACCATGACGTAATCGAAGCGGGAACGGATCTCCTCGGCGATGTCGGCGTAAGAAGGATCGGTGAAGAGGCTTAACGCCAATGAGGAGACGTCGCCAAATACATATGCGTTATGCGCAAGACGATAGGTATAGAGTTTCCTTTCAGTCGCATCGGCAAGAGAGAAGAGGACGTCCACGCCGCAAGAGAAATAACGCAGTTTCTCCCCTTCTTCGGAAAGGCTTCCTAGCTCCGCCACTTCTTTGAGGATGTCCCTCACGCCCTTAAGGCAGACGAAGACGGGTTTATGGTAATGAGCCGAGCATAGTTCCTTCTTCCGCGAACCCGGGTATTCCCTCTGGAAATAGTCGCCGGCGTGGTCTTCGAGGAAATTCGCGGCGGAAGAGACGAATTCTTCGTCATCGAGATCGCATAGGGTGAGGATCTCGTGATATTCGCGGTTAAGGAAATCGTCTTCGGCCTCAAGGTCGGGCGAAAGGCAAAGCTCCCTTAGTTCCCCCTGATAAAGATGGGGCGAAGTCAAGGCATGGTCGACGGCACGAAAATCGACGTCCTCCCCAACGATCGAAGCGGAGATCTGATCGAGGACATAGGCGCGCCTCAAGCAATCCTCAATCGCCTTTTTCTCGGCGGCGACGACGTCATGGTAAAGGGTTTTGACAAAGTCATCGGAAAGGAAACGGTCGCGGTAAGAAGCGAGATAGGCCGCCCGTTTGTCCGGGGGAAGTTTGTTTAGTTCCTTTAGGACGAGGAGGACGGCGGATTTGAGTTTGCCGTCGTTTTTGTAGCCAAAGCGCGAAAGGAAGGCGACGATCTTCGCCCTTTGGGCGACATCGAGATAGGCCTCCTCGAGGGCCTCATCGACGTAACGGCTTTGCAGCGTCTGGTAAAAGGTGTCCGGCAAGATGGTGAAGGAAGGGGCGACGCCAAGCCGCCCGGCATAGGAACGCACCAAATAGGCGTTAAAGGAATCGAAGGACTGGATGTGGGCGGAAAGCATCTCCGCGTAATGGGGATCGTCTTCCCCAAAGCGGGAGAGGATGCGCTCCTTCATCTCGTGGGCGGAATTGTTCGTGAACGTGAGCACCAAGAGGGCGCTTGGCTTAATCTGCCCGGAATCGACGAGGGTAAAGACGCGCTCGCTGAGCGTCTTCGTCTTCCCCGACCCCGCCCCGGCGGAGATGAGGATGTCTTCGGTGGACTTCGCTTTGATGGCGAGCAGCTGCTCTTCGTTGAAGGACATCACTTCTCCTCCTTAAAGAACTTCAGGCGCACCTTGGTGGAATAGTCCGCCATGTCGCGCAGGGGGTTGCGGTAACACACGTCCTTATAACCGCAGAAAGAACAGGTGAGCTCGTTCGTCTTCGGGGCAACGGAAAGATCCTCCGAGGTAGGAGCCATGGGAAACTCGCCGCGCTCGATGCGATGGATGATGTCCAGGCACGCCTTTTTCGTGTCCTCGAGCAGCTCGTCTAGCGAATACGGGGCGGCCCCTTTGATGCCGGAAAGATGGCCCGCGCCGCCTAGATCGAACGTATAGGGGCCGCAGGAAAGGTAATCGCCGCTGCATTTGCATTCGGTGATCGTCGCGCCCTTTTTGTCTTTTTTCTCTTTGAAGGCCGTATCGTCGGCCACCTTCCAAAAATGTTCGTTGTTAAGGAAGACGCCATGGCTCGCGAGACTTTTCCGCGCTTGGGCGAGCGAGAGGTCGCCATCGTTTTTAAACGCGCTCGCAAACGAGGGGAAAAGGACCGTTTTGATGCCCATTCCCGCGAAAACCCCGCCGTTTTCTTTGACGAAATCGCCATGGATTAACGCGTCGGCGTAAGCGGGAAGCTGGATGCTATGGCCAAGGAACGCCTCATAGGGATGGAAGGTCTCTTGGCCGCTCTTATAGTCGTTCACGACGAAGTAGCGCCCCGACTCATCGCCTAAGAGCAAGACGTTATCCACCTTGCCCTTGAAGGGATAGGAGCCTTTCTCGTCCGCATAGGCCCACCGCACGTCGAGCTCGGCATAGGAGGCGATGAGTTTCATGTGCTCCCGTTGTTTGCGGATCAACGGCGCATAGGCGCGGACGTTCTCCGCGATCACTTCGAGCAAGATCGAGTCATAAGGCGCTTCGGCCTCGCCGTCGCGCTGCCGATGTTCCGCGTAAGCCGCTTTGCCTTCGAGGATGGCTTCCTCGAGGTCGAAGTCCTCCTCGTAAATCCTCTCGAGGACCTTGTGCACCATCGTGCCGGCATAGGCGGGGCGCATATCGCGCGAAGTCCGAGGCAAAACGGTGTCGAGGTAATATTTATAAGGACAAGGAATGTAATTCTTGAGGTTCGTGATCGACCAATGGTCTTTCTCCATGCGATAGCCTTCGATCCCCTTATAACGCGAATCGTAGCTATGATAGACGCCTTGGGGGGTCGAGACGAAGTTTCGGTCGTAGACGTTCATGCCAAAAAGCAACGAAGAGGCGGCGGTATGGACGCCGGTAGGTTCCAGATAACTCGGGCCGGGGACTTCGGGCCATTCGCCCTCGACTTGGAACTGTGATGCGTAGATCTTGTCGGCGAGGTGTTCCTTGACGCGCGAAAGCAAGGCAAAGCGATGATAGAGGAGGAAGTTGCGCTTCTTCCGCCGCTCAAGCTCAGTCTTCACGTAGCTCGGGTTCGCGTTCATCCCTAGCAATGTCGCGTCATCATAGACGTCGTCGTCGGCGTAGACCTTGTAAAAGGGTCCGTTTTGCAAACAGGTCAAATAGATTTCGCTTTCGGGGGCGAAGACATAACGGTCGACGCAAAGGATCCCCTCCCCGTCGGTTTTCTCAACTTCCTTCCGGGCTTGGAGGATCTCGGTAAGGCTCGCGTAGGCGATGGGAAAAGGCAAAGAAGACAACCCGTATTCCATGATCGCGTCGCGGACGATTTTACATTCGTCTCCGTCGCCTTCCGGTATTTCCAAAGCACCCTTTTGCTGCATCGTGGCGAGCAAGGAAGAGACGCGGGGATTCATGGTCAAATTGCTCTCGATCGGGCAATCGACCTTGATACCGAAAAGCGAGCCGATCAAACGGAAGAAGAAAGCGTCGTTGGCACTAGCGATTTGAATGCGCACGTCCCCGGGTTTGATCTCGCCTTGGAGCAACCGCTCCCTTAATGTGGAGAAGAGATAAGTATATTGGGCGTATTTGTTTTGGAAGAGGGTGACGGTCGGTTTTTCGGGCAGGTGGCGCGACAAACCGAGTTCGGTAAGCGACATGTCGATGGCCTCATATCCCTTCCGCTTCAATAAGGCGTGGATTTCGATGTCCTCCGCCATCTCAAGCAGATAAATCGAGGCATGGGATAACTCATAATCGCCTAGGGGATCCGTCGCGATTTCCTCACTAGGCAAGGCCGCGCGGATAAAGGAAAGTTCCTCGGATTCGGGGGAAAGGCGGAGAAGGCGAAGGTATTTCTTCGCTTTGACGTAATCCATCCCTAGAGGCAAAAGGTACTTGATCGGATTATGGGGAAAAGAGATGCTCGCGCGGTCGATGAGTTCCTCGACCCCGAGCAATTTGAAGGCGATTTCCGGGTGTTCCCTGCGGAAAGAAAACAGCAAGGGGAAATAATCCCTATCGGCGACGATGATCGGGTTTTTCTTAAATTCCATCACGGAATATTTTAATTCCGTCTACGTAGTAGCAGCAAGGAGTTAACCGTGAGCAAAACGGCCATGCCCGTATCGGCGAGCACCGCGACTTCCATCGGCATCCTCTCCCCGAAAACCATGGCCAAGACGAGGATGATGAGCTTCGCGAGCAAGGCGAAGGCGATATTGAAGACGATGACGTGACGGCATTTTTTCGCGACCGATAACGCGCTTAGGATCTGCATCGGGTCGTCCCGGGTCAAAATGACGTCGCTTTCCTCCACGGCCAAATCCGCGCCTAAGCCGCCCATCGCCACCCCGACATCGGCCTTCTTTAAACAAGGCGCGTCGTTGACACCATCGCCCACGAAGGCGACGGTCTGCCCCGCCTCTTGCAAGTCTTCAAGGTAATGGAGCTTATCCTCGGGCAATAGTTCGGCCTTATAGGAGGCGATGCCCATCTTCGCGGAGAAGGAAGAGACGTTGGCTTCTTTGTCACCGCTAAGCAAAACGGGTTCGACGCCGCGTTTTCTAAGTTCCGCCAAGAATTCCTTCGACCCGTCTTTTTCCTCGTCCTCGAGGCGGACGTAGCCATACACTTTCGTCTCATCGAAGAGATAGACATAGACCCCGGAGCCCTCCTCTTTCGCGGATAATCCATGGACTTCGAGCATCTTCTTGTTCCCGGCGAAATAGGTTTTGCCGTCGATCTTCGCGCTGACGCCATAGCCAAGCAGCGATTCGAAATCGGTCGCCATGGCGGGTGTGACATCCGTTAGTTCACGGCAGATCGTCCGTGCGAGAGGATGGGTGGAACGTTCCTCCAAAGTCCGCAAAAGTCGGTCGAATTCGCGTTCATCTAACGCAGAATCGACTTCTTTTTGGGTCAAGGCGAAGCGCCCCTTCGTGAGCGTCCCCGTCTTATCGAGGCAAACGGTGTTCACGCGGTTAAGCTCATCGAGATAGGCCACGCCTTTGACGATGACCCCACGCTTGCTCGCGAGCCCGACCGCGGCGAAATAGGCTAGGGGCACCGAAATCACGATCGCGCAGGGGCAGGAGATGACCATGATCTCAAGCCCGGTATAGACCGCGCTTCTCCACGAGGGACCGACGAAGCCGGCGATGAGGAGATAAATCAGGGCGAATAAGAAGATGGCGGGGGTATACCACCGCGCGAATTTGGTGATGAATTTCTCCGCCACGCCCTTCTTCTCCATCGAGGAGGTCACCAGGTCGAGGATCTTCGCGCTTGCGGAGGAGGCATAGTCTTTGGTGGCGCGGACTTTCACTTCGCCCTGAGTGAGCAAGGTGCCGCCATAGACGGTCGCGCCCTCTTTGACGGGGATCGGGTTGCTTTCGCCCGTCAGGGAGGAGGCGTCGCAATAGCCTTCGCCCGAAGTCACCACGCCATCGACGGGGATGAGCGAGCCGGCCATGACGAGGACCATGTCGCCGGAAAGCAAATCCTTTGCCTTGACGCGCTTCGTCTCGTCATCATGGAGCAACAACGCTTCCTCGACGCGCGAATCCGCGGCTTTCTCGATCGCCTTTCGCGACGCGTCGACGGATAAGTCCTGCAGTAGCTCCCCCACTTGCCAAAGCAAACAGACCAGCACCGCCTCGAAATGTTCCTCGATGAGGAATGGGCCATTCCCGGTGATTGAAACGGAACCTTGCTCGGCATATTTGAGCGAAGCCAACACGAAGGCCCCGATCGAGGCGACGGAGATCAAGAGATATTCGTCGAGGGGATTGCGGCGATGGATGAGGTTGCCCGCCACTTTGAGCAAGATGTCGTATTCGATCACCGCCAAAGCGCTGAGATATAGGCCAAAGCGCACCCAATATAAATCGCGGAAAAGAAGGCCGCAGAGCAAAAAGACCACCAAGCAATAAGCGATGCGAAGGATCAGGGAGAGTCTCTCTTTGTCGACGCCCTTCTTTTTCTTCGCCTCGGGTTCATCGATCTCGATCGGGTCGTCCTCCACTTCCTTGATGACCGCCTTGATTTCGTCGACGGTCAGTTCCCCTTCGGGATAGGTCAGGTAGAGGCGCTGCGAAAGATAATCGATGCGCGCCGAGCCGATCTTAGGATGCTTGGCAAGATGCGCCTCGCATTTGTTCGCGCAATTGGGGCAATCGAAACCCCGAATGGAATAGACGCGGCGTCTCATCGTCTCACTCCTCGCTGACGTGTTCTAAGACAACCTCGACGAGGTCATAGACGTGACGGTCGGAAAGCGAATAGAAGATCTGCCTGCCATCGCGACGCGATTCCACGAGCTCGGCGTCTTTGAGGATCTTTAACTGATGGGACACCAAAGATTGGGACGCGCCGGTCAAGGCGACGATGTCGCTGACGTTACGTTCGATCGGCTTATGGTTCTTCTCCCCTTCCGCGAAGTCGTCGCCAAGAAGGCAGACGAGGATCTTCAGACGGGTCTGGTCGCTCGCGATGGAGAGCATATCGGCCATTTTGGCTAAGGTGATTTCATCGATCATGAGGTTATCCTCCGGCAACACTATAGACCTGAATAATATATGAATCAATATTTATATGAATATCTAATCATATTTTAGGAAAGGCAAAGAAAGTGCGCTTTCATTGGAAATAATGACGCACTAGGGCGCAATCACTTACGCCAAATATACCAATAGGTATATTCCGCGACTTCCCGCGCGGAATAGACGAAACCGCCCTTCTTCCACGCCACCGCGATGTCGACGATGGTGGAATAGCCGACGAAGGGACCGAAGGCCTTATCGATCGGCAAATCGCCGCTACGGCCGAGCAGATGGGGGCCGACGTTGATTTTGTTCTGCAAATAGAGCCGGTTCTCCGGCAACGAATTGATGATGGGGTCCTCTTTCGTCTCAACGACGGAATAGATCTCCGTCAGGGCATTGATGATGTGCTCTTTGTCGCCCGAGAGCAAGATGGGCAATAGCTTCGACGTCATGTTCGCGCCACGGCTTTGGATATAGGCGTTGACGACGTCATCAAAGGAATTGTAATGACGGTAAAAGGAGGCGCGGGAAACCTTGGCCTCGCGCACCAAATCCGTCACGGTGACATCGAGGTAATGACGGTCGCCAAGCAGATGAAGCGCGGCGTTTTGTAGGGCGATTTCGGTTTTGTTCCCCATGGCCACATGATACAAAATGTCTCATTTTCACTCAAGCAAAACCATTTGACCGAAAAGAAAGCCGCGCGGCAATCGCTGACGTTATGTCTCAGATTAAAGACGAAGCGAAGTCAAGCAGCTCCACCACATCTTTCTCTTCGGTAGCGAAGGAGGTGACGAAGCGGATGGTCATTTTCTCGCCCTGGTCCTCCCATAATTCGCAGCCATATGCGGCGATGAAGGCCTCGGCTTTGCCCTTAGGCAAGGTGACGAACACCTGGTTGGTGGGCGAATCCATGATGGGCAGCCCAAGTCTCTTGAGCCCTTCCTTAAGGCGGTCCGCCATCCGGTTGGTCTTCTCCGCGAGCTCGAAATATAGGCCATCTTCGAAGGCGGCCTCGAACTGGATGCCGACGGCATATCCCTTCGCAAGCATCGCCCCGCGGTTTTTGATATGGTAGGCGAACCCTTCCGCGATGGAGGGATTATTGACCACAAGCGCCTCGCCGAAAAGCAGGCCGTTCTTCGTGCCGCCGACATAGAAGCCGTCCGCCACCGCTCCGATTAGGGAAGGCGGGACGTCGTTTTGCTTGGACGTCAGCGCGCTGCCTAACCGCGCCCCGTCGATAAACAGCAATAGGCCATGACGGTCGCAACATTCCCTTAGGGCGCGAAGTTCATCGCGGGTATAGATCGTCCCGATTTCGGTCGAGTTCGAGATATAGGCCAAGCGCGGCTTCACCATGTGCATGTCGCGATGGGTGGCCATGACCTTCTCGATGTCCTCGGGATACATCTTCCCCTCTTTGCCGGGGACGACGACGATCTTATGGCCGGTCCCCTCCACCGCTCCCGTCTCATGGACGTTGATGTGTCCACTGCCCAAACTGATCACGGCCTCAAAGGGCTTCAGGGCCGCGGAGAGGAAGACGAGGTTGGTCTGGGTGCCTCCGGAAAGGAAATAAACCGAGCCATTCGGCGCGCCGAACTTCTCCTTGATCAAGGAAGCGGCATGGGCGCTATGGCGGTCCAGGCCATAAGGCACGTTCTCCTCTTGGCCATATCTAGATAAGGCTTCGAGGATACGCGGAGATGCGAGGACGGAATAATCGTTTTGGAATTTATGGCTCATGGAAGTTACTCTACACGAGTTTTCTTTCTTCGCATCAAAAATGCGCGTCTCCGAGACAAAAGGGCCGTGATATGAAAAACGTCCCCGGTGGGTCGCACCGAGGACGTAAGGGATGAAGGGAACTCGCTTAATTGAACTGCGAATTGTAGATCTCGCTATAGAGACCGCCGAGTTTCATCAAGGAGTCGTGGTTGCCCGTCTCGACGATGTTGCCATCCTTCATGACGAAGATCAAATCCGCGTTCTTGATGGTGGAGAGACGGTGGGCGATGACGAAGCTGGTCCTGCCGCTGGTGAGGGAGTCCATGGCCTTTTGGATGAGGATCTCGGTACGGGTGTCGACGTTGGAGGTCGCCTCGTCGAGGATCAACATCGGGGCGTTCTCGGTCATCGCGCGGGCGATGGTGACGAGCTGCTTCTGACCGGCGGAGAGGGCGCTCTCCTTCTGGATGACGGTGTCGAGGCCCTGCGGGAGGGTTTCGACGTAGTGGCTGAGGTTCGTCTCCTCGAGAATCTCTTTGAGGCGGTTCTCATCGACGTTCTTGAGGTTATAGACGATGTTCTCCCTGAGCGTGCCGTTGATGACCCAGGTCTCCTGGAGGATCATGCCGAAGATGTCGCGGAGTTCGGCACGGGACATGTCCTTGATGGAGACGCCATCGACGAGGATGTCGCCGCTGGTGAGCTCATAGAAGCGCATCAGGAGGTTGACGAGCGTGGTCTTGCCGGCGCCGGTCGGACCGATGATGGCGACCTTCATGCCGGGCTTGATCTTGCCGGAGAAGTTCTTGATGGTGAGCTTCTTGGGATCGTAGCCGAAGCAGACGTCCCTGAACTCGACTTCGCCACGGATGTGGGCGTGGTCGAGGAGCTGCGGCTTATCGCCTTCTTCGGGGAGCTCCTCAAGTTCGAGGAAGTTGAAGACCCTGTTGCAGGCGGCGGTGCCGAGCTGGATCGTGGAGCTCGCCTGACCGATTTGGGCCAAAGGCTCCTGGAAGAGCGAGACGTAGACGATGAAGCCGGTGATGATGCCCATCTCCTTGATGGTGCCGTTGGCGTAGAGCAGGCCACCGGTGATGAGGACCGCGGCGTAGGTGAGGTAGGAGACGAAGGACATCGCGGGCTCGATGAGGCCGCCGAAGGCCTGCGACTTGTAGAGGATGTCGCCGAAGGCGTTGTTCTTCGCGCGGAATTCCTCGACCTTCTTCGCTTCCGCGTTGAAGGATTTGATGATGAGTTGGCCGGAGTAGTTTTCTTCGACCGTGCCGTTGACGTCGCCGAGGGCTTGCTGGCTCTTGTCGAATAACGGCAAGGCCTTCTTGAAGGTCAACATGATGATGACCAGCATAATCGGCAAGGAGCAGATGACGACGAGGGCCATTTGCCAAGCGGCGATGAACATGGCCACGAAGACGCCAAGGAGCATCACGCCCGACTGGACGAGCATGGAGACGGAGTTCTGCAACGAAGTGCTAAGCGTATCCACGTCGTTAGTGACGACGGAGAGGATGTCACCGAGTTGGGTGGTGTCGAAGTAATTGAGGGGCATCTTGTTGATCTTTTCGGAGATCTGGGCCCTGAGGTCCTTCGAGAACTTCTGGATGATGGTGTTGAGCACGAAGCCCGAAATGGCTCCGGTGACGAAGGAGATGAGGACATAGACGGCGAGGCGGATGCCAAGGGAGGTAACCGCGCCGAGGTCGATCTTGAAGGTGTTGCCTTCGATGACCGCATGCTCCCACGCCGGGGAGATCTGGTTGGTGAGCTCGCGGATGGTGCCCGGGGTCAAAATGGTGAAGATGACCGAGACGACCAAGAGGAGGATGGAGATGGCGAAGGGGACGTAGTATTTGCGGAACGCCTTCACGAGGGCGCCCAATTTGTTCTTTTCCTTCGCGGGTGCTTTGGTGGCGGCGATCATAAACCCAATTCCTCCTTGCTAAGCTGCGATAAGGCGATTTCCTGGTAGACGGGGCAATTGCGCACGAGGTCTTTGTGCTTGCCGATGCCCACCATTTTGCCCTGATCCAAGACGACGATCTGATCGGCGTCCATGATGGTGCCGACGCGCTGGGCGATGATGACGCGGGTCGTGCCGGGGAGGCGCTCCGCGATGCGGCCACGCACCGTCTTGTCGGTCTTGTAGTCGAGGGCTGAGAACGAGTCGTCGAAGATGAGGATCTCCGGCTTGGTCGCGACGGCCCTGGCGATGCAAAGGCGCTGCTTCTGACCGCCGGAGAAGTTCGAGCCACCCTGGGCGACTTCGGACTCATAGCCGTTGCGCTTTTGCGAGACGAAGCCGTCCGCGTCGGCGATTTCGGCGGCCCAACGGACGTCCTCAAGAGTCATGTTGGGATTCTTGAAGGCGATGTTGTCCTTGATGATGCCCTTGAAGAGGAAACCGCGCTGGGGGGCATAACCGATGCGGTTGCGAAGGTCGGCCTGGCGGACGTCTTTGACGTTGACGCCATCGACGAGGACTTCGCCGCGGGTGCAGTCGGCCATACGCGGGATCATGTTGATGATCGTGGTCTTGCCCGAGCCGGTCGCGCCGATGAAGGCGATGGTCTCGCCCTTCTTGACCTTAAAGGAGATGTCGGAGACGGCCTCTTTGTCGGAGCCGGGATAGGCGAAGCCGACGTTCTTGAACTCGATGGTGCCCTCCTCCTTGAACTCGACCGGGTTATCGGTGTCCAAGACGGAGACTTCGTGTTCGATGACCTGCTGGATACGCTTGGCGCTGACGGAAGCTCTCGGCCAGATGACGATGAGGGTGACCAGGAGGACGAACGACATGACGATCTGGTTGGCGAGCATGACGAAGGAGTTCGTCGTGCCGAAGGCGATCTTCGCGGCCTCGACGTCCATGCCGTTGATGACATAGGCGCTGACCCAAAGGATCGAAAGGGACAGGCCCATCATGACGAGCATGATGAGCGGGGTGAAGACGGAGATGGCCCTACCGGTGAAAATCTGGACCTTGGTGAATTCGACGTTGACCTTCTCGAATTTCTCTTCCTGATACTTTTCCGCGTTGAAGGCACGGACGACGCGCACGCCGGTGAGGTTTTCCCTCGAGGAGACGTTCAAGGCGTCGGTGAGTTTCTGGACGACTTTGAACTTCGGGGTGACCAGCATGAGCAACACGACGACCGCGGCCACGAGGACGAAGAGCCACGCGGCGGTAACGCCGGTGAGTCCCGGGTTGGCGTATTGGACCAAGAGGATGATCGACCACACCATCGTGATCGGGGCCACGAAGGCGGTCTTGAGGAACGTAAGCCACGCGAGGTGGACGTTCTGCATGTCGTTGGTGGTCCTGGTGATCAACGACTCGGTGGAGAAGGATGCGAAGTCCGCAAGGGCGAACTCGTTGACCCTCTCATAGAGTTTTTGCCTGAGCATCGTGACGGTGCTCGCGGCGGCGGCGCTCGCGACGAAACGGATGATGATTTCGACCGCGGCCATCAAGATCGCGCAGACGACCATGATGAGTCCGTAACGCCAAATCGCGTCGACGCCTTCGGTCTGGCTGTTCTGCACGGCGTTGGTGAGCAGACCGATCGAAGTGACGACTTGCATCATGAAGAAGACCTGGGCCAGCGTCAGCAGGAAAATGCCTAAGACGGCGAACCAGTTCTTAGCCTTCATGTTTTTGAAGAGTAACTTGAACATGACTCCCTCCTATTCTTGTGGCGGGTATCGTAGGCCCTTGCGACACAATGCAAGAACACGCGCGGTCAATACGTGTCATTCTTATATGTGTGTGGGTCGTGGGTACTCGCTGATAGTAGGCAGTATACGCCTGTGCGCGTTTTTTGGATAGCCAGTTCCGTTTTGGAAACAGCGGGAACGCGCATTCAAAACCGCATCGGCATCCCCATCGTTCTCTTTTATTCATCAACGATATCGTGGCCACCTTCTCAAATAGAAAAAACGTTCCCGACGTTTATGTCAGGAACGCATCAATCACGTGGTCGGGATGATCGGATTCGAACCGATGGTCTTCTGCTCCCAAAGCAGACGCGATAACCAAGCTTCGCTACATCCCGAAGCCCACATATTTTGATTATCTATCCTGCCGAAAGCAAGAAATTACTTCTTTTCCAAAGCGGCCCGGAGCGCGCCTTCTAGTCCAAACAGCAACGGTTCGAATTTGACGCCATAGGAATGGGTGGGGTCATCGACGGTGTTCGCGATGCATTTGTAGGTGAAATCCGCGGCGAGAACGGCGGACTCATAGACATCTAAGCCCCGCATGTACGCCCCGACGAAGACCGAGGCGAAGACATCCCCGGTGCCGTGGCTATCCTTGTCGATCCGGTCGTGGATATAACGTTTTTGGTCGTTGCCGTCATCGACGCATAAGCCGATTTGTTCCTTGGTCCTAGCGATGCCTTTGAGCACCACCGTTTTCGCGCCGAGGTCATGTAATCCGCGCAAAATCGCCTCGATTTCCGCCTCGTTTGGGCTTGAATTATAGGGAATGCCGAGCAAATAGCAGGCCTCGGTGAGGTTTGGCAAAAGGATGTCCGCTTCTTTCACTAAGCCGCGCATCGAAGCGACGTAATCCTCGTCGAATCCGCCATAGAGGCATCCGTCATCCCCAAAGGCCGGGTCGACGATGAACGGTCCCTCATTCAGTTCTCCCCTAGCGATGCTTAGCACCGCCTCCACGTCTTTCGCATGGCCGAGGTAACCGGTATAGACGGCGTCGAAGCGGATCTTCTCCTTCTCCCAATGGGCGATGATCGCGGGCAGGTCTTCCTTTAGGTCGCGGAAGGTGAACCCCTTGAAGCCCGAGGTATGGGTGGAAAGGATGGCCGTAGGCAAAATCGCCGTCTCGATCCCCAAAGAGGAGAGGACGGGCAAAGCGACGGTCAACGAACATTGGCCGAAGCAAGAGATGTCTTGGATGGACAACACGCGTAAGTCTTTCATAGTCAGTCTTCGAATAACGGCGTGGAGAAATAGCGGTCTCCCCCATCGGGGAAGATCACCACGATGGTCTTGCCTTCGTTCTCCGCCTTCTTGGCGAGCTCGACCGCGGCGGATAAGGCGGCGCCAGCGCTGATGCCGATGAGGACGCCCTCCTTCTTTCCGACGAGCTTGGCGTATTCAAAGGCGTCTTCGTCTTTGACGTCGATCGTCGCGTCGAGGATGGATTCGTCGAGGTTCTTCGGCAGGAAATTGGCCCCGATGCCCTGAATCTTATGCGGCCCGGCATAGCCTTTGGTAAGCAAGGGCGAAGAGGCGGGTTCCACGCCGACGACGGAAACGCCAGGCTTCTTCTCTTTGAGATAACGCCCGATGCCCGAGATGGTGCCTCCGGTGCCGATGCCGGCGACGAGGATGTCGACTTCGCCGTCGGTGTCCTCATAGATTTCAGGCCCGGTCGTGAGTTCGTGCTTCAAGGGATTCGCGGGGTTATCGAATTGCGAAGGGATGAACGAATTGGGGATCTCCTTATGAAGTTCCTCGGCTTTCTTAAGCGTCCCCGCCATGCCTTCTTTCCCGGGGGTCAATACGATTTCGGCCCCATAGGCCTTGATGATGCGACGACGTTCGATCGACATCGTCTCCGGCATGACCAAAATCGCGTGGTATCCCTTGCTCGCGGCGACGCTCGCAAGTCCGATGCCGGTATTGCCCGAAGTCGGTTCGATTAACGTCGCGCCCGGGGCGATGAGGCCTTCTTTTTCGGCGGATTCGACCATGGCCAAGGCGATGCGGTCTTTGACCGAGCCGCTTGGGTTACGCGATTCGATCTTGGCGAGGATCCGGGCCTTAAGACCGAATTCCTTCTCGAGGTTACATAATTCGAGTAACGGGGTGTGCCCGATCATTTCGGCGGCGGAACGATAAATCTTCATAACGAGACTCCTTTTCGGGCACATTGTGCGCGCGGATGAGAAAAAATCAAAGCAAATGATAAACGAAATTCCATTTTCTTCATTCGTTATGCGTTTATCGGCTAAGAAAAGGGCCGTGCCCTAGAATGAGTTGGAAGGGTTTACCTTCTTTAGCACAATGAATACTAGACAATTCAAAGACCACCGAAGTGAGCTCTTATTCTTTGAAGAAACCTTGGTGATCCACCATATTCTCGATTGTTTCAACCGAATCGAAATGGAATGGATATATTTCGCTTAGTTGATATATCTTGCTATGGTAGCTTGGTTTGGTTTCCGTGTTATCGACATAGAAGTTAAATGGGATAGGATCGTTTAATCCCCAACCATAGACCCAATTGAAGTCGCCTTTTACGTTTAAATCATAGTCATGGCTTCCAAAAGGAGAATTCATATAGACCTCTTTAGCTTCATCCATGATATCGGCAAGGTTATTCTTATAGAACGTATCGATAATCTGAGTTCCATAAGCCTTTCCAGTTTTGGCATTAATTTTGTCTTTATAGAATTTGCCTTCGCCCAAATAGGAATCCATGTAGATGCAATAGAATTTGACGTCTGTTCTTTTCTTGAGGAATTCTTCGATGTATTTATACTGTTGCCCACTTCCACCAGTTCCGTGGTCACCATCGGAATTATGGATAAGAGAGATAATCACCTTTGAGCCAAATTCCACGGTGTTATGGTAAAAACCGCTTAACAAATGTTGGCCACTTTTAACTGTCGTAGGATCAAAGGAATAAGCGTGCTTAAGATAGAAAGCATCCGCTGGTTGTTCTCGATATCCTTTGGAGCCACAGGCGACTAATGAAGCGATAGATAGCAAAGCTAATCCGATTTTTACTAAGTTTTTCATCAGCTTCTTTTGGCAAAGTTTATATCAATTTCAAGGATGAAAGAAGAATCAAATAAGGCATTAAAAAACGATATACCCAAATGTATATCGTGCCTTAATCGAGATGGCGCGCCCGACAGGACTCGAACCTGTAACCCCCAGATTCGTAGTCTGGTACTCTATCCAATTGAGCTACGGGCGCAACGCTGCATTTTGGCAGCCCAAGTAATATAGTCCACTTCGGGGAAACGCGCAACCACGAATTTGCCTTACTACAAAGAAAGCCCCGCTAAAGCGGAGCATGTCTTCCATTGGAGCTTCCGGCCGGATTTGAACCGACGGTAAGTGAGTTGCAGTCACTGGCCTTACCACTTGGCTACGGAAGCGGCTTCCGAATTATAAACCCCTACCCTCGCGCGAGGAAAGCAATTTCTTCACAAAAGAAAGGGGGACGCGCGGTCCCCCTAGGGTTTTGACGTTTATTTGCGGCCCGCCACTTCTTTTGCGACGGCCTTGCGGCGCGCCACGCGGAAGGAATGGTAATGACGCTTGGTGACGAAGAAGGCGATGATGCCCACTAACGCCGCCCCGAGGATGATGCCGAAGACGACCACCCCCGCTAACGGGAGGTTATTCGACTTCACGTCGCTCCACATCTTGAGGACGTAGATGTTGTTGTCGCCATAGTCGCGCATGACCGCGAGCTTCGGGATCATGTTGTGGTCCGGATATTGGGCGTAGAACTGACGTCCGGCGCTCACCTCGTTCCCTTCGGCGTCCTCGACGTACTCGAGTTCGTCGGAATAGAAGAGGAAACGGTTCTGATCCGGGGACTTGGAGGTGACGTCCCCCGCTTCGATCGTGCCCTCGAACATATAGGTGAGGTCGCGGACCGACCACTCGATCGCGTTTTCCTCAAACGCGGCCTCATAGCCTTCGGTGTCCTCGCCATATTCCTCGGCGAGCTCGAGGCCGAGGACGAGGTTATAGGCGGCCTGATAATCCTCCCAGCTCATCGCCACGCCATCGACGACCGCTTGGTCGTAGGTGGAGCCGGTCATGTCGAAGTAGCCGTAATCGTCGCTGATGAGCAGAGGCTCGCCGTCAACCAAACGGTAATAGGACTTGCCGTCTTGGTAACGGTAGCCGGTCTCTTCGTCATAGGAGAACTCGAAGTCGTAGACGCGGTCTTCTTCCACGGTGGGATCGCCGTCTTCGACGACGGTGAAGACACCCTCGTCAAGGCCGAGGTCTTCCGCGTATTCGGGATAGACGAAGTCATTGTCCTCCCAGGTGCAGCCGGGATCGCCGGAGGCATCGTGGTAGACGAACATGGAGTAAGCCCTCGGGTCGTACCATTCGCGGACGAGGTTATGGACCGTCTCGCCGGCGATGAAGGAGGTGTAGCCGATGGTGTACATGTTGGCCGCGGCGACACTAGGGTCGCTGATGAAGTTGAGGAACTCCTGGGCGACGGTCTTATGCAAGGCGTCGCTGGTCTTGGGGATGGACCAGGAGTCAAACCAGATGTTGCCGCCGGTCTTGGGGACGGAGTAATAGATGGTGTTGCCGGCCTCGTTCTCGCCGCGATCCATCGAATAGACCGCGTCGCCGCTCCAGGCGAGGTTCATGCCGATAAGGCCTTTGACCATGTCGTCCTTGCCGGAGTCGACTTCGAAGCCGAAGACGTTCTCCTTCAGGGCGAGAAGGGCTTTTTTGACTTCGCCGACGGACTTCTCGTCGCAACGGTTGAAGATGTCGGTGAGGGCGGAATTGTAGGTCGAGAGGGCTTGGTCGTATTTCTCGGGGATGAGGGAAAGCATGCCGTCTTCCATATCGAAGCAGCCGGACTTTTCCATGAGGGAGAGGATCTCGTCCTCATATTGCTTCATGATGCCGACCGAATAGGTGTCGCGCATAGAGTCCTTGACCGACATCTGGTTCTTGTAACGGGCGTCCCAAAGGGAGTCCCAGGATTGCATGTCGGCCTTGACGGTATCCTCGTCCACGCCGGTGTCCTTGGAGACCTTCGCGGGGTTGAAGAGGATGCCCAAGGT
>SVBF01000008.1 GCA_015058945.1 Erysipelotrichaceae bacterium | reverse complement strand
GTCGCCTTCGCGAATCCCCTTCGCCCCATGGCTGAAGGAGGCTTACGCAAAAACTCAGATTATGGATGTTTTGAAAAGAAAAGGGGCCGTAATCCTCGCCTTCTTGCCAGTGGTTGGCTTGAGGTTTTGTTACAGCCCCTTATGTTTATTTGTCTTCGCCTTCGGGCGTCTCTTCCTCGCCCTTAGGTTCTTCAGGCTCTTCCGCCTTCGGTTCTTCCTCGGGTTCGGTATCCGGAACTTCAGGCTCTTTTTCTTCCGCCGGCTCTTCGGTCTCAGGCTCTTGCTCGGCAGGGACGTTTACTTCACCTTCTTCAGCGGGCTGGAGAAGGAGGAAACCGAAGAAGAGGGAGACCGGGAGGATGAGGTAGACCGCGATATATTCGAGGAATACGAACCAAGGGCTTCCGTCTTGTCCCGCTTCGACCATGGCGGCGATGAAGACGGCGATGGAGAAGGCGCAGTACCCGGCGACGCCGGCGAGGGTCAACAAACGGAGCAACCCGGCACGCTGGATGTTGGGCTTGAACAAAAGGAGCAGCGTAAGCACGACGGTCATTAGCAGCGAGATAACGCCAAAGATGTGGAGAACGGCCGCCGCCATGCTGACCAAATTGAAGCTGATGGCGCCGGAGATGATGGCGTAAATCGCCAAACCGCCGCCGATGAGGCGGGCGACTTCCTTTTTGCCAAGGAGCATCGCCATGATCAAGGCGGCGATCAAGATTCCGTTGGCCGCAAGCGAGAGCAGAGCTTGGAGGATGTAAACCGGATCGGCGTTGGCCATCATTCCGATTTGCGCGATGAAGATGAAGAGGAAATACGCCGCAAGGCCGCCGATGACGACCCATTTCGCGGGTTTGCGTAATAAATCGATTAGTTTTTGCATATTGAGAACCCCTTTATTGGAAATGATTTTATCCCGTTGGTGCTTCTTTGCTAGGGGCAATTGCCGAGACTTGGAATTGAAAGGGTTTTCACCCCATCTTACCCGCGTTATGGTGTATGCTCATGGCCATGCAGATGATTGTTCTCGAAACGACACCTGGCGGATTCCCGGTTCTCCCGGTGGTCCTGTCGACCGTTGCCATGGTCGTGGTTTTCGTTTTGGTTCGCTTTGGTATCTACCTTTACCGCTCCGGAGAAGTCGCCTTCAGCGCGAAGAGGATCATCGATTTGGACCCCCGCATCGTGAAGCTATCCATCCGCGTCGTGAACCAAGAACGGAGAGAACGATCGCTTACCAATCTGGCCCTATACGAAAAAACAAAAGAAGGATATGCGTTGCTCGCCCGTGTCGAAGTGGAGCCTTTGCTTCGCGATGGCCCCGATACTTTCCTGATTCGTGACCCCAAGGGATACGGCTTTCGCTGCCCTCCGTTCCAAAGCGGGGAGATCGTGGTGGAGTTCACTCTACCCGAGAAGAAGGATTCCATTTATCTCGGCGGGATTAACCGTTCGGGCAAGTTTGTCGTATCCTCGCTTTCCCTGTCGAGTTCGGAAAACCAGTGGATCACCTTCCACAAAGGAAAAATTAAGGAATAACGCATTGCCAAGAAAACCTCGGGTACCTACGATATCCCTATACCCATGAGTGCGCCCGCTTGTTCTCTTGTATACCTCACCTGCGAAGCCTATCGCGATCTTTGGCCAACCGTCGACAAGTCTTGCGCGCACCTAAAATCAATGTATGGCTTTTCCAAAGTCCTCGTTGTCTCCGACTTTGGGGAGGGCGAATTTGCCAATGCGGCTTTTGCCACCGCGGGATCCGCGTCTTTTTCCGAGCGCGTCCAAGCGGCGCTGCGACTCGTGCCGGACGAATATGTTTTGCTGATGCTCGACGACTATTATGTTCCCGCCGGGCGTCCCTTTGACCTCTCCCGCTTTGCATCCATCTGCTCGGAAAGGCGTTTGGATTATCTCCGCCTGTATCCCTATCCCGCCAAGACGAAGCGAAAAGAGAAAAACATCTGTTTGCTCCATCGCGAGCAAAAATACGCGATGAACCTTCATCCCGCGATTTGGAACCGCGAATCACTATTGCTGGCTTCTTCCAAAGGATTGGAATCTCCTTGGGACTTTGAGCGCTGGTTCAATTCGCCTGAAGCGCGCGCCGCGATTCCTGGCGTCTACATGTCACGGAAAGATTTTCTCCCGTTTGTCGAGCTCCTCATCGGAGGGAAGCTATCCCCCGAGGCGAAACCATATTTATCCTCCAAGGAGTTGGACGCTTTCGACCGTCCGTTTTTGAAAGGCTCCTCTTTTCGGTGGATGGGATTTAAAAAGTGGCTACGTCGCCACCTTCCATTATTTATTCAAAAACGGCTTTAATCCCTGCGGAACAAATCGCGGGTAAACACTTTATCCAAACAGCCGTCTAACGACGGGTCGATGCGATTGGCGACGATGAGATCGGACTGGGTTTTAAAAGCCGCAAGATTGTTGACTAGTTTTACGCCAGCGACCGGAGACTTCTCGCAAGCAGGCTCGAACAGAATCAGACTGATACCCTTTTTCAGAAGTAACTCGATCACCCCGAGAATGGCGGACTGGCGGAAGTTGTCGCTGCCGGTTTTCATCGTGAGGCGATAGATGCCGATAACGGGGGCATCGGCTCTGGCTTTGGCCTGCTTCTCAATCTCGTCGGCAATGGCTTGTTTGCGGGTTGTGTTGCTCTTTACGATGGCCTCAATCAGGTTTTGAGGAACGGCCTCATAGTTGTGGAGGAGCTGCTTTGTGTCCTTGGGTAAGCAATATCCGCCATAGCCGAACGAGGGGTTGTTGTAGTGGCCCTGGATGCGCGGGTCGAGGCAAACGCCATCGATGATTTCCTTGGTGTCCAACCCATGGAACATCGCGTAAGTATCCAACTCATTGAAGTAGGCGACGCGTAACGCCAAATAGGTGTTCGAGAAAAGCTTGATGGCCTCGGCCTCGGCTAGGCCGGTGAGCAAGATGGGAACGTTTTCCTTTTCCGCACAGGAAGCCAATAATTCCGCAAAAAGGGAAGCTTTTTCGCGCAAAACCGGATTATTTTCATCATAGCCAACAACGATCCTAGACGGGTTTAGGTTGTCTTCCAAAGCCTTGGTTTCACGAAGGAATTCCGGCGAGAAGAGGAGGTTGATGTCCGGGTTCTCTTTAGATGCGTTAGCAGAATAACCAACGGGAATCGTGGATTTGATGACCACCGTTTTGCCGGGGCACAACTCGTTGATTTGACGGAGCACGGAATCGACGATGGAGACATCGAAATGATGGGTTGTGTCATCATAGTTCGTCGGTGCCGCGACGATGATGAAGTTGGGATTGGCATAAGCTTCTTTTGCCTCGGTCGTCGCACGAAGCGAGAGCGCTTTGGATTGGAGCCACTCTTCGATGCCTTTGTCGCGCAACGGCGATTTTCGCTCATTGACCAAACGAACTTTGTTTTCGTCGACGTCGAGGGCAATGACATCGTGGCGAGAGGAAAGCATGACCGCGAGGGACAAACCGACATATCCGATACCGACGACTGTGATGTTCATTCTGCCTAAGGTTTATAAATCAATTGAAGATGTTTGACAATTCGGTGCCGTCTGGCTGAACGTAGCGTTTGCGTTTCCGATAGGAGTTATATCCGTTCCTCACGGCGCAGAACCAAGAATGGATCCAAGAGTACTTCATTTGCTTTCGGAACAGGTATTTATGGGACCTTAAAAGGGAGAAATCCGAGACGCGAGAAAGGGAATTCTCTCGGACGCGGTAATAGGCGAGCGGGTCGGCAAGGAAATAACAATCAAATCTTTGCGAAACTTGTAACCACATCGCATAGTCGTTACGTTTCCGGATCGTTTCCTCGACTTGGATAAGCCCGACTTTGTGGCGGTCGTACATCGCGGTGAGGCAGCCGACATAGGAGCATTTCTTCATGCGCTTGTGGCTCATGATGTAGGGGGCGGTGATGATGACCCGGGTTCCATTCACACGCATACGATAATAGGCGGTGCAGGAAAAGGCGATTTGTAGGTCCTGCATGAACTTGAGCTGACGTTCGAGTTTCTCCGGGGCCCACCAATCGTCCGCGTCAAGGAAGGCGACATAATCGCCGTCGGCCTCTCTAAGCGCTCTGTTGCGGGAATAGGCGGCGCCCATGTTTTTGTCATTGTGGAGGAGACGGATTTTCTCGCAGCCGTAGGATTTGACGATTTCAAAGGAGTCGTCGGTGGAGCAATCGTCCACGACGATCATCTCCCAGTTCGTATAGGTTTGGGCCAAAACGGAATCGATGCATTGGCGGACGTATTCCGCGTCATTATGCATTGGAGTGATCACGCTGATTTTCGGCGACATAAGGGTATTTTAACCAAATCGTGCCGCCTGCGCTCGCTTGAATGTGGCGGAGACCTTCGTGTGGCGCTCGCGCTAATGCGCAGTTAAAATACAAAAGCCAATGGCTGAAGCGATTACCGAAAACAAGCGGAGCAGGACCTCCAAAGCCATCCTGAACTTCTGGGTCAACATCATTTCGCAGGGCCTTATTTTCATTTGCGGCATCCTCTTGCCCAAGGTGTTGATCGGCAACTATGGTTCGGACACCAACGGCTTGATCAACTCCATCAACCAGGTTTTCGTCTATGCGGCATTAATCGAAACCGGCATCGGCTCGGCGGCGATCAATTTGCTCTATCGATATGTCGCGAACAAGGACCAAGCCTCGATTAACGGGGCCATGTATCGGATTCGCCGATTCTATCTCCGCGCCTCGATTTTATATGTCGCTGTCGTCATTGGGCTTTCCTTTCTTTACCCCCTCATCGTTAAGACTCAGGTTCCATATTGGACCATCGTCGCGGTGATGCTGCTTCAAGGCGCATGGACGGCGATTCCGTACTTCACGTATTCCCCGCTTCACATGCTGATGCAGGCGGAAGGCAAGCACTACATTTTGATTTTCTTCGACGCTGGCACGCGTATCGCGATGACTTTGCTCAAGATCCTTCTTTATTCCTTGGGCTGCGACATCGTCGTGGTGCAGATTGCCGGGCTTGCCGTGGGCATCATCAAAGCGGTGCTTTATTACGTTTATCGTCGCAAGAAGTATCCATGGGTTTCCTTTAAACCGGTGGAAGGCGCCCCGGAACTGAAATCGACCGCGGCCTTCACCATCTCCGCTTTTGCCCGTGCGGTCATGGACTCGACGGACACCATTTTGCTTTCAATCATCCTCGCCGCGAACATCGCCTCGGTTTATTCGGTTTACGCCTTGATCTTTATCACGCTGAAGGGGGCGGTTAACTCCCTGCTTTTCGGGCAGTTCGCCATCGGGCAGGACTACCAAACCGGTAAAAAGACATACCTCCGACTGCATGATTCTTTGGAGTCGTTCACGATGACGATGGCTTCGGCCGTCATGACGATCGCCGCATGTCTCGCCATTCCGTTCTTACGTCTATATACTCGCGGTTTCAACGACGTGGAGTACATCGACCCTCTTTTGCCCATCTTGTTCGCCTTGATCGGCATACTCGGACCGGCGCGGTCGGTATGCGTCTCGCTCATCTCGGCCTCAAAAAGCACAAGGCGCATGGCGATTCAAAACTTGGTAGAGGCGCTTTCCAACATCGCAATCTCCATCCCATTGATATTCCTTTGGGGCATACGTGGCGCTTTGCTTGCGACGATCATCGCCATGACCTGCGTGAGCTTGGACATCTATTTCTTTGCGAACAGAAAACTGTTGGGCCGCATGCCATGGCGCGCCCTCAAGACCCTGGCGTTGAACCTTCTGCTCTTTGCCGCCTTTGCGGTGCCGGCGTATTTTCTCGATTACCGCCCGGAGGACTATTTGAAGTGGGTGTTCCTCGCGTTGATGGTGACTGTGGTGGTCTTCACCTGCTTCGGCGTCGCCTATGCCGCCTCATCGCCTCGAGAGCTCGTTTACTTGTTTGAACTCTTCCGCAATCACATGACGCACGCCCCCGCTAGAGAGGATGACGCCTCCTTCCGGTTTGACCCCAAGAAGAAACATCGGACGATTTCTCTCCCGTGGAAGCCGACGGTCACCCTTAATCGGAAGGTCGCGGCGTTGGTTTTGGTGCTTCTCGGTGGCTCGTTCTCTTGCTTTGCATGCCTAAGCGGCAAAGAGAGCTATCAAGTCCAAATGCACGAAAAGATGTTGGTCCTCAACGATATGGCGCGGGAATACGCCGCGAGCGGCGATCAGACCTGGGTCAGTATGGACGCGACCATCGATGCCCATACGTTCTTTTGGGATGTCGCCTTGTGGCAAAGCCTGCTCTCCGCGCAAGACAACTATTACCAGACGTACATCACCTTCGGGGAAAGTAAGGAACACTTCCACGTCGAAGGGGGCACGCTCGATGGCCATCCCATCGAATTTTGCAACGTCGCCAACTATTCCGACGAGTACTTCATGGAGGGCATTGACCTGCCTCTCTATCGACCCACAACAACGCGAATCCAACCGCGCGGAGGCGCCGAATACGGCTGCTATATTCCTGAGTCCTTAGCCATGGAAATCATCGCGAAGGACGATGCCTATACCACGCTCGATGACTTCTTCTCCAAGCCCTATTTATTCACCTTGAATAGCAAGGAAGGCGCGCCGCTACTCTTCTCCGTGAACAACATCTACATCAACGGTATGCCGGAGGGCATGGATGAAGCGAAATACCTGAGACTAAAAGAAAAAAGCCGCGATTTTGCGGATTTCTTCAGCAAAACAAGCCCAAATGCCATATTCACCTATGCCTCAATGATCGCGAAGGATTATGAGATGCATTACCAAATCATGGCCACGCCGAGTTACACCAGTATCCGCGATGGATTGCGCGATAGTGTGGGCCTCGATTACCGTCGGCGTAACCATACCCTCGACGTGAACATCGTGTCCTCGACGAAAGAGGCGATGCCGATGAATGGGGTGATCGACTTGAATGCATCGGCCTATGGGGAAAGCTTCTTCGATGGCATACCGTACTACTTCGTGCTGCCGACGTTCCTCTTCGGCGCCTTATTTGTGTTCCTTTGTTATGTGTGGACCGCGAACTTCAGGGGCCGCCTCATCTTCGCCATCTTCAAATGCCTCGGCTTGACTTTGTGGCCGGTCGCTTTGACAAGCTTCGTCGGTTGGATGTGGGGCCTAGCGATTGGGCATGCCGAGCTTTTGCCGTTGCTGACCCTTAACGTCCTTGGCAACGGCGTGATCGTGGTGGTTTGCTTGCTGGCGTTTATCATCGGTACGATACATCTTTGCGAAGGTGCGTGGAGGAGGAAGAAAGAATGCTGACCTTCCTGCGCACCGAAAAGACACGAATCCAGGCCTGGGGTGGGTTCCGAAAGGCTTTATATGCCGTCACGGTCGCTTTGATCGCGGCGTATATCTTCACGCTGTTCTCTTTTTCGGGGCGCGGCGGTTGGAACTATGTCAACCTTGGGGTTGGCGCGGCGATGGTGCTCTCCATCGTCGCCTACGAACTTCTCTATGGCGAAATCCGTCTCGACGAATATGCCTTGATCGCGGTGGCGTTCTGTCTTTTGACCATTTTGTCGACGTTGATGGCCGGACGCATATTCTCGTTGCCCAAGTCGCTCTATTTCCAAGCCGCCTTCGGCATCGCACTCTATCAATTCGCCAAAGAGCGGGAGAATTTCAAGTGGACCATCGCTTCCATCGCCATAGGCGGCCTTGCGTTCGCCGTATACTTTATCGTCCATTATCGAGCGGAATTCTTGGCCCTTCGTTTCTTTGGACAGGACGGGCGACTCGGCGGCTTCTTCGATAACGAAAACAATGTGGGACGCGACTTTGTCATCCTGATTCTCGTCGCGCTTTATCTCATCATTTGGAAGAAGCAGTGGTACATGATTCTTTATGCCCTGGTGATGGCGGTGCTGCTCGTCTCGACCGGCTCGATCTCTAACATCGTCTCGCTTGCCGCGGTCATCATCCTTAGCGCCTTCTTCGCGGTCAAAGGGCGGAAGAAATTGATCGTCCTTGGCATAACCGCAGGGGTCGCGGTCGCTTTCGCCGCTTTGCTCCAATTGCCGGCGATGTCCTATTTCAACAAGAGGATCTATGGCATGTTCGCCGCTTTCTTTGGCTTAAGCGGCGGCGACAATTCCTTCATTGAGCGTTTTGAACTCTCCCGCGACGCGATTCTCTTCTTCCTCAAGTCCCCGATGTTTGGCAACGGGTATGGCTACGTTTCTTATCAGTCGATCGATGGTCTGTTTGCCCACAACAACTTCACGGAAATCATGGCTGCCTTTGGCATAATCGGGCTACTCGTGTATGAGTTATTGATGATCCTTCCCCTCATTCGTCTGCGGAAGGAAAAGTCGAGCCTATCCCGCTTGGTGCTCGCGCTGGTTCTCTATCTCTTCATCTTCCAAATGTTCTTGGTGACCTTCTACCAAAAGATCGACCACATCGTTTTCGGCCTTGCCTTCGCCTTTGTATCCAAAGGATATTACGGAGGCCTTTACCTCTCGTTTAAAGGGAAACGCGTGTCCTTCGGTTTCAGAGTTAATAAGGACTCGGAAGGGCTCAAGCGTTTAGGCGAAAAGGTAAAGCCCTGCCCGCTGCCCCTTGAGACGGACAAGTTCAAAATCGATTAACGGCGATCCGCGATGGAACGATATAAAGCGAGGTAGTTTTCCGCGCACCCTTCGATGTTGTAGCCCTGGGCGAGCCGATAGGAGAGTTCCCCGCGCTTTTCTAGGCACCTATCCTCATAGAAACGGAGCATCGCGCGAGTCAATGCCTCTTCGTCGTTTATGGGATATAGGATGACGTTTTCGCCTTCGCCGACGACGTCTTTGATCCCGCCGACATCCGGGACGATCAAGGGCAGTTTGGCGTCCATCGCCTCGATGACGGAAAGCGGGTTTCCCTCATAGAGGGAGGATAGAACAAAGATACGGGATTTTGCCAGGTAGTTTGGCACGTCCTCCACGACGCCGACAAACTGGATCGCCTCTTCGCAGCCAAGGTCGTGGGCCATCTTTTTGCTTTCGGGTAGAGTTGGGCCGTCGCCACAGCAGACCAGGGTCGCCTCCGGGTGAACGCTTCTGACCTTGGCAAAGGCGCGAAGGAGGAGTGGATGGTTCTTCGCTTTGCGGAATCCCGCGACGATGATGAAGTCGTATGCCTTTTCCTGCGGGGCGGGATGGGTGAGGACGACGCCGTTATTGATCGTAACGATGTGCCATGCGTCAAAGGCGTCTTTGCTTAGTCGCGTGATCTGTTCGGAAATGCCGACATAGGTCAACATGCCGCGATGGTCCAGTTTGCGCTTGATGCGGTCGTCGTGGTGATGGATGTCTTTTTCGGGAAGATTATGGATCGTATGGACGATACGCCAAGGCTTTTCGCCCGTTCCGAAAGCCAAGTTATAGGTATTCATGCAGGAGCGGTGGGTGTGGATGACGTCCGGATTAATCGCGTTCACGATTTTGCGGAAACGGCGAACCGAACCTAGGTCGATTCGTCTCTTTCTTTCACAGCAAAGCGCATGATCGCCTAAAGCGGATAAAAGCGGCTCAAAAGAAGAGTGGTGACCCTGGTAGATCGTGAGGAGGTACACCTCGACGTCGGGCTTATGCCTCAACGCTTCCACGAGGGAGCAAACGAAAATCTCCGCTCCGCCTCGAGCGCGCAGGTCGGCGATGGCAATGAGGACCTTAATCCGCTTCATGTTCGAGCCATATTATACCAAGCGCGCGATGACGCTCCCCGTTTTTTGAAAAACGGAAGTGGTCTATACTTTTGGCGTTCGGCACCATGAGAAGAATCTGCGTAATGCTCACGACGGAATTCCCCTTCTTACGTGGGGAACCCTTTTTGGAGCGCGAGATTTTTTATGTTGCCCAGCGTTTCGACGAGGTTTTGATCTTCGCCACGGTCCCCGATGGACAGGCAAAGCCTACCAGGGTCACGCCGGAAAACGTTCGCGCTTTCCCCATACACGTGTATCGGAATTACGCTTGCAAAGCTTTGCTTTCCGGTTTGTTCGCCAAGAAAGAAAAGTACCATGGGCTGCGCCAATCTCTTTATGGCGCTTATTGTGAGGGCATGGCTAAGGGAATCGCCAAAAGGGTTAAGTCACGACTCATTCCTCTCCTCTCGTCCGACGATCGCGTTGTCGTTTACTCGTATTGGTTTAATTACCTTTGCGCCGCATCATGTCGCCTCTGCCTGGATCTACGCTCCACCGGCATCCAAACCGAAGTAGTTTCGCGTTCGCACCGCCACGACCTCTATGCTGAGAGAAAGAAGGTAGGCGTCATCCCGCTCCAAAAAGAAAACCTACGAACCGTTGATGGCGTATATGCCTGCTCCGAAAACGGTCGTGAGTACCTTATAGGCAAATATCCCGAAGACAAGGATAGAATCCGTGCCGCGTATTTGGGCGTGGAGAACGGGGATGTTTGCGCCTCACTTTCGGCAAAGCGCTTCCTCACCGCCTCCCCCTTGCGCGCGGTGAAGCGGCTTGAGTTTTTTGCTGAGGCCTTTGCCTTATTCCACCAGCGCCACCCCGAATGGAAGTGGGTCATGCTTGGCGGCGTCCCATCGGATTCGCCCGAGGTGGAAAAGATAGTCAGGGAGAACAAGTTGAAAGACGCGATCATCGCGGGTGGATATTTGTCCAACAGCGATTTGTTGCGCTTCTACCGCAAGAACCCTGTGTCCTATCTCGTAAACACTTCCTCTTCAGAAGGCTTACCCGTTTCGATGATGGAGGCGCAGTCCTTTGGCGTGCCCTGCATTGGGCCCGAGGTCGGTGGGGTCGGCGAAATCATCGACGAGGAAAACGGGTTCCTCTTCCCCAAGGACATTTCTGTGGAGGGCTTAGCGGATCTTCTTGAACGCGCCGCAAACCTATCCGAGGAAGAATATGATGCCAAATCGCAAAAGAGCTTTGCCCGGCAGAGGGAATGGTTCGACGCAGATAAGAATTTTGCCTCCTGGGCGGATATGTTATACGGGTTAACGAATGTTAATGCCGATGGTTTGGGGCAATGATAGAATGAGCCACGTGACTTCGGACCAGTTTAGATTTTCGGGTTCCCAAAAGTTTTATTTGGGGGTGAAGCGATGCTTTGACATCGTCGGTTCATTCATATTGATTTTGGTTTTCGCTTTGCCGATGCTCGTCATCGCAATAATCACGCGTATCACTTCCAAAGGGCCCGCGTTATTCAAGCAGACCCGTCTCGGCAAAGAAAAGAAAGCCTTCACTATGCTGAAGTTCCGCTCCATGAAGGCGGACGCCCCGCAGGTGGCGACTTGCGAATTGTCGCCGGAAGAGGCGAAGAAGTATGTGACGAAGTGGGGCAAGTTCATGCGCTCCACCTCGATTGACGAGTTACCCCAGTTATTCTCCATCTTCGTGGGCAAGATGTCGTTCATCGGTCCGCGCCCTTGCCAAGATGAGGAACACGAACGTTCTCTGGTCCTCGCCCGAGATTCGACCGACCCGGTCGCGTGGCTCGTCCGTCCTGGGCTAAGCGGCTTGGCCCAGGTGAAGCTCCACCGCGATCACAACCCCCAACATAAGGCTGACCTGGATAGCGAATACATCCGGAAACTCTCTTTCTGGGAAGACATCAAAATCTTCTTCGCTTCCTTTGGCGTCATATTCAATTCAGGAGGACGTATCCAACAATGACCATTTGTTTCCTTTTCGCCCTTGAGCATGAGGCGGAGTACCTCATCTCCCATTCCGAGATTCTGGACGACACGCATCTCGGCTACGCGCACCTCTATCATCTCAAACACGAGGGCAAGGTTTTCTATGCCTGCGTCAGCGGCGTGGGCAAAGTCCTTGCCGGCATGGCTGCGGCGCAATGCTGCATCGTCCATCCGGAGATCGACGCTTTCGTCAACCTCGGCATCGGCGGCAGCCTCAACGCGGAGAAAGCGCCGTTGCTTAGTGCGATCATCGCCAAGGATTTCGTCCAGCATGACATGGATACCAGCGCCCTTGGCGACCCCAAAGGATATCTGTGGGGCATCGATAAAATCCGCCTCGACGCGAATACCGAATTGAACGGACTTTTGCGCGAATCCTGCGCAAAAATCGGTCTAAATTACTTTGAAGGAACCATCGCGTCTGGCGACCATTTCATCGCGGCCGAAGAAGATAAGCAAGCCGTCGTCGAAGCCTTTGACGCGATCATGATCGACATGGAATCCGCCGCGTTCATGGAAGGGTGCTACGTCCACCATAAGCCGTTCACTTCTTTGCGCGTCGTTTCCGATGCCGTCGATCACGACACAGAATACATGACCTATCGCTTCCCGGCGGGGGAGAAAGCGTGCCAGGTCGGTCTAACCCTCCTTGCTTTATGCTGAGGCGCGACCGCGATAGAATAACAATTACGGGAGGATCACCATGAAGGCATACATCACCGGAGTCGGCGGCGTCGTCGGCAGCGCGTTAGCGAAATATCTCTGCGATAAGGGATATGAGGTCGTCGGTTCTTATTACACCCCGACCACGGACATCACCGAAATCGATCCGAGGGCCCGCATCTTTGAGCTGGACCTCCGCCAGCACGAGGCGTTGAAGACCTGGATCTGCTCCTATCTTCCGGACGTCATCTATCATCTCGCCGCCCAATCCCGCCCCGTCCCTTCTTGGGATGACCCTTACTACACCATGGACGTCAACGTCGGTGGCACCGTCGCGGTTCTCGAGGGCGTCAAGGAAGCCCGTAAACTCAACCCCGGCTATGACCCGAACGTCATTGCGATCTCTTCAAGCGCCATTTATGGCGACGCGTTGCAGAAATACACGCTCGACAACCTTCCTGACGAATCCTGCGACCTGCTTCCCTTACACCCTTATGGCGTGTCCAAGGCGGCGGAGGATTTGCTCTGCTACCAATATTTCAAGAACTTCGGCATCAAGACGATGCGCATCCGCTTGTTCAACTGCACTGGCCGCAACAAAGACCAAGACATCACCGGCGACTTCGCCAAGCGCGCCGTGAAATTGGAGCGCGAAGGCGGCAACAAACTCATCGTTGGTAACCTCACCGCGATGCGCGCCATCTTGGATGTCCGCGACCTTTGCTCCGCCCTTTATATCCTTAATGAAAAAGGTACCGGCGGAGAGGCCTATAACATCTGTTCTTCCCACGTGTTCCGCATGGATCATGTCGTCGAATGCCTCGAACAGATCATGGGCGTCAAATACGAACTTGTCGAAGACCCCAAATTGCTCCGTCCCGCCGACGAGAAACTCTATGCCGGACGCTGCGATAAGATCCGCGCCCTCGGCTGGGAAGAGAAATACGAATACATCGACACGGTTCGCGCCGCCGTCGAGTATTGGCGAAAGAGAGAATTCTAAAGAACGTGCCCGCCGCGACGATGGCGGGCTTTTCTTACCTCTCCCTAGAGGGGAGAATTCGGCATATAATTAGCACACCGAACGAAAGGAAACATAAAACACAAATGGTTAAACTCGTCCTTATCCGTCATGGCCAGTCCGAATGGAACCTCAGCAACCTCTTCACCGGCTGGACTGACGTGCACCTTTCTGAGCAAGGCGTTAAAGAAGCTCACGAAGCCGGCAAATTGCTCAAAGAGAAAGGCTATTCCTTCGATATCGCCTTCTCCTCCGTCTTGGAACGCGCCAACAAGACCATGGAATTCGCCCTCACTGAGCTCGGTGAATTCGATTCCATCCCCAAGTTCTACTCCTGGCGTCTCAACGAGCGTCATTACGGCGCCCTCCAAGGCCTCAACAAAGCCGAATCCGCGAAGAAGTGGGGCGATGAGCAGGTCCACATCTGGCGTCGTTCCGCCGATGTTCCGCCTCTGGCCCTCACCAAGGACGACGAACGTTGGCCCGGCAACCAAGAGAAGTATCAGAACCTCATCAAATCCGGTGAGATGACCATCGAGGATTGCCCGCTCACCGAGTGCCTCATCGACACCGCCAAGCGCGTCAAGCCGTATTGGGACGAGAAGATCGCGCCGGAGATCAAGGCCGGCAAGAAGGTCCTCATCGCCGCCCACGGCAACTCCCTCCGCGCCATCGTCATGATGCTGGAGCACCTCACCCCCGAGCAGATCATCTCGGTCGAAATCCCCACGGGCAAACCGCTCGTCTACGAGCTCGACGAGAAGAGCCTCGAGGTTCTCGCCAAGTACTACCTCTAATCCCAGAGAGTAAGCAAAACCCGCGATTCTGTCGCGGGTTTTCTTGTTTCGTTTTGATTACTCAACTTCGACGCCGTCGACGGTGAACGATCCGTTGATGGTGACGGATAGGCCGCTCGAGTTATCGCCTTGTTGGTAGGGGTCTCCGGATAGATTAGAAGCGATGACTTTCGCCTCGGCCCCGACCACGAGGGCGGTGTCGGTTTTGAAGACGCTTTCCATGTTTGAGGCATACACGGTGCCGCTATAAACGTTGACGTAGCCATTCCCGGAGGAGGTTTCGAAGTCGAAGGCTTGCGAGACGGCTTGGTCGACGCGGACGACGCCGGTGAATGGCGTATCGCTTAATGCGTCGGGGTCTTTGGAGAATATACATTTGTTGCCGTGAAAGGCGTCGTGGGCGCAGGCGGTGACGTGGATCGTCGGGGAACTATAGAAACGGATCTCGTCCTGTGCGCGGACGACATGGGCATCCGTTCCAAAGGACGCCATCTCCAATTCGCCTTTCCCCGAGAACTCAATATGGTTTTCCGAGCGGATTGCAACCTCCTCACCTAGGGCGATAACTTTGTTAGCGGTATTGATTTTCGCCTTAATCTCGACGTTCTTTGAATCGAGAGAATACTCTATGGCGGCGTAGTTTCCGGTGGATACGAGGCAGGCGTTGGACAATGAAAGCGTCACGCCTTTATAACTCGCGAGGTTATTCACGTTGCTGATGAGGATTCTCCCTTCGAAATAACCGGACAGCGTGTATTCGGCTTTGATCGTATCGGGGCAAAGAGTGTAGGTGTTGGTCTCTTCATCATAGGAATAGGAACCGGCGTTGCTCTCTTTCACGATGCTGAACGAACCATATTGCTCCTTTAGGGCGGTCGTGTCGTAAGAGACTTCTTCTGACGTCGCCGCAACGCTGGTCGAGGAAGTGGATTCGGCCGAGGCAGTAGTGGCTGCGCTAGGCGAACTCGAACCGGACGCGCCGCAGGAAGCGAGCAGAAGGATCAAAGGTAACGAAGATAAGAGGTGAGAATGTTTCATGGCACCATTATGAGGCCAGTTTTCCATCTTTAAGCAAAATTTAACCACCGCGTCTCATCCCGTTTGTCTACGCGTGTGTTCGCGCTTATAATTTCCGAGCGAGGTTTCGCCGACATGTCCAAAAAATCAGGAAACAATGTCTTGCTCGAGAACCGGAAGGCCCACTTCCTTTATTTTCTCAGCGACTTCATCGTCGCGGGCTTGGTCCTCACCGGCACCGAAATCAAATCCCTTCGCGCCGGCAACGCATCCCTTTCGGATTCCTATGTGACGATCCATGAGGGCGAAGCCTGGATCAACAACATGCACATCTCCAATTACAAAGACGGCACGGTTTGGAACGTCGACCCGCTTCGTTCCCGCAAACTCCTTTTGAACAAACAGGAGATCCGCAAATTGGAACGCGAGCTTCAAGGCACGGGCATGACCGTCGTTCCCACAAAGGTTTTCCTTTCCCGCGGTTACGCCAAAGTCGAGATCGCCTTGGCCAAGGGCAAGAAGGCCCACGACAAGCGTGACGCCATCAAAGAACGCGACCAGAATCGCGAGGTCGGGCGTGCCCTAAGGGAACATGGCAAAGGGGGTAATCTCTGATGGTCGAAGAGCTGGAATCCTTTTTGAAGACGCACGAAAAAGGTGCGTATGACCGCGAGAATTTCGATAAATACTGCGCAAAACGCAAGTTGTTTTTATCTTGTCCCGTCATTCATATCACCGGCAGCAACGGCAAAGGGTCGACCGCCCATTACCTCGAGGCGATCTACTTGGCCGCCGGATTTCATGTCGCGCTTTTCTCCAAACCTTTCTTCTACAAAGTGAACGAGACAATGCGCTTTGACGGCAAGGAAATCAGCGACGAAGAGCTCGCCGCCTTTTGGGCCAACGGGAAGAAGGACTTCGATAAATTCGGTCTGACTTCCTTCGAGGCCAACGTCGCCTTGGCCTATCGCTTCTTTGAAAGCAAGAAGCCGGACATCGCCATCGTCGAGGCCGGTATGGGTGGCGTGATCGATGCGACGAACATCGACGATCTGGATACGCGCCTTGCCATCATCACGAGCATCTCTTTGGAACACACTTCATATCTTGGAACGACGCTTTCGCAAATCGCCCTTCATAAGGCTGGCATCATCAAACCGGATTCCCCGGTGTTGCTCGGCAAAATGGACGAGACCTGCCTCGACACGATCCGCGAGGAAGCGAGGAAGCTCCACTCCAAGGTCGTCCGCGTCGAGTCCTACCATTTCAACCATCTCGTCGAGAATGCATTCCATTTCGACTACGGCCCGTATAAAGACGTCGTGCTCAACACCACTGCGGATTACCAACTGCGCAACGCGTGCCTCGCCATCGAAGCCACCCGCATCCTCCAAGAGGATTTCCCCGTCGAGGAATCCGCGGTCCGTTCTGGCTTAGCCAATGAGACACTCCCCGGGCGCTTGGAGCGCTTTGGGCGCATCGTTTTGGATGGCGCGCATAACCCCGAGGCGGTGGAATGCCTTTGCCGTTGCGTGCCCACGCTTTCCCGCGGAAAACCGGTGCATGTGCTCTTCGCTTCTTTCCGCGACAAGAACATCGCGGTGGAACTTCCTTCGCTCGCTAACATCGTCACGGACATCACTTTGACGACCTTTGATCATCCTAGGGCCCGCACCGAGGACGAATACTTCCTATATATCTCGGATCATCCTTTTGCCGCCGATGCGGAAAAGGCGCTCGAGGATTTGCTCGTCAACTTCCCCGAGGACACCATCCTTATTACGGGTTCGCTTAATTTCGTCGGGCTCATGCGCGAGCTCATCGTGCGAAAGGGTTTGGGCACGCGGTGAATCCCTCTATGTCCCGGACGAGAAAGGTCGCTTATGCCGCGATGCTCCTCGGTATCTATGTTTTGGCCACGCGTTTGGTCGGACTAATCCAGCCCGGGCCGATCTTTTCGTTCAACCGACTCGGGATCGGCGTGGCGGTGGTCATGTTCGGTTCGCTGTTCCTCGGGCCGTTCTATGGGGCGGTGATCGGGGTTGCGGGCGATGCGCTTGGCTGGGTGTTGCTCGGTCAATGGACCGGGGCTTTTAATGTCTTCATTTCCGTCTTTTATGCCGTGATCGGCGTATTGCCGTGGCTCATTTCTCGTTTCTTGGGTCCATTGCTACGCAAGAGGCATTCCCTAATCGCTTTCTCCGTCACGCTTGGCGTGGCTTATGCGACGTTCGCAACGGTTTTATGGGCGACGGGATTGTTCGATTCGAGCTTTGCTCGGTGGCGACTCGACATCTTGCCTTGCCGCATTGTCGTCACTGCCATCACAGGCTCCCTCGCCATCTTGACCATCATTGGCGTGTGGTTATTGGAACGCAAGGGGAGAGAAGACGTGACGATGGGGGAGGTCGCGTGGATTTCTCTTTTCGTGGAACTGGTCACGATCTTCCTTAAGCCTTTGGCTTTTTATTTGTATTGCCTCGTGTTCCTTGGGACGAACATCGACACGGCTTGGAACATCAGCTATGGCACGCTGGTGTTGCTATCCATCGTCTTCGCGTTCCCGGATCTCTTCATCAACGCCGGTTTCCTGCGACTGTTCCTTTGGATCGACCGTCACGCGTTGCATAATGATCGCGTATGAAAAAAGAAGACGAACCCAAAATTGACGAATCCTTGCTGACCGAAGGCCAGAAAAAGGAACTGGAGAAGCGCCTCTTCAATTGGAAGTGGGCCGTTTTTTGGGCCGTCATCGTCACGTTGATGATTGTGGCGATCATCGTCATCGTCCTCTTATAGGGAAATCGGCTTTTTCCCGACAGTGTATAGGGTATTCGCTTGCACGCGTTTAGCGCGCATGTAAACTTTCCCCGAGGCAAGCGAACATGGACGATAACGCGAAAACCAAAGTTCTGGTGGATCCCGAGGAAATCGAGGACTTCGTCGAATTCATCCTCACCTGCGATAACGACACCTCGCGGGAAGAACTCGAGCGGGGCTTGCTCGAAGATAACCTCGAGTAAACAATTCGCCTGGTACGCCAGGCGATTTTTATTTCATAATTGTGTTATGGACCAACTTTGGCATAAACACGCGATCTATCAGATCTACCCTCGCAGTTTTTGCGACTCTAACGGCGACGGGGTCGGGGACATCCCGGGAATCATCTCCAAACTCGATTATCTCAAAGACCTCGGGGTGAAGATCATCTGGTTAAGTCCGGTATACAAGAGCCCCCTGTTCGACATGGGCTATGACGTCGCGGACTATTACGCGATCCACGAAGAGCTTGGGACGATGGAGGACTTCGACCGCCTTTTGGCCGAAGCGAAAAAACGTGACCTGCGCATCGTGATGGACCTCGTGGTCAACCACACCTCCTCCGCGCATCCCTGGTTTCAGGCAGCACTTCGCGGGGAGGCGCCCTATCACGATTATTACGTCTTCAAAAAAGGAAAGAAGAAGGGCGTGCCCCCAAACAACTGGACCTCGATGTTCACCGGACCGGCTTGGGAATACGTCCCCGCCTTGGATGAGTGGTACCTCCACCTTTATGACGCCGCCCAGCCAGACCTCAATTGGCATAACCCCGAAGTGCTTCGCGAAGTGGAAAACATCCTCCGCTTCTACCTGGACAAAGGGGTCTATGGGTTCCGCTGCGACGTAATCAACCAAATCTACAAGGATTCCTATGCCGATGGGAAAGGGCACGCCCCCTCCGGAAGAGGCATCGAGCATTATTTGATGACCGAAGGCAACCATCGCATCCTCCGCAAGCTCTACGAGGACGTCTTCTCCCATTATCCGGAGCACGTGGTGATCGGCGAGACGTTCAATGTCGATATCCCCAACGGGTTGCGCTTCCTCAAAGAGAACGAACTCGACATGTTCTTCACGTTCGAGCATATGGGCGTGGACCGTCGCCTAAGTGGGGCATTAGCGAAGAAGTTCAAGCCAGAGGCGCTTCGGGAAGTGCTCTACCGTTACCAAAAAGAGATCCCTTGGAACGCAAACTATTTTGAGAATCACGACCAGCATCGCTCGGTGAACCGCTTCGGCTCGTTGAAGATGCACGACGAATCGGCGAAGGCGCTCGCGGCGATTTTGCTGACCCTCAAGGGGACGCCGTTCATCTACCAAGGGCAGGAACTCGGCATGCTTGACGCGCCGAAAAAAGACCCGGCGACCTCCACCGACTGTGCGACGCTTGCGGTGTATAAACTGACCCGGAAAATGCATCTCCCAAAACGGTTCGCCTATCGGATTTGCAACCGCTTGGACCGCGATGCGTGCCGCGCCCCGATGGCGTGGGATGCAGATGAAAAACAAGGCTTCACCACGGCGGAAAAAGCGTGGCTTCCCTTTGCGGACGATGACGGAACACATAACGTAAAAACCGAAGAAAACAATGCAAATTCCGTGTTAAATTTCTATAAAACCCTGCTAAAACTCCGTCAAAACCGACTGGAATTAACTGAGGGTAGCTTTGACGAATTGCCTTCGAATGGGAGCCTGTTCGCCTATCGAAGAGTGGTGGATACCAAGGCGATCCTCGTGCTGGTCAACCTTTCACCAAAAGCGATAACGTTGCCACCATACTTGCGGCACGTCGACGGACAATTGCTGCTCGAGAGTAACGCCGGTTCCGATCCCGCTCGCCTCGATGGCTTTGGCGTGCGCCTGCTCGACGTCGGCGCGTAAGTAGTGCGCGAGTTTTGCCGTGCGTGTATAATCCGCGTTGGAGGTTTTCCATATGAATTCCACGCATCGCACCGACAACCTTTCCTGGGACGAGTATTTCATGGGCATTGCCCTTCTTTCCGCAAAGCGATCCAAAGACCCTTCGACGCAAGTGGGGGCCTGCATCGTCGACCCGAGCAATAAAGTTGTGAGCATTGGCTATAACGGCATGCCTCGAGGCGTCGACGACGATAAGATCCCCTGGGGCCATGGCGAAGGGCTTGAGAGCAAATATCTTTATGTCTGCCATGCGGAATTCAACGCGATCCTCAACACCAGGGACGGCTCGGCCCTCAATGGCTGCCGCATCTATGTGACCCTGTTCCCGTGCAATGAATGTGCCAAAGCCATCATTCAAACCGGGATCAAAGAGATCATCTACCTCGACGACAAATACCACGACAACATCGACGCCAGCGCCTCGCGCAAGATGCTCGACATGGCCGGCGTCTCCTATCACCAATACCAAGGAAGGGCGGTCCGCATCGATGCCGAGTAGGCATCATCGACCCATCTACCGCATCACCGCGATCTTCCTGGCATTCCTGCTCTTTGGCGCGGCGGTTTTCGTCCCGCTTGGCACCCAGAAAGAGCCAAACCTTGTTTTGCTGATTGTTTTGGGCGCCATCTGGCTCCTAGCCTTGGTCGGGACCATCGTGGGTAACGAGATTTACATCCGGAAGAAATATGGCGGCGATTTCCTCTCGCCGCAGAAAGACGATGAAGACGATCGCTGAGATAAAGCATCTTTCTTATTCTTACGTCGAAGACACCCTTGCCTTGGACGATGTTTCTTTCACCTTGGAGGAAGGGAAGTATTATTGCCTTATCGGCCATAACGGTTCTGGCAAATCCACTTTGGCCAAATGCATCATGGGGTTGCAGCCTGAATTTGATGGTGAGATCACTCTCTTTGGCACCCCATTGACCCGAAAGTCGCTTTATTCGCTCAGGTCACGAATCGGCATTGTCTTCCAAAATCCCGACAACCAGTTCGTCGGTTCGACCGTCGCGGACGATATCGCCTTTGGTTTGGAGAATAAGCGCGTCCCTCATGACGAGATGCAGGGGATCATCGAGCGCTTTGCCGAAGCGACGGGCATGTCGGACCACCTCGACCGTGAGCCGACGATGCTTTCTGGTGGCCAAAAACAGCGCGTCGCGATCGCCGGCGTGCTCGCGATGGGGCCAGATCTCATCATCCTCGACGAGGCCACCGCGATGCTCGACCCCAAAGGAAAAGGGGAAATCATCGACTTGATCCACCGCTTGCGCAAACAGAACCCGAGCCTGACGATTCTTTCCATCACCCACGATGTCGAAGAAGCCGCTCGGGCAGATGAAGTCATCGTCCTTAACGGGGGCAAGGTTTTCCTTCAAGGAACACCTCAAGAGGTTTTCTCCCGCCGCGATGATTTGAAGAAGATCCGTCTCAGTGCCCCGTTTTATTACGAACTCGTCGATAAGCTAACCAGCCATGGCGTGGCTATCCCCGAATCCGTGCACGATCTAGCGTCTTTGGAGGCTTTCCTATGCCGATAAGGTTTGAGAATGTCTCCTATGTCTATTCGAAGAAGACGCCGATGGAGAAATTGGCGCTTTCCGAGATCAACCTCGAGATCAAAGAAGGTTCTTTTACCGCAATCGTTGGCAGGACGGGCTGTGGTAAATCGACTCTTATTCAACATCTAAACGCGCTCCTTAATCCGACCTCTGGGGCGGTCTACATCGACGATTTCACGAATGCCGCGGATAAAAAGAAACGCGACAAAAAGACGAAGCCGTTACGCAAAAACGTCGGACTCGTGTTCCAATTCTCCGAGTACCAGCTCTTTGAGGAAACGGTCGAAAAAGACGTGGCTTTCGGCCCGAAGAATTTCGGTGACGATAAGGATACCGCGCTCCAAAAGGCACATGAGGCCTTGAGGGAAGTCGGACTCGATGAGTCGTTCTATGAGCGCTCTCCTTTTGAACTTTCCGGCGGCGAAAAGCGCCGCGTTGCCATCGCGGGCATCTTGGCTGTCCGGCCCAAATATCTCGTCGTCGACGAACCGACGGCCGGCCTCGACCCCTCTGGCGCCAGGGAGATGATGGATCTCTTTGAGAAAGTGCATCAGCAGGGCACAACCTTGATCCTCGTCACCCACGATATGGACATTGTGTTGAACTATTGTTCCGACGTGATTGTCCTCAACGATGGAAAGGTGGCGAAAGTTTGCAAGCCCGCCGATCTATTCGACGAGGACGTGAGTCGTTTTTCGCTTCATTCCCCGGCTATTTATGAGTTCGCGGCACGCTTAGAAAAGCATGGGTTTTCCTTCGATAAAGCGAGTCTTCGCGACATCGACTCTCTTGCCAAGCAAATCGCGGAGGGCTGCCGTCGATGAAGAATTTTGCTTTAGGCAAATATCTCCCATACAACACGTGGGTCCATCGCCTTGACGCCAGGGTGAAGATCCTCGCGGTGATTTTGCTTGTGGTCGCGATTTTCCTCCCCATGCCGACTTGGTCGATGACCTTAGCGACCCAAAGCGCGCTTCTTTTGTTCAGCATCGTCATCCTCGCCTGCACCAAGACCAGGGTTTCGTCTGTTTTGACTTCTTTGAAGTCGCTTTGGATCATGGTCCTTTTCCTGCTCATCATCTACGTCCTTGTTCCAAAGCCAGAGAACACGCTTGGCGTGGCATGGTCGGTCAACGGTTGGACCGTCTATTGGGATTCTTTTGCCGAGACGGCGCGCATCGTCGCCCGCTTGGTCATGATGATCATGCTTTCGATGGCGCTTACGACATCGACGAAACCATTGGATTTGACTTATGCGCTGCAATGGTATTTCACCCCTTTGAAGATAGTCCGCTTCCCCGCGGAGGAAATCGCGATGATCATCTCCATCGCACTGCGTTTTATTCCGACTTTGCTCGAGGATGCCCTACGCGTCATGAGGGCCCAGTCCTCGCGTGGCGTGGATTTCGCCCATGGTTCGCTTTGGCGCCGCATCGCCGGGCTCACCTCACTCATCATTCCGCTTTTTGTTTCGAGCTTCATCCGCAGCGAGGAGCTCGCCAACGCGATGGAATGCCGTTGCTATGACCCGAGGGAAAAGCGGACCCGCTACCGCAAATTGCATTTCGGTGTCGCCGACGCATTTGTCTTTTTGGTTACCGCCGGCATCATGGCCGGGGCCATCGTCCTTTGCGTCATGCACATCGATTTCTTCGCCATGATGGGGATTCATGCTTTATGAGATACTTTGCGGTCGTTTCCTATTCCGGCGAAAGATATGTCGGTTTTCAACGCCAGCCTAAGGGCGCGACCATCCAAGGCGAGATCGAGAAACAGCTCTCGTTTCTCCTCGGTGCCGAAACGAGCATTCGCGCGGCAGGGCGCACCGATGCCGGCGTCCATGCGGCGGGGCAAACTTTCACCTTCGATACGCCAAACCCAATCGATGTCGACGCGACGCTCAAGGCTTTGAATCGCCTGCTGCCAGAGGATATTTATGTCCGCAGCTTATGCTTGGTCGCCGATGATTTCGACGCCCGATATTCTGCCATCGGCAAGGTCTATCAATACGTTTTTACGGTGAATGAACGTGACCCTTTGCGCACATCGAAAATCGCGCAATTGCGGCGCGACGATTTTAAATTCGAACCCTTTTTGCGGGCTTTGAAGTGTTTTGAGGGGCGTCATAACTTCCAAAACTTCACCACCAAGCCAGAGGATGGGGACGGCTTTATCCGTACGATCGAGAGCATCGATGTCACCACCGAAGAAAACGGCAATCTGATCCGCGTCACTTTCCGTGGCGACGGCTTCATGCGCTACCAAATCCGCATGATCCTCGGCGCGGCGATGCGGTGCGGGTTTGGAAAGTTAGGGGAAAGCGACATTGTTGAGGCGTTAAATTCCTCGGAGCGGAAAATTGTTCCGTACAAAGCCCCCGCGGAAGGGCTATGCTTAATGGAGGTCATCTATGGGAAAGCCGACGTATAACCTACATTCGCACACCTTCCGCTGCGGCCATGCCTTTGGGCAAGACTACGAGTATGTCGAGGCCGCGATGAAGGCCGGTTATAAGCAACTCGGTTTTTCCGACCACGTTATGCTCCCCGGCGTGACACAGGAGGGGATTCGCGGAAATTATCATCAACTCGGCGAATATCTTTCTTCCGTCGGCTTCCTCAAAGAGCATTACGCGGATCAGATCGACATCCGCATCGGCTTTGAGGCCGAATGGTATGGCGATCGTTTCGCCGACTACTATCGTTACCTTCTTTCCCGCCCCGACGTCGAATACCTGATTTTGGGCCAGCACTGTTTCCTCGGAGCCGAAAACCGCATGTTTTGGTACACGACCCTCGAGCGCCCTAATCGTATCGACCGTTACTGCGACGCGCTGATCGAGGGCATGGAATCCGGTTTGTTCACCTACGTCGCCCACCCTGATATTTATATCCGCTGGAATGGAGCCTTTGACAAACGCTGCGAGGAGATCGCCCATCTCATCGCCAAGACGGCAGAAAAAATGCACCTTCCTTTGGAACTCAACTGCGCCCCAAGCCGCGCGAACCCCGCCTACGTTTTCTCTGAGGACACCCTCTCCTATCCTTGCCCTCGGTTCTGGGACATCGTGAGCCAATATAAGGTCGACGTGGTGATTGGCGTCGACGCCCATAACCCGAGCGACTACGAGCTCACCTATTACGATTACTTCCTCGCCTTCGCCAAAAAGCATCACCTTCATCTCCTGAAGGAATCACCGCTAAAAAAATAAGTTTTCGCGCCCTCCTGACGCCCACGCATTAAAACTCGGGGTTTTTGTGTCGGTGTCTCGGTGATATATTTATCGCCGATAACTGGAGTTTTTTATGGGAAGACATTTTGAAGTCCGTGCCGCTGCCATGGCGGCTACCGCAAAAGCGAAATCGGCGATTTACATGCGCGCTTCGAGGGAAATTTACGCCGCCGCGAAATCCGGCGAGCCCGATCCCAACTCGAACCTCGCCCTTCGCGCCGCGATCGAAAAATATCGCAAGCAGTGCCCGAGAGACGTCATCGATCGCGCGATTGAAAAGGCCAAAGGCGGCGACACCGTCGCTTATATCCAAGGCCGTTATGAATTCATGGGCCCGAGTGGCAGCAACATCATCGTCGACACGTTGACCGACAACGTCAACCGCGCCCTCGTAACCGTCCGTACCATCTGCACCCGCAAAGGCGCCAAGATGGCCTCGGTCGCCTATAACTTTGAGCAACTCGGCGCCTTGAACTTCAAGTACGCCAATGCCTCCGAGATCGAAGAAGCCTTGATCCTTGGCGACGTCGATGTCACCTCCGTCGAGGACATCGGCGAAGGCAACGTGGAAGTCCATGTCGCTCCGCACGCCCTCGAAGACGCGAAGAAAGTCCTCGCCGACCTCGGCGTGACCGACTTCGACCGTTGCGAGATCACGATGATCCCGAACGAATGGGTCACCGCCAGCGACGACGACCTCCCCAAGCTCAAAGCGATGCTTGAGGAACTCGACGAAGCCGAAGACGTCCAGAACGTCTACACCAACGTCGAAAACCTCTAATAGAGGCGATCCATCAACGCGAATTCCCCCTCCACATGAAACGCTTCCGCCAAAGAGAGAAGCGAATCGTGGTAGGGGTTTTTGTTTTTTGCGGCCAGCCATAGGCTGACGAACTCATCTTTCGCGAATTCGCCATTGCGCCTCAATAGATCGATCATGATGCGTTCCAAAGAATAGGTCATCACGAGGTTGCCTTGTTTGGTGACGGCGAGGGTTTGGCCTAAGCCATATTCTTTTTCGCCCACGTGGCGGGCGCGCACGCCTTCGATCCCCTGGGTGAGATAGTTAAGCGGCAAATTGACTTCGAGGATGGGCTCGTCGGTCAAACCACGCAGGTAAAGGGCGCTACGCAAACCAAAGACGACCTTCTTATAACGGAAGGACAGCTCAAAAAAGGGGTCGCGCTCAAAGCCGCGTTTTAGATAAAGGCCCTTGCTGACCTTGACGAAGAGTCCGCTGTCCTTAACCTCCGACAAATACGTCTGCGCAATGCCAAAACTCGCGGCGGAAGCGGAAGAAACGTATCCCTCGTTTTGTTCGGCCAAATCCAATAAAATCTCGGTTTTCTTTTTGTCCACACATATATTATAGAAAAACTATGTTCCAAAAGAAACGAAAACCCCATAATGTCTTTGACATGGGCTATCCGGCTCGACATAATTTGCCTCGGCGCTTCCCGTATGGAAGCCAATATTGAGAAAGGAAAGAAACCATGCAGCGTCAAACCACGTTGGCCAAAAACGAATCCGTTACCCGTAACTGGTACGTCGTCGATGCCACCGATATCCCCCTTGGCCGCCTCGCCTCTAAGGTCGCGGTCATCCTCATGGGCAAGAACAAGCCCACCTACACCCCGAACGTTGATTGCGGTGATAACGTCATCATCCTCAACGCCAGGAAAGTCAAACTCACCGGTAACCACCCCAAGACCAAGAAGAACTACTACAATGTCTCTGGTTATAACGGCGGTCTCCGCACCCGTTCTTCCGGCGTCATGCTCGAAGAATACCCGATCGAAATGGTCGAGCGCGCCGTTTGGGGCATGATCCCCAAGGGTCGCCTTGGCCGTCAGATGATCAAGAAGCTCTACGTCTACGAAGGCGGCGAGCACAAACAGCAGGCCCAGAACCCCGTCGTTCTCGACCTCAGCAAGTAAGGAGATAAACCATGGCTAAAGGAACCAAATATTACGGAACCGGCAGGAGGAAATCCTCCGTCGCCCGCGTCTACCTCACCTCTGGCAAGGGCAAGATCGTCGTCAACGATCGTGACGTGAAGGAATACTTCCCCTTCGAGACCCTTCTTCTCAACCTCAAGCAGCCTCTCGCCATGCTTGGCGCCGAGGATCGCTATGACGTCATCGCCTATGTCAAAGGCGGTGGATTCACCGGTCAGGCCGAGGCCATCCGCCTTGGTATCGCCCGCGCCCTCCTCGAGGCCGGCGAAGATCGTGGCACCCTCAAATCCCACGGCATGCTCACCCGCAACGCCCGTGCCAAAGAGCGTAAGAAATACGGTCTCAAGGCCGCCCGTCGCGCTCCGCAGTTCTCCAAGCGTTAATCGCTTCCCGAGTTCGAGAATCGACCCGTCACTTCGGTGGCGGGTTTTCTCTTTCCGCGCATTATGCACGCGCGTGAAAATTCTCCTTGAAGCATAGAAAAGAGAGGGGTATATTATGTAGGCACTTCGGTGCGTTGTGGGCCTTTAGCTCAGTTGGTTAGAGCGTGCGCTTGATAAGCGCAAGGTCGATGGTTCGAGCCCATTAAGGCCCACCACTTAGAAAAATGCCGCCGTTAAGGCGGTTTTCTATTTTTCTAGGCAACGAATCGTTTCGGCGATGAGATGTTCGGGGTCGCCAATATTACCTCTATAAAGGCGGATTTGCTTCGGATAGCCCGTCAAATGGCCGATTCCTCGTGGGGCGACATAAGTTGGGCTTGCGACGTCTTTCTCCAGCAAGCGCATCGTACATAGGGCCGCCTTATCGGGTTTATGGAAGGCTAGGCGCATAAAACGCTTCGCCGCGAGGATGAAGCGCCCGGGATAGGCTTTCGCGATCAGCGGCGTGAAAGTGCTGCCCGGCTGGACGAGCAACGGTAAGACGTTCGTATTCTCGCTACGCGAGCAAAGCCATAAGTAGAGATGATTCACCGCCAGTTTGCTCTTTTTATATGCGCGTGATTTCGAATATTTCTTTTCTCCGAAAAGATCACCGTCTCGAAGCTTGGCGAAGCGGGCGACCACCGAGCTCGTGAGGATGAACTTAACCCGGTGGGGGAGGCTATGGAAGTATTCCTCCAAACCATGATATAAGACGAGGTTGGAGACATAGTTGACCGCCATGTGCCGCTCGAAGCCTTTGAAAGACTCCGCGTAAGGCAGGCGATAGATGCCCGCGTTAGAGTAAAACACGTCGATATCGAGCTTTTCGTCGTTAATCCGCTTGATGAAAGACTCGATGCTGGCTAGGTCATTTAAATCTAAGAGCCATACTTCGATGTTCGCGTCAGGATATTCGTTGAGGATCTGCTCCTTGGCCCTTTCGCCGCGTTCTAGGCTACGCACGGCGAAGATGAGATGATCGCCGATGGAAGAAAGATATCGGGCACACTCGAAGCCGATGCCGGAATTTGCGCCGGTGATGACGACCGTTTGCCCTTTGGGCAAGTCCATCTTTTGGAAATGTCGCATCGCCTTATTTGCCATGCCAACAATTATCAAGTGGTTTTTTCCAAAAGGCGATAGGAAAACGCCCCTTCCTTAAGGAAACTTCAACGGAGAAAGCCGAACGCTTCCTATTCGGCGGTTCTCGGAGAGTAGAATTCGCCCGACTTCATCATGCCCCAGCACATGCGGAGGATCTTCCTGGCCGTGCATACCAAGGCGCATACCCGGTGCTTGCCGCGGGCGACCTTCGACGAGTAGTACTCGGCGATCTCTGGGCAGTGGATTCGGCATTTGCCGGCGGCGAGGAAAAGCGCGTAGCGGAGGATGGGAGGCCCCTTCTTCCCCATCTTCCCGTGCTTTAGGACCGTCCCGGACTGGTAGACGTTCACGTCGAGGCCGGCGTATTTGATGAGCTTGTCCGGGGAGCCGAAGCGGACGAAGCCGCCCACCTCGGCGAAGATCATCGCGGCGGTCGCCTTCCCGATGCCCGGGACGGAGGCGATCTGCGGGCACAGGCCGTCGACCAAAGGCGCGGTTTCGGCGTCGATCGCGTCTATCCTCGCGTCTATGGAATCGCATTCCCCGAGCAGCTGGCGGAGCTCGGCCTCCTCGTCGGGGAACGAGGTCCCGACCGAGCTTTTCGCGAGTTCCCTCAGCTCGTGGAACCTCACCAGCGAGAACGATCCCCTCGACATCGAGCGGAGCCTTTCCGCCGTCGCGGCCTTCATCGCCGACATCGCCGCGGCGGACGGATGCGTCGAGACGAGCCACCGGACCGTCTTTGACGACAAGGCGCCCCTCCCGGCGTCGCTTTTGGCGGAGAGGAAGCCCATGAACTCCGGGAACGTCAGGTCCAGTATCGCCAGGATTCGGTTGTACAGCGACGTCCTGTCGCGGATCAGCCTGTACTTCTCCCTTTCGAGCGACTTCATCCTCGACAGCGCGTATGATGGTAGCGGAGAGGGGGAGGACCCGAACGTCATCGCGTGGCGTGCGATGAGGAGGGCGTCCCTCCTGTCCGTCTTAGCCCCCGAGATCTCCGTCGCGGCCTTGAACCTGGCGATGACCTTGGGGTTTTTGACTTCCGCGGCGTACCCTTTGGAGGCGAGGAACCTCCACAGCAGGACGTGGTAGTGCCCGGTTGACTCCATCGCGACCGCGACTTCGCCCGGGCCGCCGAGCGCGGCCATCGTTTTCATAAGGAGGTCGAACCCCTCCCGGTCGTTCCCGAAGTCGAAGCTTTCCCTCAGGACCTCCCCCTTTTCGGAGACGGCGCAGCACGTGTGCTTGAACTTGGCCACGTCGATCCCCACGTAGACTTTCGGCATAGAATGCCTCCTTTCTTCCTGCCGCGGACGTCTCCCGCGGGCCTTCCCCACGCATCATCTCGGCGGTGATCCGAAGTCAAAGCAGCAACCAACAATCGGCGTTGAAAAGGAAAGGCCGCGGCCCTAGCATGAGAAGCAGACGGTCGAACCGTAGGAAAAGGATAAGGGTTCCGCGGCATACGGATATGATACCCGTCCAGACGAGAGTTCGCGGGCAGCCGGCCGGCTGCCCTCCTATCGGAAGGGTACGGCTATATTGTTAATAAGATAGGAAAAGGATAATACGAAAAGAAAACCTCCGTAAACGGAGGATCGTAAGCTGTGGTGCCGCCTATAGGAATCGAACCTACAACCTATTGATTACAAATCAATTGCTCTGCCAATTGAGCTAAAGCGGCAAGAATAAATCCCGCCTTCGGAGCGGGATTGTCATCGAGTGGTGGGTGTTGGGGGTTTCGAACCCTCGACCTCTTCCGTGTGAAGGAAGCGCTCTCCCACTGAGCTAAACACCCATTATCGCAGCCCCGAGGCACATAATTATTGCCTTGTCTCGGCTTTGGTTCAATAGTCATTTACCTTTTCGGCGCGCGTATAATATGCGCGAGGAAAATTTATGTACACATTACCACTTCAGATCACTTCGACCTACGTTGGGCCTGAGCGTCGCCTTAATGTGCCCGGCCTCTTCCGCATCTTTCAAGATGCCGCGATTGAGGATGCGGAGCGCATCGGCTATAACGCCTCGAAGACCATGTCCAAGGGCCTCCTTTGGGTTTTTAGCCGCGTTTACGTGCGTTTTGGCGCCATGCCAAAGTATCTTTCCCAGGCGAAGTTCACGACTGTCCCCGGGGGCAAAAAAGCCTTTCTTTTCACCCGTTATGGCAAACTTGAGGATGAGGCGGGGAGAACCTGCGCCCAATTCTCGTCCATCTGGGCGCTGATCCATGACGATACCCGTCAGCTCGAAATGCGACCTGATCTGGATAGCGTCGACCAAACCGACGGTTCGGAAATCCCCCTGCCTGGAAAGGTGGTCCCCAAGCCCTGTTCTTTGAAGATGAGGCGGAAAATCGAGTACTCCGACATCGACCTGAACGGTCACATGAACAATGTGCGATACATCGAACTGCTGATGAATCTACACCCGGTAGAGTTCTATAAGGAACATCAGTTCAAAGAACTATTGATCCAATACGAGACCGAGATAAAATCGGGCGAAGTCGTCGAAGTGCTCGCCGACGAGGACCTCACGTATATCCGTGGCGTCGTGGGCGACCGCGTCTGCTTCGAGGCGAACATCGTTTACGGACCGGTTGAAGAATAAAAAATCCCCTGGGAAGAGGAAGCGAAAGCGCCAAATCCCAGGGTTTATTTTTCGCTCTTTTTGGGTAAGGAATTCGCGTAGGCAAAACCCCAGTTCATAATCTCGTAATACATGGGAAGAAGGTCGTTTCCCATCTCGGTCAAGGAGTATTCGACATGGAGGGGACGCTCCCCAAAATCATGCTTTTGCACCAAGCCAAGTTGCATCAAATCCCTCAGTGTGGACGAAAGCATGGTTGACGTTATTCCATGCAGGTTGAACTTGATCTCGTTGAAGCGTGCAGACTCAGAGGTAAAGAGGTAATAAATAACTTCGCTTCTCCAGCGTACCTGGAGCATCTTCAAAACGGGGATTACGGGGGAATGGCCATCCTCGTCGGTGATGTTGTCGCGAACCCTCCAGAGGAATTCTTCATAGGACATGGTTTTATTCATGGTTTTATCCCCTTTTTGAATGTTGTTAGCCTAAAAATACCAACTAATTTGATAGTACGAAAATAATACCTAAATTATCGAAATAGTCAAGACATCCCCGTGCAAAGATATATAAAAACGATAGGTATAATCGATGAAATTGTTTTTGAACCTTCATTAGTAATTTTTCGACCATTCTTCATTCTCAGCATTTGAAATCAAGGTACGAAAATAATACCGAACGTGTTTTCACCTCTTTTCCGGCAGGACTTTTTCTGTCGATGGTCTCGGGTCTGGTTTGCCTTGTTTTCCTGCCATTGCAGAGGGCGTATTTAACGTCGAGAAGAGATGGTGATTGATTGTTGTTTCCTGCCTTGGCTTTGTCGCTTATATGTCTTTGGGTTCCGCGAGATTAATATCTTGTTGGATTTTTGACCATTCTCTCGTCCTATCATTGACAAAAGTTTCGTAGCGAAAAGTGCTTGCTGTTTAAGCCAATTTCTTGCTCTTGCCAATCTTTCCTTTTAGGATAACGTCATGGCAGCTCCGTTAGCGTTCACCGTTCGCCCGAAAAGCTTAGACGAGGTCATTGGTCAAACCCATCTTTTGGGTCCCGATTCTTTCTTGGTGAAGTCTGTGGAAAAGAAGACGCCGTTCTCCATGATTTTCTTCGGCCCTCCAGGGACGGGGAAAACGACGATCGCCGAAGCTTACGCGAAATCTCTTAAGATCCATTTCGTATCCCTCAACGCCGTCACCGCGACCAAGAAGGATTTGGAAATCGCGGTGGATGAGGCCAAGATTTGGCGCCCCTGCATTCTCATCATGGACGAGGTTCATCGCCTCGACAAAACGAAGCAGGACTACCTTTTGCCTTATGTCGAAAACGGTACCTTCACCCTCATCGGCGCGACGACCGCGAACCCTTATGTTTCTTTAAGCCGCGCGATACGCTCGCGCTGCAAGATCCTCGAGGTCTACCCGCTAAAAGAAGAAGAGGTGGTCCTCGGTCTGAAACGCGCGATTGCGTTGCCCGAGGGGCTTGACGGCAAAGCGTCTTTTGACGACGAAGCGCTCGCCTTTATCGCGAGGCTATCCGGAGGCGACCTCAGATTCGCCTTGAACATTCTCCAAGAGGCGTTCGTCCAGTTCGGTGATTCCGGCAACGTTACGTTAGAACAGGTGAAGAGCATCGAATCGGTCCCCAACTACGCGATGGACAAAGACGAAGAGGAGCATTACGACTCTGTTTCTGCTCTGCAGAAGTCGATACGCGGGCAAGACGTCGATGCCGCTTTGTATTATTTGGCGCGCCTATGCATCGCCGGCGATCTTGACTCCATCAAACGCCGTTTGCTGGTCACGGCTTATGAGGATATCGGCCTTGGCAACCCTAACGCCGTATTAAGAACCCAAATGGCGATCGCCGCGGCCGAGCAAATCGGCTTTCCCGAGGCGGTCATCCCTTTAGGCGACGCCGTCATCGACCTTTGCTTGTCCCCACATTCCCGCTCTGGGGACGAATCCATCCAAGAGGCGATGTCCTTTGCCCAAAAGATGCCTTTCCGCGTGCAGGATTATTTAAAGCTGACGCCCGTGAGCCTTAAGGAAGAGGACAAATACCCTTATGATCGACCGGACTTATGGGAGCATATCCAATACCTACCCGACGAATTTGCCGACATCCAATTCTACAAACCCCATTTGGCGTCGGCTTACGAGAAGGCCCTCTATCAGAACTATGAGCGTCTGAAACAGCAGGGCAGGACGAACAAACTGGCCAAACTCAAGAAGAAATAGGGTTTGAAAGCGCTTTCAAAGACAGGGAACTTGAAACCCTGTTTTTTCGTCCTATAGTTACACGCTTCCTAAATGGAAGAGAAAGGAGAACGGTATGCAAGAACGTTTTGAAAACAATGAAAAAGAGATCAACCAAGAAAAGAAAACCAAGCGCATCTATGTGCTGGCGGATAAGCTGATCGAAGCCACGGAAATCAACGCGTGGGAATACGGAAACACGGGCAACTTCCTATATAACTGAGAAAGCGCCTTATTAAGCGAGAGCCGATTAAGGCGTTTTCTTTTTGCCTTCTTTTCCTTACTATCTTGCCATGAGCCTACGTTTTGTTCCCCTCGATGAACAAGGGAAAGACATCTCCAAATCCCGTTATTTGTTCGAAACCGCTTTTTCCGCCGAGGAGCGTCCGCCTTTTTCGGTGGTCCTAGCCATGGACCATCACTTGTTCTTCGGGGCCTACGAAGGCGAGAGGTTCATCGGTTTCACCTATCTTGTCGAGTTTGAGGACATCCTCTATGTCTTCTTCCTTGCCGTTAGCAAAAGATATCGGAACAAAGGCTATGGAACCGGCATTCTAAACGAAATCAAAGCCCGGTATCCTTCTCATCGCTTGTTCTTGCTCGCCGACGAAGTGGGGGAGCGTTACCCTGATAACGAGATCAGAAAGAGACGTATCGCTTTTTATGCCCGAAATGGTTTCGTGGACTCGGGGACGATCATCACGGAGTATGGGGTGCGTTACCATCTGCTTACTTTCGGCGGCGCGAAGGTCAGCGAGGCCGATTTCTATCGGACCATGCGCTCGCTCATCGGGGAAGAGTGGACGAAGAAACTCTACCCGGACATGCAAAAACTTTTGGGTTAACGCGCTTTTAGTTGTATTCTTATGCAGCGCCAAAGCCGATGCGGGCGTGGCGAAATGGCAGACGCGATAGACTTAGGATCTATTGGGCAACCGTGGAGGTTCGAGTCCTCTCGCCCGCACCAGACGCGAATTGTCTCCGATTGACGTCGGGGATTTTTTTGATTGTGCGATAAGCAAGTTAATAAGGAAGATAATAAGCAAGATGCTTTGATATCCATAGAGTGGTGTATTACAATATGAATATGGAAAAATATTCCCCTCCATTTGTAGTAACAAATGAAATGTTGAGTTCCGTGGCTGAAATAATGGAACTTATCGGCAAGATTGGCGCCCTCGATGATTTAAGCCGCTTCCCTGTTCTTAGGAAACAGAATCGGGTGAGGTCCATTCACTCAAGTTGTTCCATTGAGGCCAACTCTCTTTCATTAGGCCAAGTCAAAGACATCATTAACGGTAAGGCCGTCATCGGTCCAAAAAAGGACATCATCGAAATTCAAAATGCAATCAAAGCGTATGGCGAATTGGAAAACATTGATCCTTTTTCGATACGGGATTTAAAGAGAGTGCATCGGATCATGGGGAAAGACGTCATTGATGGCGCCGGCGATTTCAGAACCGGCAACGAGGGCGTCAGTAACGAAAACGGGGACGTTGTTTTTATTGCCCCTCCGCCGAAGCTTGTCGATGGCCTGATGACTGAACTGTTTGGGTGGTGCAAAGCGAATTTCGGTCGTATCAATCCTTTGATACTCTCGTCCGTTTTCCATTATGAATTCGTTTTTATTCACCCTTTCAGCGATGGAAATGGCCGAACCGTGCGCTTATGGCAAACTTGCATGCTCGGCAAATGGAGGAGAGTGTTTTACTTTTTGCCGATTGAAAACTACATCAAAGACAATCAAGAGGATTACTACAAGGCCATTTCCGCTTCCCATGCTGCGGGCAATTCCAATCCGTTTATCGTCTTTATGCTCAGAATGATTAAATCCGCTTTGCGCGATTTGAGCCAGGACGCGTCCCACCTCGGTGTTGATTCCATTTATGTGAAGAAACTTTTGACGGCGATGCCCGATGGGGCGTTTGTGACGGCGACGGAAATCTTGGGTTTGCTTGGCTTAAAAAGCAAAGAGACATTGCGCAAAAACTATTTAGACCCGGCGATCAAGGGCGGACAGATTATTCTGGAATATCCAGATAAGCCCACGAGCAAAAACCAGCGATATAAAAAGGTGTGAAGCCAAGCTTTCGATCAAAGAAGACGGATGTTTTCTTTTTCGAGTTCCTTGATTTCCTTCTCATCCCAGACGGAAACCTGGACTTCTCCGATGTGCGCTTTCCTTAAAAGGAACATGCAAAGGCGTGATTGGCCGATGCCTCCGCCGATGGAGAGGGGAAGTTGATCGTTAAGGATCGCTTGGCAATAGGCGTTGTCTTTTTTATATTCCTCACCCTTTTCCTTAAGTTGGGACAGCAGGCTCTCTTTGTTCACGCGGATACCCATGGAAGAGACCTCAAACGCCATGTCATAAAGAGGGTAGTGGAGGAGGATGTCCCCATTTAGGCTCCAGTCGTCGTAGTCGGCGGCACGGGAATCGTGGGGCTTGCCATCGTTAAGTTTGCCGCCGATTTGGGTGAGAAAGACGGCGCCGTATTCACGGGTGATCGCGTCCTCTCTTTGCTTACGTGAGAGGTTCGGATAACGCTTCTCGAGTTCGGATGAGCTCACGAAGGCGATCTTCTCCGGGAGAATTGGCGTCAGCGTCTGATAACGGACGTGCAAGGTGCGCTCGATGTCGCGGATGCACTGGTAAATCTTGTCGACGACCAAACGAAGGAAATCGAAAGTGCGGTCCTCTTTGCTGATCGCGACCTCCCAGTCCCACTGGTCCACATAGGCCGAGTGCATAAAGTCGAGGTCCTCGTCCTTGCGGATGGCGTTCATATCGGTGTAGATGCCGGTATGCAGAGGGAAACCATATTTGCCCAGGGCGAAACGTTTCCATTTCGCGAGGGAGTGGACGATCTCAACCTCTTCCTCGATGCCGTTGACGTGGAAGCGGATCGGGACTTCCTTGCCGGAAAGGCCATCGTTAAGCCCGCTGCTGCCATAGACGAAAAGCGGAGCGCTCACTCGGGTGAGATTCAGCTCGGTGGCGAGGCGGGAAACGAAGTCGCGCTTGATGAACTCAATGGCGGCTTGGGTCGCCCGAACGTCGAGCAAGGGGCGGTAGTCGTCGAGATGTTTTTTCATGAGGTTCCTCTTGATGAAAAATGCTACATCGTTCTGGCGGGTTTGTCTTTTATATTCGCGAAACCCTAAAGAAGACGCGGTGGCAAAAAAAGAAGCGTTTTGCGGATGTTTCAACGCAAAACACGGATGATTTCCTCTTTATCCAGAAAAGAAAACGAAAGAAATGGTTGGCGCGATTTCTTTCCGCGTACATAATTGCGCATATGTTCAATCGTATTTGGAAAACTTTCCGGCTTGGGATTTTGGCTGGCGTGCTTATCGGCATCGGCGGGGCGGTGAACCTGCAACTATGCTCCATGGGCCAGCCCGTGTGGGGCGCCGTGTTTTTCTCGTTTGGCTTGATGTGCGTTTGCCTTCTCGGGGCAAACCTCTTCACCGGCAAAGTCGGCTATGTCTTGGAGAAGGACAAAGGCTATGCGTTCGACGTCGTCGTCATGGCCATCGGCAATATCGTCGGCGCCATGGCGGTCGGTTATATCTCCGGCTTGATTCTCAAGGATTGGACGGTTGCGACCCAAACCAAATTCCTTTATGGCGAAGGAGCCACCTGGTATGGCTGCTTGCTCCGTTCCGTCGGCGCGGGCGTCTTTGTCTACCTCGCGGTCGAATGCTTCCGTCGCCTGATGAGCCTTCCGGCGAAACTTGTGATGGTTTGCCTCTCCATCGCCACGATGGTCTTGCTCGGTTGCAACCACTCCATCGCCAACGTCTTCTATTTCAGTTATGCTCAGATCGCCATCGCCGGTTTCGATGGGGTGAACGCCACCGTCTCGGTGCTCGTCGCCATCGTGGGCAACGCCATCGGCAGCATCCTCGTCTACCTCTTGCAAAACGGCCTGACCAACCTCGCTCGACATAACAAAGGAGAAATCCATGAATAAATCATTTGAAGCCCTTCGACCCTTTTTGGAGAAGCGCGCTAGGCTCCACCACCTGATCTCGTTGCTCAATTTCGACATCGAGACCACGGCTCCGGAACAGGCGATCTCCAAGGAAAACGACCTCCTCGCTTTCTATGACGCGGAAGCCGCCTCGATCTACCAAGACCCCGAATTCATCCGCTTAGTCAAGGCGGCTAAGGAAGAAGGCGGTCTCAATGACGCCCAGGAGCTCCTGACCGACGATTTCCTCTTTGAGATTTCGTACATGGAGAAGCTCCCCATCGAGAAATACGAGGAGTGGAGCAAAGCCACCTCGAAGTGCGTCGAGATGTGGAAGAAAGCCAAAAACGCCTCCGATTGGTCGATCGTCGAGCCCTATTTCACGCGTTTAGTGGAAATCAAACGCGAGGAAGCCACATTGCTCGCCTTGCCTCATCACAAAACCGCATATGACGCCTTTCTCTCCCAGTTTGAGAAAGGGCAGACCGAGGCGGATATCGATGCGGTGTTCGAACCCTTGAAGAGATTCCTGATCGATAACCTCGACCGCGTCCTGGAAAACCAATCCAAACTCGACTTCCCCGCCCTTTTGCCTCACGACAAAGACCAGCAAGCCCACCTTTCCATCGGCTTGCTCGAGGCGATCGGCTATGACCTTAGCCGTGGTGTGCTTCGTGAGACCGAACACCCCTTCTCCGATAACGTCGCTAAGGACGATTGCCGCGTCACCACCCATTACCATGAGGACGATTGGCGCTCCTCGATGTACTCGGTGATCCACGAGGGCGGTCATTCGATCCAATTCCAAAACTGGCCCGCCTACCAATTCGATAACTATGTCAACGGCAGGGCCTCCGCCGCTTTATGCGAAACCCATTCCCGCTTCTACGAGAACCTCATCGGCAGGAGCCGTGCGTTCGTTCCCACCTTGCTTGGCCTATGCAAAGAGCATCTGGGCGGTGAATTTGGCGAAATGAGCGAAGAGGGTTTCTATAACCTCATTAACCAGGTGACCCGCTCGTTAATCCGCACCGAATCGGACGAATACACCTATTGCCTCCACATCATCCTCCGCTATGAGCTCGAACGCGACCTCATCAACGGCAAGATCGAGGTGAAGGATATCCGTGCCGCCTGGAACGCGAAATATAAGGAATACCTCGGCGTCGACGTCCCCTGCGACGCGCAAGGCGTCCTTCAGGACGTCCATTGGTTCCAGGGCTCCTTCGGTTACTTCCCTTCCTACGCCTTGGGCAACCTCTATGGCGCCCAAATCCTCGCGAAGATGAGGAAGGACCTCGACGTCGATTCCTTCATCGCAAAAGGCGATTTATCCCCGATTCTAGGCTGGCTCAGGGAGAAGGATTTCGCCTTTGATTACCTCGACCCCAAAGACTGGATCAAAAAAGTCACGGGCGAGGCGATGGACTCTCGGTACTTCATCGATTATCTGCAGAAGAAATTCTTTTAGCGCGTGAGCGACGCCTGCAACTCGCTTTTTGCGCGTGCATGGGTTATCATTGCGTTACCTTAGTTGAGGTGAACATATGAGCGAAGAAAAACAAAATGTCGTGATTCTCCAAGACCCCCTCGAGAACGAAAGGCCGCGTCGCTGGACGATGCGCCGCTACCTCAAAGGCATCGTTTTCGGCAAATGGTGGATCTTAGGGTTCTCCGTCTTCGGCGCGGTCGCCGGATATCTCGGTACCCGCTTCCTCCTGAATAACATGAGGGAGAGCGTCTCCTCGACTTTCTCCTATCAGAACATCGCCCTCACCAGCGATGGCCGTGGCGGCGGAACTTTCGTCGATGGCACTCGCTTCGATTACGCGAGCCTCGTCTCCTTGGCCACGTTAAACGAGGTCAAGAACTCCGACGCCAAATACGGCGCGATCGATTTGGCCGCCCTTTCCAACAGCATCTCCATCTCGATCGAATCCTATGAGGATCCGCAGACCAACGCCACGGTCTACGTCACCCCGAACAAGTTCACCATCACGGCCAAGCTTGCCCCGTTCAAGGACCAGGCCCTCGCCCGTTCCTTCGTCGGCGACATCATCGAGACGGTCAACGTCAAGGCCCAGGCCGCCGTGAACCAACACGAGATCAACACGAGCTTGCCCGAATCCTTCTCCGTCCTCTCCTTCGCGGACCAAATCTCGCTCCTCGCCACGCAACGCGCGACGATTCGCAGCGAAATCGACGCCCTCGTGACCACTTTCACCGCCAATGGCGTGGTCGATGCCAATGGCACCTTGCTCCGCACCGTCTCCACCAACTTTGAATACGCCTTCGATTATCTCGGCATCGACTACTTCGATTACCTCAAAGACTCCCTCGACGTCAACTTCTGGGTCAACTACACCCCGGAAACCCTGGCCACTGTCATCTCGCGTTACACCGAGACCGCCGATGGTTATAAAGAGAGGATGAGGCAGGATATCATCACCGCCAAAACCAAACAGGCCAAGATCGACGAGCTCGTCGCGAGCTCCGGCGGCATCGTCATCAGCGATTCGCAATACGCCGACCTCATCGCCTCCTACACCAAGGACATCGTCGACATCGAACTCCGCCGCAACGACTACATCAAAGAGCTCAAGGATATGGGCTATGACACGGAGACGTTCAAGAACGATCCGACCGAGGCCAACCTCGCCACCATCGTCCTTCTCCCGGGCCAAGGTACCTTGCCCCGCCTCCTCTCTATCCAGGCCGGAACCGCGGACGAAGAGACCAAGAAGTGGGCCGAAGGATGCGCCGAATTCCGTAAATCGATCGAAGAGGTCCGCAATAACTTAAGCGGCGAAGAAGGCTATGCCGAGATCGTCAATAAGTCCTATCGTTACCTCTATAACACCCAGCGTGCCAACGTGACCTATTACAACGCGAACACCATCGTCGTCGGTGGCTCCATCCCCAATGCCCTCGGTGCCGTGGCCGGACTCGTCGTCTTCTTCCTCGTGAGCTCGCTCATCCTCGCGGCGGTCTACATCAACCGCATCGATCCGATCATCGATTTGCCGAAGAAAAAAGAAGAAGAAGCCGCTAAGTAAGCATTTCACCCCGCATTTGCGGGGTTTTTCTTAGGCATATGCGTGGATTATTCCGCGTTTCGTAATAGAATGAACCTATCTTATTAACAATATAGCCGTACCCTTCCGATAGGAGGGCAGCCGGCCGGCTGCCGCGAACTCTCGTCTGGACGGGTATCATATCCGTATGCCGCGGAACCCTTTGAATGATTTTACGGTTCGACCGTCTGCTTCACATG
>SVBF01000007.1 GCA_015058945.1 Erysipelotrichaceae bacterium | reverse complement strand
GGGGATGATGAGGTCGGGCGAATTCTACACCCCGAGAACCGCCGAATAGGAAGCGTTCGGCCTTCTCCGTTGAAGTTTCCTTAAGGAAGGGGCGTTTTCCTATCGCCTTTTGAAAAAAATCACTTGATAATTGTTGGCATGGAAGAAAAAACGCAGAAGAAAAAGCATATCGGGTTCTGGATCGCTTTCCCCATCGGGTTCTTATTGATCGCGGCCCTGTTGATCTTTTATTTTGATTTGGCTAACGGCCCCATCATCGTCTTCATTTTGGCATTGCTATGTTTGGTCGCTCTCGCGGTCACGAGCATCCTTTTAATCAATAAAAAGAAGCGGTGGCGCCTCATCCCTTGGGGCGCGTTCATCCTCTCGATGGCGACATTGCTCCCCCTGGCGCGTCCTAGCGTCGAAGTTTTCCCGGCGGTGACCCATAGTAACGTCGTCAAAGTCGAGAATACGCTGAAACTGCGCGACGGCTTGGTCCAAGGCGTCTATAGCGAAGATGGCCAAGTCGAAGTCTACGCCGGCATCCCTTACGCCGCCCCGCCGATAGGAGAGAGGCGTTGGAAGGAACCGATCGACCCTACGCCTTGGGAAGGCGTGCGTGACTGCTCCGTCTTCGCGCCGCGCTCGATGCAGCCCATCAGCAACTCGGTCACGGACTCCCTCGTCGACATGTACGCGGAGAAAGGCTGGCATCCCGATTACGCGATGCATCCATTGCAGAACATGTCCGAGGATTCGCTTTATCTGAATGTCTGGCGTCCCAAAAACGCCGAGAACCTTCCAATCCTGGTCTATATCCACGGCGGCTCCTTGACCAAAGGCTCCTCCGCCAGTCCCGACATCAATGGCGAGGCCATGGCCCATAAAGGTCTCATCATGATCACCGTCCAATACCGCCTTGGCGTGTTCGGTTATTTCGCCCATCCCGACCTCATCACCGAGTCCCCCAACGCCACGACGGGCAACTATGGCTTGCTCGACCAGATCAAAGCACTCGAGTGGGTAAAAGAAAACGCCTCCTATTTCGGCGGCGACCCGAATAACGTCACCGTCGCCGGCGAATCGGCGGGCAGCAGCAGCGTTTCGGCGCTTTGCATCTCGCCTTTGGCGCACGGTCTTTTTCAGCGCGCGATCGGCGAGTCGAGTTCCATCGTCCTCGAACGCGCCCCGCATACCATGCGCCCGCTTGAGGATGCTCTCTCCACTGGAAAGAAAATCATGCAGGAGCAGGGTTGCTCATCGCTTAAGGAACTACGCGACGTCTCAGCGGAAAAACTGGTGAAGACCGCGTTCTCCAATTCGTCGATGACCTTCGATGGCTATGCCTTGTCCAAGACCAAGACTCCAAAGGAGATCTACGAGGCGAAGGAGAACAACGAAACCGCCTTGCTTAACGGTTATAACGTGAAGGAAGCCGATGCCTTCATCGTGCCGCAGTATTTGCTTTCCCCGACGAACAAGGACAACATCCTCGGCCGTTTGGAAACCGTCTTCGGCAAAAACATCGCGAAGAAGATTTACGACCTCTATTTGCCGAAGATCGAAAAGGATGCCTTCACGGCCTTCAACGAAATCATTTCGGTCTATTGGTTCATCCATCCCCATCATCGTTGGAGCAGCATCGCCGCGGAAAACGGGGTGGACGTGTATCGATATCAGTTCACTAAAGAGAACGGATATTTGGGAACTTACCATTCCGGTGAGATCGCTTATGCCTATGGCAACCTCAAGCGTACCGGACACGATTTCGCCTACGATCAAAGCGATGCGCAGCTAAGCAACGCCATGGTGGATTATTGGTCCGCCTTCGCGAAGACGGGCAACCCGAATTCCGGGGAACTACTCGGCAAGGAAAACTGGGGCCTATATAAGACCGTCGGCGATTACATCATGGAATTTGGCTCACGGGTCGGTCGGATGGACGACGCCTATGCCGGCCTCTATCCGATCATCGACGAATACATCGCCTCGAAGCAGCCGAACTAGCGATTCAAAATGATTTCCTTGGCGTAAGCGAGTTGTTTTTCGGTCACCTTACCGCCGGAGATCAAATAGGCGACCTCGCGGATTTTGCCTTCGAGATCCAATTCTTCGATCTTGGTCGAGGTGCGTCCTAGGAACACCTCTTTCTTGATGAGGATGTGGTGATCGGAGATGGCGGCGACCTGAGGCATATGGGTGATGGCCAAGACTTGGCTCGAAAGGGAGATTTCCTTGATTTTGTTCGCGACGGCTTGGGCGGCTTCCCCGCTTAGGCCCGTATCGATTTCATCAAAGATGACGGTGGCGATCTTGTTGGCTTTGACGAAGACCGCCTTGAAGGCGAGCATGATGCGCGATGCCTCACCGCCGGAGACGATCTTGGCGAGGCTCTTGAGCCCTTCGCCGACGTTGGTCTCGATGAGGAAATCGACGGAATCGACGCCGGAAGGCTGAAAGATGGAGTCGTCGCCCTCTTCCTTCGCCTCGGAGAAGACGATGCGGAAATCGGCCGAGAGGAGCAGGTCCTCCAGACTATGGCGGATTTCCTTTTCGATGCCGATGGCGATGGCTTTGCGAAGCTCGGTAAGTTCGGTTGCCTTGACGAAGCAATCGTGGCGGAGCTTTTTCATCTCCGCCTCTTTTTCGGCGATGCGCTCGTCTAGTCCGCCGTCGACGCCAAGGAGGGAATGGAGTTCTTCGCGATAGGCGATAAGCTCGGGGACGGTCTTTTTGTATTTGCGTTTGAGCGAGGCGATGTCGCTGGAGCGCTGTTCCAAGACGTTGAGGCGTTCCGGATCGTAATCGAGCGAGCGGAAATCCTTCTTAAGGGTTTGAAAGATGTCGTCAAGTTCGTAATAACGTTCGTCGACCTTCTCCTGGATTTCCTGATATTGGCTTTGGTAGGAGGAAAGCTTGGTGAGGGCTTTGTTCAATTCATATAGTTTGTCGAGGAAATCCTCGTGGACGAGGGCGTCGATGTTCTGGAAAAGCGAATAGACGTGGTCGTAGTTGCGGAGCAAGGCGATTTCCGAGGCGATTTCGGCCTCCTCGTTCTCGCTTAAGTCCGCCTCGTCGAGTTCCTTGAGCTGGAATTCGTAGAAGTCCTGGCTCGCCTCGATCTTGGCTTTTTGCATGAGCAGGGTCTCGTGTTCCGCCTTGGCTTTCTTATAGAGGTCAAGCCTCTCGCCATATTCGGATTTATAAAGGGAGGTCTGCTCGAAGGAGAAACCGTCGATGATGTCCAAATAGTTCTCGGGGTTGAGGATGCGGGCGAAGTCGAACTGGTTATGGATGTCCGCGAGGTGCTTGGCGATGAGACTAAGTTGTTGGAGGGTTAAGGTGAGGCCGTTGGCCTTGATGGTGTTCTTCGTGTGCGAAATGACGCGCTCGATGACGATCTCCCCGTCGATGAAGGGAATCTCCAAGCGATTGAGCAAGGCCGCGAGCCGGGAAGAGTCGACTTTGAAGTAGCCCTTGATGGTGGCTTTCTCTTCGCCCGTGCGGATAAGCTCGCTCGAAGCGCGCGCCCCAAGAAGCAAGGACAGCGAATCAATTACGAGCGATTTGCCCGCGCCGGTTCCGCCGGTGAGGACGGTGAAGCCATCCTTAAAGGCGACGTCGACGTTTTCGAGTATCGCGAGGTTGGTGATGACGAGCCGTGTCAGCATAACGCAATTATTATAGGCGCAGGCGCGTTGAACCTCTAGGATTTCGCTTCGGTGGGGTAGGGGTTATGATAACCGCATGAAACGCATCGCCTTCATTTGCCACGGAAACATCTGCCGCTCCCCCGCGGCGGAATTCATCATGAGGGAAATTCTGCTCGAAAGAGGTATGGACAAAGAGTTCGAGGTGGATTCGCTCGCGACCTCCTTCGAGGAGATCGGCAACGACGTCTATCCTCCGATGAAGGCGGCTTTGGCGAAGGCGAAGATAAAGTGTTATTCCCACCGGGCACGGCGCTTTGAAAAGGGTGATTACGACCGCTTCGAACTCGTCTTTTACATGGACGGCCATAACCGACGCGTTTTGGAATTCACCCATCCCGACACCGCCCATAAATACCATCCCGTGACCATGTTTCGGTCCGACATCGCGGAGATTGAAGACCCTTGGTATAGCCACCGTTATGACCTCGTCGTCACGCAACTTCGCGAATGTTTGGCCGCGATCGCCGAACATCTTTGCGAGCTTTAATCGACCCGTTCTCTTTCAATTTCGGTGCGCTTTTGCGGGGAAAAGCATAGGTTTTAGGCGCTTTTTCTAGCCTCTTTGGGTAGGTGTGGGTGTTTTCTTATATGCCGACAAAGGCTAAAATAGCCTTGTCGCATATGCCTGCCGATATCAACACCGGACTCGAGCCGAAGAAAAAGAAAAAATCAGCCCTCAAGTATGTCATCTACATCTTGATCGTCTTGATCGCCACCGGCATCTCGCTGGCGGTTTCGCTTTGGGGCGATAACTTCGGAAAAGTCCTTTCGGCGTTCCAAGGCGCGGATTGGCGCTGGTTCATCTTGATCATCGGCCTTGTCGCCCTCTCTTATGTGTTCGAGGGCTTGATCCTTTTGGTCTTCTGCCGCCTCTACACGAGGCAATACAAATTCCACCAGGGCATCGCCTGCGCCTACATCGGCCAGTTCTATAGCAACGTTACTCCGGGCGCTTCTGGCGGTCAGGCCATGCAGGTCTACACCCTCAAGTCCCAGGGCATCCAGGTGTCGAACGCCGCCTCCATCATGGTCATGTCGTTCATTTTGTATCAGTCCTCGCTGATCCTCTTCGACGTCATCGCCCTGGCGGTGGAATGGAACCGCGTCATCTCCATCAACGTGGACATCACCGAGCTCAACTGGCACATCCCGATGTGGCCGCTCATCATCGGCGGCTTCTTGCTCAACATCTCGGTCATCTTCCTGCTCATCACGATGAGTTATAGCCACCATTTCCATAACTTCATTCTCCACTATGTGGTCGGCTTCCTTGGCAAGATCCGCCTTCTCAAGAATCCCGACGCCACCAGAGAATCGCTTCGCGTGCAGGTCGAAAACTTCAAAATTGAGTTGAAGCGCCTCGCCTCGAACGTCCCTGTCTTGGTCATTCAGATCCTCCTTTACATGCTGATCCTCTTCGTGCGGAACTCGATTCCGTATTTCTCCGCCTTCACCGTCCATGCCTCCGGCGAGATGTTCGATCAGGGATTTTCCATGATCAACGTCATGCACGTCTGCTTCCTCACCTCGTTCCACCAGATGGTCACCGGCTTGATTCCTTTGCCGGGTTCGGCGGGCGTCTCCGAGCTGTTCTATACCTATTTGTTCGCCGGCTCGTTCCTTGGCGACGGCGTCTTAAACTCCTCGCAGATCATTTGGCGTACCGCGACCTTCCACATCGTCCTTTTGGTGTCCGGCTTCGTCGCCGCCTTCTATCGGTCCAGACCGAAGGAGCCCATCCATTACGCCAACCGCAAGACCTTCGTCGATTTGCAGCTTGAAACCTTCGACGAACGTAAACGCAGCGCCGATACGTTATATGAGACGCGCCAGCTTTCCCGCAAAGAGATTCAGCGACGCATGATGGAGCTGCCTTCTTTACCCGACGATGAGGAATATGGCGGCAGGGGTGGCATCAAAGTCGGCCGCGTCAAAGCCACGAACACCAAACCCATCAAGAAAGAAAAAAGCAAAAAGGCGAAGCCCGCCAAAGCACTCAAACCGAAGAAAGACAAACAGCAGTGGGAGGAGTGGGATATATGAACATCGCTCTTTTCACCGACACCTATCTTCCCGAAATCAACGGCGTCGCGACCTCAACCGCGAACTTGCGCCAGACCCTCATGGCCCACGGCCATAATGTGTTGCTCGTCACCACGAACCCCTTCAGCGACGAAGTGACTTACGAAGATGGCATCATCCGCATCCCCGGCATCGAGGCAAAGAAACTCTATGGTTATCGCCTGACGAGTTTTTATTCGTCCGAGGCGATGAAATACGTCGCCGCCTTCCGCCCTGAGGTGATCCACTGCCAGACCGACATCGGCGTCGGCATCTTCGGCTTACTCGCCGCGAAGCGTCTGCGCGTCGGATTGATCTATACCTTCCACACGATGATCGAGGACTACGCCTATTACGTGACCAAGGGCCATTTCGATCGCTTTGCCCGTCATACGGTTCGTTGGTTTTACCGCGCGAAGTCCAACCAGTTCACGGAATTCATCGCCCCCTCGGAGAAGATCAAGGACTATCTCCGTGCGATCGGCATCGACAAAACCATCCCCGTCATCCCCACCGGCATCGAGTTCTCCCGCTTCGATCCCGAGAAGGAAAACAAAGAACGCACCGCCGAACTGAAGAAGAAATTCGGCATCTCCCCCAAGGAAAAGGTCATCCTTTGCCTCGGGCGCATCGCCAAAGAGAAATCCATCGACGTCTTATTGCGCGGCTATGCGAACTTCCTCAAGAAGGGTGAGCCTTTCCCGACGCGTTTCGTCGTGACCGGCTTCGGCCCGGCGGAGGAAGAATTAAAGGAACTCGCGGTCCATCTCGGCATCCAAGACAAAGTCGTTTTCACCGGCAAGTGCGACCCATCCGAAACCCAGGATTATTATCACTTGGGCGACTATTTCGTTTCCGCTTCCGTCACCGAGACCCAAGGTCTCACCTTCATGGAGGCGATGGCGGCCCATTTGGTCGTCCTTGCCCGTTATGACGACAACCTCGTCGGTACGATTCAGGACGGAGCGACCGGGTTCTTCTTCTTCGACGAGAAAGATTTCGACGAGAAACTCCGCAAGGTATTGACCATGGACGAGGCGAGCAAGAAGCGCGTCATTAGTAGCGCCCTCAAAGTCATCGACGTCTATTCTATGGAACGCTTTTACAACAATGTCATCGAGGTATACGAACGTGTTCGAAAAAAGAACTGGTGAGCCCCTAAGCGTCGCTTCGGTCTCCGTCAAGGCGAAGGAGGCGCGCATCCTCCTCTCGAATGGGGAGAAACTCGTTTTAAGCGTGGATTCCTTCACCGACTTCCATCTTTACGCCGGCAGGGAGCTCGACGAAAAAGAGCTGGAGAAGATCCGCAAATACGCCTCCCAAGACGCCGCCTATTCCGCCGCGATCAAATACCTCGGCCACGATTCCTATTCTTCGATGGAGATGCTACGCAAGCTCATCGCGAAAGGCTATAACCCCTCCATCGTAGGTTCGGTCGTCAACCGCCTTACCAAAAGCGGACTCATCGACGATCTTCATTACGCGAAGACCTACGCCTATGACGTGGGTGATTTGCGCCTGCTTGGTCATAACCGCATCGTCTATGACTTGCGCGTCAAAGGCATCGCCGAGGATATCCTGAGCGAGCTCTCCTTCCCACGGGAAAAGGAACTCGACAAGGCCTGCCGTTACGCCGAGATGCTCGACCGTCGCTATAACCGCACTCCGAACGAAAGGCGCGTCCTCAAGGTCAATCACGCCCTGATGGAACGTGGCTTCGACGAAGCGGTGGCCCATGAGGCCGCGTCGAAATGCGTTTCCAGCGCTAGCCCCGAGATCGAGCGCTTCGAACTCGAGAAGGCCTACGCCCTCGCGGAGATCAAATATTCCCGTAAATACGAAGGATACGAATTGGCCCGCCGCATCTATGGCTATCTGGTGCGCAAGGGCTTCAACTACGAACAAGCCAAATCCATCGTGGAGGAACATCGTCAATGAACATTTCCCAATTTAACGCCGGCGACCGCATCGTCGGGCAATTCCTACTCGCCGACGCCAAAAAAGGCGTCAAAGAATCCGGCGCCGTCTATTGGTCCATGGTCCTACAGGACAATTCCGGCACCATGGAGGCGAAGAAGTGGGATTATTCGCCCGAGGACGAGAAAGCGATCGTCAAAGGCAACGTCATCCAACTCGATGGCGACGTCCTCCGTTACCGCAACGCCTTGCAGATGAAGGTTCACTCGGTCGAGCTCATCGATCAGGACAAGGTGGATTGGAGCCGCTTCCTCTCCTGCGCCCCCATGAGCGTCGAACTCATGAAGGACAAATTGGACCTATGTCTCTCCAAGATCGCCGATCATGACATCGCCGCGCTCACCAAAGCGCTCGTAAAGGATTTCCTCGACGATTTCCTGATCTATCCTGCCGCGGTGCGTAATCACCACGATTACCTCGGCGGATTGCTCTTCCATTCGCTCACCATGGCGGACATGGCGGTCAACGTCTGCCGCGTCTATCCGATGCTTAACCGCGACCTAGTCCTCGCCGGCGTCTTGATCCATGACCTAGGCAAGACCATCGAACTTTCGGGCACTAAGGCGACTTCCTTCACTTTGGAAGGCAAGCTCCTCGGTCATATATCCATCGGCCATGCCGAGCTGCGCCGCAAGGCGAGGGAAATGGGCTATTTCGCGATCGACGAGATCCCGGAAGAACGCCGTCTTGAACATCCAGACCTCCTCAAGAAGAAAGAGGTCGCGACCTTATTGGAACACATCGTCTTGTCCCATCACTCGAAGCCGGAATTCGGTTCGCCCGTGATGCCCGCGACGCGCGAAGCCCTCGCGGTGGCGATGATCGACGACCTCGACGCGAAGATGGCGATCTTGGACAAAGCCTATAAAGGCCTTGAGCCCGGCGGTATCACGGCCAAGCTCTTCAACATGGACGACCGCTATTTCTATAAGGCGACGTTCGTGGAAGAAGGCAAGACCCCGGGCTTGACCCTCGCGGAACTCGAAGAAGACCTCAAATAACGAGAAAGACCCATCATAGGTGTGATGGGTCTTTTCTTTTGCTTTGGCTTAATGAAGCGCGTCGGCGATCTCTTTCGCGAGCATCGGCAGATTCATCTTGGAAGTGTCCTGCGCTTCCATGGCGAGGCGGAAACCGCCTTCCCCGCCGAGATAACGCGGGATGACGTGGACGTGGAAGTGGGGAACGGTCTGTCCGGCCGCTTCGCCGCAGTTGACCAAGATGTTGACGCCTTTCGCGCCGAGGATTTGGATTTCGGCCTGTCCGATGCGCTGGGCGACGAGCATGACCTTGTTGAGGGTCTCCGCGGGGCAGGTGAGCATCGATTCACAATGCTTCTTGGGCATGACCAAGGTGTGCCCTTTAGTGGTCTGGGAGATATCGAGGATGGCGAGGACGTCGTCGTCTTCGTAGATGCGGGTGCTCGGGATTTCCCCGTCAATGATTTTGCAAAATACGTCTTTCATTGTCCTTAATCCTTTATATATAAAAGGGCGGGTTTTGGCCCGCCCTTATTATAGGACATTCGTTTAGTCGAAGAGATCCGGGAAATTGGTGGAGAAGTAATCGTAGACGTTTTGATCGTGGTAGACGATGTTCGCGTTTTCGATGATTTCCTGACGCGCGGCTTTGGAGTAGTCGTCGGAGCCCGAGATGAGACCGGTGATGCGCCAGACGATCTCGTTCTGGTTCTCCTTGCCTTCGCGTAAGCCGAGGCTCTCGAGATAGTTGTAGGAGGTCTTGGAGTCGGCGTCTTGGACGATCTTGGAGGCCTTGACGGCTTCGTCCACGCGCACGATGACCCAGCTCGAGGAGTCGGAGTCGAAGATGAGATAGGGGAAGGCGTCGGATTTGCTCACCTTGTCGGCGGTGAGGTAGTAATGGCCGTTGATGTAGCGTCCGAAGCCCTTGTCGCCGAAGTCTTTGTCTTCGTCGATGGTGACGTTGCCCTGCTCGTCGATGGTGTAGTTGGAGTCGACTTCGTTCGCGACTTTGATCTTGAAGAGGTTGTCGTGAACGGAAGAGGGGAGCTCGGAGAGGCCGGACTTGGTGAACCAGCCGTCGGTGGCGCTGTTCTTGGAGAAGATCTCGCGCTCTTTGTACATGAGGCCGGTTTCCTTGGTGTAGGCGCCAGAACCGGTGAAGTCGGTGCCGGACCCGGTTTCCCAGCGGACGTTGGAGATCTCCTTGTAATCCTTGTAGATCTTGCCCAAGGTCGTGAGGGGGTAATAGGTGCGGGTGTTGCCGTCGATCACGATGGTGTCGCTGGCCCAGTCCGCCTTGGCGTAGAGGTATTTGGCGACCTGACCTTCGATGGTCTCGGCGTCGACGTCGATGAGGCCGTCGTAGAGGCGGGAGAGGAACTTGAGGTCCAATAGCGCCTCGATGTCCGAGTCGGTGGTGACGAGGGACGGACGGTCTTCGGCTTCCACGATGCCGCCTTCGAGGATGTACCTCGCGTAATGGGTGACGAGGTTGCGGGTGGCGTCGGTGGATTCGTCGAGGTTCTTGAGGGTGATGGTCTGGACCTTACGGGCGTTGTGCTTATGTCCGATGGCGGAATAGTTGTTGCGCTGGACGTAGTTCTCGACGATCACCTTGCGGTAGAGGTCGGGGATGAGGCTGCGCTCGATGTAGTCCTTGTAGATGTCCATGAAGTCATGGGTGTCATCGCCGAAGAATTCCGCGACGGAGTCGCTGTCGAGCGTGCCGTCGAGCGGGGTGAGGTTATCGAGGACGTCGAGGCTCTCGCCGTATTCGTCGTCGAGGCGATAAAGGGCGGCCTTCTGGGTGTCGTAGAACTTCTTCTCGGAGAAGAGGTAGTGGTCCTGGTAAGAGGTGTTCTTGACGTCGGACCAGAACGAGTCGCGGATGGACTGCATCAGGTGCTCGTAGAAGTCTTTGACGCCTTGGATTTCGGCCTCCTCGTCATGGGAGCCATCATCCTTAAGGATCTGGAATTTGGCGTGGGATGAGACGAAGGCGCGGATGTCGTCATCGCTTTGGACGATGGAACGGAGGCCCTTCTCGGTCACGTTGCCAGACTCATCGAGGGTGTCGTAGAAGACACCGAAATGGGACTTGGCGAGGCGGAGGAGGAGGGAGTCGAGGACTTTGCTCGCGGTGGAGGAATCGCCCGGGACGACTTTCTCGAAGAGTTCTTCGATCTCGTTGTGGGGGATGTTGTCCTTCTGGTCGATCACGAGGATCTGCTGGGACTGTTCCGCCTCGGGGAGCTTGGCTTCGACGGTGTCGCAGGCGGCGAGCCCGAAGACGCCGGAGAGGAGCAAGCCCAAGGAGAGAATTCTTAACTTATTTCGCATAGCAGGCACCTCCAGTCGCCCAGATGCCGGTGGCATAGCTGGGGTCTTTGCTGTTGGAATTGGTCTTGTTGTAGCCGATGGCGCAGGTCTCGGAGATGAGGCGCTGAGAGCCATCTTTGTTGAGGGCGCGGGCTTCGTCCATCGCGGTCAGGTACTCGATGTAGCTGGCCCAGGTGTCGTCGAAGGACTCCTCGCTCTCGATGGCGGACTTGGTGCGCTGGGAACGGATCCAGGTCTGGATGAGTTCCTTGGCGGAGTTCGCGACCTCGTTGTCGGCGAACTGGATCTGCTCGCCTTCGATCAAGGTCTGGAACATGAAGGTGTTCTTGTTGGAGGAGTAGGTGCGGATCTTCTCCTTGACGGTCTTGGCGTTATCGGAGTAGACGTTCTCGTCCTTGGTGACGTAGGGGTTGACGTAGGTGGTCTTCGTCTTGACGCTGCCACCGACGAGCGGGGCATAGGTCGGGAAGGCGCTGTCGCCGGGCTTATAGATGGTGTAGAAGTCGGAGAGCGAAGTGACGTCCGCGGTGAGCTTGTTGGCCTCGTATTCCTCTTTGGTGACGCTCTTGGCGATGTGGGGGACGGTCTCGCTGAGCTCGACGTACTGGTCGAGGGCGGAACGGTCGATGACCATGAAGTGGATGCCTTCGTAGGAACCGGAGGAGCCGCCGCGAACGGCGAGGATGACCTGACCCTTCTCGGTGGTGAGGACGTTGGTGTCCTGGCCGAGGACGGACTCGGGGAGGACGTCCTTGGTGTTCACGGAGAAGCCGGGGAGGTCTTCGAATTCCTTGTTGACGACGCCGACGAAGTCCTCGGTGGTGTAATCGCCAAGGCGGCCATCGGGGTGGGCGATGGACGGATTGTTATAGGCGATCTCGTTCGGGACGATAACGGCGACGCGATGGTTGTTGAAGTACTTATTGAAAAGGATATTGCGCGGGTAGAAGGTCGCGGAGTTGCCGTTGACCTCCCAGTTCATCTTCGTTTCGGTGCCGTCGATGTTGAAGCTGTTCTTCGCGACGCTTTCGGTGGCGAGGGCGACCGCGGCGCCGTAAGGAATGCGCCCGATCTGTTTCGCGGCCGTGGCGAAATAGTTGCGGATGAAGTGCTCACCTTCGTTGAGCTTCGCCTCTTCCTCTTCCGTCTGGGCGATGGATTTGTCGGTGTAGGTCGCGTCGGTGGTGAATTTGAGCTTGTTGAGGAGGGTGTAGGTGTCGCCCGATCCGTCGGGGACGAGGTGCTCCTCGTTGGCGTAGGCGTTCTTCTCCGGGTTGACGTTGACCTGGTTATAGATTGCCTCGTAGGCATAGATGCCGAACTTGAACTCGTTGATGAAGGAGTCGGCCTGGCGGCGATCCATGACGTCGAGCTGACCGAACTTGGCTTTGGAGCCGGGGTCTTCGGACTTGTCGCTGGCCAAGTCGCCGAAAGCGGAGCGGGTGTTGGCGGGGGTGCGTCCACCGGCTTCGATGTTGGCGCCGGCGAGGGCCTCGATGAGCTGACCGAGTTTCCTCGATTCGGCTTCGGAGATGGTGGCCTGGGCGTGCTCGCCGTTGGTGGCGCTCGCGAACTTCACCAAGATATGGGAGATGGTGTAGGGCAACTGCTCATAGAGATAGCCGTCGTTGCCGGTGCCATAGGTCGGCGAATAGGAGAAGATACCGTCGCCGTCGCGCATCTTGATGACCATTTCGTCGTTCTCATAGTCGTCTTCGAATTTCTTCTTCTCTTGGGCGTAAAGCTTCGCCTCATAGAGTTCGTCGACGTTTTCGACGTTGTTGCTGGCGAGGAGTTTGGAGAATTCCTCCTGGTAGCTGGTCTTGTTGGCGTCGGAATTCTTTTGCGCCTGGTCCTTGATGCCTTGGACGTCCTTCTGGGCGAGGTCCTTGAGCGATTGCAGCGAGCTCTTGCCGCTGCCGGACTCATAGTACTTGCGGATGAGGACTTCATAGACTGCATCGAAGTCCGTGCTGGCGACGCTGGCGGAATACTGTTCACCGAAAAGCTCTTTGGCGGTGAAGGAAGTCTTGTTACCTTGGGCGTCCGTATATTCCAGCACTAACCCGTCGGCCGCGGTGACTTCATTACAGCCGGCTAAGGCGCCGATGCTGAGTAGTGCCGTCACTATGCCGAGGGAGAGTTTACTTTTTTTCATACGTGACTCGTTCCTCCTTACGTAACTGAAACGTAGCGCGTAAATCATATACTTTAACAATTATTGTTACAACACAATTCTCCGCGATTTGGAGCCCCTCTTTGGGAGGTGGGACCAAAGGTGGGCGAGAAAACGCCCCAAAGATAAATCTTTGTCGAAAATTATCATATTCATTGGCAACGCTGGGGCGGAATGATTAGAATTATCCCCGCACTAGGAGGTGTCTGCATGGCCAAGCTTCACATTGAGAACCTGCATGTGTCCGTCGCGGGCAAAGAGATCCTGAAGGGCGTCGATTTGGATGTCACCGAAGGGAAGACGATGGCCTTACTCGGGCCCAACGGCCATGGCAAATCCACGTTGCTTTTCGCCCTTATGGGGCACCCGAATTACACCGTCACGGAAGGCAAAGTCCTCCTCGATGGCGTCGATTTGCTTTCCCTAAGCGTCGACGAGAGGTCCAAACTCGGCCTCTTCCTCGCGATGCAATACCCCGCTGAGATCCCTGGCGTGAATTCCGCCGATTTCCTCAAAGCCGCGATGAATTCCCATAGGGAAAAACCGATGTCACTCTTCCAGTTCTACTCGAAGATGCAGACCGCATACAAAGAGATGGGCATCCCCTTTGAGATGTCGACCCGCAACCTCAACGAGGGCTTTTCCGGCGGCGAGAAAAAGCGCAACGAGATCCTTCAGCTCAAGTTGCTCGAACCCCGTTTCGCCTTGCTCGACGAAATCGATTCCGGCCTCGACGTGGACGCCATCCAGGTCGTCTCCTCAGCCATCCGCGAAGAGCAAAAGAAGGGCAGGGGCTTCTTAGTCGTCTCCCATTACGCGAGGCTTTACGATTTGATCTCCCCCGATGAGGTCGCTGTCATGATCAATGGCCGCATCGCCGTCACCGGCGGTCCGGAGCTGATCCAGAAGATCGACACCCAGGGCTACGAGTGGATCAAGACCGAACTCGGCATCCCCGTCGAGAAGGAAGAAGCGAAGGTTTCCATCGGCGTCTGCGCCGCGAAGGAGACGTTGGTCAAATAAGCATGCTAACCCTCGTCGATGAGCAAATCCGCGACCTCGAACTCGAGGTGAATCCTGGCGAAACTTTAGAACTTCGCCTCGCTTCTTTTGCCGCGACGAAAAACGTAAAAATCCACGTAAAAGTTCAAAATAATGGCATTTTTGACGGTGCTTTTGCCGATTTTTCCAAAGGTGAGAGCAAGTTCGAACTCATCGTGGAACTGCTCGGTGAAGGCGCGAAGGCCTCCTGGCATTACGCCGGGGTAAGCGATGGGAAGTCCAACAAGACCATCGAAGCTTCCGCGCAGCATCTTTCGCCGCATACCTCCGCCCAGATCAGCCAGTATGGCATTACCACGGGCGAGAGCCGACTCACCTTCGTCGGCACGAGTCACATCCACGAGAAGATGGTGCGTTCCGAGACCTCCCAAAAAGAAAAGATCATCGTCTTTGACAAGGGGTCTGTTGGCCAGTGCTCGCCGATCCTCAAAATCGATGAGAACGACGTCGTCGCGAGCCATAGCGCCATCGTGGGGAAACTCTCCGACGAGCATATTTTCTACATGCGTTCACGCGGCATCGATTTAGATAGCGCAAAGAGGCTTTTGACCCTTGGCTACCTCAAACCGGTGATCGCTTATTTCGACGAGGAACTCGGAGAGAGGATCCTCGCCCATATCGAAGGGGGATTTTAATATGTACGACCTAAAGAAAATTCGTGCCGATTTCCCGATGCTTCGTTCCGAGCGAAAGATGCAGGGGCATCCCCTCGTCTTCCTCGATAACGCCTCCACCACCTTCAAACCGGACCGCGTCCTCGAGGCGATGGACCGTTATTACAAAGAAGAGACCTGCAATTCCCACCGCGGGGATTACGATATGTCCGTCGTGGTCGATGGCCGCGTCGCCTCGGCGCGAAAGACCGTCGCGAAATTCCTCAACGCCGACCCCAAAGAGATCGTCTTCACCGCCGGCGCGACCGCCTCGCTCAACCTCGTGGCCTATGGCTATGCCTTGAAGTTCCTTAAGGAAGGTGACGAAATCTTGCTCACTTTGGCCGAGCACGCCTCGAATACGCTTCCCTGGTTCCGCATCGCCAAACTCACCGGCGCCAAAATCCGTTACATTCCCCTCACCGAAGAGGGCAGGGTCACCGTGGAGAACGTCGAAAAGTCCCTCACGCCCCGCACCAAACTCGTCTCCATCGCCTATGTCGGCAACGTTTTGGGTTTCATCGCCCCCATCAAAGAGATTGCGCGTGTCGTCCACGCTAACGGAGCCGTCCTTTCCGTCGACGGCGCCCAATCCGTCCCACATATGGTCACCGACGTGAAGGACCTCGATTGCGACTTCCTCTCGTTCTCTGGCCACAAGATGTGCGCCCCCACGGGTACGGGCATCCTTTATGGAAAATATGAGCTGCTGGACCAGATGGACCCGTTCGAAAGCGGCGGTGGCATGAATGTGAAGTTCTACCCCGAGGGCGAAGCGACTCTATTGCCACCCCCAAGCCGTTTCGAGGCCGGCACGATGAACGTCGCGGGCATCTACGGTTTGCAAGCCGCCATCGAATATCTCATGGAGATCGGCATGGAAAACATCGAGGCCCATGAACGCGAACTCAAGGCCTATGCCGTGGAACGTTTCAAACAGATCCCCGGCGTCACCGTGTATAACGCGACCTCCGAGGCTGGCATCGTCGCCTTCAACGTCGACGGCGTCTTCGCTCAGGACATGGCGACCTTCCTCAATTCCAAGGGCATCGCCTGCCGCTCCGGGTTACACTGCGCGAAGATGTTGCCGCTAGTCATCCATACCGACGCGACCGTCCGTGCCTCGTTCTACCTTTATACCACCAAAGAGGACATCGACGTTTTGGTCGATGCCGTGAAGAAGGGAGGCAATTTCCTCGATGCCTACTTTTGAGTTGACCCCCGCCATGATGCGGGAAATCATCATGGACCATTATTCTTCCCCCCGGCACAAACTCGATCCGGAAGGCGAGGGGTATGAGTCCATTCACTCCTCTTCCGTCAATTGTATTGACGATATCACCGTTTTCCTAAAGTTCGACGCTGAGGATAAAGTCGCCGACGCCAGATGGAACGGCGTCGCCTGCGCCATCTCGACCGCCTCGAGCGACATCCTTTGCGATTTGCTCGAAGGCAAGAACAAGGAAGAGGCGTTTTACCTCATCGACCAATACCGCAAAATGATCCACGAAGAGCCTTACGATTCCAGCGTTTTGGAAGAGGCTTTGGCCTTCATGAACACCGGGCGTCAAGCCGCGCGCATCCATTGCGCCACCATCGGCTGGGACGCCGTCGAAGAGTTGTTGAAAGGACACACCCATGAGCGGTAAGACCTTCGAAGAGGAATACGCTTATGGCTTCAAGGACGAAGACGTCTCGATTTTCGACACGGGCGTCGGCCTAAACGAAGCGGTTGTCCGAGAGATTTCCAAGAGCAAAAACGAACCCGATTGGATGTTGGAGTTCCGCCTGAAGGCCTATCGCGCCTTCACCAAGATGCCGGATCCTTCTTTTGGGCCGAAGCTCGACATGGATTTCTCGACCTACACTTATTTCACGCGTGTTTCGGATAAGGAATCCAACCGCTGGGAGGACGTGCCCGAGACCGTCAAGGAAACCTTCGAGAAACTCGGCATCCCCGAAGCGGAACAAAAGTTCCTTTCCGGCGCCTCGACCCAATATGAGTCCGAGGTGGTCTACCACAACATGCTCGAAGAAGTGAAGGAGAAGGGCGTCATCTTCCTCTCCACCGACATGGGTTTACGCATGTTCCCGGAGATTTTTCGCAAATATTTCGGCACCGTCATTCCGATCGCCGATTCGAAATTCTCCGCCCTTAACGGCGCCTGCTGGAGCGGCGGTTCGTTCATCTACGTCCCCAAGGGAGTCAAACTAGACAAACCGTTGCAGAGCTATTTCCGCATCAATAACGAAAAGACGGGCCAATTCGAGCGCACCCTCATCATCGCCGACGAAGGCGCGGACATCCACTATGTGGAAGGCTGCACCGCCCCGACCTATTCCAAGGACTCCTTGCACGTCGGCGTCGTCGAGATCGTCGTCTGCAAAGGCGCCCACGTCCGTTACACCACGATCCAAAACTGGTCCACGAACATCCTAAACCTCGTCACTCAGCGCGCCCTCGTCGAAGAGGACGGCTTCATGGAGTGGGTCGACGGCAACATCGGTTCGATGACCACGATGAAATACCCCGCCTGCGTCCTCAAGGGCGATCGCGCCAGGGGTGCGACCATCACCATCGCCGTCGGCAACAAAGGCCAATACCAAGATTCCGGCGCCCGCATGATCCATTTGGGCAAGGACACCTCCTCGTCCATCATTTCCAAGTCGGTCGTCCATAACGGCGGCGTCGCCAATTTCCGCGGCACGGTCCGCATGGGAAAAGACGCCCAAGGCTCGCGCAGCCACGTCGAGTGCGACACCCTTCTTTTGGATAACATCTCCAAATCCGACACGATTCCGAAGAATCAGATCTTCAACGAAGATTCTTATATCGAACACGAGGCCACGGTTTCGAAGATCAACGAAGAGCAACTCTTCTATCTGATGTCGCGCGGCCTCAGCGAAAAAGAGGCGACCCAAATGATCGTCATGGGATTCATTGAGCCCTTCGCGAAGGAACTTCCGATGGAATACGCCGTCGAACTCAATCAGCTCATCAAGATGGACATGACGGGTTCGGTAGGCTAATGACCAAAGACTACGACGTCATCATCATCGGCGGTGGCCATGCCGGCATCGAGGCGAGCCACGCCACGGCGACCTTGGGACTAAGGTCGCTTTTGGTCACGCTGAGCATCGATAAAATCGCCAACATGCCCTGCAACCCCCATATCGGCGGTTCGGCCAAGGGAGTGGTGGTGCGCGAAATCGACGCCCTAGGTGGCATCATGGGCATCGCCGCCGACGCTAGGCCGCTACAAATCAAGATGCTCAACACCGGCAAAGGACCCGCGGTTCAATGCCTTCGAACCCAGCAGGACAAGAATCTTTATCCGGCCAAGGTTTTGGATCTTCTTCGAAACACGCCAAACCTCGAAATCGTCGAGGACGAGGCGATCGACTTAATCGTAAAAGATGGCGTTTTGTGTGGCGTAAAACTGAAAAATAATGGGGAAATGCGCGCAAAATCCGTGATTCTTGCTAACGGAACTTATCTCAATGCCCGCGTCTACACCGGCTCGGATGGACGCGACGAAGGCCCAGATGGCGAGCCCGCTTCCTTGTTGCTTACCGATGCGCTCCACCGCCTTGGCGTGAAGACATGGCGACTTAAGACCGGCACGCCGCCGCGCCTAAGCAAAGCCACGATCGATTTCTCTAACGCCGCCATCGAACCGGGGATGGATGGTGACCTCGCCTTCTCCTATTCCACCGAGAGCTTCACCCCGCTTGACCAACAGCTTCCCTGCTATTTGATCTACACCAGCGACGAGACCTTAAGGATCATCCGCGACCACCTCGACGACTCGGCTTTGTTCAACGGCGTCATCAATTCGACCGGTCCGCGTTATTGCCCGAGCATCGAATCGAAAGTGGTGCGTTTTGCCGATAAGCCGCGCCACCAGCTCTTCCTCGAGCCCGAATACCTCGACGGGGATTCGTTCTATCTCCAAGGCTTCTCCACGGCGATGCCCAAAGAGGTTCAGGAGAAGATGGTCCATTCTTTGCCTGGCCTTGAGCATGCCAAGATCCTGAAGTACGCCTACCAAATCGAATATGACGCGGTACGCCCGGAGGAGTTCGACTCGACGTTGATGGTCAAACGCGTCCCCGGCTTATACGTCGCGGGGCAAATCTGCGGCACCTCGGGTTATGAGGAGGCCGCGGGCCTAGGTTTGATGGCGGGCCTTAATGCCGCCCACCGCATCCTTGGGCAAGAAAAAGTGATCCTCAAACGTGACGAATCCTATATCGGGGTCATGATCGACGACTTGGTCACGAAGGGGACCGACGAGCCTTATCGCCTCCTTTCTTCCCGCGCCGAATATCGCTTGTTGCTCCGCCACGATAACGCCGATGAGCGCCTATGCGAAATCGGACATAAGGCCGGCTTGCTTTCCGACGCCGCCTACGAACGTTATCTCGATAAGCGCCGCCGCATCTCCGAGGCATTGGAATACCTCGAAAAGACATTGGTTTCAGACCGTGAGGGACTAAAGACCCTATTCGAAAGCAAAGGCATCGAATATGACCTCCGCGGCCATAAGGGCATGGAATTATTGAAGCGTCCGGAATTCCATTATGTGGATTTATTGCCCTTGATGGATGGCCTCGCCTCCTTTGGCCTATCAAGCGACGCCGTCCTTTCTTTGGAAACCAAGGTGAAATTCGAGGGATATATCGTCAAACAGAAGAAAGAAGCCGAATCCTTGCTAAAGCAAGACGGCATCATCCTCCCCGAGGACATCGATTACCTCCATATGGATGGGCTTCGGCTTGAAGCCAGGCAAAAGCTCGATGCCATCCGCCCGCTTTCCCTCGGCCAGGCGAGCCGCATCAGCGGTGTCAATCCGGCCGACGTTTCGGTATTATTGTTGACACTAAGGAAAAGGAACCTGTTATGACTTACGAAGAACTCATCCAATCCTGTGCTTCCTTTGGCCTGAACCTCGATGCCCGCGTCATCGACGGCTTGAAGCGTTATTGCGCTTTGCTCCAGGAATGGAACGAGAAGATGAACCTCACCTCCATCGTCGATGAGCCGGAGGTCATCGAAAAGCATTTTTATGATTCTTTGCTCGTGGCGAAAACGTTTCGTTTTGGCCAGCGTAAGATCGCCGACGTCGGTTCTGGCGCCGGTTTCCCTGGGGCGGTGATCGCCCTGGCTTTCCCCGAGGCGAAAGTCACGCTTATCGACGCGACGAAAAAGAAATTCGCCTTCCTCGAGACCTTAAAGGCGGAACTTCATCTCGATAACCTTTCCTTCCTCGTCGGCAGGGTAGAGGACATCAAGGCCGAACGCGAATCCTTCGACGCCGTCATCAGCCGTGGCTTTGCTTCCTTACGCGTTTTCGCGGAAGTGGGCGCCCCTTTGCTTTACGTCACCGGAACCCTCATCGCGATGAAGGGCAAAAACGCGGAAGAGGAACTTTCCGAAGCGAAGAACATCCTGAGCAAACTCCATCTTCGCCTTAAGGGAAAACAGGAAGACAAACTCCCCTGCGGCGACGCACGTGTCTGCTATTTCTTCGCGAAAGACGAGCATACGCCCAAGCGCTTTCCGCGTCGCTGGGACGAGATTCAGCGGATCAAAATCTAAACGTGAAACACAAAAAACGTTTCACGAGGAGTATCATTAGCCCATGACGAAAATCATCGCGATCGCGAATCAGAAGGGCGGCGTCGGCAAAACGACGACCGCGATTAACCTCTCCGCCGCCTTGGCGCACTTTAAGCGTCGCGTCCTCATCGTGGACATGGACCCGCAAGGCAATGCCGGGCGCGGCCTTGGCATCGACATCGCCTTGGCGAAGAAAACGATCTATGAGTCTTTGGCGGAAAACCTCCCGATTCAGGAAGCCATCGTCTCCACTTCGACCGAGAACGTCGACCTCATCCCCGCGAATCTGCGCCTAGCTTCGCTTGAGGCGGCGATGTACCGCGAGCCGGTTGAACGTCCGTTCGAACTGTTGTCCAATGCTTTGGCTCCCCTTAAGGGCGCCTACGATTATATCGTCATCGACTGCCCGCCATCGTTAGGCTTGCTCTCCATCAACGCCTTGGCGTGCGCGAACTCGGTGCTCATCCCCGTCCAATGCGAATATTTCGCGATGGAAGCCCTCGCGGCCATCCTCTCGTCGATTTCCAATATCCAAAACCAGTGGAATCCAGACCTCAAGATCGAGGGATTCCTGCTCACGATGTACGATGCCCGGACCCAGCTTGGCACCGAAATCGCCTCCGAGGTCCGTAAGTTATTCAAGGAAAACACGTTCCTAGTGAGCATCCCCCGCAACCAATCCGTCTCCGAGTCGCAAGCCAAGCAGATTCCCGTGACCTCCTTCCGTCCGACCAGCCAAGGCTCCATCGCCTATTTCGGCCTCGCCCGCGAGGTAATCGACCATGAAGAGAACTAAACGCATTCTCTCCTCGTCGCTATCCGAACTCGTCAATAAGTTCTCCCAACAGAACATCATCGCCGAGATCGAGAAGCGCTATCAAAGCGCCCCGGCGAAGCTTTTGCCGATCTCTCTCATCGATGACAACGCCTTTATCTCGAAGGTGAAGATCCCGGAGAAGACCCAGGAATACTTCGCCTCGCGCCTCAAGGAAAAAGGTTTCTATAATCCCCTCGTCGTCCGCACAAAGGAAGACGGGCATTATGAGATCATCCTCGGCCGCAAACGCCTTTTCGGCGCGAGAAAGGCGGGCATGCTTTCCTTGCCTTGCGCCTTTGCCGAAGTCGAGGACGAGGAAACCCTCCTTATGCTTTTGGCGGATACCCGCGACCAGCGCGAGGCCAATGTCATCGAAATGGCGTTGGTGTGCAAGGCGCTTAAGGACAAGTTCCATTACACCGAGGCGACCCTCGCCGAACTCTCCCACCAATCCCGTTGCCAGATTTCGAATATCCTGCGCACGCTGAAACTCCCCGAGAACCTTCAAGAGCAGATTTGCCTCGGCGAACTCAGTTATGGCCATGGCCGCGCCTTAGCCTCATTAAACAAGGAAGAGGCCACCGAACTAGGCAAACGCATCCTCAAGGAAAACCTTTCTGTCCGTCAGGCGGAGGCCATCGCCAAATCGATTAAATCGCCAAGTATCGTCCCAAACAAATCCTACGAATGCGAAGTGCGCGGCAACGAGTTGACGTTGCGTTTCGATTCGCCGGAAAGCTTGGCCCAATTCATGAGGGAAAAACTCTAATTCGCGGCCTTTTTGCAAAGAAAAACACGGTAAATTCGTTTCGCTTTACCTCCGAAAACAGAAGACTATAATATAGCCGTATTCAGGGCGACGCGTAATTCGTCGACTGGCGGTAAAGCCCGCGAGCTCCTACGAGCAGATCCGGTGAGATTCCGGGGCCAACGGTACAGTCCGGAGGGAAGAAGTTTATTCGCTTTGATCTCGCCCCTGAAGAGAAAGGGGCTTTATTTATGGATGCCTTCCGTATCGTGATGATCGTTCTCTTCGTGGCCTTGGCCCTAATCACGGGCAAGGTCTACGCGGCTTTTTATCCAAGCCGCCAATATTCGCCGGTGCGCATGATCACCCGCATCGCCGTCTTCGGCGCGATGTCGACGATCCTTTACGTCATCCCGGTTTTCAAATTCTCCTTGCCGTTCTTCCCCTCGTTCCTCGAAATCCACATCGACGAGATCCCCGCCTTCATCGCCGGTTTCGCCTATGGGCCGTGGACGGGCATCGCCGTCATCGCGATCAAGACGGTCATGAAATTCGTCTTCAACGGCGTCACCGCGACCCTTGGGGTAGGGGAGTTGACCGATTTGGTCCTCTCTTCTTTGTATGTCGGCATCGCGACCTTCATCTACACCAAAAAACGCAACCTCAAAGGCGTGGCGATCGGCTTTGGCGTCGCGACCCTCGTCCAGGTGCTCGTCGCCATGGTCATCAACGTCTATGTGATGATCCCGTTCTATATGAACGTCATGAACTTCCCCGTCGACGGTTTGCTGCGCATGATGCAGGTCGCCAACCCCGCGATCACTGATGTTGGTTGGAGCTATGCCTTCTTCGCCGTCTTGCCCTTCAACCTCGTCAAAGACGCGATCGTCATCGTCATCACCTTCATCCTGTATCGCTCGTTGCACATGTTCCTCCGCTTCGAAGGCAAAAAGAGCAAAACAAAAAGGCTGGTTTGATCCAGCCTATTTTGTTTGATGGTTCGCTTATTCGGCGGCGATGGCACCAACGGGGCAGTTGGCGGCAGCGTCCTCGATGGCCGCATCGTCACCTTCGCCGATAACCTCAGCCTTGCCATCGTCGGCGAAAGCGAAGATTTCGGGGTGGGTGCCAACGCAGAGCCCGCAGCCGATGCAGGCGTCCTTGTCGATTTTGCAGTTAGGCATTTATATGTCCTCCGATAACGTGTCCATTATAGGAAGTCAAACTTCCTTTCGCAACCGAGCGAAGCAATTTGCTTTAGCAATTCCGCTCTCAACCGCTTTGGCTTAGAATAAGGGTCATGGAAACCAGGATGGAGCGTTACGCCAAATACCGTGAGCAGATCAAGCGTATGGCTCCGGAGGATTTCGCGCCCAAGAAGGAAACGGATGCGGAAGAAGCCAAAGAGCACCCCCTCGACTTTTCTTATGCCGAGTCGGAGCAGACGGGCGATGGCAAGGCCAATACCGCCCCCTATGCCCTCTATCTACGCCGTCGCCGCCGTTTCTTGGTCGCCAAGATCGTCGCGCTAATCGTCGTGATCGGCCTCTTCATCCTGTGGTGGTTTCTGATGCAAGGGAGGAAATAGCATGCCCAAAACGATTTCCGTCGCCATCGATGGCCCCGCCGCCGCGGGCAAATCCACGGTCGCCAAGCGCGTCGCCGCGATTCTCAACTTCACCTATATCGATACCGGTGCGATGTATCGCGCCTTCACCTGGGCGGTGATGGAGCGCGGTCTCGATCCCGAGGACGAGAAAGCCTCCTGCTCCATCATTCCTGAAGTCACCATCGACCTTCTTGAGGACGGACGCGTCATTTGCTGCGGCCAAGACGTCACACGCGCGATCCGTGAACCACTCGTCTCGGGCAATGTCAGTTACATCGCCTCCTATAAGGACATCCGCCTCGCCCTCGTCGACATGCAACGGGCGATGGCCCAGTCCAAATCCGTGGTCATGGATGGCCGCGACATCGGCACCTATGTCTTGCCTGATGCCGACGTGAAGATCTATCAGATCGCCTCCGTCGAGACTCGCGCCAAACGCCGTTATGACGAAAACGTCTCCAAGGGGATCCCGACCTCGATGGAAGATGTCATCGCGGACGTGCGCAAAAGGGATTATATCGACTCCCATCGCGCCTTCGCCCCGCTTAAGCCCGCCGAGGATTCCGTTCCTTTGGATACCAGCGATTTGAACATTGAGGAAGTCGTGGACGCGATTTTGAACATCATCCACGACAAGACCGGATTGGAGATCCCATGCCACTAGGTCTCGTCGCCCTCGTCGGCGCCCCGAACGTCGGGAAATCCACTTTGTTCAATCGCATGCTCGGGCAGCGCCTTTCCATCGTGGAGGACACCCCGGGTATCACGCGCGACCGCCTTTACGGCACCGCCGAATGGCTGACCCGCAAATTCCGCCTCGTCGACACGGGCGGCATCGAAATCCAAAAAGCGCCTTTCCAAGAAGAGATACGCGCGCAGGCGTTAATAGCCATTGAAGAAGCAGATGTGATCGTCTTCGTCTGCGATGGCAAAGTCGGCGTCACCAGCGACGACCTCGCCGTGGCGAAGCTCCTTTACCGCAGCGATCGGCCCGTCCTGGTCGCCGTCAACAAAATTGATAACGTCGAGTCCATCCCCGAGGTGGCCGAGTTCTATTCCTTAGGTCTAGGCGACCCCATCCCTTGCTCGGGGTCCCACGGCATCGGCGTGGGCGATTTGCTCGACAAAATCGTCTCCCTTCTCCCCAATAAGGCGGAGGAGGATTTCGGCGACGCGATCGCCTTCTCCTTAATCGGTAGGCCTAACGTTGGCAAATCCTCGCTCACCAACCGCTTGCTCGGTGAGGAGCGCGTCATCGTCAAAAACCTCGCCGGCACGACCCGCGATTCCATCGATACCCCCTTCAGCGACGGGGAGAATAACTACGTCGCGATCGATACGGCGGGTCTAGTCAAGAAGGGACGCATCTACGAAGCGGTGGACAAATACGCCGCCTTGCGCGCCCTCGCCGCGATCGACCGCAGCAAAGTCGCCGTTTTGGTCATCGACGCCTCCGTCGGGGTCATCGACCAGGACCGCCACGTCTGCGGCTATGCCCTCGACGCGAAAAAGGGCATCGTCGTGGTCGTCAACAAATGGGACCTCGCCCCCAAGGGTACCCAGCAACAGGACTTCGAGGCGGATTTACGCAAACGCTTCAAGTTCATCGATTACGCGGAGGTCATCTTCGTCTCCGCCGCGACGGGCAGGGGTATCGAGAAGATTTTGCCCGCGGTGCGCCGCGCCTATGAGTCTTGCTCCCGCCGCGTGAGCACCTCGATCCTGAACCAGATCATCCAGGATGCCCAGCAAATGAACCCGACCCCCGAGTTCAACCATGGTCGCCTTAAAATCATGTACGCCTCCCAGGTCTCGACCTTCCCGCCGACGTTCGTCATGTTCTGCAACGATCCGAACTTCGCCCACTTTTCATACACCCGTTACCTAGAAAACCAACTCCGAGACAGCTTTGATTTCGCGGGTACTCCGATACACATTATTTACAGACAACGTCAATGACGCATCAGGCGTAATCGAATAAAAAGGCACGCTTTTTAGACATCGTTATAAAAATGTCCGGTTTCTTCCGATTCCTGCGCGCACATATATTGGCCGATTTTTGTCAATCTAGGTTCAAAAAGTGTTGATAAACGTTAGATGCCATGCTAATTTTTTATTACATTCAAGCACATAGGAGGTTCGTCCATGAACAAAGCTGAATTAATTAAGGCCGTTGCCGATAAGGCCGAAGTTTCCACCCGCGATGCGGAATCCGTCATCGACGGCGTCATCGAGCTCATCACCGCCGCCCTCGTCAAAGGCGAGGCCGTGAAGCTCTCTGGCTTCGGTGTCTTTGAGAAGAAGGAGCGCGCCGCCCGCACCGGCACCAACCCCGCCACCGGCAACAAGATCACCATCCCCGCTTCCAAATCCGCCGTCTTCAAACCCTCGAAGACCCTCAAAGAAAAGCTTCAGTAAGTTCCTGAACCTTTACGGGGCCTAGTTTAGGCCCCTTTTCTTCATTATGAGACCTCTGCCCGAAATCTATCTCCGCCTAGCCTCTATATATAAGGAACATGGTTTTTCCTTATACATGATCGGCGGGACGAGCCGCGATTTCCTGTTGGGAATCGATCCGGCGGATTTCGATTTCGTCACCGACGCCACGCCGGAGCAGGAGAAAGCCTTCCTCCCCGAGGCCAATTATCGCTTCGCTTGCTTTGGCTCGATCAAGGCGAAGGTGGATGGGGTAAGCGTCGACATCACCACCTTACGGGAAGAAGAAGGCTATGCGGACCATCGCCATCCGACCAAAATCCGTTTCATCACCGATTTGAAGAAGGACTCCTTACGCCGCGACTTCACGATAAACGCCATCTACGTCGATACCGACGGGAAGGTCATCGATTTCCATGATGGGCTATCCGACTTAAAGAACAGAGTGATCCGTTTCATCGGCGATCCACATACGCGAATCAAGGAAGACCCCTTGAGGATTCTTCGCGCGCGACGCTTCGCCTCGAGGCTTGGGTTTACGATCGAATCGGAAAGCCTTCACGCCATGGAAGAGCTTGAGGACCAGCTGTCGTTACTAAGCCCGGACAAGGTGTTGATGGAGTCCAAAAAAGTGTGATAATTGCCCTATGGCAAACATCGACCTTCACGGTGAGGGAGTCGACTTCTCCTATATCCTCCTAGATAATTACAAGCAATTCGGCATCTCCGAGACGGAACTATCGGTCATTTTCATGATCGACCATCTTTTGCGTCAGGGCAATGGTCTCATCACCCCGGATTTGTTGAGTCTCAAGATGAATCTGAAGACGCACGAACTCGACCATATCCTCTCCTCGCTTTATAACAACGGATACCTCTCTTTCGAGACGGCGCAGGGCGGCATGCAGACCTCGCTTTTGCCGTTAAAGGAAAAGCTCTACAAAGCCTTTGAACGCACCTTGGCCAAAGACCGTGCGAACCTTCATTCCGAGCAGCGCGCCAGCGCGTTAAAGCGGCTCAACGACTATTTCGAAAAACGGTTGAACCGCATCCTTTCTCCGTTGGAGAACGATACGCTCGGGAAGTGGCTCGATTCGGGCTATTCAGAAGAGGAGATCCGCGATTGTCTCGAGGAAGCCCTCAACCAAAGGAAGAAATCCTTCAAGTCGATCGAGAAGATCCTCCATTCCGGACGCATCCGTTCCGATATCGCGAAAGAGGGATATTCCGGATTAAGCGACAACTGGGACCAAGACATCGAACGCACGATCGAAATCGCCAAGGCGAAGTGGGTTGATGAAGACTGAAGACGCCTTTCTTTTGGCTTATTTGGACAGCCTTTTCCCCGAGCCGGGATGCGCGCTTATTTTCCACAATCCCTTCGAATGTCTCTGCGCGGTCATGCTCTCCGCCCAGACCACCGACGCCTCGGTCAACAAAGTTACCCCGGCGCTTTTTGCCGCCTATCCCGATGCGTTTGCTTTAGCAAAAGCAGACATCCATGACGTGGAGAAACTGATCCATAGCATCGGTTTGTATCATGCGAAGGCGAAGAACTTGATCGGCTTATCCAAGGCCCTCGTGGAGCGTCATGGCGGCGAAGTGCCTCGCGATAAAGCGAAGATGAGGGAGCTCCCTGGCGTTGGCGTGAAGACGTCCAACGTCGTCGGGGCAATTTGCTTTGGGATTCCGGCAATTGCGGTCGACACCCATGTGGCGCGGGTGAGCAAGCGCCTTGGTTACGCCAAAGAGGAGGACGAGCCGGAGAAAATCGAGGCCAAACTCGAGCGGCGCTTCCCTCGCGATAGCCATATCCGCCTCCATTACCAAATCATCTTATTCGGCCGCGAGGTCTGCCATGCGAAAAACCCCGAGTGCGGGCGGTGTGAGCTCACGGCGCTTTGCCGTTATTTCAAAAAGAATTCGTCGAGCAGCGGCAAGAAGTCGTAACGGGGGCGATAGGCCGTTTTGACTTCGCGTCCGTGTTTTTCTAATTCCTCGAAGGGAATGGAAGAGCGGGGGCGATTTTCGTAGAAGTCGATGACGTAGGCGGCGGGGACGAAGAAGACGACGTTACGCGAGGCAAAGCGGATCAAAAAGAAACCGATCCCTCCTTGGCGGAGGACTTCCTTGAGGTGCTCGATTTGCTGCCTAGGGATGTTCGAAAGCGGGAACGAGGTCTTGCCATGGATCGACTTGGCCTCGAAGTCGACGTACTTACCTTTGTAGACACCGTTATAGTCGGTGGTCGATTGGGCTTCGAAGTAGGCTTCCGTGATCTTTGGGCCGTGGGTGTAGTCCACTTTCACGACGTTGATCGGGGTGGGTCGCTTGTCGAATAGGGCGAGCCCTTTTTCGCGATAATAAAGGTTGGTCTCGGTGATTTCGGATTCGAAATCCATGCCGCGGTTTCCCGCCGCAATAGTGAGCTTTCTTTTGGATTTAGTAGGGGTTTTATGGGGAATTTCCGCCTTTGGCTTGATTCCTGCGGGATAGTGGATCTCGCTCATTTAAGCGCCTCCAAAGTGAGGGCGTCCCAATCTTCTGGGGTGACGGTCTTGCCTTCGCTGAGGCGGCGTATGACCTTGGCGACGGGGGAAGGCATATGACCGAGGCGGACGATGGCGTCTTTGTAATGGGAATGGACTTTCTCCGGGTGTTCGACGAAGGCCTTGAAGAGGAGAAAGAGGTTATAGGCGTCGGCCTGGGCGTTATGCTGGGTCCCCTCAAATTCGATGTCAAAGGCCTTAAGGGCGTTACTGAGCGAAAGGATGTTCCCTTGCTCCGAGCGGAGGTAATGGCCGAGGAATTCCGAATAGTCGAAGAAGCGCCTGACGAGGGAGCGGGCCATGTCGGTGGAGGCGTCCATGTTGTTCTCGCTCGAGGCGAGGATGATGTGGGCGTCTTGGGAGCCATAGGAAACCAAAAGGCAGTCGTCGAAGTCCTTGCCGAGGTATTTCTTGAGTTGCTGCAGCACGAGACGGAAGGGGATGCCTTCTTTCTTCAGTTTCAAATCGGTGATGCCGGTGAGCTTGGTGACGATCGGCCCGACGCGATGCTTGGAGAGGACATAGGCGTGGTAGGGCTTAAAGATCTTCTTCACCGTGAGGTCATCCTTAAGGAGCACCTTATAGGCGCCGACCTCGATCATTTCGTGCGTCGTCTGGGTGCCTTCCAAATCGATGAAGAGCAGACAACGTTTGCCACGGAGGGCTTTTTCGAGTTCTTTCATGCACGGAGCATTATACACGACTCCTCCCCCGCTCGGGAGTGGGCGGAGGTGCGTAAAGGGGGCCAACATGGCGAGAAAGACGCCATTTCGTCGAAATGCGTTCGATGTTTGTTGAAGAAAGAGGCCATCTTCAATAAAATTGAAGGCAGGTTACCATGGAAGACAAGACGATTTCACTGAACTCGAAGAAGATTCTCATGCAGGTCTTCACCCCCGACGTCAAGGGATACGACGCCGATCAGGTCGACGAATTCCTCGACCAGGTCGCGAAGGATTACCAGGCGTTTGAAGACTATTACGAGGATTCGAAGAAATACATCGTCGACCTGGAAACCCAGTTGAGGAAGGCCCGTGACACCGGCTCACAGCTCGAAATCGAAAACGCAAAGCTCAACAACAGGCTAAGCGGCATCAAAGATGGCGACAACGTGAATTCCGGCAACATCGAACTGCTCCAACGCATCAATCGACTCGAGAAGGAGCTCTTCCGCCTCGGGGTCGATCCGCGAAAGATTTGAATTCCGGCCCGGACGATAGCTGCCTGAAGAAGGTAGAGGAAAGTCCATGCTCGCACTTCCTGCGATGGAAGTAGTGATTGCGCTAAGGGAACCAATAACCTTAGGTAGGGAGGAGTCCCTAACGGCGGAGGAAGGTCTCTTGAGACCGGAATCCCCAAGGTGCCACAGAGACGAGCTTGGCGGCGACGCCAAGATGAAACGAGGTAAACCCCGCAAGCGAGAAACCCAAATTTGGTAGGGGAAGCCGCCGAACCGAAACGAAGGTGAGGCGACCGGCTATGCCGAGATAAATTGTCGTCCTCGACAGAACATGGCTTACAGGGCCGGACACTCAAATACCGCAAGGAGAAACAACATGAAGCTGAACATCCCAACGAAGATCACCGTCGCCCGCATCGTCGCGGTGGCCATCCTGATCGTCTTCCTCATCGTCTGCTCCATCATCAGCAGCGTGGATCCGGGCAACGCCTTCACGTCCATGACGCTCGGGAATTCGGGCATCTATGTGGTGAACTTGATCGCCTGCGTCGTATTCATCCTCGCCTCGGCGACCGATTACCTCGATGGGCATCTCGCCAGAAAGTGGAACCAGGTCACGACCTTGGGCAAATTCCTCGACCCGATCGCGGATAAGATGCTCGTCAATACCATCCTCGTCTATCTCTGCCTCCCCATCGGCGGCGTATACGTCCCGTGGTTCTGCGTCGCGTTGATGATCGTGCGCGACCTCATCGTCGACACGATGCGCTTCCTCGCCGCGAGCAAGGGCAAAGTCGTGGCCGCGAACATCTTCGGCAAGATGAAGACCGTCTTCCAGATGGTCGCGATCCCCTTCGTACTCCTTGGCGGATGGCCCTTCACCTATTTCGACGGCGGATGGTCGATCTATCTCCGCATTTGCACGATCCTGATTTACATCGCCACCGCAATGTCCATTATCTCCGGCGTTATTTATCTAAAAGATAATGCCCACATCTTGAAGGAGGACAAAAAAGATGAGCCGAATGCATGATTTACTCCAAAACATCGCCGACCGCGGCCTGAAGCTCGGCAGCGTCGAATCCATGACCGGTGGCCTCTTCGCCGCCAGGGCGACCGAAGTCCCCGGCGCGAGCCAGGTCTTCAAAGGCGCGATCGTTTCCTACTCCAACGAGGTGAAGGAAAAACTCCTCGGCATCGAGCCCGAACTCTTGGAACGCTATGGCGCGGTAAGCGAGAAAGTCGCCAAGGAAATGGCTTTGTATGGCCTCGATAAACTCGGTGTGGACGTCGTCCTTGCCGTCACCGGAAACGCCGGCCCGACCGTCGAACCGGGCGATGCCGAAGTGGGGCAGGTCTATTTCTCCCTCGCCACCCATAGCGGCATCTGGACCTTTGGCTATCGCTTCGAGGGCGAACGCAACGAAATCCGTGAGCAGGCCGTGGAAATGATGGTCTCGTTTGGCCTTAGCATGTTCCCCGAAGTCGAGACGAATTTATAAGTTTTGAAAAGTTTTTGAGCAAAAACCCGTTTTCGACGGGTATAAGTGAGTGGAGGTTCGTATTATGGCGAATGAAAAAGACACACATCTAAAGGCGTTGGAAGACGCCATCAAAACCATTGAGAAGTCCTATGGCAAGGGCTCCATCATGAAGCTCGGCGAAAGGGAACACGTCAACGTCGACGTCATCCCCACCGGCTCGATCCTGCTCGATCAGGCCCTCGGCGTCGGCGGTTATCCCAAAGGCCGCATCATCGAGATCTATGGCCCGGAATCCTCAGGCAAAACCACGTTGGCCCTCGAGGCGATTGCCCAGGCGCAGCGCAAAGGCGGCCGCGCGGCCTTCATCGACGCGGAACACGCGATCGATCCCGAATACGCGGCGAAGCTCGGCGTCAACATCGACGAGCTCCTCCTCTCTCAGCCCGATAGCGGAGAGCAAGCCCTCGAAATCGCGGAGATGCTCGCCCAGTCCGGCGCGATTGACCTTATGGTCATCGACTCGGTCGCGGCGCTTGTCCCCCAGGCCGAACTCGACGGCGTCATGTCCGATAACCAAGTCGGCTTGCAGGCGAGGCTCATGTCCAAGGGCTGCCGCAAGATCGCCGGCGTCCTCAACCGCACCGGCACGGTCGTCATCTTCATCAACCAGCTCCGTCAGAAAGTCGGCGTCCTCTATGGCAACCCCGAGACCACGACCGGCGGCATGGCGTTGAAGTTCTATGCCTCGATCCGCATCGACATCCGTCGCGCCGAGGCCATCAAGCTTGGCTCCGACGTCATCGGCAACACGGTCAAAGTGAAGATCGTGAAGAACAAGGTCTCCCCGCCGTATAAGACCTGCGTCCTCGACATGATCTATGGCAAGGGCATCTCCAAGAACGCGGAGATCCTCGACCTCGGCGAACAGCTTGGCCTCGTCGGCAAGACCGGCAACTGGTATCAGATCGGCGCGGACAAGATCGGCAACGGCCGCGAAGCCGCGAAAGGTTATCTCGACGCCCATCCGGAAGTCGCGGACCAACTCGAGGCCCAAATTCGCGAATCCTTCCTTAACGCCTCGAAGTAGAGACATAACGGGACACCAACAATCATGCGGTGTCCCTTTTTCTTTTGCCGAAATTCAAATACACGTATCGCCCCTTTTTCTTTTGCCGAAAATCCGTTATGTCTTTCATGAAAAAGGATTGATACAATACCTCCGTACCTAAGGTACTCCCGCCCAATCCATCTTATTCTGGGAATGTCCGGCCAAGCCGGTGAATACATAGTCAGGTCCTAGTCTTTGAACACGAGTGGGTGCGTCTACTTTCGGTTAATTAGGAGCAACGTATGTACGTATTACTATCCTCAATGGAGACCGCGTTATTGATCGTTAGCATCGTCGTTGGCGTGATCGCTATCGCCTTCGCGGTTCTCTTCTTCTTGTTCAGTTTCCGTAGCAAGAAGGCCAAGAAAGGCGCTCAGGAAATCCTGAAGGAAGCCAAGATCAAGGCCGAACACTTGGTCAAAGGCGCCCAACTGGATGCCAAGCAAGCCGCCTTTGAAATCCGCCAACAAGCGGAGAACGAAGCCCGCAACCGCCGTGCCGAAGTCGCTGCGGAAGAGCAGAAACTCTCCATCCGCCAAGACGCGTTCGAAGCCCGTGAGAACGCCTTGCTCGACAAAGAGAAAGCCCTCGACGACAAGAAGGCCCAACTCGAGCAGAGCATCGAATCCTACAAGAAACGCAACGCGGAACTCGACGCCAAAATCGATGACATCCTCAAAGAACTCGAGAAGGTCGCCGGCATGTCCACCCAGGAGGCGCACGACGAAATCATGGCCCGCGTCGAATCCAAGATGGCCATGGAAATCGCCGCCTACATCAAAAACGCCGAGGACGAAGCGCGCGAAACCGCTTCGGCCAAAGCCATCGACCTCCTCGCCCTCGCCTGTCAGAAGTACGCGCAGGACGTCACGACCGAGCGCAACGTCTCCGTCGTCGCCTTGCCTAGCGACGAAATGAAGGGCCGCATCATCGGACGCGAAGGTCGCAACATCCGCGTCCTCGAATCCGAGCTCGGCGTCGACCTCGTCATTGACGATACCCCGGAAGCGATCACCGTTTCCTGCTTCGACCCCATCCGCCGCGAAATCGCCCGCCGCACCCTCGAATACCTCGTCAAGGACGGCCGCATCCAACCCGGCCGCATCGAGGAAGTGGTGGCGAAATGCCGTAAGGAGGTCGAGGAATCGACCATCAAGTACGGCGAGGAAGCCTGCTTCAAGCTCGGCTTGCCGCGCATCAACCGCGAACTCGTCTCCTATATCGGTCGCCTCCATTACCGCACTTCTTATGGCCAGAACGGCTTGACCCACTCGATGGAAGTCGCCTACCTCACCGGCATCATGGCCGGCGAACTCGGCCTCGACGTGAACCTCGCCCGTCGCGCGGGCTTGCTCCACGACATCGGCAAATCCATCGACTTCGAGCAAGAGGGCAGCCACGTCGAACTCGGCGCCCAACTCGCGAAGAAATACGGTGAGAACGATGTCGTCGTCAACTCCATCGAATCCCACCACGGCGATACCGAGGCGCGTTATGTCATCGCCCACCTCGTCGCCGCGGCCGACGCCCTCTCCGCGGCCCGTCCCGGCGCCCGCAGCGAAACCCTGGAGACCTACGTCAAGCGCATCGAGCAGCTCGAAAGCCTCGCCAAGAGCTTCGACGGCGTCTCCCAAGCCTACGCGATGCAATCCGGTCGTGAGGTCCGCGTCATGGTCATCCCCGAGAAAGTCTCGGATGCCGAAGCGGTCCGCATGGCTCAGGAACTCCGTGAAAAGATTGAGCAGGAGGTTACTTATCCCGGACAGATCAAAGTGTCCGTCATTCGCGAATACCGCGCGGTGGAAACCGCGAAGTAGCGGTGAGAATCCTCTTCTTTGGAGATATCGTCGGAAACCCGGGAATCACCGCGGTTTCCGACGTTTTGCCTTTATTGGCGGAATCTTTTTCGCCCGATTTGATCATCGCTAACGGCGAAAACGCTACGCGTGGTTTCGGGCTTAATTACCGCGATGCGGAACGGATCAAAGAGGCGGGGGTGGACGTGATCACGCTTGGAAACCACTGGCATAACCGTTCCTCCATCGATGACTTCATCGAAGAGATCGACGGTCTGATTCGTCCAGTCAACGTGCGCGATTATGATTTCGGTGCCGGCTACATCACCTTGGAAATCAACGGGGTGGCCGTGACCGTCGTCAACGTCCTCGGCACCGCCTTCATGAAAGAGGAGGTCGCCTCGCCCACCGTGACGATGCATGACGTCCTCTCGAGCGTTCCCGAAGGCGTCGTCATCGTCGATTACCATGCGGAATCCACTTCCGAGAAATCGACCTTCGCCCATTATTTTGACGGGCAGGTGAGCGCGGTGATCGGCACGCACACCCACGTTCAAACCAATGATGCGCGCATATTACCTTTAGGTACCGCGTTCATCAGCGATTGCGGCATGTGTGGCGCGTATGAATCCGTCATCGGCTTCGAGCCGAAATCCGTCGTGAACCGCATCATCTTTGGCGATCCGAACCCGATGCAGATCGAGGAGGATTGCCCCAAATGCGTCAACGCCGTCTTAATCGACATCGACGAGGAAACCTTTGCATCGAGACGCATCGTGCCGCTGTTCTACGTCGATGGGAAGGAGAGAGTCTATGGGAAAGAAGTTCTATAAGTCCTTGCCCGATATGTCCAAGGCGCGTAATCGAGTCGATTCGCCGCGTCTGCGTCGTGAGGAAATCATTGTCCCCGAGAAGGTGAAAGCCTTCGCTAGGGGCAGAAAATACTGGATCAGCACCTTCGGCTGCCAGGCGAACGTCCGCGACCAAGAGATCATGGCCGGCTATTTGGAAGAGGCTGGCTTTTTGCCCGCAGAGAGCGAAGATGAGGCCAACATCGCGATCATCAACACCTGCGCCGTGCGCGAAAATGCCGAGGAGAAGGTCTATGGCGAGATCGGCAAATTCAAGGCCAACCATTTGAAGGACCGCTCATTCCTCCTCGCCGTCTGCGGTTGCATGATGCAGGAGGAGAAGGTGGCGGAGGACATCATGTCCCGTTACCCTTACGTCAATTTGATCTTCGGCACCCATAACGTGTCGAGTTTGTTGAATTTGATTGACGAGCATCTCGGCAGGAAACGGGACATCGTCGAGGTCTTGTCTTTCCCCGGCGACATCGTCGAGAACCTTCCTTCGACCCGACTCGACGAATTCAAGGCCTATGTGAACATCACCTATGGCTGCGACAAGTTCTGCACCTATTGCATCGTGCCCTATACCCGTGGCAGGGAGCGTTCCCGCCACAAGGAGGACATCCTCGAGGAATGCCGCAAGCTCGTGGAAGACGGCTATCAGGAGATCACGCTCCTCGGCCAGAACGTCAATTCCTACGGCAAGGATTTCGGCGACGGAACCTCGTTCGCCTCCATCTTGGAAGAGGTGGCGAAACTTGGCATCAAGCGCCTTCGTTTCATGACTTCCCACCCCTGGGATTTCTCGGAGGAGATGCTCGACGTCATCGCGAAATACCCGAACATCATGAAGTGCATCCATTTGCCTGTTCAATCCGGAAATAACGAGGTTTTGCGGAAAATGGGGCGTCGTTATTCGCGAGAGGAATACTTGGATTTGGTGCGCAAAATCCGCACGAAAATGCCTGAGTGCGCCATCACCACCGACATCATCGTCGGTTTCCCCAACGAGACCGAGGAGCAGTTCCTCGACACCCTGTCCTTATGCGAGGAAGTCAAATACGACGCGGCCTTCACCTTCATCTATTCGCCACGTAAAGGAACCCCTGCTGCGAAGATGGTCGACGACGTGACCGACGCGGACAAGCATGAGCGTTTCATGCGCTTACTCAAAGTGGTGGAGAACGGCGTCGTTGAGCACGCGGAAAAGATGATCGGCAAAACCTATGCCGTCCTCGTCGACGGTCCGAGCAAAAAGGATCCCGGCGTTCTTTCCGGTTACGCCGAAAACGGCAAGCTGATCCACTTCAAAGGACCCAAGGCTTTGCGTGGCCATATCGTCGACGTGCGCGTCGAGAAATCCCACACCTTCTCGATGATCGGTTCCTTGGTTGAGGACCCTTGGATTTCCTTGGCCAAAGACCTTAAGACGTCGCTACTCGAGGAAGAATGCGCCAAGCGCTATTTCGCCTGCAAAAAGGCGTTTGAGGAAGATGAGGGGGCGCAAGCTCTCCGCGACCAGATCGAGGCCGCCCAGCGCGAAATGATGCGCGCCTCCAAAGAAGGCGACGACCTCGGCTACGCCAAAGCGAAGAAAGACTACGCCTCGCTCAAAGAACAATATGAGAACCATCCGTGTTTCCTCAATCTCGTCCATAGTGGCGAGGAAGTGCGTCAGATGCTCGAAGAAGTGATGGGGGAACTCGCGTGATCATCGTTCTCACCGGACCGACGGGCTCAGGGAAAAGCGAACTCGCTTTGTCCCTGGCGAAGAAGCGCGGCGGCGCGATTATCAACGCCGACGCCTTTCAGGTGTATCAAGAGCTAAGCATCGCGACGGCAAAACCGACTCTTGCGATGCGCGAGGCATCACCCCATTTCCTCTATGACTTCGTGCCGTTAAGTTCCTCTTATAACGTCGCGGAATATCAGGAGGACATGCGTTCCGTCTTGCATTTTTGCCTGGAGAAAAACCAGGACGTGATCATCGCTGGCGGTACGGGCCTCTATATCAAAGCGGCCTTATTCGATTATGACTTCGCCCCGACTTCGCAAGTCGATATGAGGCCATACATCGCCCTGGATAACCTCGCCCTTCACGAGGAACTCAAGAAACTCGACCCCATCTCCGCGGAGAAGATCCACCCCAACAACCGCCAACGCGTCCTAAGGGCGATCGAAATCTGCATCGGAGGTAGGGGAGCCAAAAGCGCGATCGAGGAAAAACAAAACCATGAGCCGCTTTATCCGGTGCGCTTCTATGGTCTTAACAGAGACCGCGAGGAGCTTTATGAGAAAGTCAACCGCCGCGTGGACAAGATGTTCGAGGACGGCTTACTCGAAGAAACTGTCCCCCTCATCGAGAAATATGGCAGGGACGCGATGGCGTTCCGCGCGATCGGCGTGAAGGAACTCTATCCTTACCTCGATGGGTCGATCAGTCTAGAAGAGGCAAAGGAAACGATTAAGAAGAACACGCGGAATTACATCAAGCGCCAAATGACGTGGTTCCGTCACCAATTCGACCTGACTTGGGTCGATGGCGAGGAAGATATCCTGAGGGACATCGCCTCAAACTAACCAGCTTGCCGTAGAAACTTACGCGCGCAGGTATATACTCATCTAGAATTGTTTTACGCAGGAGGACACCATGCCTTTATTACCCATTTCTGAAATCGCCAAGACGGCCCACATTCCTGAGGATTGCTTGGAGCCCTATGGCAAATACAAAGCCAAGATCGACTATTCCCTTTACGACAAAGTCTCATCCAACCCCGACGGCAAATTGGTGCTCGTGACCGCGATCACCCCGACCAAAGCCGGCGAAGGCAAGACCACGACTTCCATCGCCCTCGCCGAGGGTATGGCCAAGATCGGGCAGGAGGCGCTGCTTTGCTTACGCGAACCTTCTTTGGGCCCGGTCTTTGGCATCAAAGGCGGCGCGACCGGCGGCGGACTCGCCTCGGTGGCCCCGAGCATGGACATCAACCTCCATTTCACCGGGGACATGCATGCGCTTACCTCTTCAATAAACCTGATCGCCGCGATCATCGATAACTCCATCTACCAGGGCAACCCCCTCCGCATCGACGCTAGCCGCGTCATGTGGAAGCGCGCAATGGATATGAACGACCGCGCCTTACGCAACGTCGAAGTCGCCGGCGGCGATCCCAAGGGCACTCCCAGGGAAGACCATTTCCAGATCACCGTCGCGAGCGAACTCATGGCCATCCTTTGCCTCGCCACGAGCGAAGAGGACTTCATGAACCGTGTCAACGCGATCCTTGTCGCCTATGATTTGGACGGCAAGCCCATCTTCCTCCGCGACCTTCGCATCTCCCACGCGATCATGCACCTCATGAAGGAAGCGCTGAAGCCGAACCTTGTGCAAACCCTTGAGAACAACCCCGTCCTCATCCATGGCGGCCCCTTCGCCAACATCGCCCACGGCTGCAACTCGCTTCTAGCGACGCGTCTCGCCCTCAAGCTTTCGCCCATCGTCATCACCGAGGCCGGATTCGCCGCCGACCTTGGCGCGGAAAAGTTCCTCGACATCAAATGCCGCGCGGGCAACCTCCATCCCGATTGCGCGGTCCTCGTCGCGACCATCCGCGCGCTCAAGATGCATGGCGGACAGGCCTTCGAGTCGCTCACCGAGGAAAACCTTGAGGCGCTCGAGAAAGGTTTGGATAACCTCGAAGCCCACTACGAAAACCTCATCCAATATGGCCTCCCCGTCGTCGTGGCGATCAACCATTTCGCTTCCGACACCGAGAAAGAAATCGCGTTATTGCGCTCTTATTGCGAGAAAAAGGGCTTCCCCGTCGCGTTCCTCGATGGCTTCCTCAAAGGTGGCGAAGGTTCCACCGAACTCGCCCGCTTGGTCGTGAAGACCTTGAAGGAAAAGCCGTCCCATTATGCGCCGATCTATGATCTTAAATCCCCCATCAAGGAGAAGATCGAGACCATCTGCACCAAGATCTACCACGCCGGCAAAGTCGAGTACTCCGAGAAGGCCTTGGCCCAAATCGAGGAATACGAGAAGCTCGGTTATGGCGACGCCTATGTCTGCATCGCGAAGACCCCGCAGTCGTTCACCGATGACCCGAAGGTCCTCGGCGCTCCGCGTGGCTTCACCATCTCCATCCGCGAGGTCAATCTTTCCGCCGGCGCCCGTTTCGTCGTGCCTCTCACCGGCGCGATCCTCACGATGCCAGGCCTCCCCAAGGTCCCGGCCGCGGTCAAGATGGAGGACCAGCCGCTATGACGGTGATCCCATACCAGCTTTACGACGAGGTGGAGATGAAGCGTCCCCACCCTTGCTTCGCCCGTAGCAAGCGATTCCAGATCGTCCGCGTCGGCGCCGACATAAAGATCATGTGCCTCGGTTGTGGCAACGTGATGATGATCGACCGCGACAAGTTCAACGGGAAGATCAAGAAGGTGCTCGTCCATCACGAAGCCCCGCTGGTACCGGGAAAAGATTAAGTTTTTGAGCAAAAAACCGAATTAGCTTCCTATACGTAGGTGTAGGAGGCTTTTTATGTACTTGCTCCATGCTCGCCACATCGGCAAACGATATCAAACCTCAAGCGGGCCCTTTTGGGCGTTACGCCCTTGTTCCATCCGCTTTCCAGATCGCGGCCTCATCGCGATCGAGGGAAAATCCGGGTCAGGCAAATCGACGTTGCTCCACCTTTTGTCCGGCATCGAGAATCCCTCGGTTGGGAATGTCTATTACCTTGGCAAAAAGGTTTCTCGCCGCGCTTTGCCCTTCGTCGGCGAATATGGCGGGATGGTCTTTCAGCATTACAACCTCATCGACGGCATGAGCGTGGTGGATAACGTCGCCTTGCCCGCGAAGATGAGGGGTGGGGGAAAGAAACGGGCGCTCGCGCTTCTTGCATCGTTCGGCCTAAAAGATCTCGCGCATCGGGATGTGAAAGCCTTATCTGGAGGCGAAAAGCAGAGGGTCGCGATCTGCCGGGCACTCATCAATGATCCTAGGGTGGTATTCGCCGACGAACCGACCGGGGCGCTTGACGAAACGAATTCCATCAAAGTCATGGATGCCCTTAAGCGCATCTCCAAGGACCGCCTCGTCATCATGGTTTCCCATAACCGGGCTTTGGTGGATGTCTATGCAGATAAGCGCCTTTGGATCGAGGATGGGAAAGTGAGCGGGGCCCTAAACGCTTCCCAAACGAAACGGGAACCCAAGAAGAGAAAAGGACGGCGCCACGGATGGCTATGGACTTTCTTTTGGAGGAACCTGAAACGCAACGCCTTCAAGGATTCGATGTGCTTCCTCGCGGGCATGGTCGGCTTCCTTTCTTTGCTCATGGGGTTTGGCTATCTGCAGGGCAACATGCCGGCGATGGAGGCGGAGCAGCAAAACACCCTCAATTACCTTTCCGCCAAAGTCAGCCGTAGGAGCGAGGTCCATTTGCCTGGGTCCACGTTGACTTTGGTTAAACGGACTTCGCCCAGTGAGGAGGAGACGCGGGAAGAGCTAAGCGGGCTTGGCGGCTTCGAGTTATCGCCGGACTACGGATATTTCTTTCCCATGGCGATGCCTTTTCGCATCGGGGAAGACGTGAAAGAGCCGTGTTCGTTCTGCCCGATATGGGACATCACCCTCACGCAACATGGCGATACATTGATCTCGCGCGGAGAGAAACCCTCGGGGTTAAGATTCGACGAGTGCGTGGTGAACGAGGAATTCATCCGCCGTTATGGGAAAGAATGCTTTGGCGAGGAAGTGGTGGTTTCACAGCGCTCGACGGTTTCTTTCGGCGGCAAGGGGAACGAAGTGTTCGTCGAGGCGAAGCTACGCCTCGTGGCGGTCGTCAAGGAATTCGGGTTCCTCAACGTCCCGCGCGTCTACTATTCCTTGCCCTTATTGGAACGTCATTTATCGACGATCGACTTGATCGACGAGAACGGGGATTCAGAGGACATTGTCTCCTTCGTTCGAACCTCAAGCGAGGACTCGCCATACGCCTCCTATGACCGCCTCATGTTCCTTAGCGACCCAAAGCAAGTCGCATCGGTCTATCACCTCATTGAGAAAGGGGATTCGGACCTGGAACTAACCTCCGATGCCTATTCGCTATGGAAATCCTTTTCCTCACTTTCCAGCGCTTTCGTGTCCTCATTGTCCCTGTTCGTTTGCCTTGCCTTCATTGGCCTGGCCTTGATATTGGGGATGGCTTCCTTCTCCTCGTTTGTGGAGGGAAAGAAGGAGTCGGCCTTGCTTTTGGTCTTGGGCGCAAAGCGAGGCGAGGCGTTTTCAATCTATATAATGGAATCTGCTGCATTATGCGCGCTTTCTGCGGCGTTCTCTTTGATATTCAGCCCGTTTTTGCAACGTTTTTTAAACCATTTGCTGTTACGGCAATTCGATGTTCATGACCTTTTGAAGATGCCGCTAGGCTCATTTTTGGGCATCCCTTATCTCGTGCCGATCGCCTTAGTCGTCGGTGCGATTATTTTTGGCTTAATCGCCTCAGTGATCCCGATTGCGGTCAACAAGCGGATCTCGTTAGCGGAGGAACTTCGCGATGAGTAGGCTTTGTTTTCAAGCCCGTAATCTGAGGCGGGCATTCGGATCGACGGTCGTCCTTAAGGGCATCGATCTGGATTTGCCTCTTCGTGGCATGGTCGGCATCGTCGGTCCGTCTGGATCGGGGAAGTCGACCCTTCTCAACATCCTATCCGGACTCGATGACGGATACGCGGGGAAGTTCCTCGCGCTAGGCAAGGACTACAAAAAGATGGGGGATGGCAGGAGGCGTCGCTTTCGTCTGCGCTATGTCGGATACGTGTTCCAGAACTTCCGACTCCTCGAACTCGAGACGGTCGAGGGAAATGTGATGGCTATCGCCGACGCCATATATCAAGCGCCCAAAGCCAAGAAGAAGAGAAAGGTTCATGACTTGCTTTCCTTCTTTGGGCTAGAGAAGAAGGCGAAGCAAAAGACAAACACCCTTTCCGGCGGGGAGAAACAACGCGTCGCCCTTGCCCGCGCCCTTTGTAACGACCCCAAGGTTTTGCTTTGTGACGAACCTACCGGCGCACTCGACGCCAAAAGGTCGGAGGAAGTGTTTGCCTTGCTCCGGCGCATTTCTTCTGAACGCCTGGTCGTGGTCGTGAGCCATGACGAAGAGCTCACCCGCGGATACTGCGACGAGGTTTTGACGATCCGCGATGGGAAAATCGAGACCAAGGGAAAGTGTGCCGAACAGGTCAAAGTGTCTCCGCCGCGTTCTTTCTTCTTACGTGAAAGAAAACGAACTCCTCACCTAAGCTTCCGGTTTTTGCTGGCCCATGCCTTCCAAGCGGCGAAAGCCAAGAAATGGCGTTCCTTGATTTCCGAGGCCGCGATTTCTATCGGTTTATCCGGGTTAGGCTTAGCAACGTATATCTCCTCCTCAATCTCGGATGAGCTAAATAACGCCTTAGGTAGCCTGGTACCTCCGAATGCCTTAGTGATGATGCCTCGCGGCGGCAACGACTCTCCGATCGGCGCCGTCTATGGGGCGGGGCTCGACGAATGCGAATACATCGTGGAGGAATATGGTGACATGGTCCGCGACTATGGTACGGATCTGCATATGGATTACGAATCTTGGTTCATCGACCGAAACGACTTCACGTATTCCTCTGGGGTGGAGACGGTGCGGCTCGACGATTTTAGCGTCCGTTCCATCAACGATTTCCGCTGGCTCGACAATGAGGTTTCCCCGATGGTCTATCCTCGGACTCCGGCCATCCTCTACGCAGACCAAATCGTCCTTGGCCTTCCCTATCAAAACATGTTCACGACCTGCCTGAATCTTCATATTCTCCGTGATTATCAATCGCTGGGTGACTATATCGACGCACATGGTCTGACCCTATGCCTCAACATCGCGAATTATGAAATCGGTTTTGATGACCAAGAGCTTTTTTCCGTGGTCGGGGTGGTGGAAACGGAGACACCGTGTATCTTTCATCTCGACCATCGGTGGAACCGGAAGATCTTCCTCGACCAGCTCCGATTCCGTTCCTCGCTAACGGAGGAGACGCCGAACCCGCAATGGGTCTTTGAAATTCCCTTTGTCAGCCTGACTTGCCCGATCGAGGACTTTGTCCGCCTCGCCCGACGCGACGAGAACTTGGGGCACCTCATCTATGAACGGGGAGGCTATGCCCATAACCCTTCCATTTACCAAAGCCCCGAAGAGTTATCGGTCGACCGGCTTTTCCTTTATGGTGCGGACAAGACCGGGGTCGGTTTCTCCACTTTGGACGAATGCATGGCCATCTCAAAGGATATCGTGGGGAGGGAACCGGTGACGCAAGCTTCCTATTACGCGGAGTCGAGTTCGGTGGTGATGGGCTTTGCCCAAAAGTTCTTTCTTTGCATCGACGAGGAGCGGGCGACCCAGGTGATCGATGCCTATAGCGATTTGCCGAGGGAAAGCGCATTTTTGCCCGGCGAGGAGATCGAGGGGACAAAGGATGGCTCGGTATTCCGGATGGGTGTGGGAGGGCTTCGGATCAGCTCGGATTTAAGTGGCCCATCACCGGTTCCGATCGGGGTGGAAGAATGCATGATTTCCGCCGATCTATATGAAGCGTGGGGCAGGCCAAAAGAGGTATACGTGGCCGCGGAAATCGCGGCGGAGGAAGTGGGGACGATCTTTGTTCGACGCTTTGGCAAAGCCGCCTTGAAAGTGGTGGGGACGAGAAGATGCGACTACGACACGCTTTTTGTCGCGGACGATTGGACGGTGGACTTCTACCTTTCCCTCGGCGTGTCCTCGTTCGCCTTGGAGCCTTACGGGGCCGTGTTTTCGTTACGGGAAGGATGCGAGCCCAAAGAAGTGGTGGCAACCCTAGAGAAAAGCTTCCCGAATTATGAGTTCACCAACCCCGCCGAGGAGATCGCTTCGTCCATCGAGACGACGTTAAGTTACGTCGGGACCATTTTGACCGCCTTCTCCTTCATCGCTTTGGCCATGTCCGCGTTGCTCTTCCTCATCGTCATGACCATCACGATCGGTGAGAATAGGTCCGAGGCGGAACTCTTCCACGTCCTCGGGTTAAGCAAGGGAGACGTGATTCGGGTGTATTGCGCTTATGGCGGGCTTTATGGCGTCGTCGCCATCGTCGGGAGTCTGGTGACGGTGACCTGTTCCGCATTTTTCACACAGCTATATTTGGCGAGCTCTTTCCATACACGTCTCGCCTTAAATGTACCTTTTTCCCCATTATTGACTGTCGTGATCGCCGGGGTTATTTTCACGGCGATTATTATGTTGGGAATTTCTATCAATTTACTTAGAAAAAAATGAAAAAAAGTATTTCCGAGTGGGTTTGAAGGGCAATAAATCGGTGTAACATTGCCCCGTACTTTGAACAACAAGATAAAGAAGGGAGCACTCATGAAGGGTACTGTCAAAATGTTCGACAAAGAAAAAGGCTTTGGATTCATCCACGGTGAAGATGGCAAAGATTATTTCTTCCATTATTCGGCCATCGTGATGGATGACTTCAAGACTGCCGAGAAAGGCGAACAGGTCGAATTCGAAACCGAAGAATCCACTCGTGGCCCTAGGGCTTGCAAGGTGACCAAGATCGCCTAAGAGTCGATTGCGATACGCATTCGTTCAGTCAATAGAACAGACCGGGGGACAATATGTCGTCCGGTTTTCTCTTTTTTGCTTTCATACGCGTGGGAGTGAGCGTAAAATGCTTTCGCCCGCAGGAGGTATGCAATGTCACTAAAAGCCGGAATCGTCGGTCTTCCCAACGTCGGGAAGTCCACACTCTTCAACGCCATCACCAATTCGCGCGTGGAGGCGGCGAACTATCCTTTCGCCACCATTAAGCCGAATACCGGCGTGGTCATCGTTCCGGACGAACGGCTCGACTATCTTTGCGAAAAGTTCCAACCCCTGAAGAAAGTCAACGCGACCTTCGAGTTCTATGACATCGCCGGCCTCGTCAAAGGCGCGAGCAAAGGCGAAGGCCTCGGCAACCAATTCCTCGCCGCCATCCGCGAATCCGACGCGATCGTCGAAGTCGTTCGCTGCTTCGAATCGAGCGAGATCATCCACGTCGAGGAATCGGTCGACCCTAAGCGCGACATCGAAATCATCGACTTAGAGCTTTCGATGGCGGACCTCGACGCCGTGGAAAAGCGCATCGGACGCGTCGAACAAAAGGCACGCCTAAGCAAGGACAAGACCGCCCTATATGAGATGGCGATCCTGACTCCCTTGAAGGAAACGCTCTCCCAAGGACTTCCCGCGCGTCTATGCAAATCGCTCAGTGAGGAGCAGGTCGCTTACGCCAAAAAGAACTTCTTCCTTTTGACCCTGAAGCCGATCCTCTATGTCGCAAACGTCTCCGATGAGGATTATTCCGACCTCCTCTCTTGCAAGCATTACCAAACCGTCGCTTCCATAGCCGCCGAGCAAGGGGCGCAATGCATCCCCGTCTCCTGCCAAATCGAGTATGAGCTCTCGCTCCTCGAACCGGCGGAACGCGCGGAATTCCTCGCCACACTCGGCGCGACCGAATCCGGCCTCGACAAACTCGTCAAGGCTTCCTATAAGCTTCTAAATCTCTCCACCTTCTTCACCGCCGGTAAGGACGAATGCCGCGCCTGGACCTTCCCCAATGGCGCCACCGCGCCCGAATGCGCCGGCATCATCCACACCGACTTCCAGAAGGGCTTCATCAAGTGCGAGTGCTATGACTTCGAACAGTTCAAACTCCTCGGTTCCGAAGCCGCGGTGAAAGAGGCGGGCAAACTCCGCATCGAAGGAAAGGACTACCGGATGAAAGACGGCGACGTCGTCTTCTTCCGCTTCAACGTATGATCCGCGTCGGTATTGGGGAAGACATCCATCTCCTCGTTGAAGGCCGCCCTTTGGTCTTGGGCGGAGTGACCATCCCGCATCCTTATGGCCTGCTTGGTCATTCGGACGGGGACGCGGTCCTACACGCCATCGCCGACGCGATTCTTGGGGCCACCGCCTCGGGTGACATCGGCCACGTCTTCCCGCCGGAAGACATGTCCATCAAAGGCATCGATTCGAAGAAAATAATGCTGCGTTGCGTGGAAATCGCCGCAGAAAAGGGCTATCGAATCATCAACGTCGACTGCAACATCGTGACGCAGGCGCCGAAATTAAAACCACACATCGAGACCATCCGCGAAAGCCTTGCCTCCCTGCTTGGCTTGCCCTTGGACTTTGTCAGCGTGAAGGCCAAGACCAACGAAGGAGTCGATGCGGTAGGGGAAGGCAAAGCGATCCGCACCAACGCGGTCGTACTCGTAGAAAGGGATTAGACCATGAGCAACGAAGAAACACTGAAATCCATATTGATTGAGGCGATGAAGGCCTATGGTCTTTCGCTCACCCCAAGCGACGTCGTCCTTGAGCGCAGCAAAGACCCCGCCCATGGCGACTATGCGACCAACCTCGCCCTCCGCTATGGCAAATCGCTCGGCTTCATCCCGCGCAATTTCGCCTTGGAGCTCGCAGGGAGGATCTCCGACCCGACCATCGACAAAATCGAGGTCGCGGGCCCGGGCTTCATCAACTTCTTCCTCCACGCCGACGCGATGACTGGCGTCCTTTCGGAAGTCTTCCGCCTTGGTGACGACTATGGCCGTCAGGTGAAAAAGGGCGTGAAGGTGAACCTGGAGTTCTTCTCCGCCAACCCGACCGGTGACATTCACCTCGGTCATACCCGCATCGGAGCCTTTGGCGATTCCCTCGCCGAAATCCTGATCTGGGACGGCTATGACGTCACCCGCGAATATTACGTCAACGACTGCGGCAACCAAGTCGAGCACTTGGGCAACTCGCTCCGCGCCCGTTACCACGAGCTCTATGGCGAGCCGCTCGTCCTCGGCGATGACGACTACCATGGCGTCGACCTCATCGACATCGCGAAGCAAGTCCGCGAGGAGTTCGGTGACAAGTACCTCGTCGATAACCAAGAAAGCCACGATTTCTTCATCCGTTATGGCATCGATGCCGAGCTGAAGAAGATCAAGAACGAACTCGATAACTTCCGCATCCACTTCGATCGCTTCTCCTACGAATCCGAAATCCGTAAAAAGTACGACCTCGGCAAGGTGATCGAGGGCCTCAAGAAATACACCTATCAGAAAGATGGCGCGACATATCTAAGGACCAGCGCCTTCTTGGACGATAAGGACCGCCCGATCGTCAAGAGCAACGGCCAATACACCTATTTCATGCCGGACATCGCTTACCATTATGACAAGATGGCGCGCGGCTATGACTTGCTCATCGACGTCCTCGGCGCGGACCATCACGGCTACATCAATCGCATGAAGTCGGCCCTGGCCATGAAGGGCTATGATCCTAGTCGCCTCGAAGTCGACCTCATCCAGATGGTGAAGACCTACCGCGATGGCGTCGAGGTGAAGATGTCCAAGCGTACCGGCAAGGCCATCTCCCATCATGAACTCGTGGAGGAAGTGGGGGTCGACGCGGTGCGTTACCTCTTCGTCGAACGCTCCCCATCCACCCATCTCGACTTCGATTACAATCTGGCCTTGGAACAATCCTCGTCCAACCCTGTCTACTATGCTCAGTACGCCCACGCCCGCTGCTGCTCATTGCTCACGCTAGGGCAGGACATCGGGATCGATGGCGACGGCGCGTTGCTAAGCAACGATTACGAAACGGCCATCCTCAAGCACATCGCCGATTTTGGTAACGCGATCGAAGGCGCGGCCAGGGAGCGCGCCCCCTATCGCCTCTGCGCCTATATCCATAAACTCGCGGAGCTCGTGCATGAGTTCTACGCCCATAATCGCGTCATCGACCGCGACAATCTCCCCTTAACCCGTTCACGTCTCTCCTTGGTGAAAGCCGCCAAGATCACCCTGCATAACGCCTTGGGAATCTTAGGGGTCTCTTCTCCCGAGAAGATGTGAGATAATAACCCACGATATAGAAAGGAAACCTGCAAAATGAAAGAAGGATCCATGCTCGAAGCCGCCCAGCGCGTGCTCACCGCCGAAAAGAAAGAAATGAAGTTCGCCGACCTTTGGGCGAAAGTCAAAGAAGAACTCGAAATCTCCCCCGAGGAGGAAGAAGCCCGCATCGGAAGGTTCTACACCGACCTCTCCATGTCCGGCACTTTCGTCGTCCTTGGCGAAAACGTTTGGGATCTCCGCGTCCGCCACACCTACGATAAGGTCCATATCGACGTCAACGACGTCTATACCGATGTCGAGGAGCGCGACACCGACGCCGTCGACGCGGCCGAGGAAGCCGAATACAACGAATACGTCCGTGGCGATACCGGCGCCGAGCCCGAACAAAACGAGTCCGATGAGGACGAAGAGGGCGAAGGCAAGCCGCGCGAGAACGCAGCCGAATTGCTCGGAATGCAGAGCAATAACTTCTAATCGTCGAAACGCGAATCCGAAGTGCGTCGGAAACCCGGCGCACTTTTTTCTTTGCGTGTGGGCGGTGAAACGGGTATTGTATTGCGTTACCGATATGCTGAACTTCGAATCCGCCCTAAAACTCATCGAACAAAACGACGTGATCACCATCTATGGCCACGCTATGCCCGATGGCGATTGCTACGGTAGCCAGCTCGGCTTAAGGGAACTGATCAAAGACAATTTCCCCGGCAAGAAGGTCTACATGGTCGGATCCGGGTTGCCCGCCTTCTTTGAGCGCCTCGCCCCGATGGACGAAGTGGACGAACAGACCATCGCCTCTTCCCTCGCCATTCTCGTCGACGTCTCCTGCTTACGTAGAGTAGAGGACGCGCGCGTGTTTAAGGCGAAGGAGTTTTTGAAATTCGACCACCATCAGCTCAACAACGAGCTCGAGCCGTTTGACGGCGTCGCCGTCGTCGACCCCAACCGCATCGCGGCCTGCGAGATCATCGCCGAGATGGCCTTGGCCTACAATTGGAAAATCTCCACGCTTGCCGCCGAGGCGATGTTCCTTGGCATGTGCACCGATTCCGGTCGCTTCGTCTACCAAGGCACGACCGCCCGCACCCTCGAAATCCGTGACCTCCTCAAACGCAAGGGAATCCACACCCGCTCCCTTTTAAAGATCGCCTATTACGAATCCCCGGAGCGCATCCGCCTCAAGGAGCGCATCCGTCGCGGCGCGAAGTATTCTGGCTCCGTCCGTTATTATTTCCTCGCCAAGTCGACCTATGAAAAATACGGTGTTTCCGCGCAAGAAGCCCTCCATTTGGTGAATTCGTTGTCCTCGAATTGCGAGGAAAACCACTCTTATGCCCTCTTCGTGGAGTTCCCGGACGGCCAAGTGAATGTGGAACTGCGTTCCAATAAAGGCTATCCTGTCCATGGCGTCGCCAAGGCGTTTGGCGGCGGCGGACATCGTTTCGCCTCCGGTTGCACCATCCCCCTCGGCGTCGAGCACATGATGGCGGTCGTCGACATGATGAATACCGTCGAGAAGGAGGATTTGGAACATGCTGGAGCGTGAACTAGAAGCCGCGATCACCGCCGCGAAGAAAGCGGAGGCGGACATCCTCGAAATCTATAGCAAGCCCTTTGACGTCGAGATCAAAGAAGACCATTCCCCCGTCACCCAGGCCGATAAAAGGGCGGACAAAATCATCCGTAAGTATTTGCACTCGATCTTTCCCGAGGACGTTTTCCTCACCGAGGAGTCGACCGACTTCATCGAGAGGCTAAGCGCGAAGCGTCTTTGGATCGTCGACCCCGTGGACGGCACGAAGGAATTCGTCTCCCGCAATGGCCAATTCACGACCAACATCGCCCTGTGCATGAACCATGAGATCGTGGTGGGGGTCATCAACGTCCCCGTCCTCGGCCTCACCTATTACGCCGTCAAAGGCCAAGGCGCCTTCCGCCTTGATAAAGACGGCAAAGCCGAGCGCATCCACGTCTCCTCCCGCGAAGATAAACTCATCTCCCTCCGTTCCGTTTCCCATTTCAAACCGGGCGAAGCGGATTTCATGGAGCGTAACGCCACCCATTTCCAAGGCGAACCCGTCCCCACCGGCGCGGCCCTTAAGTTCGCGCGTATCGCGGAAGGGGAGGCGGACTTCTTCATCCGTTCGTCTTCCGGCACGAAAGAATGGGACGTCGCCCCCGGCGACCTCATCCTCAAGGAGGCCGGCGGATTCATGTGCGAACCTGACGGCAAGGATTTCACCTATAACCGAGAGGACGTCTATAACCGCAAAGGCTACGTCATGGGCAACAAACGCCAGCCCTGGATGTTCAAATAAACCCGCGTAATAACCTCAAATAAAGCCCTTACATCGCTGTTTGGGTTTTATTTTTTTCATAGTGAACTATGATTATGTCCATAGGAGGGAAAAACATGAAAGCATTTTGCAACTGGATGGATGAGCGCTCCCGCCTCGTTAAGATCCTCTTCTGCTTGCCGTTCATTGACATCATTTGGGGTGTCTATCGTCTCGGCGGCGCCATCGCGAACAAGAACGTTCTCCATATCGTTCTTGCCGTGCTCTGGATTCTTTTCGCGGCTTTCATCGGCTGGGTCGCCGACCTTGTCTGCATCATCCTCTTCAACCACATCTGCTGGTTCCAGGAGTAACCCACGAGAAAAAAATCGCCGGCCTCCACGGATCGGCGATTTTTTCTTTTTGCCTTCTTATTTTCCGGCCTTTTTCTCGAGATAGGCTTTGAGCATATCCTCAGGCACGTCCTCGGTCTTCACCGCGAGCACGCCTGGGACTTCCTCCATAATGATAATCTCCACACCGGCGGAGATGTCGTCCTGGGCGAAGCTGCACCCTTGGCAGGCGCCGACCATGGTGACATAGACGATTCCATCGCGGAAACCGATGAAGTCGACGTCGCCACCGTCACGCTGCAAAAATGGGCGGATTTTATCTAATGTTGCTTCGATTAATCGAATGGTTTCTTCTTCGTTCATGTGGGCTATTTTAGGATTCCCGTTTGCCTTTGGCAACTAATGTGATCTTTCTTTATAATTATCGGCATATGGCGAGGACTGGTCCGTCGGAAAAACTAAAGGCCAAAGAAGGCAAATGCCTCGCCGCGGTACGGGAAATCGCGCGGGAAGGTTACGATCCTTCCATGAACGCCGTGGCTTATCTCATCCGCGGCGACGAAGAGGTGGAACGCTTTTCGTATCTGCGCACCTACGGGTGCCTTTGCTCTTTGTCCGTGCGTAAGATAAAGACCATTTTGACGCGTTTGCTCAAAAACGGTTACCTGCGTGCCTATAGTCCCTTGTCAAATCCCGAACGCTACCTCATGCTTACTCCTAACGGGGAAGCGGAAGCCGACAAGGTTTTGAGCAAGAACATCCGCAAAAAGGACCGCGCCCCCGCCGCACCGTTATTCAACGAAAGGAACTAATATGGCAGAAAAGACATTGCCCCCGTTTGAGGAATGGCCGCTTCGCGTCCCTAACCTCAATAAAGCGACCGAACAATGCAAGATCATTGCCGAGGAGATTCGGTCCGCCTCGACCCAAGAAGACGCGCTTAAGGCGATCAAGAAGTATTTCAAGATGGGTGATAAGCTCAGCGATCAGGTCCAATTGATCCAAGTCCGTTACACCTGCGACACCACGAACAAGAAATACAAGAAGCTCGTCGATATGCTCGACGAAGGCCTTCCTTCCCTCAGCGCCGTCGATAACGAGGTGAAGAAAGCGATCCTCGAATCGAAGTTCCGCCCCTATTTGGAGCAGAAGCTCGGCACCCATCTCTTCACGATGTTCGAGTTCTCGCTTCGCGCCTTCGACGAACGCATCATCGAGGAAGCGGTGGAGGAGAATAAGCTCAGCACCGAGTATTCCACCCTCATCGCCGGATGCAAAATTGAGTTCCGCGGGCAGACCTATAACCTCTCCCAGATGGGCAAGTTCATGCAGGACTTGGACCGCGAGACCCGTAAGGAAGCCTCCAAGGCCTTCTATGGTTACCTCTCGACCCGCGTCGACGAGATCGAGGCCATCTACGACAAGCTCGTCAAAGTCCGCGACCGCATGGCGAAGAAGCTCGGCTATGCGAGCTATGTCGAACTCGGCTATCTCCGCATGGGCCGTTATGACTATAACCAAGAGGACGTCGCGGGTTATCGCGACCAGATCGCGGCAACCGTCACCCCGCTTGCGGGCAAGCTCGCCAAAGAGCAGCTCAAGCGCATCGGCGTAAGCAAGCCTCAGTACTATGACTTCGCCCTCTCCTTCAAAGAAGGAAACCCCCTTCCCATCGGCACGACCGAAGAAAAGATCGAGCGTGCGAAGAAGATGTACGACGAGCTCTCTCCCGAGGCCTCGCACTATTTCCGTTTCATGGCCGATCACCATCTCCTCGACCTCGAGACGCGTCCGGGCAAGCAATCGGGCGGGTACATGACCTATTTCCCGATCCACCAGGTCCCGTTCATCTTCTCCAACTTCAACGGCACCTCCGGCGACGTCGACGTGCTCACCCATGAGTTCGGCCATTCCTTCCAAGGCTTCATGGGCAAGGACATCAAAGTCCCCGATTACCGTTGCCCGACCATGGAAGGGGCGGAGATCGATTCCATGTCGATGGAATTCTTCACCCATCCCTACATGCATCTCTTCTTCGAGAACCCGGAGCGTTACCGCTACGTCCATCTCGCCGACTCCATCTCCTTCCTGCCTTATGGCGTGACCGTGGATGAGTTCCAGCACTGGGTCTACCTCCATCCCGAGGCCACCCCGGCGGAGCGCGATGAGGAGTGGTGCCGCCTCGAGGAGAAATACACCCCGTATAAGCGTGCCCTTTATGGCGACAACGAATACTTGGCCAAAGGCCATCGTTGGCTCACCCAGGGCCATATCTTCGAATCGCCCTTCTATTACATCGACTACACCTTGGCGCAGGTCATGGCCTTCCAGTTCTTCAATTTGGACCGTAAGAACCACGAACTCGCCTGGAAGCGTTATCTGAAGCTCTGCAAGATGGGCGGCAAATATCCCTTCCGCACGTTGGTGACCAAGGACCACATGAAGGATCCCTTCGCCCCCGGCGTCATCAAGTCGACCATCGCCCCCTTGACCAAAGTCCTCAAGGGATACGACATCGCCTAAAAAGAAAAAAGGGTCCCGCGTCGAGGCAATTGGTAGGGCCCATGGTGAGTGCTTCCCTCCCCGAAACCTTGGAGGGTGGCCGACCTCCTTTCCCCAACATAGGTTGGTCTAAGGCCTGAAGCGTTTGCTTTGGGCCTTTTCTTCGCCTTTGTGGCGGAGGAAAACGAGAAGCGTATCGCAAGGTTTATCTTGGTGCGTTCCCGTTGCATCCATTGTAATCCTTTGGAAGAAAAAAACACCGCGGAATCGGACTTTCGCGGTGTGATTTGCCTACTGGCGGAGGAATAGGGATTCGAACCCTAGCGCCCTGTTACAAGCCTACGAGCTTTCCAAGCCCGCCCCTTCGACCACTTGGGTATTCCTCCACATTGATTTGTGGGCAAGCAAGATTATAGGAGGAATGGATGTTTCTCGCAATGACAAAAATAACCTATGGTTATGCTATACTAGCGGCGCAAATGAAGGAAATCGTCGTCACCCGCCTCTCCGAGGGCCAAAGGATCGAGAAATTCGTGCGGAAATACTTCTCCGAAGCGCCGCTAGGTTTCATCTACAAAGCCTTCCGTAAGAAAGACATCAAGGTCAATGGGCATTGGGTTCCCAAAGATTTCGTGATCCATGAGGGTGACGTGGTCCGCGTCTATATCACCGACCAGCAGCTCGAGGACTTCAAGAAACCGCGTCCCGTCACGGCGAAGGACCTTCCCTATCCGATCGCCTATGAGGACGATCAGGTGCTCATCATCGCCAAACCGAAGGGCTTATTGGTCTATGGCGACGCGACGGGCGTCCGGGAAACATTAGGCAATGCGGTCTTGGATTACCTTTGCTTCAAAGGGGAATACGATCCGAGCGATTCCGCCTTCACGCCTTCCCCGGCCCACCGTCTTGACCGTAACACGTCCGGCCTAGTGGTATATGGGAAGACCGACGCCGCCTTAAAAGAGCTTACGCTGCTGTTCAAGGAGAGGACCGAAATACAGAAGAAATATTTGGCCCTCGCCTTAGGCGATTTGCCAAAGGATGGCACGATCGACGCCCCGTTATGGAAGGACGCACAATCTGGACGCGTCTATGTGCGACCCATCGAAAAAGGCGGCAAGACCGCCATCACCAAATACCGTCCTTTGCGTCGATATGGGAATTACACGTTAGTGGAAGTGGAACTCGTCACCGGACGCACCCACCAGATCCGCGTCCATTTCGCCTCCATCGGGCATCCGTTAGTGGGCGATGAGAAATACGGCGACTTTGAATCATGCCGCGAGGTCAAGCGCCTCACCGGTCTGGAATCACAGTTCCTCCACGCCTATTCCCTCACATTCGGCAACGTGGGTGGCGCTTTGAAAAAACTACGGGGTAAGACGATCGAAGCCCCATTGCCCCAGGAAATGGATAGAATTATTGAACTCCTTACGGAGAGTAATGCAAAATAAGGGAAAGTCGAGGAAGAAAGTATGGATGTGAAAAGCAATTACGAACGTTGGCTCGCCTCACCGCGCGTGAGCGAGGAAGATAAAGCGCTCCTTCGCGGGATGAACGAGGAAGAGCTTAGCGACGCCTTTTTCAAGAACGCGGAATTCGGCACCGGTGGCATGCGCGGCGTGCTCGGGCCGGGCACCAATCGCATCAACGAGCACACGATCGGCCGCGTGACGGTCGGTTTCGGCCTATATTTGCAGAAGGCTTTCCCCGCGGATGGCCTTTCCCGCGGCGTCGTCATCAGCCACGACAACCGTTTCCATTCCCGCGACTTCACCCTCCAATCCGCCGACATCCTTTCCCGTATGGGCTTCAAGGTCTATATCTTCGATGACCTGCGTTCCACCCCGGAACTCTCCTTCGCCGTGCGCGAGAAGAAGTGCTGCGGCGGCATCATGATCACCGCCTCCCATAACCCTAAGAACAACAACGGCTACAAGATCTACGACGAGAAGGGCTGCCAGTTCGTCCCGAGCCTCGTCGACGGCTTGCTCGAAATCCTTTCCGGGCTGCCGGACGAACTTTCCTACGAAGTCCCCGAAGCGAAAAAGAAAGGGAAAGTCATCACCCTACCCGCCTCCATCGATGAGAAATACCATGCCCTCGTCAAGAAGGTTCAGGTCCATCCCGAACTCGACAAGAAGGGCTTCAAGGTCGTCTATTCGCCGCAGCACGGCGCCTCCTATGAAGGCGCGATGGCGGTCTTCACCTCCCTCGGCTATGAGATCATCCCCGTCGCGGAACAATGCGTTCATGACCCGAATTTCGGCGCGACCAAATCGCCGAACCCGGAAGTCGCCTCCGCTTGGGATTTACCCTTAGAATACGCGAGACGTTATGACGCCGACCTCGTCGTCATGACCGACCCCGACGGTGACCGCTGCGGTTTGGCCTACCGCGCAAAAGACGGGGAATTCCGCCGTCTCACCGGCAACGAATCCGGCGCTTTGCTCATCGACTATATCCTCGGCGAAAAGAAAAAGATGGGGGTTTTGCCTGAAAATCCCGTCATGTATGACACCATCGTGACCTCTTCCTTAGGCCGCAAGGTCGCCGAGAGTTATGGCGTGAAGACCGAATCCTTCCTCACCGGTTTCAAGTTCATCGGCAACCGCATCGGTTACTATGAGGATCAGGGCGAAAGGCCGACCTTCGTCTTTGGCTATGAGGAATCCTATGGCTGCCTCGCCGCCGATTTCGTCCGTGACAAGGATGGCATCCAGGCGATCTTGCTCTATACCGAGATGGCCTTGTTCCATCATCTTCGCGGCCATGACCTCGGCGAGATGTTCGACGCGCTCCAGCAGCGCTTCGGCTACCATCACGCCGTCTTGAAGGATATCTATTTCGAAGGCATGGAAGGCAGCGCGACCATGCGCCGCCTCATGGGTGGGTTACGCGAATCGCCTTGCAAGGAATTCGTCGGCATCCCCGTCGCTTCACTCGCCGATTACCTCACCGACGTGCATACCTATGCCGATGGGCGTAAGGAAGAGATCGTCGGTTTGCCCGCCTCGGACGTTCTCAAATTCTTCCTCTCGGACGGCTCGACCATCTGCGTCCGTCCCTCCGGTACCGAACCCAAAGTCAAGTTCTATATCGAGGTGGTCTCCCCCTCGAAGGATGGCTTGGACGAGAAGGCGGAGAACATCTATAACGACTTGCTCCGTCAGTGCGGCATCAAATAACCCCCATTCGATGACCGAAATCCAAACATTTCTAATCGACTCCGCCGACCCGAAGTACCGCGCTTTCACATTGCCTTTGATCCCCGGCATCGACGAGGGTTCTTTCCTCGGCGTCCGATTGCCGGTCATGAAGAAATACGCGAAAGAGCTTAACGCAAGGCAGAGGGAGGAGTTCCTGCGCGAGCTCCCGCATCGTTATCACGAAGAGAATATCCTCCATGCCTTCTGCCTAAATAACATCAAGGACTTCGACGAATTTATCGCTTCCGTCGATGCCTTTTTGCCCTATGTGACGAATTGGTCCGTTTGCGACACAATCTGCAACAAGCACCTAAACAAACATAAGGAAGAGCTTTTGCCTATGGTTTATTCGTGGCTAAAAAGCGACGAGGTCTACCGGGTCCGTTACGCGGTGAAATGTCTGATGAACTATTATCTTGGCGACGATTTCAAGGAAGAGCATCTTCGGAAAGTCCGCGAGATTCGTTTGACGGATTATTACGTCGAGATGATGGTCGCGTGGTATCTCGCGACCGGCCTAGCGAAGAATTATGATCCCTTCGTTCGCGTTATCGAGGAGCGGTGGTTCTCCGCTTCGATCCATAACAAGGCGATACAAAAAGCCGTCGAATCCTATCGCGTGAGCGACGACCATAAATTATTCCTAAGGACGCTAAAAGTGAAGTGAGGGCAGTTCCTCAAGCAACGTCATCATGACCCCGTCCTCATCGACGGGTTTTTTCGTTAAGGGGAAGGAGGACATGAGCTCGGGGGTGCGGTTATTGGTCATCGCAAAGGGATGACCCGCCTCCAAAAGCATCGGGATGTCGTTCTCCGAATCGCCGAAGGCGTACACGTCCGCTTTGTCGCGACCCATGACGCGTAAAAGATACGCCAGGGCGGCGCCTTTATGGGCGTTAGGGATATAGAGCTCGGAATAATAGGAGTTATGCCAGGCGCGCCAGGCGATCCCATCGATGGAATCGCAATCTTCTTTTAGGCGTCCCAAGTCCTTGGGGTCGCAGCGGAAGAGGCAGGTGAAAGTCGCCTCGGTCACGGTGCTCGATAAGGGTCCGACGCGGATTTCCATGTCGTAATAGGGGAAATAACGAGCCAGGTTTTGGTCTTCATGGTCGATGAAGATAATCTCGCGGGATTCCGCCATAAACGAATTCACGTATCCCTTCGTTTTGTCGTAGATACGATTGATCGTCTTCGCGTCGAACGATGCCTCGAAGACGGGAAAGGAAGGGTCGAGGGGGTGGAAGACGTAGGCGCCGTTATAGGAAATGACCGGAGCGTGGCAGCGTAGGTCCTCATAGATGCGCTTCATCGCGCGGTAGGGGCGGCCGGAGGCGAGGATGACGGGATAGCCTTCCTCGTTTAGTTTGCGGAAGAAATCCCTGGTTCGCGCGGAATAAGAACCCTTCTCATCAAGAAGGGTGCCATCCAGATCCACGACGATTAGGGGTTTAGTCATTGTAGATGTCGAGCAATCCCACGGCCTTTTGGACGCGCTTAAGGGTTTTCGCGGCGATGGCTTTCGCCTTTTTCGCGCCTTCGCGGAGGACTTCGAGGTATTCCTTCGAGTCGATGATGGCTTGGTAACGCTGCTGGAACGGTTCGAGTTCGGCGACGACGGCGTCGGCGACTTCGCGCTTGAAATCGCCATAGCGGTAACCGACGAAATGAGCTTCGGCCTCCTCGATGGAGATTTCCTTTAACGAGGCGTAGATGGTGAGGAGGTTGGAGATGCCTGGCTTGTTCTCTTTGTCGTAACGCACTTCGTTGCCCATGTCGGTGACGGCGGACATGATCTTTTTGCGCACGACCGGCATGGGGTCGTGGAGGAAGATGTCGCCTTTGGGGTCGGATTTGGACATCTTCACTTCCGGGTTGGAGAGGGACATGATGCGGGCGCCGACTTTGTTGATCTTGTAGTTCGGCAAGACAAGGGTGCCTTCGCCATAACGCTGATTCATGCGGTGCACGAGGTCGCGGGTGATTTCGACGTGCTGCACTTGGTCTTCGCCGACGGGGACGATGTCCGCGTCATAGAGGACGATGTCCGCGGCCATGAGGACGGGATAGGCGAATAATCCAAGACCGATCGCCGAATCCTTCATGTGCTGGGACTTTTCCTTGAACTGGGTCATGCGGGAAAGTTCGCCCATGTAGAGGTAGTTCTGGAGGATCGCGTTAAGCTCCGCGTGCTCGGAGACGGAAGACTGGGTGAAAATGGTCGCCTTCTTCGGGTCGAGTCCGGAGGCGAGATAGAACGCCGCGAGGTCGCGGGTGTTGGAGCGGAGGAACTCCGGGTCGATCGGCAAGGTGAGGGCGTGAAGGTCCGCGATGAAGATAAAGACCTCGCCGGAATCCTGAAAATCCTTGAAGTGTTTTAAAGCGCCGATGTAATTGCCGAGGGTCAGGTTGCCCGTGGGCTTGATGCCAGAGAGAATACGTGCCATGTTCTGTCTCCTTTTCGCGCTAAATCATAACACTGAGCCATAAGGAAGCAAACTTCCTTAGACAACGCGGGCATGATGTGTAAAATTATTGCCATGATAAAGATTTTGGTGTCACCAAGTTGCGCGAGCTGCCGCAAAGTGCGGAAGTGGTTCGACGAGAACGCCATCCCCTATGAGGCGGTGAACATCTTTTCGCCCTCGCTCACCGCGGAAGACGTCAAGGAAGCCATCACCAAAAGTGAGAACGGGACCGACGACATCATCTCCCGCCGTTCCAAGGTCTTCCAGGACTCCAACGTCGACTTCGATGACCTCACCGTCTCGGAACTGATCGACTTCGTCTTGAAGAACCCCTCGGTCCTCAAACGTCCCATCATCATCGACGACCATCGCCTCCAAGTCGGTTATAACTCCGAGGAGATCCGCACCTTTATCCCTAGGGCGAAACGGCTGGCCACACTAGCGTGTCAGGAATGCCCCAAGTTCGATTCCTGCGATACAAGAAACGAATAAAAAATGCGCGAATCGCGCATTTTTCTTTGCAAATTGCGGCTTATTTTCCGATCGCGCTCATCGCACGGCGGGTCTTAGAGACGTTAGAGAAGGAGAACTCGATGCCGTTATTTTTGAGCAACTCGCCCAAGATGCGTTTCGCGCCCTCCATGTTGTTGAACTCGAATTCGACTTCGTAATCGACCTTGCCGGAATAGGCGTTGCGGTCGATGGAGAGGAGGCCGCCTTCGTATTCGACGTCGACGCGCTCGGTCGAAAGCGAGGTGAGGATCTTGAGCTCGTCCACGTCGAAATCGAGCATCGTCAGGAAGCGGAGCAAATCGCACTTCGGGAACTCGTGGAAGTCGCGCAAAGCGCAGAATTCGTTCATCGAGATGGCGACGCTTTTCTCGAGCAAGCCCTGGCTAAGCGGGGTCTTGAGCGTGAGTTCAAAGGCGCCGGCCTTTTCGCGAATGCGCAAAGCAATGCCACTGGCGGCGAGGATGAGGTTATCTGAATCGATGTAGTAGTTGGTCTGCGTGTAGCGGGGGGAAGAAGGGAAAAGCTTGATGAGCTTGCGATAATCATCGGCCGACACGAGGGCCTTGGCTTCGATTTCGATGGCGTTTGACATTTTATGAATCCTCTATTTGAGAGTATTATAACCGCGTATGTACGTCCTTAGCGTAAAAGAATTCAATGATTTTCTAAGAGAAAACGCCCTCTGGCTCTCCCTCGCCCTCGCGGCGGTGATCCTGCTTATCGTCGCCTTCGCGCTTCTTCTCATCCTCCGGCGGAAAAAGAAGGGCGGCAAGGCTCCGAAACGGGTCATCGACGCCTCTTCCTACATCACCGCGTTAGGCGGGCAAGAGAACATCGTCTCCCATTCGTTGGTCCGTTCCCGCATCGTCCTGCAACTCGTCGATTACGCGAAGGTCGACAAAGAGAAATTAAAAGAAGCCGGCGTCGACGGCTTCATCATGATGTCGGACAAGCTCACCCTGGTCATCAAGGGAGACGCCGAGAAGGTCAATAAGGCTATCTTCCCGGGCGAATGACGTGGAAGGCGATGTCTTCCGTAGGAAGGCCCATCACGTTGTCGTAGCTTCCGATGATCTCCTTGATCAACGGATAACCATCCTGAATCCCATACGCCCCCGCTTTGTCGAAGGGGCGTTTTTCTTCGAGGTAGCGCTCGATGAGTTCGTCGCTTAGCTCATTGAAATAGACTTCGGTCGCGACGGAGCGGGTGATCTCTCTGCCTTTGCCGATATAGGTATAGCCGGAGAGAACGATTTCCTTTTGGCCGGATTGGGCGCGGAGCATGCGCTTAGCGTCTTCTTTGTCCTTAGGCTTGCCCAAGGCTTCGCCATGAAGGATGACGATCGTGTCGCAGGCGAGGATTTCCGCGTTGGGATAACGCGAGGAAACGGCATAGGCCTTCATACGGCTTTCCTCGGCGGGAAGGTCCTTCGGGGGCAAATGCAAAATCGATTCGTCCACGTCGGGGACGACGATCTCAAAGGGGTCGACCAATTTGGAGAGGAGCTCTTTGCGGCGCGGCGAGCCCGAGGCGAGGATGAACATAGATCAATAATCCCTGGAAGCGTTGAGGAGGAACACCATGAGCATGGGTTTCCTGCCGGTGCGGCGTTCGATGTATTTGGTGACCGCCCCACGGATGGCCGCGCGGATTTCGGCGGCGCCGTTGCGATGGGCGGAGAGGCATTCGGTGACGGCCTCGTTGACGCGCATTTGCGAGTGGCGGACGACGTGGGCCTGCTCCGAGGAGGAGAAGCCGCGGGTATAGACTTGCGGCGGGGCGATCATCTTCGTGCCGCGGTTATCGAGGTTGACGAGAATCGTCACCAAGCCGTCCGATTTGAGGATGGTGCGGTCGTTCATCGTGGTGGAGGAAAGACCGTCGAGGTCATTGCCGTCGATATAGACGTCGTCGGCGGGGATATGGCCGATACGCGAGACTTCGTGGTTGAAGAGCTGCAGCGTGTCGCCGTTATCGCAGATGAAGACGTTGTCCTTGTTGAGTCCGAGTTGGATCGCGATGTCGCCATGGAGCTTCAGCATGCGGTATTCGCCGTGGACCGGCATGAAGTACTTCGGCTGGACGAGGCGTTGCATCAAGCGGAGTTCCTGACGGGAGGGGTGGCCGGAGGAATGTAACGAGAAGGCGAGCGAATTTTGCTTCACGTCCGCGCCCATTTTGACCAAGTTGTTGACCAAGCGGTCGACGAGGGCGCCGTTGCCGGGAATCGGGTTGGACGAGAAGATGACGGTGTCGCCGGGATAAATGGTGGTGTTCTTGTTGTCGCCGGAGACGATGCGGGAAAGGGCGGCCATGGACTCGCCTTGGCTGCCGGTGCAGACGATGCAGATTTCGCTCATGCGGTAGTTGCGGAGCATGTTCTCCTCGATGATGGCGCTATCGTCGATGAGGATGTAGCCGTATTGACGGGCGATGCCGATGACGTTTTTCATCGAACGGCCCATGATGCAGATCTTGCGTTTATGGCGTATCGCCACCTCAACGACCTGCTGGATACGGTTGATGTTGCTGGAGAAGGTCGAGACGATGATGCGGCCGGGGGCGTTTTCGAAGATTTCCTCGACGCCGGCGCGGACATTGGTCTCGGAGGGGGTGTAGCCTTCGATTTCCGCATTGGTGGAATCGGCCATGAGCAAATCGACGCCTTCCGCGCCGAGCTTGGCGAGCTTATCGATTTCGAAATGCGGGCCGACGGGGGTCAAATCGATCTTGAAGTCACCGGTCTCGACGATGCGCCCTTCCTTGGTGTCGATGCAGACGCCGAAGGAGTCGGGGATGGAGTGGGTGACGCGGAAGAAGGAGACGAGGAAGTCGTTTTCGATGGGGACGACGGTGTTCGAATCGTATTCGACGATCTTCACCGGGTCTTTAAAACGGGAATCCTCGAGCTTATGACGGATGAGCGCCGCGGCAAGGCGCGGAGCGTAGATGACAGGCACGCTGATGGTGCGGAGCAAGAAAGGGATGCCGCCGATATGGTCTTCGTGTCCGTGGGTGATGAGGAGCGCCTTGATCTTGGCGCGGTTGCTCTTGAGGTAGGAATAGTCGGGGATGACGTAATCGACGCCCGGCAGGGTGGCTTCGGGGAAGCGGACGCCGGCATCGACCAAAATGATCGAGCGGTCCGTCTCAAAGCAATAGGTGTTCTTACCGACTTCACCTAGTCCGCCAAGGGCGTAAATCTTAATGGGGGTTTCGCGTAACATAAATCAAACTAAACAACAAATGGTTTCATCTGCCCGAACGGCTGTGTGAATCAACTTGTGTCATTAATATAATCGACAAAGCGACAAGAAAACAAGTTTTCTATGTCAAAAATAACATGATAGCGTTTTCAGTTTAGATGGCCACGGAGCCGGGAATTTCTTTGTTGGGGTCGATTTTATCGATGTGATCGTAGAAGAGGATGCCGTTAAGATGGTCGATCTCATGTTGCAAGACGATGGCGTCGTATCCTTTGGCGGTGATGGTGACGTCCTGCTTGAGTTTGGCCTCATAGGCTTGGACGGTGATCTTGTAATCGCGGTAGACGCGGCCGCGGTGCTCGGCGTCGACGCTTAAGCATCCTTCGCCGGCGGCGAGATAGCATTTCTTCACCGAGCTCATGACGATGCGCGGGTTGGCGAGTTGATATTGGACCAAAGGGTTCTTCTCATCGCCGGTGGGGTAGGAGATGACGATCATGCGGACGTTATGGCCGACTTGCGGGGCAGCGAGTCCGACGCCTTCGCGGCAGTCGGGGTGTTTGGCGCGGTAAGCGTCGTCTTGGCTGAGCAAAAGGTATTTGAGCATCTCATCGATGAGCGCTTGGTTCTCGGGCGAAAGCGGGGTTTCCACCGGGGTGCAGCGCTGGCGGAGGGTTGGTATGTTGTCTTTGACGATCTTCAGCATGTGGCTATTCTAGCATTCCACAAGGAATGTAGGCTAAAATTTGCGTTATGGAAACGCGTACCCTGCGATATCTGAACGACCTCGGCGAAGCCATGAGGGAAGACCAAAGGACTTTGGACCTCCGTTCCGCCGAGCAACGCCTGCAGCAGGACGAGGAAGCCAAAACATTGCTTAATAAAGTAAAGGAGGCGCGCACCGCCTATCTTTACGCCCGTCTGGAAGAAGGGGAGGAGAGCGAGAAGACCAAGGAATGTCTCAAGGTCTTGCACGAGGCCAAGCTCGAATTGGACCTATGCCCCGCCGCGAAAGACTATTCGCGCCTCTTTTCGGAGGTGAATGGGCTGTTACGGCAAATCGACGCAATTCTCTTCGATTCGTTCCGCGAGAAAAGCGGTTGTGGGGGTGCCCGTGATTAAGGTCGGTTCGGGCAAATACCGGAGTCGCGTCCTCCTCACCCCCGAAGAGGGCACTTTGCCGACGAAGAACATGGTCCGCGAGGCCATGATGTCGATGGTCCAGGATTACCTCTATGGCGCGAACGTGTTGGATTTATTCGCCGGCTCAGGGGCGTTAGGCATCGAGGCGCTTTCGCGCGGAGCGAAATCCGCGACCTTCGTCGACGCTTCCCCCAAGGCCTGCGCCGTCATCAAGAAGAACCTCGAAACCCTCAAGGATAATAACGGCAAAGTCATCTTCGCATCTTTTAAAGATGCACTTTCGAGGATGAACGAGCCGTTCGACCTCGCCTTCCTCGACCCGCCCTACGCGATGAAGGAATCCTATCAGGAGGCGTTAGACGGACTCCTTGCCCATGGCCTACTGAAAGATAGCTGCGCGGTCGTTTTGGAATATGAGGGCGCGATCGAGATCCAAAGCGAGGCGTTTTCCTCCCGTCGCGAATATACTTATGGCAAGACGAAAGTCATCTTGCTGCGGAGATAGATATGAAAATCGCCATTTACCCTGGATCCTTCGACCCGTTCACCAACGGACACCTCGACGTGCTCAAACGCGCGATGAAGGTGTTTGACAAAGTCATCGTCCTCGTCGCCGTCAATAGCGGCAAGAAAACCGTGTTCACCACCGAGGAACGCGTCGCCTTCCTTAAAGAAACGTTGCGCGATCTCCCCGGGGTCGAGGTCGATTCCTACGAAGGCCTCACCGTCGAATACGCCGCCCTCCATAACGCCAAGCACATCATCCGTGGCTTACGCGCGGTGATGGATTTCGAATACGAGTTCCAACTCGCCGCCGCCAACCGCTACGCCGGACCGGACATCGACATGGTCTTCTTCATGGCGAGTTCGGAAACCTCATTCATCTCTTCCTCCGTGGTTAACGAGCTCCGCCGCAATGGCGCGGACATTGCTCCACTCGTCCCTCTCGCGGTCCTGAAAGCCTACGAAAAGAAAGGCATTTGACCGAAGAAAACGTAAAGAAAAGCCCGCAAACGCGGGCTCTCTTTTTGGTTTCGTGCCTTATTTGCGGCGCGGTTTTTTGCCGAGTAAGGCAAAGAGGATGATGGCGACGCCCAGGACGATCAGCAACACGCCGACGATGATCCAGAACGCTTGCGCGAACTCGGGGATGCCGAGATAGAGGGCGGTGAAGAGGATGAAGAGTCCACCGACCAGAATCTCCACGATGCCATAAAGGGTATCGCGGCGGATTAACGCGGCGATGCCAACGGCGATCAGGCCGAAGCCTAAGCCCATCAAACCAAAGATGAAGATGTCGATGAGCACGGCGAAGCTTAACTTACCGAGCAATAACGCCGTCGCGAGGGTGAGCAGGATGCCACCGAGGATGAACCCGAGGGTACCGAACTCCAATTTCTTGACGGTGCTATAAATGGCGAGGGCGACCAACAAGACGCCCGACACGATGAAGGTGACGGCGAAATAGGTATCCAAAGCGGTACCGACGCCGACCACGGCCAACAAGATGCCGAGGACGATGATGAAGGCTCCGCGGAGCACATCCATGACTTTGTTGTTCATTTTCCAATACTCCTTTCCGGAGGCAATTGTGATTATTTCCCAAACGGAAATCAATAGTGACCGCGCATGTAAACAAATAAAAAACTCGCGCGGGGGCGCGAGTTAGTTAATTAATTTGCCTTAGGCTTGGTATTCCGCGCGGAAGGGGTTGGTGGTGTCCTTGGAGGACTTCTCCTCGTCCTGCGGGACGTGGTTCCACATCTGTTGGAGCAAGGTGGCGCGATCGTAGTCGGCGGTGCCGGAGGTGAAGCCAAAGATGACTTCGCTTAGTCCATAACGACCGGCGTTGAAGGCGGCTTCGGTCCAGTCGACGAGGAAGATCGTCGGGGTTTCCCAGGAGGCGGACTCGGCGTTTTCGATGTTCACGTACTTGCTCTCGGAGACGGACGCGTTCATACGGTAGGGGGAGTCCATGAGACGTCCGGCGGCGCGGGCCCAAAGATCGCGGTCGTCGAACTTCTTGACGAAGCGGGTGAAGGCTTTCTTGTCCTCATCGAGTTCGTAGTCGTTGTCGTTGGTGGAGGACTGGTCCGCGAAGACGGAGTGCATGGTGAAGGTGCCATTATCCTCGATGCGGAAGTTGGAGGTGTTCCAGCCCTTGTCGAGGACGTTGAAGGCGGCTTCGGCGTTGGTGCAGCCGGTGCAGTCTTCTTCGACGATGATGAAGTAATACTTCAGGCCATAGGTCTCGATGACCTTGGCTTCGTCGAGGTCGGCCTTGAGCTCGGCATAGGATTCGTATTCGTTGAAGGAATAGTCGTTGATGGTGTCGGCGAATTTGTCGACGTCGGTCTCAAATCCGGCCTTGCCCTCATTCTCGAGCGAGATGCGGTAGGAGGTGAAATATCCGGAACTCGAACCGACCGCCATGACGCTGAACCATTTTTGGAATTTGGAGATGGAGAAGATGATGGCGAAAATGCCGCCGACGATGAGCAAAGGCTGAACCCAAGCGGTTTCTTTGATCCAGCGCCAGAACTTGGTGAAACTGGCGTTAATGGCTTTGAGGATGTTCATTTACAGACCTCCGGATAGTCCTGTTTATTATAAACAGCGCGATAATCATATCACCCACCTTTTTAGCGAGCAACAAATCTTTGCGCGCCTAGACGACCTATCCGCGTGAATGGAAGCAACCTCTTTCATTCGCCTTCGACTCGGCTATAATTTTGTCGCTCTATGGCAAAGAAGAAGACCTGGCGCAAAAAAGTCGAGGACCATTTCTACGACCACCCGATCCAAAAGGGCGTCCTCACCAATGGCTGGGCTTTTTTGGTCGTCGCCCTCTCCGCCTTCATCTTCGCCTTTGGCTTCCGTGCCTTCTTGGCGCCGAACAACCTTGATTCGTTGACCAGCAGCGGTGGACTCAAGCTCGTCTCCGGCGGCGTCTCGGGCATCTCCCAGACCATCATCGCCTTTGTCGAATGGGTGGGCGGACACCCGATCAGCAACAACGGAATCTATGACGTCGTCTATTCCGTTTTGTACTTTGGTATCAACATCCCGGTGTTCATCATCGCCTGGCGCGGCATCGGCAAGCGCTTTGCGATCTTCACCTTCATCAATGTCGGTTTGGCCTCGCTTTTCACCACCTTATTACGCTATGCCGACGAGTCGCTTTTCTACCGCATTTCCGAGTTTGTCGATAGCAATGGCGGACTGGTCACCCGCGCACTTTTAGCGGGGATTTGCACGGGAATTTCGTCTGCAATCGCCTATAAAGTCGACGCTTCCGCCGGCGGAATCGACGTCATCGCCTACTGGATCGCCCTCAAGCAATCGAAGCTCGTCGGCAAGTATTCCGTCTACATCAACGCGGGCACCATTTTGCTCTTCACCCTCTTCTCGATCTCCGACGTTGGCTGGGGCACCGAGCAGGCCGCCCGCGTCTTCGTCGCCACCCTCTTCTCCATCCTCTATCTCTTCGTATGCATGTTCCTTATCGACGCGATCAACGTCCGCAACAAGAAGTTCAAGATCGAGGCCGTCTCCGAGGTGGAGGAACTCGGCCGCATCCTCATCGGCAACCTCCCCCATGGCGCAACCATGGTCAAAGGGAAGGGCGCCTTCACCGGCAAGGAAAAATACGTCTTCACGATGGTCGTCTCCTCCTATGAGGTCAAACAGACCATCCGCGTCATCAAGGAGGCCGATCCCGCGGCCTTCATCGACGTGTTCCCATTGCAGCACGTCTACGGCCGATTCTATTTGCCACCCATCCGTTAAGGAAACGAAAAAAAGCGACCTTCGCAGGCCGCGTTTTTTCTTTTGGCGGAGAAACAGGGATTCGAACCCTGGCTGGACTTGCATCCACTAACGGTTTTCGAAACCGTCCCCTTCAACCGCTTGGGTATTTCTCCAGGCGAGGCAAATGATACCACCCGTTTTTGATTCAAACAATCCAAAGCTTGTTTTTGGGTTTATCACATTGTGATATTGTTTTAAGGATGAACGGTTTCGTCTTGCTCGATTTCGTGTCCAATTGGGCCATCTATGTCTCCTTGGCGGTGCTCGTGCTCGCCGCGGTGGCCGTTTTCGTCACCTTCTACATCACCGAACGGCGTAACCAAGCCTATCGCCGGGTGCTCGAGGAACAATCCAACTCCGTCCGCGTCTTCGTGCTCAACATCGCCGAGAACGACGTCCAATACTTCAACGTCACTTCCTTGAAGGAAATCCATCACTGCACGATCGGCGAGTTCTACCAGAAGTTCCCCATCAGCGAGCAGAAGAAGGTCATCAACTGGATCAACGCCCTTGTCGACCCGACGACGCAGGCTCCGGACTACTTAGAGACCGACATCCAAGAAAACCATACCCGTAAGCAGTATTTCTCCATGCTGCAGGTCGATTCGGTCGACTGCGAACGCCAGATCATCCACATGCAGTCCTATCTACTCAAATACATGGGCACCTCCAAAGAGGGAAACAACTTCAACCACGGCCTTTCGACCGTGAAGGAAGTGGAGGAAGCGATGCAGCTCGGCGGCATGAGGCGCGGCATGACCATGGCCTTCCGCTTCGCCTATAAGAAGATCACCGACAAAGACAAAGAGATCGACCCCCTCGCCTTCAACCAGTTCAAAAACGCCCTCTTCCCGTTCTTACAGAACAAGCGCCACCTCCTCCAAGCCTCGGGGAACGAGCTCGTCTTCGTCGACCTTCGCATCGAGGAAAAGGCCAAAGAGGTCTACCTCGTCCGTTCTTGTCTCAACGCGATCGTCCGTTATCTTTCGCTTAACGGTTTGTCGAGCACTTATGAGTTGCGTTGCGGCGTGGCCGAGCATCGTTATTTCCAAAAGGAGCCCGAGACCGTGATTGAGACTGCCCGCCGGCTCGCGGTGGAAGCCTTCGCGGACAAAGAGCCGACCCTTTGGTATGAACGCGGCCGTAAATCCTACGCCCTCAATGACGACTCTTCCTACCGCACCGAGGTCGAGCGCATCATCAACGAGAAGAGGCTCCGATACAAATTCCGTCCGGTCTTCTCGGTCAACGAAGGGCGCGTCATGGGCTATCTCACCAAGGCCGAACCGGTCGACACTTATTTTGATTCCTTGGCCGAGCTCAAGGATTACGCGATGCGCACCGAGGATGACAAATCCCTCTTCAACACCATCGCCAAAGAGACCATCCAGCGCTTCCTTTCCGAACGCCCGAGCGAGGATCAATGCCTCTTCTATAATGTCCGCCTAGCGGAGCGAGGCTACATGCTTTTGACCTTCGCGAGGCTGCCCGGCGCACGCAACGCCCACCTCATCCTCGTCTTTGACGAGTCCGATATCGCCTCCCGCATCGAGCGCATCGATGACGATGGCATCATCGGTGACATGCGCGCCATCAAGGCCAAAGGTTATGAGGTCGCCCTCTGCCTCAACTCCAACCAGTTGCAGCTGCCGGCGAAACTCTATTCCTCCTTCGATTACTTCATCTGCTCCTTCGCCTTTGAAAACGCCTCGGTGGAAGGCTCTTCGACCCGTCTGCGTTCCCATTTGCATTCCCTCGTCGAGAAACTGCTCAAATACCAAAAGCCCATCATCGCCTCCGACTTCGACGGTTGGCCGGCGGTCGAGCTCATGGTCCGTTCGGGCTTAGCCTACATCTCGTCGGAGGCCTTCGCCCCCTATGACGTCATGATGACCCCGGTGAACCCCCGAACGATAAAACGTGTTAAGGACATGAAGAATTAATGCGCGTATAGTAGTTACGCGTTAGAAAAGAGAACAACTATGGCAGACATTCAAAACAAGAACGACGCGATCACCTCGCGCGACCAAGACTTCGCCCAGTGGTACACCGACGTGTGCCGCAAGGCGGAACTCATGGACTATTCCTCCGTCAAAGGCTTCATCGACTATTTGCCCTATGGCTATGCCATCTGGGAACGCATCCAGGCCGAGCTCGACCGTCGCTTCAAGGAAAACGGCGCCGAGAATGTCTATTTGCCGATGATCATCCCTTCCTCCTTATTCAATAAGGAAAAGGAGCACATTGAAGGATTCGCCCCCGAGACCTTGGTGGCGACCATCGGCGGTGGGGAGACCCTCGCCGACCCGCTCATCGTCCGCCCGACCTCGGAAGTCCTTTTCTGCGACCTCTACAAGCATCTCGTCTCCTCTTACCGCGACCTCCCCAAGGTCTATAACCAGTGGTGCTCGGTCGTCCGTTGGGAGAAGACCACCCGTCCTTTCCTCCGCGGCTCCGAATTCCTCTGGCAGGAAGGCCATTGTTTGTTCGAGACCGAGGAAGAGGCGCGCAACAACGTCCTCACCATGCTTAACGTCTATGACGAAGTGGGGCGTGACGTCCTCGCGATCCCCTTTGTCAAAGGCCGCAAGACCGAACACGAGAAATTCGCCGGCGCCGTCGCGACCTACACCATCGAGGCCTTGATGCACGATGGCAAGGCCCTCCAAGCCGGCACCACGCATTATTTCGGCACCTCCTTCGCCGAGTCCTTCGGCGTCCGTTATTTGGGGCGCGGCAACAAGCTCGAGGTTCCCCATCAGACGTCCTGGGGTGTCTCGACCCGTCTCATCGGCGCGGTCATCATGGTCCATGGCGACGATAACGGCCTCGTTTTGCCTCCTTCGATCGCCCCGATCCAGGTGGTGATCGTCCCCGTCCGTCAGCAAGCTGAAGGCGTCATGGAGAAATGCCATGAGATCGAAGGCGTCCTCAAAGGCTTAGGCATCCGCGTCAAAGTGGACGATTCCGACCGCACCCCCGGCTGGAAGTTCGCCCAGTGGGAGATGAAGGGCGTGCCCCTTCGCATCGAACTTGGCCCCCGCGACCTCGCGGAAGGCAAGGCGGTCCTCACCCGTCGCGTGAATGGGCAGAAGGACGTCCTCCCGATCGCCGAACTCGAGGCCATGATCCCCGGCGTCCTATCCGAGATCCACGAACAGATGTACGCCAAGGCCAAAGACCAGCTCGACCATAGCGTCGTCGACGTCGATAACCTCGAAGACCTTAACGCCGCCCTTTCCAAAGGCGGTTATGCCCGCATGGCGTTTTGCGGCGAGCCTGAGTGCGAGCTCAAGATCAAAGAGATCACCAAAGGCGGCACCGCCAGGGCCATCTACAAAGAGGAAGTTCCCGAAGGGACGGTTTGCCCCGTCTGCGGTAAGAAAGCGACGATGGTCGTCTACTTTGCCAAAGCGTATTAAAAGCATTGGATAGTTTCGACCCGTTGTTGTATATTTAGTCACCGACGGAGACATACCCAAGAGGCCGAAGGGGACGGTTTGCTAAACCGTTAGTGGTCGCAAGGCCAGCGAGGGTTCAAATCCCTCTGTCTCCGCCACGATTGAATGTCAAGACACGCACGGTAAAGGTGCGTGTTTTTTCATTTATGGCTTATGCCGAAATAATCCAAGTAGGTTTTGACGATGTCTTGACCATCGCGACAGGTGTCGAGCAGATATCCGCGTTCCCTGTCCCATTCCTTTAGACCCCGATAATAGAACGCCTTTTTGTCGTCGAGGATGATGAAGGGGACAATGTTGTTGGCCAAGCATTCCTTAAGCGCGATTAAGCGCCCAACTCTACCGTTGCCGTCTTGGAACGGGTGTATCCGTTCGAACTTGACGTGAAATTCCACGATATCTTCGAAGGTATGAGCCTCCTTTTGGTTGTAGTCCGCGAGGAGTCTGCCCATTTCGCCGGCAACCAGTCTTGGAGGGGTCGTTTCTCTACCTCCGACTTCGTTTGGCATCCTTTTGTACGCGCCGACGGCGAAATGGGGGAGGCGCGAATCGTTCGTATTCGCTTTCAGGATGCCGTGCAGCCTTTTGATGAAGGACTCACTGAGCGGGTAGTTCGCGGAGTCGATCACTTGGTCCACCGCGGCGAAATGGTTGATGGTCTCGACGATGTCATCGACATTCTTACTGGTGCTTTCGGCTACCCCGATGGTCCTCGTCTCAAAGATATAACGGGTCTCGTCATGAGACAGCTTGCTTCCCTCGATATGGTTCGAATTGAAGGTGAGGTCGACGATCAACTTATGGTAAATCCCCCCTTTGATCTGGTGATTCTTCTCTTGACGAAGTCGGTCCAAAAGATGGTTTTTGCTCTCTTTTTCGTTGCTCCGTGTCGGTTTCTTGGCATCTTGGGGAATGAACCAAGTCTTGCCGACCAATACGGCGCCCTCGACCCTGCCAAGCGCGCAGTAATTACGGACGCTACGCTCCGATATGTTCCATTTGATGGACGTCTCTTTGACACCGATGAGGTTACTCATATGCCAACAATTATAAACCTATCGGCAAAAAAGTTAAAACTTAGCAAAGTTCTTCGTTTTTTGCCGATAGCTTCCTAACGGGGGCGATCCGCAAGTGACCGCTTTCTTCTTTTCTAAAGAAAGAGAAAGAATATAATTCCTCCGAGCCAATGGAAAACGAAGAGAAGAAAAGCGAAACTTCCGAATGGCGCGTGCCAAAGAGAGCCTACATCGGCTTCACGGTTTTCGACGCGATCCACATCATCTGCTCGTTGACCATGATCGTCATGGGTTATTTGAAGCGACCCATCAACGAGATGGAGATCGCCGAGCATAGCGTCGTCATCCTCTTCTCGTTATTGCTTATCTTCTATATCGCGAACCTTGCGGAGCATAACCATGACCGGAAATCGTTCCATGGTCTTTATTCCTTCGCCTGGCTCGTCGCCGTGGCGAGTTTGATGGTGCCGTCGATCTTTGATTTCCCCCTGGTCGCTCAGGGCGAATGGGAGGAAAGCGTCTACGTTGCCTGGACCCTCGGCTTTATTAGCGTCGGCTTGACGTTAGGGATCTTCGTGTTGATGTTCATCATCCTCGGACTGAACCGCAAGGCCAAGCCATGGAACAATTTGATCCACATCGCCCTCACCCTGATTTTGGTGCTTTCCGCCGTGCTTTTCGTCTCCGAGTTCTTCGTTGAAATGGACGTAGTAGAACGCACGATGAGCTGCATCGAGGATGTGGCGCCGGTGGTGCCGGCCATTTTGGGAATCACGATGTTCGGGGACCGCAGATTCCGCGAATAAAGGCGTTTTTGCGACGTTATTCCGCAGTTTTCTCCGCATTCATGCCAGCGATGGCGGCGGAGATTTTTTCTTGTAATCCGAGTTTGGAAAGGCGGCTCGCCTCTAAAATCGTCGCCTCAAAGGTCTCGGCTTCGGATTTGCCATGGCACTTGAGGACGAGCTTCTTCGCGCCAAGAAGCGGGGCGCAGGCCTTGCGGGCGTGGTTGAAGGGTTCCTTGACTTTCTTGAGGCCCTTCATCTGGAAGAGGGCGCCGATCTTGGCAAAGATGTTGCGGGTAAGGGCGGCCTTGAACAAATCAGAGATGAAATAGGCGCCTTCCTCGGTGGCTTTGAGGAAGACGTTGCCGGCGAAGCCATCGCAGACGACGATGTCGGCCTCACCTTTGAGGACGTGGTCGCCCTCGATGTTGCCGACGAAGTTGAGTTCGGTTTGCTTTAACGTGGCATAGGCTTCTTTGACCACCTCGTTGCCCTTGCCTTCCTCTTGGCCGACGGAAAGGGTGGCGACGCTAGGGGAGGGGTTGCCGAGCAAACGGAGATAGACGTCCGCCATCAAGGCGAACTGGACGAGGTATTCGCTCTTGCAGTCCATGTTGGCGCCGGCGTCGACAAGACGGGTGAAGGTGCCTTTCCTGGTGGGAAGGGTGGCGATTAGCGCGGGGCGAGAGACGCCCGGGAGACGGCCGACGCGCAAGACGGTGCCGGTGAGCAGCGCCCCGGTAGGGCCGGCGGAGACCATGCCATCGACGTCGTCGCGCTTACGGAGTTGGTCGAAGCAGATGGCCAAAGAGGAATCCGGTTTCTGTTTTAAGAAGAGGGAGGGGTGATCGGTGTTATTGACCGCGACCTCGCTATGGAGGATCTCGACGCGGCTATGATCGATGGCGCTAGCCTTGATGGCCTCCTCGATCTTATCTTTGGGTCCGACGAGGACTAGATTCAGGTCCTCTTCTTTCTTTAAGGCGGCCATCGCGCCTTCGATCACGGCTTTGGGGGCATTATCTCCGCCGAGGACATCGACAAGTACTTTCATCTCGAATCTCCGTTTCGCTTTCCTTAAAGAGGAAAAGCCTATTTGACTATGTTAAGATTATGCCCGTGAAAACCAAAGACGCCACCGAAAAATACGAAAAATATGAAGCTCACGTCCACGACAACGAGCTCGAAATCCTCGCCTCAAAAGAATGCCTTTGCTCTTTCTGTGGCTACGTTTTCTCCGCCCGCGACGTGAAAAACTGGGGCAAGAGCGCGGATGGTCTTTCCGCCCGTTGCCCATCTTGCGGGCTTTGCCATGTCGTCGGCGACGCCTCGGGTTTGCCGATCGACGAAGCCACCGGCAAAGCCTTATCCGAATACCGTCGCGACCACATCTCAAAGGAGGTGGCGCGGGAAGAGGTCATCGACTTCTGCTCGAACTATTACGACGACAAGATCGAGGACACCGAGGCCAACGAGCGTCTCTATGTCGATTACCTCAACTGGCTCTATTCCAATTTCGAGGATGGCTTCGCCTGCCTGAATTTGGCTCGCGCCTATGCCCGCGGTCTGCGTTTTGTTCCCGAAGACGTCGATAAGGCCATCGAACTATATCGTTCCCCTTTGCTTTCCTATGATGCCCAAGCCCAATATGAGCTCGGCCTCACCTATGACCGCCGCAACGCCAAAGGCGATATGCGCAAAGCGTTCGAATGCTTCAGCAAATCGGCGGCTTTAGGTTCTTTGTCCGCGAGCCTATGCATCGCCAATTACTACATGCAGGGCAAATACGTCGCCACCGACCAGCTCTTCGGGGCCAATTGCATGTATTCGGTCTATGGCGAACTCTATGGCAAAGCCTTCAGCGACCCGAATTCCCTCCCCGAATTCGCGACCTGCTCCTATAACCTCGGCCTATGCTTCTACCATGGCCTCGGCATGAAGAAGAGCAAATTCCGCGCCTTGCGTTATTTCCTTATCGCCGCCTTCACCATGAACCACCTCCTCGAGTCGGGCGGGCCCGAACTCGAATGGAAGGCGGGCGCGGAGAACGTGCTCAACGAGCTCTGCGCCGACTTGCCGAAGAACTCGGACTCCGTGGTCTATGACGAAGATACCTTCTACGATTCCTTCGCCGAACAGCAGGATTCCTATTCCGATAAAAGCATCGTCGAACTCGAAACCTCCGAAGATGGCGCCACGCTTCGCCTAAGCCTTGAATTCACCAGGCCGAACCTCGTCGTCGATTGCGGCAACGCGAAAGTCGCCCTCGTCAAGCATAGCGATTGGTCCTTCGCCATACGCAGCTATGAACTTCATCCGACCGAGCGTCATTACGAACGCATCGAGTTCGTGGGCGAGAATATCGCGAACTTCATCCACGAAGACCCCGTCTATGGCGACGTGGTCGTGCTCCATATTGAATTCCCACCCCCGCCAGAACTTGAGGAGGAGAACGAGGAATGAAGGCGTTGACGCCTTTGAAGAAACACCGTTTCAAGGTTTTCCTCGCGCCGCTTCTCAAGGCACTCGAATGCACCTGCGAGCTCATCATTCCTTTTCTCGTCCGCGCGATCATCGACGAGGGGTTGACCCAAGGGGGCGCCCATTATGGCGACGGCGCGTTCGTCCTCGGCTTATGCGGCGCGATCTTTGGCCTTTCCGTGTTCGGGTTTGGCTTTACGATGATCGCCCAATACGTCGCTTCCAGCGTGACGACGCGATTCGCCTACGATTTAAAGAAGAACATCTACGCCCACATCGGGGAACTTTCGCCGGTACAACTCGAGAATTATGGCAAAAACAAGGCCTTAAACCTCGTAAATACCGCCTCTTTTTCCGTTCAAATCGGCGTGCAGATGTTCATGAGGCTACTCGTTCGTGCGCCCTTTTTGGTCATCGGCTCGACCGTCGCGGCCTTTATCGTGAGCCCTTATGCGGGGCTTGTCGTCCTCGGCTCGCTCGCCTTATGCGGCATCGTGATCGGGATCGTGGTGGGGGTGTCGCCCAAAGAATACACCGCCCTCACCAACGAGCTCGACGCCATCTCCTCCGAGGGCGACGACCTCATCACCGGGGCGAGGGTCGTCCGCGCCTTCAACAAACAGGAAGAGACCGATGCGCGGTTTGAGCGTCAGTCGGAGCAATACCGTCGCCAGGCTTTGAAGCTCGCGCGAATCAATGCCTTCATCAACCCATTGACTTTCGGTTTCGTGAACCTCGCGGTCGTCTTGGTCCTCTACCTCGGTTCCTTTGCCTTGCCGACCACGGGCATCTCGGTCGGCTCGATCGTCGCGATCATCTCTTTCTTGACCCAATCCTTAAACGCCTTGATCCAATTCACCCGTCTGGTCACTTCCTTTTCCAAAGCCTATGCGGATAAGAAGCGCATCGACGCCTTCTTCGACATCGCCCCCGCGATCGTCGACGGGGAACGCGAGAAAGAAGAAGAGGTGGCTCAGGGCGAACCGTTATTCGAATTACGTGACGTCGATGTCTCCTTCGGCGGCGAGAGCAAGGCCTTAGAAGGCGTGAGCCTCGTCGTGCCCAAAGGACAAAGCGTCGGCATCATCGGCGGGACGGGTTCGGGCAAATCCGTGTTGGTGTCCCTCTTGCCCCGTTTCCTCGATGCGGAAAGGGGTGAAGTGCTTTACCGCGGCCATGATATCCGTCAGAGCAAACTTGCCTCCTTGCGCGGCGAGATCGCTTTGGTCAGTCAGAAACCTCAGTTATTCAAAGGCACGATCCGCGACAATTTGACCTTAGGTCGCGAATATGCCGAAGAAGAGATCGTCGCGGCGGCGAAAGACGCCTTGGCCTATGATTTCATCCTCGACAAAGAGGGTGGCTTCGATGGCGAAGTCGAAGAAGGCGGGGCCAATTTCTCCGGCGGGCAAAAACAACGCCTCCTCATCGCCCGTGCCTTGCTTAGCCACCGCGAAGTCTTGATCCTCGATGATGCAACTTCGGCGCTGGACTACAAAAGCGACCTCTTGGTCCGTCAGAATGTGAAGAAGCGTAAGGGAATGACTTTAATCATGGTCTCCCAACGCGCCACCTCGATCAAGGATTGCGATCGCATTTACGTACTCGATAAAGGAAAAGTGGTCGGGGAAGGAAAACACGAGGAACTCCTTTCTTCCTGCGACGTCTATCGCGAAGTCTATGAGGCGCAGGTGAAGCAACGATGAAGACGCTACGGAAGCTTTGGCCATATCTACGGAAAGAAAAGGGGCTGCTCGTCCTCGCGCTTACCTTCGCCACCGTCTCGGTCTTCTTCAAGATGGCGATCCCTTTCCTCACCGGCAAGGCGATCGATAAGATCCGCGGCGGCGACCTCGATATCGCGACCTATCTCTTCTTGATGGCGGGATGCCTCGTCGCGGGGTCGTTATTCCGTTATCTCTTCGACCTCTCCGTCTCCTATGTCGCTCAGCGCACCTTGAAGCGGATGAGGGACGATCTCTTCCACGCCATTAACCGCATGCCCATCGCCTATCTTGACGCGCATAGCCATGGCGATTTGCTCTTGCGTTTAGTCACCGACATCGAGAACGTCCAAAGCGGGCTCATCACCGGGGCGGGCGCCTTGTTCGAAGGCGTCATCCAGGCCGCGGTGACGCTCGGCTTCATGTTCGCCCTGCATTGGCTGCTTGGCTGCGTGGTCGTCTTATTGACGCCCTTATCCGTGGTCGTTAGCCGCGCGATTTCCTCGCGAAACTCCCGTTATTTCAAGAAACAAAGCGCGGATATGGGGCGTCTATCCTCGTTATCTTTGGAGACGCTCAATAACATCGAATCGATCTATTCGTATGGCTTATTCGAGGATAAGGAAAAGGAATTCGACAAACGCAACAAAGAATATCGGGGCTCTGCCTTCAAGGCCATGTTCGCCGCTTGCTGGATCAACCCGGCGACGCGACTCGTCAATAACACCATCTATGCCGCGGTCATCGCTTTAGGCGCGTGCCTATTGCTCTTCGCGGACGCCTTTGCCTTCACCGGGGTCGCCTTCACCGTCGGGGCGCTTTCGGCGTTCCTCACTTATTCCTATCAATATATGACGCCCTTCAATGAGATCGCCGACGCGATGTCGGAAGTCCTTTACGCCGCGACGTCGTTATCCCGCGTCGACGAAGTCATCCACGCCCCTTATGACGTCGACGAAGGGAAGACCCCATTAGGGGAGAAGATCGAATCGCTCGTGGCCAAGGACATCACCTTCTCTTACGATACCAAGCGCACGATCATCGATGGCTTTGACCTCGAAGTATATAAAGGGCATAAGATCGCCCTCGTCGGCCCGACGGGATGCGGCAAGACGACGATCATCAATTTGCTGATGCGTTTCTATGACGCCCAAAAGGGTGGTTTCTATCTCAATGGCGTCCCCTCCGTGGAAGCGGAGAAGAAAGAACTCCGTTCCCATGTGGGCATGGTCTTGCAGGAGACCTGGCTCCGCCATGGGACGATCGAAGAGAACATCGCCTATGGGAAACCGGGCGCGAGCAAGGAAGAAGTCATCCTCGCGGCCCAAAAAGCCCATGCCGACTCCTTTATCCGCCGCTTGGAGAAAGGCTATGACACCGTCATCTCCTCCAGTAGCGGGCTTTCCACCGGCGAGAAGCAGTTATTATGCGTCGCCCGCATCATGCTGATGGAACCGGAGATCGTCTTGCTCGACGAAGCGACCTCCAATATCGACCTACGCACCGAGATCAAACTCGCCAAGGCCTTCGACGAGCTCATGGAAGGGAAGACGTCTTTGGTCGTGGCCCATCGCCTCTCCACCATCCGCAACGCCGACCATATCGTCGTCATGGACCAGGGCAAGATCATCGAGCAGGGCAATTTCGCCGAGCTCATGGCGAAAAACGGCTTCTTCGCCGAACTATATAACGCCCAGCTCGCCTGATTTACCACTTGGCTTCCCGGCATAGCCCGGAAGGTTTGTATTTGCGGAGCAGCAGGTCTTTTTCGTTCGGGTCGCCTTCGAGGGTGAAGGGACAGGCATAAGCAAAGCCACGATGGGAGAAGAAAGACCGTAACCTCTTTTGCTCGGGGGAAAGGAGCAAGAGGAACGAGGCTTCCTTAAAGCGGGCATAGAGGCTACGCAGCAACTCGGTGCCGACGCCTTGGTTTTGCCTTAATGGGTCCACATAGACCCCTTTGACGACGATGACTTCCTCTAGACCGATGTTTAGGTCATCGAGGAGATTCATGGTCTTGCCGTAGCTTTTCGACTCGGGATAAAGCGATTCCGTCGCCTCGCGGCTAATGCGGACGAAGCCGAGGATCTTGCGATTTTCCCTCGCGACGTAGACCGTTTCTTCGCCTAAGCCTTTTTCCAAGATGGAAAGGAAGGGGTCGGTAGAAGTCGGATTCTTCTTCGTTGACTCTAACGCGCTGGCATAAAGCGAGAGGATCTCGCCGTAATCGGATTCCTTTGCGTTTTCGATGCGGATGGCCATGCGCCCATTATCGTACGAAAGTCACGTCAAGGCGTAGTACAATGTGACCTCGAGGCAAAAGATGAAACGCGACCCCGCGACCATACATAAGACCATGTCCGCGATCCGCGGCAAGAACACGGGCATCGAGAAGAAGCTCCGCAAGGCCCTGACGGAAAAGGGCGTGCGGTATCGCTTATATTCCAGCCGGGTTTTCGGTCATCCGGATATCTTGATCGCCAAACTTAAGATCGCCATTTTCTGCGACTCCGAGTTTTGGCATGGTTACCACTTCGAGGAGAATCTCGCCGCAAGCCCAAACCTCACCGCCTTTTGGATCGAAAAGATCCGTCGCAACATCCGTCGCGATAAGTTGGTGAACGAGACCTTAAAGAAGCAGGGCTACACCGTCCTCCGTTATTGGGGCAAGCAGATCGAGAAAGAGATCGATGAGGTCGTGACGGAGATATTAGGGGTCATCGCTAGGCGCGAGCAGATCGAAGCGTGGCGGAGCCAAATATCTTCGCGCACGACGCTCGCCTATATCGAGAAAGGCGATAGCTATCTCTTGTTGCACCGCGTGAAGAAGGACCATGACGTCAACCAGGGTAAATGGATCGGCATCGGCGGTCATCTTGAAGGCGCGGAAACCCCCGTGCAGGCAATGAAGCGGGAAATCGGGGAAGAGACCGGACTCACGGTGACGGGATACCGTTATTACGGCTATATCGATTTCCTTAATGACCAAGCCGCCCCCGAACGCATGTACCTCTATAAGGTGACCTCCTTTGAAGGGGGACTCATCGATTGCGACGAAGGCGAACTCGCCTGGGTGAAGAAAGAGAAGATGAGGGACCTCCCGATGTGGGAAGGGGACAAGGCCTTTTTGCCTTTACTAGAAGAAGAGGCCGAATCGCCCATGAGGCTCACGCTGATCTATCACGCGAATGAACTCGACCATGTCGAGGGTCCCTTTTACCCCAAGAAGGCGAAATAGCGTATACTGACACCGTTATGATAGAAGAGCAGAAGACGGTCGAAATCGATCAGGCCGAACTATATAACCTCGCCTCCGTCATGGGGCTCATGAGCAAGGCGTTCGAGGATTGGGATAAGTCCATCTTCGCGGAAGCCCACGACCTTTCCGTCCCGGCGATTCTGGTCAACGTCTTCCTCCTCGACCGCAAACTCGGGGGCGAATTCTTCAAGATCGCCTGGATCAGCTTCCTCGACGTCGCCTCCTCAAGGCGCATCCTTCCTGGCACGGCGAAGGAAGTCCGTTGGCCCGAATGGGACAAAGAGAGTTTGGCCCATCCCGAAGCCATCCCCCTATACGACTTATGCATCATGCTCGCGGCGTGGAATTTCGCCGCGAAGCAAGACGAGCATCCGCCCGAGAATTTCCTCGGCCCGCTTTTCACCCTCTCCGGCGTCATCGTCGAAGGGGTCGATCGCGGCTATTATCTCCAAGACGAGAAGAGCAAGAAGCTCTATGAGGAACAGCGCGAGTCCTTGGCCAAATCCCATGGCAGCGAAGAGGAGTTCGTCGCCGCCTTATCGAAGCAGCTCTCTTCGATCGACGAGACCTTGAGGCAGCGGAAGGATAGCCTCCTCAAGAAGGCCTAGACCATGGAGTGGAAACTGAAGTCCATCGATAAGGAGACGAACCATCGTTTTCTTAACTTCTACGTCCTCCATTACGCGGTGCGGCGCGAAGGGAAAGAAAGCGACTATCCCTATTTCCTCGCCTCGCGTAAGGAGATGGACGATTTGCTCGTCGCGAAGAAAGGCGCCTTACGCCCCGATGGGGTGCTAATTCTCGCCGTGACGGAAGAAACGGACCCCTCGGTCTTGCTCATCGAGGAATTCCGCCCCGCCTTAAACCGATATATCCTCGCCGTGCCCGCGGGACTTATGGACGATGGCGATAAGGACGAGACAATGACCGCCTATCGGGAAGCCAAGGAAGAGGCGGGGGTTCTTTTAAAAGACCTGCGCCTCCTTTGCCCCGCCTCGCCGACTTCGGCCGGGTTAAGCGACGAGCTCGTCGCGGTGGTGACGGGCGTGGTCGCCTCCAAAGACACGACGCATCTCGAACCGTTTGAGGATATCCGCGCGAAGCTTTATCCCATCAAGGACTTACCCGCCTTGCTGCAAGACGAAAAAGCCTTCATCGCCCTTAACGTCCGCCTCAGCCTGTTATATCTTTATGAACGTCATTACGGAGGCAAGCGATGAAAAAGAAGGTCGAGGCGCGTTTCTCTTTCCCCCCGTTGCTCTTTTTGCTCTTGCCGATCGCCTTATTGATCTTCCCGATTTTCATCGGCTTCAAGGATCCCGAATACGTCTATATCTACGTTAATGGCAAGCAAGGCCTATCCGCGGCCATCTCACTCTATCGCTGCTTCACGATCGAAGGCAGCGTCGCGAACGGTTTCTTTTGGCTCGGCCTCGCCTTCTCCTTTGCCCTAGGACTATTTGGCATCGCCGCCTCGATATTCCCAACCCTTCGCGAAGGCAAAGCCATCGGCATCGCCGGGCTAGCCGGGTTCTTTGGCTGCGCGGCTTCGATGGCGATCGCCCATTCTTTGCTCACCGACCACGTGGAGAAGGTGAGCCAGATCTATTTCGAGACGGTCGAGCGCTTGGTCGAGCCGACCTCCGGCTACTCCCACGCGACCATCTTCTTCTTCCTTGAGATGCTTTTGCCGGGCGCCTTGTTCTTGTGGTGGCTCGCGATCGTGCTGCTTAGCTTCAAGGCGAACAAAAAAGAGGCGAAGGTCGCCTCGTCGCCTACAAGCGAATCAATCGTCTTGCCTGCCGATGAAGCAAAGGCAGATGAGCCAGAGGGGAACCCCCACGAATAGCATCGAGAAGTCGACGCTATTACGGTAGACGAGCAAGACGGTAACGAGTTCCAATAAGACCAACGAAGCGAGATAAAGCATCGGCATGAGGTAATCCTTCGTGCCGCTTTTTTCGTTTTTATAGGCATCGAAGGTCTCTAGGCCCATATAGACCGCTCCGCCCAGGACGAAGTTCATGGAGATCAGGGTGACGCTTAGGGCGGGGTCTGTGTTTTGGTAGGTGAGGTAGCCGAAGGTGGCGATGGCTAAGCCAAGGACCGAGAAGGCGAAGCTGATCTTCAGGTTACGGCTATGGTGTTCGCCGGCATAGGGATATAGGCCATAGTTCATCTCGCCGTTGATCATTAGGCCGAGGAACTCCAACAACACGAACACGGGGAAAGAAAGCGAAAGGACATAGGCGCAGGTTGACGCGCTGACGGAGATGAAGAAGCGGTCCGTGTCCATGCCGTGGCCTAAGAACAAAATGGTCCCAAGCACCGCGATGACGAGCATCAAGGCAAGAAGGATATAGGGCGAGCGGTTTTGGCTTTTTTCGACAACGCGTTCCATATGGCGATTATTCTAGCGGAACCTACGCCGATGGGCATAGAGATCCTTCGCGAGGTAGATGTGGGGCACGCCTTCGTCCTCGTCGACGATGCCGCCGGAGAACTCATAGAAGCCGAGGCGGTTATAGAAGGCGCGTTTATCGAGCTGGGCGTGGACCAAGGCCGTCTTGGCCCCGAGTTCCCGCGCTTTCTCGCAAAGGAACTCCATCAGGTAGGATCCGACCCTTTGGTGGCGGTAGGGCACCCGTACCGCGACCCTGCCGATCTGATAGGTCGCCGGGTCGACCTTGGTGAGCCTACCCGTCGCGATGGGGGTATCGTCGAGGAAGAGGACTAAGCTAATCGCGGTGTCGTCCAACTCATCGAACTCGTTTTGGAAGCCTTGCTCCCGCACGAAAACCTCTTCGCGGATGAGCTTTGCCTCCGGGGTCAGTCCGATGGAAAAACGTGGTTTGATCATCTTAGGGATTTTACCATGAACGCGCCTTGCTTAGATGAAGGTCATGAATGGTGATTAACCTTTACCTCCGTAGGGGGATTGTTTACAATAGCCACGTGTTTTTAGGAGTTGCATATGTACGAAACTAAAACCAAAGAAGAGACTTTGGCGTCTTTGGACGTCAAGGCCGAGATTGGCCTCTCCGACGAGGAAGTGGCCGCCCGCAGAGAGAAATACGGGCCCAACAAACTCGCGGAGAAAGGCAGCGATCCCTGGTACAAGATCTTCTGGGGCAACATCAAAGACCCCATGACCGGCATCCTCGCGATCGCCGCGATCATCTCCCTGGTCCTCGCGATCATCGGGATGCAGAAGGGCACCGAGGGGCCCGAATCCCTCGCTGACGTCTTCATCATCTTCGGCGTCGTCTTGCTTAACGCGACCATCGGCACCATCCAGGAGATGAAGGCCGAGAAGGCGCTTGAGGCATTAAAGAACATGTCCGCCCCGACCGCCACGGTGCGCCGTAACGGGCAGACCATCGAAATCAAGGCCGAGGAGCTCGTCCCGGGCGACATCGTCATCCTCGAAGAAGGACGTACCATCCCCGCCGACCTTCGCTTGCTCGCCTCCCATTCCCTTAAGGCGGACGAGGCTTCGCTCACCGGCGAATCCGTCCCCGAGGAAAAGAACGCCGACATCGTCTTTTCCGAGGAAGTCGGCATCGGCGACCGCGTGAACACCGTCTATATGTCGACCCCCGTGGTCTATGGCCGAGGCGAAGGCGTCGTCGTCGCCACCGGCATGGGCACCGAAATCGGTAAGATCGCCGACATGCTTAGCGGCGAAGGCGAGGAACAGACCCCCTTGCAGAAGAAGCTCGCCGGATTGTCCAAATTCCTTGGCATCCTCACCGTCGGCATCGTCATCCTGATGCTCGTGGTCAAGATCATCTGGGCCTTGGTCCAGAACAATATCGCCGACCAGTGGTCCCAGGCCTTGCTCGACTCGGTCGCCTTGGCCGTCGCGGCCATCCCGGAGGGCCTTACCGCCGTCGTTACCATTGTCCTCGCGATGGGCATGACGAAGATGGTCAAGGTCAACACCATCGTGCGCCGCCTCGCCTCGGTCGAGACGTTAGGCGCCGTGAGCGTCATCTGCTCCGATAAGACCGGCACCTTGACCCAGAACAAGATGACCGTCGTCCGTGCCTTCGTCTCCGAGAAGACCTACAACAAAGACGAATTCAAACCCGAAGAACTCACTTTATTGGCCAAAGGCCTATCGCTATGCTCCGACGCGAAAGTCGACGGCGGCGTCTATGGCGACCCCACCGAAGTCGCTTTGGTCGAATTCGGCAACTTGCTCGGCATGCCTAAGGGCAAGCTAGAGGAAGCCACCCCGCGCGTCAACGAATTGCCCTTCGACTCCGTCCGCAAGATGATGTCCACCATGCATCAGGAAGGGGAGAAGAAGATCCTCTACACCAAAGGCGCGATGGACCAGATCCTCAAGCACTGCGACCGCATTGAGATCAACGGCAAGGTCGAGAAGATCACCCCGAAGCATATCGAGGCCATCCAAGCGGCCGCCCAAGGCATGGCCGAAGACGCCCTGCGCGTCCTCGCCCTCTCCTATTCCTATACCGATCAGCTTGAGGAAGAGCATTTGATCTTCGTCGGCTTGGTCGGCATGGTCGACCCGCCGCGCGAAGCCGCGAAACCCGCCGTCGCGACCCTAAAGAAAGCCGGTATCACGACCATCATGATCACCGGCGACCACCGCGACACCGCCTTTGCCATCGCGAAGGAACTCGGCATCGCCGAAAGCAAGGAACAAGTCATGTCGGGCGATCAGATCGACGCCTGCAGCGAGGAGGAACTCCGCGAGAAGGTCAAGACCGTCCGCGTCTTCGCCCGCGTCTCCCCGTCCAACAAAGTCTCCATCGTCAAGGCCATCAAGGCCAACGGCCTCATCGCCGCCATGACCGGTGACGGCGTCAATGATGCCCCCTCCCTCAAAGCCGCCGACATCGGCATCGCCATGGGCATCACCGGCACCGACGTCGCCAAAGGCGCGGCCGACATGGTCCTCACCGACGACAACTTCGCCTCCATCGAGAAGGCCGTCGAGGAGGGCAGGGGCATCTACGCCAACATCAAGAAGACCATCCTCTTCCTCCTCTCCTCCAACATCGGCGAGGTCGTCTGTATGTTCGTCGCCGCGGCGATCGGATTACCTTCCCCGCTTATCGCGATCCATCTCCTTTGGGTCAACCTCATCACCGACTCTTTGCCCGCCGTCGCCTTAGGCGCGGACAAGAAGCCCGACGACATCATGTCGGACAAGCCGCGCGACGCGAAGGAAAGTCTCTTCTCCCATGGCGGTTACGCGATCACGTTCGGTTATGGTATTTGGATTGGCTTAGCCACTCTCATCGCCTTCATGGTGAACGCCTGGCAAGCCGGCGCCTTCTCCCACGCGGACATCATCGCCTACTTCCAGGATAAGGCCCATTTGGAGACCGCTCAGGCCATGGCCTTCTGCGTCCTCTCCTTCTCCGAGCTCTTCCATATGCTTGGCATGGTCAACGTGAAGAAGAGCTTCGTGATGGTCTTCAAGGACAAGAACCTCTTGCTCTGGATCTCCTTCTTCCTCGGCTTCGCGCTTCAGTTCTTCGTCATCTTCACCCCGGGCGTCAAAGACGTCTTCCGCCTCTATACCCCTGAGGGGGCCGACTGGGCCTGGGTGTTCGGCCTTGCGCTTTCGCCGCTAGTCATCCACGAGATCGTCGCCTTGATTCTCTTCATCAAGTCCAAGGCAAAGCGTTCCTAAGCAAACAAAAAGGCGTGCTGGTGTTGAACCGCACGCCTTTTGCTTTGCCTTAGAAACGGATGAAGAAGACGAGGGCGACCATGATTCCGGCGTGAAGGAGGATGCCGAGGATATTGATGAAGGTGAAGTACCAATGCTCTCCTTTGGTCTTATGATGAAAGATGAGCATGGCGGGATAACCGCCAAAGGCGCCTCCGAAAAAGGAGAGGAGGAGTAGAGTCTTCTCTTTGGTACGCCACTTACCTTTTTCGGCCTTTCGCTTATCGATGCGATAGGCGAGGAGGGTGATGAGGGATAAGAGGAGCAAATAGCCTCCGTAAGCGAGGAGGGTGATGAGCTGGGCTTTTGAATAATCGAACATGGGGATTTGCCTTTTGGCGTAATGATATACCTCGCGGGTAATCCTTGCGCAGGGGGAGGCAAAATTATATAGTAATTCTCGCGCCGGCTTAGCTCAGTTGGTAGAGCAGTCGCTTCGTAAGCGAGAGGTCGGGAGTTCGAGTCTCTTAGCCGGCACCAGAATGAGATCATGGCCACCTGTTATGGTGGCCTTTCTCTTTGTTACCTATAGGTAAGCAAATGCCTTAAATTAGTGGTTGAACCTCGAAGCAAGGATACCTATAATATCGAAGCCCCCAAAAAGGGCCTACGTCAGAGCATGGGTGTTTAGCTCAGCTGGGAGAGCACCTGTTTGACGTACAGGAGGTCACAGGTTCGATCCCTGTAGCACCCACCATGCTTGAGAGATCCCGCGCTTAGCGCGGTTTTTCTTTGTCTCTATGCGTAAACTGATTAAAATGAAACAAATCGAGGTGCGCATATGAAGAAGTACCGCCATACCCATCGTTCCGTCATCTTATTCCTGTTGCTTAGCCCGCTCACTTTGTTCATCTATCCGTTGGTGGTGCTCACCCACCTCGGCAAGGAAGTCAACCGCATGAACGAGGGCAAGGAGGGTTACCGCAAGTCGATGAACTTTGTGGGGGTGTTCTTCCTCGGTTTCATCACCTTGTTCATCGTGCCGATCGTCTGGTTCTGCCGCGTCTCTCGTAAGTTAGGGGAGAAGGGTACCGAACTCGGTATCAAGAAACCCCATACTTCCGCCATCTCGTTCTTCTTGCTCGTCATCCTCTTTGGCGCCTTCGTCGTCACCGCGCTTATCGGCTTAGCCAAGTTCTTCCATACCGCGAACGCCGTCGAGCGTAAGCTTAATGCCTTGATGGAAGAAGAGGCCGCGAAAGCCGCGGAGGAGGAGATTCTCCCCGAGGCGTCCACGGTCGCGGAGGAAGATGCCCCTCTCGTGGAAAGCGAGCCCGCGGAAGAACCTAAGCCTGAAGAAGAAGCGGAAGAACCCGTTGAAGAAGAACCCGCGCCGTTTGATTATGTCACCGAGAAGCCGCAGGACATCTCTGATCCCAATACTCCTCGCAGCGAGATCGCCGCAATCTATCATGTTGCCGCGCGTACCGATACCCGTAAGTGGCAGGTGCGTGTTCCGAATTCGGATATCCCTCCGAAGCTCTTCGATAGCCAGGCAGAGGCGGTCGCTTATGCGAAGGGCCTTGCCGCAAGGCGGCATGCGACCGTTCGCCTCAAAAAGAAAAACGGCTAGACAATACGGGATAAAACAGCTAGATTTATCCCTGCCCGCACGATTAGTTCAGTGGTAGAACACCAGCTTCCCAAGCTGGTTATACGGGTTCGATTCCCGCATCGTGCTCCACTAATCAAAAAGTGCCGATAAACTCGGCATTTTTATTTTTCCGTTGTGTAGTTTTTGTGTAGTTTTTGTGTATTCCTTGCAAAAAGCCGCCACTGGGGACGGCTTGCGTTTTCTATAAATGGGCTGGAGAAGTCGGAGTAAACCTCCGAGACGATGTTGCGTCATGGGATTGTGAGAAAACATGAGGGTAAACGGATTCGTAGCCATGACGAAACCTCTTGTCAGTTTCTGTCAGTATTTGTCAGTTTATGCATTGCTGCGACCCGCATCGTGATTCCTGCGCTCCAAATTCACCCGATCGCGCTTATTAAATCCGGAACAGCAGACGTCTCTCCATACCACCCTCATACCAATTTTCGCAAAAAATCGAGGTTGGTGGCTGAAAACTACAAGCCACCAATGCAGTTCAGAAGCACGATGACTATGTAGTGCTCCGATGTTGTTTCGTCCGGGACGTTCCATGCAAATGAAGCAGTGCGGGGAATCTTTGACGCATGTACTGGATGCATATCGACATTTGTAGGCGCACCGGAACCGCGTGATGCAATTTTGCGCAAGGCCCCTTGTTTATATAGCATTAATGCGATATAATTCTTTCATGGAATTCAAAGAGAAACTCATCGCGGTCCGCAGGGCGCTCGGACTGTCGCAAACCGATATGGCAAAGCGTCTGGGCGTCAGCTTCTCCACGGTCAACAGATTGGAGAATGGGCATTTCGGCCCCAATTACGAAACGGCGGCGAAGGTCAACGCGCTTTATGAGGAAATCGTCGCCGGCAATCAGATGATCGCTATGCCCGCTTTCTCGGTGTCCAAGTCCGGGGACGTCTCCGCCGATGTTTCCGCCATCGTCGAGGCATCGAAGCGAGACGCGGTGCGTGCTATCAATATCGCACTATTGCGGCGAAACCATCTAATCGGCAAGCGCATTGACGAGGAGATTCTCTCGACGAGAGCCAACGACTATGGGAAGTCGATTATCAAGAAGCTATCGGCGTTTTTGACCGAAAAATTCGGAAGCGGGTTCGACAAATCCAGCCTTTATACCTATGTTCGTTTCTATAGGCTTTTCCCCAACATTTTCCAAACGCTGTCTGGAAATTCTTTCCTCTCGTGGTCTCATTATGCTTTATTGATCCGCGTCGATAGCGATGTGGCAAGGCCCTATTACGAAAAGGAGGCGCTTGCCTCTGGCTGGAGCGTCCGCGACCTGCAGCGGGCGATTCATAGTCAATACTACGAAAGATTGCTCTCCACCCAAAGTGGCGGCCTGCCTGCGCTGCCTCAGGGAATCGCTCCCTCAAAGGATCCGCTTGAGTACGTGAAGAACCCTTTCGTGGCGGAATTCCTCGGTTTGCCAAATCCGGAACGGCCCGACGAGACGGAACTCGAGCAGGCCATCATCGACCATTTGGCGCAGTTCCTGCTCGAAATGGGGAAGGGCTATGCCTTTGTCGCAAGGCAAAAGAGGATCCACACGGAGAAGAAGGACTACTACGTCGACCTCGTTTTCTACAATTACTTCCTTCGCTGCTTCGTGCTCGTCGACCTCAAGGCCAAGAAGATCGAACACCAGGACGTCGGGCAGATGGATATGTACGTCCGCATGTATGACGAGAGGATCAAGGGCGCGGATGACAATCCTACGCTTGGCATCCTTTTGTGCGCGGAGACCGATGAGGACATCGCCCGTTATAGCGTGCTTAAGGGAAACGAGCAGATCTTCGCGGCGAAATACAAAACATACATGCCGGACGAGACGGAACTTAGAAACGAGATTGAGCGCCAAAAAGCCATTTTCCTGCTGACGAGGAAAGACGAAAACGATTGAGTGTTGGCTTCGTAAACATCGTTTTATTTGCTTAAAAAGTAAATTATCTGCTTAAAAATGAGAAGCAAATGTAGGGTTGGCGATCCGCATCGTGCTCCATTTGTGCAAAGAGTGTCGATGTCATCGGCACTTTATTTGATTTTTGAAGAATTTGTCTCACGATATTGCCACGGTTTTCGAGGCATTTTGGTTGGCGCACGATTGAAAACGCGTATTTTTCATTTACCTTATGTAAGGCTTATTGCGACACGGTGGTCATGAACTGCTGCCAGGTGCGCATGTCGTTGCAGGAGCGCATCACGAACACGAAGCGGACCTTGCCCGGCTCCTTCTTCTCGAGCCACTGGGAGACCGCGGATACGTTCCCGAAGTCCGCGATGCCTTTCTTCAAGATGTCGATGGTACTCGACGCCCCCTTGACTGGCTCTTCTATAACAACTTCGTCGTGGGATCCATCTCCGAGGAGGAGAAGGCGACGATGCGGAAGGCCACGGAGATACTCCAGAGGCTCTACGGCAAGAAATGAACCCGAGGGGCCGATGCGGCGAATGAGCCGTCGGCCCCTTTCCCTTGTCTAAAGGCATGGTCGACGTTTCAAATTGAAACAGTCATCCGCCTTTGTTTGCCTTTTTCGCCCTCTTTTCCCTATAATTCGGCAACCCTAAACGGTTTTACCTACATAGAGGTCAAGAAAATGAAGAGAACAGTAGTAATCGCGTCGCTGGCCGTCCTCGGCTGCGCTGCTGTCGTCGCCACGCTGGCCCTCGGCGGAGGCCCGAAGCTAAACGCCATCTTCGAGGCCAAGGCCACGAGCAAAATCTTCACCTTCAACGCCGCCACCGGATCCCAGTTCGAGTCCATTCCGGTTGTTCAAGACGTTGATGTCACAACCGGCGTATCCGACCCCATCCACACGACGGTTGCGCCGTCGGAAATCTGGTCGGTCGCCTTCGGGCAGAATGAAAGGTTTGTGGAGGCGCATCCGCAGCCTGAGGGCCAGTATCGCGGCTACTCCCTGATCATTGGCATAAACAACTTAACCCATTTCGAGATCGACATGGGCGTCGAAAACGACGCGGGCACTGTGGACGTGTACAGGATCGAGCTGCTCGACGACGGCAGAAACCAGGTCGGGTGTTGGAACTACTCTTTCGAACTCGACGAGAGTAGGAACGGTACCGCGCACTTCGAATGGGACAAAGGGCCTACCGACGGAACCGTGGTTGAAGTCAATGTAAGTCTCCAAATCACGGACGATTCGGATGAAGCCAATTTGTACGTCAGCAGCCTGAGCCTTTCTTGGGACTGCTGACATCGGCCACGGCGCGGACCGCACATAGTCAAGTAACGGGGTTTGCCGAAAGCGAAGGCAGCCCCGTTTTTTTTGCATCTGGTAGCGGCGGCCGTTCCGACCCGGGTTCTCGTTCTTGCTAAGGGCCACGATCATCCGCGAATCCAGGCCGGTGCACAGCGCATCGGCCTTTTCCTTCGCCCCGAGGCGAAGGCGCGCAGATCCGCTTTCCGGAATGGCCGGACGGAGATGCCGACGCCCTGGAGATTGACTTGAAATAAGCGGTGGCATGGCGCGTTTGCAAGGCCAAACCCCAAAAAAGTCAAAAAGTTTGCAGTACCACGATTTTCACTTCTGTCTTTTACTACTGACTGATGGGTTATGCCCATACCAAGGGCGTTTTCCAACCAGCATTTTGTACCACGAGTTTACCATGGGACTATTACTGCGTAATAAGGTTTTCATTAAATCAGCTTAATAAGACGGATTCGAAGGATAGTCCGGCCCATACGTTTCTCGCCGGAAGAGCGTAGGAGTTGGACCAGAAGCGCTCATCCTGACCCGAGTTCTTATTCAGAAAGCGGAAATAGAACGCGGTGAAGGGGTCAGATAGTCGGTAGAGCGCTTCGCTTCGCCCATCCCCTCTATTCCGCCAAAAGGAAACCGGAGTCAACAAGATCGTCTAGGGCCTTGCTTAGGGAGCCATTGGAAGGGATTCCCGTTTCCTTGACGATTTGCGTGTGGGAAAGGCCAATCCGTTTGGAGGCGATGGCTTTTATGATCTTCAGGTGTATCTCCTGGTTTTGAAAAGGGGGATAAGCGCGGATCGAGGCGTCTATTTCTGATCCCCGTCCGGGATGAAGACGCGAATAGTGGTGCCCCCGTTTTCGCCCGCGGAGATCGTAAGCATCCCCCTGATAGCGGAAAGGCGCTCGCGGATATTGCTGAGGGCAATGTGTGGCTCGCCGTTATCGTCTTCCGAGATTCCGGGGCCATTGTCCGCTACGATGACCAGGCTGCCTTTCTCGGTTTTCTCGGTTTTGATTGAGACGTGTAAAGGCTCCGCGGCGTCGAGGTTCACCCCATATTTGACGGCGTTCTCTACAAGCGGTTGCAACGTGAGGGGAGGCAGGCGGAACAACGTGTGAGGCGTGTCGAACTCGACCAAGAGTTTGTCCTTGAGTTGCGCCTGCACGACCGCAAGGTAGGCGCGGGTGTGCTCCAATTCCTCCGTGAAAGGAATGGGGCTCTTGCTGGCAATCGCCTTGAAGTTCTTGCGGAGGTATGTAGTGAAATCCAACGTGACCTGCTGCGCTTTCTGGGTGTCTTGCGCGCAGAGGTAATAGATGCTCGTCATGGTGTTATAGATGAAGTGGGGGCGCATCTGCAGTACGGCGATGCTTGCGCGCTGGTCGGCGATTTCGCGTTGCTGCGAAAGATATTGCCCGACCTGATCCGCGACGATGATCCCAAACATCGAAAGGGCGCTGATGGAGACGGCAATGACAATAAGAAGGAAAACATCGGCAAACGCCTGAGCGATCATCGCGATAAGCAACGGGAACAAAAAGACGAGGAAGGCGATGAAGTATTTTTTGCCAAGCACTTTCCTCCTGCGGATGATTTCGAATAGATTGACGGCGATCAAGGCGAGTATCGGAACGAGCAAAACCCAATAGAAGCGCCCGCGGACGAATTGGTTATCTTTCGTGAAATAGTAGATGGCGTCGGTGAACTGGGCGATGGACAGCAAAACTAACAGCGACGCACACAAAGACAACGCGACATAAAACAAGGGGCTTTTGCTGGGGTTTTTGCCGCAACAAAGCAAAACATAGGCCGTCAGAAGCGGAAGCAGCACGGAAGGAAGAAACGTCTCGACGAATGAAACGATCTTGCCCACCCAAGCCAGACTTGGATCCCGGTAGACGAACAAATCGATGACGTAGGCGACGATGCTTAAAGCCAGGATGGAGAAGGAGGGTATGAAGAAGCGTTTGCTGCGTTTGTTTAGGCCCGGGAAGGTGCAAGAAGCCACTAAGCCCAGCAAAACAAGCAGCAGCAGGGCGCCGCCGATGAAAAAGTAGACATAGGTCAAAGCCTCCTCGTTCATGCGGCGATCCCTCCGGTCGGGAAGGGGTGCCGGAGTTTCTTAAGCTGCGCCTTTACGCCTTCCGCCGTGATCGGCTTGACCATGAATCCGCTCGCCTCCGTGCCCCACGCATCGACGCCATAGTCGGGATAGGCGGTAAGGAAAACGGCGTTCATACGCGGATTGACCTTGATCAGGGCATTGCAGAGATCGATTCCGTTGGCCAATCCGAGCTCGATGTCCAAAAAGGCGAGGGCGACCCGGTTTTCTTTCGCGAATTCAAGGGCTTGCGAGGGACTACTAAAACAAACGACCAACGCTTTCGGCATGACTTCTTCAATAATGGGCGCGCTTCCCGAAAGGACGATTGGGTTATCGTCCACCACGATGACGATGGGACGGGTCGCGTTTTCGTTTGCGGCATCGAGGAGTTCCGCGACGTCGACTTCCAGGATCTCGGCGATTCGGGCCATGATCGTCGCGCTTGGCAAGCGCCGGTCCGCTTCCCAGTTCGCAACGCTGGAGCGGATGACGGGCAAACGATCCGCAAGCTGCTGCTGCGAGAGTCCTTTTCGTTTCCTCGCCGCCAAGAGCGCTTGTCCGAACGTCAGTTTTTTATTCATCTGCCAACAATCCTTAATGCGGTTTTGGGTAATACCAAAGGCATTTTACAAGAAAACAAGAGACGTAAAAAAGGTTTCAATCCGAAACGCTCTATAGAGCGGACCCACCAGTCAAATTAGAATACAGCCGTTTAAGGAGATCAAAACAATGAAAGCTCAAAAAATCATCGTCTTCCTAGCAAGCCTCGTCCTTCTTGCCTCCTGCGGGGGGAATGGCGGATCGTCCGTGTCGAGCTCCGAACCGTCCCTCACAAGTTCGGCCGCCAAAAAGACCATGGACTTCCTCAAAGATGGGCAATACTACATGGACGTCCCCAGCAACGTCGTCGCCACTTCCGACCCGGAGACAACCCCTCGTCTCAGAATCAACGGCACCTCTATCACGGGCGGCCGACAGGACGACCTCGGCGGGAAGTTCGAACTTACCGCAGAAGGCACCTTTGCCCAAGACCTCTATGTGACCGTCGCCAAATCTGAAGGAGAAGGTCATATCAGCGCCAAAGCATATGGTCCCATCGACAAAGCCGCGGTGAACGAAACCTTGACCAGAATTTCCTCTGGAGAGGTCCCCAACAAAGTCTTCATCGCCTTCAGCACGACCAAGGCAAGCTGGCCCGAGGGCCACGACGAGGAAATGGACCAAGAGATTGAGGCCGCTTGGGGGCTCCTCGGCTAATCCATATCCGTTCGCAACGAGTTAAAACTATGAAAAAAGCGATTCTTATCACCGGTATTATCTGGCTCGTCCTCTGCGTTGGGGGCGCCATAGCCGAACTCGTCGTTGGCTTCGGCGACCTAGTGAAGGTCCAATCCGGTTCCGTCACGATCGACCCCAATCCGAGTTTAGCCGCGGCCAACATCGCCTTGGGCTTTAGTCTCATCGTCGGCGCTATTCTTGATGTCATCCTTCTCGTCAAGCGCAACTCCGACATGAAGAAGGCCCCCGGCATCGTCTTGGGCGTCTTCGCCGCCGTTTTTGGCGCGACGCTCCCCGGCATCTTCTTTGCCATCGATTCCGGCATGAACCGTTCTCGCGAATAATGACCCATTTACGGCGAAACTTCCTGGCGCACTGGGAAGTTTTCGCTTTTATAGGCGAAATCAGATTCCTTCTTCGTCAATCAACCACCTGCCCATTTAAGGAGCAAAATCATGAAAAAACCATTGCATGTCCTCAGCTTTACTTGCCTTCTCGTTGGCCTAACCGCCTGCTCTAGCGGAGTTTCTAGCAGTCTTGCCTCCAGCGAAAGTTCTCTTTCTTCCTCGGAGACCTCTTTGACGACATCGAGTTCTTCGTCCGTCGACCCGTACAAAGGCCGCATCAAGTCGGCCGAGCTCAACGTCCTCGATTTGATCGGCGCCCCATATAGGTCGGATGACCCGGAATATTACGAGGATACCAAAACCCCCGAGGAGTATTACCGCAAAGACAAGCTCAAGATGTATTACCTCGACAATATCGATGACAGCATCTATTACATCGATGTTGAATCCTTCGGCAAATTGCTAGAAAGCGAGCTGAGCGAGGGATATGCCGCCTCTAGCGAGAATCATGATAGCGTCTCATCCTGGACCGTCAAAAAGGGCGAAGAAGTCGCCTTCCGCATCACCATGGACGCAAAGGAAGAGACCCTCTCACTCGACGGAGAGCTCGATTCCGACTTCTTGAAAAGCACCCGTAACGGCATCACCGGCGAAAACGCCCGCGCCCAAATCGTGAACGAATATATGCCCGGACACGAAAACATCACCAAGATCTATCCCTTTGGACAATATGGCTTTGACGTCTTCCAAGTCGACGGAAAATACCAGTATCCCTTCGCGTTGCTTAGCCTTGCCCTCAGCCTGACGGTTGAACGCGGATTCGTTTTCAACACCCCCAAAATGGAACTCGTCGAATTCGGGTCCCAAAATCAACTAGAAACCGGCTTGCTCGCCATGCCGGATGGGGATACCGTCGCGCCGAAATTCTATATCTCCAATTGCCACTCCGAGGCCTATGGCGAGAAGGATAACCCGACAATAATCCATCAGCCCCAGGCTTTGACCGCTTTCAATAAGAAGCTCTTCTACTTTCTGATGGACAACTTCTATGGCATGGCCTCCCAAAAGGGCATCCGTTCCATGAGTAATTATTTCGAAGGCTTTGAGCTATCGGCCAATTTCCTCTCCGATGATAGCGAAACCCGCTTCAATGCCTATGGCCGCGCTATCGATATGCTCAACGATATGCATAGCGGCGTCAGTCCGAGCCATAACTATGGCGAGAGCGGTTTTAGCGATTACCATTATGAGCAAGGCTTCCAAAAAGACCGCATGGAACTCAACTGGTATCTAGCCGCCGAGCGCGCGGCCGCATACAAACGCTATAACGAGGAACACGGCACCAAAGTCAAAGTGAAAGACATGCTTTATTCCAATGACGGAAAATACGGTTTCTTCAGCTTCGATGGCTTCGACACTTACAATCATTTCCCCGAAGAGGGCGAACCCATCCCCGAAAAGGTCTTCTACTCCGATACCTTCAATTACTTCGTCCGCAACCTCGAGGAGGCCAAATCCAAAGGCGTCAAGAGGATCATCATCGACGACACCCTCAACGGCGGTGGCTACGTGACCATCATGGCCAAGCTTCTCGCCCTCATGAGCAAAGACAACAAATCCGAAATCTTCCTCCGTAGCGACGACAACGACGCCATCTTAAGGACAACCACCAGGGTCGACGCCAATGACGATGGCAAATACGACCTCGCCGACTGCTATGGTAACGATTTCAAGTTCTACATCCTCACCAGCAACTATTCCTTCTCCTGCGGCAACGCTTTCCCCTTCTACGCCAAACGCTATAATCTCGCCACCATCATTGGCGGGAGGTCCGGCGGCGGAGAATGCTGCGTCTTCGAATATACTATGCCTAGTGGCATGCATATCCGTTACTCTTCTCCCTACCACGTCGGTTATTACGATGAGGAAGCCGATAAGTACTATGGCGATGAGCACGGCGGCATCCCCGACATCGGCGTTGCAAAAAATGGCTTTTGCCAACCTTATGACGTCGATGCCCTCGGCGCCTACATCGATGCCGAGGAAGCCTAAAAGTGGCCTTTTGGTAAGGCCTACGGGCAAAACCCTTGCGTCTATCGAAAACCATGCAGAAGTAGCGTCAATTGTTAAATATGATAGGAGTTCTTCTTACGATTAGTATCAAACGAAAGGATCAAAAACTATGAAAAAAGGCGTTCTGATTTCCGGGATCATCACGATCATCAGTTATGCGATTGTCGCGCTTGTCTTTCTCATCGTCGGCATCATAAACATCGCCGCGAAGGGCATGGCGGAGGGCGATCCTGGAGCGATTCCTGCTCCGGAACTCGCTGCCGTCGCTGCCGTCTTCCTCGCTATCGCAGGTTATTTTCTGGTCGGTATCGTCTTCTCCGGGATTATGATCGGCAAGCGCAACAGCCCCATGGGCAAAGGCACGGGCATCGTCCTTGGCGTCTTCGGCATCATCTTCGGCGCCGTTGTGCCAGGCATCTTCTTCATCGCCGATTCGGCGCAAACCCGCCAGTGAGTTCTCCAGGAAACCGCAAGGAATCAATCAAGTTCCGTTTACCGCCATCCTTGGCACGATCTTGCCTTTAACGAAAGCGCAAAAGCCAAAAAGAGCCTTCTATGAAGCAAGACCCGAGGTGTTTCAATATGAAACATTTGGGCTAACAGATTATTCCTTCCGCTTATAATTCGCCATGAGAAGTTTTCCGATAAAGCAGAAAACAGATCACATTTAGCCAATTGGAGTATTCAACATGAAAAGAGTTCGTAAAAAAACGCATTTGTTTTTTGGGCTAGCCGTTCTTATTTTGGCCGTTGTGGTAGGGCTGCTCGTCTGGTTTTCGTTTCAGCAAGGCACGGTAGATGAAAAGAACAAAATCTGGATGTATGTTATTGCCGGCTTTGCTGGCGTTGCGGGAATCGCGGGCATCATCGGCATCATCCTGTTCTTTGCAAAAACCTATGAAGTAAAGCAAGAAAAATAACGTTATCATCTTCGTTCGCCTTTCCGTCCGAGTCTATTCCGAACGGTCCAAGAACCGATGATCGATTTAGAACGCGGCACGATCTTTGCGGCGATGTCGGACATATAAGCCCGTTGCTAGGTAATTTGCCCATGGGGAAGGAACGCCTTGAGGAGGCTTTTGGAAACATCCATGTCTACGTCGGCGTCCCAAACAGATGTTTCAATCCGAAACGCTGAGGTTAACGGCTTTTTCCTTCTGCCTATAATTTCCGAGAATCGTTGTTCATATTCAGAACGGCGAATATTTCTAAAAAGGAGAAAACAATGACTGGATTACGCAAAATCGGGTTTTCCGCCTTGGCGATCTTCGCTCTGGCGAGCTGCTCCCAAACCGAATCATCCGGAGGCGTCAAAAGCTATCTGTTAAGCCACGGCTTCTCCGAGTCTAATGTCATCCTCATGTCGGGCGAGGACTACAAGAAGACTCAAAGCGAAACGTTCGTCGCCGACGGACTGAAGGAATACCTCGCCGGTGTTAAGGCGCCCGCCTCGGAGCAAGAGCTTCCCGAACAATTCTATTGCTGGTTCTTCGACACCTTCGAGCAGGCGGACAAATTCGTCAAAGATTATGTCGCGGATATTTATTTACCCCTCCAGACGCGTTGCAAAGATCCCCAGATGGGCAACCATAACAACGTTGCGTGGGCCGGCACCAAAAGCATTGCCGTAGGATTAGGATGGTCCAATGCATAGTATTGCTTGCCCTATTTTTTAAGCAATACGTGGGATGATTGTGCCGAAAGGAGCGTCGGGCATGCTTCGTTTCATTGGACGTATCTTGATAGCTATCGCCGCTGGCCTACTTCTCTATAGCGGCATCACGGGAATCATCAACGGTGTTCACACCATTCAGAAAGCTGGTGGGTGGGATGCCTTCTTCGACAGCAGAAACTTTTTGGCTGATATGTTCGTTTTGATCATTTCCGGGCTTTACATCCTCCTCGCTTTGCCCGCCGTCTTTGGCGTAATCCGCGGGAAATGCGGGTTTTGGATGTTACTTTTTTCAATTCTTTTGGGCGCCCTCGTTGGATTTACCATTTATCGGATGATTCAAGCGGGTGGCTTTACCGACGCCAAAGCGGTTTGGGACTTCGTCGTATCCATACTGATGCCGATTTGCTATGTGGGCGGCACGCTTCTCATCCTCTTCCACCATCGCGGAAAAGCAAACCAAGGCCAATAAAAGTGCCCACCGATGGCCCGGAAGGATTGTTATTGCGCCCTTCTGAATACAAACTTCCGGTTGAAGCGAGAAAACCAAATAAGTGTTTCAACATGAAACACCACAAAGAACGGATTCCGTTTCTCCTTTATAATTTTGCAGCCATATATCAAGAAAGGAAAAACATGAAACTGCATAAAAACGTCTTTCCCTTATTCGCCCTTGCCGTCCTCGCTTCCTGCGGCGGTGGCAATTCCTCCTCTTCTGCCTCTACATCCTCTTCTTCACAGAGTGAGCAAACCAGCTCGAGTCAGAGCCTTCCGACGTTCGAGGCCTTTACCCTCAGCGAGCTCCATGATGCCCGCGTCGCCAAGACGCTGCCAAGTCTCAACGAGAAATATGTTGCCGTTAAAGGCAAAGTTACCTTTGCCAAGCATTCGGGGGAGGATGATGGCGAGCTCGTGATCCAAAGCGGAAAATACGCTGTCGAAGTCGCCTATCCCGATGTCTTTGACGTCAATGTCGGCGATTCCGTCGAGGTCAAAGGCCGCTTCAACGAATACAAGGTCGGCGACGTCAGCACTATCTCCATCTCCACCTACCGCTCCGTTGTGCCAAATTCCGAAATCAAGGTCATCAACGAGGCCTTCACCACCGAAACCGTCACGATTTCCAAGGAAGCCGATCTAGTGGAATACGATTCCTCCTTGTCCAGCATCGATTTCGACGTCGTGGGAGCCCATAGAAACTCCGCCTACCTCATAAAGCTCTCTGAGGGGGATACCCAATTTATCCTCGCGAACAAGCTCAGCGTCGCCGAGAAACTTCCCGAAGGCACTTTCGCCGCCGGCGACAAAGTCAACTATTCGGGCATTTTCACCTACACGGGCACCGAAGAGACGAAAGTCATCCGTTATTTTGACGAAAAGGGTTTCACCAAAGCTGCTCCCGCAACGCTTTCCGCCGTATACTTCAAAGACGCGGAATGGTGGGCCCAAGACAGCGCTCGTTCCGGCATCTATTTATGGAAAGACGATAACAAGAACGCGAATTGGCCAGGCGAAGCCATGGAAAGTCTCGGCAACGGCATCTGGAAATACACTTTTGATCCCGCGTTGGATTACACCAATCTCATCTTCACTCGCATCGGCCCGAACGATTTGTCCGATTACGGCGCGAAGACCATCAATATCACGATCGCGGATATCGATGCCGCCACGCCTTTATATGACATTTCCGCGGTCACCTCGCCCATCTGGGGCGATCCCGGCGTCACGGGGCAGTGGGTCGCCTATCAGTCATAAACGCACGGCTCTCAACGGGATTGGGGCAAACAACCAACCAAAGCGATAGCCTCAATGGATATCCAAAAGGCGAAAATGGGCAAGCGATGACCCATCTCGCGACGGTTCGTAGCCCATGCCTTTGAACAACAGGCACGATATGCAGAAATCCCGTTGTCCCACGCGGCGATCAAGAGATAAATAGACACGAAGAGTTGTCCGACAACGATGGACCTCGGAAGCGGGGTCCTTTCGTTTTTGCGAATGCCGAAGGGATGCAGTACAAGCAACAGGACAGGCGGAGCATCCTTGGCAGGAGTTGGCAGGAGTTGGCAGGACTTGGCGAGAGTTGGCGACAGTTGCGGCAGTTGTATAATCCGCTTAGACTCGCCTCTTCCGCAAACGCCGAAGCCCTTCAAGAGCAATTGAGAAACACGGCTGACCACTTCAGTGCAATTCGTTCAATCCTATCCGAGGCATCCTCGCTTCCCCATGGGCCAAGCAAAGAACTGATTGATACATTGGATGATTTCTTAAGGCGTTGCGCATAGGTCGATAAAGAATAACTAGAAAGCATCGAACAAATCCAAAAACGACTACCACGATAATACCACTTAAATCGGACCATTTTTTCCGAAGCAAGACTTTTCTCAGCCTCCAAAACGCTGTTTTCCTGAAGCACTTTGGAATCCTGCTCCAAAGCCATTCGCGCATATTGTTTTTTGTTTGGGCAAAGGGTATATTATGGATGGTCGCAGGAGCAATTCCTGGGGATCACCGAAGTGCGGGAAATTAATCCCGCTTTTCTATACTAAAGATCATGAAGCGCCTCGACATCTACCTTGACGAAAGCGGGGACCTCAGCCCCTATTCGAAAACCAATCCGTTCTATGCGGTTTGTTTCGTTTTGGCCGATGACGCAGAAGCATGTGCTCCCGCGCTTCGCAAATTCGATTTCGATAGGAAGAAAAGCTCCCTTCCCGGGGATTTCGTACACGTTGGCCCGTTGGTCCGCAACGAGCCTCCTTACAAAGGATATGAAAGAGAGGATAGGCAAAGGCTGTTTTACGGCTTGTATCTCCTCGCGATGCATGCCCCGATTTTTCTTCTGTCCGTGGAGGTGGAGAAACGCCCGGGCCTTGATCTCGGGGTATCCCTCACCGACGCTTTGCTCAGCTCATTAGAAGAGCGTCGGTCGTTTTTCGCGCGCTATGACGACATCGTCCTCCATTACGACAACGGGCAGCCTTTCCTAATGGGGGTGGTGCTGGGCGCTTTCCGCGCGAAACTCTTGAAGGCCCGTTTCGAGAAGACCCTTCAATCGGAACACCCGTTCATGCAGGTTGCCGATCTCGTCGGGGAGATGGAGCTCATCCGTTACCATTGCAAACTCAATTGCCTTACCAAGAGCGAAATCGCGTTCTTCGGCGAAAAGAGGAAAATCAAGAAAGACTATTTGAAACCCCTGGATCGCAAGGCCCTTTGATTCCTGCAATATAGAAGCCGGTTTTGTTTGCTTGGAACACTTTCAAGGTCGCAAATCCACGCGATTATCCCGCATCGTACTCCAATGCCAGAACTCCCTCGATACCACGAGGGTCCAAAGAAGTCGGAATGAGTTAATCGTTCCAAATGAGAAGGCCTCCGACGGTTGGTCAGAGGCCTTTCCTTTATTTGCTGGACGAGGATGGGTCGATGATCGCATAGGCGTCTTTTCCTAAGTCGAGGGATAATTCGAGATAAGGGCGGTGTTCTTGTAAGTAGCACCGCACATCGCTCAATGCCCGGAAGAAGGTGCTACGCGAGATGTTCAGACTGCTTAGGAGTGTCTACTTTTCGTTGACTACTGCAAAGCAATGTGCGGAAAACGCACTTTGCAAATCCAAAAAGCGACAGTGCAGATTGTTTATAAATGGTCTTAAATTCAAAAGAATTAATAAACAAAGACCACTTATAAAACAGGCGATGCGCTGCGTTGCGTTCGTGTGGAGCGGGTTTTATAATTTTCCTGAAAAATGTAGAATTCTACAAAAAAGGAGAAAGTTATGATTCCCCGCGACAAGTATTTAGGTCAATTAATAATGAGCATGGGAAACGGATTCCCGAAGATCGTTACAGGCATTCGTCGCTGCGGCAAATCCTATTTGCTTAAGGAGATCTTTAAAAGCCATTTAATCTCTTTGGGCGTGAAAGAAGAACAATTCCTTCTTGTCGAACTAGACGATGACGCCAATGCGAATCTGCGCAACCCCTTAACCCTCAGTACCTATGTCAGAGAAAAGGCAAAAGGGATGCAAGACACTCTTTATGTTGTCCTAGATGAGATCCAGCGAGTCTTTGAAATCGTCAACCCCGAACTGACCGGCGGACGGATCGTCCTAGCCAAGAAGGGTGACGCCCAGACGATTTCCTTCGTCGACGTGGTCATGGGACTTGCCTCGGTCGCAAACATAGATCTTTACGTGACGGGAAGCAATTCCCACATGCTCTCCAGTGACATCGTCACCCAGTTCCGCGACAAGGCGACCCAGATTCACATGGCGCCGCTTTCATTTTCCGAGTACTACGCCCATGTTGGTGGGGCCAAGTCGGAGGCTCTTTACGAATATCTCCTCCACGGAGGGATGCCTTTGGCGGTCCTAAAACAACGGAGTGAAAAAGAGGAATATCTAAAAGGGTTGTTTCAAACGACTTATTTCAAAGATATTTTGGAGCATCATGGTTTCCAAAAGGAATGGGCGCTGGACGAACTGGCCGACGCCTTGTCTTCTTTGGTTGGCAAAATCATTAGCGTCGAGAAAATCGCAAATACTCTCCGCAGCGCAGGCAAAACATCGCTGGATCCGAAGACGGTGGAGAGCTACATTGATTCCTTCGTCGATGCTTTCCTCCTTTCGGAAGCCTCCCGCTATGACGTGAAAGGCAGATCTTTAATCGGGGCGGGACGAAAGTACTATTTCACCGACACTGGGTTAAGAAACGCAAGACTGAATTTCGGATTCCCCGACATTGGACAGCTGATGGAAAACGCCGTCTATAACGAACTTCTATACAATGGGTACCAGGTAAGTGTCGGCATGGTCCCAACGGTTGGGAAGGATAAAGACGGGAAAAGCGTGCGCGAGGATTACGAAATCGATTTCGTGGCGAGGAAAGGCTACGACGTTCTTTACATTCAGATTTGTCAAAGCGTCATCGATCCGAATGTACTGAAGAAAGAACTCAGGCCATTTGATTTTGTGCGCGGAGAAGCGAAAAACGTCCTAGTGATTGGCGACCCGATTCCCGAAACCCGGAATCAAGATGGAACCTACGTGGTCGGCATTGCGGATTTCCTTTTGAGCTTATGATTTTTGGAGACCTCGCAAAAGCAATATAACAGGTCAAAAAACTTTAAAAAATGACCAGCAATACCGTACAAGTAGGCGTTAAATGCATAAGAACTTCCCGCATCGCGCTCCAGTATTTCCGAATTAGTCAGACTCAGTCTGTCTTCTTTCGTTTTTTCGACTTTTGCCCTACGCCACAAGCGATAGCCTCTCCCACGAGCTTATTCCCGCTAACGCCGAGCATTCGGCCAAGCGGTTTATCTGCTCGGGTATCGTTGGCCAATCACGGACTTCGAATGCCTGATCAAGGCCATCGAGAGCCTGGATAGCCTGAATTTCTTCGACCGCGACGAAGCATAGGCCCATCTTTCCTTCGATGACGAACCCGTGTCATTGGCAAGCTAGGGGCATGGTTTTTGGTTGGGAATAAAACACGAGGACTATCGGCGAGTGCTACCATGGGATGTAACTTCTGATGGGTTCTATGACTTGGACGCGGTAAAATAATAAGGCGTAAACAAAGGAGTCATATTTATGCAAATGAACAATAATGCAGTCCGCGGCATAAGAGGCGTGCATGGCATCGTCACCTCGGTCATCTTTTTGATTGTCGGGGCGGCATTCGCCGGCATCGGCGTTTATCTCCTCATCAATCCTAAAGGCGCCGAAAACCCCAACACGACCTTGGACATCGTCTTCATCATCGCGGGTGCGGCGGTGATGGTCGTCTCCCTCTTGTTCCTCATCCACACGGTCAAGGAATTCAAAAAGAGGAAGCCCCTCAGCGAAGAGGAAGTCAAAGCCAACGAGCAACGCATCCACGCCGGCGAACCCGATATCCAAAACATCAAGAACGAGAAGTTCTTCTTCCATTTCGGCGGCAAGATGAACCAATCCTATTTCGTCGAGGACCAAAACGGGGAGAAGCGGTTCGAATGCATCTTGAAAAAATTCAATCCCGTCGCCGCCAATACCTATGAATTCACCGATGTCCGCCATAACTTCACCAAGACCATCAAGGTCGGGAAAACGCTGACCCAATCCACTGAAGGCGGGATCATCCCGGTGGGCGCGGTGCTCGCAAGCAACTTCAAGATCGATGGGGTCGGTTGCTGGGATTATCTCCGCAACCGTGGCTATGAGATCAAATACTTCGTCCTCGAACGCCCCTTCGTCCGTTTCGAACTCTATAAATTCGGCAAGCTCGTCGCGAAGATCACCCCTTGCAACGGCAAAGATCCTTTCAATGAAAAGAGCATGAACTTCCTTCGCATGGGCGAGGGCATCTTCCGCATCGAGATCATTGATTGCCGGCTCGACGACGCCGTCATGGCCGCCTTCATCGCCGGAAGGACCGATACGGCTCGTTAATCAAATCCAAGCCTGGCCTCTTCTTTCGAGGCTGGGCTTGTTTTTTTCTTGGCAAAAGAGAGCATAGCCTTCGCGCGGTTCCGTTATCGCAAAATGCAGTGTTTTACCGTTTGTTATCGCGTTTGCTCACCCCATTGCCCGTGTCGTTATCGAAGGGGAAGACGGACAGCGCGACTATGCTAAAATAATTGACATGTTCAAATCGTTGGTCCTTTTGACGTTATTGCCCTTACTTCCGTTATCGTCTTTCCTCACGGGGGAAAACGACGCCGAGCTAGGCGAAGCGCCATCGAGCCAAACTAGCCCCCATCATCTACTCCATGACGAAGAAGACGACGTGAGCTATCGCGATGACGTGCCGGTGCTCGTGAACCATTACCTCCTCCCCGATAAGCATGTTTTCTCTAGCGTATATTCCGATGAGATCTTCTTCCGCTCGACCTATGAATACCACCATCTTTTGGCGCGCCAGTCCTGCGGCTTAGCCATAGCCGCCTTCAACGTCGAGGAAAAAGAGAGTGAGGAAAACCGGCCCGGCGCTTTGCCCGATTATTTTAGCAACATCGGCTTTGGCACCGTCCGTTACGACGATTACGACAAAGAGACCTCCATGTTTACCGTCGCCAGCGCCATCGCCGCGAAGGACATCTCCTTTGAAGGAGAGAAAGCGAGGGTCATCGCGGTGGCGATCCGCGGGGACAAATACGAAAACGAATGGCAATCCAATTTCACCTTAGGGGATGAAGCGCGGCATAAAGGGTTTGGGCAGGCGGCAAACCTCGTCCTCGACCGCGTCCTTTCCTATTACACGTCCTACCCTTCGCCTTTGCCGACGAAATTCTGGATCACGGGCTTTTCCCGGGCGGCGGCGATCGCCAATTTGGTGGCGGCGGACCTTGGCCATGTCTTAGAAAAGGAGAAGGACAACATCTTCGCCTATACCTTCGCGAGCCCGGCCGCGGTCCAAACGGATGGTGAATTAGGCGCGGAAGCGGGGTTTGGCTATATCTATAACATCCTTGGCTGCGCGGATGTGATCCCACAATTCGTGCCGAAGCAATGGGGTTTTTCCCGTTATGGGATCGATTGCTGGATGAATGGGGTGGAAACCGATTCGACCTTCGATTACAAATACCAAACCGTCCAGAAGCGTTTGGGGGAACTGGGGGCGACGACTCACTATGTGCCCGAACTCAATTTCCGTTTGCGGATGTTCTATGGGCTCCTACTGGAATTCTCCGTCGACCAAGAGGCGTTCGTCGAGCTCCTCCAGCCCGTCTTCGTCTCCGTCATGCAAGCCCATGACGTCAATTCCATCTTGGAGCTATTGCGCAACACCTTGATCCGTTATGATGCGTTCTCTTCCGCGACGGCGGCGCAGAAAGACGTCATCATCGACGCCGCCTTGGCTCTGATCCAGCCGGTTTTGACCGGATCGGGGTTCATGAGCGGAAAGAAGTCGTCCGCGACAATGCCGCTATTTGGCTTGGTGCATGAACATTTGCCCGAGATTTACCTTTATAAGCTTTATTCTCTCGAGGAAAAAGACCTCTTCGCCAAACCCGACGCCTACGATTGCGTCCTCTTGGACAATAACGCCTATCGCCTCATCGACCTTGACGCCAAGCAGGAATTGCTTCGCGTTGAAGGCGGGGTGAAAACCTTAAGCGATTACGCTATTTCCGCCCATCGCGATTACGCGCTTTTCAAAAGCACGAACCACCCCGTGCTCGTTTTGCCTCATGATGGCCATTATGCTTTGGAATATTCCTTAAGCGAAGGGGCGAGCCTATCGGCTTCGGTCATCCCTCTCGGCCCTTATTACGTATCCCATCTTTCCAAATACCGCCTCGAAATCGGGCCTAGCGGTGCGCGAGAGGGCACTTTGGTTACCGTTAACGAAGGCCAAGCCACCTATATGGGAGAGCTGGTTTCTACCACGCCAAGCCAAATCAACGACGAACTCGGCACTAGCCGGCTTTATATGTCCTACCACGTCTACGTCTTCTTGCTTGGCTTGTTCGTGGGGTTCCTCCTCGTCGCGTTATTATGGCTCTTTGCCTTAATCTACAAACTCATCGGCAAGAAGAAACTCCGTATTGGGCGCCTCGCGATCTTGTCCTTACTCATCTTAGCGGCGGTGGAAGGGGAGACGATGTTCTGGTTCTCATCGAACCTTCTCCTCTATAACGTCTTGTTCAAGGTCGTCGCCGCGATCTGCGCGCTCGCCCTTTATCTTTTGGGCAAGCGCCTCAAAGACTTTAAGCGGATCGATAAGACGGTTCTGCCGGCTTTGCTGCTCTTCTCCGCTTCCTATGTGCTCGCCTCAGTGCACGTCATCACGTCGCTTAGCCTTGCCTTTGTGGGGGCGGTGTACCTCATCGTCTATCATCTACGCGAGGAGAAGATGAAGCCGCATCAATGGTTGATATACGCCTTAAGCATGATCTTTGGCTTGCCTTTGGTCATGGCTTTCGTTGGCTTCGCCTCCCCCGAGGCCATCGCTTACCTTTGCTTCGTTCCGGCGATGGTGCTCGTCGGCTTCAGCGTTTTGGCGTTCCCTGGGAGACGGCATGGGGCGTGCTTCCTTTGGATCGCGGCGATGGGGGCGTTAGGGGTGTATCTCTTCTCGAACCCCAATATCTTCATCGCCTCGATTCTTTACGTGGCCTTCATGGGATTGGCGCTGGTCTTGTTCGCCATAAGTTATGATGTCCCGCCTTTGAGCGAACCCGCTTTGGAGATGATCGGCGTCGAAGCGAAAGAACAATAATCCAATAGGCGCGACCGGAACCGTCTATGTCTACGATTCAAGCATGAATCTCATAGGCGAGTATCAAAGCGTTGCTGAGGCGGCAAAGGTCACCGGGGTCGCCAGTGCGAATATCTGCCGCGCGTTTAAGCATAACTACCATCCAATCCAAAAAGGCTTTTACTTCACGTATAAAAAGAAGTTGTCTGTTAGTATTTGTCAGTATTTGTTAGGAAATTACAACTTTTATCCCGCGTCGTGGAAAGCCATTCAAGTCCTCGAGTGTATCGGGCGTTATTTTTGTCGTGGACGGGTAAATAGATAAGGGGCGTATGGAGTATTTCCTTTAAAGGAAAAAGGGATACAATACTGCGTCTAGGGAAGCGCGAGAATGAAATACATTTTGATTCTGATATTTGGTTTGGTCGTCGCGATTGGGGTTCCCGTATTGGTGATCTTGCTCATCGACCGAAAACACAAGGTCAAGAATTACGTTAAAGCCATTGTCATTCCCGTATCCTCTTTGGCCTTGCTCGCTTCCTTTGTCCTGATTTACTTTGCCATCAACTATAAGGCGAGCGATGAAGCCAAATCCTATTTAAATGACGATGCCGTCGTTTCCGTGACCTATGAAAAGAGCTGGTATCGTTTCGATAATCGAAGCAGCGACGAAAACGCCATCGTCTTTTATGCCGGCGCGAAAGTCGACCCGGTGGCCTATTCGCCTTTATGCAGTGAAATCGCCCATCAGGGGATCGACGTCTATATGGTCAAGTCGCCTTTGTATTTCCCGCTTCTAAGCGTCAACGCCGCAAGCGAGGTGGCCGGTTTAAAAAGACATACCAACCTTTATATGATGGGACATTCCCTCGGTGGGACGTCCGCGGCGCTATTCTTATCCGGCAACAAGGACGAGACGTTCAAAGGGATCGTCTTTCTGGCGAGTTATCCGAATAGGGAGTTAAACGATTCTTATCGTTGCCTATCCATCTATGGGACCAATGACATGGTATTAAACAAAGCCGAATACGAAAAGAACCGAAGCAATTTCCCCGCAAAAACAACGGAAATCGTGATTGATGGGGGCAACCATTCCAATTTCGGCGATTATGGGTTTCAGCGAGGGGATGGGGTCGCTTCCATTAGTAGAGACGAGCAGACTTGCCAAACGAAAAACGCGGTCGTCGATTTCGTCGTAAACCCATCGTAATGGGCGCTTCTTCTTAGACTTGCGTTTGCGGTAATTCCGCGGCAGGCAATTGCCGTTCTCAGTTCAATCAAAAGACCGGATCATCTTGTTGCGAGTTTAATAATCCTTTTATAACAGTTTGCGGTTGTGAGATAATTCTCAAAGCAAGATGATTTGAGATTGGAGGCGACTTATGGCCTACGGTAAGAAAATCGAGCTTTTCCTCAAAAACGGCTCGTTCAGTGGAACGGTGACCGCCGAGCTTTCCAACTGGAGTGGGAAGGCATTCAAGATTTCCAGGGACGACGTCGAAGGCGAACCGGAACTAGACGACATCGGAGTCTATTTCCTCTTCTGTGGGAATCCGGCCAGCGAGGTGTATATCGGCGAGTCCGAGAACATCCGCTTGCGCCTTAAGCAGCACAAGGCGGACTACCTCTCCAAGAAAGAGAAATTCTTCTGGGACATCGCGGTCTGTGTCACAGGTCGGGACCTTGATAAATCAAAGATAAAATACCTTGAGAATCTGCTCGTCAATGCCGCGAGGGATGCCGGCAACTTCTCCGTTCTTACCAAAGCATCGAGCCCCGCGACGAAGATCAAGGATTCCTCCGCCGCCGAGATGGATGAGTTCGCCGATATCGTGAAGACACTCACTGAGGTTCTTGGCTACAACGTCTTTGGGAAAGCCGGGGGCACATCGGCAAAGCCAATCCCAGCCGCAGCAAAGGCGATGGGGCAGTTTGGATTGTCGTCCGTAAAGCTGAGCGTGGACGCTAAGATGGAGACCGATGGCAAGACGTTCATCGTCAAGAAAGGCTCGCGGATCTCCTCCGTCTTAGGACCTTCCATGCACAAAGCCCTTGAGGAGATAAGGAAAGAGATGACTTCTAAGGGAAAACTCGGTTCCGACTGCATAATCCAGGAGGACGTCGAATTCAAGTCCCCATCGGCTGCCGCGGTGTTTGTTTTGGGTCGCAGCGCGAATGGGAAGACCGAGTGGGCGGCATCCGACGGGAAGCTTCTCGGCGACTGGCTTAAGGCCAACGGCGCGGAGGGCGAATGATGGATTGGGGGAAAAGCGTCAAAGAGCTTAGAGATAAAGCCCTGATTACCCAAAACGAATTAGCCAAAATGCTTGGCGTGTCTTTCGCTACGATCAACCGCTACGAAAACGGCCATCATGAGCCGACGATGAAAGTGAAGAGACAACTAATGAAATTGTTTAAGAAATATGGAGTGGTGGAGGCCTAGCGATGCCGGACTTGATTGGGGAACAGACCGAGCTCGAGTTAGAAAACGAGCTTATTGAGCAGTTAAGGCGGCAATTCCATTCCTCTGACATGGAGGATGCTTTCGTCGCGATCCACGACGACGCCTCGCTATATAAGAACCTCAGGAAGCAAATCGAAAGGTTCAACGGTTTCAGCCTGTCCGATTCGGAGTTCAGAAGGCTTCTAAACGAACTCGAGAAGTACAACACTGTATATCGCTGTGCGATCAATCTTCGTCAGATGCAGACCATCACCATGGATGACGATTCGAAGCGAAACATCCGGATCTTTGACAAGAACGATTGGTGCAAGAACATCGTCCAAATCGCCCATCAGATTAACCAGACGGCGGAATTTTCTGGTCGTTTCGACGTAACGATCCTCGTCAATGGCCTTCCGCTATTGCAGATTGAGCTCAAGAAAAACGGCGTGAACGTCGACGAGGCTTTCGGTCAGATTGAGCGTTACCGCAGGACCGTCTACAAAGGGCTATTTAAATACATCCAGTACTTCGTAATCTCCAACGGCTCGATGACGAAATATTTCGCCAACAGCGACCGCCCATTCAAGAAGGAAAACCTCTTCACCTGGTCGGACGTCGAGAACGTCGCGGTCAACAGGCTTTCCGATTTTGCCGCCGATAGGCTCACCAAGTGCAACATCTGCAGGACCATCGCGAACTACATCGTCATCAACCAGAGCGAGAGGGATCTAATGATCCTTAGGCCGTACCAGGTGTGGGCGGTCGAGAACCTGCTCCATAGGGCCCTCAACACGAAGAACAACGGCTTCGTCTGGCACACCACGGGCTCCGGCAAGACGCTGACGAGCTTCAAACTCGCCCAATGCCTCAGAGACACCGGGAAGTACACGAAGGTCGTTTTTCTAGTCGACAGAAGGGACCTGGACCGCCAGACGGTCACGAACTTCAATTCCTTCGAGAAGGGCGCCGTCGTCAACATCGATGATTCATACCGTTTGTTCAAAATGTTCACCGATTCTTCCATTAAGATGATCACCACGACCATCCAGAAGATGTCGAACCTCTGCACGAACCCAAGGTTTGAGAAAGCGGTGGAACAGAACAGGGACTCCGTCGTGTTTATCGTCGACGAATGCCACAGGAGCAACTTCGGCGAGATGCGCAAGCACATCCTAAGGGCCTTCCCAAACGCGCAAATGTTCGGCTTCACGGGGACCCCGATCTTCGCGGAGAACATGAACGCGACTGGGCTTACCACGGAGGCAATCTTCGGAGGCGCACCCGTCCATTCCTATAAAATCAAGGACGCGATCAACGCCAAGATGGTCCTCGGCTTCAACGTCCAGTACTACAAGACGCTCGACATCGTCGTCAAGGCAGGAAAAGACGAGCAGGTCGAGGAGATCGACAAAGAGGAGCTTATCCGTGCCCCAGAGCGTGTGGCCAACATCAGCAAGCACATCCTCGAGAACTTCAACAAAGTCACCCTGAATCGGAAATACAACGCGATCTTCGCGATTTCGAGCATCGATTTGCTCGTGCAATACTACGACGAGCTGAAGAAGCAGATCGCCGCGCTACCCGAGGAGGAGAGAATCAGGATCGCCACCATCTTCACCTACGCGCCCAACGACATCGACACGGAGGAAGTGGGGGCCAACGCAAGCCTTGCGCAGCAAAGCCTCCAGAAGGCGATGGACGACTATTCCATCCTTCGCGGCAAGAACTACTCAATCTCCAACTGTGCGGAGTATTTCGAGGACGTCCGCGAGGACTTCCGGGATGGCAAGATCGACCTCGTCCTCGTCGTCAACATGATGCTCACCGGATACGACTCCAAGAGGATAAATACGCTGTTCCTCGACAAATCCCTCCGTTACCACGGCCTGATCCAGGCGTTCTCCAGAACCAACAGGCTCGACTGCTCGGCCAAGCAATTCGGCAACATCGTCTGCTACCGCACCACGCCAAGAGACGTCAAGGCGGCGGTGGAACTATATTCGAAGGAGGACCACGACGTCGTTATCGTGAAGCCTCTCGACGAATACCTGACCCTCTTCCGTGGAGCCTTGGCCGATTTGCGCGCCTACGTCCCGACCCCGGAGTCCGTCGACTCTTTGGAAGGAGATACGGCGAAGATCGAGTTCGTCAACAGGTTCCGGAAGCTCGCCAGGTACCTAACATGCATGCAGAACTTTTGCGAATTCTCGTTCCCGATCACGCTCAAGGACGACATCGTCGCAGGCGAATACGACTCATACAAGTCCCGCTACCTACAGATTTACAACGACTTCAGGAAGCATCCAGAGAAGGTTTCTGTAGTCGGAGAGGTGAGCTTCGACATCGAACTCGTTCAGACCGACAGGGTGGACGTGGACTACATCCTCAATCTGCTCAGGAAGCTAGGCGACGGCTCGGACAAGAAGTCCGTTGAAATCGGAACGATCATCAAGATCCTCAGGAAATCCACCGACCCGGTGCTCGTGAGCAAACGCGAGCTGCTTGAACAATTCATCACGACCGTCTTCCCGACTTTGCCCGAAGGCGCATCCGTCGACGATGAGCTCGCCAAGTTCCTGGAGGAGAAGCGGAGGGAGTCGCTTCAGTCCTTCGCCTCCGAATGGGAATTGGCCCTAGACGAGCTGACGAAGCTACTCAACCGCTACGAGTATTTCATGACGATCGACTACGCCGATATCAAGGCGCTTCTGAACAAGAAAGCGAAACAGCGATATAAAGAAAGGCATCCGAATACGAGCATCATCAAGGCAAACCTCGAACTGATGGACCTTGTGAAAGAATACGTCGAGGGAATCGCGCGGAAATACTCGATCCGCGCATGATAAGGAGAGACGATTATGGCAATTGACAAAGACGAGCTGCTCGCGAAGCAGCAAAGCGAAGTGGACTCCCAGCTATGGGCGATGGCCAACGAGCTACGCGGGAACATGGAGGCGAGCGAATTCAAGAACTACATCCTCGGCCTTATCTTCTACAAATTCCTGTCGAACAAGATCGTTAAGACGATAAACGACGAGCTTTCCGACGACGACATCACCTTCGCGGAGGCTTGGGAGGACGAATCCAACCAGGACGACCTCAGAAAGCTATCGGTCCGGACCATCGGCTACTTCCTCGACCCAAAATACCTTTTCGAGGCGCTGGTCGACAAAATTAATATTAACCAATTCACCGTCGAGGACCTCAAGGAAGGCATCCAAGCGATCACCTCATCGACGGTTGGCGCCGAGTCACAAAGCGATTTTGCAGACTTATTTGAGGACATGGACCTCGACAACAACAAGCTCGGCAAGGGCGAGGCGGAGCGCAGCAAGCTCATCGGGAAGATCATCCTCAAGATCAATGATCTGAACCTCGACCTGACGCAGACCAACTTCGATATCCTCGGCCACGCTTACGAATACCTGATTGGCAAGTTCGCCGCCAGCGCGGGCAAAAAGGCCGGCGAGTTCTACACTCCGGCGCAGGTTTCGGAACTGCTCGCGAGGATTGTGACCTTGGAGAACAAGTCCCCGAGGACAGCCTATGACCCAACTTGTGGCTCTGGCTCCCTCCTTCTCCGCGTGAGGAACAACGTTGACAACCCGAATTCCATCAAACTATACGGCCAGGAGATGGTTACGACGACCTACAACCTCGCCAGGATGAATATGCTCCTCCACGGCGTGGATTATGAAAAATTTAACATTTATAACGATGACACGTTGGAGCATCCCTGCGAGAAGCACATGTCCGTCCGGGAAGGCTTTGACGCGGTGGTGGCCAATCCTCCCTATTCCGCGAAATGGGACCCGACCGGCAAAGAGGCCGACTCCAGGTTCAACGGCTACGACGGAAAGTACGCGCCCGCGTCCAAGGCTGACTACGCGTTCGTCGAGCACATGATCAACAGGCTTTCCGACAGCGGGACCCTGGCGGTCGTTTTGCCCCATGGCGTGCTTTTCCGCGGGGCGGCAGAGGAGGTCATAAGGACCAAGATCATCCGTGACTACAACCTGCTTGACGCCGTCATAGGATTGCCCGCCAATCTCTTCTTCGGGACGAGTATCCCGACCTGCATCCTCGTGATGAAGAAGTGCAGGACCAACTCGGATAACGTCGTTTTCATCGATGCCTCCCGCTATTTTGAGAACGGGAAGAACCAAAACTACCTACGCGAAGAGGACATCCAGAGGATCCTCGACGCATATAAGGCCAGAGTCGATATCGACAAATACATGCATGTGGCCCCGCTCAGCGAGATCAAGGAGAACGAATACAACCTCAACATCCCGAGATATGTCGACACCTTCGAGGAGGAGGAGCCGATCGACATCCACGCCGTCATAGCCGAGATCAAGTCCTTGGAGGCACAGCGTGCTGAGCTTGATGCCGAAATTGATAAGTATTTGAAGGAGCTCGGACTTCTATGAGTAATCAACAAGATACGAAAAAGAAGAACCCTAATGTTCCTACTTTGAGATTTTTAGATTCCGGCCAGTGGAACGAAACACCGCTTTCTTCCATTGCAAAAATTATCGGTGGCGGAACGCCGGAAACATCAGTATCCACTTATTGGGGAGGAGACATCCAGTGGTTCACGCCTTCTGAAGTAGGCAAAGAAAAATATGTTTTCAAATCTGAACGGACCATCACTGAAAAGGGTCTCCGCGAATCGAGCGCAAAGTTGCTACCGTTTGGCACAATTTTGTTATCTTCTAGAGCGAGTATTGGACCAGCCAGCATCCTTGCTAATCGGGATGGCGCGACAACAAATCAGGGTTTTCAATCGATTGTTCCCAATAATAGTTCTGATTCAGAGTTCATTTATTATGCCATTTGCGCACCGAGGATTCAGAAAGCGTTAAAAAGAAAAGCCTCTGGTTCCACGTTTCCTGAGATCTCACATTCAGAAGTTGAACGAGTGCGAATATTTATGCCAGATAATCTCAAAGAAAGATCCAAAATATCGAATTTTCTCACTATTATCGACCGAAGAATCGAAGTCCAAAACAAAATCATTGAAACTTATTCATCTCTTATAAATCCACTTTTCGATAGGCTTCACGAAGGTTTGTTAATGGAGCCAACCCGACTTATGGATGTGGCTATCATCAAGAAGGGCGAGCAAATTAATGGCGATATGATGGACGATTCCAACGAGTTTCCCATGCTTAACGGCGGAACTACGCCTTCTGGATTCTTTGCAAAATCAAACCGAACTAAAGAGACGATTGCCATCAGTGAAGGCGGGAATTCATGCGGATACGTATCATTTATGAGCACGCCTTTTTGGGCAGGCGGACATTGCTATACCGTTCACCCAGCGTCATGCGGCAACGTATTGAATAAGTACCTATTTTATTCACTTAAGAGATGGGAAAGGGAAATAATGTCCCTTCGGGTGGGCAGCGGGCTCCCGAATATTCAAAAAAGTGATTTGGGGAACTTCATTTTTAACATTCCTCCAAAAAAAAGATCAGGAAGCGATTACCAAAACGCTTGATTGCATTAATTCAAAATTGCAAATTGAACAGAAATACTTGGCCCTGTTTAATCGACTCAAAACGTTCCTGCTGGCTAATATGTTTATATAAACATGTTTTCTAGCAAATACTTCTTTTGAAGCAAAAGGAGATCGCGGTATTTGCTCTCGCTTCTATGTTTTTGCATAATGGTCAGGATTTTTTCTGCAAAAGCTTTTTGAACCTCCATGGGCGGCATGGGAATGGCGATTTGAAGAAACTCCTCAACATTCAAGTTCCTCCTAACCACAGAAGCCCCTTGTTCAGAACAGAGGCCATAAAGATATTTCATTCTCTTTGTTTTCAAGAAAAGCGAAAGGAAGGGTGCGTGGCAACCCTTAATCGAAAAGACCTTATAGGAAGGCGATACCATTCCACATTCGAACCTGTCATTGTAATTGATATTCCCCAACCATAGATTTTGTGGGCTGAGGATTACATCACCTTTCCTGACGATTTTATAACCTACGTTGTTCTCCGATGCGACCTGATGGTTGAAGTATTCTTCTTGAGTAAATAGACCTGTGGCAGTACTGGATAAAATGACAAATTGATTCTGTTCTGATGTTTTTTCAGTCCTCTCTGAAAGCAATTCGCCAAGCGTGGCTTTTCCGCATTCTTGTCCCCAAATCAATCGGTGAATAATGCCTTTTTCTAAGGATTCAAGGCCCTCAATGATTTTGTTTTGTAATTCAATCCGTCTATTAATCAACGAGAGAAACCGAGCTATTTTCTCTTCCTCTAACCTTGATTTTGGAAACCAAATCCTCAAATGTTTCAAGTCTGAAGCGTGCAGGTGAACAATAGTTTTTCCTACGGCTATTTTCGCTATGTCCATCCTTCTCCTACCGTTTAGCTGAAAAGCGAGAAAAACACCATCGTGTTGTCTTGGCTTTAAAACATTCAGATCGCCGCCATAGAGAATCCCTTTGATTCTTATACACCTCGCTGTCGCGATGTCTTCGGGCGTTTCTCCGGAACACGGGATGATAACATCGCCATCGTTCGATCTTTCTATGCTGGGATCTGAAACCTTCGTTCTACTGAGAACGGATCCGATTTCTTCCGATAAATACGTTGTATATAGTTGCCCGTATAAAATGCAAGGCAGCCCATCATCGGACAAATGAGCTTTTGAAAGGACGCTGCCTTTGGAGAATGAGCAAATCGAATCGAGGGTTGCTGATAACCAGTCTTCCTTCCATTCAGGAAATCTCAAATTAGGAACATTTCGGTTTCACTGGTTAAAAAGTTCCTACTTTGAGATTCTTCGATTTCAACGATGAATGGACAAAGGCCATTTTCTCCGAAGTGTTCGAGACCCTTTCGAACAACACCTTGCCCCGAGATAGCCTGAATTATGATTCTGGAGAGATTAAAAACGTCCATTACGGGGATGTACTCGTGAAATTCCCGACTTTTCTCAATGTTGGTGACCCAGAAGTTCCGTTCATAAAGAACGATGTGATTTGCAAGTCGGATCGTTTAGAGAACGGTGATGTAGTAATCGCGGATACCGCGGAAGATTATGAAGTTGGTAAGGCGATAGAAATACATGGGATCAAGGATATCGGAGTCGTTGCTGGGTTACACACTGTGCCGTGCAGAACCCGACCCATATTTGCAACCGGATACCTTGGATATTATCTAAATAGCAAACCTTACAGATCGCGACTGGTCCCTTTTATACAAGGCATCAAGGTTTATGGTATATCGCGTTCTAACTTATTGAGGACCGAAATTGCCTTTCCTTCTTTAAAAGAACAGACAAAAATAGCTGGTTTGCTAATTGCATTGGATAAAAGAATCTTCACCCAAAACAAAATCATTGAGGCATTAGAAACCCAAAGAAAACAACTTCGTATTTCAATCTTTAAGCAAATGACTGGGTGTGAAAAAACAATCGGAAGCATTTTAGATTACGAACAACCAACTAAGTATTTGGTGGCAAGCGACGAATATTCCGACGACGCATCTCTAACGCCTGTCTTAACCGCGAACAAGAGCTTTGTTTTAGGCTACACAAACGAAGAAGGCATCTATTCGAAAGGGCACGCAATCATTCTTGATGACTTCACGCTAGACATGAAATATGTTTCATTCCCGTTCAAAGTTAAGTCCTCAGCCATAAAGATCCTTACGTGTGAAAGCCTGCCCACGCTTAGGTTTGCTTATGAGTACTTATCATTTCTGGGACTGTCTTCTTCCGAACATAAAAGGCATTACATTTCAGAAGTATGTCCGATGACCATCCCAATTCCCGATTCTGGAAAGATTCGGCAAATAGCTTGCCTGTTTGAAAGACTTGAGCAAAGGGTCAAAACTGAGCAGTCGGCTCTTGCACTAATGAAAGATCAAAAGCAATACCTTCTCAAAAATCTTTTCATATAAACATATTCGCGAGGAAAAAGGCTTTTTGCGATTGAAGGGAAGTGAGGGCTTCTTCGGCATTTTCGCGTTTGCCTTTCAGCAATGAAATAAGGCGGCTCAGCGTAATGTTATAGGTCGAAGGCTCTGCGATTTCTGCATGACTGTAGTTCTTGAAATAGATGTGCGGTATCCCGCTTCCCACAACGTAGCTTTTGAAATTAAGCCCCAGGACGGCGGCCCACAAAAAAGATGTGGGTACCCCATCATTGGGAAGCAATAATGCCATGGTTCCTAAAACCGAATAATGTTCTGACTTGATTTCATAGCTCCTTCCAACGCCTGCTCCATCTTTAATGATAGCAATACCAGGTTTGCTGAATTCGAATGTATCGAGGCGGCCAGCCAATCCAGCGGCTCCATAAACTGGATATTGCCCGACGGGTTGGAGATCGCCTTCTTTGATTTGACTTGTCTTGCATGAACATAGATCACCCAAATGGCAATCTTGGCTCGTTCTCATAGTTCGACATAGTTGGATTATTAAGGTACTAAGTTCCTCAATGATTTTGTTTTGAACAGTGATTTTTGAATCGATCAGACCAATCAAAGTTCCTATAGCTAGTTGTTCGTTCTTGCTAGGAAGCATGACCTTTATTGAAGATAAATCCGTTGAATTAATTGCCGGATAACTTGTTCCGGTACACCTTTCCAAGACGGCATTGGTGAATCTATCCGTGTTAAGCAATTGATAAAGGAATTCAGGACATTCAGCGCCCCTTAGACACGCGAAGCCCGTAGACGCGACGGCAGTTTGGGAATCAGTGAAAAGATAATTGTTGTGCTGATATGGCCTTACACAGGAATAAAGGATATCTCCCTCTTCCAAAAGACGTTGAGCTCGAGATGGGGCGCCTTTTTTATCACTAATGACATGTTTTACAAGTTCGCCCCGCTTAACTGATTCGAGGTCGATATACAAGAAACTATCAGGAATGTCTTTTTTGTTTCGAGGATTAATTTCCACTAAGGCTCCGATTTCTGTTTGATGCCATTGGTCTGAAAACCTTGGGAATCTCAAAGTAGGAACATTGCGGCCAGGTTTTCTTAAAGAAAAAACCTTCCTCCCTAGAATATGGCGACCTTAAGGAGGAAACATTTATGGTCATAAAAGAAATGGCTGCTCTTTGGAAAGCCGACAAGAAGCAGTACGTTAAAACATCAACCTATTCGGCTTATTCGTTGCTTGTCAGCAACCACGTCATCCCGTTCTTCGGCGAGAAGGAGGAGTTCCTCGAGGGCGACGTCCAAAAATTCGTCCTGGATTCCCTGACGAATGGCTTGAGTGAGAAGACGGTGAAGGACATCATCGTCGTCATCAGGATGATCCAGAAATTTGCCGTCAAGAAGGGGCTCATGCAGCTTCGCCCGTTCGATGTCGTCTTCCCGAAATCGTCGAAGAAGCAGGAACTCGCGATCATGGCCAAGGAGGATCAGAAGAAGCTCTTCGAATTCGCCAAATCCAACTTCTCATTCCGCAACCTCGGGATCGCGATATGCCTATCCACCGGTCTGCGGATAGGGGAGGTCTGCGGGCTAAGGTGGTCCGACTTCGACCTCGACGAAGGGGTCCTCAAAGTCAGGAGGACGGTCCAAAGGTTATATCACGTCGACGGTGAGGAGCGGTTCACCGAGATCGTCGTGGCGGAGCCGAAGACCCGCGAGTCCAACCGCGACATCCCCTTATCCGGAGAGCTGCTAAAGACCATCAGGCCTTTGATGAAAGTGGTGAATCCGGATTGTTACGTATTGAGCAACGATGCGTCGCCCATAGAACCAAGGACATATAGGAACTACTATAAAAAGACGCTGAAGAAGCTCGGCATACCCGAGCTGAAGTTCCACGGGATGAGGCATAGCTTCGCCACGCGCTGCATCGAGAGCCGCAATTCGGTCAAGACCGTCAGTGTCATCCTTGGCCATTCTAACATCACCACGACGATGAACCTCTACGTCCACCCGGACAACAAGGAGAAGAAGCGGTGCATCGAGAGGATGCTCAAGGACATTTTATAAGAAAACGCGGCTGTCACCCTGCCACGCGTTCCGGCTCGTCAAGAAACGACGATTAAAGAAGTAGGGGTTTCGGATACCCAAGAGGGTGACGCCGTTGTAAAATTTGCCAAACGGGTCAAAGGGGATATCGATCAATCCCCATTGTCCAGGAGGCACCCCATGAAATTCTTAAGGATCCTTTTCTCGAAGTGGAGCATTTCCGCCTTGCTCCTTTTGGCGCAGGTGGCGGCGATCGCCTTGCTCATCATCTACCTCAACGAATACTACTATGTGTTCCAGATCGCGGCCTGGGTCATCGGCATCCTGGTGGTGCTCGTCCTTGTCAACCGCAAGGAGAACCCCGAATACAAGATCCCATGGCTCTTCTTGGTCTTGGCCCTACCGATATTCGGCACCTTGTTCTATCTGCTCTTCTCCCATACCCATATCCGTAAGAGAGACCGCAAGCTCTACGCGAAGGCTTATGAGGAACTAAAGCCCTATATCGAGGACGTCACCCAAGAGGAAGAGGCCCTTAACGCCATGGCAGAAGGCGATAAGGGGCTCGCCCGTTATTTAAAGAAAGCCTCGGGCTTAGGCGGCTCGACCCATAACGACATCAAGTATTACCCCGTCGGCGAACTGATGTGGGAGGACATGCTCGAGGCGTTACGCGGCGCGAAGAAGTTCATCTTGATGGAATACTTCATCGTCGACCCTGGCCAGATGTGGGACGCGATCCACGAGATCTTGGTCCAAAAGGCCAAAGAAGGCGTCGAAGTGCACTTCATGTACGACGACGTCGGCACGGTGACGATGCTTCCGAGCGGTTACTACAAGAAGCTCCGCAAAGAAGGCATCGACGCCCATAAGTTCAACCCTTTCACCCCGGTCGTCAGCGGCGTCTTCAATAACCGCGACCACCGCAAGATCACCGTGGTCGACGGCGAAATCGCCTTCACCGGCGGCATCAACCTCGGCGACGAATACATCAACCGCAACGACCGCCTCGGGCATTGGAAGGATACCGGCATCCGCGTCAAAGGCCCGGGCGTCAACACGCTCACGACGCTCTTCTTCATCAACTTCATCCCCGCTTCGGGCAAGTCGCTCGATTATCCCAAGTACATGAACCCAAACCCCAAGCGCTACGAAGAAAAGGGCGTCTTGGTTCCTTTCGGCGATGGCCCGCGCCCGCTTTATGAGGAGCAAGTCGGCGAAGCCAACTACCTGAACATCATCGCTAGGAGCAAAAAGTACTTCTATATCACCACGCCTTACCTCATCATCGATTTCCGCTTCATGCAGGCCTTACGCGATGCCGCGGCTCGCGGGGTGGACGTGCGCATCATCACCCCCTTCATCCCCGACAAGAAGGCGGTGTTCTGTTTGACCCGCGGTTCTTATGCCGCCTTGCGTGAGGCGGGGGTGCAGATCTACGAATACACCCCGGGCTTCGTCCATGCGAAGATGTGCTTAAGCGACGACGACACCGCCTTCGTGGGCACGATCAACATGGACTTCCGTTCCTTGACCCACCATTTCGAATGCGGCGCCTTGCTCTATGGGCACGAATGCGTCGCGGACATCAAATCCGACTTTGAGCACATGTTCTCGGTGTCGCGCCATATCGACGATTCCTTCAAACTCTCCTTTGGGGCGAAGCTCATCAACGTCCTCCTCGCTCTCTTCCGCGTCTTGTTCTAAGGCGAAATAAAACCCATAGCGCGAATGATGATTGACTAGCCGCGTTATGGGTTTTCGTTTTGCCTAGGTTAAGGGGATGGTCACTTTCACGACCGTGCCGCCCTCCTCGCGAGGGGAGAACGATAAGGTGCCTTTGCACATCATCTCGAGCCTTTGGCGGATGTTCTCTAGGGCGATGTGGGGCTCGTTGTTGTCGGAAGGCGTTATGCCGGGGCCATCGTCCTCGACGATGATCTCGTTCGCCTTATCCGTCTTTCTGGTGGTGACGGAGATATGGATCGGGGCGTTAGTTTCCCTCATGCCGTGCTTGACGGCGTTTTCCACGATGGGTTGCAGCGTCAGCGGGGGCAGGCGAAAGAGGGTATGGGGCGTATCGAAGGTGACGAAGAGGCTATCTTCGAACTGGGCTTGCTCCACGGATAAATAGGCGCGCGTATGCTCTAGTTCGTCGGTGAAGGGGATGAGGGTATCGCTAGCGATGGCGGTGAAGTTCTTGCGGAGGTAGGTCGTGAAGTCCACGGTGACTTGCTTGGCCTTCGCGGGGTCTTGGTCGCAGAGGTAATAGATGCTCGTCATGGTGTTATAGATGAAGTGGGGGCGCATCTGCAGCATCAAGATCGAGGCGTGCTGGTTCATGATCTCCTTTTGCTGGCGGAGATGCTCGTCGGTGTTCTTTTGCACGACTAAGGCGAGGATCACGATCGCCCATAACCCGACCGCCAGAAAGAGAAAGAACTCGAAGAGGACGAACATGTGGACGAATAAGGCGACCGCTAGCGGAGGCAAGAAGGCGAGGAAGGCGGAATAGTATTCCCGCGGCAACTTCTTTCTTTTGACGATGACGCCGACGAAGGTGAGCAGGGCGATGGCCACAAGTGGGGCGACCAACAAAGGGAAAAGCGGGCCGCGGATGAAGAGCTCCTCGTCCTTATGCTGGTAAAAGACGTCCGTGAACTCGGCGGTGATCAGCATGGCGAGATAGACGATCGAGAGTCCGAAGACGATCCGGATCAAAGGGCTTTTCCTCCAGTCTTCCCCGCAGGAATGGACCAAGAAGACGGCGGCCATGGATACCAAAGGCAACATGAGGAAAAAGACGATGAAGTTGATGACGCGGTCCAAAACGAACAAGGTAGGGGAGCGGAAAAAGATGATCGCGTCGATAAAGGCGAGGGTGATGCAGACGAGCTGGATCGAGAAGAGGGTGACCAAATAACGGCGATGCCATTTGTCTAACGCGGGGGAGTAAAAAGAAAACCCGATGCCGATGGACGTGAGCATGAATAGCGCCCCGCTCACCGTATAGGCGAGGATCTCGTACCAGGTCATGCCACCTCTTCTCCCAAATAGAAGGGGTAGCGCAGTTTTTTCAGTTGTTCCTTGACTCCTTCGACGGTGATGGGTTTGAGCATGAAGCCGCTTGCGCCGGTAGCCCAGGCGTCGAGGGAATAGTCTGCATAGGCGGTCAAGAAGACGATGTTGGTGCGGGGGTTGATCTCAAGAAGCTTCCGGCAAAGGTCGAGCCCGCTCATGCCGCGCAGCTCAATGTCGAGGAAGGCCAAGGCGACGCGGTTGGACCTAGCGAACTCCAAGGCTTCGTCGCCGTCGGTGAATCCCGTGACGCTCGCATTAGGCAAAGCCTCTTCCAAAATGGGCAGACCGCCCGTGAGGACCAATTTGCGGTCATCCACGAGGATCACGTTGGGGCATTCGTCGCTTTGGGCGGCGGAAAGGAGAGAGTCCACGTCGACGCCTAAAACCTGGGACAGCCGTTTGATCATGACGACGTCAGGCAAACGCGAGCCGGATTCCCACCGGGCGATGGTGGGTCTGGTGACGAAAAGACGTTCCGCGAGGGCACTTTGGGTTAACCCGCGCGCCGTTCGGAGCTTCCGTAACGTTTTCGAGAATGTCTGGTTCATGATGTGTTCCTGCGCAATAGCGCACATTTGTTCCCCAAATTATACAGGCAACGCGACGGCAATTTCGAAATTATGTTGCGCGAGCTTGGTCGGTTTCGCCGTCGAGAGGGACGGAAAAACGGATGGATCGGCTCCGCTTTCGATCATCGTCGGCATAACCTTGGACCGCGGCATGTTCCACTTCGGAACACCCCATTGTCGATTATCCGCTCAAGCGCGAGCATGTATAATCAAATCAAAGCGAATCCAAACAAGGAGGTAAATATGACAAATATCCCAAAAAGAATTCGCGCTCTACGGTTGCTTAGACTGGTTTTCCTCGTCTATTTCATCGTGAGCATTTTGTCGCTGGCCTCGGCTGCCATCGCCTCGGGGCTCGCCGGAAGCGAAACCCTTCCCGACGGCGTCGCCATCACGATCGCCTTGCTAACGTCGATCTTCAGCATCGCAAGACTCGTTGGCATGGTCGTCTTTGCGGTGATCTTGATCATCACCATGGTGGTCAATAGGCAATGCCTCGCCGCCTTCTGGCTTGGCTTTGCCGCGGCATTGATGGCCATCTTCTCCGTCGCGCTCGAATACAGCTTGGAAAGCCGCATCCCCGCGAATGTCCTTTCGATGTTGGCCGGCTTCTGCATCGCCGGCTCGGTCTTCGAACTGATCGAAGGCATCTACGACAAACAGGAGAGGAAGTCCCCGTTATTCGGCTTCGTCTGCGTCGCCCTCGGGATCATGGTCATCTGCACGGTCCTCGACTTCATCGTCTTCATCGTGAAGATGGACGGCATCGTCGCGACCTCGATCTACTTGGTCGGCGAAGTCGGGTTCATCGTCTCCTATGGCATCATCTACGGATGCCTGCAAGTGTCCTATAAGGAAGTCCAAAAAATGAAACTGGAAAGCGAGGTTGCCATCAATGAAGCTCAGTAAGTTCTTAGTCTTATCCGCCGGCCTCCTCGGCATGACCTTTGCCGCGGGATGCAGCAAAGTCGCCGCGCCGATCGAAGAGCCTGAACCAGTCGTCGAGGTAGAGCCCGAACCCACCCCGGAGGTCCAGCGTAAGGATATTAAGATTTCCCCCGACAAAACGGTCTCCGACTACATCAAAAACATGGAGTTCGACACCGAGAAGGTCTGGCAATATGACCTCAACGGCGGCTCCAAATACGAACCCAGCAAGTCCGGCAAAATGGAAGACGGGCGCCTCGTCATCACCAAGAAGGATGTCAAAAGCGCCAAGTCCGGCACCGCGAGCCTCCATTCCCTCAACCTCTCGAACTTGCTCTATCCCGGACAGATCCTCAAGGCCAACAGCAAACTCGTCGAAGGCGTTCCCACCGCCATCACGGATTTGGATCGCGGCAAAGGGACGTACGAACTCATCCTTCCCGGTTTGACGGATAACACCTTCTCCATCGAAGAAACCATTTCGTCGTCCTACCGTTCCAAACTCAACACCAAGCTCGCCGAATGGAAGACGCTCGGCAAGAAGCTCACCGCCAACCAAAGCTTCAGCATCACCCAAGCCTTTAACTCGTCGCAGCTTGCGGTCGACCTCGGCTTTGGCATCGGCGAGAAATTAAAGATCGACGCCAAATACGAGCAAGGCGGCGAAACCAACATCTTCGTCGTCGCGTTCGAGCAGATCTTCTTCACCGTCAACGTCGTGCTCGAAGGCAAGAAATCGACCGTCATCTTCGACGAAGAGGTCACCTTGGAAGACGTTCAGCGCGAAATCTCCCCAAACGAACCCCCGCTGCTCATCTCTACGGCCAACTATGGCCAAACCATCTACCTCAAGGTCGAGACCAGCATGGACAAGTCCCAGCTCGACGCCGGATTCAGCTATGCCGGCAAGGTCGACCTCGAGAGCAAAGCCAAATTCACCAAGACGCTCGAGAACTGCAAAGTCAACTGCCTCGTCTATGGTGGCGTCGCCGATGACTTCCAAAACCTCACCCCGATCGAAGGCGAAGACGCGGCCGATAAGATCAATGACCTCCTTCTCAAGGGTCAGACCCCGTTAGCGGAACAGGTCGAAAACGCCATTATGCTGAGCTACGGCACTTCCTGGCTCAAGAACAGCGATTTCGCCCGTATCCAGGCGACGACCGAATATATCGACACTTCCTACGAAGTCCTCACGGGTTCGACCTTCAAAATGGAAAACAAGGGAGTCTTCACGATCAAGGAGTGGTGGGTTAAGGCTTGCCCCGTCGACGGCTTCGATGAAGATGGCAATCCCACCTTTGGTAAAGAGGAGCTCCTTTATCGCGACACCACGCTCTTCACGGGGAACGAACGCTCCGTCGCCATCCCAGCCAATTACGGTAGGGTGAAGTTCGCCTATGACGTGAGTTGCGGCTCAGACTGGCCGTTAGGAGACGGAACGAAGGGCGGGGAACAAGGACGTCGGGTCTGGCGTACCGACTTCTTCAAGCAAGGTTCGGTCAAAATCACCGGCACCACCTTCAACTCCGCCGCGGAATTCAACATCGACGGCAACATCTACAAGATCTGATCCCCCTCGGACTCTTGCATCGTTAATGAAAGGCGCACCCTCCAATTCGAGTGGGTGCGCCTTTTCTCGTTGTTTTGCCGATGGGACTAGGGACGGCTTGCTTTCTTTTTGACGATCGCCTTATCGATGGAGGTCTCGGCCAGGTAGATGAGGAAAGCCACTAGGGCGATGAGAGAGAGGAAACCGATGAGGAAGACGGGATAACCCGCCTTTTCCTGGACGACGTTGCCTATGGGGAGATTGGTGATGATCAAGGGGTTGATGAAGAACATGTTGATGAAGTGGGGCTGGAAGCTCACGTTGATGACGACGGCGACCGCCGCCGTGATGGCGAAAGCGATCATGCTGCGGTAATAGGTCTTGATGGTGACGCTTCTACGGTTCCATACGTAGACGAAGACGCCGAGGATGACCTGGGTGCCATGGTGGATGAAGGACTGGACGTTGATGTAGATGAGGCGGGAGGTCACCATCACGGGATAGGCGATGACCGTGAGTCCGCCCGCAAGGGAGACCAAGCAAAGATAGCCGATCGCGGCGTCGACGATTTTGGGATGCCTTTCTTTGTTTACAAACAAGACGATGGGGGCGAAATAATAGACCATCGAGCAGATGGAGAAGGGGAAGTCGCGGTAGCTATATTCCCAATAGGAGGGGCTGCCGTAATGGAACGCGAGCAGGATTTGCTTCCCGATCTCGAGCACAATGAGGGCGATCCAGGCGATGAGCAGGATCCGCTTATAGACCCTCTCGCTCGCGTCCCTCAAAAAGAAGGGCAGAAGGAATGCGCCGGTGAGGGTCAGGGCGATCGCGACGAGATGGAAGGGCGAAAACAAGCCGGGTACGGTCATCTCGCCTTGCATGAAGTGGAGGAATTCGTCCATTGGGTTTGATTTATATATTTAAGTTTGTGCCACAATAAAAACAACCATGGAAGCGAAACCGATCGGCAACGCGCAGGTGAAGGGACTGCTTCAGGATGAGTTTGTTGGCCTTCATCATAGGGGTGCTCTTTTTTTGGGACGACCCCATTTTCCGCCAAGGCGAAAACGAAATAATCCTTTTTTGCATATGCGCCCGCTGGGATCATGAACAAAAAACCACAAAGTTTGTGGCACATTCGTGGCAGGCACGCCTGTAGAATGATGCCGTACGATAAGAAAGGTGGGTCTTTATGAAATCGATTTGGTTGTCACTTGCATCCCTAAGCCTCTGTCTCGGTGGCTGTGCCTCCGCCATCGGCGTGGGCGCCGAAATGAACTATCCGGTGGAGAAGGCCACGTTCCATTACGCCCCCATCGCCGAAGAAAAGATCCCTCCTTTCTCCGCCGACGTCTATTTCTCCCGCAATTACTTCGAGCACCCCTCCACCGAATACGATCCCCATCTGGCAAGCGCCTCCGCGGCCATGGTCATCTCGAGCTTCACCGACTTCGGACCCTATGACGAGGATTGGTATTTGAACCAGTCCAAGTTCGTGCGGGAATATTTCGGCGCGATCGGCTTCGATGGCTTCGCCGTCAACGAGGACTATCAGAAGTCCGCGACCTTCGATTCGATCGGTTTGGCCGCGGCGAAACGGGAATTCGACGGCTATACGGTCGTGGCGGTCACCCCTCGCTCTGGCGGCTATTTCCGCGAGTGGGGCAACAACATGCGCCTCGGCGACGGCAGCAGGTCCGACATGATGCACGAAGGGTGGTATAACGCCGCGAACAAACTGATTTCGTTCGTCGATGGCTACGTCACCGCCCAAAACGTCAAAGGGAAGGTCAAACTCTGGATGACGGGCTTCTCCCGCGGCGGGGCGACCACCAATATCGCCGCCGGCCTCATCGACAACAAACTGAGCAAGGGCGAGCCGATCTTCTCTAACGGCGCCACCACCAGCAGGGAAGACATCTACGCCTATACCTTCGAATCGCCGCAGGGAGCCAACGTCAATTCCAAGAACGTCAAAGCCCCCAAGGATTCGATTTACGACAACATCTTCAACATCGTCAACCCCCTCGACATCGTCCCCAAGGTCGCCATGAAGCAATATGGCTTCACCCGCTTCGGACGCGACAAATTCATGCGCACCGCCTTCTATGACCCCTCCGGCTACGAAAGCTATAACCGCACCTATCGCGCCCTCCTCGACGTCATCAACCAGAACAAGGAAGAGACGGTCAACCGCTGCGACGAATTCACGATGGGCGGCTTTGACGTCAAATACCTCGGCGGGGACATCATCTCCGTTATCGTCGGCGGCGTCTTCTCCGACAAGGAACTCGTGGACTACGTCAAGAAAAACAAAGACGATACCAAGGTCAATTACGACGCGAACATCGCCGTCTCCATCCTCCTCGAGGAAATCGTCGATAACATCGGCGACCGCAACCAATACGTCGCCAAATATCAGAATTCCCTCGAGTCCGTGATGTTGCTCATCCAAGATGAGACCAAGCACGTCACCATGCCCTTTTCGAAACTGATTAAGACGTTTTTCGCGACCATGGTCACCAATGCCCTCGGCGGCGGCGACAAGGTCAAGCCTCAGATCACCGAAGGTTGGGGCGAGGACATCGGCGAAGAGCTCGATAAGCTCGTCAGCTCCCTCACCTCACCCTTGCTCAACGTCTATTGGGAACGTCCCAACGAGCTCTTCTCCTTCGCCGGATACGCACCCTACATCATGCAGAACCATTACCCGGATTTCACCTTTGCCCACCTCGCCGGGCAGGATAGCTATTACGTCGACGCCTATAACCAGGGCAAAGCCGCCGCGGATGCCATCGCCCTGAACACCTTCATGGACAACGCCGACTACGGGCGCATGAGGTTCTTCGGCTATAACGACATCGGCCTGCGCCTCGATAACAAGGATGGCAAACGCGTCATCGACATCGAGGGCCATTACCTCGGCAAAAGCGACGTCAATAGTTGCGACAAAGGCTATGCCGCGGCCTATTATTCCTACGCGACCGAGGAGAAGCTGGAACTCTTCATGCCCGTGGGCCGCACCTACAACATCTCCATGAAGTCCTATTCCAAGAAGCCGAGCCACCGTTGCGAATACTGGGCCTATTACGAATACTTCGCCCTCGAGAACACCGAGAACGCCCAAGTGCGGCTCGACCACAAGAAAGAGACCGTCTCCTTCGCCTCCGATCGCCATAAACGCGACGTGAACATCGTCAAATGAGGAAAACCGTGATGAAAAAGACAATCTTCCTTCCCTTGTTGCTCTGCTCCTTCGCGTTTGCTTCGTGCGACTCCGCCCCGGCGAACATGGAGGAGGTGAACGAGCTTAAGGCCCTGTTGGCCAAGCAAGATCTTTCGCCGATCCTCGACAAGATGTTCGTCAGCCAGTTCACCCAGAACTACGAAACCTTTTCCTCCACCCACGACGAGAAGGAGACGGAGACGCAGTTCTATTCCTATCGCGGCGGCGGCATGTTCGGCTGCCTCTACGAAGTGAGCGGGGAGGCATACCAAGAGGTGGCCTCTTTGGAAAGCCGGGACTTCTTCGATTACCTTTCCCGCGGCAAGGGGAGCTATGGGATGCTACAGACGGCGACCGTTGCCTCCTACCAATACAAGTTCGACGAGGAGGAGACCAAAAAGACCGAGTCGCTGCAATGCGTCGATTTCCTGCAAAGCCTGCAGACCGTCTTCAAGGATTCGACCGTCCAGGTCTATAACTCCCTCTCCTACAAAGAAGACCTCGACGGCGCCTATGACCACCAGCAGCGTTTTAACGGCATCATCGACAAAGGGATCCTCTTCGACGCGATCTCCGCGCGGGCCTTGTCGGACATCTTCGCGAGAACCAACCTCTTCGACGGCCAACGCTCCTGCGAAACCCTCGACCGTGTCTATTTCGAATTGCTCGGCCTTCTCAAGGGGAAATCCGACCGAGAGCTCAGCGACTTCATCATCAAAAACGACATCCGCTTCGAAGAGGGCGAGAAGACCACCTTGGTCCATTTCAAGGTGGGGGACGAAGCCGTGCGCGCCACCCTTGAAGAAAACGACATCTTCCCTGGCAACTTCGAGGGAACGCTTACCTACGAGAAGGAGTCGGGGAGTTTCAGCGCCTATGACTACAAGATCGCCTATGCCCATAGTGAGACGGATGAAGGCAACGGCGACGTCCGCGCGACCACCATGGAATTCAAGGCGAACGGTTATTCCTGGAACAAGAAGTTCGAGGAAGACCTATATATCGAGCCGAACCCCGTTGTCTATGAGGACGCCGAAGACTTCCTTGGCGACGTCGTGGACCAAGTCATCCCACCGGTTATCTAATCCCGCATCGTGCTCCACCAAACGAAAATGTCTCGGCGTCGTCGAGACATTTTCATATATACGTTTATTAACCGCACGATTGCCGAACGAATTTCCGAACTTTTTCTTTGGAGCGCTATACAAATATTTCCATGCACTCTGCAGCCATTCATTAGACATTGTTAATGAAAAACAGTTTTTTCTAACGAATAAATAATGAATTAATGAATCGGTTGTTGTATTATTTTTCTGGGAGGATATCCAAATGAACGATCAAGTTGATTTATACACTTTGCGCGAAAGCCAGACGATCGAGCTGAAGGAGGCATCCGACAACTTGCCAATTAATATGTACGAAACCTATTCGAGCTTCGCGAACACGCGGGGAGGAACCATGTATTTGGGCGTCAAGGAGAAGAAGCCCAAGAACATCATCACGGGCGTGACCAATGAGCCGATGCTCAAGAAGTCCTTTTTCAGCGCGATAAACAACAAGACGAAGGTTTCCGTGGCGCTCGTTGACGATTCGCAATGGCAAGTGATGTCGGTCGAGGGAAAGACCGTCATCGCGATCGCGGTCAGGGAGGCGCCGATTTCCCTTAAGCCAGTATACCTAAACGGCAATCCCGCGCTTTGCTATTTGAGGAAGGACGACGGCGATTATCCAGCATCCGCGTTCGAGAGGAGGGCGATGGAACTCGACGCGGTCCCGCAGAAATTTGACATGCGCCCGAACGCGGCGGGATATGAATTCGGCGACCTCAACCGGGACACGCTTTCGAAATACCGCTCCATCTTCAACGCCAGGAATCCGGACAACCTCCTTATCGGGGATTCGGACGAGGACTTCTTCCTCCATATCGGAGCGCTTAAGAAAAATGGGAATGGCAAGATCGTCCCCACCAACGCGGCGGTCCTCCTTTTCGGTAATTACCTGATGATCAAGGAGATCTTCCCGGAATATAACCTCGACTATCGGGAAAACAAAACCGGCGCGTCGAGGTGGGACTACCGCCTTGAGGCATCGAGCCTGACGTGGACCGGCAACGCGTTCGACTTCTACCATATGGTGGTCAACCGCATCCAGCCGATGCTACCGAACCGTTTTCACCTTAACGGATTATACGAAGACGGCGGAGAAGGTCTTTTGGAGTGCGTCCGCGAAGGGCTGACCAACGCCATCGCTAATTGCGATTACCTGCTTCCGGGAGGCGTGCAGCTTACTTTTTCCGGCGGCGTGCTCACTTTTAAAAACGCCGGCAAGCTTAGGCTTCCCATCATCCAGGTTCTGCAAGGCGGCGAAAGCGACCCAAGGAACGAGGGGGTGATGAACCTGCTCCATCTCGCGAGGATCGGCGACAAAGCGGGCGAAGGCGTCCCAAACATCTATCGGAGAATGCGCGCTTTGGGCTTTCCGGACCCCATTTTAGAACAGTCGAGCGCCCCGTCCCGAACCACATTGGTCTTTTTGCTGACTCAGAACCTGACCACGAATTCCCCGGATTTGGAGACGAAGATCATCCATGCTTTGGCCGAACTCGGAGAGGCAAGCGTGACCGAGTTGGCAAAAACGCTTTCCGTGAACAATGCCACGGTGAGCCTTGCCTTAAAGGAAATGTGTGCATCCGGGACCGTTGAGAACAATGGCAAAGCGACGAAGGGGAAGAAATTTTGGCTTAAAAAATAGCATTTCCCGCATCGCGCTCTATATGTCTAAATTCCCTTGACACCATCGGGGAAATTTCATTTCCATGGGTTACATTTGGGTTACAAAAACAACCGTGTCTTTCCTATGGCTTCAGACAGGAGAGCGGGCATATGACGATCCCGTCTTCCCTTCGATAGGCGAATTCGCCATCGGTGATGATGACCATGACTTCGGGTTCTCTTAGGACGACGCTTTTTTCCATCGCCCTACGTTCTTTGATAAGCTTCAGCAGTTTGTTGAGATGCGCCGAACCTTCCTCGATGTGTTTGCTTCCGGTTTTGCATTCGAATAGGCCATACCGTCCGTCGGGAAGATGGACGACGAAATCGCATTCCAACCCATAACGATCTCGGTAATAGGAAAGGGAACCGCCTAATGCGGATGCGTATACGGAAAGGTCCCTTCCCGCCATCGATTCGAAGAAATATCCACGCGTCTTAAAATCGTAGCTCAAGGCATCGACCCCTAGACCCAAGGCGGCGCAGGCGATGGAGGGGTCGTAGAATTCCTTCTTTGGGATAGAACGGATGGCGGTGGCGCTCCGTACATTCGGGTTCCACGCGGGGACCTCGCGCAAGACAAAGAGACGACGGAGCCCTTTGATGTATTCGTAGAACGTGTCCTCGGACAGTGGCTGCCCATGCTCGTTGACGTCCTTGATGATGGTCTCGTTGGTCACGGGGATGGTGATGTTTCGGGCGAGCGAAGCCAAAATGGCGGCGGTTGTATCTTTGCTCAAACCTAGACCGGTCGCCTCCTGAATGTCGGTTTCGCAGATGGAAACGAAGGCTTGCTCACCGTAATGGGAGAGCTTCCTCGGCGGTTGGGCGATGGCTTTCGGCCAGCCCCCGCGCACGATGGCTGCGGTGATGCCGGCCTTATCGAGCTTTGCGCGTCCTTTGATTGGTCCGTTCTTTTTACTAAAAAGCGCAGCGAAACTGACGTCGCCGCTCGATTCGTCGGATTCCCAAAGGGACATCGACTCCATATCTAGGCGGCTGATTCTCATCGCGCCGGTATGCTTAGTCGAACCAGGCTTAGGCGATATTGAACCGGTGAGGAGGAATAGGCCATTGTCGGGGCTGTGGTCGCATTTTCCCCTGACGGCGTCCCAAACGGAAGGGAATGTTTGCCATTCGTCGATGAGGTGGGGGTTTTCGCCTTCTAGAAACAAAGATATTTGCTGGGAAGCGATTTCTTCGTACTCTTCCAAATGATCGGGATCGTTTAGGTAAATCGCGGACTCCGCGAGGCGCTCTGCACTCGTCGTCTTTCCGCACCATTTCGGCCCGCGGATTAACACCGCGCCGAAATCGGCAAGAAGATCCTCCAATTCTTTGTCTTGGATTCTAGGCAAGTAGTTCTTCGTTCGTTCCGTTTTCATATGAAAATGATAAGCTGATTACGCTGCGAAATCAATGTTTCTCCGAGAGATTTGTGGATTTTAAACCGAGAATATTGCGGTATTTGCTCCGAGAGATTTGTGCAAAGATTCCCGCATCGCGTTCCAAAAGCCAAATTCCCTCGATGCCATCGGGGGTTTATATTTTTATGGGTTACATTTGGGTTACAAAAATTCGGCATTTTTATTTGAAGATAAAATCGGGCTTCAAAGAACGAGGGATGCAAGATTCCAATCGTGTTTCCGATCAATCGAACACAGATCGTTTTTGTTGTGATGATATCGTAGCTCGTCGCGGAACAGATACCTTGCGTTTTAAGGAGATAATCATTATTAGATACCTTGCGTTTTAAGACGAACTTCACTATTATTACCTTGCGTTTTAAGGAGAATCCCATGGAACCGGAAATCATTTTCAAAAGAAAAATCACCGAAAAGCTCCTCAAGTGGAAGAATGAATCAAAAGGCGAGAAGGCCTTGCTCATCGAAGGGGCTAGGCGTATCGGCAAATCCACGGCGGTCGAGGAATTCGCCAAAGCCCATTACCGTTCCTACATCCTCATCGATTTCAACAAAGCGAGCAGCATCGTGTTCGACGACTTCCGCGACAACCTCGAAAAACTCGACACGTTCTTCATGGTGCTTTCCGCCGCTTACGGGAAGACGCTCTATCCGCGCGAGAGCCTTATCATCTTTGATGAGGTTCAGGCTTACCCCAAGGCAAGGGAAGCCATTAAATACCTCGTCGCGGACGGCCGTTACGATTTCATCGAGACGGGCTCTTTGATCTCCATCAAGCAAAACGTCCAGGGCATCACGATCCCCAGTGAGGAAAGGAAGATCAAGATGTACCCCATGGACTTTGAGGAATTCGCCTGGGCTCTCGGGGAAGAGCAATTGCTTCCCTATATCCGGGATTGCTTTGAAAAGAGAATTCCCTTGGAGCGCGGGCTTCACGAAAGGGCCATGATGCTGTTCAAGCAATACATGCTGGTCGGCGGCATGCCCAAGGCGCTATCCAAATTCCTGCTCGCCCGCAAGCAATTCGCCGACTGCGACGCGGAGAAGAGGGACATCCTCGTGAATTACCGCGACGACATCATGAAGATCGACGCGAAGTACAAAGCCAAGGTCCTTTCCATATTCGATCAGATCCCCTCGTTCCTATCGATGCACGAGAAGAGGGTGAGGCTTCGTCTCATCGAATCGGACACGAATTACCCCGAATACGAGGAGACCTTTTTCTGGCTCGCGGATTCCATGATCTGCAATGAGTGCTTCGCCTGCTCGGACCCCAATGTCGGGCTGTCCCTCAACGAATCCCGGGCGGCGGTGAAATGCTATATGGGGGATACCGGGCTTCTCGTTTCCCATGCCTTTGACGAAAACGAGCTGATCGCGGAGGAAGTATACGCATCCATCTTGTCCGGAAGGCTGTCCGTCAATGAAGGCATGCTTTACGAAAACGCCATCGCCCAAATGCTCGTCGCGAGCGGCCATAAGCTTTATTTCTACACCCATTACAGCGAGGAGAAGAAGCGCAACGACATCGAGATCGACTTCCTTCTTTCCAACGGAAGCAAGACGAAACCCAAGATTTTCCCCATCGAGGTGAAGTCCTCGAAGAATTACGCGAATGTCTCCTTGACGCGGTTCGTCGCTAAATTCAAGGCGAGGATCGGGGGAGCCTTCATCCTGCACCCAAAGAACCTCTTCGTCCGTCCCGACGGAATCGTCGCGCTTCCTTGTTACATGGCGTATTTGCTCTAGGGGAGAAACGCAATGCCCGATTTTGATTATCGCGCCTCATTCGATTCTCTGCGCCTGGAGGCAGGGCTTGTTTGTCGCCTATCTTTTGACATGCCCGAGGGTTACGAGGAAGCAAACGGCATGTATGACCCGGAAACGGATACCGTTTTCATGAACGCCACATTGCTTAAGGAATGCCCTGATTCCGAGAAGGCCTTCTATCTTTTCCACGAGCTTCGCCACGCGGAGCAATTCGCCCATCCCGAGCGTTTCCCTCCCGCCATCCGCAAGGCCTTGGATTATGATATCGCCTACGATGGGAATTGCTCGAAAAGGGTCAATGGGAAATGGATTTCATGCCGCCTCGATGGCGGAGAGGATCGCTTCACGAGGTTATACCTTTCCCAACCACACGAAATCGATGCGAACCAATTTGCCTACGCCAAAGCGAAAACGCTATTCGACGGCGATAAAGCGTTGGAAGCCTTCGCTCCTTTTGGATTCCGTCCGCTATCGTATCCGCAGAGGAGTGCGATGCCATCTATTCGGAGATCGATAAAGCACTCATAGGTTTGAAGGATTGACCCTATTCTTATTTGGGTAAAAAACCAATTTATCTGGGTAAAAAATAGTGAACAAATTCTCGGTTGGCGGCCCGCATCGTGAACCATGACCAAAATTTATCCGATACAGTCGCACTTTTCCAAAAACTTGGCCCACTAATCGCCCACTTAAAAAACGCTTTTATTTTGGTGGACGAAAATCTTCAGGAATCATCATTCCCCTTTTAAAGCGTGTCGGAACGCGACGATTATCGCGATTTGAATCAAGGAACCACGAGGGATTTCCCACGGCATTGAACCGATTCTCTTGCGGAAGCCACGCCGCTTCAACCCGGAACCAAGCACATTATAGGACTTGCTTTGCGGACGCCACTTTAGCACTCGCACTACCCATAATGCAAAAAGAAAATGTTCATAAATGAGCGGAAAATTAAAAAATGCAAAAAAACCGCTCATATATAATTGATTAAAGATTCCGCTATTTCTAAAATGTTCACATGGAAAGCGTCATCATCGGAAGAGAAGCGGAAATACATGATCTCGAAAGGGCCTATGCCGCCAGAGAACTCAGCGTTGTGCTTGTAAAGGGGCGCCGCCGCGTCGGCAAGACCTTTTTGGTCAATCACGTGTTTAAGGGAAGGCTTTCTTTCAAATTCACGGGCACTCATAAAGCCGCTATGAAGAAACAACTTGCCAAATTCAGCGAGGCCTTATTTGAATACGGCTATCGTGGCAAAGGTGAAATCCGGACTTGGGCCGATGCCTTCGCTTCCCTGCGCCACCATATAGACTCTTTTGACGATTCAAAGAGGGTAGTCGTCTTTTTGGACGAACTCCCGTGGATGGATACGAAGAAGAGCGGTTTTCTCTTTGAGTTCAATTATTTCTTGAATGACTATGCTTCCGCAAAAGACAATCTGATGCTGATCCTGTGCGGGTCTTCCTCCTCGTGGATCGACAAGAAGTTCACGAAAAGCAAAGGCGGCCTATATAACCGCCACACCGATTTGGTTAGCCTTCAGCCCTTCAATTTGCTTGAAACGGAGCGTTACCTCGTTGGAAAGGGATTCGAATGGCCCCGTTACGAGATAGTCATGATGTATATGGCTTTGGGTGGGATACCTTACTATTTAAACAAACTTGACCCCGCTTTGACGCCGAGCGAGAACATTGACGCGCTTTTCTTTAGGCCGGGTGCCAAACTGGAAGGAGAGTTCCCACAGCTTTACGAAACGCTTTTCACCAAAGGCGCCGTATCCGCCAAAATCATGAGGCTTCTCTCTAAAGAAAAAGCGGGTTTGCCACGCGAAGAAATCGCGAAAAGGTCCGGCCTTTCCGATGGAGGGGCGCTTTCGGAGGCGCTCGAAGGGATCGTATCGTCCGGGTTCGCGAGGATAAAGACCTCTTACCTTGGCAGAAAGAAAAGGCGCCTTTATGTTCTTTCCGATTATTTCACCCTGTTTTATTTCCATTTCATTCAGGAGAACGCTGGGAAGGACGAGCATTTCTGGAGGAATTCCTATAACGAGTCCTCAAGGAGGGCGTGGTTGGGCTTTTCCTTCGAAAGGGTTGTCTCCGACCATCTGTTCGCGATAAAGGGAAGCCTTGGCATTTCCGGGATTCTGTCCGAGGATTATTCCTACCGGGCGGAAGCGAAAGACGGGAAGGACGGAGCCCAAATTGATTTGGTAATCGATCGCAAGGACAAAGTGGCTACCCTATGTGAAATCAAATACCTGTCGCAGGAATTCGCCGTAGACAAGGATTATCGCGATAATCTGGAGAACAAAAAGGAAAGGTATCGGGAAGACTTAGGGACAAGAAAGTCCATACAACTTGTGTTCGTTTCGACTTTTGGCCTAAAAAGAAGCCTGTATGGCGATGTCTTTTCGAAAGCGATTACCATCGATGACTTGTTTACGAAACATAACTGAGCGGAAAATGATGAAAACACAAAAAACCGCTCTTTTATAAATGTGTTCAATGAGCAAACAACGTTTGACCTTGTACCCGCATCGCGCTCCGCTATTTTCAGATTATTCCGATGGAATCAAAAGATATTGATTGTTTTGCACAATGGCTGGCCTACAAATAATCAACGCTTTTTTGGAGACGGAATCGGGCTATATAAAATGCCTAAAGCCTTTTCCTGAACCAGTAGGATGTCTTTTGGTAACCCATGTGTTCATAGAAGGCATGCGCCGTCTTGCGCTGAAGCCCCGAAGCAAGGCCGAGATACATTGTCCCATTGGCCTTCGCGGACTCTTCAGCCCTTTCTATGAGCATCCTGCCGATTCCCTTGCCCCGATGCTCGGGGAGCACGCCGAGTCCATTGATCTTGGTGTATCCGCTAGGATGACCGATCGCAAGGCAAACGACCGTCGCGATTAGACCGACGATCTTTCCGTTCTCTTCCGCGACGAAAGTGGCGTAGCGGTCGTCTTTGCCCATTTTGTCATAGGTTTCCGCTAGGCACTCATCCGTCACGGGGATACCGAGGACATCGCGCCAAATGCGCGCCACCTCGGGGTAATCCTTTTCTCGAATATCTCGGATAACAACCATTTCGGCCTCTTTCCTCACTTCATTAAATCCTCGAGTGTGACGACCGAATTGAATGTCCACCTATACTCATTGTCGGCAATCCCGAAGGTTGTCAGCAAAACTTTATGAACCGCATGCTTCTTTGGAAGCAATTCACTGACGATCGCCTCTCTATCGCTGAGTTTCAGGTATTCGCTCTTCCCCAACTTGTATCTCCCTGAGGCAAACTTCGCTTCGCAAAGGTCGGTGATGTTATCAGCGCGTAGGATGAGAAGGTCGATTTGCCCGCCTTGCTCTTGGCTGTCCCCGCGCTTGGTGAATGCCGATTCCTCGCTTGTCACCGCGGCGACTCCAAGGGCCGCCTTGATCTGCGGAACGTGGAGGAAACATAGGTTTTCGAACGCAAGTCCTCGCCACGAAACGATTCTCTGCGAGGCCGTGTTCCCCTGCCAAAAGTTCGCCGGGAGCCCTTTCTTACCCTCAACGAAGGATAGATAGAACCAGCAAAAAGGATCGCTTAGCCTATAGTAAGGCTCTCTCTTTCCCATTCCAAACGGGAAATACTCCACGATGAAATCGCTGTCTGCTAAGGCATTGAGATAACGCGTTAACCCTCCTCCGGTTTTAACCCCCGTGTTTTCCTCGATTTCGGCGCGGGTGAGCCCAATGCGTCTGCAAAATAATGCCTTGACGATGGATTTCATGGTATCGGGATTGGTGAACACGGATTCGAATAGCCGATCGAACTCCCTCTTTAGCGTTGCTTTCCCGCTGAAGAAGCATTCGTCGACATATTGGGCAAGGCTTTGCCAGCTTTCCATCGGATTCAAGTAGTAGGGGATACCACCGAAAACCATATAAGCCTGAGCGATGTCGTAATCGGAAATCACCACCCCGTTTTCCTTAAATAGTTCCTTGCATTCCCCAAGGGTCATCGGATCCAAGCGGATTTCCCTTGTGAGCCTGCCATAAAGCCCGCCATGATTATTGATGAGTTTGTCCGTCATCCATGAAGTCGCTGATCCAGCAACGATGAAAAGCAGGTCGTTTTGGTGGCATCCCCATGTGTTCCAGAAGCCCTCCAAAGCGGTGATAAACCCAGCTTTTGGGGTGTCCATCCACGGGAGTTCATCGAGAAAAACGACTTTTTTTGTCTTAGAGCGTTTTTTGGCAATCAGCCTTTCCATGCGAAAGAAAGCCTCCTCCCAGCTTTTGGGTTTCTCGGGATTTGCATCGCCTTCGCGGAGCAATGAAGCGTGGAAGTGGGCCAGCTGCTTCTGCATTGCGCGTTCAGCGCTCTCCTCTTCCGTCAATCCCGCTTCCTTTTGCTCTTCTTCCACTGGGGAAAGCCCGGCGTGTTGAAAGACGAAATTTCCCGCAAAGGACTCGCTGATAAGATATGTTTTGCCTACACGCCTGCGACCATAGACCCCGACGAATTCCGCGCGCCTGCTTTGAAACGCTGACTTGAGTTTTTGCTGTTCTCGTTTCCTACCAACCATAATCGTCTCCTATAAATTGCCGTGAACCGATTTTTTTCTTGTTCGTGGCAAATTATATGTTAGAAATCTTGGCCAGACAATGCCATGCCATCACAATATAAATTGCCGTGAACCGATTTTTTTCTTGTTCTTGGCAAATTATGGAACGCGATTCCAATCCCGCATCGCGCTCCATTTTTGCGGATTTCCTCGACGTGGTCGAGGTCCTCTTTTATTTTTTTGAAAATTTCGGGACGACTCAAAGACAACTAAAATTTCTCTAGCGCACACCAAAACGGTGTTTGGTGCGCTGCTGGATAAAGATTAGGTTCGAGACTTAATTTATCTTCGATAAAGTGTAGAATTATTTCACCTTAGGATTCTTTAGGTCGAATCGGAAAGGAATGAACCAATATGGGTAAATTATTAACCAAGGTCTCGGCATTGCTTCTAGGCTCCATGGTGACTCTAGGAGCAGGGGCCTCCGTGACCATCGTATCCGGCGATAAAGCTCTCTCAAGCGAAACGAAGGTCTCACTAGTCACTCCCAAACAGAAGATGGACGCTGGCGTCGTCGTCTCTAGCATCGATCTTTCCATCGACGGGTATACAGAGAAGATCGATGGAGGCGGCTATCCAGTAGCCGATGCCACCGTCAAATACGTGGTCTCTTATTCAACCGGGGAGGATAAGGGAAGCCGGGAAGTATCCGTGAAGGTCTATTCGAATGAAGAAGAAGTTGAGGATATGGTATGGGAAGAACCATGTTATTACCTCGACAAAGGTTACGGCGACTTCTACCTTTCTTTTGAAAAGAACGGAACCTATACGGTGAAGGTAACCTCGAAAGAATGCCCTTCGGTCACAGGGACCTTTGATATCAACGTGACCGGTATCGTCCCAGTCGCTTATCGCGATTACGAATTAACCACTTCCCCCGTTTCGTCTGGAGGAAACTATGTCATTGCGGCGGGCACCCACGCTCTCTATGAGGGCGATTTCAGCTTTAACGAAGGGCAGGGCGCGAAAGACGTCACGATCAAAGACAACGTCATCACAACCAACGATCAATACATCGTCTGGGTGCTGCAAGAAAAAGAGGGTGGCGCTTATGCGATTACCGAACGGGATGACAGGTACAACTATCTTGGCGCCGTAGCTCGCGGTTCCTCCAAGAAGATCGCAATAACCGGAAATGGCAACGCGGATTGGAAGATCAATTACGATAGCGAAGATGGGCGGTGGGAGTTCGAAAGCGTCGGCTTTCCAGGGAACTACCTTCGCTACGATACCAATGTCTCTCACTGGGTTGTCACTGACTCTGGAGATAGTAATTATTTGTGGCCTGCGCTCTATAAAATCAACGATGGCAGCAGCCATATCGCCGCTCTTGAAATCGCTAAGCCGGGAAAGACGCATTATGCCATAGGAGATACCTTCACAGCCGAGGGGCTCGTGGTGAATGCCGTCAAAACCAAAGGCGACCAGCCCATCACCTATCGCGACTTTACGCCTTCGAACACTCATGGGATCGGCTTCTCTAAGGCGATTGGCGCAGAACTCAATGAAGAGGGTTCCTTCGACGTCACCTTGACCATGAACCAAAATACCGATTCCTATTCCGTCACCTACACGATCGACGTGGCGGAATACTTTCCAACCCGTTACAGCAAAATCACCGAATCAAATGCGCCTGCGGATTGGCGGGGAACCTATTTGCTCGTCTATGAAAATGAGGATCATTCGAAGCTGTTCGACAGTTCCCTGGGCTATGTTGGCCTCACGGAGAATTATTTCGAAGCGAAGGTCGCCGACAACCAGATCGTCGGATCGCGCGACATCGATATGAGGAGGGTTCAGATCGTCAGGAACTTCGATTTGGGTGGCGCGCCCTACGTCGTTAAGCTCCCCGATGGAGATTATCTCCTTGGGAATGAATACGGAATAACAAATGAACCGATATTCGATGCATCAAGAGGAATCGCTAGCCTTTCCTATGGCGAGGACATCCTCTCAATCAACGGGTTGCCGATTCGATATAACCCAAAATCCGGCAGCGAGCGCTTCAAACTCTATGAGCCCTCTACCTCCAATTCCCCGGTTAGCCTATATAAGCTCAATGCGACCACTTCGATCAATCAAGAGTTGACGGACTTTATCGACGCCTTCAATAACGGGACAAAGACCTGCAAGAGCGATGGCTCTACCGATGCCGAGGCTCTGACTGCTTCTTGGGGTAGCGTGGCATCCTCCTATAAAGCCTTAAGCCCCGATGCCCAAGGAAGGATCGCGAGTACCACCTACACCCATAACAAAGAGGAATATGGGACGGTGGCGGATATCGTCGACCGCTACGACTATATCGTCAGCAGATATGGCCTAGCCGACTTCATGAACCGCAAGGAAGCGGGACTGATCCAACTCACATCCGTCCCTAAGCCTCTTTCTGTTAGCCGAGTCAATAACGGTGCGGCGGTGGTCGTTGCCCTCCTCGCGATCGCTTCCATCCTTTCCGTTGGAAGTTTCTTCGCCTTGAGACGCAGAAAGGAAAGATAAAACTTCGATCTCCATTTTGCCAAAGCCGTCTATGACGTGCTTACCGGCGAGCAGAAGGACTACGTCTACTATGAGACGGCCAATGCATCATCTGGGATGTCACCTACGATAACTTTTGGGCCACCCGCCCCGAACGCGTGCTCAAGAAAAACGTCTGCACGCGCGTCGCCCGCCTTTGATGAGATGATTTGATGAGGTGAAATAAAAACGGCCACGGGACTCCGTGGCCTAATCGACGATCAGATGTATTTTCCTTCGTCGACCTGACGGGTATCGATATGAGAGATCTGTTTCCTCAACGATAAGGTGTAGGCCGGGGAGACGGAGAGCTCATCGACCCCGATCCTCAAGAAGAAGGGGAGCAGTTTCTCGTCGCGGGCGAGTTCGCCGCAGATGCCGATGGGGATACCGGCCCGATGGGCGTTTTCGGTCGCGAGTTTGATGAGACGGCACACCGCCTTATGACGGGGGTTGAAGGAGAGGGAGAGGTTGGGGTTCACGCGGTCGATCGCCAAGGTGTATTGGCTGAGGTCGTTCGTGCCGATGGAGAAGAAGTCCACCTTCTTCGCGAGCAGGTCCGAGCAGACCGCCGCGGCGGGGGTCTCGACCATGATGCCGATCTTCATGTCCTTCTTGTAGGGCAAGCCTCTGGCGTCGAGGTTTTCTCTCGCTAAGGCCGCCATCTGGTGGATGAAGTCGACTTCCTCAAGGGAGATGATCATGGGGACCATCACGGCGAGGTTGCCATAGGCGGAGGCCCTATAGAGGGCTTGGAGCTGGACGAGGAAGATCTCGGGTCTGGCGCGGCAGATGCGGATGGAGCGGAAGCCCAAGGCAGGGTTTTCTTCGTCGGGCAGATCGAAGTAATCGATCTTCTTGTCGGCGCCGATGTCGAGGGTGCGGATGATGACTTGTTTCTCGCCCATCGCCTCAACGACGCGCTTATAGTGTTCGAACTGTTCCTCTTCGCCGGGGTAGTCCTTGGCGTCGAGATAGATGAACTCGGAACGGAAGAGACCGATGCCTTCCGCGTCGTTGCGGAGGGCGTTTTCGACCTCGAAGGAAGAGGCGATGTTGTTGTAGATCTCGACCTTTTTGCCGTCCTTGCTCAAGGTCGGCTTGCCTTTGAAGGCCTGGAGTTTGGCCTTATTGGCCTCGTATTCCTTCTTTTTCGCGAGGTATTTGGAGATCTCGTCGCCATCGGGGGCGATGAGCAGCTCGCTCTTTAAGGCGTCGAGCACGGCGAAGATGCCGTCGAGCTTGCGGTCCACCTCGAGATCTTCGATGCCACAGATGGCGGGGATTTCCAACATGCGGGTCAAAATGGAGACGTGGCTATTGGTGCCGCCTTTGGCAAAGACGATGCCGAGGATCAGCTTCTTGTCGAGCTTCATGAGCTCGGAGGAAGGGAGATCCTCGCAGAGGATGATGGAGGGCTCGGTCAAAGCGAAGCCATCTTCCTTTTGGCGCAAGGCCGTGACGATGCGGGCGGCGACCTCGCGGACGTCGTTGGCGCGCTCTTTCATGTAGGCGTCATCCATGGAGGCGAACATCTCGGCGAGCTGTCCCCCGGCGGCGTGGACCGCGTATTCGGCGGACACGCCGGTCTCCAGTTCGGCGCGGACGGCGTCTTCGAAGTCGAGGTCTTCCGCCATCAGTTTGTGGGTGGCGAACAAGGCGGCTTCCTCCTCCCCGAGTTTGGAGAGGGTCTCCATGTAGGAGCGATCCAAGGCCGCGATGGTGGCGGCCCTGGCTTTTTCGAAGCGGGCGAATTCTTTGTCTTGGCCTAAGCCAGCCGCCTTCTCCACCTTGACGGTGGCATAGACGGCGAGTTTGCCAAGGGCATATCCCTCAAAGACGCGGGAACCTTTATAGGAACCCATATCAGAGGTTTTCCTTGAAGACGGTCTCTAACGCGGCGGAGGCGGCCTCTTCGTCGGCGCCTTCGCAGGTGATTTTGACTTCTTCGCCGGACTTCACGCATAGCGACATGACGCCGAAGATGCGCTTGAGGTCGGCCTTTTTGCCTTTGTTCTCGATGGAGACGGCAGAGGCGTATTTCTTGGCTTCGGCCACGACGACCCCGGCGGGGCGGGCGTGGATGCCTTCTTTGTCTTTGATGACGTAAACGAACGATTTCATGGTTGATCCTCCTTATTCGTTTATTTTTTGGTCCAGGGGAAGTTGATGCCTTTCCATTTGCCTAACTCGGGATTGGCATGGTTCTTCTTAAGGATACCAAGCATGAGGGCGGTGATGAAGGAACCGATGACGATGGCGAGCAGGTAGAGCAGGATGGTCCAGCCGGAAGGTTGGATGGTGGCGAGGACGAAGACGCCGCCGTGAGGGGCCAAGAGCTGGCAGCCGAAGAGTCCGGTGAATAAGCCGGCGGCGGCGCTGCCGAGGGCGCTGGAAAGGATGACGCGCCAGGGGTCGCTCGCGGCGAAGGGGATGGCGCCTTCGGTGATGAAGGAGGCACCCATGACGTAGTTGACGTAGGCGTCGCGGCGCTCGGACTTGTTGTACTTCTGTGGGAAGAGGTTGGCGGAGATGGCGATGCCTAACGGCGGGACCATGCCACCGGCCATGACGGCCGCCATGATGATGTAGCCGGAGGGGTTGGTGGCGCTAGCGGAAGCCAAGGAGCCGACGGCGAAGACGTAGGCCGCTTTGTTGACGGGGCCGCCCATATCGACGGCCATCATGCCGCCGAGCAAGGCGCAGAGGAGGATGGTGAGGTTGTTGTTGGCGAGCCAGTTCAACATGTTGGTGAAGCCGATGTTGACGTAGATGAGCGGGGTGTTCACCAAGTACATGGTGAGGCCGATGGAAAGGGTGCCGAGCACCGGCACGACCAGCGTGGCCTTGAGGGAATCCAAGGACTTTGGCAAGAAGGAGAAGAGGCGGTTGAGGCCGAGGACGATATAGCCCGCGGCAAAGCCGGCCACGATGCCGCCTAGGAAGCCGGCGTTGGCCTCATAGGGGTAATCCGCGCCCATGATGGAGGCGAGGATGTTGAAGTTGGATTGGGTCGCGATGAAGCCGCCGACCATACCGACGGCGAGGGCGCCTTTGCTCTGGCGGGTGATGGAGTAGGCGATGAAGCCGGCCAGGACCCAGACCATGAAGTTGAAGGCATAGCCGCCGACGGTCTTGAACCAACCGGCGACGGGGTTGACCGAGCCGAAGGCGCTGCTGCCGGCGTTACCGGCGATGGTGTCGATCAAGAAGGCGATGGCGATGAGGATACCGCCGCCGATGACGAAGGGGAGCATGTGACTCACGCCGCTCATCAAGTGCTTGTAGATCTGACGGCCGATGGATTGCTTTCCTCCGCCGCCGGAGGTCTTCCTCTCTTCGCCCGCTTTGAAGACGGGGGTATTGGGATCGAGGGCCTGGTTGATCAAGGCCTCGGGTTCATGGATGCCTTTGGCGACGGCGACTTGGACGACGCGCTTGCCGGCGAAACGGTCCATTTCGACTTGGACGTCCGCGGCGACGACGATGCCTTCGCAGCGTTCGATCTCTTCGTCGGTCAAGGCGTTTTTGATGCCGCCGGAACCATTGGTCTCGACTTTGATGGAGATGCCCATCTCCTTCGCTTTGTCCTTCAAGGCTTGTTCGGCCATGTAGGTGTGGGCGATGCCGGTGGGGCAACCCGTGACGGCCAAGACACGGGGGAACTGCACGGATTCCTCGTTCTCTTCGAGCTTGCCGGCCTCGGCTTCGTCGATGATCTTGAGGAATTCCTTTTTGCTCTTGGCGGCGATGAGTTTGTTCTTAAACGCCTCGTCCATGAGCATTTCGCTTAAGCGAGCGAGGACGTCGAGGTGGACGTTATCCTCGGAGTTGGGGGCGGCGATGAGGAAGAGGAGGTTGACCTTTTCCCCGTCGAGGGAGGCATAGTCGACCCCGTCTTTGATCACCATGGCGGCTAGAGCCGGCTTGGCGACGACGTCGGATTTGCAGTGGGGGATGGCGATGCCTTCGCCGATGCCGGTGGTGGATTCCTCCTCCCTCTTGAAAACCCCTTTCTGTTAGGTTTCGAGGTCGGTGATGGCCCCGGATTTGCCGATGAGCGCGACGGCTTGCCGGATGATGTCTTCTTTGGAAGCTGCGGACGCTCCCACGTCGATGGTTTTTTCTGATAGTAGATCCGTTATTTTCATGTCTTCTATCCTCCTTTCTTATTCCATCGTATTGAGCAGGGCCTCGACTTCCTCGCGGGTGGCTAGCCCTTCGGAGAAAGCGGATGCGCTGCCCGTCGCGATGCCTTGTCTGAAGGCTTTCGCGATATTTCCTGAGCTGACGTATTCGTCGATGAAGCCGGCGACGAGGGAATCCCCCGCCCCAACGGTGTTCACGACTTTGCCTTTGGGGGCTTTGAGGTGGAGGGGCGCTATGCCCTTACCCACGAGCAACGCCCCATCCCCGCCGAGGGAGACGATGACGTTACTGGCCCCTAAATCCAATAGTTTCTTCGCGTTTTCGATGAGTTCCTCTTCGTCATGAATGACGGTATGGAACATTTCCTCTAGCTCCTCTTGGTTGGGTTTGACGAGAAGCGGGCGGTATTTGAGGGTGTTGAGCAGGATGTCGCCGGTCGCGTCCACGATGAGCTGGACATGGCGGTCCTCGATGCGGGCCAAGATCTTTTCGTAGATGTCGCTCGGCAAGGAGGAGGGGACGGTGCCGGATATGACGAGGAGGTCCTCTTTGGTCAGTTTCTCCAAGAAGACGATGAGTTCCTCGATCTGCTTTTCGGTGATGTGGGGGCCTTGGCCGTTGATGGCCGTCTCTTCTTCGCCGCGGAGTTTGACGTTGATGCGGGTGTTGCCGTCGACTTGGACGAAGCCGGATTCGATGCCCCGTTTCCGGAGTTCCCCTTCGATGTAATCCCCGGTGAAGCCGCCGAGGAAGCCGGTGGCGATCGATTTGCGGCCGAGGTTCGCCAGGACGATCGAGACGTTGATGCCCTTGCCGCCGGGCATGCAGTGTTCGCCGCGGGAGCGGTTGATGGCCCCTTTCTCGAGGTGATCGAGGTCGACGACATAGTCGATGGCGGGGGAGAAGGTGAGGGTGACGATCATGGTTTGGCCTCCAATATGTTGAGATTCTTATAGGCGTCTTTGGCGATGGCGTCGGTGATGAGGGAGTTCGGGTCGAAGGGGTGGAAACTCACCGCGGTGACGACGTCGAACTTGGTGGAATCGGCGAGGACATAGGCTTTCTCGCAGTGGTCGAAGGCCGTCCTCTTCATCGCGGCCTCGACGAGGTCGGGGGTGGTGAAACCCGCCTTCAAGTCGATGCCGTTGGCGCCGAAGAAACCCAAATCGAAGCGGAACCTCGACACGCTTTCCTGGGCAAAGGAACCGACCAAGGCATCGGTGGAGAGCTTGATTTCCCCGCCGACGACATAGGCCTTGAGCCCTTGGGACATCACCTTGCGGGCGATGAGGAAGGAATTGGTCACCACGGTGACGCCGGGGACGTTCAGTTCTTCCGCGAGAGCGTAAGTGGAAGTACCGGCGTCGAGATAGATGAGGGTTTTGGGGCGGATGAAGGTCAGGGCTTTCATGGCGATGGCCTTTTTGGCCCCGGATTGGATCTCCATTTTCTGCTCGACGGATAGCTCGTAGGAAAGCGTCTCGTCGTTGATGGCTTGGGCGCCGCCGCGAAGGCGGATGAGCTTGCCTTGGTGGTCGAGTTCGATCAAATCGGCGCGGATGGTGGATTCGCTGGAGGAAGTGAGGGCCATCAAAGAATGCACCGACACATATTTATGGGTGTTCACGGCGTCGATGATTTTGGAGAACCTGGCTTCTTTTAACATGAAGATTGGGGCTGGAATTCACCATACTTTGTCATAAAAAGAAAGCGCTTTCAACAGAAATCATCAAAAATCAACAAAAATCCGCAAAAAACATCAAGAAGGGGTGATTCTTCGGGGCGAGGAATGAGGCGTTTGGAAATTCTAAGGTGATATCGCCCGCGTTATTCCTTATCATTTTGGGTTGGCGATGAAGCGCGCTTTCTCACCCGTCCACGAAAGGAGGGATACCATGAAAAACCGTCTATCTCATTTCCCTTTGTTACTTACCATGATGATTTCTTGCGCCGGATGCGGGAACCAAGCCCCTAAGTCATATATCGGCGTCTTCTCGGCGATGGACGTCGAGATCGAGCTCCTTTTGAAGGAGGCCTCGATCCGCGAGACGAAGACCTTTGGCAACGCCGAGGCCCATGTCGGTACCTTAAAGGGCAAAGACGTCGTCATCTCCCGTTCGGGCATCGGCAAGATCAACGCTTCCAGCGGCTTCACCAGCGTCATGGAGCATTACGACCTCTCCCAAGTCATCTTCACCGGCGTCGCCGGCGGCACCAAGGACGAGGAGAGCGTCCTCGACCAGGTCGTGGGCACGAAAGTGGTGGAACACGATTATGGCTATCAGGGCAACGACGGCTTCGTCTGGTATGGGGGAGACCCCGGCCGCTTTGAGCCGGGCGAATATTACGAATGCGACTCCGCGCTCGTGGACTTGGCCTATGAATCCTCCTTGAAGGTTCTCAAGGATCAAAAGGTGTTCAAGGGTGTGATCGCTTCGGGCGACCAGTTCATCGCCTCATCCGACTACGTGGCTTATTTGAACAAAGAATTCGACGCCTATGCGTGCGAGATGGAAGGCGCGGCGGTCGCGAAGGTATGCCAAACCTACGAGAAACCCTTCGTCATCATGAGGACCTTAAGCGATAAGGCCGATGGCATGGCGCACGAATCCTATGTGGACTTCATGGACGAGGCCGCAGAGCAATCCAACGCGATCGTGCTAAAAATGCTCGAATCGCTTTGATTCCAACCTAGAGACGTTTACCCGCGTGATTTGCGCGGGTTTTTCGTTAATTTTTCTCATTTGTGGCACGGTTGTGACAGTCGGGGGTGAATAATATGGGCGTCCCTCAGGGAAAAGGAGGATAAAACCATGCCGAAAATCACGAGAGAGAAAATCCAAAAAGCCAAATATACCTCGATGGCGGACCTTTACCGTCAGCTCGACATGATCCCGAACTTCGACGACAAGGTGGAGTTCGCGACCAATTGCCTCCTCTCCCATGGGGCCGATGGCAGAGCCACCGACTATAGCTTCGAGGAGGCCGTCCACCTCGCCAGGCTCAAACTCGTCGACGAATCCAAAAAGCTTCGCGACAAGATCTATAACGACGAGGAAGGACCCGATCCCGCTGACCTCTATATCGACTTTAACGAGCAGGCGGTCAACCCTTATGCCGAAGACGAGAAGGACGATATCGAGAACCAGTTCTTCCTCGGCCATCCCGCCGAATACCTCAAGAGCAAGGCGGAGAAATGCGTGAAGGAGATCTCGGACCAGGACTTGGAGCTTAATGAGGAAATCAGCTTCAAGGAGAACTGCATCCGCTTAAGCCGGGAACTCAACACCCAGAAGTCCATCGGCATCCTCACCATGGAGGAAAAGGGCACGGCTCCCCTCGACATCAAAGCCCGCATGGAGGCCAAATACCTTGGCCGCGAGAGATTCAAAAAGATGGAGAATGTGACCCGTCCGAGCTGGTTCACCAGGACCTTCGGCACCCGTTCCAACGCCGGCAAGAACTTCGACGAGGTCTACGCCGCCTTCAATAACCCCAAGCACGCGCTTTACGGCAACTTGGACGCCTTGGAGCAAGCGACCAGCCAATACCTCGACTACAAGGCTTCGACCCGCTCCGCCGCGGAGAACGCGGTCGGCCTCCGCGTCCGTGAGCCAAAGGAAGGCTTCGCTGAACACCTCCTCGCCTCGATCCGCGAGCAAAAGGCGAATAACGAGGTCTTCAAGCCCATCGTCGGCCAGGCCGCCCGCAAGGAGATGACCGCCGAATCGGTCGAGGCCATCAAAGGGCCCGAGCCCGCCGAAGAGAACGAGCATAGGCAAAACCTGGTCCTCGATTTAAGCGATGATGACGATAGCCTCATCGATGACTCGGTGGAGGAGGAATCCGAGATGGAGAAAGGGCTCGTTAACGACGACGAGGAGCCTTCCGTCGAGGCCTAAGCCAAACACATGGAAACACCCTTGCCCCAAGCGAGGGTTTTCCTTTGTTTTTCTAAGGAAAACGCGCCATTTTCGCCGTGTGACACCTTTGTGACGGCGCCAATGCTAGAATAACCGCAAGCAGGAGGAAAGACCGATGCCGAAGATCCTAAGCGAACAAATACTCAGAAAAGTGAAGTACATCTCCATGGCGGATTACATGAGCAGCATGGATTCCTTGGAGAACCTCGAGGACAAGATGGCCTTCACCACCCGTTACTTGCTCGCCTATGGGGCGGGGCAAAACCGTGACGTCCCCTTCGAGCAGGCCGTCCACATCGCGAAGATGAAAATCGCCGACGCATCCCTCACCTTAAGGCGAAAGAAGAGCATCGTCATTCCTAACGAATCCGTCGACCCGAACCTCAGTGACGAAGAAGACGCGCCATACCGTCAGTTCATGCTCGAGCCGGTGCAATACCTCCAAGGCGAAACCACGCGCCTCATCCAGATCGAGGCGGGAGGAAACGACAATTCCCCGGAAGGGCAGAAACGTCTCAATGACCTTCAGGTCATGTCCGCCGTCCTCTCCGGCGATTTCGACGGATCCATGTCCCAACGTATCGACGCCTATGAAGTCGACGCCACCGGGCGCGACTTCATGGCCCGCCTCAAAGCGAATTACCGCGGTAAGGCGCAGCTCGACAAAGCCTTCGAGAACACCAAGCCGGGCCTCGTCGCCGGGATGTTTGGCAAGTATTCCACGGCCTACGCGAACCTCAGGCAGGTCTATGAGGCCTTCAATAAACCAAACCACGTCCTCCATGGCGACTTGGACGCCTTGGACAAGGCCGCGACCGAATACCTCCGCCACGTCTTCCCTAGTTGGGATCCGGAGGATGGCCTGCCGAGCCAAGAAGACATCAACCGCCTCAGCGGCACGAGGAAAGAACGCGCCGCCTTCAGCTATAACCTCCTGTTAACCAGCCAGCAGCAGCGTAAGGGCGAACAGGTCTACGAGACCATCATGAACGGCAACAGGGAACGCCGCGCCGAGCGCGAGGCCGGGATCGAGGACTATGACGAGCAGCATCCGCCCGTAGGCAACGAACAGTTCCAGAATAGCGTCGCCCAGGACCTCGTCCAGGAGTACGACGAGAACGGTCAGCCCATCGACGTATACGATGAGGAATACGCGGCCAACTTCAAGAACGACTCCGTCGAGGAAGAGCCGGAACCTGAGCCTCAAATCGACTGACATCGCCGCATAAGTATCGGTAAAACGCTGTTTTAAATGGCCTCGTTTTGCTAAACTGAAAAGAACCCAAAAACGATAAACCATGCCGAAAAGGAAACAGGAATACCAGCAGGCCTATTACAACCACGAGGCCGACGCGAACAAGTACATGAGCTACGTCAATGGCGCGGCCGGCATTTTGTCCCTGGTCATTTGGCTCCTTTACGTCGTCCGCGTCTTCGTCATCCCCGAGCAGTTCTTCGTGATGGTGAACATCCTCTTCCCGATCGTGGCCGTGTTGATGTTCCTGCCGCTTTTCTTCTTAAAGACCGACATGATCCGCAGGCCGGGGTACAAATATTTCATCCTCTTTTCCTTGATGGCGGTCATCTTCGCCCTCAACGTCTTCTTGCCGAAGCATAGCCTGCTCTTCTGGCCGTTCGTCATTTTGATCGCGAACCATTATTACAACCCCACGATCGGCAGGGTCGTCTACGCGGTGAGCATCCTCTCGATGCTTTGCTGCATCTACCTCGGCATGTTCTTCGGCGAGTTCGACGAGAACCTCTTTGGCGGCGGAGTGATCTTATCCGATGGCACGATCGGCACGGTCGAGACCTTGGAGGAGCGCGTGGCGTTGCTTCAGGACCGCATCGCCCACGGGGATAACCGTTACGTCAAAGTGCTGATTTTCTATTTCTTCCCCCGCGCGGCCATCGTGACGCTGTTCTTCATGGTGTCCAACATCCTCAATCAGCGCACCTATCGCCTCCTCGACGACGAGATCAAGGTTCACGACGAGCAAGAGAAGGCCAAGACCGAGCTTAACGTCGCCAGGGACATCCAGATCAACACCTTGCCCACCAAGGCGGTCCTCTCCGATGGGGTGGAGATCATCGGCGAGCTTAACGCCGCGAAGGAAGTCGGCGGCGACCTCTACGACTACGTCGATATCGACAAAGACCACGTCGCGGTCCTCATCGGCGACGTCTCCGGCAAGGGGATCCCGGCCGCGATGTTCATGATGAAGACCATCACCTCCTTCCGCGATTTCGCGACCGCGGGCAAGACCCCTTCGCAGATCCTTAAGGACATCAATTCCTCCATCGTCAAAGGCAATAAGGCCGCGATGTTCGTGACGGCTTTCCTCGCGATCCTCGATAAGCGCGACGGGACCTTGAAGTTCGCTAATGCGGGCCATAATCCCCCGATCCTTGGGCAAGGGGGCAAATACGATTACCTCAAATGCTCCTCGGGTTTGCTCCTTGGCTGCTTCGATAACGCGATCGTGACCGATGAGGAGATCGTCCTTAAGCCGGGCGAGAGCCTCACCCTCTATACCGACGGCGTTACTGAGGCGCGTAACGCGTCGGGGGACTTCTATGGCGAGAAGCGCTTCCTCTCCTGCCTCACCGGCAAACAGTTCGACTCCATGGAACACCTCCACGCCACGGTGAAGGCGGACATCGCCTCCTTCGTCCTCGAGGCGCCCCAAAGCGACGATATCACCCTGCTAAGCCTCAAATATCAAGGCAAGGAATGAACGGGCGAGGGCATCGCCTTTTTCTTCTCTCCCCAAAAGGGAGGCTTTTCCTGTTACAATAAACCCAAATAAGGAAGGCCCTTTTTATGGCTAAAACACAATTCCCCGAAGAAACCCCGTCTTTCACGCCCGTTTTGGCGATGGAAGAGGCGTCCAGGTGCCTGCTTTGCCTCGACGCCCCTTGCTCCAAGATGTGCCCCGCCGGAACCGACCCGGCCAAATTCATCCGCTCCATCCGTTTCAAAAACGTCAAAGGGGCGGCGAAGACCATCCACGACAACAACCCCCTCGGCGCGATCTGCGCCAGGGTCTGTCCCACCGAGCATTATTGCCAGAAGGGCTGCTCGCGTTCGGGCATCGATAAGCCCATCGACATCGCGCGGCTGCAACGTTACGCGACGGACATGGAGGAAGCCTTCAAGATGAAGGTGGAAAAACCATCGCTTTATAAAGGCAAGAAGGTCGCGGTGGTGGGCTCTGGCCCCGCCGGCTTAACCGCGGCGGCGAGCCTAGCCAAACTCGGCTACGAGGTCCTCGTCTTCGAGAAGGAATGGAAGGCGGGCGGATGCCTCCGTTTCGGCATCCCCGAATACCGCCTCCCCGAACGCGTCTTGGACCACGAGATCTCCCGCATCGAATCCCTCGGGGTGAAGATCTCCCTCTTTAGCCCCGTTAACGACGTGGAGGAACTAAGGAAACATTATGACGCGGTGGTGGTCGCCGATGGCTTTGGCCTAGGCAAGACTTTGCCTTTGTTCGAAGGCAATAAGCGCGCGATCACCGCGGTGGATTTCCTCAAAAAGGCCAAGAAAGGCCGCGTCAAACCCTATGATCACGTCGTCATCGTCGGCGGCGGCGACGTGGCGATGGACGTGGCGACGACCTGCAAGAAACTCGGCGTCGCCCAAGTGAGCGACGTCGTCTACGAGACCTTCGACGAGTTTAAGGCGTCGAGGGCGGAACTCGAGTTAGCCAGAAAGCACAATGTGTCCATCTATGACGGCTTCGTCCCCGTGTCCACGGGTAGGGGTGGCATCGTTTCCTTTAGGCACCGCAAAAACGAAATCGAGTTGAAACTCAAGGCCGACCTGATTGTCTTGGCCGTTGGCCAAACCCGGGCCGAAGGCGGCCTAGGCGAACCCAAAGACCACGATAACGTCTTCTACGCCGGCGACATCGTCGAGGGCGACAAGACGGTGGTCTACGCGGTCAAAACGGGCAAAGAAGCCGCAAGGCGGGTCGATGCCTATCTCGGAGGTGAAGCACGATGAAAGACTTATCCATCACGTTCATGGGGGTGCGTTTCCCCAATCCCTTCTGTCTCTCCTCTTCGCCGGTAGGCAATTGCTACGACATGTGCGCGAAAGCCTACGACACCGGCTGGGGTGGCGTGGTCTTCAAGACCATCGGCCCCAAGCATTACCTCATCGATGAGGTCTCGCCGCGCTTCGATGCCTTGGCCAAGGAAGGCTCTCCCTTCGTCGGCTTCAAGAACATGGAGCAGATCGCCGAACATTCCCTCGAGGAAAACCTCGCCGATTTGCGCCGCCTCAAGAAGAACTATCCCGACCGCGTCTTGATCGCCTCCATCATGGGCAGCAACGAGCAGGATTGGGAAGAGCTCGCCAAACTCGTCACCGAGGCCGGCGCGGACATGATCGAACTCAATTTCTCCTGCCCCCAGATGACGTCCCACGCGATGGGCAGCGACGTCGGTTCCAATCCGGAGCTATGCCGTAAGTATTGCGCGGCGGTGCGCCGTTCCACCCACTTGCCCTTCATGGCGAAGATGACCCCGAACATCACCGACATGTGCGACCCCGCGATCGCCTCGATCGAAGGCGGGGCCGACGGCATCTCCGCGATCAACACGGTGAAGTCCATCATCAACCTCGATCTGGACGCGAAGGTAGGCTTGCCGATCATCGACGGCAAATCGTCCATCTCCGGCTACTCGGGCAAGGCGGTCAAACCGATCGCGTTGCGCTTCATTCAGCAGATGCGTTCCCATCCGAAGCTCAAAGACCTCGAGATCTCCGGCATCGGGGGCATCGAGACCTGGGAGGACGCGGCCGAATTCATCTTGCTCGGCGCGAAGACGTTGCAGGTCACCACGGCGATCATGCAATACGGCTACCGCATCGTCGAGGATCTTTGCGAAGGCCTATCCTTCTACATGGAGGAGCAAGGGGTCGATCGGCTGGAGGACCTCGTCGGACTCGCGAACAAGAACATCATCCCCGCCGAGGAGCTTAACCGCGACTACAAGGCCTATCCCGAGATCGACGCGGACCGCTGCATCGGCTGCGGACGTTGCGTCATCTCTTGCTATGACGGCGCCCACCAGGCGATGAAGTGGGACGAGGAAAAGCGCAAACCCCATTGCGACAAGGACAAATGCGTGGGCTGCTTGCTCTGCGGACTCGTTTGCCCCGTCTCCGCGATTAAGCTCGGCGAGCGTGTCCTAAAACCAGGCCGCAAACCACTCAAACTGGAACGGTTGAAACTGCAGGATAGCTTCGACAAGGTGTCCTAAATCATCAGGCTGAACCAAAGGCCGCGCCTCGTCGCGCGGCCTTCTTTTATATAAAATATAAGGATAAGGGCTATACAAATGTAAAGTCCAATAATACGCCCGGGATATGTATCGATGTTGGGCGGGACTTCCAAAGTTTTTCCAATGTGTGGCAAGTCTGTGACAAACGCCCTTCTAAGATATGGGCAAGACGAAGGAGGAAACACCATGAACGTCAAACAGGAATTGCTCAAAGGCCTCACCGCGGACCAGATCGAGAAGGTCGCCGAATGCGACAACACCTTCGACCTCCTCCAGCTTGCCAAGGACGAGGGCGTAGAACTTAGCGACGAGCAGCTCGACGCGGTCTCCGGCGGCGGATGCGGCGGCGACGACGACAAAGACCAACCCAAGGATACGCCGTTGGGGCAGCGCAAAATCGACTCCTGATCCGAGGTCGACCCACAAACCGTCCTTTATGGCGGTTTTGTTTTCCCTTTAGGAACAATCCTTATTTGGCATGAGCGTAGGGTATAATGTGGCAAAGCGAATACGGCGATGGGAGACAAGCATATGAAGAAAAGCGCAAAGAGCATCTATTTCGCCGCTCCCTTGTTCAGCGCGGCCGAACTCGAATACAACCTCAAGATCGTCCATATCCTCGAAGAATATGGCTACAAGGTTTTTCTTCCTCAGAGGGACGGCTATCTAGCCGCCGAACTCACCGGGCTAAACGAAGCGGACCTCGTCAAGAAGATCTTCGCCAGGGATTGGAACGAAGTGCAGAAGGCGGACATTTTCTTCGCCATCCTCGACGGACGCGTGCCCGACGATGGGACCTGCGTCGAACTCGGCATGGCTTATGCGATCGGCAAACCTTGCTATGGTTTCCGCACCGATTCCCGTGTGGAGACGATGAAGCTTACCTATAATCCCATGATAAGTGGCTGCCTCAACGCGCTTTTCGTGGGCAGCAACGGCGAGCAGGCCATCGCCGCGTTGACGGAATATTTGGACCACCACGAACTCTAAATCGAGATAAAGCCGCTTACCCCGCCGGTCGCGGTCGGCCCTTCCGGCACTCTCTTCGCCTCCGGCTTATCCAAATAACCCCAAGCAAAGCGCGACGCGAAAACACGCGTGTTCGCGCTTTTTTTGCGCTCGTGCGTACACTATAATCAAACGAAAACCTTTTCCTTTTTGCCCCCATGAAGAAGAGCGAAGCGAACATTTCGAGCCCGGAGGAGCTCAACCGTCACCTCCAGCGCACCTCGCCGGTCACCTGGGTCATTCTGGCCTCGGTGGCGGTTTCGCTGCTTTCTCTTTTCCTCTGGTCGACGCTCACCATCCTCCCGCTTCGGGCATTCGGCACGGCCGAGGTCCTCGATGGGGAGGCGACGTTACTGGTCCAAGTGGACGACCGTCCCAAGATCGCGGTGGGGCAAAAGGTCATCATCTCAGGCAAGGAAGGCTCGATCACTTTCGTCGAAGGGTCAAGCGTGATGGCGTCGGTGTTTGACGTCGCGGACGGCGAATACCCCTTTTGCGTCATCTATCGCGAGGTCCGACCGATCGAATTCCTGTTCGGAAACGCGCAATGAGAAAGGTCAAGACGCCCAAAACCAAAGGGGTCGCCAACGTCCCCATCATCATGCAGCTCGAGGCCCTCGAATGCGGCGCGGCTTCTTTGGCCATGGTCATGGCCTATTACGGCAAATGGGTGCCGTTAGAGCAACTACGCGTCGATTGCGGCGTCTCCCGTAACGGCTCGAGCGCGAAGAACATCCTCCAAGCGGCCCGTAAGTACGGCTTCGCCACGAAAGGCTACGCCCTTAACGCGTTGAAGCTCAAGCAGCGGGGCAAGTTCCCCGCGATCGTCCACTGGAACGGCGGCCATTTCGTCGTCGTCTCCGGCTTCCGCGGCAACAAGGTGTACATCAACGACCCCGCGCGTGGGCAGATGAAACTCGACGTCGCGACCTTCGACGAGTACTTCACCGGCGTCTATTTGGAGATCGTCCCCACCGAGGAATTCGTCCCCGGCGGCAAGAAGAAGTCCATCATCGGCTTTGCTAAGCGCCGCCTCAAAGGCGCGGTGCCTCTGATGGCGTTCTTTTCCATCACCTCGGTCGTCGTCTACCTCTTCACCATCATCTCCCCGGCGATGGAGCAGGTTTTCGTCGACTATCTGCTCGCCGGGCGTAACCCGGATTGGCTCTATCCCTTTTTGACCTTGTTCGGGCTCATCGGGTTGCTGCAGGTCGTCGTGACGGGGGTGCAGGCCCTCTATTCGTATAAGATCAGCGGCAAACTCGACCTCATCGGCTCGACATCCTACATGTGGCGCATCCTCCGCCTCCCCATCAATTTCTTCTCCCAGAGAATGGTTGGCGATCTGCAGTCGCGCCAAAGCGAGAACGCCTCGATCGCCGAAACGCTCGTGAACGTCTTCGCGCCGCTTTTCTTCAACGCCATCATGATCGTCGTCTACCTGACCATCATGATCCAAAAAAGCGCGACGCTCGCCCTTCTTGGCGTGGTGACGATTGTCCTCAACGGCTTCATCTCCAACCGCATCTCCAAGATCAGGGTCAACATCTCCCGCGTCCAATCCCGCGATGCCGCCAAGCTTTCCGCCATGACCTCCAAAGGCATCGAGATGATCGAGACCATCAAGAGCAACGGCGCCGAGGCGGCCTATTACGACACCTGGGCGGAGGTCGAGGAAAACGTCACCAAAGGCAAGATCCGCATGTCGCGGGTGAACCAAACCCTCGGCATCTTGCCCGCCTTCCTCACGCTTATCGCGAACTATTCGGTGTTGGTCCTCGGCATCTATTACGTCATCAAGGGCCAGTTCACCGTCGGTTCCATTTTGTCCTTCCAGGCGATTTTGAGTTTATTCATGTCCCCGGCCATGACCTTAATCAACAGCGGTCAGACCCTGCAGGAGATGCGCACCCAGATGGAGCGCGTCGACGACGTCATCGAATACCCCCTCGACGCCAACGTCACCCGTTCGGTGGCCATGGATAACGTCGCCAAGGTCAAGGGCAACCTCGTCCTGCGCGACGTCACCTTCGGCTACTCGCCCTTGGACGAACCCGTGTTGCGCCACTTCAACCTCGAGATCAAGCAGGGTCAAAAGGTGGCGATCGTCGGCTCGACCGGCAGCGGCAAGTCGACGCTCTCCAAACTGATCTCTGGCCTTTATTCGCCGTGGTCTGGCGAAATCATCTTTGATGGCAAGCGAATCGAGGAGATCGACCACGAGATCTTCACCTCTTCCATCGCCGTCGTCGATCAGGACATCACCCTCTATGAGGACACGGTCGCGAACAACATCCGCATGTGGGATGAGTCCATTGAGGACTACGAGATCATCATGGCCTGCAACGACGCCCAGATTCATCGCCAGATCATGCAGCGCGAAGGCGGGTATAACGCGGCGGTGCTCGAAGGCGGGCGCAACTTCTCCGGCGGCGAGAAACAGCGTTTGGAGATCGCCCGTTCCCTCGCGGCCGACCCGAGCATCATCATCCTCGACGAAGCCACGAGCGCCCTCGACGCGAAGACGGAATACGACGTCGTCCGCGCCGTCAAGGCCAGGGGCATCACGACCATCGTCATCGCCCACCGTCTCTCGACCATCCGCGACGCGGATTTGATCGTCATGCTCGAGGGCGGCGAGATCGCGGAGCAGGGGACCCACGAGGAGCTCATGGCGGCCAAAGGACCGTATTATGAGCTCGTGACCAACGAGTAGGAAGGAGGAACGGATGGGCTGGTTCGAAGAACAAATCGCCAAACGCAGAAAACTCGACGAAGCGACGTTCGAGGATTCTTTCCGTTCGCTCGCCGGAATGGATACCTCCGGGCAGCTCGACGAGAAAGCGCTGCGCGAGAACCAAGCCGTCGCCCAAGTCCTTTCCTTCTACCATCATCAGCTCGGCGACATCCCCTCTTCCATCGTCACCCTGATGGAGAAGTTCAATTACGCTCTCCGTCCCTATGAGATCCAATACCATAAGGTCGAACTCAAGGACTCGATCAAAGAAGGCGACCTTTCGCCTTTGCTCGTCTTCACCAAGGAGGGCCATAACCCGGTCGTCCTCTTGCCTCGCGGCGAGAAGGGCTATTATTACGTCAACTTCAAGACGGGCAAGAAGACGCGCCTCGCCGAAAGCATCTTCGATAAGCTCGAGGCGGAGGCCTATAGCTTCTACCGCGCCCTGCCGACCCAAAAGGTGTCGTTAAAGGAATACATCCGTTACATCCGCAAATCGATCCGCCTTTGGGAGACGGTCGTCTATGGCGTGCTCTCCGCATCGGTGGTGGGGGTCGGGGCGCTTTTGCCTTACCTCACCAAGATCTTGACCGGCGAAGTGGTGCAGGACAAAAACATCGTCCAATACGTCGCGATCTCGATCTACGTCGTCGCGACCGCGACCGGCTTATTGCTCCTCAAGGCGGTGCAGACCTTCGTCAATTCGCATATCGCCATCCGTCGCGAGAAGGCGATCCAGGAGGCGACGATGATGCGCGTGTTTTCGCTACCGCCCTCTTTCTTCAAGAAATACAACACCGGCGAGATGACCGCCCGCTTCAACGCGGTGCCACTGCTTGCGAACACCATCGTCAACGGCATCTTCGCGGCCTTGATCTCCTCGGTGATGTCCTTGGTCTACCTCTTCCAGCTCGCGGGCTTTGCCCCCGTGTTGATCCTGCCCGTCGTTTTGATTCTGGTCGCCTCGACCTTGTTCACCGTCATCGTCTCCGTCGTGCGAAAGGGGCACATGACCAAACAACTCGAGCTCTCCTCCAAAGAGTCCGGCGTGACCTACGAGATGATCAACGGCATCCAAAAGATCCGCCTCTCCGGCTCGGAGAAGCGCGTCTTCGCCAAATGGGCGAGCGTGTATTATCGTGCCGCGAGGGCACGTTATAGCCCACCGCTGATCATCCGCTTGGCCCCGGCGATCACCTTGCTCATCACTTTGCTCGGCAACGTGGCGATCTATTTCCTCGCCGCGAGATATAACGTCGCCGTCGACGACTACATGGCCTTCGTGACGAGCTATGGCATCCTCTCCGCCGCCTTCGTCTCGGTGGGCCGCATCGTGGAGGTCTCCTTCACGGTGCCCCCGTTATTTGAGCTCGCGCGACCGATCCTCTCCGCCGAAAGCGAGAATATCCAAGGCAAAATCGTCATGGAACACGTGAACGGAAATATCCGTTTCGACAATGTTTCTTTCCAGTATAATGAAGGCGGACCGGATGTTTTGGACCACCTGTCGTTAGACATTCGCGAAGGCGAATACGTCGCCATCGTCGGTAGGACGGGGTGCGGCAAATCGACCTTCGTGCGTTTGCTTCTCGGCTTCGAGAAACCGACTTCTGGCACCATCCTCTACGACGACATTCCGATGGACGACATCGACTTGCCTTCGTTGCGGCGCAAGATCGGTACCGTCATGCAAGGGGGCAACCTCTTCCATGCGGACATCTTGTCCAACATCATCATCTCCGCCCCGAACCTCACCGAGAAAGACGCGTGGGAGGCGGCGGAAATCGCCGACATCGCCAACGACATCCGCGCGATGCCGATGAAGATGAAGACGGTCATCTCCGAGGGCCAAGGCGGCATCTCGGGCGGGCAAAAGCAGCGCATCATGATCGCCCGGGCCATCGTCCATCGTCCGAAGATCCTCATCTTCGACGAGGCCACGAGCGCCCTCGACAACAAGACGCAGCGGAGCATCTCCGAAGCGATCGACAAGCTCAACTGCACCCGCATCGTGATCGCCCATCGCCTCTCGACCATCCAGCATGCCGACCGCATCCTGATGCTCGAGGACGGGCGCGTGGTCGAAAGCGGGGACTATGAATCGCTATTAGCGAAAAAAGGCCGGTTCGCCGAACTCGTCGAACGGCAAAGGCTAGACACAAAATAAGGAGGCCTTATATGAAACATACCATCGAAAACAAAGTGTTGACCCTCTATTTGGAGGGCGAACTCAACTCTTTCAACTCCGAGGAGGTGGAGAAGGAGGTCGAGGAGATCCTCAAATCGACCGAGCCGAGCTCCATCGTCGTCGACATGGCGGAGCTCCGTTACATCTCCTCCGCCGGACTTCGCATCATCGTGCGCCTCAAGCAGCGTTACGACGATACCCGCCTCGTCCGCGTCCCCTCTGGGGTCTACGACATCTTCGAGATGGTCGGCTTCCAGAACCTGATGAAAATCGAGAAGCTCTAATAATCGTTGGGGAATGAAGCAATGAAGGCGGAACAAGAGAGCCGCGAAGCATATCTCGTAAACGAGCGCAGCGCGAACTGGCACATGTCCTTCGCGGCGCTTTTCACCGCGATTTTGCTTTTCCTCGTCTATTTCGGATACCTCTTCAAGCTCTTCACCGTCGGCGAGAGCACCTACCGGATGACGATTATCGTCATTCCGATCACCATCTTCTTCTTGGTTTCGCCGATGTTTTGGATAAAGTCCAAATTCCTGGCGCATCCGAAGTACAAATACTTCCTGCTTGGCCTCTTCGTCCTCGCGATCGGCGTCTTGAACGTCATCATGCCCAAGCACGCCGTGCTCGGATGGGCGGTTTGCATTGCGTTAACGGCCCATTATTACAGTCCCAAGGTGTGCCGGTCGATCTTCATCGCGGTCCTTATCGAGATGCTCATCGCCCTTGGCCTTGGCGTTTTCTATGGCGAATTCGACGCGAACCTCTTCTCCGGTCAGCTTGACAAGGAATCCCAGCTCATCTATAACCGCCTCCTCCCCGACGCCTACCCCGATACCGCCCAAGGCAGATGGCAATATCTGGTCGACCTCGGGAAAGTGGGGGAGAACCGCTTCATCAACATTTTCGCGAACTATTACCTCGGCAGGGCGCTTTTCGTCACGTTGCTCTTCCTCTCGATGTACTTCCTCAACCGTCGTACGAACGACTTGATGGAGAGCGAGATCAGCGTCAACGGCGAATACCAGAAGAGCAAGACCGAACTCGAGGTCGCGAAGGACATCCAGATGAACACGTTGCCCTCCGAGACCATCTCCTCCAAGGACGTCGAGATCGTGGCGGAGCTACGCGCGGCCAAGGAAGTCGGCGGCGACCTCTATGACTATGTCGATATCGACGACGACCATGTCGCGATCCTCATCGGCGACGTCTCCGGCAAAGGCGTGCCCGCGGCCATGTTCATGATGAAGACCATCACCTCCTTCCGCGACGCGGCGACTTCGGGCAAGACCCCTTCGCAGATCCTCGCTGATATCAACGCGTCCATCTTCAAGGGCAACAAATCCAGCATGTTCGTCACGGCCTTCCTCGCCATCCTCAATAAGCGCGATGGGACGTTGCAGTTCGCTAATGCGGGCCATAACCCCCCGATCGTGGGCCTAAGCCAGGATTTTCATTACCTCACCTGCAACTCCGGTTTTCTCTTAGGCTGCTTCAAGGATGTCTTCGTCCGCGACGAGACCATCGTCCTTAAGCCCGGCGAAAGCATCACCCTTTATACCGATGGCGTCACCGAGGCGCGTAACGGGGCCGGAGATTTCTATGGCGAGAAGCGCTTCCTTGAGACGATGAACCGCCGCCCCTATGGCAGCGTCGTCGAACTCCACCGTTCCATCAAAGACGACGTCAACGCCTTCGTGGCTGGGGCGCCCCAAAGCGACGACATCACTTATCTGACCCTCAAATACCGCGGCGGCTCCTATTCCTATAAGGAGCAGAGCTTCGCCGCGGCGAAGGAGAGCGTCCCGCAGATCCTCGGCATGATTAGCGGCTTCGGCGAGGAACACCATTTCCCCGACGACTTCAAAAACAAACTCGTCATCGTCGGCGACGAACTCGTGTCCAACATCATCAACTATGGTTATGCCGACTCCGATGGGACGGGCGACGTCTTCCTCCGCCTCCTCTTCAACGAAGACGAGAACGAATTCGTCCTCACGGTCATCGACCACGGCAAGCCGTTCAATCAGCTCGACGTCGATAACCCTGACGTCGGCACCGAGCAAAGCCTCGCCCACGTCGGTGGACTTGGCATCCATATCGTCAAGAGCATCATGACCGAATGCGCCTATGATCGCATCAACGGCAAGAACATGCTCGTGCTCAAGAAGCGTTTTTAAACCCTGAAAATTCGGACGGAGGGAAGAAGATGAACATCATGTTGGTCGATGACGAGCCCTTGCAGCTCCTACGTCTCGAAAAAGCCGTAAAAGAGGCCATTCCGGACGCAAAAACGCACTCTTTTTCAAATTCCAAGGAAGCGATGGATGCCACGAAGGAGCAGATTTTCGACCTCGCATTCCTCGACATCGAGATGCCTGGCACTAACGGCGTCCAGCTCGCCAAAAGGCTGCAGTTCGTTAACCCAGAGATCAACGTCATCTTCGTCACCGCCTATGACCAATACGCCCTCGAGGCCCATAAAATCCATGCCTCGGGTTATGTCACCAAACCGGTGAGCAAGGCCAAGATCATGGAGGAACTAAGCCACCTCCGTTATCCCATTTCCTCGAAGCAACGGAAGCTGCGCATCAAGTGCTTCGGCAATTTCGAGGCCTTCTGGGACGGCGAACCTTTGCGCTTCTCCTACAAGAAATCGAAAGAGGCTTTTGCCTACCTCGTCGACCGCGAGGGCTCGGCGATCCACATCAACGAACTTAACGCCGTCTTATGGGAAGAGGACCATCCCTCCTATTTGAGGAACCTCATCGCCGACATCCAAAACACTCTCAACAAAGCGGGGGCGGAAGGCGTCTTCGTCAAGCGCTACACCGAATGCTTCATCGACGTGACCAAGGTGGAATGCGACGCCTATGAATACAAGAAGGGCAACAAAGACGCGATCCGTCAGTATCGCGGCGAATACATGACCCAATACGATTGGGCGTTCTTCGACGGGCAATAGATTCTTCGTTTTAAGGTGGACCGACCATTATGTTTTACCGACTGAAGGACCACATCGCCTTAAGGAAATGGCTCTTTCTCGACCGCGCGGTCTACCGTAAGGGGATGGACTGCGCCTTTGGCGTCTCCGCGGAGGAAATGGAATGCCTGCTTCGTTGCGATGGCGTGACCGATTTAAAGCCTAGCCCCGTCCTCGAGGACTTGCTCCGCCAAGGCCTCATCGAGGAATGTGAGAAGGGGCAAAAGCCGAGCGAATGGTCCCGTTTCAAGGAATACGACAACCTTTATTTCCCGCGCATGAACCTCATGGTGACGGGCAAATGCAACCTCAATTGTCTCCATTGCTTTAACGCGAAGGACAACGCGCCGCTGAACTCGGAGCTAAGTTTCGAGCAGATCCTTTCGATCTTGGACCAGGCGAAAGACGTCGGCGTCAACGCCTTCACATTGACCGGTGGGGAGCCCCTCGTCCATAAGCGCTTCCTCGACATCGTCCGCGCCATCTACGAACGCGACATGATGATCTTCGAGCTCAACACCAACGGCCTGCTTTTGAACCAAAAGATGCTCGACGTGTTCAAGGAACTCGGCTGCCGTCCCTTGATCAAGATCTCCTATGACGGCGTCTGCTACCACAATTGGATCCGTCAGCATCCCAAGGCCGAGGAATTGACCCTCAAAGCCATAAAGCTCTGCTTAGATAACGGTTTCCGCGTGAAGGCGCAGGTCCAGGTCAACCGCAAAAACGTTGACGTCATGATGAAGACGGCGGCTTTGCTCGAGCAGATGGGCGTCAACGAGATGCGCATCATCCGCACGACCGAAGCGCCGCGGTGGGAGAAGAACTCGCCTCAGTCGAGCCTATCGATCGAGGAATATTACGACCGCATGCTCGAGTTTGCCTCCGCTTACGCCCAAAGCGGGTTGAAGATGAAGATCGACATTTGGCAATACATGCGCCTGCATCCAAATCAAAAGAGCTACGAACTCGTGCCGATCGCCTGCAACAAGAAAGACTTCAACATTCGCATCCCCATGTGCAAGGGGACCCGTGGCATGATCGCGGTCTCGAGCAGCGGCGAAGTGGTGCCTTGCCTTCAGATGTCCGGCTATTTCCTCGAGAAGGGCATCAGTTTGGGCAATTGCCTGAAGACCCCGTTAAGCGAACTATTGAAACATAGCGATTACGTGAACCTCGCGACGGCGCCTTTGTTAAAGCAAATCGTGAAGAACGACAAATGCGGCAACTGCCGTTATTACAAAGCCTGCAACGGCGGTTGCCCGGGACTAGGCTTGCTCTATTCGCCAAACCAAGATTATTTCCACGAAGACGTCACCAAATGCCTCTTCTTCGAGAACGGGTGGTATGAGAAAGTCCTCGCGAAGATGGGGGAGTGGCGCGTCGAGAACCCGCTCGACATCGATTGATTCCCCGTTTGCAAGGTTCCGCCGCGGTTATTGCCACGGCGGCCTTTTCTTTGTTGTAAAATGGAAGGGATATGGAAAACAACGCGATGTTCAACGCGACCGTCTGCCTGATCGGCATCGTCATCTTTTTGGTCCATATCGCCTACCTCGCCACGAAGAAAAAGCGGCGTAAGGACGAGAACGCCTTGCTGGCCTTCCTCGCCTTCACCGCCATCCATTTCGCCGCTTATTTCACTTTCGTCTTTTTGCGCGCCAATGTGCCTAGCGACGCGTTGATCCGCGGTTTCTATACCGGTTTTTACATCGCGAACAACCTCGAGGTTTTCTTCCTCTTCATCTACATGCTCCGTTATGTGGAACCGGAAAAGAAGACGGCGAAGATCTTCGCCATCCTCAACGTCTCTTTGCTCGCGGTGTTCGTCTTCCTCGACGTGCTGAACCTCTTCGTGCCGATGTTCTTCGAGGCCCAAGGCGGAAAATATGTCCGTTTGCCGTTGCTCCCAATCTCCCAGGGTTACCAGTTCGTGATGCTCGCGGTCATCTTCTTCTATGCGCTCTTCTCCAAGAAGGTGAAGCTCCGGGAGAAGATCGCCTTCGCGGTCTATTGTCTTTTGCCGGTGGTGGCCATCGCCTTCCAGGATGCCTTTCCAGGATACGCGATCGCCTATCTCTCCATCATCGTGGCGACCGAGGTGCTCTTCTTTTTCCTCAACTTGGAACGCAACATCCTCCTCGCGAGTGAGGAGGAGAAGGTGCGCGACGCCCAAATCCGGGTCATGCTTTCGCAGATTCAGCCACACTTCATCTACAATTCCCTCTCCTCCATCTCGACCTTGATCACCATCGATCCCGAGAAAGCCCAGGCGGCTTTGGACGACTTCACCGAATATCTCCGGGCGAACCTTTCCTCCCTCACGGAGAACCGGATGATCGCCTTTGACAACGAGCTAAGCCATATCCGCGCCTTCCTCTCCTTGGAAAAGATCCGCTTCGGCGAGCGGCTTAGCGTCGTCTATGACATCGCCGCGACCGATTTCTACGTCCCGCCCCTTAGCGTGCAGCCCTTAGTGGAAAACGCCGTCCGTCACGGCATATTGAAGAAAGTCGAGGGCGGGACGCTGACGTTACGTTCTTATGAAGAAAGCGACCGTTATGTCGTCGAGGTCATCGACGATGGCGTTGGCTTTGACATGGACAAAGTCGACTTCGAGTCCAACGAGCACGTCGGGCTCAACAACATCCGTTACCGTCTGCGCCAGGTCGGGTCGGTCGAGATGAAGGTCGAGAGCGAAGTCGGCAAAGGCACCAAAGTCACGGTATCCTTCGCAAAATAAACCCTTTTTGCGCGGATTCTTCCGCAAAATATGCCGGTCACGGACCCATTCCTCTTGCCCAGCTTCACGCCTGTGTGCCAATAAGTGATAAAATATCCAAACAACAGGAAGCAAAACCATGAAACTTAAAACTCCCTTATTCGCCATCGCGAGCCTCATGCTCCTCGCCTCTTGCGGTGAACAACAATCCGGCTCCGTTCCCCCAGCATCCCAAGCGGAATCCTCTATCGCCCAACCGACCTACATCGACTTTGTCGCCATGGGCAAAATCTATTTCGACGTCCCCGAAGCCCTCGACGTGAAGATCTCCTATGGCTCCACCGAAGTGAAGGCCGCCCAAACCGCCGACATCGGCGCCAATCTCGCCTTCTCCTACACCGGTGAGAGCACGAGCACCCATTCCTTTGTCGTCGTCACTTCGGACGGCGAAGGCAATGAACTCGTCGCGGTCAACAAGGCGATCGTGGCCGACAAGCTCGGCGAATACCTCTCCCGCGTCTTGACTGGCGTCGTCAACACCTCGAAGAAGGCTTATGTCGCTTTCGCCACCGGTGACGCGGTCAAGTGGACCAGAGGCCTGAACGCCCGCCTCGACGAAGCGATCGGTAGGTACAACATCTAATTCGTTTTAGATCATTTAGGCGGGCTAATAAAGCTCGCCTTTTTTTGTGGGCGTGCGCCGCTGCTTAAGCACCCGTGCGCGAAAAGAATAAGGTACTGCGTGGGCAGGCGTCTTCGTGCCCTCGCACCGTGTCTTCACCCGGCCATTATGCGCAGCCAGATACCCCTCTTTTCACCCTGAAAAAACCTAGTGATAATGGGAAAAAAGAGGAGAGAAACCATGAACCAAAACAACGACAAAACCAGGTATTACTTAGCCTATGGGAGCAATCTTAACCTCAGGCAAATGCAAGTGAGGTGTCCTGAGGCGAAACGGGTAGGGGTGGGCGTCATTAAGGACTACCGCCTCCTATTTAAGGGATATGGAAGATATCATTTGACCATCGAACCCGCTGCTGGGCATATCGTCCCGGTCGGGGTGTTCGAGATAGGGCCGGAGGATGAGCGGTCGCTGGATGTCTATGAAGGCTTCCCCGATTATTACGTGAAGAAAGATTTCGACCTCGAGGTCTCCTTGGACGGAAGAAAGAAAAGACTGCATTGCTTTGCCTACGTCATGGTCGAAGGCATGAAACCTGGCCGCCCGGATGCTTCATATGTGGAGACGGTCCGTCGAGGATATCGCGATTTCGGATTCGACACGGCCATAATCGACGAGGCGTTAGCTGTAATCGGTTAAGAAAAAGGCGGCATCCTTGCCGTCTTTATCGATTGTTCGCGGAATAGAGCTTGGCGAGTCGTTCGTCGAGGTCGCCCTCTTCGATGATGCACTTCGCGTCCTCGTCGCTGATGACGTGGTAACGCCGCTTGGCCAATTTGGCCTGATACATTGCGAGGTCGACGAGCTTCAGTTGGAGCTCGCTGTCGATGCCATGACCTTCCTCGTCGTACTTCAATTCCAATAAGCCAAAGGAGGCGGAGCATTCGAGCCCGGCATGCTCCTTAAGTTCGTTTTTGGGCAAGGATTCGAGGTAGCCCTCGATCATGTCGACGAGCTTAAGGGCGTGGGATAAACCGTTATCGAGGATGAGAATCAGGAATTCGTCGCCTCCCCTACGGTAGTAGATCTCTTCCATGGAGCAGATGGCGATTAAGTATTTGGCGAGCAACACCAAAACGTCGTCGCCCGTGCCATGGCCATAGGCGTCGTTGATATGCTTGAACTTATTGAGGTCGAAAAGACAAAGATAACCGTTACGGCGATTGGTCGAAAGGTGGTTCTTCATCGTCGCGAAGTTGAATAGCCCGGTGAGGCGGTCTTTGAACGAACCCTTCGCGAACGAATCGAAGTCGAAGGCGGTGTTGTTGTCAAAGAAGGAAAAGAAGAAGCAGAGGTTTTGGCCTTGGCTGGAGATCGCCATGAGGAAGTTATGGGTCTTTTCCGGATGGGCGAAAGGGATGATATAGGAGGTTTTGCCTCCGCGGGAAATCAGGGTGAGGATCGATTCGCGGATATCCTCGCAGAACGCCTTATAGCCGATGCCGACGGCGACCTCGCTATGTTCGTCGATGCCCGCGATCAGTTCATTGAGGTTCCGGTAGTGGGGCAAGCCGCAGAAGGCAAAGTCGCCCGCGAGGTAATCGAAGGGCGTCGAAAAAGGATCGTCCTTCGGCGTCAAAGAGCATAGGACGATGGTGCGAAAGGATTCGATGCGTTCCTTGAGGTCGTTTCCCATGTGTTGACCTTATTTTATCGTTTCGAGCGCGCGAAGTCACTTTTCCTTTTCACACATTCGGTTAAAGTAATGGGGCGGAGGTACGCATATGAAGATTGGATTCATCGGCACCGGACATATGGGCGGCAGCATCGCCTACGCCTTACGGAACAATCCGTCCATTCGGTTGCTTTTATGCGACAAAGACCGGCAGAAAGCCGTCGACTTAAGCAAGAGGATCGGCAGGGGTTGCTTCGTGATGGACGCCCGTTCGATCGTCCATGATAGTGACTTCATCTTCTTGGGAGTGAAACCTGGCGATATCGAGGGATTGCTACGCAAAATCGCCTCCGTTTCCACAAGTGCGGTCGTCGTTTCGATGGCCGCGGGCATCTCCATCGCCGAACTTGGCGCCGCCCTTCCCTCCCATCCCGTCATCCGCATTTTGCCCAACACTCCCATCGCGGTGAAGAAGGGTTTCACTTTCGTCGCCTATGGCGATCAGGTGAGCGAAGAACAAAAGAAGATTTTCGCCGATTTGATGAAGGATACCGGCGTCTTATGCGAAATCGAGGAAGAGAAGATCAACGCCGCGAGCGTGATCACCGGTTCCGCCCCGGCTTATCTCGATTACTTCCTCGACGCCCTCGCCGAAGCCGGCGCGAAGATGGGCCTAACCAAAGAGGAGGCGACCTCCTACGCCCTCCATATGGCGGAAGGCGCGGCGAAACTTGCCCTCGCTTCGGATAAGTCCCCGAAAAAGCTCGGGGAGGAAGTCTGTTCCCCCGGCGGATCGACCATCGAAGGCGTCGACGTCTTGCTCAAAAAAGGCCTCTACGAGATGACCGAAGAGGCCGCTATGGCGACATTTAGGAAAAACGGCAACATCAAATAAGGCGGTAACCCCGACGAAGAAGTTCCTCCTCGCACCCTTCTTGGCTTAAGAACCTGACGGCGTCGACGGAGGCTTTTTTCGCCCCGAGGACATTCGCGGGGTTATCGTCGAAGAAGACCATGGGCCCGGGATAGGTTTTCAACTTATCGAGGCAATAGGCGTAATAATCCGCGTTCGGCTTGATGAGACCGAGGTCGCAACTAAGGAAAGTCGCGTCGAAGAGGGAGAGGAAATCGGTGCCCCCGAAGAAAGCCTCCATACTGCCTTTCATACAGTTGGAGAGCAAGGCGACGTAATGGTGTTTCCTTAGGCGGCGAAGCAAGTCGACCATGCCCTCGTTGACGCGGATCGTGCCGATGGTTTCCCTTCTTAGTTTTTCGACGGGCTCATGGAAATATTCGGCCATTTCGGCAAGGACCTCGTCCAAGCTCTTTTCCCCGCGATCGGCGGGGGCGCAGAAACGGTCCTTCACCTCGAGACTCACCTCATGGCGATGAAAATAGTCGACCATGCCGTCACTAGCGAATAGGCCAAAGCAATCGAAGAGGACGATGCCATTGCGCTCCATCAGCATTTGACCTCGGCGTGTCTAGTGGGGGCGAGGACTTTCATGAAGCCCTGGTTACGGATCAAACCCATGAAGACGGCATAGCCGATGCCTAAGGCGATGGCTTCCCCTATGGCGACGTAGCCCATGCAGGCGAAGAGGTTGAGCCCGTAATAAAGCGCGGCGACGAGGCCGTTTTGGGCGATGCGAAGGACGCGTTTATGGATGTCTTCCATGCGGAAAGTCTAGTATTGCGCGGTTTTGCTTTGCAAGAATAATTAAAGATAGGAGGAAAATGCGCATGAAAGTCGTCGTCGTCAACGGCAGCCCGCATAAGAAAGGCTGCACCGCCAGGGGGCTCGAGGAAGTGGTCAACGTCCTCGAGAAAGAAGGGATCGAAACAGTCCGTTTCGAACTCGGTTCCGCCGCGATCCGCGGTTGCTTAGGCTGCGGGGCTTGCCACCGTTCCGGGCGCTGTGTCCATGACGACATCGTCAACCAGATCAACGCAGAATTCGAATCCGCCGAAGGACTTTTGGTCGGCGCGCCGGTATATTACGCCGGCATCAACGGCTCAGTGCGTGCCTTGCTCGATCGCCTCTTCTATTCCTCCCATTTCTCGAAGACGATGAAAGTGGGGGCCGCGGTCGTCTCCTCCCGCCGCGCCGGGTCGACCACGGCACTAGACGAAATCTACAAGTATTTCGGCATCTGCGGCATGCCCATCGCCACGAGCACCTATTGGAACGAGGTGCACGGCTTCCGCGCCGAGGACGTCGAGAAAGACGTCGAGGGCTTGCAGACCATGCGTAACCTCGGCCGCAACATGGCCTTCCTCATCAAGGCCATCAAGCTCGGGGAGAAGGAATTCGGGGCGCCCGAAAAGGAATTCGGCGCCCACACCTCTTTTCCCGACGGTTTATGATCGCAAAAACGCCATTTTTTGCGCATCTAACCTTTGCTTAAGCAAATATTGGCGGTTATCATATAATTTGTATTACACCACGAACCATGCGTATCCTCGACATCGTCCAATCCCCCGCCTTCCATCTCGATCAGCCCGAGAATTGGATTTCGCTCGCCGTGGTTTTCACCCTCGCCTTGGTGGGGGACATCCCCTTGTTTGTCATCTTCCGTAGGACTTTGCCGCGCGTCTATTTGGTGCTCGTCGAAATCCTCCTGGCGGTCAGCTGGCTCTTTGGCTTATGGCTGCCGGTGGTGGCTTTTGCCATCGCCCTCGTCGCCGGGCTCGTCTTCTTCTTCGTCGCGAACCAGAACGAGTCCCGCACCTTCATCGGCAACAACATGATCGGCAAGGCCAAGGGCTTCTCGTTCTTCCGCCGCCATAAGAAGGCGGAGGTGCTCTTCGACCGCGACGCCGTCTATGCCGAGATCCGCGACGCCGTCCTCTCGATGTCCGACCAGAAAGTCGGCGCGATCATCACGCTGGAGAAGAAGGATTCCCTCACTGAGTTCTGCCATAACGGCACGATGATCAACGCCCCGGTTTCCTCCGAACTATTGCAGACCATCTTCTACAAAGGCACCCGTCTCCATGACGGCGCGGTCATCATCCGCAACGACATGATCCTCGCCGCGGCGGTCGCCTACCTTCCGACCACCCGCCCGCTCCCCGGCAAATATGGCCTCCGCCATCGCGCCGCCATCGGCATCTCCGAGGAAGTCGACGCCGTCACCGTCGTCGTCTCCGAGGAAACCGGTCGCATCTCCATCGCCTATCAGGCGGAGCTCGAGACCGTCTCCCCCAGGGATTTCTTCAACCGTTTCAAAGAATACATGGCCATGAATTCCGTCCTCGACGAAAGCGAAGGGAAAGAATAACGTGGGCAGATATTTCGGCACCGACGGCGTGCGCGGCCGCTATGGCGATGTCCTTAACGACGCCCTGGCTTACCGCATCGGCCGTTTTCTCGGCGGCGATGGATTCGGTGCGCCGAAGTCGATTTTATTGTCGCGCGATACACGTGAGTCCGGCCTCGCTTTGTCCGAGGCGCTCTCCCAAGGCGTCGTGGACGCGGGGGGCGAAGTCAAGGACCTCGGCGTCTCCTCCACCCCCTCGGTCTCCTATCTCGTCCGCAAGGGCGACGCCGATTTCGGCGTGATGATCTCCGCCTCCCATAATCCCTACCGCGATAACGGCATCAAGGTCTTTAACGCGGAAGGGGAAAAAATTTCCGCGGACATCGAATCCCGCATCGAAGACTTCATCGAGTTGCCCAATCTCCCGTTAGCGAAAGGTGGCGGCAGGCGAGTCGAGGCCAACGCGGAGAAAGACGATTACCTTTCCTGGCTGCTCTCCAAAGCCGCCCCCGAAGTAAAGGGGCTACGCATCCTCGCCGATTTGGCTAACGGCTCCGCGAGCGCTTTGGCGCCGCGCCTATTCGCCGCCATGGGGCTTGAGGCGACCTTTTTGGCCGCTAGTCCGGACGGGCGCAACATCAACGAGGGCTGTGGCAGCACCCACATCGAGGCGCTGAGGGAACGTTTCCTCGAAGGCGATTACGATTTGGGCGTCTGCTTCGATGGCGACGCCGACCGCTTCATGGCCATCGCTAGAGGCGGCAGAATCATCGATGGCGACGCGCAGATCTTCCTTAACGCGATGGCTTTGGCCAAACGCGGGAAACTCCGCAAGAACAAAGTCGTCATCACCGTCATGTCCAATTTTGGGCTCCGCAAGGCCCTCGATAACGAAAACATCCGCTTCGACATCGTCTCCGTCGGCGACAAATACGTGCAAGCCCGCCTCAAAGAGGAGGGCCTTTCCCTCGGCGGCGAGCAATCTGGGCACGTCATCTACCTCGACGACCTCAATACCGGCGATGGGCTTTTGTCGATGATCCACCTCCTGAACCTCTATGTCTTGGAGCCGGGGATCTATGCCAAGCTCCCCGAACTCGCCGTCTATCCGCAGATCCTCAAAAACGTCCGCCTCGATTCGCGGGAGAAAATCGCCTTGGCCTTGGAAGACGAAGGCGTCAAAAAAGCGATCGAAGAGGCGGAGGAACTACTGGCCGACGAAGGGCGTCTATTGGTCCGTCCTTCCGGCACCGAGCCACTCATCCGCGTGATGGCGGAGGCCTTTGACCATGAAAAATGCCTCGGCGCGGTCGATTCCGTGCTCGAAGCCATCGGGAGGATTTGATTATGTGCGGCATCGTCGGTGGGGTGGGGAACATCAATCTCCGCGAATATTTGCTTACCGGGCTTAAGAAACTCGAATACCGCGGCTACGATTCCGCGGGCATCGCCTATTACGAATCGAGCGAAGTCATCGTCCAGAAAGTCTCCGGGCGCGTCAGCTCCCTTGAGGCCGTCGTGAGCGAGAACATCGCCCCGACCGTCGGCATCGCCCATACGCGCTGGGCGACCCATGGGCAGCCTAACGCGCTTAACGCCCATCCCCATCAATCCAACCAAAAGCTCTTCACCATCGTCCATAACGGGGTGATCGAGAACTTCCGCCCGCTGCGTCAGCAACTCACCGTCCGCGGCTACCAATTCCACACCGAGACCGACACCGAGGTCATCGCGAATCTTTTGGAACGCCTGTTTTTGCGCTCCGGCTCGGTGATTGAGGCCTTGGCCCAGACCATGGAGGCCCTCGAAGGTTCCTTCGCCTGCGCGATCATCTTCGCCCAAGAGCCGAACCGCCTCTATTTCATGAAGAAGGCGAGCCCGCTTCTTCTAGGCGTCGCCAAAGGGGCGGGGCTACTCGCCTCCGACCCGGTGCCGATGGTGGATTACACCTCGCGCTTCGTCGATTTGGAAGACGGCGATTACGGCTATATCGAGGCCGACGACCTCAAGATCTACCATGACCGCGTCTTGGTCAAACCGGTGTTCGCGACCCGTAACGTCGACCTCTTCAAGAGCGACCTCGAAGGCTATCCCCATTACATGATCAAGGAGATCGAGGAAATCCCGAGCGTCGTCAAGCGCCTCGTGGACAATTACTACGACGGCTCCGAGTTCCTTTTCAACCGCAACATGATCAAGGCGCTACGTTCCGCGAAGAAAATCCATTTCCTCGCCTGCGGCACGAGCTATTACGCTTCAAAGATGGGCGCGAAGTATTTCCGCCCCTTAGGCAAATCGGTCCTGGTGTCGATCGCCTCCGAATGGGCCTATGACCCTTATGACGTGAGCGACGACACGATCTTCATTTTGATGTCCCAGTCGGGCGAGACCGCCGATTTGATCCGTTGCCAGAAGATCATCAACGCCTCCGGCGGCATCACCATCGCCGCGACCAACACCAAAGGCTCGACCATCGAGCGCAAAGCGACCTATTCGCTCCTCCTTTACGCCGGGTTAGAGGTCGCGGTGGCCTCGACGAAGTCCTATGTGGCCCAGGTCTGTTTCCTCGCGTTGCTATGCGCCGCCCTTAAGAACGAAAACGCCGTCGTGGCGGAGATCGACCGCGTCGCCGAGGCACTTCACGAAGTGATTTCCCGCAAGGAGGAGATCCATGACCTCGCCAAACAAGTCACCAAGAACAAAGACGCCTTCTTCGTGGGCAGGGGATACGATTTCCTCGCCTCGATGGAAGGGGCGCTGAAACTAAAGGAAGTCGCCTATCTCCATGCCGAGGCCTATCCCGGCGGGGAACTCAAGCACGGCCCCATCGCCCTCATCGAACCGGGCACTTTGGTCGTGGGCTTGGTCTCCGATCCGGAGGTCGCCTCGTCCATCCGCAACAACTTCGAGGAACTTCGTGCCCGCAAGGCCAAGTTATTGATCTTCTCGCTCCATAAGGTCTCTAGCCCCGAGGACGCCTTCATCGCCCCGGACGTGAAACCCTATTTGGCCCCGAACGTGCTCGTCGTGGTCGCGCAGCTTTTCGCCTATTACGTCGCACTAGAAAAGGGGCTGCCCATCGACAAACCCCGCAATTTGGCCAAATCCGTCACCGTCGAATGACGGAATAAGAGTAGAATAGCCCTAGATCAGTAGGAGGATTTATCATGCCCACCCCACACAATAACGCCGTCAACGGCGACTTCGCCAAAGTCGTCCTCATGCCCGGAGACCCGCTCCGCGCCAAATGGATCGCGGAGACGTTCCTCAAAGACGCCAAGCTCGTCAACTCCGTCCGCGGCATCAACGGCTACACCGGTTTCACCAAGTCCGGCAAGCGCATCTCCGTCATGGCGAGCGGCATGGGCATGCCTTCGATCGGCATCTATTCCCACGAGCTCTTCAAGCATTATGGCGTCGAGGCGATCATCCGCATCGGCACCGCGGGAAGCTACAATACCAAAGTCAAACTCGGCGACATCGTCTTGGCCGAGGCCGCCTCGACCGAATCGAGCTGGCCGAACCAGTTCAGCCTCAACGGCGCGACCCTTTCTTCCTGCGCCGACTTCGACTTGATGTATGGCGCCTATGAGGCGGCGAAGGAAAGGGGAATCACCGCCCACGCCGGCAACGTCCTTTCCGCCGACCTCTTCTATAACTTCGACAAAGAGGTGTGGAAACGCTGGGCGAAGCTCGGCATCCTCGCCGTCGAGATGGAGGCCTATTCCCTCTACGTCAACGCCGCCTTGGCGGGCAAGCGCGCGCTTTGCCTTTTGACCATCTCGGATTCGTTCGTCGATGAGGGGCAACTCACCCCCGAGCAGCGTCAGACCGGCCTCACCGAGATGATCGAGGTGGCCATCACCGCCGCGGAAAGATTCTGCTAAGAATGCCCTATAACGTCGAGCTTACGCTTTTCATCGTCGCCGCGATGACCGCGGGCTTGGCGTTTTTGTTTCTCTTCCTCTATGGGCCGGTGAAACGCTACCTCTGCGCCCATCACACGGTGCGCATGTATTACCGTAAGGTATACCGGGTCGCCCTGGATAACGACTTCTACCTGATCAATCGCTTCAGCAACCGCACCGCGGAGCAGGAGGAGTTCCACATCGACCACATCCTCATCGGCAACAAGTTCTTCTATTGCATCCGCGACCGTTACTATGACGGCGCCTTGGCGACGAAGGAGGACAATCCTTCCTGGATCTTCTTCCATAAGAACGCCGGGCGTTACGTCCCTAATCCCTTGGTCACCAACCGCCTCAGGGTGCAGCGTCTTTCCCTGATGTCGGGGATCGACGAGAGCATGTTCATCTCGATCGTCCTCGTAAACGACGACTGCTATTGGACCCCTTATCAGCCGAAGGGGCATGACAATTACGTCTCCTCGCTGAAGGATTTCCCGAAGCTCATCGAGGAACTCGAATCGGGACCGGAGGATCCGCTCGACCCGCGCGACATCGCCGTGGCGGCGCGCGACTTCGCCGAGCTCAACCAGACCCATGCGCGCGGCTAAGGAAGAAGCGGTGGTCGTCACCGCGAGGAAAACCTTGAAGGAAGGCGGCGGTAAGTACGTCGCCCTTTCCTTTGCCTTTTTCCTGCTCTGCTTGATCTGCTCTGCCTTATGCCTGGTCTCGGTCGCGGTAGGGGTGCTCGCCTTTTGTCTCTTCGCGTTGCCGTTTTATTTCGGTTTCATCGCCATCGCGGACGTCTACGCCGAGAAAAGCGTCACGCCGAGCCATCGGTTGACCTTAAAGCAATACGGCGCCTATTTCCGGCCGCCGTTTTTCGGTTGTTTCCGCGTCTTCGTCAATTTGGCCAAGTCGATCGGCTCTTTTTTCATCGGCCTTGCGCTTTGTTTGCTGGTGTATGGGCTCGTCGCTAACGCGGTCGACCCACTCTTCCAAAGTGACTACGCTAGGGTTGCCGACGCCTATCTTGCCGGCGACGTCGAGGGGGCTTACGCGATCTTGGACGCCTCGGTGCCTTTATTGCGCTATATGTCCGTCTCGCTTTGCGTTGGGGTGGGGGCGGCTTTCTGCACGTTTTTGTGGTGGCTCGTGCGTTATAGTTTGCGCCCGTCGCTGATCTTGGTGATGGGGGAGCAGCCGGGAGGCTTCGCGACCTTTTACTACAACCGTTATTTCGCCTTGGCGAAGAAAGAATATATGCCGCTAATCTTCAAACGGACCTATGGCATGTTCTTCGCCGTGCCCTTAGGCTATGCGCTTGGGGCGGGGGTGAGCTTCCTATTCACGGTCGATTACGCGATCGCCTGTAGCGTGGGACTCGCCGTGATGAGCCTCGTCTTCGCCGCCTATCTCCCCTGGTTTGGGGTGCTCACGAAGTCCTTCTTTCTATTGCGGAAGGTCTATTTCTACAAAAACCAGGTCGCGGTGACGAAGGAGTTGCTCGCCATGGCGGCCAAGGATCCCCGCTATGACGAGGATTACCTCGAGGGGTTGCGCCAGGCGCTTAAGACCTCGGAGGACGCGCTTCATTCCTACGAGGAAGACCACGGCCAAGAATGAAAAAAGCTCGGAATCATCCGGGCTTTTTGCTTTGCTTTCTGGAGCAAGTGACGGGAATCGGACCCGCGTATTTACCTTGGCAAGGTAATGTTCTACCATTGAACTACACCTGCATGACCCCTGAGGGCTTGCATATTATAGAGCCGATAATTTCCCCTAATCAAGTGGAAGTTTCTTTTTGCGCTCGCTATAATTCCTGCGCCATAAAAAAGAGGTACTCCCATGGTCAGTAACGAAGAACTCGCGGAACTGTTGTTCCCGGAAATAAAAACCACGATCGCGGACTTGGAGGCCCGCTATCCCTTAAGGAATCTTCCCGAAGGGGCGCAGGTCACCCGTTTCGCCCCATCCCCGACGGGCTTTCTCCACACCGGCAGCCTCTTCACGTCCATGATTTCCTACATGACCGCGAAGAAGAGCGGCGGCGTCTATTTCTTCCGTTTGGAGGACACCGACACCAAGCGCACCATCGCCGGCAGCGAGCGCGACCTCATCGACCAGCTCGCCCACTTTGGCATCATCGCCGACGAAGGCTATTTCCCCGAGGGTGACAAAGGTGCCTACGGACCTTATAAGCAGTCCGCCCGCGCCGAGATCTACAAGACCGTCATCAAGGAGCTCATCATCCGCGGCAGGGCCTATCCCGACTTCTGCACCCCGGAGGACCTCGATGCCATCCGCAAGGCGCAGGAGGAGAGCAAGGTGCTCCCCGGCTATTACGGCGTCTACGCCCGCGACCGCAACCTCTCTAACGAAGAGCGCGTCGCCCGTATCAAATCCGGCGTCCCTTGGGTCATCCGCTTCTATAGCAACGGCGACCATGAGCGCAAAACCAAGTTCGTCGACGCGATCCGCGGCGAGATCGAGTTGCAGGACAATGACACCGACGTCGTCATCCTGAAGTCCGATGGCCTCCCGACCTATCACTTCGCCCACGTCTGCGACGACCACTTCATGCGCACGACCCTCATCTCCCGCGGCGAGGAATGGATCCCCTCCACCCCGATCCACCTCGACATGTTCCGCGCCCTCGGTTGGAAGGCGCCCAAATACGCCCATATTCCGTCGATCATGAAGCTCGACCACGGCAACAAGCGCAAACTCTCCAAGCGCAAGGACCCCGAGGCCGCCGTGAGCTTCTTCTTGGAGCAAGGCTATCCGACGGAGTCGCTATTGGTCTATCTCATGTCCATCGCCAACTCCAACTTCGAGGAGTGGACCATCGCCAACAAGTCCTTCGACCTCGCGAAGTTCCCCTTCTCCATCAAGAAGATCGCCCTCGAAGGCGCGCTCTTCGACCAGGATAAGCTCAACTATTTCTCCAAGGAGTTGATCGCCAGGATGCCTTTGGACAAGGAGTTCGAGCAGGTTCGCGCCTATGCTTCCGCCTATGATCCGAAGCTCGATGCGGCCATCAAGGCCGACCCGGCTTACCTCAAGGCGATCCTCAACATCGAGAAGGACCGCAAGAACCCGCGCAAGGACTACGCGAAGTACGGCGACATCTATCCCCTCATCCGTTTCTTCTTCGACGAGGAATATGACCAGATCCTTTCCGGTGGCCTTCCCTTCAAGGAGGGAGTGGGGCACGACCTCATCAAGGCCTTCCTCTCCGACGTGAGGGAGAAGATGCCCTTCGGCGTCGATGAGCCGACGTGGTTCGAATCCATCAAATCCATCGGCGGCGCCCACGGCTTCGCCTTATCCAATAAGGAATATAAGGAGAACCCCTCCGCCTTCGTCGGATCGGTCTCCGACTGCGCCGAACTTCTCCGCGTCGCGGTGGTGGGCTCCAACCAATCCCCGAACCTCCACGAGATCTTGGAGATCCTCGGCAAGGCGAAAACGGACGCGCGCTTAGCCAAAGTCATCGCCTCCCTATAAAAAACATTTGCCACATCTTTGGGCGCGTGCTTAAATAGTGCTCGCCCGAATTCGGCCCCATGGTCAATCGGTTAAGACGGAACCCTCTCAAGGTTCAATGACAGGTTCGACTCCTGTTGGGGTCACCAAATGGTGACTTGAGCCCTCGCGAAAGCGGGGGCTTTGTCTTTCTAAAAACCCAAAGTGTGGTATCGTGTTTCCCATGAGACAACCCAAGTTCCTTAAAGATGGTGACCTGATCACCCTCGTCGCGCCGTCTTTTGGCTGCGTGATCGAACCCTATCTGACGCGCCTCGACGTTTCCATCGCTAGGCTAAGGAAAGCCGGATATCGCGTGGAGGAAGGGCCGAACATCCGTCGCGCAGATGGCGTGGCCTGCTCCGCTTCGGGCGAAGAAAGGGCCAAGGAAATCCAAGACGCCTTCGCCTCCGAAGCAAAGCTTATTCTTTCCGTCGGCGGGGGAGAGACGATGTGCGAGATGCTCCCTTACCTCGACTTCGAGGCCCTGAAAAAGGGTGAGCCCAAATGGTTCATGGGCTTTTCGGACAACACCAATTTGACTTTCCTATTGCCGACTCTGGCGAACATGATGGCGATCTATGGTCCCTGCGCGGGGCAATTCTTCCAAAAGAAGTGGCGCCTCAGCGAAAAGGACGCGATGCGGATGCTTCATGGCGAAACCCATTTCGAGGGCTACCCCAAGTGGTCCATCTCGCGCCGTAACGAGGAACACCCCTTATGGGGATATCGGTTAAGCCAACCCAAGATCATCGTCTCGCATCAATACGAGGGACCGTTCGAGGGCACGTTGCTCGGCGGGTGTCTGGATTGCCTGGCTAACCTCTGTGGCACGCGCTTCGACCAGGTGAAAAAATGGAACCGCGACCACCCCGAGGGCACGATATGGTTCCTCGAGGCCTGCGACCTGAACGCCTTAGCCATCCGCCGCGCCTATTTCGAGCTACGCGAAGCGGGATGGTTCGATAACGCGAAGGGCTTCCTCATCGGCCGGGCGCTTTCCGGGCGGGAGGAGATCCTCGGGGTCGACCGCTTCAACGCCGCGACCGACATGCTCGGCGGACTCGGCGTCCCGATCTTAATGGACGTCGACCTCGGCCATCTTTCCCCCTCCATGCCGATCAAGACCGGCGCGAAGGCGAAGGTGTCCTACGAAAACGAAAACCTCATCATCGACTACTTAGAGTAGACTTATCTAGATCCAATAGGAGAACAACATGGTCATCTTACACATCGAAAACCTGGGCGACATCAAGATCGAACTCGATTACGAAGCCGCGCCCAATAGCGCGAGGAACTTCGCCTATCTCGTGAGCCAAGGCTTCTACGACGGGCTCATCTTCCACCGCGTCATCAAGGGCTTCATGATCCAAGGCGGCGACCCCGAGGGCATCGGCATCGGCGGTCCCGGCTATGCCATCAAGGGCGAATTCAAGGTCAACGGCTTCAACAATCCGTTGCATCATGACCGCGGGGTCATCTCCATGGCCCGTTCGCAGGCCTTCGATTCCGCCGGCAGCCAATTCTTCATCTGCGACGCGGACGACCGTTTCCTCGACGGCCAATACGCCGCCTTTGGCAAAGTCGTCGAAGGCATGGAGGTCGTCGACCGTATCGCGAGTTCCAAAACCGACCGTCGCGACCGTCCCGTCACGCCCGTGCGCATCCTTAAGGCGGAACTCGTGGGCGAAGAGGCGATCGAACCCGAACGCATCAAGTGATCAACATGGGACGGGGGAGAGCGTTATTCCTTTATAGCGAGGCGACGGGCACCGGCGTGGTGAACCGTCACATCGACGAGGTGAAGTCGCGCCTTTCCCGTTGCTTTGATTCCCTTGACGTCGTCCTCACCTCCTCGATGGAGGATGGCGTCGAGCGGGCCCAAAAGGCCTGCGGCGTTTATGACGCCTTGATCTTTTCCGGCGGGGATGGCACGTTCAACCATATCGCCGCCTCGTTGATCGGTAGGGAAAACGCGCCGACGCTAGGCTACATCAATGGCGGCACGGTATGCGACGTGGGACGCAATTTCGGCATCCACGGCTCATTTCGCCGCGCCCTCAAGATCATCGAGGAAGGGCATTCCTGCGGTTTTGACATGGGCAAGATCAACGACGATTACTTCACCTATGTCGCCGCGATCGGAGCCTTTGCGGACATCCCTTATGTCACCCCGCGCAAATACAAGAAGCGCATCGGCAGGATCGCCTATTATTTCCGGGCGGTGGGGGAGGCCTTCGCGCCCAAGAAAATCCATACCCACATCGTCGCCGATGGGGTCGATTACGATGTCTTCACCCCTTTTATTCTCTGTCTTAACGGCAAGAACGTGGGCGGTTTCCCCATCAATTTGGGCAGCTCCAGCATCCACGATGGGAAATTCGAGCTCTTTTTGACCAAACCCGGCATCTTCAACGGTTTGCTGCATTATCTTTTGTTCAAGATGCGCACCGTCAAAATCATCGCCAGCGACTTCAAGATCGAGGTCGAATACCCCCTTCCTTGGGACCTCGACGGGGAGAAGGGGCCGATGGGTAACGTCCATATTCAGGCAATGGATTCCGGTTTGCGCATTTTCTGCGCGAAAAAATAGGCGAAGCGGGATAAATAGCGGGGTTTTGCAATATTTTCCTTAGTTGCAACGCACGCGAGCATGTATTACACTAAATCAACGAACTTTTTGCGGAGGGAGCAAAATGAAAAAGAAAGTAGCGATCACATCGATTATCGGTTTGCTTTTGATGTTGGGCGGTTTCGCCTTATTCCTGTTCATGGGCAACATGTTCCAGGACTTCAAGAGCTTCTATAGTTCCGATTACATCTTCCAGAACTTCGGCACCGCGCTCGGCGCCATGTTCAACCCGCTCAGCGTCATGTCCTATGTGAACATCGGCCTTTGCGCGGTCATCCTCATCCTCTTGATCGTCCAGATCGTCATGGCGATTCGTAAGAAACACGGCCCCGCGGCCTGGGTCAGCGTCGGCGCGCTCCTTGGCATCGCGATGATCTATTTCTTCATCAACCTGACCTTCTTCCTTCCCAACCCGCACACCGACTTTCCGTTCGGTTATTACCAGGTCTTCATCGCCTATATCGCCCAGCAACAGCAGTGGCTCGTGTTGATCTTCTTCATCCCGGCCTTGCTCTTCCTCATCGGCTTCATCCTCTTCCTCGTCGGTCTCATCAGCGAACTCCGTCTGCTCGCCGAGCTCCCGTATCCGACCAAGGATGTCCGTAATAGCGACGAAGTCATGGTCATCCATGACGAAGACCTCTCCTCCGAGGATTCCGCCCGCGCCGCCGAAGCCGCCCTCGCTTCCGGTGGCTACCCCGAGCGTCATGCCGCCGACATGGTCCCGCCTCCGGCTGCCCCTGGCATCCAAGGACCTCTCTTAGTCCAATATATCAACACCTATGCCCCCGCCTCTAACGGCGAACCCGTCTCCACCGCCCCCGGCGCGAAGAAGAACGCCGTCCCCGTGAGCGAAATCCAAGGCGCCATCACCGGCGAGAAGCCGCTCACTGCCGAAGACATCCGCAAGATCGTCCAGGAAGAGATGGGCACCAAGAAAGACCAGCCCGTCATCGTCAATGTCCCGAGCACTCCTAAGCCGGAAGAGAAAGGCCTCTCCGCCGAAGACGTCCGCCAGATCTTCTCCGAAGAACTTGGCCGTTATCTCTCCACCGGAGAAGACGGTGAAACCCCCGAAGAATCCGAGATCCTCGTCGAAGAGGAACCGGCTCCTTCCCTCACCGCCGACGACATCCGTTCCATCATCGCCGCCGAACTCGCCAAGTCCAAAGCCCCCGAGGAAGAAAAGCCCCACGAGGAACCTGTGGACGTCCGCGCCGTGATCCGTGACGAGCTCGAGGCCCATCGCCGCGAACTCGATGAGGAAGCCAAGCGCAAAGCCGCCGAAGAAGAGGCGGCCAAGGCCCGTGAGGAAGAGCTCAAGAAGGCCCGTGAGGAAGCCGCAGCCGCTGCCCGCAAGGAAGCGGAGGAAGCCGCGAAGTCCCCGTCTTTGACCGCGGAGGACATCCGTTCCATCATCGCCGCCGAACTCGCCAAGAAGGCCCCTGAAGAACCCAAGAAAGAGCAGGAAATGACCCTCGACCTCATCCGCGAGGTCATCCGCGCCGAACTCAAGGACGTCGCCCCCGTCAAGGAGGAGAAGGTCCCGCCCGTCACCGTGGTCCTCAAGGAATCCGACATCGTCCGCCCCGAACCCAACCCCGAACCCAACCCCGAGCCCAAGGAAGAACCCAAGGAAGAGCCGCAGCTCCCGGTGGTCAACATCATCGTGAAGCCGGCCGAACCGAAACCCGAGCCCGAGCCCGAACCCGAACCTGAACCGGAGCCCGAGGTCGTCGAGGAAGAGGAACCGGCGCCCCGCGTCGTCGGCCAGGTCAACCCGAATCTTCCCCCGCACGACAAGATCATCCGCATTCCTTTCCCCACCCGCATGGTCCAAGCGGACAAGGAGATGAAGTCGAACTATAACGAACTCAAGGCCGAGATCATGTCCTACGGCGTGAAATCCCGCGTCTCCAATTCGGGCGACACCTTCCGCCTCCACAAGGTCACCTTCGTCAAGCTAACCGTCGCCGGCAAGGGCCTCAAGCTCTACTTCGCCCTCGATCCGAAGGATTACCAGAACAGCACCCTCCCCGTCCAAGACGCGGGCCATAAGGGCGTCTATCGCGACATCCCGCTCGTCTTCAAGGTCAAGAGCGACCTCTCCGTCCGCCGCGCGAAGCAACTCATTGCCGACGTCATGGAGAAGAACGGCCTCGAGCAAGGCAAGATCGAACCCCATAACTGGGCCGATGAGCTGAAGGACTACAAGCCCACCGGTTCGGATAAGGACGACGATTAATCCGACTCATGAAGCGGCTCCTCAATCAAGGGGCCGCTTTTCTTGAACTCGTGGGCGCGCTCTTCAAGGGAAGCCCTTTATTTGATATAGTCATATACGTGCAAGTCGGCACAAAGGAGGTGGTGGCTTCTGGACAGTATCCCCGATTGGCTTAGTATCACTTTGATTTTCGTCCTATTGATCCTAAGCGCCTTCTTCAACGCGTCCGAAACCGCCTTCGCCTGCATTAACCGCTATAAATACATGGCCGCGGCCGACGAGGGGAAAAGAACCCCGCGCCTGATCCTACGGCTCTGCGATAAATTCGAGACGACCCTAATCACGACCCTCATCGGCAATAACGTGGCCTCCATCATGGTGTCCACCTTATCGACCTTCCTTTTCCTGCACCTCTTTAACGGCGTTATCCCCGACGCGACCGTCTCCTTGATCGCCTCCATCATCATGGCGATCATCTTCTTCCTCTTCGCCGATACGCTGCCCAAACTCATCGGCAAGAACATCCCCGACGCCATCGCCAAGGTCCATTGCTATCCGCTTTTTGGGATCAGTGTCCTTTTATATCCGCTCATCATGCTTTTCCGCGGCTTGAACTATCTCTTCCGCCGCGCCTTTAAAGCCAAGGCTGAAGTGGCCCTCACGGAAGAGGATTTCACCTCGGCCATCGATGAGGCGGAGGAAGGGGGCGTGTTCGAGGAGAATGAATCCGAGATCATCCAGAACACGTTGGATTTCGCCGATACCTCCGTGCGCGAGGTATTCACCCCGTTAAACAAGATGGCGATGGTGGACTCGGATGGGCTAGACGGCAAGAAACTTCGCGATTTCATCAAGGATTGCCCCTATTCCCGCATCCCCGTCTATTTCAAGAACAAAGACAAGATCGTCGGCGTGCTCGTGGTGAAGAACTACCTCACCGCCTATTTCAAGAATCCTTCCGTCAACTACATCGAGTTCGTGCAGCGTCCCTATTTCGTCACCCCCAAGGTCCATCTCGACGACCTGGTGGACGGCTTCAAATTGCACCATACTCAAATCGCGATCGTCCGTAACCAAGGCAAGATCCTCGGCATGGTCACGATGGAGGACGTGCTCGAAGAACTCGTGGGTTCCATCGGCGAGAGTTCGAAAGCGAGGGTGAGACGATGAATCCCTACGTCCAGCTTTCGATCTATATCGTCCTCATTGCCATCTTGTTGCTTTGCAGCGCTTTCTTCTCTTGCGCGGACATGACTTATGGGACCGTGTCGGTGAAGCGGCTTCGCAGAAAAGGCACGAAGGGCGCTTTGGCGGCCGCGGAGATGGCCGAGCATTACGACCACACGATCGTCACCATCCTCTTTGGCAACAACCTCGTCAACATCCTCGCCTCCTCCTTCGCCGCGGCGCTAACCCGCATCGATCTGCCTTTCCTTAATGAAAACCGGGACATGATGGCGACGGTGAACGAACTCGTCTTGTTGCTCGTCATTTTGATCTTCGGTGAGATTTTGCCCAAGGTCATCGGCAAGGCGCATAGTTTCGCTTTGTCCATCGCCTTCGTCAAACCGGTGAAGGTGCTCCGTTACGTCTTCTATCCCATCGTGGAGAGCGTCTCTTTCCTCGCGAGGACCATCACCAAGCCTTTGTTCTCCCGCCTTAAGCCGGACACCGTCGTGCCAAGTGACGACGAGCTGCAGGCCATGGTGGACACGATTGAGGAGGAAGGCATCATCGACGAGGATGAGTCCGAAATGCTTTCCGACGCGATCGAATTCAAGGACACCTGCGCCTACGAGATCATGACCCCGCGCATCAAGGTCGAGGGCTTTGAGGTCACCGATAACCTCACCAAGGCGGTCGAGACCGGCAAGCTCATCCATAGCCGCATCATCGTCTACGACAAGAATTTGGATAACGTCCTTGGCTATTTGCCCCTAAAAGAGGTCCAGAAGGCGTTATTACGCTCTGACAAGGTCAGTGTGAATGATTTCATGTTGCCTATTCTTAGCGTACCCCGCACGATGGAAATCTCCTTGATCCTCAAGGCCATGAAGCAAAGCCATCACCATATCGTCCTCGTCAAAGACGAATACGGCGGCAACGACGGCATCCTCACGATGGAAGACATCTTGGAGGAACTCGTGGGCGAGATGTTCGACGAGTCCGAACCGATCTCCGAGGAGATCGAAAAGACGGACAAGCGCAACGTCTATCGCGTCAAGGGTTCGGTCCACATCGAAGACTTCTTTGAGTATTTCCACATCGATGAGCAAGAGCTCGAGGATGGCGTGGAGACGCTTTCCGGCTGGCTAAGCGACCGCCTCGGACGCTTTGCAAGAGAAGGCGACATCGTCACCATCGGCAAAGTGGACGTCATCGTGAAAAAAGCGACCCCATTCACGACGGAAGAGGCCTTGGCTTATTTCCATCCGCGTCGGAAGGTCGATTAACGGCCAAGACGCTTCTGATAGAGCGAATATATCTTTTCGGTCAGCGTAGGAACGTCCTCCTCGTCCGCGTCGATGACATAATCGACGTGGGGGAGGCGTTTTTCGTCGAAGGTATCCTTATCGTTAGCGAGGCGCTTACGGATCGATTCCTCTTCGTCGCCGCGTAAGCGCATGCGATATTCCCTCGTGGCGTCGCTGGTGCGTAAAAAGAAGGTGACGATATTGGGGTTATGGAGCGATAAAAAGGAGGAGATGCCCGCGGGGTCGAGGATGATGCATTTGTCGTCGCCCGTCTCCGCTTTGGAGCAACCGTAGTAATTGCCGTTATAGAAGGTGGTTTCGACGAAGCCGCCCTTTTCCTTTAAGGCGAGGAAATCGTCCACGGTCACGAAATGGTAATCGACGTCCTGACGTTCGCCTTTGCGCATCGGACGGGTGGTATGGGTGATGGCTTTGGTAATCGAAAAAGCGGAAGCGAGACGCTTCGCGATTTCGGTTTTTCCAGAGGCTGAGGCGCCGACGAGCAAAATCATTTCCACCATTATAAAGAAGCCACGAAAAAGTTTTTTCATTTTTTTGAGCAAAAATCGAAATTCGCCTCCTATATGTTGGTGGGAGGTACCTAGAATGGACATCAACCTGTCACCGCGTCACGAGGAGAGTATCCGAAAAAGATACCGGGCCTACTTGCTTCAAATCGGCAAGAGCCCCGATTACCACGTCTACGATCTCCGTTACGACGAATTGCTCCGCTTGCCGCCTAGCCATGCGCGCAGCTTCCTCATCAAGATCCGCCGTTACTTCGATTCGCTCGACGAGAAGGGCAAACGGATCTTGGTCGCGGAAGTGCTTGAGAAGCATCGCGTCTACCCGTTTTGGTTTTATGACGAAAACCTTTTTGCGCCGCGAGAATTCGAATTGAAACGGAGAGAAATATTCAGTTACTTAAGGAGAGAAATATGAGTGTTTTGCGCCGTTTTCTCTTCATTCCTGCGACTTTATTGTGCTTGGGTGCATCCACCGATCCCGGTTTTCGATGGTATATGGGGCCGGTGGTGGATGGGCACGATTGCGAGATCATGATCCGCTTTCTGGCCAACAAATATCCTTCCTGCTATGGGTATGCGGACGTCTCCGCGTCAAGCGGCAGATGGTCGGTCGTCGACTATCGCCCTTCCGCCACGATGGAGCTTAATGGCGCTTACCGCACCTATGTCTTTCGCTTAAATGGCTGGTACTTGGAGGAAGGGGAGGTCGTGACGTTCTATTTCGGTTTGTCGCGCGATCCGTATTACCCAGGGCTTGATTACTCAAGAATGCACCTGCGGGTGAAGGAAAACGTGAAGGTGGGGCACGATAACGGGCTCATCGCCTTCATGAAGGACGAAGTGGTCGAAACCGGACATGACCTATATGCCTATGACCCATTGGTGGACGCAAGCGAGCGCAAGATCTATCGCGAGGGCTATTCGTCGCATGGGGTCGTCTTCGGGAACAATCTGCCCAATCGGAAATTCCCTTTGTCTTCCATCACCTTGGAATACCTGAACCGTTATTTGGCGCCGAACGAGAATCCGGAGGCGGAACTAAGGCTGCTTAGCTATCGTGACGATTTTTCCAAGATCGCCGAGAACCATGGCGGCTATGGGGTAATTCCATTAAAGGCTAAGGTCGGTAGGGGGAGGCTTGGCATCCCGACGTATAAGTTCTCCCTGACGAAGACCTATTTCTATTCGCGGGTCGACTATCAGGCGTATGCGGTGCCGATCGTCGGTGAGCCGTTATTTCAAAGCGACCAACTGTTTCTGCCCTTAAGGGAGGGACATGACGACGCGCTTTACGAATATCAGATCGTCCTCAAAAACGCCGGACATTACGGCGACGAGGTCATCTTGATGGGGTCGTGTTTCAGCGACCGACGCCTCTTTGGGCCCTGTGATCAAGCCGATTATTGCGTCGTCGGAGGAGGGATGAGACGATGACGCACCTCTTCTTGTCCGGCATCGCTTTGCTTATGACTTTGGTCGGCTTTCATCGCGTCTATTGCCTTAGTGGCGTCGAATCGGCCTACCTCGGCTTATATAAGGGCTTGCTTGAGGAATGCGTCGTGGTCGCGGACCGAAACGGGAACTACTATGGCGCGCCGTACTTCTTTATGCCAAAGCTCGAGGAACGGCTCGAACGTTATTACGCGGTGAACCTCGCCCCGTATTGCCGTGAATACGAATTCGGCTTGCGTAGCCTCGATACGCGCGTTTCAGCGGAGGGAAAAGACTTTTCCCGGTCCATCGAGATCATCTTTTACGTCGAGATCGACGACATCATCCAAAAAACGCGAAAAGCGCAATTCTTCATCGAAAGGACGGATAACCATGAATAATCTCGAACGCATCACCTCATATGTTGAGGAGTCATTCTTAAGGCCTTTGCTTTTGCGTCCCAGCGTGACGGACGTCTCCTTTAACGGCGAAGCCATTTTCTATCAGGATTCGTTTCAGGGGAGAAAACGGTCGAACATCGAAGCGAAGAACGAGGATATCGGCGCCTTTTTGCGACAGATCGCGAACATGAGCGAGCAGCAGTTCTCCTATACCTCGCCGATCCTCGACGTCTCTTTCTCGCGTTATCGGTTGAACGCAGCCTTTCTTTCCATCGGGCGCGTTTACGAACAAAAGGTCTACACGTTTAACATCCGCGTATGCCATGACGGCTCGGCGGTAAGCGACGACGAATCGTTCTTTCCCGGCAAGACCAAAAAGATCCTATTGGATGCCTTAGCCAAAAGAGAGTCGATCGCGATCGGTGGCATCACCGGTGCTGGGAAGACGGAATTACAGAAATACCTCCTCATGAATCTGCCTGTGGCGACGCGGGTCATCGTCATCGATAACATCGGCGAACTCGAACGTTGCCGGGCGGATGGGATGACCGACATGACCTTCTGGATGGAGGACGACCGGTTTGAGGATGGCAAGGCGGACTCGTTGATCCGTAACGCCTTGCGGAACAATCCGGACTACATCGTCCTCGCGGAGAGCCGGGGCGCGGAATTCCTTTCGGCCTTGAATTGCGTGATGTCCGGGCACCCCATCATCACGACGATTCACGCGAAGGATATCCAGGGGATGCCATACCGCATGGCGCGTCTAGCTATGGCGGGGGACACGAAATCGACCTGCGAGGATCTTCTCGGTGACATCTACCATCATTTCGACCTTTTGGTTTTGGTGGGCAAGCAAACCGTGGATGGGCGTGTGGTGCGAAGGATTTCTTCGATCGGGCGCATCCGCGAAGCCGATCGTTCGATCACCATGCTTTATGAGGAAAAGAAACGGGGGAGGAAGCCAAATGAAGAATGACGTGGTACTTTGCCTAGCTTGTTGCCTTCTTTTGGGCGGCTTAGGTTTCCTATCGACGGGACAATGGTATCTCGGCCTTGGAGTAGGGGCTTTGGCGTTATTCGCGTCTTTCCTTGTCGTGATCCCCTGCGTCCGGGCGTATGGCGAGGAAAACCGAAAACGCCACGAATGCTATTTGTTCATCCATGGCTTTTTGGTGACTCTATCGGTTTGCGTTTCGCTGGACAAGGCTTTTGAGAGCGCGGGCGAACCCATGGGCAAAGAGTTCCACGCCCTCGACGAAACCTTGGCGACGATGGAAGCCAAAGACAAAGTCACGTATCTCACCAATTACTTCGGTCAAAACATCTACGCGATGTTCCTCAGCGTCCTCGATTTGTATCTGAATCGCGGAGGGGACGTCCTTAAACTTTCGTCCGAACTGACGGCGGAGGCTTCGCGCGTCGAAGAGACGGGCAGGGCATACCAAAAGATGGCCGCGCGCAAAGCGGCGGGATTCGCGTTCCTTTGGATAATGGCTGCCGCGATCATGGGTTTCATGCGCTTTGGACTGTCTTCGTTTTTCTCTCAGTTAACGACGAACCTCATCTATCTAGCGGCGACATGTTTCTTCTATTTGTTCCTTCTTGGGTCGGCCGTGGTCTACGTATCGTTCCTCACCAAGAAAACACCGTGGCAAAAGAAAGGAGGGCATCATGGCAAAGCTCAAGCAAACTCTGTCCTTCCTCGGCCTTAGCTTTGGAAAGGAGATGACTCGATACTTTATCGGGGTTGCTGTTTTCGCCGGGTTATTCGCCTTGGTTTATTTATGGAAGGGTCTTGGATTCTTATTGATCTTTCCTGCCTTGGCGTTTCTTCTATACACGTATTGGTTCTTTACCCGTTATGGGGCGAAGCGGCGCGCAAGGTTAGACGCCTATGTGGCGGAGTTCGTGGAGCTCTTCACGTATTTCGGCGTATTCGTCAACGATGGCTTCACCGTGTATAACGCGATCGAGAGGATCGTCGATTACGCAAGTGAGGACATGAAGGCGCATCTAAGGCGGTTACTCGAGGATATCGACAATGATAAATCGGTCGCCCCATTCGTCCGTTTCGCCGCGATATTCGAAGACATATCCATCAAGGAAGTGATGCTCTCCGTTTATCGCATCATCGATGATGGCACAAACGGACTTTACATCCGTCAATTCCAGCGTCTTTTCGGCAAATTATCGGATGTTCGCTACGCGATGGATAAGGAGAGACGCCTCTCAACCCTCGATACGATGGCGTTCCTTCCGCTGGCCGGAAGCGGCATCGCGATGCTCGCTTTGACCCTCTCTTTGGTCGAAATCATGGGGGGTATGCTCGATGTCTTATAAACTTGGTTTGCTATTGTCCCTAACGTTTTTGATGGCGGTCCTCTTTTTGGCCGGTGACATGATGAACCTGGCTAGCGTAAAAGCCAGTTTGGATGCCCTCGGCACCGTCGTGAGTTATCGGATTGCGAGCGATGGCACTGTCAATGAAACCACGGAACGATTGATTTCTTCTTATGGGGCGACGTTTCGTTATGAGGATGGGAAGAAGCCACTCTTCCGCATCGGGGAAACCATCACTTATTACCTTGAGAAGGGATACGACCCTTTTATCGTTTCTAAGTCAACGATGCGCGTCAGCGTAAGGCGCAGCGCCGTCGTCGGATATTACGTCAGTTAAGAAAGGAGGCCACTATGTCTGAAATCAAAGGCCAATTGCTCGGCATGTTGCTCGTGCTGTTGCTCTTCTCCGCCGTCGCGGGGGTGATGTGGGGCGTGTTCGATCGCTCCTCAAAGAAAATCAGCGACCGCGTGGACCAAGAGACGTCCTTCGTGAGCAACAGATTCCAAATCGGGTAGCCATCCTAGCTCATCGTTTTGGCGACCATGTAGGCGTTATGGCTAGGATGGCGTCGGTCGCGCTGCCAGGAAACTGGCTATTGGGGAGTCTTCTCCCAAGGCCCAGGCATTGCTTGGGCTTTTGTTTGTCTTTAGACAGGCGCTTCCCTATAATATTCGCGAGGTATCCAATATGTCACAAACCAAAATGGAACAATTCCGCGAGATGTTCGCGGAGCGCCTCGGCGTGAAGAACGTCGACGAAAGCAAATCCCTACGCGATCTCGGGCTCGATTCGCTCGACGTGGTGGAGATGTGCTTGGACTTGGAAGATCGCTTTGGCGTTTCTTTCGAAACGGAGGAACTCTCTTCTTTCAAGACGGTCTCGGACCTCTTCCGTTCTGTCGAAGCAAAGCTTAACGAGTAACTCACCCTCGTTTTATTTGTTCGATAAATCGTTGCAAAGCGTTTTCGAGACGCTTATGATATTGCTCGCCTGAATAAGGCAATGCTCAGCTAGCTCAACGGTAGAGCAATCGGCTGTTAACCGATCGGTTGTAGGTTCGAATCCTATGCTGAGCGCCACGTGGCCTGTTGGAGAAGTGGCTTAACTCATATCCCTTTCAAGGATACATTCATGGGTTCGAATCCCGTACAGGTCACCAAAGCAAACAAACGCCAACAATTTATTGTTGGTTTTTATTTTAGAGCTGGCATCCATTAATTGCTGAACTTGATTCCAGTCATCTTGTCCCTTTGTACAATCCTAGTCAAAATTAAAGCGATGAAATATTTAGTAATAATATCGACCCTATTTGTAATTGGCTCATTGCTAGGATGGGTAATAGAACTTTTCTTCCGCAGATTTGTCTCGCAAAAGAAATGGATGAATCCCGGCTTTTTAACTGGACCTTACTTACCAATTTATGGTTTTGGGGTAATTGTTCTATATGGAGTCAGCAACATCCCTTTAGGAATTAATTCTCAAGCATGGGATATTGTTGCTCGTGTCGCCATCATCGGGGTTGGAATGACGTTAATAGAATTTGTCGCCGGCCTCATATTTATAAAAGGTCTCAAAATTAAGTTATGGGATTATTCAAACCGCAAGGGGAATATCATGGGCATCATTTGTCCGTCGTTTTCTTTAATATGGTTGGTTGTTGGCTCTTTGTACTATTTCCTATTGAATCCAGTTTTGGTGGAAGGCATCTCCTGGATAAGTGAGAATCTTATCTATACATATTTTGTTGGAATGGTGATTGGCGCAATGCTGGTTGACTTTGCTTATTCCGTTCATCTTGCTTCAAAGTTAAAACAGTTTAAAGAATACAGCGATTTAAGATTCGAAGACTTTAAAAAAGAATTCAGAAAAAGAATCAAAGAAATAAGAAACAAATAATGGATTGATTGCGCGTCTGCCCCTTTTTGTTTTGCTTATCATAATGGCGAATGAAAAACCTGATTAGAAAGATGGCAGACTTCTACCACTCGGGAAACGTCGCTTTCTATTTTTCCTTGCTGGGCCCATTGGCCATGGGCACGATTCATTTGGCGTTCGTCATCATTCGATTCGATTGGATTTTGGTCAATTACTGCATTTTCTCTTATTTGATGGCTTTCTTTAAAACGTGGCAGTGGGCGATAGAAAAGTATCGTCTGAAACCAAATAACTATGTTGCGGGCATCATTTCGACGGCAGTGGTTCTCACCCCGATGATGGCGGCTTTCGTCCTTACGATATTGTTCAAGGACGCACCCCATTATTTTTTGGACTGGCTTATCTATGCTTATGCGGCTTATGGCACGGCGAAGATGGTCTTTGCCGTTAAGGGTTTGATCAAAAAAGATAAAACGGATCGGCAATATGTCCTTTCTTATCTGGGATTGATCGGAGCCTTATATACGATTCAGATGATGGAGTTCAACCTCATCATGACTTTTGGCACCGCGAATGATACTGCGATGTATTTGATGCAACTATTCACTCAAGGCGCCATCTTCCTGTTCTCGCTTTTCGTTATCGGATTGTTTATCCATAAAGCGATCGTTTTTAGAAAAAAGACCGAGTGTGAGCAAGACAAGACATAACGTTGTGCGCACCTCATGTCGATATAATCAAATCGCATCAGAGGACAGTCCGCCGTAGTGGAGGGGAGACCATCGTCGACTCAATCCATTGAAAGGGATCGGTCACCTATCGCATTTTGGATGGGAACAAAAAAGTAGGCGGGATTGCAGTTGCCCGCGATTTGTGGACAACTGAATTCAATTATCTTTCAGGGATGAAAAAGAACCCCGTCGATCCAAAGCCAGTTTTCAATTTGCTGGAAGGTGCCTTGACCGACGATATGGACAATCGCGTCATTTTCGTGAAAGGAAACGTTTTTCTTTCCTCTTTCGCTAGGGTTTTTGCTTTTGGTCGATAAAAGGATTAACTTTTTATCGATGCTCAGCAAAGCGTTGTCCAACAAGCTTTATTACACGACTTTCCTTTTGGCCGTTTTTGTCTTGGTGCTCCACTCGTCCTACGTCGATGTTCTTGATCCTGCTTTAGCGGGATATGAGTTTTCCTATAGCATCCAAAGGGTCTTCCTCGTCATCGGCGATGCCGCCGTGCCGACATTCTTTGCCATCTCGGGCTATTTGCTCTTCACGAAATTCACGTTGAGGGGTTATCCGAAGATGCTCTTGGGCAAGGTGTTCTCCTTGGTCATCCCTTATTTCGTTTGGAGCGTCTTGGCGTTCTTGCTCATGCAGGTTTTCTTCCCGCTTTTCAATGGGGAACCTATCACGCTGACCTTCCAATCGGTCGTCGTCGATATCCTGATGGCGAATTCCTATCCTCACCTCTGGTTTGTTCGTCCTCTCCTCGTGTATTTTGTCTGCTCGCCTTTACTTTATTTTGCGTTCAAGTATCTAAGAAAATGGTCCATTTTTATCCCGGTCATTCTCCTCTTCGTCTATATGTTCTTCCGTCCGGAATATGGCGGAATATTGCTTTTCATCCCGCTATTCTTCATCGGTTCCTATCTGGCGTATTTCCAAATCCCGATCATGAACCGGTACCGTCCGAGGCTAATCTCCGTCGCCGTGTTGGCTGTGCTTATCTCCCTGTCGTTGACGTTCACCTTTATCCATGCCCAATTTGAAGATTATGCCTACTATGTCTATCGGTTTGCCGCACCCGTTTTGGTCTGGTTCTCCATGGATGCGCTGACTTCTCTTTTCGAGAAAGAAAACATCCACGATATCTTCAAGACGTCCGCCTTCATCTTTTTCTGCCACCTCGGCATCGTCAATGGCTTCAAACTGTTGCTGCAAATGGGACTACCGGCGGACTCCAATTACAACTGCGCCGCGCTTTTCTTCTGCGTAATCACCGTTTCATCAGTTGCAACCCTCGCCATCACTTATTTGTTGCAGCGCTTCGCAAAACCCGTATACCGATTCCTCGGCGGGAGATGATGGCGAAGCGATAAAAAAGTTAAAGCAAGGATCCGGTGGCGCGCCGGATTTTTCATATGATCTCAGTCGTCCGCTTTATGATTGTTTTATGCATTATCGTTGCAAAAATCCGCCGATTTTTCGGAATTACCGCGCAAAAATGCCTTAGTTACGAAAGCGTTAGCGCGGTTTTTCCTTTCTTTAAAATCAGGTCCTGTGTTTAGCACTTTTATAGCGCATCGCCATTTATATTTATCCCATCGAACACGACTTCTCTTCCAAACACGTGGAAGTTTAAAGGGGGGCGGGGCATCATCTGCTTAGTGCGGTGATGCCCCTCTTTTTCTGGCTCCCGTATATAATGTGCACATGTGGCTGAAATCATTTTTTAAATATGGTTGGCCTTTCCTCGTTGGCGCGGCCGTCTTGTCTATGGCCATTTCGTTTGGGCTCTTCTATGCCTTTCATCCTGAGGTATATGGAGGGGATAGAGAGCGCGTTTTCTCGACCCTGCTTATTCTTGGGGCTTCGCTACTGATCATCGTCGTCATCGTCGAATTTGTTTCCCCGTTCATCGTTTCTGACGCGACTTGGAACACCGCGGGCGTCGCCTTATCCATCTTGGTCGCCGTAATCACTTCGCGCGCCTTCCTCGTGACGGTGGGCTTTCATCCCAGTGGGACGGCGCTTGATAACGCCATACTCATCCTCCTCGACATGGTGCGCTTCCTTTCGTATTTGACGGCTTTGGTCTTTCTGTTCCGTTTCGCCTCGCTTGACGAGAAAGCAGGGGTCTTACATCGCACCTCCATCCTTTCGGTGGCGATCCTTGTGGCGGACTTCTTGCTCTATGTCGGCCTCTATTGGGTGGGACTAGAATGGGTCGCCGTCGTTATCGCCTTCTTGGTCGGTTCGTTCTGGGTGGTTTCCTTGATCAACACTTTCTCCCGGGCCAAGACCTGGACGGTGATCATCGGTTTCACGATCACGATTTTCCTCACCTTATCCTTCATGGTTTTAAGCGAAAGCGTCGGTAGGGCCTATCCTTCGCTTTATGTCGCCATGGCGCCGACCGCGGTTTTTTCCTTGGCCCTGCCGTTATTCTTCTTCTCGATTTACCTTTCGTTCACCATTCGTATCGGCAAAGCCGTCGTCGAAAAAGAACGGGCGGAGCAGAAGTTGCAGGAGATGCAGGCGAATATTCTGAGGAACCAAACCTCCTCCCATTTCCTTTTCAACACATTGACCTTCATCAAATCCTTCTATCGCCTTAACCCGGACAAAGGCGATTTGGGCATCGACTTGCTATCCCGTTATCTGCGGTCCTATACCGACGCGGGGGACACCTATTTGGTGCCGTTAACGAAGGAACTGGAATTGCTTTCGGACTATTTGGAACTTCATAACCTCAAAGGCGACAAGCCGTTGACGCTGCTATTCAACATCGAGGACGATGGATATGAGGTGCCCTATTTCTCGTTGCAGCCTCTTTTGGAGAACGTCATCCGTTATAGCGGCATCGCGGACAAAGCGGATGGCTATGTCAAAATCGACAGTTACCGGGACGGCGATCGTTTCGTCTTGTCCTTTGCCGATAATGGCGTTGGATTTGACATGAAGAAGATCCGTGCGGATTCGGTCGGCTTGCGCAATGTCGAATCGCGCTTCAAAATCTTGCTGAACGCGGAGACAAAGATCGAAAGCGAGCCTGGCGAAGGCACGAAGATCACCTTCTTTATTCCTATAAAGCCTAGTGGGGAGGAAAAACGATGAATATCATCGTCGTCGATGACGAATCCACAGCGCTTCACCTCTTCCTCGACGAGGCGGTGCGCTCCGACCATTCGATTGACTTTCATTATTTCAAAGACGACCCCGCGGCCATTTTGTCTTACTGTGGGGAAAACGAAGTGGATGGGGCGATATTGGACGTGAGGATGCCCCATATCTCCGGTTTGAAACTTGCCAAAATGATTCTGGAGATCCGTCCTAAGATCAAAATCCTTTTCCTGACGGGAACGTCTTTGACGTTGGAACAAATCGACGCCGACTTGCGACCCTCAATCCTTGGCGTGGCCTATAAGCCGTTGACGGGCATCGACCTCGGCGTATTCATCGATCGCTTCAAACAGCAGAAAGCCAAAATGAAGGTCCAGATGTTCGATGGGTTCGATTGCTTTATGTATGGGCGTCCCATCCATTTCTCCTCCTCGAAATCCAAAGAGCTTTTCGCGTTCCTCATCGTCTTGCAAGGCAAGAACGTGACGATGGAGCGCGCGATCACCGCCTTATGGCCGGACAAAGACCTCGATAAGGCGAAAATCCTTTATCGCGACGCCGTGTGGCGGCTCCGTTCGACGCTTGAGGGCGTGCGTTGCCCTTGCGTGAACTTTGGGCGGGCCATGCTCTCGGTGAACGTCGAGGACATCCAATGCGACTACTATGACTTGCTAGGCAAAAAGAAAGGGACCTACTCAGGCCCGTTCCTACCGAGTTACGAATGGTCGATGGATTACGAGGACGAAGTCGAATCCCTCCGCGAGGAAATGAAGATAGGCTAAAGCGAACGCTTGGCCTTTTTTCTTTTTCCTAGTCGAACGAGGACGAAGAAAGCGGCCGTGAGAAGAAGCATGGTAACGGCAAGCAACACGCTCGTCGCGCCAGGCTTCCAATCCGCGTAATAACTGACGACGATCCCGCCGAGCATGGCCGCCAAACTATAACAGAGGCTGATGATGGTGGTGTCGCGATAACCCTTTTTCCATAGAAGCGCGCAGGCGGTAGGCAGCACGATCATCGAGGAGACGACGAGAGAACCGACGATCTTCGCCCCAATCGCGACTGCGAGGGCGAACAACAACGAATGCGCGAAGTCGAGGACATAGACGTGGATATGGGCGAGGCGCGCCTCCTCTTCGCTATAGAGGAGATGGAACTGGCGGTAGTAGGTGAGGACGAAGAACAAAACGGAAATCACCGCGAGTCCTAAGACGACCCAAAGCTCGGGATAACCGATGAGCAAGATGGAGCCGAAGAGGTACGATTCGAAGTTCGCCGCACTCGCATAACCAGAGAGCACGCCAGCCAAAGCGATGGCCGCGCTAAGGACGACAACCACGCCAATTTCCGCGTGTTTTCCGAATTTTCGCCGCAAAACCCCGATGATTAGGAAAGCGACGACGCAGCTGACGATGGACATCCAAAGGGGGTTGAGCCCAGCGACGAGACCGATGGCGACCCCAGCCAAAGCGCTATGGGAAAGGGCGTCCCCCGAGGACGAGAGTTTCTTATAAACGACCGTCCCGCCTAAGAGCGGAAAGGCGATGCCGAGCAATCCCGCCGCGACGAACGCGATGACCATGAACTCATAATGAAACATGTTGATGCCCCCTTTCGAGTTCTTGCTCATAGGTGATGAGCTCGCCGTTTTCGATGAAGTAGACGGCGTCGGCGTGTTCTAGGTCGTGGGGGTGGTGGGAGACGAAGAGGATGCTCTTTCCCTCCTTATGGAGCCGCTCGATGACATGGACCATGCGGTGGTGGTTCTCTTCGTCCATGCCGGCGTCTGGCTCATCGAAGATCAAAAGCGTCGGGTCGCCGGCTAAGGCTTTTGCGAATCGGGCGCGTTGGAGTTGACCACCCGAAAGCTCGCCCATCAGATGCTTCCTTAAGTCGTATAGGTCGAATTCCTCGAGTAACGATTTTACTTTCGCCCGGTCCGCTTTGTTCGGGAATAGCTTTTTGCCCTGAATACAGCCGAGGGTGACGAGCTCCTCGACGGTGCATTGGAAGTCGCGGTCTGCCGATGGGGTCGTTTGGGAAAGATAGGCGACGCGCTCATCGGTGATGACGAGACTACCCGAGATGGGTTTGATTAGTCCCAAAGCGAGTTTGAGGAAAGTGGATTTGCCCCCACCATTAGGACCGAGGATACCCACGAACTGTCCGTCCTCCATCTTGAAGTCGATGTGGCGGAGCAAGGCTTCGTCTTGATAAGAGAAACCGACGTCCTTGAACTCGATCATGGCCTAGCCTCCGCGATTTTCCGCATGTTTTCCTTATAGACGGAGAAATAGTTTTCCCCCGCGTCGATTTCGTCTTGTTCGAGACCTTCCAAGGGATTGAGCGACTCACATTTGGCCCCAGTGGCCTCGGCGATCCTTCTCGCGACTTCGTCACTAGCGAGCTCTTCAAAGAAGACGGTGTCGATGCCGTAGGTTTGGATCGCCTCCAAAATGCCTTCGATGGCTTTTTGGGAAGGCTCGTCGTCGGGGGAGACGCCGTTGATATAAAGCTGCTTGAACGAGAAACGGTCCGCCATGTAGCCAAAGGCGGCATGGGAGACGGCGATGACTTTGTTGGAGAAATCGGCCGAAAGCGTTTCGCAATGGGCGATCAAGCGGTCAATCTCCGCGGCAAAGGAACCGTAGTTCATTTGGTATGTCACGATGTTTTTCGGGTCGATTTCGCATAGGGCTTCCATGCAATGACGGCCCATTTCCTTGTAACGGACGGGATCGAGCCAAACATGGGGGTCGACGCGACCTTCAATGGATAATGTGTCGAGGCCTTCGGAGAGGACGTGGGCTTTGGACTTTACCTTGGGAGAGAGGCTATCCGCCCATCCTTCCATGCCTAGGCCATTAAGGAAAAGCGCATCTGCGTCCTCGATGGCTCTAGCCCCAGAGGGGCGAAGGTCGAAATCGTGAGGTTCTTCACCGGCGGGCACGAGGCAATGGACCTCATATTTGTCGCCGGCGATGCGGCTCGTCAGATAGGCGATGGGATAAAAAGAGGCGACGAGCGTCGGCGTGGTTGGGCTTTGCCCACCGCAGGAGGCGAGCAGTGCCGCCAAGAAGCTGATTTTCCCAATTCGCATCATGATTAGTAGTTGCAAATGATTTGCATTTGCGTCTAAAATATATCATTCGAAGTAGGTCAAATCAACGATGGAAGAAGAAGCGAAACTTTTACGGGAACACGGATTGAAGGCGACGCCGGCGCGCATCGACGTCGTGCGTTATCTTTCTTCTTTGGGTTCGCCGATCACCGCCGAGGAACTCCATGCGAGCCTCCGACAGAGCGGGGCGGACTTATCGACCGTTTACCGTACCCTCGGCCACCTCTTTCGCGTCGGCATCGTCCGCAAGGAGAGTGGGCCTGGGAAGGAATGCCTCTATTCTCTCGCCAAGGACGAAGTCACCCATCTGTTGGTTTGCCTTCGCTGCGGCAAGAAAGTGCCGTTAGAAGGATGCCCATATCACGAGGTGAACGAGGCCATCGAAAACAAAACCGGCTTTCACGTGCTCGACCATAACACCGAGATCTATGGCATCTGCCCCTCGTGCCTAAAGAAAGAACCGCACGAGAAAGGAACGCATCATCACTGATTATGGAACCGCGCGTATATTTCGTGATCGACGCCCGTTCGTTTTACGCCTCGGTGGAAGCGGTGGACCGCGGGCTCGACCCCATGACCACCGATTTGGTCGTCGCCGATGCCTCGCGCACCGAGAAGACGATTTGCCTCGCGGTCTCACCTTCGCTTAAGGCGAAAGGGGTGAAGAACCGCTGCCGTCTCTTTGACGTGCCCAAGGACCCGAACATCGTCATCGCCAAGCCGCGCATGAAGCGCTACATCGACGTATGCGCCGGCATCTATGGGATTTATTTGAAATATATCTCCAAAGAGGACATCCACGTCTATTCGATCGACGAGGTCATCATCGACGCGACGACGTATCTGAAACTCTATAAGATTCGCGCGAAGGAATTCGCTTTGCGTCTGATGAACGAAATCAAAGATACCTATGGTATCCCCATGACCGCCGGCATCGGCACGAATATGTATTTGGCCAAAGTCGCCTCGGGTTTGATGGCGAAGCATGACCCTCATGGAGTCGGCTGGCTCGACGAGGAAAAGTACCTACGCGAATGCTCCCATACCCGTCCCTTGTCCTCCTTTTGGATGATCTCTTCGGGGACGGAATCGCGCTTAGCCAAACTTGGCATCTTCGACATGGAGGGAATCCGCAAGGCGGACGAGAATCTCCTCTATGAGGAGTTCGGCGTCAACGCGGAATTGCTCATCGACCATGCCTATGGCAAAGAGCCGACCCGTATGGTCGACATCAAGAACTACAAGAGCCAATCCCAAGCGATCTCCACGAACCAGATCTTGCCCTGCGCCTATTCTTTCTCCGAGGCGCGTAACATCATCAAAGAGATGGTGGAGGCCCATTGCCTCGAACTCGCTCGGCGCGGCATGGTGAGCCCGCGGCTATATGTCGGCATCTCCTTCGACAAAGGCAGGGGGTGGCGTCATGGCCCGGACGTTCATTTCAACGCCGACGTGATGGGGCGAAGCAATCTAGCCTCGGCATTCATGCCGATCGTCTTGGATCTTTATGACCGCAAGGTGAGGCGCGACGCCGAGATCAAGGCGATTGCGCTGGCCTTCGTCGACGTCAAGGAAGAACCGCTAGAAAGCCATAGCCTTTTCGATGACACGGACGAGTTAGAAAAACAGAAGGCCTTACGCGATTCCCTATTGGAAATCGAGAAGAAGTTCGGCAAAAACGCCGTGCTCCATGGGACCGATTACACCGCGAAAGCGACCCAGAGGGAACGCAACGTCATGATCGGCGGGCATAACGGAGGGGAAGAATGATGCGCGAGAAGATGCCGTTATTGATGCGGGCGAAGATTTTCCTTCCTTTTGACGCGGTCAAAGGGCTTCGTCAGGCGCTCAAGATCAAAGAATATGAGGTTGAGGCGGTGCAAAAGGGGACGCTAGACGAAGAGGAGGCCAAGGTCATCTCCGCCAACCTTTCAAGTCTAGTCGGAGGGGAATATTGTCAGGCGCGCTATTTCGAGACCGGACATTATTACTTCGTCGAAGGCGAGACAAAACTCGTCTATGACGAGGGATATCTCCTCGTGGGAGAGAAAAAGATCCTGTTGAAGGACCTTTTCGGCTTGCGGATCTTGCGCCGTCAATAACGGGGATCGAGCTTCTTTTCGATGAAGCGGTTGACCTCGTTTTTCTCTTTGCTCGAGTCGACCTTTTCCCAGGTGAGGCAATGGCAGCGCCTCTTCCCGATGCGGTAGGTCAATTTGTTCTTCACCGTCCAGCACATGAGCGCGCCGCCTTTTTTGCGGTAGCGGCGGAAGCGGGGGAGGAGGGAATAATGCACCTCGACGTCGAGGAAATCGAATTCCTCAAGCAATTCCTTGCTCGCGTGTTTCACCGCCTCGGTCCCGACGAGGAAACCTACGGGCGGGACGCAGTTATGTTTTCTCGCTTCGCGAAGCGCATCGGCGGAGAAGGAGATGACATAGCATTGGCCGACGTTAGGCATGGCGTTGACCAGAGGAATGACCGCTTGGGCCAAGGAGGCGGCGTTATTCCCATAGGCCTTAAGCTCGATCACCATGGGGACTTGGCCGTGGTTTAGGTCCAATAGTTCCGAGAACTCCATGAGTTTCGAGCCGTCGGGGAGGGAATAGCCCTCGCGGATTTCGTCGAAGGTGAGTTCCTCGATGATGCCGGGCTTATGGCACATGCGGGTGAGGTCGGAGTCATGGCAGACGAGGATGCGGCCGTCTTTGGTGAGATGGACGTCGCATTCAAACGGCAAATGGGCTTCGATCGCGGCACGGAAGGCCGCCTGGGAATTCTCGGGTTTGTCGAGGTCATGAAGGCCGCGGTGGCAAACGCCGGTGACAATGGAGGAAATCCTCGCGGGCAAAGTGGTATCCATGCCCATAAGTGTAATGAGGACGTACGCGTTTTTCCACTTTTTGCCCAAGTGGGAAAGAAGTGTCGATTTCGCCTTCCACATTAATGTGGAGGTGCGATAATAGCAAAGATGAATTCGGCGACGAAAGAAAAAATCCGCGCGGCGATCGCCTCTTCCTCGCGCGTCGTTTTCCTCGGCGGGGCTGGCGTTAGCGTGGCTAGCGGCATCCCCGATTTCCGTTCCCCTAACGGGCTTTACTCCCAAAAGCGGGCGGACGGGATGAGGTATGAGGACCTGTTGTCCCACGATTATTTCATGTCCGACCCCAAGGGTTTCTATGACTTCTATTGGAAATACATGGTGAACCTCGAGGCCAAGCCGAATAAGGCCCACCTCGCCTTGGCGGAATATGAGAAGAACCATACGTTGGACATCCTCACCCAAAACATCGACGGCCTTCATCAAAAGGCCGGTTCCACCCACGTCCATGAGATCCATGGGTCGGTGCTCCATTACCATTGCATGAAATGCGACCACGCTTTTCTCTTGGACGACCTTCGCCCGGAAGGCGTCCCGGTCTGCCCCCATTGCGGCGGGCTCATCAAACCGGACGTCGTCCTCTATGGCGAAGGCTTGCCTGAGCGCGCCGTCTACGAAGGGCTTGCGGCGGTGGAACGGGCGCAGGTGATGATCGTCGGCGGCACCTCGTTGACGGTCTATCCCTTTGCCGCCTTCCCCCGGTATTTCCGCGGTTCCTTGAGCGTTTTAATCAACGCGCAGCCCACCCCGCTCGACGACGAATTCGACGTGGTTTTGCGGGAAGATATAGGAAAAACGCTGGAGGAAATCCTCAAATGAGCGCCTTTTTCCGTCATTGGGGTTTGGTGAACCGTCACCGCTTCCACGTCTTCCTTAACGGCTGCCATTGCGGCATCGGCTTCCATTGCCTTTTCCATGATTTAAGCAAGTACGGGCCCAAGGAATTCTTCCGCTCCGTGAAGCACTATAACGGCACCCATTCCCCCGTGTTCGAGGAACGTCTGCAAAACGATTATTTCTCCTATATCTGCCAACACCATACGCGGCGGAACAAACACCATTGGGAATACTGGACCGACTTCTTCCAGGGCCACATCGTCGCGATGGCGATGCCCTATGTCTACGCGACCGAATACGTCTGCGACATGCTCTCGGCTTCCTATTGCTATGACCCCAAAGGATTCTCCGGCGAGAAAGTCTATGACTATTTCATGAAGCGGCAGGGCCATTACTATCTTTCCGACGTCACCAGGGAATACGTCGCCTTCTGCTTAAGGCGTTTCGCGGGGCTAGGATGGGCCGGATTAAAGAAAAAAGACACCAAACGTGCCTATGAAGAAATTACCCAAAAGTTCGACCGTGTGCGCGTTTTTGACGTGATGGCGTGTGAGGGTGCGTTGCCCAAGGACGCGAAGGAGTTTATAATGCCGAAGTCTTTGCAGGTGGACAAATCATGAAAAGAACCTATGTGATTGGATGTGGCAAGCTCGGCGCGAGCATTGCCAACGACTGCTCCCGCCGCGGCCTTGAGGTCATCGTCATCGACGCGGACCCCTCTTCTTTCGCCTTGCTCGACGACGATTTCAGCGGCGATCCGAAAGTCGCCGACGCGAGCGACCTCGACGCCTTGAAGGCCCTGGGGATCGAGAACTCCAACGAAGCCTACATCACCACGGGCAACGATAACCTCTCGCTCTTCTTGGCCCATGCCTGCGCCATCTTGTTCGAAATCCCGTATGTCTACGTCCGTTTCGACGACCCCGCGTTAGGCATCCTCGTCCAGAGTCAGAGCAACATCAAGCCGGTTTACCCATTCCAGTTGACCCGCGATCGTTTGAGCTTGCTACGCCACGGAGGCAACGAAGAATGAAAATCGTCATCGCCGGCGGCGACTCCAAAGCCGAATACATCATCAAGAGCTTCAAGGACAAGAAGAACGAACTCGTCGTCATCAATCCTTCCTTCCATGTCGCCGAACGTCTGAAAAAGGCCTGTTTTGTGAAGGTCTATCACGGCGAGCCTTGGAGCCGCATCACGTTGCAACAGGCCGACGCCTTCGACGCTGACGTCTTCATTTCGCTATGCGAACGCGACACCGATAACTATGCGACCTGCCTCATGGCCAAGCGCATGTTCAACGCGAAGAAGACCATCTGCGTCGTCGATAACCCCGCCAACGTCGACAACTTCAAGAAACTCGGCCTCGACGCCGTCATTTCGTCCACTTATCTCTTGAGCCAATCCATCATGAGCGAATCCTCGGTCGAGTCCTTGACCAAGACGCTTTCGCTCGACGATAACCGCGTCACCGTCATCGAGAAGGTCGTCCTCACCAAATACGCGATCTGCTATCGCCCCATCAAGGACATCCGCTTCCCGAAATACGCCTCCATCGCGGCCATCTACCGCAACTACCAAATCATCATCCCGAGTGGCTCCATCGTCATTGAGCCGAAGGATACCTTGGTCATGGTCACGGCCCCCAATAACGCGAAGGCGCTGCTCAAATACGTTGAGACGGAGCGCACCGCTCCCTTAAAGTCCATCATTGGCACCGTGGGCAAATCCGCCTCCGAACCGAAGCCGGAACCTAAACCCGAGCCGAAGCCGGAACCTAAACCCGAACCAAAGCCCGAGCCGAAGCCGGAACCCAAACCAAAGCCCGAGCCGAAGATGGAACCCAAACCGGTTCGCGCGCCCAAAGCGTCGGAACCTAAACCCGCCCGTCCGGCCCCCGCGCCGAAAAAGAAGCCCGCCAAACCCGAAAAGCCCGTCGCGAAGAAAAAGTAAAAAGGCATTCGCATGACCGAAGAAATCGCATCGCATCAAGAAAAAGAAGTCACAGGTTTTCGCCTTGTTTTGGGCTACCTTGGCATGTTCATGGTGCTCATCGGCATCATCAACGCCTTCCCGATGATCGTCGTGGCTTTTTATCGCGACGAGTATAGCGCCCTTCCGATCTTCGCCTCGGTCGTCGCCTCGAACCTGATCGTCGGCTTCCTGCTCTATTTCCTTCTTATCTATAAGAAAAAGCGCAGCAGGTTCCGTCGGCATCAGGAGTCGATGCTTTTGATTTTGACCTGGTTATGCGCGATCCTTTCCGGCGCGGCGCCCTTTTTCATCGCCCATCTTCTCGGCGAGATCAACATGACCTTCTCGGGCGCTTTCTTCGAAGCGACCTCGGGATTCTCCACCACGGGCTTGACCGTGTTTGAGGAATTCATCGATACCCCGGGAGCCTTTTGTCCCCATGTCTTTACCTTCCACCGCGCGCTAATGAATTTCATCGGCGGCGTCGGTCTTGTTTTGCTGGTAGCCTCCGTGCTTGGCGCGGGTGGCGGTGGCGTCGCCCTCTACGTCTCTGAAGGGCATTCGGACCGCCTTTTGCCCAACATCGCCCGTTCCGCGAAGCTGATCTTCGGGATTTACTCCTTTTACACATTAATCGGTATCGTGGCGTTGCTTTTGGCGGGCATGCCGATCTTCGACGCGATCTGCCATTCGATGGCGGCCCTTTCCGGCGGTGGGTTCTCGCCCCGCGCGGAAAACGTTGCCGCGTTCCGTTCCCTCGAAGGGCTCAAGCTCGCCGGCGCGATCGTGCCGGTGAATTCGCTGGCGATCGAACTCATCATGGTGGTGCTGGTCTGTCTCTCGGCGATCTCCTTCATGCTCCACACGTTTTTGCTGCGCGGCAAATTCAAGGACTTCTTCCGCGACGCGGAAATCCGGTACATCGCTTGCTGTGAGGCTTTGTTCCTTTTGATCGCCTTCTTCGCCGTGCTCTTCTCGACCTCGGCGTTGCACGCGGGTGGTTTCTTCAACGATTCGGGCGAAGTCCTCCGCTTTAGCGTGTTCTACACCTTCGGATGTTGGACGAACTCCGGCTTCGCCTCGACGACCTCGTCGTTCCCTTATCACATCATCCCCGGCGGCAGCGCGATCTATGCCGGCCATACGTTCACGGTCCTATTGATCATCCTCATGTTGATCGGCGGCGGCGCGGGCAGCTCCGCCGGTGGTATCAAGCAATACCGCATCGTGGTCGCGATCCGCAGCCTTTATTACAGCTTGCGTTACCGCTTCGCCTCCATCCACGAACGTTACCCGCGCGTCATCACGCGTTATGGTGAGACCAAGGAACTCGACGAGGGCACTATCCACGAGGCCCATCATTACATCTTCCTGTTCTTTGGGATGTTCATGGTCTTGACTTTGGTGCTGCTTTTCGTTGACCCTGCCCATTATGATCTCGAATCCGCGGCCTTCGACATGGCGAGCGCGGTTTCGAACACCGGCCTTTCCTGGGTGATTGGACCGGCTTACGTCTCATCCCATTCCGTGGCGAGTTTCGTCACCTTGTGGGCGATGTCGATCGGCATGTTGCTCGGCCGACTCGAGATTTTGCCCGCGGCTTATGCCGTGGCTAACGTCCACGCGGAAATCCACTATAAACGCGGCCTTCGTCAGCGCGCTAAGCGCGAAGCGGAAGCCCTCAAGATGATGGAAGAAGGAGAATGACCATATGTTGATTGATGACATCAAGAAAGCCTCTTTGCAGGCAATGAAGGACCATGATGGCGACGCCCGTGCCGCCTATTCGATGGTCGTGAGCCGTTACCAGGCGCTGCTCACCTCGGGAAAAAACGAGACTCCGACGGATAAGGACGTCGTGCAGATCCTCATCAAGTTCTCCAAGGAACTCGAGGAGGAGAAGCAGGGGTACGTCGCGGCGGGAAGAAGCGAATCCGCCGCCTCGCTCACCCGCCAAATCGAGGCCGTTTCCGTCTTTTTGCCGAAGCTCATGAGCGAAGCGGAGATCCGCGCGGTCATCGATTCGCTCGAGGACAAGTCCATCCCTTCGGTCATGCGCCATTTCAAAGCCAATTACGATGGCAAGGCCGACATGGGGCTCGTTTCCAAGATCGTCCGCGGGCAATAAGAAACATTTGCTTTGGTCTTAGGGCGAGCCTATAATTTTGCTCGCCGATGCCTCACCTTATATAGAAGGTGTTGCGCATTGACCGCATAGGGGTGTGGTTCAATGGCAGAACAGAGGTCTCCAAAACCTTTGATGAGGGTTCGATTCCTTCCACCCCTGCCAATTTGAATCTAACGGTGTCCTAGCCCGATTTGGTGCAATCCGTTGATAATAACTAGTCTTCGCGGGAAACCCAGCTTGTTAGGAAAAGCGTCTAGTTGTGAATGAAGACCCATCTTATGGTATTCCTCCATAGGGATGGGCCTTTTTTGCTTTGCCTATATGGCTTAAGCCATTGCGTAGGGCAAACCATGGAATTAAGATTGGGAAATGAAGAAGTTCTAAGGCACAAGTTTTGATGGGCGAAGGCAAGAAAATCGCGGTCTCTTCTCAAAAGATTGGCTTCAATGGGGCATTCGCTTTCGGTCTTTTCACGCTTCTATACTCCTTTGTGGGCATCTTCGTCCTGTCGATTTTACTGGTGTGGAGACCCGATTCTTGGTGGGTTTATGTTATCGTCTCCACCGCAAGTGCCGCCGCAGTGACTGCCTTAGGCGTCTATCTTTTCTACAAGGATATTTGGAAACAAAAGAATTACCTCATCGTGGAAGACGGCCGAATGCGCTGGATTGGAAAAAGAAAAAGGAATTTCAATATCCCCATCGATGATATCCATGAGATTACGTTCGCCCGTTCCGCGATGTCCAACAACCTAACAATCGCTTACGGTGAGAATAAGACGCGTAAACTTCGAATGAGCCGCGCAAATGCAAATAAAATATCTGATTGGACGGGCATACCCCTGCAAGTGACGGGGCCTACGTTTCGTGAATCCCTCCATTCGGGTGTCATACAATTGCACCGCGATATCATTAAGTATCGTCGACATATCGCGATCCTTGTAGCCGGAGCGATTGTGACTTCTTTGGGGTTTACGTTTCATTATGTTTTTGGACTAATATGGCTAGATTGTCTGATGTCATTTATTTGTTACCTTTTCGGTGCCCGGCAGTTTGCGGTCTTCTTTTACCTTAGCCCAAGTTTTGATTTCGGCGGATGGAAGAAACCGCTCAAAGCATTCTTACCACTATTTGTAACGCTCATGATAATTGTGGTTCTTTTTGGGGGCATCGCCGCATTTAATGCCGCAATGTTCAAGGGCGGCTTCAGCGTAAGCTTCCTCTTCTTCGCCTGCTACCTCTCCTCGTCCTTCATTCTCGTGCTTTGCGCCGTGGCGTTTATCCTCTGCGTTGCCTCATATTCTTAGTTTTTTCGGTTTGGAACCATTACATTGCAGCAAAAGTGTTGCAAAAACGGCCTTCTTTGCAGATAGTTTGCTCGTAAGGTTCGCGCAGCATACCGGTAGGTAAATAACTTAGTTTGGAATCGATAATCAATGAGAAACGATCCTTGTTATTTGTCATAGAAAGTGACCAATACAAAGTACTAAGACAAAAATGACGATGTCCTTGGAAATGGCGAACTTTTGTTTATTCTTCAAAAGCGCATAGATAGATTAGTCTTATCATTGACCGACTGGTGACATCTAAAACAATAGTTTTTTTATTGAAAATAAGATAAAAGTATTTGTCGGAAAAAAGAAGGAAACAGCTATGAAAAAGAGATTTATGTTGCCGTTCATCGGAATGCTAGCGTTCTCTCTAACCGCCTGTGGGACTAAAGGTGATACTGTCCCACAAGGCCCTCAAGAAGAGCAAGGGGTTCCTGGGCAAAATGGGCAAGACGGAAAAGACGGAACATCGGTTTTGACAGGCAATGGTGAGCCAGCCGCTTCTTTGGGCAAAGATGGTGATTCATATATTGATTTGGATACATGGAATTACTATGCGAAAGAAAATGGAACATGGGTTTTAAAAGGAAACATCAAAGGCTCTGACGGTGAAGATGGTCAAGATGGTACCCAAGGCGACAAGGGAGATAAAGGCGATAAAGGAGATACCGGAGAACAAGGACCTGCTGGTAAAGATGGTGCCGATGGTGTAGACGGAGCTAACGGCAAATCAGCATATGAACTTGCAGTCGAAAAAGGCTACCAAGGCACCCTGGAAGAGTGGCTTGCTGCTTTAATTGGAGAAGCTGGCAAAGATGGCGCTAACGGCAAATCAGCATATGAACTTGCGGTTGAAAATGGCTACCAAGGCACCCTAGAAGAGTGGCTTGCTTCTTTAATTGGGGAAGCTGGCGAAGATGGCGTTAATGGTAAATCAGCATACGAATTAGCCTTAGAAAACGGTTTCGAAGGTAGCTTAGAAGAATGGTTATTATCCTTAATTGGTGAACCAGGTACTGATGGAGCAGATGGCAGTGATGGTAAATCCGCTTATGACTTGGCAGTTGATAGTGGCTTTGAAGGCACTTTAGCAGAATGGCTTGCTTCTTTAGTGGGCGAAAAAGGTGAAAAAGGTGATGCTGGAGAAGATGGCACATCAATGTTAACTGGTAATGGTGCCCCTTCTAGTGAACTCGGAAAAGATGGTGATTCTTATATCAATTTATCTAATTGGGATTATTACGTTAAAGAAAATGGATCATGGGTTTTAAAAGGCAATATTAAAGGTGCGGATGTAGATGTCGTTTATCACACTGTCGCTTTTGACTCCAATGGTGGTGACCAAACTTACGATTCTCAAACTATTAAACATGGTGAGAAGGTTGCTAAACCCACTGATCCAACTAGATTCGGTTACGATTTCTTAAATTGGTCTTATCAAGGAGAAGTCTGGTCATTTGTTGGTCACTCAGTGACCGAAGATATGACTTTAACTGCGAATTGGACGGAAACTAAATATGACTTGTCAGTTACTAGCGACGATGAAGACAAAGGCACAGTCGCCGTTAATGGTGGCGGATATTATATGGAAGAAATAACTGTCACTGCCAATCCGATTGGCACGAATGTTTTTGACGGATGGTATAGCGAAGATGAATTTGTCAGCAACTCCAATCCATATACATTTACCATGCCGACAAATGATTATTCGTTGGTGGCTCATTTCATTACAAAAGAGGAAGAAGAAGCACGCGCCATCAAATATGGAACCAGACCAATCCTATCTGGAGATGGCAAAACCATAACATATGGCTTATACCCGCAAAAGAACGTTAATGATTCAACTCTGGTTTCTGCCCTCGATGCATTAACTACTTCAGAGTCTAATGGATGGTATCTATACGAGGATGAATACTATGCAAAATTAAGTGCGACACCATATGATTCGAGCTATATATTTGATAACGGAACAACGATCGTAAACGGAACCACTTATTGGTTCAAATGCGAACCTATCACTTGGAAGGTCCTTTCAGATAACGATGATGAATATTACATCCTTTCGAGCGTTTTATTAGATGCTCATAGATATCAAAGATATGATGATAATTTTGATCATAATTCAAATAATTATGAAAATTCGGAAATTAGATCATTCTTAAATAAAGATTTCTATAATTTGGCATTTGCGTTAGGCGATAGTCATATTCAAACAACCACAGTCGATAATAGCGCCTCCACGACAAACACAAGCACTAACCCCTTTGCTTGCAATAACACCCAAGACAAAGTGTTCTTGCCAAGTTATCAGGATTATCTCAACTCCAGTTATGGATTCTCAACCTCATCTGGCAAAACAGATACTAGATATTGCAGAACTACTGACTGGGCAAGAGCGAGAGGTGCATATTACAACAACGACAATGGCTCTTACCAATTCAATGGTTATTATTGGACTCGTTCACCTTACAGCGGCTACCACACCGCCGACTATGCGTGGGAAGTCGGCTTCGATGGCTACCTCAACTACGAAGCCGTCTCCAGCACGTACTTCAGTGTTCGCCCTGCCATTTCAATCGACATTGCGTAGTTCAAAACACACTAATTAACTTGATTACCACTCTTAGAAAGCCCTTTTCCTTCAAATTACGGATGAAGCGTCTTTTCCTCATGTCAAATTCCGATATGAAAAATCTGCGGAAAGTTGTTAAGATTTCCCTCGCTGATGCGTAGTTATCCTCCGATAACGTAAGTCCAATCAGACTGCGTGACGGAGGTTTTTATATGCAGGATAACAAAATGGCGGCAAAGCCGATTCGCCGCCTTCTTTGGTCGATGGGCTTACCCATGGTTTTCTCCATGGTGCTCCAGGCTTTGTATAACGTCGTGGACACGGTGTTCGTCATCAACATGGGAGAAGCGGGGGTCAAGGCCAATCTCGCCCTTACCTACGTCTTCCCCGTCCAGATCTTCATGATTGCCGTAGGGGTTGGCACGGGAATCGGCATCAACGCCCTGCTTTCTCGCGCCTTGGGGGAGAAAGACAACAAGAAAGTCGGGTTGGCTTTGGGCAATGGCATTTTCCTCGGCCTAGCCTTGTACCTCGTATTCTTGCTTTTTGGTCTTTTCGCCTCAAGATGGTTTTTATCCATTCAATCCAGCGACCCCGAAATCGTTTCCATGGGCTCTTCGTATCTATTCATTGTGACGGTTTTTTCCTTCGGGGCGATTGGATTTAACATCTTCGAGCGTTTTCTGCAGGCGACGGGCAAGACGTTCCATTCCACGATGGCGCAGGTTTTTGGCGCGCTGACCAATATCATCCTGGATTATGTTTTCATTTATCCTTGCCATATGGGTGTGGAAGGGGCGGCTTATGCGACCGTCATCGGGCAGATCGTGTCTTTGCTGGCGGCGATGGCACTCCATTATGGTCTCAATAAAGAAGCAAAGCATTCTTTTCGGGACATTCTCCCCGATTGGTCCATCATTGGAGCCATATATAAAGTCGGGTGGTCGGCCATGCTCATGCAGGCGTTATTGTCCATTGGCATGTTCGTGATGATCCGCGTGTTTGCCCTCCACCCTCAAGGAGATTTGATCAACGGGGCATATGGGATTTACTACAAGGTCTCCCAAATCGCCTTGTTCTCTTGCTTTGGCCTAAGCAACACGATCATTTCCCTGCTCTCCTTTAACATGGGGCTAGGCGATTCAAAGCGATGCGGGCAATGCATCCTTTGGGGCATCGTCGATACGGTGATCGTCGCTGGCGTGATCACGGTCATATTCGAATCCTTGGCCGGACCTATTGCCGAGCTTTTCGGCTTTGCCTCGGTAGGGGAAGGAAAAGAACAGATCGTCTCCTTGTGCCAAACATCAATCCGCATCGCTTCGGTCGGTTATGTTTTCATGGGGGTATCCATCGCCGTCCAAGGCATCCTTCAGGCATACCGCAAAGCGCTGACGCCATTGATCATCTCTTTGCTCCGACTGATCGTCTTATTGGTCCCGTTTGCCTTGATTTTCATCCAACAGGAGAACGCGCCCATTCTAGTGTGGTGGTCGTTTCCCTTGGCGGAAGGGCTTACCTGTTTCGTTTCACTACTGATTCTAAAGGTGACGCAAGCAAGACAGAAAGAAACGAAGAATCACCTTTCGTAGTTCGTGCGCTTTCGCGAATAGGGAAGAACAGGCGAGGATATTTGGATCGACTCCGGCTTGCATCAAAAACATCAAAGCCTGCCATGTGACTAATACGTTCTTGATACAAAGGCTTAGGACAACCATTCTTCTTTTTTCTTTTCACTCGGGGACCAAGGGATGGGGTGCTCCAGGCGTTTCTTTAAGTCGCAGTATCGGCAGAAGGAATGGGGGGTGCGTAGAAAATCGAGGATTTCCTTCTTGGTATGGTTATGGATGCCGATCCAATCGTCGGTGGCGTCGAAGGTTTGACCAAAAGCCTCGTTATAAAGGCGGACGTAGCCGGGGATGGAGCAATAGGTGATTCTGCCGTGGTCTAAGGTGACGCAGGCGTTAGCGATGACGCAATGAAGGTAATTATGCTTGGCCGAGGCGGTAGAGTCTTTGTTTAAAGCAGGCAGATTAAAGGCGTCCGATTGGGTCCGATCGCCGAAGATATAGGCTTCGCAGCCATGGTCGAGGACCGATCTCAGGACCGCATCGTAATCGAAGGGTAGGGGATACCTGCTGATGGCGAGGCGAATCCGGTTTTTCTTGCAGCTTTCGAAGAAGTCCTCGCCCATCTTTGGAATCAACAAGCCGTTGGTGATGAGGTCGACTTGCCCCCTTTTGACATAACGTCCGACGATGTCGAGGTATTGGGTGATGTCCTTATTGAGCAGAGGCTCTCCACCGAGCAGATGGACCCAGCCGAACTTGCCTCTAAAGAGCTCGCAAATCCGCTTCATGTCCGCCTCGAATTCGTCGAGGGGGTAGGGGGATACCCCATGGGCGAGCGGGGCGAAATGGAAACAACCCTTGCAGAAAAGGTTGCACCCATCGTTGAGGTGGATCTCGAAATTAAAGGGATTCCTCTTTGGCTTTTTGCCAAAGATCGCCCCATAGATCCGTTCACGCCGCTGAAAAAGGGTTAGCTTTTCTTTCATGTCGGAGAATCTAGTTCACGCCGCTTCCTTGATAGAACGTGACCGCGCTGGCGAGGCTTTCGACGACGAGGATCGTGCTTTGGTTTAACGCGACCAAAAGTTCGTCGGCGGTCTTATATACTTCCGCGCGTTCGACGTGTTCCAAGATACAGACGAAGGTGTATTCCAAGGTGACGACGTTCTTTTCGTCGCGCCAGACGCCTTTGGCTTCATACATGGTGAAACCGTTGGGGAAATGGTCCATCAATGTGTTATGGACGATGTCCCTCGCTTCTTCGATAGGAATTTCGAGTTGATAGGTCTCCTTGTCGTTGGTGCCGACATACATCGCGTATTCGACGTCGCGCTTCTCGGGCATAAACGAACGGGCCAGCGACCATGACGATAGTCCGATCGCGATGGCGGAAAGGGAACAAAGGGCGATTATTCCAAGCTTTTTCATAGAAACGTACCTCATTTCACACCTATTATACGAGGTGAAACGAAATTGGCATCGAAGAGATGGCGATGTGAACCGGAGGAGGGTAAAATTCCCATAAACCACGGATTGGGTAACGAAAATGGGACTCGTCGAAAAACTCGGAATCAAGATACCAAAGATCGTCTTCTTGGGCATTCAGATCGCGCTAACCCTTCTTTTGCTCATCGTCTCGGTCTATCTGCTCACGTTCGTCATCGTGCATAACTTGGGTGGATGGATGATCGCTTCTTACATCCAAATCACCATCTCGACCCTCGCCTTCCTCTTATATTTCGCGATTGGCTACCGCAAGGGGGAGGTGGCCTACTATTTGGCGATAATCCCTTTCGCGGGCGCCGTCTTCGTCAACATCCTTTTGCCCCAAAGGTCGACGTTCCAAATCGCGACCCTATGTTTGCTCTTTGCTTCCGTCATCGCTTTCTTGCTCCGCCAGCATGACCGTCGCTTCACCTTCATTGCCTGTTTGGCGATGGTCTCGACCGCGGCCACGTTCTCCATTTATTCGGCGATCAACGCGAACGTCTCTTTCTTAGGCAACATCACCCAGAGTTGGTTCGCGTATTTCTCGATGTACCTTTCTATTTTCGTGCCCCTTGTGATGTCGGTGACCCTCGCGCTCATCTACAACATCAAAGTCACAAGAACGAATGTTGATGGGGCTTTTGCTTCTTAGAGGGTGAATATGATGAAACGGTTTCTTCTTCTCTTAGCGCTTACGGGCTTAGTGGCTTGTGGACAAAACGCCTCCTCAAGCGTCCTTTCCTCTTCCATTGATTCCTCTAGCGCCATCACTTCCAGCGTGGAAGCCCCAAAAGAAGTGACGGTCGTCTACACCAACGACATCCACGGTTATATCGCCAATGAGGCGAGCAATTCTTCCGAAACCGGCGCCGGAGGGTTGCGCATCAGCAGTATCGGCGGTTACGTCGAGCACTTGAAGGGCCAAGGCAAAAACGTTTTGCTCGTCGATGCCGGGGACGAAGTGCAGGGCTCGATCTACGGGGCGCTCGACCACGGCGTGAAGATGATCGAGATGATGAACGAGGCCGGCTATGACCTCGCGACCCCAGGCAACCATGATTTCGACTTCGGGATGGAGGGGTTCAACTATTTCGTCGAACACGCGAAATTCCCTTATATTTCCTGCAATTTCCAGCGCATTCCCGAAAAAACAAACGTTTTGGATTCCTACAAAGTCTTCGATTTCGCTGGGATCAAAGTCGGCTTCGTCGGCATCTCCACCCCGGACACGATCGTCTCCTCCACGCCGAAGTTCTTCCAAAACGACAAAGGGGAATTCATCTATTCCTTCCTCGGCTACGAGAACCCAAACGAACTTTATGACGTGGTCCAAAAGGCGATCGACGAGATCAAAGACGACGTCGATTACGTGGTCGGTTTAGGCCATGTCGGGGTCGGCGTCGAAAACCAAAAGATGGGCACGAGCAGCGAACAGATCATCCAAAACACCACCGGATTCTCCGCCTTCATCGACGGCCATTCCCACACCACGATGGAATGCCAGACCGTGAAGGATAAGGCGGGCAAGGATTGCCTGCTTAGCCAAACCGGCTGTTATCTCTCCGCCTTTGGCGAGCTGACGTTAAGCAAAACCCATGGTGTCTCCATGAGGTTGATCAAAGACACCCCGTTCGCCAAAGAGGACGTCAAAACTCTCGAGCGGGAGCTCATCGACGAAGTCGCCGCGGAGATGGGAAAGAAGATCGCCGTGACGGACAACGAGCTCTATATCTGTGAGCCAAACGACCCCTCGATGCGCATCATCCGCAACAAAGAGACCAACCTGGGCAACCTATGTTCCGACGCGATGTATTGGTTCCTCAACGAGAACAAGAAATTAGATTGCGACATCTCACTGATAAACGGTGGTGGCATCCGCAAGGAAATCGACGCCGGCGAAACCACCTACCTGGAGGTGAAGTCTGTCCATCCTTTCGGCAATCAGATCTGCTTGATCAAGACCAAAGGCATCAACGTCAAAAACGCGATCGAGATGGGCGCCCGCAACATCGGCGAATGGGATGAGACCCGCAAGCGGTACGCGGAAAGCGGCGGTTTCATGCATATGGCCGGGCTTACCTACGACATCGATGTCTCCGTTCCCTCTTCGGTCCATCTCGACGACAAAGGCATGTTCATCTCCGTCGACGGGGAATACCGCGCGAAGAACGTCAAGGTTTATGACAAGAAGACGGCGACCTATGTGCCATTGGACGAGAACAAAGAATATTTGGTGAGTGGGGTGAACTACACCCTCAAAAACGGCGGTGACGGCTTCACGATGTTCAATGGTTCGGAAGGCGTGGTGGATTACCTCGCCGAGGACTATGTGGTCTTGGCCGAATACATGAAGTCCTTCGATAATGTCCACGTCAATAACGCGAATTGCCCCTTAAAGGGTTACCAAAACTATCTTTACGATTATGAGAACCCTTATGGGGCCGGTCGTATTAATATCCTGAACTTAGCCTAATGGAACGCCTTCGCGTTTTGGTATACTTACGGTAACAAAAAGATCGGAGATTCTTTATGGAACAATTTCACGTCCCCGCGGGCAGTTTTATTCTCAAAGGTAACCATTGGCCCGCCCAAAAACCCATCGCGAACCTGACCATCATCACCGGTATGGACGAGCATTCCGAGCGTTATGCCGGGCTCGCCGAGTTCCTTAATGGCCACGGCATCAACGTCTGGTGTCTCGATGCCTTTGGCCAAGGCCTCAACGCCGAAAGCGTCGAAAAGCAGGAAATCTGGCCCGATGGCGGCTTCTTCCTTAACGTCGATGGCATCGCCAACATGATCAAGACGGCGAAGGAAAACGGTTTGCCGACGACCCATATGGGCCATTCCATGGGCAGCTTCATGACTCAAAGCTTGATCCAAAGGTATCCTGGCTTAGTGGAAAAGGCCATCCTTTGCGGCTCTAACGGCGGCCAGGCTTTCTTGATGAAGATGGCCAACGTCATCGCCAAGATCATCGTGACCAAGAAGAACCGCGACCTCCCGAACAAGACGATGGATAATTTAGGTCTTGGCGGTTATGCGAAGGCCGTCAAGGACCGCAAGACCGATTTCGATTGGCTCTCCTATAACGAGGAGAACGTCCAGAAGTACATCGCCGATCCCTATTGCGGGCATCCCAACACCGGCGGATTCTGGGTAAACTTCACCGCGGGCATGAAGACCATCTGGCAGAAGAAGAACCTCGCCAAGGTCTCCAAGGACCAAAAGATCCTGCTCATCGCCGGCGAGGACGACCCGGTCGGCCAAAACGGCAAAGGCGTCCGTTGGTTGGAAAAAACCTATAAGGACCAAGGCATCAAAGACGTTACCATGATCCTCTACCCCCATATGAGGCACGAGATCCTCAACGAGGACGAGAAGGAGAAGCCGTATAACGACATCAAGGATTTCATCCTGCGCTGATTTGGACCTTGACGATATTTGCCCATCAGCGTCTTGATGAAAGGTGCCGAAAACCTTAAAATTTCCTCCATAGGAGGAATTCGTAATGGCCAAAAATGCGAGCAAAGACTATTTCGGTTGGTCTTGGTTGGTGAGCTTGATCTTCTGCATCATCCCCATCACTTCCTGGATCTTCGGATTCGTCACACGTTTCAAGGAAGGACATTGGGTCTGTGCCTTGTTGCGTATCTTCTTGGGCTGGAACATCATCTGGATCCTCGACATCATCTGCATGATCGTCTCCCATCACATCTTCAAGCTTTTCTAAGCGAGAACGAAGATGGCTCGGCCAATCGGCTGAGCCTTTCTTTCGCTTTGGTCAATCGAGTTTCAACCCACCTTCGAGGGTAAGGCCATCGAAGTGGTGCTGCCGCAGTACCTCATATACCGCGATGGCGACGGTGTTGGATAGGTTTAACGATCGGAGCCCTTCCCTCATTGGCATGCGGACGGTTTTCCTCTCGTGTTCGCGTAAGACGTCTTCGGGGATTCCCTTCGTCTCTTTGCCAAACATCAGATAGACTTCGTCGGGATAAGCGACCTCGCTATAGAGGTGGTGGGCCTTTTTGCTGAAATAGTAGATGTCTGCCTCGGGGTTTTGGGCGTAAAAGTCATCGAGGTTTTCGTAGACGTGAACGTCGAGCAGGCTCCAATAGTCGAGTCCGGCGCGCTTCATGTATTTGTCGTCCAAGGAGAAGCCGAGCGGCTTGATCAAATGGAGTGATGAACCCGTCGCGGCGCAGGTGCGGGCGATGTTGCCAGTGTTTTGGGGGATCTCCGGCTGATAAAGGACGACGTGAATCTTTGCCATGGCGTCTATTATCCCTATTTTTAAAGGAAACGCGGATAGTTTGTTCTAGAATATGCGCATGGATCGCGGCGCGGCATACCATAAGCAGATGACCGAAGGCAGCGTGGCCAAGCTCATCGTCAGGTTGGGGATACCCACGACGATCTCCATGCTGATTTCAAATATCTATAACCTGGTCGACACCTATTTCGTCGGCACACTTGGGACGAGCCAACAGGGCGCGACGGGGATCTTGTTCACGTTGCAGGCCATCTTGCAGGCGTTTGCCTTCATGCTCGGGCATGGCTCGGGGACCCATGTGGCGAGAAAGCTCGCGGAGAAAGACCGGGAGGGGGCCTCGAATTATGTCGCGACCGCCTTTTACGTCGGCATGGGCATCGGGGTTTTGCTCCTTATCTTCGGGATTATCTTCCTCGGGCCGTTCATGCAGGCCTTGGGTTCATCGGAAACGATCTTGCCCTATGCGAAGGATTATGGGTTATGGGTACTTCTTAGCGCGCCGTTCCTCATCGGGTCGCTGATTCTGAACAACATCCTCCGTTATGAGGGCAAGGCGTTCTACGCGATGATCGGCCTCGTCAGCGGGGCGCTGCTCAATATCCTCGGCGACTATATCTTCATCACGGTGATGGGACTAGGCGTCTTTGGGGCGGGCATGTCCACGGGTATCAGCCAGACGATCTCCTTCATGATCCTGCTCGTCTTCTTCGTCTTAAAGGCGCAGACGAGACTATCGCCAAAGCTCATCACCTTCAAAAAGGACGTCCTTTCCGACATCGTGGTATCCGGCCTCCCGTCTTTCATCCGACAAGGTTTGGCCTCCGTCTCCGGCGGCGTGCTCAATAACGTGACCAAGCCCATGGGCGATGCGGCGGTGGCGGCGATGTCGGTGGTCAACCGTTATTCCAACTTTGTCATGTGCGTCGGCTTAGGGGTCGGGCAGGGGTTCCAGCCGGTTGCCGCCTATAACTATTCCAGCAAGAACTATGACCGGGTGCGTCGCGGGTGTTTGTTCACGCTGATCTTCACCACAGGCGTCATCGGTGCCCTAAGCATCCTGACGTTATTGATCCCGAAGCAGATCGTCGGCGCCTTCAATTCCGACCCCGAGGTGATCCGACTCGGCGAGACCGCGCTGGTCTATGCCGCGTGGAGCCTTTTCGTGATGCCGATATCGGTCTTGGCGAACCTCACCTTCCAGTCCATACGCAAATCATGGACGGCGACCTTCCTCTCTTTGCTAAGGAATGGGGCGACGTTCATCCCAATCATCTTCATCTTGGTCTATGGCTTTAATCTCGGTTTCCAAGGGGTGGCGTTAGCCCAACCCGTCAGCGACATATTGACCGCGGCGATCTCCGCGCCGTTCCTTATCGTCTTGTTGGTCCGCTTGAGGAAAATCGGAGAAAAAGAGCAAGAAAAAACCCCGGATTAATGGGATTTCGTTCGATTTTTGCGCGGTTAATCGTGGTAACCGTTGTTTTCTTTTATCTCCGCGGCGAGGTCATCGATGTGGTTGCGGATGGAATCGGGATAACGGGAATGTAAACGCAGGAACGCTTGAACCGCCTGCGGGTCGAATTGCGTCCCCGAGTAATCCTTGAGTTCCTTGATGGCCACTTCGTCGGCGAGGGCTTTGCGGTAGCTACGGTCGCTGGTCATCGCGTCGAAGACGTCGGCGACGGCGACGATGCGGGCGGCAAAGGGAATGTCCTCCCCTTTGAGCTTATCGGGGTAACCGGTGCCGTCGTAACGTTCGTGATGGCTGCGGGCGACCTGCTCAAAGATGGGGAACTCGCGGATACCTTTGAGGATGTCGCCGCCGAGGGAGGAATGGGATTGGATGATGGCGTATTCGTGCGGGTCCAGCTTGCCGGGTTTGGTCAAGATGGCTTCGTTGATACCGATTTTGCCGACGTCATGGATGAGTCCGGCGAAATAGATGCGCTCGCGCTCAGCGTAGGGCAAGCCGAATTCCTCGGCGATGCCTTTTGCGTAGGCGGCCACGCGGAAGGAATGGCCGACGGTGTAATGGTCCTTGGCGTCGATGACGTGGGCCAAGGAGGATAAGGTCTCAAGCGTGAGTTCCTCATAGGATTTCTTTTCGCGGTGGAGTTCGTCGGTGCGGTTTGCGACCTGGATTTCGAGCGAGGCCTTAAGTTCGTTGAGCTCGTTGAGCGTCGCGACGAGTTTCACATAGTCTGGGGTTTCGATGGAGAAGAAGACGATGAGTGCGCCTAAGGCGCTGCCAAAATCGGAGAGGAGGACGTCGGGGAAGGCGAAGAGTTGGAGGATGAAACTCAGGAAAAAGCAGGCGTAGAACAAGACGCTGGAGATGATTTGCTTGGTGTTGAAGTTGCGATGCTTCCAGATAAAGACGACGACACATTCGATGATGTAGCCGACCGAGATGGCGTTGACGGCGAGATAGGCGGGGCCATGGGTATAGGCGCCACCGTCGAAATGGAAGTAAAAGTGGAAGAAACCGTTGAGCACAAGCGTCACGGCATAGAAGGCAAAGACGGAAAGGTTTGTGATATAGAAGGCCTTCTTCACTTTCTTGCCTTCATCCTTCAACGCGACGGAGACGTTGTAGTAGAAGAAGAGGATGGCCGCGACGGTACCGCTAAAAAAGTAAAGGCTGTTTAGGATGAAATTGACCGCGACGGGCAATTCGGACGCGTGGTCATTAGAGATGACCGTACCGATGTCGAGCGCGAACATCACGATGCTCGCGACGAGGAAATAGCGGAAGCGCTTGTTGACCAAGTTCGTCCGCGAATATTGCATCGAGACGACGATCACCAATAGAACCACGATGATCATGGCCGCGATGGAAAAAGAAATGTTGTAGCTTAATCCCATAACAGGCTAACTATTATCACCAATCAAAAAACCTAAATTCAATGATTTTTTTGCCAGCGTTATAACACGGGCGCCTGTATGTATTAGAAACAGGCTTCGAAAGGAGCGAGGTTATGTCTGGATACATTTGTTTCTAGGACGATGCGAACGAAGAAAAAACCGACGCGGATTGACGCATCGGCTAACGGAGGGATATCTTCAACGAGAATCGGTCTTTGGAGGCGAAGTAATACGCCTCTTTTTCTTTGCCATAGGAGATGTCGAACGATTCGCCTAACGGGATTTCTTTTTTAAAGACGAGGGCGATTTCCGTAATGTCGCGGGACAAGTCTTCTTTGTCAAAAAGATCCATCGCGATGTCGAGGTAGGAGCAGTTGTTGAGATGACCGTTTATGTCCACGAGCGAGTAGGACGCCTCGGTTTTGGCGACCAAAGATAGGGCGGGGGTGGGAATCATCATCGCCGGGGCGATCTGGCCGGGAAGGTCTTGCCCTTCGACGTGGATGCCGTGTTCCTTGGGATCGATCATCGCGCGACTCTTCTCATCGATGAGGGCCCACATGGCGTTGCCTTTGATGAGGGTAGAACCCTGCGCGTCTTTGACCACGAGGTTGCGCGGGAAGAAATAATGCAGCATCGGGCCAGGGTAGCATTCCAGGGTGATTTCTTCGTCATACTCAGGCATGCGCTCGATTTGGATGCGCTCGGAAGTGATGACCCAAAGAAAGCCGCGGTCGAGGGTCATCTTCCGTCCCATGCCGAGTTCTTCCGTATGGGCGATGCAGCATTCCTGAAAGAGGCGCATCAAGACGGAAGGACGCATTTTGCGACGAAAATCCACGTGTTCTGCGCGGAGTTTGAGGGTTTTGACGAAAATGGGTCCGGCCATTATTTCTTGGCGAGCTCCTTCTCGATGGCGTCAAGGACATCGCCGAGGGTAACCATCTTCTCCCATTTCCTCTTGGGGATGGAAATCTCGTACATGGATTCGATTTTGCACATGATGTAGACGAAGGTCATGGAGTCGAATCCCTGCTCGGTGTTGATGCGGGAGTTCTCGTCGACTTCCATGTTCTCGAATCCGGGCATGTTCGCGCGGATGAGGTCGACGACCTGTTTTGCGATTTCTTTCCGTTCCATATCAATACTCCTTATTCGATGGTCGGTATGAGATAGCGTTGGACTTTGTTGGTCTTGGTGCGGGGCAGGGGTGAGGGGGCGTAGACGATTTTGTTGACGCGGTGGGAGAGAGACAGACCTTTGTTCCACTCATCGACGATGGACTCCACGTTGACGGGCCGATATATGTAGAGGGCGACGGTGCCGTCTTTGCGCTGGACCAAGGCGAAGTCGCTTTCGGGTCCTAGACGCGTGGCGAGTTCCTGCTCGAATTCGGGAAGGAAGAGCTTGCTGCCGTCGTTGAAGACAAGAATCTCTTTCTTTCTCCCGGTGATGAAGAGTTTGCCGTCAACGATTTTGCCTAAGTCGCCGGTATGGAGATACCCGTCCTTAAGCGTGGCTCGCGTGTGTTCCGGGTCGAGGTAATAGCCCTTCATCAACGTGGTCTCGCTTTTGACGAGGATCTCGCCATCATCCGCAAGATGCACCTCATAATCGGGGCAGATCGTCATCGCGCGTGGATCGTCTCCCAAAGAAAGCGCGATGCCGGAACTCGACTCGGTTAGACCATAGCCGAAACTGACGCGGATGCCGAGCGATTTGATTAGGCTAAGGATGGCGTCGGGACAATCGCCAGCCCCGATGAGGATCAGTTTCAGCTCAGGGTTAAAAAGACGTTTCGCGGCCAAGAAACCCGCCATCTGGGGGACGAGAGAAGCCACGGTGGGGCGATAGAAATCGAAGTCAAAGAAAATGCTTCTTAACCCGCGACCCAAACAGATCTTCGCCCCGAAACTTAGGGGCCAAAGGAAGGAACAGACGAAGCCGAAGACATGGGATAAAGGCAAGCAACAAAGCATCGAGTCCTCGGGGGACAAAGGCAGCAAGGAACCACCGTTAAACGCGGCGGAGCAAAGCGAGGATTCGGTTAACTGGACCGCCTTAGCTTTGGAGGTGGTGCCGGAAGTGAAGAAAAGGACATCGTTATCCTCGTCGTGTTTTCCATGATAAAGATGTGGGGTGAGAGAGGCGATGAGTTCATCGTCATCGCCGAGGAGACGGTCGACGTGAGCGGAGGCGATTTGTAACGCCAAAGCCCCCTCGTTGTCCTCGGGGTTAAGCAAGACGACGCGCCTTTTCCCAATGAGCGCGAGCAACGCGACGATTGAGGCGGGGGTAGTGGTGGCGAAAACGCCGACGCTATGCTCACTAGGTAGGGGATAATTCCTAATCTGCTCAAGCACTTGACCATAAGTCAAAATACTCTTGCCTCCGGAAGAGGCATATTCCAAACAGACGCGACTTGGGTCCACCGACTCAAGCATCGACTGGAACGAAGCGAAACGTGGCATAGATTTTTGTCTACCTATTTAAAAATATTAGGTCAAACGCTAGAATATTTGTACCAATTTTCCAGGATCATGAAAGGAAGAATAATGGAAAAAAATATTCGCATCGCCATCATCGGTGGTGGCCCGGCTGGTTTAAGCGCCGGTATGTACCTTGAAAAGAAGGGGTACGAAAACTACGTCATTTACGAAAAGACGGATCACGTCGGCGGCAAATGCCATTCGCCGACCCACAACGGCAAGCGTTACGAGATGGGCGCCATCATGGGCGTTCCTTCCTATTACGCCGTCCATGACGTCGAGCTTTTCGGTGGCGTCGACCATAACGGACCGCGCCTCCATCGTACCTACCGCCTCCCCAACGGCCGCGTCGACCATCGCTTTGACAAGAAGCTCTTCAACATCCCGCACCTCCTCAAGCTCAAGAAGCAAATCAAGAAGTTCGGCGAAATCCTCGAAACCAAGTACAAAGGCTATGACATCTGCGGCCACCTCGGCGTCTCCGAAGGCCGTTATGAAGGCTTTGCGGTCACCCCGGGTCGCGAACCGGTCAAGGGTGAGAACCCCAACCTCAAGGACCTCGCGCTTCCGTTCAAGAAGTTCGTCGAGATGAACGGCGTCCCGCTGGTTCAGGAAATCTGGGTCCAGCCCTTCACCTCCTTCGGCTACGGCTATTTCGACGAAATCCCCGCCGCCTATGTCCTGAAATACCTCGACTTCCAGACCATGATGAACTTCGTCAACGTCAACCTCTGGACCTGGAAGGATGGCACGCAATCCATCTACGAGGCCTGCAACGCCAAGCTCAAACACCCCGCCTTGCTCAACTCCAACATCACCAAGATCGTCCGTGGCAAGAAGGTGGTCATCACCGTTAACGGCAAAGAAGAGGAGTTCGACAAGCTCATCATCACCGCCCCGCTTCAGGTCGGCGAGATCAATAACCCGGTCGCCAAAGGCCTCGACACCTACCTCGACGTCACCGACAAAGAGAGGGAACTCTTCTCCAAGATCGACTACGAGCGTTACGACACGATGGCTTACATCACCGCGCCCGAGAACTATCCGGAAGCCTCCTTCTACGTCGTCGACAACATGACCCCCGAGACCCTCGGCCACGGCATGGTCTTCTACATGCGCTGGGGCAATGAACCCGATCAACCGCTCGTCTCCTACGTCCTCCGTAAGCACAAAGACGAGAAGGAGACCGTCGAGCAGTACAAGGCTCGCCCCGAACTCGATTACGAGGCCACCAAGAAGACCGTCCTCGAAGACCTCAACAAGCTCGGCATCGCGCCGATCAAGGAAGAGGGCAAGGACAAGATCATCTACGAATTCCAGGCCTATTACTTCCCGCACGTCTTCTCCGAGGACTACGCCAACGGCTGGTACGAGAAGGTCGAGGCGATGCAGGGTGAGAACAACACCTACTACGCCGGCGAAATCATGTCCTTCGGCGACATGGACGAAACCGTGGAATACTCCCACGACCTCGTCGAACGCTTCTTCTAATCCACGTCAATACGATCAAGGGGATACTCGCTATCCCCTTTGACTTTCTTAAGAAAGGACTGCGAATATGGCAGAAAACCCCAAATACTTTGATGAAAGGTATGACGTTATCGTCATCGGCGGCGCCTTAGCCGGCCTCGCCTCGGCCCTAACCTTGGCCAAAAAGGGGAAGAAGGTGCTCGTCTTGGAGCAGCATAACCTCCCCGGCGGCGTCGCGACCTCCTTCGTCCGTCGTGGCATCGAGATCGAGGGCACCCTCCACGAGATGATGTCCATCGGCCCGAAGGAATGCCCACTTAAGATCCGCAAATTCTTCGACGAGATGGGCGTGGACATCGAATGGCTCCGCGTCCCAGACGCCTATCGCTTCGTCGACGGCGTCAAGGGAACCGACGTCGTCGTCCATCCGGGCGACCACGGCAACTTCGAGACCCCCGCGAAGGAAATCGCGGACGCCTGCGGCGACAAAGACGGCAAGCTCTATGAGAAGATCCTCCGTTTGCTGAACCTCTGCAACACCGTCTATAACTCGGTCAACATCCTCTCGGTCACCCACATGTCGAAAGTACAGATGCTTTTGAAGCATCCCGAATTCGTCAAGACCGCCGGCTATAGCGCCAAAGAGGTCATCGACACCTTCGACTTGCCCCAAGAGGCGGTCGACATCCTCGCCGCCTATTGGATCTACGTCGGCGACGTCCTCGAGAACCTCCCCTTCACCGTCTGGGCCGTCCTCATGGCCGATTACCTCGGCTATGGCTCCTACGTCCCGCGGAAGTTCTCCCACGAGATGTCCCTCAAGATGGCGGAAGCCGCGATCAAGATGGGCGCCCAGGTCGAATTCGGCCAGCGCGTGGACAAAATCCTCGTCAAAAACGGCCACGTCGAAGGCGTCCGCACCGCCCAGGGGCAGGAAATCAAGGCGCGCTACGTCGTCTGCTCCAGCTATCCGGACAAGGCCTACACCCAGATGATCGAGCCCAAAGAGGCCGTGCCCGAAGGCGCGATCAAGTTCGTCAACGCCAAGACAATCGGCGTCACTTGCTTCTCCGTCGTCATGCTCCTCGACAAGAGCCCCGAGGAACTCGGCATCAAGGACTATTCGACCTTCTATGCCGCGGAAGGCATGGACCTCGACCGCATCTGGAAAGAGGCCTCGACTTCCGGACCGTATAACTACGTCACCTCGATCTGCACCAACCTCGCAAACCCGGAGGCTTCGCCCAAAGGCACCTGCATTTACTCCATCACCATGCTCCCGCGTCCCGAGGGTTGGTTCGGCGTCACCGAGGAGAACTACGAGGAACTCAAGCTCAAGAACGCGAACCACTTCATCGACCTCGAGTCGAAGCGTCTTGGCGTCAGCCTTCGCGACCACATCCTCGAACTCATCGTCGAAGCCCCGCCGACCATCTCCCATTACACCGGCGCCTACCAAGGCTCCATCTATGGCTACATGCACACGATGGACGACCATATCGTCGCCAGGCTTCAGATGAGCGAGAAAGAAAACTACATTCAGGGTCTTTCCTTCGCCGGCGCCCACCAGATCTCCGGCGATGGCATGGGCCCCGCGGTCACCAACGGCCGCAAGGGCGCCAAGATCATCCTCGACATGATGGAAGAAGACGAAAAGGAGGGCAAATAAGATGAAAGTCAAAGGATTCCTCAAAGACGTCGGCGGCGCCTCGCGCGTCACCAAGCGTCGCCAGGAAGTCTACGATCAGGCTTCTTCTAAACCCGCGCCCTTCGATCCGATCGGCGCCGTGGCCAAAGCGCTCCACCCCGGTTTCCTCACTTTGAAGGTGACCGAGGTCAAAGACGCTTCGCCTACCGCCCGCACCATCACTTTCTCCGCGCCGAAGCTTCCCTACTTCCGCGCCGGACAATTCCTCACGCTTCGCCTCAAGATCGGCGATTCGCTCGTGACCCGTCCCTATTCGATCAGTTCCGCCCCGTATCAGACCCGTGGCGAGAACCCGATCGTCGAGATCACGGTGCGCAAGCCCCGCGCCAACGGCTTCGTCGCGGACTATCTCTACGATAACGTCAAAGTCGGCGACGAATTCGAAGGCGAAGTCGGCCTTGGTGAGTTCCATTACGATTACATCCGCGACGCCAAACACGTCGTGGCCTTGGCCGGCGGTTCGGGCATCACGCCCTTCGTCTCCATGGCGAAGGAAATCCGCTTCGGCAAACTCGACATGGACCTCACGATCCTCTTCGGTTCCGTCGACGAGAAGGACATCATCCTCCGCGAGGAACTCGATAAGTGCGTCTGCGAAAAAGTCCACGTCGTCCATGTCCTCTCCGGCGATAACCCCAAGTGGAAAGGGGAGAAGGGCTTCCTTAACGCGGAGCTCATCAAGAAGTACTCCGCGGAGGACACGACCTACTTCGTCTGCGGCCCGCAGGTGATGTACGACTTCGTCCGCAAGGAGCTTAGTGCCTTGAAAGTCCCCGAGAGGCGCATCCGTTTCGAAGTCTTCGGACAAGCCCGCGACATCACCGTCTTTGAGGGATTCCCCAAAGACAAGGCGGACAAGACCTTCAACCTCACCGTCGTGCAGGGCATCCACGAGACCGTCATCCCCGCCAAAGCGACCGAGCCTCTCGCCGTCGCGTTGGAGCGTGCCGGGCTTAAGATCCACACCGCCTGCCGTTCCGGTGCCTGCGGCTTCTGCCGCGTCAAGGTGCTGCAGGGCGAATACTTCGTCTGCCCTAACGGAGACGGACGCCGTCACGCCGACATCGACTTCAACTACGTCCATAGTTGCGCGACCTACCCCTTAAGCGATATCAAGATCAAAATCAACATCGCCTAACCGTTGACCCGTTGAACATCAGCCCTCTCGAAATGAGAGGGTTTTTGTTCTACAAAAAATGCATAACAAGTGCCTATTTCTTCGTACACTTGTGGGAAAAAGGCTTGAAAAGACCGGCAATTTATTAACAATATTTTTAATAAAAGTCCGCACTCGCAATGAGGCGGCAAGGAGAAAAAACTATGAGACTCAGCAAAACCGTTCTCGCTCTTGCTGCTGTGACCCTTCTCGCTTCTTGCGGCGCGAAGGACATCACCAAAGCCCAGGCCGTCGAAATGGCCAAAGGCTACGACACCGCCAACGTCGTCTATAAGTCCGGTGATGGAAAGTTGGTCAGCAAAGCCACCTTCAGCGACAACGTCCCCGCCGAAATAAGAGAGGGGTACAAGGATGGGGAGCAGACCCAGCACTTCGAAGGCTCCGAGATCGTCGAAAACCGCGTCAGTGCCGCGGTGATCGAGGCGATTCCCGAAGACGCCGCCAAGTTCAAAGCCAACGGCAAAGCCCTTGAGTTCACCTACACCGAAGCGCAAGAAGTCCTCGGCCAGAAAGTCAACCACGAGACCTACGCCAAGACCGATGACAATGGCTACGTCGTTGAATCCAAGACCACCATGAACCTCGAAATGGCGGTTTCTGAGAGCGAGGTCTACAAGATCACCGTCGTCGCCACCGCCACCTTCACCTGGACCAAGTAATTCGCGATTAGTGAAAATTTGGGCCGTTCCCTCGGGGCGGCCCTTTTCTTAATCCCGCGCTTCGTTATGATTGTTGACGTGCAAGTCCGTAAGAGCGAATGGAAAGACCTACCCGTCATTATGGCCATCTTCGGCCACGCCAGGGAATTCATGGTTTCCTACGGCAACACCCATCAATGGAGTGAATATGGGTGGCCTCCCCAAGACCTGATTGAGAAAGACATCGAGATCGGCCGTAGTTACGTCATCGTCGATGACGAGGAAATCCTGGCCACGTTTTGCTTTATGCACGGCCCACACGCCGACCCCTGTTACGACCATATCGAGCAGGGGGAGTGGGACATCGATGCGAATTATGGCGTCATCCACCGCATCGCGAGTTCCGGCAAAAGGAAAGGGATGCTCGCCTTCGCGAGCGAATTCGCGTTGTCTCGATGCCCGGTGCTACGCATGGACACACATGAAGACAACGCGCCCATGCGTCACTTAATGGAGACCTTGGGATTCGTCTATCGCGGCATCGTCCATGTTCCCCAAGACGACGCACCACGCTTAGCCTTTGAGAAAAAGATATAGTTTTTTCGCTCACGCTTGCGAAGGGGTATAGAATAGCGACGAGGTCATCCATGAAAGAACTCTATTTAATGTTAAAAAGCTCCCCCGCGGCCTACCGCACGCTCGAGGAACTCAAGGCCGAAGGCTACAACGCCACGGTCCTCTCCGCCGAGTCGCTGCGCCACGCGGTGGACTATTACCCCGAGGAACACCATTTCTTCACTTTGCGCCACCTGGAAAAGGAGGAGATGCTCGAGAGCATTCTTTGCCTTTTCGTCTTGCCGGATGAGAAAGTGGCCTTGGTCAAACAGGTCATCCGTGGCTATACGAACAATTTCCACGACATCAAAGGCTTCATGTATTCCCGCGATATCGCCGACTACGAAGGATCGCTTTAACATATGACACTCCCCGTTTTCGCCTATGTGGCCATTCTTTTGTTCGCCGGACTTCTCTCGACGCGCCTGATGCGCGTTTTGAAGTTGCCTAATGTCACTGGCTACATCATCACCGGCATCATCATGGGGCCGTTCCTCTTCGGCGTCCTCTTCAATAATTTCACCTACGACGGCATCAAAGACGGCGTCGTCTTCGGATACGTGAAGCAGCTCGGTTGGGTGAGCCAAGTCGCCTTGGGCTTCATCGCCTTTTCGATCGGCACCTCCTTCCGCGTCTCGACGTTAAAGACGTTAGGAAAACGCGTCATCGTCATCACCGTCTTGGAAGCGATGGGTGGCTCCTTGCTCGTCATCCTCGCCTTGTTGGCCGCCCATTTCATCGCCCCGGATCAAATCGGTTGGGAAATCGTCCTGACACTAGGCGCCATCGCCAGCGCAACCGCCCCGGCGGCGACCCTCATGGTCATCCGTCAATACCGCGCCAGGGGTGAACTCGTGGACACGCTTTTGCCCGTCGTCGCCTTGGATGACGCGGCCGCCCTCATACTCTTCGCCATCCTCTTCCAAATCGCCACGACCATCGCGGGCGGAGGCGAGTTCAGCGCCTATAAGATGATCGCGAAACCGTTAATCGAAATCGTGCTTTCACTCGCGATTGGCGCGGTGCTCGGATTATTGATCTCGTTCTGCAATAAGTTCTTTAAATCGCGCAATAACCGCCTCATTTTGTGCATAATGTCCGTTTTTGCGTCCTTAGGAATCTACGTTGCCTTCCGTTATGAAGCCCTTGGCGGATTCGAATTAAGCTCGCTGCTGATGTGCATGATGGCGGGCGCGTTCTATAGCTCCCTCCGCCCCGATTCCGGGCGGACGCTCGACGTGCTCGACCGCTTCACTTCGCCGGTTTACATGATGTTCTTCGTGATCTCCGGCGCCTCGCTGGACCTCAGCATCTTCTTCAATGAAAACGGCCTCATCGTCTTAGCGATCGCGGGGGTCTATATCGTCGCCCGCGTCCTCGGCAAATGGCTCGGCGCCTTCACGGGATCCTCCATCACCCATTCCCCGCCGGAAGTCAAAAAATACCTCGGCCTTACCTTGGTGCCTCAAGCCGGTGTGGCCATCGGCCTTGCGACCACCGCGAGTTCTTTGTTCGGCTCCAACCCGGCCACGGAACGCAGTGGGGCGCTCATCCTCGCCACGGTGCTTACCTCCACCTTGGTTTATGAGCTCATCGGACCGCTGGTTTCCAAGTTTGCCTTAAACAAGGCCGGCTGCATCCCCGCGGACGAGGCGTAATTGGTGCGTGCGCCCTTTCGCGCACATGATAAAATCAAATCCGTGAAATTCGATTTTTCCTTGGACAAGAACAAAAGGCGCAAGATCCTCATCGTCGAGGACGAGGAGCTCAACCGCGAGATTCTTTCTTCGTTCCTAGAAGAGGATTATGACCTCCTTTTGGCCGGCAACGGCGAAGAGGCGTTGAAAGTCCTTTCCGAAGAAGGGGCGGACGTCTCTTTGATTTTGCTCGACGTCGTCATGCCCGTCATGGACGGCTTTGCGTTCATGCGCAAGCAAAAGGAAATCCCCGCCATCGCGGATATCCCCGTCATCGTATTGACCTCCGAGGCCAAGTTGGAGATTGAGAGCCTCCACGGCGGCGCCATCGATTTCATCAAGAAACCTTACGAAGCCCCTGAGGCCATTCGAGCGCGCATTTGGCGCATCATCGAGTTAAGCGAGTCCGCGCTCATGATCCGTCAGACCAGCACCGATGACGTCACTGGTCTATATACCGGCAAGTACTTCGACTATTACGTCAAATCCCGCCTTGAAAGCGACGCCGATTTGGACATGGTCGTCATCCGCATCGCAGACTATTCCATCACGCGCGAACTTTATGGCGACGCCTTCATGGAGCAAATCCAACACGCGATCGGCCGGGAGCTTCTTTCCTTTGGCCATGGCATCGGAACGCGGCGCGACGAGGATTTGATCTTCTGGTGCTGCGACCACATTGAGGATTATGGACCGTTGGTGAAACGGCTTGGCGAGATGGTGCGCGAGGCGTGCCATGACGATGGTCGCCATCTCAAGTTCGGCGTCTATACCCACATCGACCACAATCTGGACCTCCATACCATCATCGACCACGCGAAGGACTCCTATGCCGGCATTCTCCATGACCGTACCAAGTCCATCGCCTTCTTTGATGGTTTCGTCCATGACCGCATCGTCTTCAACGAGAAGTTGGTGCAGGGGTTCGACCGTTCCTTGCGCAACGAGGAATTCAAAGTCTTCTATCAGCCGAAATACGATGTCCGTGGCGATAAGCCGGTCTTAGCGGGGGCGGAAGCGCTCATCCGCTGGGCCCATCCCGAGTTTGGGATGATCAGCCCCGGTGTTTTCATTCCCTTGTTTGAGGAAAACGGTTTGATTCGCCATCTCGATCGCTTTGTCTATCAAAAAGTGGCGGCGATGCTAAGGCGCTTGGACCGCGAACTTGGGGTAAAGATCCCGATTTCGGTCAACGTGAGTCGCGTCGAGATCTTCGACCACGGCCTAAGGGAATTCCTCAATGGGATCATCGCCGACGAAGGCATTGACAAAGACACCCTTCATCTCGAGGTCACCGAAAGCGCGGCCGGCAATAACGCCGACGAATTGATCCGCGTCGTCAACGAATTCCATGAGGATGGGTACCGCATTGAACTTGATGACTTCGGTTCCGGTTATTCCTCCCTCACCATCCTTGGCGATTTGGCTTTGGACGTTATGAAGATCGACATGCAATTGATCCGTGGCATGGCCAAGTCCGAAAAGAACGCCCGCTTGGTCCAAAGCATCATCGGCATCGGCAAGACCATGGGCCTAATGAGCACGGCGGAAGGCGTGGAAAACGCCGATCAAGTCCAAGTCCTCAAGGATTATGGGGTCGATTTGATCCAAGGCTACTATTTCTCCAAGCCCATTCCGGGCGACGAATTCTTTGACAAAGCCAAAAAGGAGCTTGCCGCATGACCATCGAAGAACTATATGAAAAAGTCGGCGGGAATTATGCCGAAGCCAAAACCCGTTTGATGAACGACGCCTTAATCCGCCGCTTCCTGACGAAGTTCGCGGACACCTTCGATATCCGCCCGCTCGTCGAGGCGGGGGAGTCGGGGAATGGAAAAGCCATCTTCGAGGCCGTGCACGCGTTAAAGGGCGTCGCCGGAAACCTCGCTTTGTCTAGGCTTTACGGCCTTTGCGTCGACCTCACGGAAAAGGTGCGTTCTTGCCAAGAGGGCGCCATCGCCGATCATAAGGACGAAGTGAAAACCATCGTGGACGAATTTAATGCCGAAGTCGCCCTAATCAAGGAGTGCTTTGCGTAATTTCTATGGATGAGGCTGCAAAAACCCCTCGTTTTCCTTTTTTGAGGAAGGTGCGGGAGTACTTGATGAAGACGACCAATGGCATGGCCATCGGTCTTTTCGGCACCTTGATCATCGGTACGATCGTCGACCTTTTCGCCAAGATTCCCCATATGGAGGGCATCGCGGTTTGGGCGTCGGCGTTAAAGGGACTCATGGGCGCCGGCATCGGCTTAGGCGTCGGCTTGTCTTTGAAGCGAAACGGCGTCACCATCGTCACCTTGATGGCCGCGGGCTTCCTAGGCAATTACGCCTTTCACTGGATACAAAACGCCGACCTCGGTCTGGCCCAATGGACCGTCGCTTCGATCGGCGACCCGCTTTCTTGCTATGTGAGCGTCATCCTCGCCGCGATCACTTTGCGTTACGTGATGGTGCGAAAGACGCCGGTGGATTTGATCCTCATCCCGCTGGTGGGGGTGTTGACCGCCATGCTCTATTCCTTCCTTTTGGCGGAATGGGTCCATTTCGTGACCATTGGTTTAGGCAAACTCATCGAAGTGTCCTTTGGCGCGGTGCCCTTCCTCATGTGCATCATCGTTAGCGTACTCATGGGCATGGCCCTCACCGCCCCGATTTCCTCGGTGGCGATCTGCGTCGCCATCCGCATCGGCAACGTCCCCCTCGCCGCCGCGAGCGCCCTCATCGGATGCTCGGTGCAAATGGTCGGTTTCGCCGTCCATACCGCTAGGGACAACAAGTGGGGCGCGGTGCTTGCCGTGGGGCTAGGCACATCGATGCTCCAATTCAAGAACATCGTCCGCCGACCCATCGTTTGGCTGCCCACAATCGTCGTTTCGGCGATCCTTGGACCTTTTGCGATGCTCTTTCCGCTTAACGGCGTCGATTCCGCGATGGCCGCGACGCTTTCCGTCGGCGCGGGCATGGGTACTTCCGGACTCGTCGGCCCGATCAATTTCCTCTCGGCCCTCGGTTTCGATTCTTGGGTCACGTGGACGCTGATCGTCTGTATTTGCGTCCTCGCCCCGATCGTCTTGGTCTTCTTGTTCGATTTGATCCTCCGTAAGGCCGGGGTGATCCATGAAGGCGACTATTCCTTGAGGAGTGACATATGAAAACGCCCAAGGCGCTTAGCTCCTTCTTCACCCCACGCAACCCGCTATACGCCAAAAACGAGACGGAAGCCAACCGCGCGATGTGCCTCATCTCCGGGTTTGCCGGTGGCGCGGTCATCATCGCGTTGATCCTTTATATCTGCCACATCTTCCCGTTACATAACTACGTTCCCGTATATATTTATCTTCCGATCGTCGCCGCGCTTTTGTTCTCCAACCTCTATTGGCGGCGCACGAAAATGGTGGAGCGGGCCGGTTTCAAGTACTACATCCTGTTCACGATTCTCGCGATGATCGGCAGCACGAACGTCCTTTTGCCCAAACACGGCATCATCGGCTACGCCCTCATCATCGTTTTGGCGAACCATTACTACAACCCGCGCTTAGGAAAAATCATCTTCGGATCGACGCTACTCACGATGCTGATTTGCCTTTACGCCGGCATGTTCGTCGGCGAATACGATCCCAATTTGCTCACGGCTGGCCGCGTCCTTTATGACGAAGCGCAGGGCGCTTGGGTGGTCTTCGAACCCGAATCCCCACAGGACCGCTTCGCTTTCCTTCACGAGTTGTTGTTGCAGGGGACGAACCGATATCTCGCGGTACTCGGCTACTACTATTTCGCCAGGGCGCTTTTCCTCACGTTGCTTTTCTTCGCCTCGAACGCGCTTAACGTGCGCACCAAGAGGCTACTCGAATCCGAGTCTTCGGCCGTGAAGGAAAAATCCCGCATCGACACGGAGCTTTCCGTCGCCGAAGAGCTGCAACGTTCCGCCTTGCCCGCCCCCGTTTTCGAGAACAAACGGATCTCCTTATTGGCCCAGCTTCGCCCAGCCAAGGAAGTCGGCGGCGACCTATATGACTACCATTGGCTCGACGAAACCCACCTCGGCGTCCTCATCGGCGACGTCTCCGGCAAAGGCGTGCCCGCGGCCATGTTCATGATGAAGGCCATCACGTCCTTCCGCGCCTGCTATGGGGTGGACGTCTCGCCGAAGCAAACGATGGAGAAGGTCAATCGGCTCCTTTACGAAGGCAACGAATCCAGCATGTTCGTCACTTGCTTCTATGGCATCCTCAACGTGGAAACCGGTGATTTTTGCTTCGCTAACGCGGGGCATAACCCGCCGATGGTCCATCGAAAAGAAGGCAAATGGATCCCCCTTAACTGCGCCCGTGGCTTCGTCCTTGGCTCGACGCCGGACGCTTGCGTGACGGATCAGTCGGTTCGCCTAAAAGAAGGGGACGCCTTGATCCTTTATACCGATGGCATCACGGAGGCGAAGAACGCCAAGGGTGAATTCTTTGGCGAGGAACGCTTCCTCAAATTCCTCAATTACCGCGAAGGGGAAGCGGTGTCGATCGTCGAGTTCGGCCATGAGTTAGAAGACTCTGTCGGCGAATTCACCCAAGACGCCGAGCAAAGCGACGACATCACCTATCTCGTCGTTGCCTATGCCGGTGAAGCCGTCCTTGCCCAGGAAGTGACGTTTGCCGCTGATCTCTCCCAAGGTGCGGCGGTAAGGGAATACATGACCAACTGCGCGAAAGCGATCGACGTCAAAGGCCCGGTGCTCAACAATTTCCTCGTCTGCATCGACGAGATCTTCTCCAACATCGTCAAATACGGAAACGTCCCGAGCGACCAAGGCGTCCATTTCCGTTGCGTCTATCGCCCCGAGCCGCGCATCGCCACGATCACCATCGTCGACAAAGGCATCCCCTTCGATCCGCGCGACGTGAAAGAGAAGAGGGTGGACGAACGCGAAAGTGGGGCACCCGTCGGTGGACTCGGTTGGCTGATGGTGCAGCGCTTGATGGATGAGATCACATATCATCGCATCAACGGCAAAAACGTGGTCTCCATCTCCAAAAAACTATGACGCGGGCGCGTGTATCTTGTCTCGAATACCAAAAGAAAGGATAATACTCCCATGAATTGGCAGGAAATCTGGAATAAAGTCGTTGAGTTCTTCCAAAACAACATTTGGAATATCATCGGTTTCTTCGCCACTTTGATTGTTGGCATCATCCTGATTCGGGTGATTCTTTTCGTGCTAAAGAGAATCATGCGCCGTCGCAAGATCGACGAGATGGCGATCCGTTTCATCGCCGCCGCGGTCCGTTTGACCCTCGCGGTAATTCTCGTGCTTTTGCTTTTGGCGATGATGGGCATCCCCATCACCGGACTCACCACGGCCTTCTCTGCCGCGGTGCTCGCCATCGGCATGGCGCTAAAGGAATTCCTCGCCAACGTCGCCGCGGGCATCATCCTCGTGGGATCCACCAAATACAAAACGGGTGATTTCGTTCAGGTCAATGGCAATGAGGGTAACATTGAGGACATCAATTTCCTCTTCACCACGATCAAGACCCCCAACAACACCCAGATCACCATCCCGAACAATATGATGGTCAATAGCGCGACCACCAACCTCACCGCTTATGCGTCTCGCCGTGTCGCGATTGATTTTTCGATCGCCTATGAATCGGATACGGAATTAGCGAAGAAGACCCTCCTCAACGTGATGCTCTCCTGCGGACTTGTCTATAAGGATCCGGCTCCGTTATGCCGTTTGAAGACCCTTGGGGATTCTTCCATCACCTATTTCCTAACTTGCTATTGCGATGCCGGGGATTATTGGGACGTTTATTTCTACATCATGGATCATGCCTTCGACGAATGTAAGCGCGTCGGCATCCAGTTCGCCTTCCCGCAGATCGAGCTCACCCATAAGGTGCCGGTGCCGATGAAGTCCGAATATGACGGACTTCCTGAGCGCGTGGAGAAGAAGCGCAAGAAGGAAGCGCAGAAGCTTACCATGGACCAGCTTGAGGACATGACCTTGCGCGAAATGACCGAATACATGAAACAGGAGCGCAAAGCCAAAAAGAGCAACGAAAAAGCTGCAAAAAAGGAACAAAAAGCGAAAGATAACGCGCGAAAATCCGCGGAAAAGGAAACAAAGAAGCCCGCGGAAAAAGAAGCGGAATCCAAATATGCTAACCAACAAAAATAGCCCTGGCCAAATCGGCCAGGGCTTTCGTTTTCTTTACCTTAGTTTGGCGATGGTGAGGTTATCGCCGGCATCGCCGCGAAGCTTGCTAAAGAGCAATTCCGGATTCTCAAAGGTGTCGTAATCGGAGATGTGGATGTTCTCCATTTTGACGCCAAGGCGACGGCACTGGATGAGCACAAGGAGGGGTACATCGAGGAAATCTACCCCATCGGTCCTTTTGCACGCGGCGCGATAGCCACGGTCCATCATCTCCTCGATGAGCTTACGCTCGACGAAGGTGTGGGAGAAGGTGAGGCAAGGACCCATATAGACCTCGACCTTGGACGGGTCGACGTTATATTGGGTGAAGGCGGCATGGAGGCGATTGACGAACGTTTCCTTCGTCGCGTCCTCCAAAGTGATCTTCGCCGCGCCGAGCAAGCCTTCGACCGCAAAGAAGAAAGGGATCTCGTCGCTACTGACGATGCCAATCGTCGCCTTTTTGCCAGCTTGGACCGCGAAGGGCTCGGCCAGTTCCGGAAGCGTCGGGCGCGGGGTTTTTTGTCCGTAAGTATCGGCCACGAACAGACCGGTTTCAAAATGTATCGGTTTCATTAGAAACATTATCGCGCGTAATGATTTGGAGGGATAGAAAAAGAATTTGAAAGTTTTTGAGCCAAAAGCCTTGTTTCCTCGGTATATGTTGGTGGAGGTAAGCCCATGTATAACGAACCACTAAAAGTAGGGCGCATCAACCGGGCGACCGAGCGCGCCTTGGACATTTCCTTAAGCGGGGACGTCAACATCTATCTTCGCGAGGAACAACTTAACGACATCGCGTCCAAAAGGCCGGATACATATCTAGCCTACATCGAGGAACTCTCGAGCATTTTGCGCAAACCGGATTTCGTGAGCTTTGATACGGAACGGCAGTCTTTCTTTTATTGCCGCGCCTATGCGCAAAGCGGGGCGGTGCAACTGGTGTTTCTTGAAGTGACCCACGAGCAGTGCCGATATCACCTAAAACGCGTCTTCAAGGGCGGTAGGGTGACCTTGATCCAAGAGCTCCTGAAACTCCATTTCGCCCGCCCACTGGACAAAAAGGTTAACGAAAGCGCGGATAGACCGTAAAATGCCTAAGCATGAAAAAAGCGATTTTAGGCATCGTCGCGCTCGGGCTATCGATCCTCGTGGTCTATACTTCGCTCAATTCGGGGGCGACGTATGCAAACGCCGCCGGTGTCATCGGTCCTTGGATCAATGACCATTTCTTCTTCGGGAGGTTAAGCCACGACGAGGTGCGCGCCTTGATGGGTTTCGGTTCGAAGTTTATCGGCCATTTTTGTCTGTTCGTCCTCACCGGTTTATTCAGCTATCTCTTCTTCGTCGCTTCATTAAAAAGAAGGACCGCGCGGATCCTCTTCTTCGTCTATGGCGCGTTTCTCTCCTCGCTAGGGGAGATCATCCAGCTTTTCATCGCGGGGCGTTCGCCGACGGTCGTGGATGTCTTCGTGAACTATGGCGGCTATGTCTTGCTGCCGATGATCCATGGCTTTTATCGTTCCATCAATCCTCGGCCTTCAAGATAAACCCATATCGCCCGGCGAGGAGGTTGTTGATGAAGATCGCCAGGGAGACGCTTCCAAGCGTAAGGCCGAAGAAACCGAAGGCATGACCGACGATGTTCGGGTTCGTGTAATCCAAAAACGGCAAGGGGTACATGAAGCCGTTATAGACGGGGACGCTCGGCCAGATGACCGTGCGGAAATAGGCAAAGATAAAGAATAAGATCGGATAGAGCTGCGCGACGAAGCCGTTGACGAAGCGGACGGTCCCCTTTTCATCGAGCAGGATCCAATCGACCAAAGAACCGATGATGAGGGTGAGGTGGAAAAGCAAGGCATAAGTGCCACCTGGGGCGGCGTTTATCGGTAAGAGGCTCGTGAAATAAAGCGTGCCCGACAAGATGCAAAAGACGTTGATGGGCAAACCGATGGGCATATAGGGCCCGGCGGGAACACCGTGTATGCCATGACGCAGGTCGATGAGGTTAAAGACGATCTCCAAGCCCACCAAGACCATACCCGCGATGCCCATTTCGACGCTGAAGGAGCACATGGCGACCCAGAAGGAACCAAACTGTGGGATATAGACCCCGACCGAGGTCACGTATAAGGCGAATATCGCGATGCGCAAGAGTAAGGCAATCAAACGGTTACGTAAGACCATAGGCATATTTTACGCCCCTTTGGGTGCTTTGCCACATGCGCTTAAGCGCGTAAGATAATCCCGTTATGGTTTCCTTTTCCTTCCAAGACGACCAATACCCGTTCACCGGGGTGAGCCATCTGCGCAAAGTGGCGCGCGGCATCGTCCTCGATGAGGAAAACCGCGTCGCGATCCACCATATCTACCGCAATGACATGTTTTGCGACCAGCATTATTTCGAGACGCCCGGTGGCGGGGTGGACGAAGGCGAGGATTTCGAGCAAGCCTTCTGCCGCGAATGTCGGGAAGAACTCGGCTATGAGGTCGAGATCATCTGCCCGTTATGCGACGTCCATGACTTTTATAATCTGATCCAACGCGAGAACCACAATCGCTTTTTCTTGGCCCGAAGGAAAAAGCAAGTCGGTCGCCATTTCGCTTCTAGCGGGGACCTCTTTATCCAGGAAACGCTCTACCTTCCCATCGAGGAATGGATAACGCGTTATGAAGCCCAAAGCAACGAAAAGGTCGCGGGATTAGTGAAGCGAAGGGAATTGCCTACGCTACGCCTCGCCTTGGAAGAGATGAAGAAGCGGAAGATAATCTAGTCCAAATCGGGAAATATCGCTTGCTTTAGCCGCCTTTGGCTCGTATATTAATCAAGCCGTGGCGCAATTGGTGAAACGGTGAACACACTCGGCTGTGAACCGAGCATGAACGGGTTCGACTCCCGTATTGCGCCCCAGACTTGGCAAAGCACGATAAATGACCATCAAAAAAGCCATTTATCGTTTTTTTATTGCGCTTCAGGCATTTTACAACATACCGAATCGATTATTCTAACTGCATACTTTTTCAAAAAAATATGCAATTAAAATTGACAAATAATTGAAATCATATTACAAAAATGACATGCGATTCATTGATTTAAAGGAACAGGTTTCAAGGTTAAACGACCCCTTGATTATCTCCATGCTTCAGGCTGTCGAAGTAAATAGAGGGAAAGCCTTTAATCTGCCTAAAAAGATCAAGCTCAATCGTTTACATGATTTAAACAAACGAAGAAGCGTTACTTCGAGCAACGAGATTGAAGGCATTAAGGTAAATAAACGACGCGAAGAAGATATCCTTTTGAAACATATGGATCCAGAAACGAAAGAGGAGTATTTCCTATTTGGCTACAACAAGGCGCTGGAAAATGTTTTTGAGGTCTATAAATACCAATCCCTTTCAGAGTCTTATATCAAAGATTTGCATTATTTCCTCTATGAGTCTTTGACTCCTGATTTTGGCGGCAAATATAAAACCGAACAAAACTATATCCGCGAATTCGATATGGACGGAAACATGGTGAGAACTGTTTTCATTCCTTCTAAGCCGCAAGATGTCGAAGGCTTAATGGGCAATTTGGTATATCAGTTTAACGAATGCGCGAATGATGTTGGGTGCAATACGTTATTAGCGATCTTTGTCTTCATACTGGATTTCTTGTGCATACATCCTTTTTATGACGGCAACGGAAGAGTGTCGAGACTTTTAACGACTTTTTTGCTTTTGAAATACGGCTATGATTTAGATCGCTATTATTCTCTTTCATACGTAATTTTGAATAATGTTGAAAGGTATTACGAAGCCTTGGAAAAGTCTTCGATCGGATGGCACGAAAGCAATAACGATTACGGTTTCTTTGTTCATTTTATGCTCAATTGCTTAAAGGATGGTTATTCCAAGTTAGCCTATATTATTGAAGTTAATTCGATGCACGGCTTCGCAAATGACAAAACATTGCGAGTGATAAACGACGCCAAAGCACCAATAAGCAAAGCTGATATCGAGGAAGTCCTTATCAATTTGACGAGAACCACAATAGAAAAAGCGTTGGGTGAACTTGTGAAGCAAAAGCAAATTCAGATGATACAAAGCGGAAAATACGCAAAGTATTACAAGATCTAACTGCATACTTTTTCAAAAAAATATGCAATTAGATTTGTATTTTCTCCACGACTCATTCGGCGAGAACCGGTGCGGCTCCCTTCCTACTAAAGTGTTTTTAATCGTGGGATTCATGTAACAAAGTGGATCGAAAAAAACCACGCAATTATCTGCGTGGTTTCAGGATTTGATGGGGTTTTTGCGATTAAATCGAGTGCAAACGTTCGCTTAAATCGAGCAAATATTCGCCTTCGTAATCCTCGATTTTTCCTTCGTCGACCGCCTTGGCAAGACGCGGATCGATCGGCAAGGAGGCATAGAAGGGGATGTTCAATCGCTTGGCCTCTTCTTCGTTACCATGGCCATAGGGGTAGATGCGCTCCCCGCAGTGGGGGCAATCGAGATAAGCCATGTTCTCCACCATGCCAAGAATGGGGATGTTCATCATCTCCGCCATGCGAACGGCCTTCTCGACGATGAGAGAGACGAGGTCTTGGGGCGAAGTCACAATGACGATGCCATCGATCGGCAAGGATTGGAACGCGGTGAGAGGCACGTCGCCCGTTCCTGGGGGCATGTCGATGTAAAGCTCATCGATTTCGCCATAAGCGACGTCGGTCCAGAACTGCTTGATGAGTCCGGCGAGGATCGGCCCACGCCAAATGACGGGGGACTTGGGGTCATCGAGGAGCAGGTTGAGCGAGATGGTTTCGATGCCGGTTTTGGTACGGACGGGGTAGATGTGGGTTTCGTCCGCCGTAGCCATTTCGGTCAAGCCGAAGGCTTTGGGGATGGAGGGGCCGGTGAGGTCGGCGTCCATGACGGCCACGTTAAGGCCTTTGCGCCTGGCGTTTACGGCGAGCAAAGAGGTGGTGAGGGATTTGCCGACGCCCCCTTTGCCGGAAACCACGGCGATGACTTTCTTGACGTGGCTAAGTTCGTTGGCCTCGACTTTGAGGTTTTCCGCTTGGCGGGAAGCGCAGTCTTTGTCGCAGGCGGCGCAATTGTTGTCGCAATCTGGCATGTTTTATTCTCCTTCTTTCGCGGGCATGAGGTAGGAGAGGATCGCGCGGCGGGTAAGGATGCCGCGGAAGGTCCCGTTCCCATCGACCAGCGGGATGTAGTTTTGGTTTACCGCGAGGTCGAAGAGCTCCGTCACCTCGACGTCTTCGTTGCACGAAAGCGTGAGACGGTCGATGCGCACGGTCGAAAGAGGGTCGTCGAGGACTTTCTTGATGTCCCCGTTGAGGACGAGGTGATGAAGAAGGTCGCCGGAAGATACCGAATAGAGATAACGGGCGCTGTTGCGCTCGATGACCGGGATCATCGTGTAATGGCATTTCTCCATCTTCTTGATGGATTCGGCGATGGTGAAGTCGCTATAGAGGAATTGGACTCGTTTGGCCGATGTGGCGAGGTCTTTGGCTTTCATGGGCAACATTATCCTTTTTTTCGCGCGTGGAAGAAAGTAATTCGATAAAAGTGGGGACTATCTTAGGCCATATACCCCAGGATGGGTGGATTTGACGGCCTCCTCGCCATAGTAATGACGGATGATGGCGGAGGCGAATTCCATCGTGTATCCCATCGAATGGCCGGTGATGATGTGGGCGGTCTCGACGACGCCGACGTCCTGATAATGGCCTTCGCCGCATTCGAAGCCGGGAAAGCAGGTGTAGGGGAGGTCGTTGAGCAAACCGAGCGACCCGAGGATGCTCGGGGCGGCGCAGATGGCGTGGACGTCTTTGCCTTTTTCCAGGAACGAGGGCAAAAGTAAGGAAAGCGGGGCGAAAGCCTTAAGGTTATCGACGCCTTTTTTGCCTCCGGGGAGGATAATCGCGTCAAAGGCGAAGGGGTCGATCTCTTCGTAAAGGGCATCCGCTTCCACGTTGACTCCGATGGAAGAGGCGACGCTCTTTTGCCCTGAGATGGAGACGGTCGTGATCTCAAAGCGGTGAGAACGCGTGAGTAGGTCGAGGGTGAGCAGCGCTTCGACGGTCTCGAATCCGTCGGCGAGGAATATCAAAATTTTCATGGAACCAGTATAATGCCTCGCGAGATTACATCATGCCCAAATTCAGGAAAAAGTACGTCAAAGGGAAATCCAAGCGCCTGAGCAAGGCCGGATCGGACCTCCGCGGATTGGAACAAGAAAAAGAGGACCGTGGCTTGCGGTCCTCCTCATTGTCTTACAAAGACGACATCGATTCCGTTTAGCGACTGGCCTCGAAGTATTCAATGAGCCCTTCGATGATCTCGACTTCCTCCGCGATGGGGAAGTCTTTTTCCAAGGGGACGTGGAGGCTAAGGGAAGGCACGCCGGAAAGACGGGCGAGATAAGAGGCCTCGTTGCAGACAAAGCGTCCGGGGTCGATGGAGATCGCGATGGCGTTGCCCCTGGAGGCGAGATATTGCTGGATGGAGGGGATGTCGAGGGGACAATTGAGGGATTTCGGGCCGCTTTCGACGATCTTCTCGCCGAGCATGATCTGGCCCTCGATGTCCGGCTGGACGGAATTCATCTCGTTATAGGCGTATTCCTCAATGGCCGGTTCCTTACGGAAGGGGGAGAGGTTCAACGTGATGACGAAATCCGGTTTCTCCTTGGCGATGACCTCATCGAGCTTGCGAACTTTGGCGTAGCTCGCGTCGAGGACGAGGGGCTTGACGTCTTTGGAGGAGAAAGAACGGACGATCTTCTCCGCGGGGTTTTCTTTGTCTCCGGCGTAGGGGCCGAAGCCGACGAGCAATGTCTTCATATTATGACTCCTTATGATATGACGGGTTAGGGGATCTTGTAGAAGGTCTTCGCGTTTTCGCGCATCAACGCCTCATAGGTGGTTGGATCCAAGTTTTCGGCGTTTTCGAAGTAGGCTCGGTAGAAGGGGTGGTCCAAGGTGGACGAGCCATCGACCGGGGCGTCGGTGCCAAAGAACACGCGTCCGGGGCCGAGGGTCTCAAGCGCATTTTTGGCGATGTTCATCTCCACCCATGCCGTGTCGCAGTAGACGTTAGGCAAATCGGAGATGGCGTCGATTGCGTAAAGGTGGTTGGAACATAATTCCAAGTGGGCGGCGACGAAGCGGACGTTCGGTCGCTTTTTGGCCGCGGCGACGAGACATCCGATCGAGGAATCCGGGTCGAGGGCCGTGTGGACGAGGAAGGGAAGGTTGAGATGTTCGGCCAAATCGTAATAGGGGTCCATCCTGGGATCGTCGGGTGACATTCGTTCGCAAAACGGATGCAGCTTCAGGCATTTCACCACGTCGAGGTTATCTTCGATAAGGGCGACCAAATCTTTGGAGGGGACCTTCTCCCTGCGCGGGGTTACCCACGCGCCGCAATAGATCTTGCCGGGATATTCCCTGGCGAATTCGATGGCGATGCGTAGGCCACTGGCTGCGCTAAGGGAAGGGACGTCACGCTTGCGTTCACTCGGGAAAGTGGCGCAGTCGGCGTTGGAGATGAGGCTTGCCTCGACGTTATGCTGAAGCATGCCCAAAAGGAGGTCGCTTTTGCTCTCCTCCAAGGTCGGCCAAGACGCAATGTGTGCGTGGGCGTCGAAGATCTTCATGTCATTAATTAGGATAAAACCTAAGACCAAAAAGGCAATAGTGCACACGCACTGCGGGCGGATACTTAACATTGATGCCTAAGATAGTCACGCGCCCGTGCCAAAACTCGCGCCGAAAGTCATTGACCGACAGGTCGAAACGTGTACAATTAATCCCGCTTTGGGGTGTAGCCAAGCGGTAAGGCACGGGTCTCTGAAATCCGCATGCACTGGTTCGATCCCAGTCACCCCAGCCAATAGCGAACCATCCTCCCGAACGCCGGGAGGTTTTTTATTGCATAAAAGAAAGCGGCCCTTTCATTCGGACCGCGATTTGTTTATTCGGCGCGGAGCATCTCAATGACGATCGCCTTGATGCGCTTGAACTCGGTGACCGAGAGATATTCGAAGCGGCCGTGGTGGTTGAACGAGCCGGTGGGGAGGTTGGGGGTGGGGACTCCCTTGAAGGAGAATCCCGCGCCGTCGGTGCCGCCGCGAATGGGTTTCCAAATGGGCTTGAATCCGAGTTTTTCGTAGGCTTTGCAGACTTTTTCGACGCATTCGGGGCAGGTGTCGATGACTTCTTTCATGTTGCGGTAGTCGTCGCCGATGGATAGGTCGATCGTGACGCCGGGGTAGGCCTTAAGGACTGCTTCCCTGGCTTTGCGGAACTCTTCTTTTTGTTCCTCGAGCTTGGCACGGTCGTGGTTGCGGATGATGTAATGCATCTTGGCCTCGTCGACGCCGGAAGTGAGGCTCACGAGATGGTTGAAGCCCTCATACCCTTCAGTGAATTGGGGACGCTTTTCGGCGGGAAGGGCATGGTCGAAGGCGAAGGCGAGGTCGGAGGCGTTGACCATCTTGCCCTTGGCTTCGCCGGGGTGGATGGAGATGCCATGGAGAATCACGTCGGCATGGGCGGCGTTGAAGGTCTTGCACGCGATTTCGTCATAGACGCCGCCGTCGACGGTATAGGCATATTTGGCACCGAACTTCTCGGGATTGAAGTGGTCCGGGCCGCGGCCGATTTCCTCGTCGGGGGTGAAAAGGACGCAGATGGGGTGGTGCTTCTCCTCAGGATGGGAGACGTAATGGTCGAGGACGGCCATGATGATGGCCAATCCCGCCTTGTCGTCGGCGCCGAGCAAGGTGTCGCCGGAAGTGGTGATGAGGGTATCGCCGATATGGTCGCCAAGGGTTGGGAATTCCGCGGGGGACATGGAATAGCCATGGCCGAGTTCGATGCGTCCGCCGTCATAATTCTCGATGATTTTGGGTTTGACGTTTTCGCCCGAGCATTCCAAGGCGGTGTCGACGTGGGAGTTAAGCCCGATGGGGTCGAGTCCCTTTTCTCCGTCTAGACGCGCGTAGACGCAACCGAATTCGTCGAGTTCGGAATCGATGCCGAGCTCTTTGAGGTCGGCCTGCAGCTTACGGGAGAGATTGAGTTGCTTCGCGGTGCTTGGCACAGTGAAGGATTGGTCGTCGGATTGGGTGTCGATTTTGACGTAATCGATGAAACGTTGAATGTCTTTGTCCATAATTATTGACCTCGTTGGTCATTCTACTCTTCCTAAAAGGAAAGAAAACGACTAAACTAACGGAAAGTTAAGTAATCTAAACATGGAACAAGTGACATTGAAAATCGAAGGGATGCATTGCTCGATGTGCGAAGCGCACGTCTGCGACGCCATCCGCCGCGCTTTGCCTAAGGCCAAAAAAGTCAAGGCGAGCCACCTCAAGGGAAAGGCGACTTTCCTGTTAGAAGAAGGAGTGGATTTCACCCCGGGAATCGAGGCGGTTAAGGAGCGTGGATACCAAGTCCTCGATTCCAAAAAGGAGCCGATGAAGCGCGGGTTTTTCCTTTTTAGTAAATAAGGATTAACTCTTTTTGTTAATTTTTCTTAACTTTCTCTTGAAATGCACATGAGCAACGATATTATTATTGCGGTTCAAAACTGGAGCGAAACATGCCGATCTTCCTAGCACCCATCGATCGAGAAGTCACCATCCGCCACGTCGGATGTGAACCGAAGGAAAGCGCCCGTTTGGCCGCGCTTGGCCTTTGCAAGGATACCAAGGTGACCGTCCTTTCGTCTCAACATGGCGCCGTGGTCGTATTGATCCGCGGCTCGCGATTGGCTTTGGACCGAGTTACGGCCTCGAAGATCATCGTGGCCTAACGTCGGAGGTACGAAAATGATCAAAACATTGGACCTTTTTCGCATTGGCGAAGCAGGTACCATCGTCAAAGTGAATGGCGAAGGACGCGTCCGTCATCGCCTCTTTGACATGGGTCTCACACCAGGGGCGGAGGTATATCTCCGCAAGAAGGCGCCTTTAGGCGATCCTCTGGAAATCACGTTGCGCGGTTACGAGCTCTCGCTCCGTAAAGACGAGGCCGTGAACGTCGAAGTGGAAGTGAAGGAGGGCAAATAACATGGCGGAAAAGAAAATCGTCGTTGCCCTCGCCGGTAACCCCAACTGCGGCAAAACCACCCTATTCAACTCCCTCACCGGCGCGACGGCGTATGTCGGCAACTGGCCGGGCGTCACCGTTGAAAAGCGCGAGGGCGTCTACCGCAACAAGAAGACCAAGGAAAGCGCGACCGTCGTCGACCTTCCGGGCATCTACTCCCTCTCGCCATATACCCCAGAGGAAGTCATCTCGCGTAACTTCATCCTCGAGGAGAAGCCGGACGTCGTGATCAATGTCCTCGACTCCACCAACTTCGAGCGCAACCTCTACATGACCACGCAGATCATGGAGATGGACGTGCCGATGATCGTCGCGCTCAACATGACCGACGTCTTGGAGAAAGACGGGCAATTCATCGACGCCGAGAAACTCTCCAAAGAGCTCGGCTGCCCCGTCGTCGCCATCTCGGCCTTGCACCAAAGCAACCTCGATACCTTGATGTCCATCGCCATCAAAGCGGCTTCTTCCCCGCGAAAGGGAAGCACCGTCCTCGCTTCCGGAAAATACGCAAAAGCGGTTGAAAAAGCCTGCAAAATCTATGCGGATCAGGAAGTGAGCCATCCCTTGTTCCATGCGATCAAAGGTCTGGAAAACGATGAGATCGAGGCCGAAAAGAACCCCGAACTCGTCAAAAAGTGCCAGGAGATCCTCAAAGAGGGAATCCTCACCGACTTCGAGGCCGATAGCGCCGACGAGCGTTACCAATACATCACCACCAACCTGGTCAAGACCCGCAGCGGACATAAAGTCGCCGCGAAGGAAAAACTCTCCGTCTCGGACAAGATCGACCGCGTGTTGACCAACCGTTGGGCCGCCATCCCCATCTTCCTCGTGGCGTTGCTTTTGATCTTCCACCTCACTTTCTCGGAAGACCTCTTCTACCTCGGCCACATGGGTGTGCCCTTCTCGATGAACTTCGAGGGCAATCCCTATTTCGAGGGCCTCTTCTGGACTGACGGTGGCATCAATTCCATCGGTGTCATCCTCGCCAACATCACCAACGGCATCACCGGCTGGATTTGGGACATGATCGAAAAGGGCCTAGCGAGCGTGAACACGCCGGACTGGACCATCGGTTTGCTCGGGTCGGTCATCAATGATGGCTTCTTCGCCGTCATCGGCTTCCTGCCTCAGATCCTCTGCCTGTTCTTCTTCTTCAGCTTATTGGAAGATTCCGGCTACATGGCCCGCGTCGCCTTCGTCTTCGACCGCATCTTCCGCCGCGCCGGCCTCTCCGGACGCGCCTTCATCCCGATGCTCATGGGCTATGGATGCGGCGTGCCCGCGATGATCAACACCCGTACCCTCAACACCGATAAGGAGCGCACCGCGACCATCCGCGTCATCGCCTTCTTCTGCTGCGGCGCGAAGGTTACCGCCGTCGCCGCCGTCGCCGCCATCCTCTCCTCCCGCTGGGGCTGGAACGCCGATCTCGTCGGCTTCTCCATGTACTTGGTCGGCTTAGTGCTCGCCATCGCGATGGTCATCCTCATGCATTGGACCACCCAACGCGAGAAAGTTCCGCCCTTCATCATGGAGCTCCCCGCTTACCATGCCCCGCAGTGGAAAGCCCTCGGCATCCATATGTGGGACAAGACCAAAGGCTTTGTCCGCAAAGCGTCCACGATCATCGTCCTCGCCGCGCTCTTCATCTGGGTCTTCTCCAACTTCACGCCTTCTTGGCAATACATCCCTTCGATGGTCGACGAATTCGGCCAGCCCGTCGCCGCTTACGAAGGCTCCATCCTCAAGAACCTCTGCCAGATGGCCGCCCCGGTCTTTTACCCGCTCGGCTTTGGCAATAACCTCGGCGGCGAATATTGGGTCATGACCCTCGCCTCCGCCTTAGGCCTCGTCGCGAAGGAAGTCGTCGCCGATGCCTTCATCACCGTCGCCGGTGGCGAAGCGGCCGTCGAAGCCCTCGTCATGGGCACGGGCATCTCCCTCGGTGGCTTGGTCGCCTTCTTGATCTTCAACCTCACGACCATTCCTTGCTTCGCCGCGGTCGCCACGGCCAAAGGCGAACTCCCCAAGGGCCAACTCAAGTGGACCATCCTCTTCTGGCTTGGCACCTCTTACGTCGTCGCGCTTATGGTTCGCCTCATGTTTGACTTCGTCTGGACCCTCGCCATCATCATCCCGCTCATCATCCTCATCTTCGTCCTGGCATACCTTTGGTATCGCCACGCCTGCAAGAAGGAAGAAGCGGCCAAACTGGAAAAGGAGCTCGCTCAATGATCCCAGCGATCATCATCGTCTCGGCCTTAGCCCTCTATGTCATCGGTATCTTCGTCTACGATGGCAGAAGGAAGAAAAAAGGCATGCCTTCGCTCTTTCTCGACGAATGCGATTCGGAAGGACGGGGCAAGAGACTGGTGCGCGAGTTCCATAAAATGAAATTCAAAAAGGGGAAATAACGTCATGAACAAACGCAAAATCGCCTTGGCATTGCCCCTATTCGCCCTCGTTTCTTGCGGGAGCAACCGCGTTGTGGCGGACCGCGAGAAAGTCCAGGCTTCGGCCGAGGAAGCGGTCGCGGCATACGCCCAGCTCACGGAACTACCCTTCGCCTCGCTCTCCTTCCGCTCCATCAACCATATCGAGGAAGCGACCTACATCACCATCTTCGGCATCTCCTTCGAGGAAGAATCCTTCTATTCCAGCACCACCATCATCGGTGAGGAGGCAGAGCAACTCCAAATCCTCTATGGCGGCTATGAAGAAGAGGAAGAAGAGGAAGAAGGCGCGGAGCCGCTCTATTACGTCGTCAAGAGCGAAGACGGGGAAGAATACGAACGGATCGAAGGCGTAGCGGCCTATGCCTTATATGAGGAAGCCTCCTCCCAGGCTAACCTCTACCTCACCTCCTCCGCCCTTTATCTGGACTTTGGCTTGCGATTCCTCGCCCACGTCGATGATCTCGAGGGGATCGTCGAGGCCCAATACGAAGAGGAAGCCGAAATCGCGGAAGGGGATCTCTACCTCGACGTGCTCGGCGAAACCTATTACACCTATCCCGAGGGCTTTGGCTTCGGACTCTCCTACGCCTTTGGCGAAGTCCTTAGCGTCGAAGAGAGCGAAGAGGAAGAGCTTCTCGTCGAACTTGATGAAGAATCCGAATCCTACGAAGCCCACGCCATAGCCATGAACTTTGAGGAAGTCGAGGAAGTCCCTCTCATCACGCGATACGCGGATGGGGATGGCAATCGGCTCGAAGCGCAGTTCGATTACTCCTATGGCGATCCGACCGCCGAGGAAGAATAAGTCTTCAGATTGACCGTCAAGCGCCCCTTGGCGGTCTTTTCTATGTGACGGGCACATCACAGGCCTGAGGTGAAAGTCCTCGTTGGGTGGCCTTGTAAAGAAACCCAGCATAGCCAACCCCAACCTTACTCGGGCGACCGAGGCGGGAAAGAAGGGGGAGGCGAAACCGAGACCCTACGAACAGGAACCCGATAGGAGGCGCAACGCGAAGGGCTTAGCAAACCAAGGCAACCGATACGCTAAAATCGCAAAAAGCGGGACGTTCGCCCCATTCGTGTCGGACTCCCTGCTGGAACTCGGCGGACTGACGAACCCCCTCACGTACTACCTCAAGCGTAGGGAGGCGTTATGTTGATTGGAACCGCCGTATGCGGAAAACCGCACGTACGGTGGTGTGAGAGGACGGGCGAGATTAAAACCTCGCCGCTCTACTCGATTTAGCCTATTGTTAATTATTCTTAACTTTTCCTTGATTTCTTTGTGCCTGCCGTTATTCTATATGCAGGGAAAAACAAACCCTCCCCTTGCCGAGGGATGCCGGCGCGATAAAAATCTCCCGATAACCCGGAAAAAGCGTGGCCCGTCTGCGCTTTTTTTGGAGGGGCGCACTTTGATTGAAGCGCGCCCGCACTAGGGGTAAAATTCATTACGTCACGGAGGAAACACCATGCCCAACATCGAAGGCTCTTTGGATTTAGTGAGCCAAAACAAAATTCTTTCCGATTATCTGGAAGACCAACGCAACACCGTCGTCCGCCACGCCCTCTGCCGCGAAACCCTCACCGACATCGTCCATGAGTCGCAGGCGATCGCCGAGACCTCGATGGTCTTCTCCAACGAGATCAAGACCATGCCCGTCACCAACCAGAAGAATTCCGGCCGTTGCTGGATCTTCGCCGGGCTTAACGTCCTCCGCGAAATCGTGGCGAAGAAACTCGGCACCACCGGCCAATTCGAACTCAGCCAGAATTACATCTCCCTCTACGACAAGATCGAGAAGGCGAACTTCGCGTTGGAATCCGTGATTTCCTTGGCCCAGTATTCCCCCAACGAGCGCGTCTTCCAATTCATCCTCCAAGACCCCGTCAGCGACGGCGGCCAATGGGACATGTTCGTCAACCTCGTCCGCAAATACGGCTTGATGCCGAAGGACTGCTTCCCCGAGACCTACCATTCCGAGCATACCCGTGAGACCAATTTCCTCGTCGCCGCGATCATCCGCGACTTCGCCCATCAGGCCCACGAACTCTCCGTCAAGGGCAAGAAGAGCGAGATTCGCGCGGTCAAGGACAAGGCCATGGAAAACGTCTATCGCCTCTTCTTCGACGCCTTTGGGGTGCCCCCGAAGAAGTTCGAGTTCGAATGGAACGACTCCAAGGAAAAATTCCATAAGGAAACCTTCACCCCGAAGTCCTTCTTCGACAAATTCGTCGGCAAGGAGATCGAGGAATATCAATCCCTCATCAATTCGCCCACCGAAGATAAACCCTTCATGCGCAACTTCACCATCGATTACCTCGGCAACGTCATCGAGGGCAAATCGATCAACCACCTCAACGTGGAGATGAAGGACATGAAGGACGCGATCATCCGCCAGTTGCTCGACGGCGAGATCGTCTGGTTCGGCAGCGACGTCTCCTTCTATCGCGACCGCGCCTCCTTCGCTTGGGACGACAAGGCCTTCGATTACGAATCCGCCTTAGGCTTCGGCCTCCATTTCGACAAGGGCGCGATGCTCGATTACCGTCACAGCGCGATGAACCACGCGATGTGCATCGTCGGCGTCGACCTCGAGGACGGCAAACCCCTCAAATGGAAAATCGAGAACTCCTGGGGTACCGATAGCGGAAGCAGCGGCTACTACGTCATGTCCGACTCCTGGTTCGACCGCTTCGTCTACCAGGCCGTCGTCAAGAACAAATACCTCACCAAGGAACAGATTTCGGCCGCGAAGAAGGTGCCCGTGCATTTGAATCCGTGGGACCCGATGGGAACTCTTGCGGACTGATATTTCTCCGCTACAATAGTGGCAAAGGAGTAATCACATGCCCGAGACCAAAGTTCAGAAGTACCGCTGCAAAGTGTGTGGGATGATCGTCGAAGCGAACCCGGATGGTTCGTGCCCCATCTGCGGCGCGCCTGCCGACGAGCTCGTTCCCGTCGACGAAAACGGCAACGACATCGAATAGCGAAATAGCCGCCTAGGGACGTCCCCAAGGCGGCTTTTCTTTTTCTTTGCTTACTTGCCGCCGACGCAATAGGCGAGCAAGGTGTTGAAGATCGGTTCCTCTAACGGGGCGAGCAAGTCATGCCATTTCGCCCGCGATTTGTCGGGGGCGGAGGCGAAGTTCTCCTCGTCGATCCATTTCTTGGCGAGGCTAGAGTCGGCGAGGTAGGTGAAGTAGGTGTCTTTGGCCTCCTCGTAACGGGCCTTGGTGAAGTAGGCGTCATGGACCATGCCCTCTTCGTCGATGGTCTCGTTATAGAAGACGCCCGAAGCCTCGATCACGTCCCCGGTATAGGAGACGCCGTCGGGGTTGACGTAATAGACGGTGGGGAAGGCGCCTTCGCCATAGCCGGCGGGGTTCTCCTCCGACCAAGCGAGGCCGTATTTGGCCTTCATTTCGTTATAGGTGACCATCCTTTCTTCGTAATCGTCGTCGCCTCGGCTTGGGCGATAGGCGTCGAAGTCGATGTAGAGGAAATCGGCGTCGGTGTGGTCATGGGCATCGAGGTAGCTCGCCAAGGCGGTGCGGTTGAGGTAGCCGCAGTCCCCGCACGTGTCGCGCCCGTAATATATGGTGAAAGAGGTATCACCTTCGTAATAGGAATCGAGGATCTCTTCGTCGACGTAGAAGATCTTGGGGTCTTTGACGCGCTTGCCCATCCATTCGGCAAAGCCGGCATAGGTGGTGACGAAGGGGTCGGTCTCGTTATCGGTGCATTTTTGGTAAGCGGCCTCTCCATCGCGGAAGACGGCGAGGGTGTCATAGCCGCTGACGCGCTTAAGGCCATAGTAATCCTCATCGGACTCGAATTCGCTTAGGGTGATCGCGTAGATCAAAAGCTTATGTCGCTTGGCATAAGGGGCGAGGATCTCGTTATGCCAGGTGGTGTAGCAACTGCAAGTGTCCGCCGAGCCATGGAGCAATAAAAGGAAGTTGGCCTTCTCGCTGATGAGGGTCCGAAGCTTCGATTTCTTGATGAAGCGGAGCTGGCTGGTGTTGTCGATGGGGTCTTCCACACGATTGCCGATGAGGCTGCCAAAGCGGAGGTTGACCGGGGTTCCGGTCTCTTCCTGACCACACGAAACCATGCCGCCAAGGAGCAGGGGCAAAGCGAGGAATGGAAGGAGACGGCGCGTCTTCATGGCAACCATTTTAGCAGGACGAGAGAAAGAGCGTATGCCTGACCGCGAAAACCGGGTCGGATTCGTGGCGAAAAAAAGGCGAGGAATCGCTAGGGAAAGACCCCGGGTTTTCGTTCAAAAAAGGGGTGGGGGAACCATCAGGGTTTGAAACGCGAAAATTAGCCCCCATTTTCCTTCGCGTTTTTTGAAAAATTTTTTATCCCGTTTTCCTTCGATGTAGCCGATGAAAAGCCACTTTTTTATTTCGCTGGTTTTCGCGGCGAAAAAATGAGCGAAAAATTGTGTTGCATTTTTGATGTTTTGTCCCCACAATTTGCGCCGTTGAAATCGGACTCCTCAAAAAGCCGCTCAACGTCTACATTCATTGTCTTTCTTCAGTGGGAGGTAATCTATGGAAGAAAAAGCAACGATCATCGCCTTGAAGCATGTCGTGAAAAGCTTCGAGGACGGCGTCACCGTCGTCAGTGACTTCAATCTTGACGTCAAAGCGGGGGAGTTCATCACGATACTTGGCCCCTCCGGTTGTGGCAAGACCACGACCTTGCGCATGATCGCGGGATTCGAACTACCGAGTTCCGGCGAGATTTTGCTTAACGGCGAGGACATTTCCCTCCTTCCGCCCTATAAGCGCCCGGTCAACACCGTCTTCCAACATTACGCCCTCTTCCCGCACCTCGACGTCTACGATAACGTCGCCTTTGGGCTGAAGCTCAAGCGCATCCCGGTCGAGGTCACCGACAAAAAAGGCAACAAGAAGATCAAGATGAAGCGCCTCTCCGCCAAGGTCATCGACGAGAAGGTGCTCCGCGCCTTGCAGATCGTCGACCTCGACGAGATGGAAGACCGCGACGTCTCCACCCTTTCCGGCGGCCAGCAGCAACGCGTCGCGATCGCCCGCGCCATCGTCAACGAGCCCAAGGTTCTCTTGCTCGACGAACCTCTTTCCGCCCTCGACCACAAGATGAGGAAAGACATGCAGGTCGAGCTCAAGGAAATGCACAAGAAGCTCGGCATCACCTTCTTCTATGTCACCCACGACCAGGAAGAGGCCCTCACCATGTCCGACCGCATCGTCGTCATGCGCCGGGGCGAGATCCAACAAGTCGGCACCCCCGAGCAGATCTATAACGAACCCGTCAACGCCTTCGTCGCGGACTTCATCGGCGAATCCAACATCTATAACGGCACGATCGAGGCGCCCGAACGCGTGCGCTTCATCGGCTCCGTCTGGAAATGTCCCAAGGAAGAAGGCTTCGAGGTCAACGAGAAAGTCGACATCGTCATCCGTCCCGAGGACGTCATCCTCGTCGAGGCGGGCAAAGGCATCGCCGACGGCGTCATCGAGTCCAAGATCTTCAAAGGCGTCCATTACGAATACATCGTCAAAGTCGGCAAGAACGAGGTCCTTTGCCGCGATACCCGTAACCACGAGGTGGGCAAGACCGTCGCCATCAAGGTCGACCCGGAGAACCTCCAGCTCATGCACAAGGACTTCACCATCAACCAGTACGCCGACGCCCTCATCGACAACGCCAACCGCGTCATCATCGGCGAGGATCCGTTCGAGTGCGACGTGACCCAGCTCCTCAAGGGCTCCAAGCTCGACGAGGACGGTTACCTCATCGGGCCCGATGGCAAGAAATACGACCTCAAGAACGCGCCCGTCGTCGCCGAAGTCGGCCTCGACAAGATCGCCCTCTCCGACGATTTGAGCGCCGGTCAGAGCCAAGGCACGATCATCTCGAGCGTCTGGATCGGCGACCACTGGCAATACATCATCCGCACCGACGATGAGGAGGATTTCGTCGCGAACTCCCCCTATACCTGGAACGTCCACGACCTCGTTTCCATCGCCATCGACAAAAAGGACATCGCCTTGCGGTTAAAGAAGGGGATCGAGGAATATGCCATCGACTAAGTCCCAGCACCGTTCCCATAACGGGCTGAAGACGCTGAAGCGGATCATGTCCTTCAAAAGGAAGTACCTCGCGATCCCTTACTTCGTCTTCCTCATTCTCTTCGTCCTCATCCCGATCGTCATCATCCTCGTCTACGCCTTCACCAAGACGGACGACCTCGGCAACCTGACGTTCAGCTGGAACTCGCTCGTCGAGTTCTTCTCCTCGCCGACGAAGCTCAATGTCTTGGTGGTGTCGCTTTTCATCGGCATCCTCAACACCATCTTTTGCCTTCTCATCGGCTATCCGATCGCCTATTTGCTCGCGGATAAGAAAGTCAACAAGAACTACGTCATGGTCATGCTCTTCGTCATGCCGATGTGGATCAACTTCGTCCTCCGCACCGGCGCGACCCGCGACGTCCTCTACATGATGGGCATCAAAGGCGGCGAGCAACCCTATGTCGCGACCATGATCGGCTTGGTCTATAACTACCTGCCCTTCACCATCCTGCCGCTTTACACGACCATGATCAAACTCGACAAGAGCCAAATCGAGGCGGCCCGCGACCTCGGCTGCAACCCGGCGCAGACTTTTGTCCACAGCGTCCTCCCGCAGTCGATCCCCGGCATCGTCTCCGCCGCGGAGATGGTATTCATGCCCACGATGAGCTCCTACGTCATCTCCGACACGCTTTCGGAGGGCAAATTGACGTTGTTTGGCAACTCCATCGCCAACTCGTTCAACAACTCGTTATGGAACGACGGCTCGTTCATGGCCTTCATCATGCTCGCGCTCATCTTCCTCACGATGTTCATCACCAATCGGTTCCATAAGGACGAAACCATGGAGAAAGGGAGGCTCTGGTAATGAAAAACACCCTCTCACCTAACGAGCGTCGTTTGAAGAACCGCTCCATCATGACGAAAGTGCTCGGCCAGTCGGTCATCTGGCTCGTCCTCATCGTGATGTATATCCCGATCATGGTTTTGATCGCCTATTCGTTCACCACGGCCACCAACATCGGCACCTGGACCGGTTTCTCCTTCGATCTTTATAAGAACCTCTTCCAGAGCCAGGAAATCATGGTCGCCCTAGGCAACACCTTGCTCATCGCCCTCATCTCCTCCGTCCTCTCCACCATCCTTGCCACCTGCGGCGCGATCGGCGCCTACTATTCGAAGAAGCGCAGCCGCGAAATCCTCGAGTCGGTCAACCAGATCCCGGTCGTCAACGCCGAGATTGTCATCGCCCTCTCCTTGACGGTCATGTTCGTCTTCTTCCAGTCCTACATCCTGCGCGGCGCCAACGTCTTCAGCTTCTGGACCTTGCTCATCGGCCACATGATCCTGCAGGTCCCCTTCGTCTATCTCTCCGTCAAACCCAAACTGCAGCAGATGGACCCCGCCCTTTATGAGGCGGCGCTCGACCTCGGCTGCACCCAGCGCCAGGCCCTTTGGAAAGCCACCGTCCCCGAAATCATGCCGGGCGTCGCGAGCGGCTTCCTCCTCGCCATCACCCTTTCGCTCGACGACTTCATCGTCACCGCCTTCACCCGTGGCGCCGGCTTGCTCTCGGGAGACAAATCCATCGAGACCCTCTCCACCTTGGTCCAGGCCAAGATCAAGAAGGGCCCGATCCCACCGGAGATGCGCGCTTTGACCGCGCTCATCTTCGTCGCCGTGCTCGTGGTGGCGATCTTAGTGACCATCTACCGCAACCGCACGGTCAAAAAGACCCGCAAAGGAAGGGAGGCTTAACCATGAAACGTCGAAATAAAACGCTTTTTGCGGCCCTTTCCCTGGCTTTCGTCTCTTTGCCGCTGCTCACCGGATGCGCCGCGGGGGACGAAGGCGACCTCATCATCCTCAAGGCCCTCAACTGCGAGGACTACATCGGTGAGGACGCGTTCGAATTCACCTACACCGTGGGCGAAGAGGAAGTCACCGTCACCTATGACGACGTCTTAAGCGGCTTCGAGCAATACGAGAAAGAAGTCCTCGGACGCAACGTCAAGGTCATCTATGACACCTACGACACGAACGAGACCATGCTCTCCTCCCTCAAGACCGGCAAGACGACCTACGACCTCATCCTCGCCTCGGACTACACCATCCAGAAGATGATGTCGCTCGACATGCTTCAACCGATCGACCGCGAGGCCGTCCCTAACTACAACGAGTATTGCTCTTCCTACCTCCTCGAGGTCACCGAGAACATCACCGCGCCCATCAACGGCGTCGAATGCTCGATGGCGGATTATTCCGTGGGTTATATGTGGGGCACCTTGGGCATCCTCTTCAACCCCGCGAAGGTCTCCAAGGACACCGGCGTGGACGAGGATACCGTCAAGGCCGACATGCAATCCTGGGACTCCCTTTGGGACGCCCGTTACAAGAACCAGATGTCGGTCAAGGACTCCATGCGCGACACCTATTCGGTCGGCATCATGAGGCAATATGAGGGCGAGATCCTCGACCTCATGGCCGAGTCCGGCTGCTTCGAGATGGAAGATGGCATGCTTTCCCTCATCCCCGAGAAGTACGACCTCGCCGTCTCGACCTATAACTCCGCCCTCACCGACATCTTCAACCGTTGCGACGAGAAGTCCGTCGGCGAAGTCAAAAAAGCCCTTC
>SVBF01000006.1 GCA_015058945.1 Erysipelotrichaceae bacterium | reverse complement strand
GCCATGGGGCGAAGGGGATTCGCGAAGGCGACGTATAATCAGATCGAAAACGCGCCCGAGGTTCGATTCCTTGGACGGTTTCCGTAAGAAAAGGGCTGCGACGCACCCTCATCGATCGTGAGGTTTTGTTACAGCCCCTTTTATATCAGATCGCTGGGAGATATGAATTCCGGTTCCGGGAACGGGGCGTCGTTTTGTTTGGCCATCGAGAGGACGTGCCCCTCGAGAGCAAACGACGAAACGCGATAAAGCTCATTAAGATATTGATACACGCCTTCGCTTTTTTTGATTAGGCCAAGCTCGGATGGACGCGATATTCCGCTGCCCAAACATTTCGTGACGGCCTCTTTTCTCGTCCAGGCATAGGCAAAGCTTTCCTGGTCATGGATCGAGGCCGCCTCTTCTTTGGTGAATGCGCCGGAAACGATGTCCATGTGGCAACGCGAGATTTCCTCAACGTCAAGCCCCACTTCAGTCTCGCCGACGTAAAGCCCGACAAAGTTTCCGGAGTGAGACAGATTGAACGGAGCTCTCCCAGCTAGGAACGGCTTGCCTTTGTCCCCGTACTCCATCGAGCCGGTACCGACGAAACGCGAAATCAGCAAACGCCCCAAAGCAAAACGAGTCTGGTCCTCTTCACGACGATACCTCGTCGCCCGTTCGCGGTCTTTAACTTCAAGAACGTCCAAAAGGTGTCCCCTTAAGGGCAAAGCCTCATCCAAGCGTACCAAGATAAGTCGTTCCATCGCTAATCGGCAACATTCTACCCCATCAGGGGAAGAGGGGAAAATTTCTAGTGGCAGGTAACGCCCGAAAGAGTAGAATATCCCCGCTGACGAAATCAATTCGTCTGGCCCCCTGGTGGAATGGTAGACGCGGTGGACTCAAAATCCACTGCCTGATGAGGGCGTGTCGGTTCGAGTCCGACGGGGGCCACCACATCGAATCAATCCCTTTGGCAAGTTGGCCGAAGGGTTTTTCATATACACATTCGCGCAAAATATTCGACCTTGTGTATAATCACGTTATGTTTGGCAAGAAGAAACAACCGAAGGAACCTGAAGTCCTTCAACCTGAGGCCGTTGAGGAAACCGGCGAAAAACAATTGGCGCCTCGCGACGCGGACAATTTTCAGACCCCGGACGACATCCATTACCGTGGGCCTTTGTCCTACCGTTACCTTCGTATTATGGGCTGGCTTTTCTTCGCCGCGTCCCAAATCGGCCCGATCCTGCAGATCGCTTCCGGAGTCGGCGTCATCGGCGAGCCCAACAGCCTCCTTATAGACTTCCTGAGCATCCTCGCCACCACCATGATGCCCTTGTTCCTCCTCGCGAACTTCTCCGTCATCATGAGGTCTCGCAATTCCTACAAGAAATTGTTCATCCTCTATGGCGGGCTCGCCTTGGCCATCATCATCGGTTACTATGCGTTCATCGAACGTTATCTGTTCGCCATCGTCAACCTGCTGGCGGATACCCCCGAAGACGCAAGGCGCATCATCGCGTTGATATTCAGTGAATTCATGGGCGGCGGCATCAACCCTTTCTTGGACATGTTCCTTTGCACCCTGTTCTCGTTCTTCATCGTCTATCGCCCCAAGAAATTCTTCCAAGGCAAACTCATTTGGCTGTTCCGCTCCCTCGGAATCCTCGTCATCGCCTACGAAGTCGTTGCCTTTGCGTTTAAGTATTCCTACGCCGTCGGATCGATCGAATTGGCGCATTGGATGATGCCGTGGCTCACCTTCAAGCCGTTCAGCGTCTTCCTCGTCTTCGTCGTGATCACCTTGGCCATCAAGTGGAAAGAGCACCGTTTCCTCAAGATGGGTCACACCTTGGAGGAATACGATGCGCACATGCAAACCAATCGCCATTCCTTCCATGTCGCGATCTTCTTGGCGATCGTCTTCGCCGTCGGCGGCATCTTGGACTTCCTGGCCAACCTCATCCTCACCTTCACCGTCGCCCAGTTCTACGGCGTCGAGGCATCGGAATATGCGCTTCTCCTCTTTGCGGAACGCCTTCTCCGCGCCGGAATTGGCCGTGGCATCACCCTTCTTCCCGTCGCCCCGATCATCTTGCTCTTCTCCTACACCAGAGATCACAAAAACCCGAAAATCGACACCTTCGTCCCCATCGGCGGCATCTTGCTGACCTTGATGGTCAATATCGAGGGTATCTACTTCATCCTCTCACACTTAAAGAAGTAGACCTATTTCTTCGTCGCAAAATCGCGTGACACGGAAAGGAAATCCAATACTTTTTCGTCGTCGATTTTGTCGTCGAGGACGATGCTGGCCCAGCTCTTATGGTTCATGTGATACCCAGGGTAGATCCCATCGATCGAAAGGATTTCGTCCCGGGATTTTGGGTCGATTTTCAAATTGAGGACGTCGACGTTTCCCTCATCGTCCGGATTATGGGTCACTTTGTTTTTGGGCACGTTCGTGATCAGGCCATACCACTTCTTCGTCTTGGGGTAACGGAAGACGCCATAATTGTCCATGGATTCGAAGGGGTGGTCCGGATACTCTTCAAATCGCTCCGCGACCATTTCGGCGATGCGGTTTGCCTGAGCGGAAACGAACGCAGTCTCGATGAAACAATAAGCTTTGATCTTCCTAAGAATTTCCGCGTATTGTTCGCGCACCTCTCCGACGAATCCGCCGGAAAAGGCCTCGACAAAGACCGCGTTATACTCTTCGTTTAGTTCGGTATCGTAGACGGTGCCCCGAACTTTGCCATCGCGGATCTCGATTCGCGCGAGGAAAGCGCCATCCATGAACGGCTCCGAATATTCGTACACGCCCCCGTTTTCCTTAAAGCCAAAAGAGAGGGCCTTATGGGGCTCGAACGTGCAACGGGCGAATATCTTTTCCTCGATTCTCATATAGGGAATGATACTCCCTTTTATCGCGTGCGCTCGCCTTAACCAGCGAAAATAGCAAGACGGTTTTATCGGTCTTGTTTATAATGCCCACGTGCGCAAGCAATCGTTCCGTGACGCATTCTTCGGTTTCTGGCGAAACGTCAGACGCTTTTTCAAATCGCGCCTTGGCGTCGCTAGCCTCGGCATCGTCGCGATTTCGTTTGCGGTGCTGCTCGCCTACCAAGGCGTCCGCATCATCCGCTTCGAGCAGGACCCGCTCTCCGCTTATCCTAGCGAAGCCCAGTCCTTGCACCGCGGCGTCATGGCTAACGGAACCGAATTCGACGACCATCTCGGCCTAAATTTGCTTCCGATCACCAAGACCAAGGCCATCAAGAGGACCTACGCCGGACAAGAATACGCCTATTGTGTCCCCGATGACCGACACAGCGCCGACATAGCCTGCGTCAGCGCCACCTATGTCAACGACGTCTACTCGATCCAAATCGGCTTCAGCACCGCGAACGCCATCGGCCGTCCCGAAGGGGTCGATAACCTCTTCTACGCGAAGGTGGCGATCTACGACACCAAGACCAACAGGCGGTTCCTAAAAGATGGCATAGAGAACGACAACTTTTTCGTCTACCAGGTCACCTCTGCCGTGGACATGGAGCTCGTCTCCCCTCAATACACTTGGTGTCCCGAGCGGCTCACCCCGGAAGAATACGACGGCGCCCTAGCGAAAGGCCGAACCGAAGCCCACAACATGTTTGTTGCGTTGCCGTCGATCCTGGAGGCCTTCGGCGTGAGCGATGGCACGGCCTACCTCAATTTCCTCATTGGCGCGGGGGAAACCCGAAACGCCGAAACCGCCCGTACTATATATTTCGCATTGTCCTGGTTCTTTGGTGCCCCAATCATCGCCCTCTTCGTCATCCTATGGATACGGCTTTTGGTCGAGGATCGCCGCATCCGTCTGATTTCCAGGGGCGTCGTCGAGCGTAAATCGACCACTACCGCGGAAACGCTGAGCATCTCCGCCGAGGCCCCGCCTAGCGAGGTGGAGGCTTCCGCCGAAGAGGAAGAGGAAACCCCGGTAGCCCGGGAGCGAAGGCGCGTCGAAAAAGTCGAGGATTGGCTGGCGCGGAAAAACATCCGTCCCATCTTCGGCGAATGGGTATTCCGCGGCATCGGCTTGGGCTTGGTTTTCATTGGGGCAATTCTATCTAGCCTCGCCGCCTTTTTCCTTGCGGGCGACGCTGGGCAAACGACCCAAATCACCTCCTACTTCGACTCCATCCGCCAGCTCGGCGCCTTCGTCTTGGTCATCTCGGTCATCACCATTATCTCCGAGACGCGAAGGAACCTTAGCATCACCGCCTCGGCCTTCTTGGGTTTGGCGTTTGTCTTCTATGGCCTCGCCTGTGCCTTGTGGCTCTTTCTTTCCCTCTTCACCGGGCTTGGGGCGGAATTCATCTCCGTCTTGGCCCAGGGCACCGGCGGAAACGTCTTGCTCGGCTTAGGAATCTTCGCCATCACCGGTTTCTTCCTCTTTGAGAATCCACCGAAATGGTTCATCAACCGCAAAGTGTTTCGCAGTCTTGCCGCGATTCCGGTCCTCCTCACCATCGCCTCCCTCGTGGCCTCCTATTTGTTTCAGGTCTTCAGAATCACGATTCCGTTCTGGCTCTCCGGTTTGCTATTCTTACGCGACTTCCCGAGCCTCGTCATCGGTCTCATCATGGAGTTCGCCATCTTCCTCTTCCGCACCCGCCTCAAGCGCGTTTATGGTGAGGAAAACGTCAGCGCCCAGATGTCGCGCCCCGTCGTCCAATTCACCAAAAACCTAATTTTGTGCGGGTTGATTCTCTTCTTCACGGTCGTCTTCTACATCCTTCCCTCACCCGTCCGAATTTCTCTACAAATGGGCAAGCATACCTTCGTCTATTTGATGATCCCCTTCTTCCTTTTCTTCAAGCCGGCGGGAGAGAACCACAAATTCAAATCCGACATCATTTATTACATCCTTTACGTCATCTGCATGGCCGTGCCGATCCTTTCCAGCAGCCTCACGAACTTCATCATGGGCCTCTAGGGGTATTGGGTTAATGCCTCGAGGAAGGATAGAATATCCTCAGCATCCCGTTAAGACATGAAATTCCTTCATCTCGCCGACTTGCATCTAGGCAAAAAGCTCAACGATTATCCCCTCTATGAGGATCAGAAAATCGTTTTCGCGCAGGCGATCGACCTCTGCAAGAAAGAGAACGTGGACGCCATCGTCGTCGCGGGAGACGTCTATGATTCCAGCGCCCCCTCCGCGGAAGCGATGGAAGCCTACGACGAATTCCTCGCCCGCTTTTATGCCTTGGGCAAGCCTTTGCTCATCATCTCCGGCAACCACGATTCGGCCGAACGCCTCCACGTCGCCTCTTCGATCCTAAGGCAGAATAACGTTCATATCGTCACTCGCCTCGAAGACGCGTTGACGCCAGTGGAGATTTCCGGGGTCCGCTTTTATCTACTCCCCTATTTCCGGCCGAGCGAGGTGAACCGCGTATTCGACACCGATTTCCATTCCTATAACGAAGCGATGGCGTTCCTCATTGGGAAAATGGACGTTGATCCGAATAAGCCCAACGTCCTCGTCACACACCAATCCATCTTGCCCCTAGGCGAGAAAGTCCTGCCCTCGGGTTCTGAGACTTCCATCGACTTGGACGCCGATGGCGTGGTCGGCGGAAGCGAAGTCATCGACGTCAAACTGTTCGATTGCTTCGATTACATGGCTCTCGGCCATATCCATAAGGCCCAATTCGTCTCCCATAACGCAAGATACGCCGGGGCGTTGCTCAAGTATCACGTCAAAGAGGCAGGCGCCAAACGCACTTTCTCCATTGTGGACGTTCAGGGCAAGACCGTGCGCGTCGAGGAAACGCCCATCGTTTTGCCGCACGACCTCGTCATTCTTAGCGGCACCCTCGACGAAATCTTGTCTTCGCCCGGGCACGAAAACGATTACGTCTTCGCCCGCCTTGAGGACGAGGCCTATGTGGATAATCCCGCCGCGAAACTCAAATCGCGTTTCCCGCTTTACCTCGGCACGGACTTGCCGCGAAAAGCAAAGGCGACCGAGGAAGTCGAGGTTGAGAATGTCGAGGAAACCAATCCCGTCGACCTATTTGGGAAGTTTTATGAAAAATATGGCGGCCGTGAACTCGACGCGGACGAAAAAGAACTCGTCGAGGATCTTTTCGCCGTCATAAAGGAGGGCGCATGAAACCGAAACTGCTCACGATGATCGCTTTCGGCCCCTACAAAGATGAGGTCACGATTGATTTCGCACGCCTGCAGGACGGACTTTTCCTCATCAACGGCGATACCGGCGCGGGCAAGACCACCATCTTCGACGCGATTTGCTATGCCCTCTATGGCTCCAATAGCGACGCGGCGCGTTCCAACGAATCGCTCCGTTCCCAATACGCATCCCCAAGCGTGAAGACCGAAGTCCGGCTGGAGTTCTCCGCCAACGGCAAAGATTACGTCATCGTCCGCTCCCCCGAGCAGCGCATCCAAGGCAAACGCAAGGTCAAATCCGAGGATGGCTTGATCCACGTCCCCGCGGAAGTTTCGTTGTTTATCCCCGCGACGGGAAAGACGCTCACCAAAGCCTCCGAGGTCAAGGACAAAGTCACTGAGATCGTCGGTCTCGACCTCAACCAATTCCGCCAGACGACGATGATCGCCCAAGGCAAATTCCGGGAGCTCGTCCAAGCCGACACCAAGCAACGCCAAGAGCTCTTCCGCTCCATCATGGAAAGCGAACCGATCGAGCGCTTTTGCCGCGATATCGCCAACAAATCCAAAGAGCTAAACGCCGAAGTCGAGACGGAAAACGCGCGGCTTTTGCAGCAAATAAAGAACTATTCCACCGAAAAAGAGGCGCTTTTATCGCTTCTTTCGTCCGCTGGAAGCGCCGATATCCCGCTTCGCGTTTTACCAGCGTTAGAAGAGGATCTCGTCGCCCTGCGTGAGGAGCTTGACCATCTGCAAAAAGACGTCGATGCCAAGCGCAGCGCCTTTGCCGAGTCGTCAAGGAAGACCGCCAAAGCCAAAGAGGATAACGACCACAAAACCGCTTTTGACCAGAACGAGATCGCCTACAAAGAGTTACTCGCCAAAGATGAGGAAATGTCCTCTTTGCGAAAGGCCATCGGCGCCCAAGAAGACGCTTCGCTCATCCTCCGCCAAGCCACGCTGCTTGACGATGAGGCAAAGCGGCTCGAAATAACGCGACGGGATTTGCTTGGCGTTAACGAAAGCCTCGCCGCCCTCTCGCCAAAACGCGAGAAAGCGAAAGAAGAACGCCAACGCCTTCCGGAACTAGAAAAAGAAATCGGCCACCTCAATGAGGAAAAAGGCAACTTAGCCAAGGCACAGGAAACGTATGTCTCTCTTAATCGGCTATGCGGCATGTTGCCTTCGGAACAGGAAAAACTGGAACAGGCGGTTAAACTCCATGACGAGACCAAACGGAAGATTGAGGCGTCGCTTTCTTTGGCCAAGCAGTTGCGCGAAAGCCACGAAAACGACGACCCCGGCGTCGAAAGGGCCAACCTCGCCCACCGTCTCTCTGATAACAAAAAGACGATCGACGCCCTACATCTCGTCGTCAAAGACCAGGAAGAACTAGAAAAAGCAAAGGCCAAATTGCTGAAACTCAAACAATCGGTCGAAGAAGAAAAAAGCGCCTGGTACGCCGCTCAAAAGGCCTATGCTCTCGCGGAAGAGGCCTATCTTTCCGGCGCCTCCACCGTCCTAGCGAGCCGTCTCGAAGAAGGCAAACCCTGCCCCGTCTGCGGTTCCGTCCACCACCCTTCGCCCGCCAAGGCGCAGGGCGAACACATCAGCGAAGACGTGGTCAACGCAAAACGCGAAGCGGAGAAACAAGCGAGCCAAAGGGCAAACACCGCGTTCCAGCTTTTTACGCGCGAAGAAGAGAAACACAAAGAGGCCATCGCTTCCCTTTTCCGGCGCCTTGGCGAATTATCCAAGAAGCCATTATCCTCTGATCTACCCCCCTCCGAAGCCATCCATGAGTTGGACTTTTCTCTGACGGCCGAGCAAAAACGCATCCAAGACGAGATCGGTAAAGTCGACGCCTTAATCGCAAAGCGAAACGCCGATTTGAACAAGGCGAAAACGGAAGAACAAAACGCCAAGTCACTCGAAGCGAAAGAGCTCGCCCAAAAATTAGACATCGATGCACAAAGCGACACGTTATCCAAACTAAGAGGCCAAATCGCCGCCCTCTCTTCCTCGTTGCCTAGCGAAAGCGAAGAGGAACTGAAGGGCCACATCGAGGAGAACGCCGAGCGGACTAAATCGCTCAATGACGAGGCAAACCGCATTCGCACGTCCTACGCCGATTTGGAAAAGGACTACGCCTCCCTCCAAGCGAAGAAAGACACGCTCCAGCGCGACCTCGAGCTTGCGAAGCAGCAGCAAGAAAAGAACAAAAAGGATCTTGAAGACCTCCTAAGCAAGAAGGGTGTGAAAGGCGTGGAGGAAGCCAAAGCAGCCATCGTCTTCACCGAGGCCGAACTACTAGAGAAGAAGGCCTCCCTATCCGCATACGATTTACGGAAGGCGGCCCTGTCCCACGTTCATGATGAAGGTGTCGCCAAAGGCTACGACAAACTGGTCGCCGTGGATCTTTCTGCGCTTCAGGAACAGGAAAAAGCCGACCACGAGGCGCACCTCCTCGCGGTGCAACAAGCATCCGTATCGCAAAACCGTCTAGCCGCGAATGAGAAAACCGTCGAGGAAGTCAAAAAAGTACTCGCCAGCAAAGAAGAGGCAATCCGCTACGCCAACAAAGTCGAATCGCTCAGTCGCATCGCCAACGGCAAAAGCGCGGGGCAGCATTTCAACTTTGAGGTCTTCTACCAACGTCAGATTTTCCTTAAGGTCATCCAAAAGGCCAGCGTCAAACTCGAGCAGATCACCGACGGCGAATTCACTTTGGTCAGCCGTTCCTTGGACCGCGCCAAAGGTGGCGGCCAAACCGGTTTGGACATCGACGTCTTCGACGCGCATACCGGACAGGTCCGTGAGGTCACGAGCCTTTCGGGCGGCGAGCAATTCAAAACGGCCTTAGCCCTAGCCCTCTCGTTCTCGGAGGTCATCTCCGAGCGTCACGGCTATGTGGAAATCGACTGCATGTTCATCGACGAAGGCTTTGGCTCGCTCGACCGAAAGTCGCTCCCGGAGGTCATCCAACTCCTAAAGCGGCTCGCCTTAGACCACCGCCGTTCCATCGGCATCATCTCGCATGTCGACGCCCTAAAAGACGCGATTTCCAAACAGATCGTCGTAAAGAAAAACGCCGATGGTTCGACGTTAAAAGTCTTAGATTAAGCGCAAAATCCGCTTAATTTTCTTCCGAGGCCTCTTCAGGCTCCTCTTTATTGGGTCGCGCGTAATAGATGACGAAAAGGATGCCAGGGATCAACGCGCCAAGTGCAATGCCAAACGCGCCAATCACGATTCCTGGGACCTTCTTGATCTTCGGATTGCCGACCAAGATGGCCAAGAGGAAGGCATAGACGGCGGTGGCGAGGGTGAGGAAAGAGAAAGTGAAGACCGTCGCGATGGTCGAACCAACGGACTCAGTTGCCTCCTCCACCGACATGCCGCCGTCGACCAGGGTTTGGATCGCGGCGTCTTTCCCCGCGGATAACGTCGTGGAGAGGATGATCAGGATGAGGAAAACGATGAGTGACAATACGCCCCAGATGATGCCGAATGTCCTAGTTGTCGATTTCATATCCAACCCTCCTCGAGATACCTAATACTATAGTCCATTCCCCGGCGATGATTGAGAAAAAACAATGACGCAAAAGAAAAGAGATGACGAGCATCTCCCATTCTTTTGTGGCGCGCCCGAGGCGATTCGAACGCCTAACCTCAACCTTCGGAGGGTTGCGCTCTATCCAGACTGAGCTACGGGCGCGGACGGGTACCGAAAATCGATACCGCAGTATCATACAACATTTTAGACCGCAGGATTATCCTCTCTTCACGAGGTGGAAAGACCATTCACGATCGTACGGGCGAACTTCTTCGCTTCAGGGATGCGACGCGTTTCACCTTTTCCGCATTGAGGCGCTTCGCGTCACGTTCGCATAAGGGGCGTCGCCTAAAAGTCGACGCGTTCCAAGCGCCGCGCGGCGACATGATAGGTCACGAGGTGCAGACCGGCGGAAAGCGCGATCGCCCCGCCGAGGAATACCCACTGAATCCAAGGGGTATCGGTGAAAAAGCTACGATACCCTTCCAAAGCAAGAGGAAGGATCAACGTGAAAATCGCTAAATAAAGGACGAAGCCAAGGATGGTCAATAACGTTGATAAAACGATCGAGCGTCCGTTTTTGTAATAGATGGGGAAGAAGATCAAATCGGCCAAAGCGAAACCGATGATTCCAAAGCCGAGCAAGGAAGCGGAGGCGTTCACCGTGAAGCCCGGGGTTTGGGGCGCCTTTGACGATGTGGAGGCAAGCGAAGATTGGATCAGCTGCGCCAAAGGCAACAAAGCGGACATGATCAAAACATAGGTCAGCTGCATGATGATGACGGTGAAGATGCGGGCGAGGACGATGTCCTTTTTCCGCACTGGAAGGAGGGTGGAAAAGAGCAGGTCGTTGCTCTGCTGTCCTTTGTTCGCACCAAGGAAGAGAATCGGATAGGCGGTGAGCAAATAGATAAAGCCGACGCCTAGGGGAAAGGATGGGATCAATGTCATGAAGGGGAAGAGCAAAACGAAGACGTAGCACATCGGGTGCATCGCGAGTCGAAACTCTTTATAAAGTAAAGCTTTCACTATTCTTGCTCCTTTCCAAATAGACCATGATTTGGTCCAAGTCGGGTTCCTGGGGCTTGATGCCGCGTTTGACGAAGGCGTCCTTCTTTTCGACATCGATCAGCCCTTCGATATAGCCATCGAGTTCCTTATAGGAGATATAGTCGTCCAGAACCTCTTTGTTCATCGTGGTGTCTTTGACGTAGAGATAGGAGTCGATGAAGTCCTTTTTTATCCCGGTATAGGCGATCGTGCCGTCGTGGATATAGGTGATGTGGGTCGCACATTTGTCTAGGTCGGAAGTGATGTGGGTCGAGAAGAGGATCGCGCGGTCTTTGTTCTTCACGATCTGCCGGAAGATATCCAAAACCTCTTCGCGCGAGACCGGATCCAAGCCAGAAGTAGGCTCATCCAAGATGAGGAGCTCCGCCTGATGGGACAACGCGATCGCGACGGAGAACTTGACTTTCATACCGCTGGAAAGCTCTTCCAGTTTTTTGTTCAAATCCAGGTTAAAAAGCCTGCAAACCTCGGCGAATTTGTGTTCGTCGAAGTTTTTGTAAAAGCGCTTCGTCACCCCCACCAGCTGACGAATGGTCTTATTCGGGTAATAGTTGAGTTCGCTTAAGGCAAAGCCAATTCGTTGCTTGTTCTCCAGCTCGTGGGTGGTCATGTCATTATCGAACGCATAGATCGATCCGCTTTCGTAATGGACGAGATTCATGATGCTTTTGAGGGTGGTCGTTTTGCCGGCGCCGTTCCTGCCGATGAAGCCCATGATCTCCCCGGGCTTCACCTCAAAGGAAACGTCCTTGAGCGAGAAGGCGGGATACTTTTTGTTCAGGTGTTCAACCCTTAATGAGGCGTTCATTGTTGCGGCGCCTCCATCAATTGATAAAACATGTCGGCTTTGAGGATGGCGATGCCCCTCTTCACATCGCCCATCACCATCAGTGTCTCCCCTTCTTTGATGTCAAACATCTCGCGGGCCTCTTTCGGTATGGTGATCTGGCCCTTGGGACCGACTTTGACGCTGACGATGAAACGGTTTTCGCTTACTTTCTTCATTTCCTACTTTCCTTACTTTTCTTACCACATTATAAAGAGATAAAACACGATAAGCAACGAAACATTCGTCTTCCTACATGTTTGGCGCGATCTTTTTCTTCGCGATTTTATACGAGCCGATAGCCTTCGAAGCCAAAATCAACAGTTGACTATATGGCTCTTCCTTAAGAGGAATTCATATTCGCCCATAGATGGGTTTTCGAGCTCCGTTTCCTCAGAGGTGGTTAGGTCTGTTAGACGGAAAGAGATCTCCCCGCCGTTATTCGTCATGGCAAAAACCAACGACTCACCAACGTTGAATTTTTGAATCGTATTTCTAGTGACGCAATCGTTTTAGAGTTTAAATACAAACTTTTTAAATACAAAGGCGACAACCGCTAATAAAGAGACTCCGCCTACAGAACCAAACGTAATGGCTAATGTTGTACCAGTTTTCTTTTGATTAACTAATTCAGAATGTGCTTTTTCTTTGGCGACTAAAGTCTCATAAAGATTAGGAATCAATTCTTTTTCTTCTTCGGTTAAAGAATTATAAGCTTCTCTAGCAGCCTCAAGAGCTTCACCACTATCAATAGAGACCGGCCAAATAGCATCAATCTTATCAGCAACTTCTTCAACGTGTTTATAAACTCGTTCGGCGCGAGTTAATTTATCGTAATTATCCACTAAGGCTTTTTGCTCTTCGCTTAACGCGTCATACGCCGCCCTAGCCGATTCGATCTTGTCTTTGCATGAATCGGTGTATCCTACCGTACCGATGTCGTCGATCAATTCCATAACGTTGTTAACGCCGGACTCCTTGGCGGCGTTATATGCGTTTTCCGCCGCGACCAAAGTCAAATAATTGTCAACGGATGACTTGTCTTCGTCCGCCAGCGAATCGTAAGCCGCTCTAGCGGTTTCTATGGCGTCTTTGCTTTCTTGGTATTTGACTTCGCCGATGGAATCGATTGATTCTTCGACATCACTGATCGCTTCATTCCTTAATGATTCATAAGCGGTTTCCGCAGCAATTAAGGTATCGTAATTGTCCACTAAGGCTTTTTGCTCTTCGCTTAACGCGTCATACGCCGCCCTGGCCGACTCGATCTTATCCTTGCACGAATCGGTGTATCCTACCGTACCGATGTCGTCGATCAATTCTTCAACGTTGCTAGCGCCGGACTCTTTGGCGGCATTATATGCAGCTTCCGCCGCGACCAAGGTCGAATAGTTGCTGACGGACGATTTGTCTTCGTCGGCCAAGGAATCATAAGCCGCCCTAGCGGTTTCTATGGCGTCTTTGCTTTCTTGATACTTGACTTCGCCGATGGAATCGATTGATTCTTCGACATTATCGATAGCGGCTTCTCTTAATTCTGCATATTTGTTTTCTGCCGCGACCAAGGTCGAATAATTGCCGACGGATGCCTTATCTTCTTCATTTAAAGCATCATAGGCAGTTCTTGCTTCTTCTATTATTTCCTTACTATTTGAATAAGAAACATCGCCGATGGAATCGATTAATCCTTCAACTTCGCTGATCGCTTCATTTCTTAACGATCCATAAGTGGTTTCTGCATCGATCAACGTACCATAATTGTCCACTAAGGCTTTTTGTTCTTCGCTTAACGCGTCGTACGCCGCCCTGGCCGATTCGATCTTATCTTTGCACGAATCGGTATATCCTACCGTACCGATGTCGTCGATCAATTCTTTGACGTTGCTAGCGCCAAACTCTTTGGCGGCGTTATATGCAGCTTCCGCCGCGACCAAGGACGAATAGTTGCTGACGGACGATTTGTCTTCGTCCGCGAGGGAATCGTAAGCCGCCCTAGCAGATTCGATGGCGTCTTTGCTTTCTTGGTATTTAACTTCACCGATGGAATCGATCAATTCTTCAGCATTATCAATGGCGGCTTCTCTTAATTCTGCGTATTTGTTTTCTGCCGCGACCAAGGTCGAATAGTTGCCGACGGACGATCTGTCTTCTTCATTTAAAGCATCATAGGCCGCCCTAGCAGATTCGATGGTGCCTTTGCTTTCTTGGTATTTGACTTCGCCGATGGAGCCAATCAATTCTTCAGCATTATCAATGGCGGCTTCTCTTAATTGCGCATATTCGTTCTCTTTGGCGACCAAAGTTGAATAGTTGCTGACGGATGACTTATCTTCGTCCGCCAGCGAATCGTAAGCCGCTCTAGCGGTTTCTATAGCGTCTTTGCTTTCTTGGTATTTAACCTCGCCGATGGAATCGATTGATCCTTCAACCCCACCGATCGCCTCGTTTCTTAATGATTCATAAGTGATTTCTGCATCTTCTAAAACAGAAAGCTTCTCGACAAATCCTCTTTGCTCATCGTTTGATAAAGCGTCATAAGCTGCTCTTGCGGCCTCGATTGATTCTTTGCTATCCGGATAAGAGACTTCCCCGATCGCATCAATCAAATTATCGACCGCTTCGGCGTCAGCTT
>SVBF01000005.1 GCA_015058945.1 Erysipelotrichaceae bacterium | reverse complement strand
CGTCGTCGCCGAGGAGGAAACGCGCCTCATCAAGGAAGGCGACGAGACGTTCCGCGTCGCCGTTGCGATAGGGGCGGATGAAGGTCTTTTCGAGCATAGCCTCATTATAGGGCATGCGGGAAAAGAGGGTAGAAAAAAAGGTGGCAGTGCCACCTGAGGATCAAAGGGTTCCCTTTTCCTCCACGTAGGGGAGAAGCGAGATTTCGAGGTTGCCGTTTTTGGTGCGCAGCTCATCGATCATTTCTTTCTCTTCCTTCGCGTCTTTGAGGACGAGGCGATAGGAGAGGCGGTACATGGAGCCCATGTTCGTCGTCTTCACGCCGACGAGTTCGGCTTCGCTCGTGAAATGGGAGAAGGTCGCGTCGAAGATGTCCGAATAGTCGAGCGATTCGGGGATGACGATTTTGAGGAGCTTCTCCTGGGCGAAGCGGCGGTGCTTGAAGATGGGGAGATAGGTGAGGCCGATATAGATGAGCGCGAGGCCGAGGCCGATGATGACGCCATAGGCGAGGAAGCCTAGGCCGAAGGCGATGCCGATCATGACGGAGAGGAAGAGGAAGAGCATTTCCTCCGCTTTGCCGTTGGTGGACCTAAAGCGGATCAAGCCCAAGGCGACGGCGAGGGTCAATAGACGCGCGGTCGTGCTTAACGAAGTGGAGAGGTAATATTCCATCAAAATGAAGACGGAGGCGATGATCGCGGGCATCAAGGCGGCGGTGATGAAGACGCCGCGTCCGGTCCTGAGGCGGAAGGAGCATAACCAGGCGACGAGCAAACCGACGACCAGGGCGGCTCCTATGGAGGCGAAGGTGCCCCAGACATTCATTGAAGTAGCGAATACGGAATCGAAGAAGTTGTCCATGTTTGTTGTCTCCTTTCGTAAAGACGGATGGCTTGGGATTTATAGGCTTCTCCATACTTGGAGAATGAGGCGCGGTAGATGTGGCCTTCGTCGAGGATGTGGGTGAGCCATAACGGCATGGCTTCCTGCACTTTGATCTCGAGGATCGAGGACCCTTCCGGGAGTAGGAGCGTCCCTTCCATGGAGGTGGTGAGGTTGAGGTCGTCGACCCGGTAGCGCGGGTTGCCATCCAGCGTCAACCGGAGGTCGCCGCCTGGCTCGAAGTAGGCGGCGCGGTCATAGATGATGAGACAGGCCGGGACCAAGGTTTTGTAGTAGTCGCGGAAGTAGGTGATCTCCCGGGCGATCTGGCCGTCGGCGGTGATGTCGCCTTCGTAAGCGAAGAAGCGTTCGACGAAGGGGATGGTGGTTTGCACGCGGCGCTTATAGACGATGCCGTCGTATTTGCGCTTCAACTCGAGGAAGACCGGGGAGGAGTCCGTCGCGAGCCCATAGGAACGGAGGCGGATCTTTTCCTTGAAGGGAGGCTTTTCCACCGAGAGGCGGATGAGCCGGTAGTCCGGCGTGTCGTAATAGAGGGAGGCGATGGAGGTGATGCCATACTTATCGACCTTCATGTGCGGGGCTAAGCGCTCCTCCAAGAAGGCGCGCTGACTCGCCGAGACGATGTATTTGAGTTCGTATCGCTTCATGACGGCGATGGGTTTTTCAGCCATGGTGGATCACCTCCTTTCCTCTATCGACGTGATTTATAGTTCGGCTTTGATGACGAAGCGTCCGCCTTCGCCTTTAGCGATGATGCGCCCGGAGTGGGCGCCCACGATTTCCTTGGCGATGGATAAGCCGATGCCGGATCCTTCGACGCTGGAAGCGCGGGCGGAGTCGCTGCGGTAGAAGCGCTCGAAGACGCGGTCGAGGGTGCCTTCCTCGATGCCTTCGGCGTCGTTGATCACCTTGATCGCGACGCGTTCCCCGTTGCGGTAGAGATGGAACTCGGCGGTCGTTAACGCGTATTTCAGGGCGTTATCGAGCAGGATGGAGACGAGCTTCGCGAGCATCTCCTTATCCCCATTAAAGGTGAGTTCGTTGGGGATTTCGGCGGTGAATTGCACGTTTTTCGCGGCGAATGCACTTTGGAATGGGGCGACGACTTCGCCGCAGAGCGCGGCCAAATCGAACGTGCCGACCACGTGGGCTTCACCCGCGTCCATACGGGCCAAAGCGTTAAGGTTCTTGACCATCAGGGTGAGACGGGAAACCTGTTTGGCGATGGCGTCGGTCGCCTCGCTTTCGCCGTTTTCGGCTTCGATGATGTCCTTGTTCGCCGCGATGATGGTGAGCGGGGTCTTGAGCTCATGGGAGGCATCGGCGATGAAACGCTGCTGTTTCTTGATCGAGGTCTCCAGAGGCTTGACCAAGATTTTGGAGACGGGGATCAAGGCGAGGAAGACGATGACCAGACCAATGAGACTACCCGCGATGGAGGCGTAGAGCACGCGGTAGCTCGGGGAGAGCTCACGGTTATAGTCGATGACCGAGACATAGGTCTGTTGGTTGTACTGGTAGGTGCGGAAGCGGAAGGTGGTGCGGGTCCAACCTTTTTCTTTTCCCGCGAGTGAGGCGCCCCAAGCAAGGGCGTCTTCCGGGGTGACGGTGCGTTCGCTTAGCGCCATGCGGACCATATAGGGCGTCCCCGTTTCGTCCAAACGGACGGTGAAGTAACGGGTCGACATCTTCGTTTCGGGGTTGATCGGGCCAAAGGGGTCTTCCCCGCGTCCCGGGCCTTGGTCGGGATTTTGTTGTCCTTCGGGACTGAGCGGGCCATCGAACTGGCCGCCGCTTTGGGCCAAAAGCGACGTGACTTCGTCGGCGTTGCTTGCGAGGACGCCGAAATTGACGAGGTTGATCGTGCCGAGGATCAACACCAGGAGGACGAAGACCGAAGCCGTCGCCATGAGAATGAATTTACGACGGAACTTCTCGATCATTTCTTTGCCCCCAATTGATATCCGAGGCCGCGCACGGCGTTGATGGTGACGTCCGCGCCGATGGCGACGAGTTTTTTGCGCAAGGCGGAAATGTAGGCCCAGACCACGTTGATCTCCGCTTCGGAGTCATAATCCCATACGGCCTCCATGATGCGTTCGGTGGAGACGAGCTTGTCCTTGTTGCGGATGAGGAATTCCATGAGCTGGTATTCGGTGCGGGTGAGTCGCGCCGAGGCCTTGGCCCGAAGTTCATAGGTATTCGGATCCAAAGTCAGGTTACCGACGGTTAAGGCGATGGCGGGGGAGGAACTGCGGCGGGTGAGGGCGCGGATGCGGGCCAAGAGCTCCTTGATCTGGAACGGTTTGGTCATGTAATCGTCCGCCCCGATGTCGAGACCGAGGACCTTATCGTCGATCTCGGCGCGGGCGGTGAGCATCAAAACCGGGGTCTCGTCCCCTTCGCCACGGAGCAACTTGAGGACTTGGAACCCATCCATGCGGGGCATCATCACGTCGAGGATGATGAGCTCGTAGCGGTAGGTATGGGCCTTTTCGAGGGCTTGGATGCCGTCATAGGCGACGTCGACGGTGTATTTGTTGATCTCGAGGATTTTCTTTACCGCGGCGGCGAGATCGCGTTCATCTTCACATAAAAGCAAGCGCATGGTGGTTCTCCTTTCGACCCAATTCTAGGGTGGCCAACTAAAGGCAACTTAAAAATTCCATTTAATTTTTGAAATGTGTCTTCGACTCGTCAAGCGTGGCGTGTGTGCGCCCAAGTTATTGGGCTACTCACTGATTTTGGATAGAATGAATAAAATCTTATTAACAATATAGCCGTACCCTTCCGATAGGAGGGCAGCCGGCCGGCTGCCGCGAACTCTCGTCTGGACGGGTATCATATCCGTATGCCGCGGAACCCTTTGAATGATTTTACGGTTCGACCGTCTGCTTCACATG
>SVBF01000004.1 GCA_015058945.1 Erysipelotrichaceae bacterium | reverse complement strand
GCATGTGAAGCAGACGGTCGAACCGTAAAATCATTCAAAGGGTTCCGCGGCATACGGATATGATACCCGTCCAGACGAGAGTTCGCGGCAGCCGGCCGGCTGCCCTCCTATCGGAAGGGTACGGCTATATTGTTAATAAGACTATTCATTCTAGGCATTCTCATTTGCCCCTAAAAGGTTCTTTCTTTAGAAGTTTATCTGTCGTCGTTTGCCGAGCAACTATGGTATGGAAAAGATAACGCGAACGCGCATAATAAAAGGGCTATGTCATTGATCGTCATCTTCTCGCTGGTGTCCCTCACCCTCACCGGAATCACTTACTATTTCTCTGGCCTTTATCAAAATTGGATTTGGTTTTGGACCATCCCCCTCTTCCTCTATGCCTATTTCCTCGTCGCTTTTGCGACCTGGCTCATCTTCCTCTACGTCGGCGCGCTTTTCGTCAAAGAGGACGAGAACTATATCTATAAGCCGAGCCGCTTTGCCCAAAGCATCGTCCGCTCGACCGCTCGCGTCTGCCTCTTGATCCTCCGCGTCAAAACCCACATGACCGGCCTAGGCAAAATCCCCGACCATAAGCCCCTCATCCTGATCAACAACCACGTCTCCGTCTTTGACGAATTCGCGATCGCCGCCTTCTTCCCCCGCCACCTCATCTTCATCTCCAAGCCCGGCAACTTCCGCATCCCCATCGCCGGCGCCTGGATGCGTTATGCGGGCTATTTGCCCATCAAGCAGGGCGACATGAACGACGGCGCGAAGATCATCAGCCTCGCCGCCGAATACGCCAGAGAGCACGGCCGCTCCATCTGCGTCGCCCCCGAAGGCACCCGCAACAAAGACTTCCCCGACCCGATACTGCTCCCCTTCCACGCCGGCACCTTCCGCTTGGCGCAGGATTCGGGCGCGCCGATCGTCGCGATGGCCATCCAAAACACCAACGTCATCGCCAAGCGCTTCCCCCGCCACCGCACCCACATCTACCTCGACGTCGTCGGCGTCCTGGAGAAAGAGGAATACGATTGCCTCTCCTCGCGCGAAATCGCCGAAAAGTGCCGTCGCCTCGTCGAAAAGCGCCTTGAGGACAAAGGCGCCCGCTTCTACCACTTCCGCAAAAAAGAGAAGCGGGAGGACGAAGAAGGCGCCGATAAGGGCGAATGAACCTTTAATCCTCGCTTTTCTCGCGCTATCATGTCCGCGGTATGACCCTCACCGCGATTCTCATCGTCCTCGCCGTCGCCCTCTCTGGCGTCACCTATTATTTCGGCGGATATATCTCCGACCTCATCTGGATTTGGCTCCCCTTCGTCTTGGCTTACGCCTACTTCTGGGGCCTCTTCTTTCTCTATGTGCTCTATCTCGCTTTCTACGCCCATCTCATCCGGCGCTATGGCAAGCCCGAATATGAGCCGAGTCCCCGCCACATGTGGGTGCTCAGTCAAATCACCTTCGTCTGCAACATGTTCTTCCGCGTCCGTTTCCACGCGACCGGGCTAGGCAAGATCCCCGACCGCAAGACGAACTTCATGGTGGTTTCAAACCACCTCTCGGGCTTCGATCACGTCGGCCTCATCTCCATCTTCCCTAACCGCCGCATCGTCTTCGTCCATAAGGAAGGCATCTCCAAAGTGATCCTCGCCGGTGGTTTGATCCGCCGCGCGGGCTATCTTTCCATCAAGCAGGGCGACGTCCTTTCCGGCACGAAGGTCATCGAGAAGGCCGGCAAATATATCTCCGAGGGAATCTGCTCCGTCGGCATCGCCCCCGAGGGCACCCGCAACAAAGACTTCCCCGAGCCGGAGATCCTCCCCTTCCACCCCGGTTCGTTCCAGATGGCCTATGACGCCAAATGCCCCATCGTGGTCTTTGCCATCCAAAACACCAACTGCATCCTCCGCCGTTTCCCCTTCTCCCCGACCGACGTCTATTTTGACTGCGTCGCCGTCATCGAGTACGAAGACTACAAAGACCTCTCCTCCGCCGAGCTCGCCGAAAAGGCCCGCGGCTACATCGCGAGGCGCTTCGAACAAAAAAGAGCCCGTTTTTATCACCTAAAACCGAAGAAACAAAAAACCGAATCGGAGAACTAAGCGAAAATCACCCCGTCCCATCGGGGCTTTTCGTCAATGCAAGCCCCGATAAATTGACATAGAATCTTAAATATCAAAAAGAAAATGTAAGCGCTTTTCGTCAATATTATCCGCGAAAAACCATTTTCTTATCGCGCGCGGATGTTATTATTCTATCCTCCCTAGGTAGGGAGATTTTATGGAACAAGGAAAGAAGAACCGTTTATTGACGTGGCTTGGCACCGACTTCGCGAAAGCGTGCTTCGGCTATTTTCTCACCGCCGCGACGATGGTCTCCCTCACCCTGATCATCCATTTCCTCGGCATCGTCAACCCGAACATGATCCTCATCGCCGGACTCACGGTCTTTACCGCGATCTTCGGTTATGGGCCGGGCATCCTCGCCGCGATCGACATGCTCGTCTATTCTTGGTACGTCTTCTCGGATAAGACGTTCACCACCTTCACCGACGTCGGCGTCCAGAAGTTCGTCGTCGCCGCCATCGGCACCTTGATCACGCTGATCTTCGTCGCCGAGCTCCACCGCCGTCACTATCGCGCGACCCATAAGCTCGAGGAAGACAACACCGCCTTGCACGAGGAGAACAACGTCCTTCAGCACGCAACCCTCACCGATCCCCTCACCGGCATCAACAATCGCCTCGCCTATCGCACCGCCTTCCCTTCCCTCATCGGCAAGAAGATTTTTATCGCGATGATCGACATCGACGACTTCAAGACCATCAACGACACCCAGGGACACCCCTTGGGCGACCATCTTTTGCGTAAAGTCGCCCGCGCCCTCTCGGGTAGCTTCGGCATGGACCACTGCTACCGCTATGGCGGGGACGAATTCCTCGTCGCGATGGGCGACGTCTCCTCCGCCGACTTCCTCGAATACCTCACCGCCGCCGAGAACTTCGTCGCCTCGCCGGGACGGAACCACGATTACGGACGGGTCACCATCTCCGCCGGCTTCGTCTATGGCGTCCCCGAAAACGAAGACGACCTCCGCCTCATGCTCGCCGCGGCCGACTATAATCTCTACCGCGCGAAGAAGAACGGCAAGGCCAGCCACGTCGGCAGCGAATTCACCCGCGAGGCGGCCCAAGCCATCGACAAAGACGCGCATAGCCACCATTACGATCCGAACGACTGAGTCAATCTAAAACAAAGGGGCTGTAACAAAACCTCACAATCGGTGAGGGTGTGTCGCAGTCCTTTTCCTTATGAAAACCGTCCAAGGAATCGAACCTCTGCCCAGAATGTATAAGGACTGTAGTCTGCATAAGGAATGGTTTACCTTATTTGGTAACAATGCGTACCCCTATTGTTGGGACAAAAATAGCCAAATTGTGTTAAACGCTATAATCACCATCTTATTGGAGAATTGTTTTAAGCTCTTTTTTAACATAATCGATATCGCCATTGGAAAGAAGAGGAACCATCTTTTGGATTTGCTTGATGGGCAGGTTCCACCACTGTAATGTCTCCAACAACTCAATCATTTCATCATCGAATCTTTTTCTTATCACTTTGGCAGGATTGCCCACCGCAACCGAATAAGATGGAATATCAGAAGCCACGACGGCATTCGCGCCGATGATGCATCCATCTCCGACATGAACGCCCGGCAAGAAAGTGACATTTTGGCCGACCCAAACATCGTTGCCAATCACGGTATCCCCTTTGTAAGGAAGATCCTCGTTTTTGGGAGACTCTTGCTCCCACCCTTTAAAGATATAAAAAGGATAGGTCGAAACGCCATTCATTTGGTGGTTCGCCCCATTCATGATGAATTCAACGTTTCTCCCGATTTGGCAGAACCTGCCGATGATCAATTTGTCGCCGAGGAAGTCGTAATGGTGGCTGACCCTGGTGGTGAAGTTTTGCCCGTCGTAATAGCTATATTCGCCAACCTCGATGTTCTTATGACCGATCAAGGTCGGTTTGATGTAAGTGACGCTTTCGTCGCGGGATTTGAGCGGATGGATTTTTCTCCAGTCCGGCTTATCCTCTTTGTGGGCCGCATCCATCAAGCGATTGGTTTCGGCATCGGATAGGTCCAAGAATTCCGCGGCGTTGACGTTGAATTCAAGGATCAACCTTATGACGACATCGAAAGAGATGTCGGTCTGGCCCGTCTCGATTTTATTGATCATCGATTTATGGGTATATCCTAAAGCCTCCGCGAATTCTTGCTGAGTCATGTTATTTTCTAAGCGAATCCTTTTGATTCGATCCCCTAGCACCTTGTACGCCGGCATGGTTTGTCTCCTTTTTTAAACTGGTCGAATTCGACCACTTTAATCAATTTTCAAACGGTTTATTTCTTTTCAAGCCGTTTTATTGATTTGACATTGTTCTTATTAAATAATTCTTTTTCCCTATTTGCTTCTTTATTAAGAAGAATCAATCTTTCTCTTTGATCGATCTTTTGAGCAATAAGCATCGAATTCAAATATTCAAGATTACTTAAAATCGCTAGTTCTATAGTATTAGCGTAGTCTCTAATGTTACCGTCTTTGTCAGGGTTTTCATCTCGCCACTCTTTAGCGGTCTTGCCGAACAATGCAACATTGAGCAAGTCGGCTTCATTTGCATAAATATAACTCTTTTGCTGGTTCGATAATTCAATCGCAGCTAGATACTCTTTTACTGCATCGGTATGGATAAGATAATTGAGCTTTGTAAGAAGCCTTTTTCCATTCCATTCAAGTTGTTCTGATTCTTGTACTTTTAATCTTTGGAATTCTTTGATGATATAGAGTTTGACTTCCGCCGAAATCCATTATGCAAATTCTAAAGCAATATCACGATGAGCAAATGTTCCTCCACCGTATTTTCCAGATTTAGACTTGAATCCTATAGCATTTGTGCATCTAATCCATTTGGAAGGTGTCATAACAAACGAATTTCTTCCAGCTTCACTCTTAAACGCATCGAATTCGACGCGGCTAAAATGTTCATTGTTTAATAATTCCCACAAACCAATAAACTCTATTGTGTCTTTTAATCTCATCCAGTTTTGTATTGGATATCTTGGATCGTCTTTATTTAGCATTCGGGCTAAATCGGTTAAACTGATGTAGTCATCATCCCCAATTCCGGTAATATTAATCTCAATATTTTTTACAGGATTTTATTCATAAAACGATCCTCCTGTAATCAATCATATTCAACCATAAAATAGAGTTTCATTCTACCCTTAACTAATAAAAACAGTGACTTTGTATCATCACTGTAATATTTATCCTGGCCCGCCCGTGCCGACTCGAACGGCAGACCCACAGCTTAGAAGGCTGTTGCTCTATCCAACTGAGCTACGGGCGGAGCGAATGTAACTATACCTTGTGACGCGGCGAAGTTCAATTCTCGTGAAGGCGCGCATATAGGGCATTCGCGCTTTCCTCGGGGACGATCTGGGAGAGCTCGCTGACGCTCGCGCTTAACAGCGCGTCGATCGTCGGATAGGAGGAGACCAGTTTCTCCTTGCGCTTATCCCCTAATCCCGGGATGCCGTCGAAGACGCTGCGGGTCATCGCCTTCGAACGCTTTTGCTTATGGAAGGTGATCGCGTAGCGATGCACTTCGTCCTGCATGCGCATCAAAAGGAAGAACAACGGCGACTTGCGGTCGAGCTCATAGGTCTTGCCCTCCCCATCGACGAGGCCGGAGGTCTGGTGTTTGTCGTTTTTGAATAAACCGAAGACCGGGATATCGACCTCGGCCTTGGCCAGACCTTCTTTGGTCGCGTGGACCTGGGCGAGGCCGCCGTCGGTGAGGATCAGATCCGGATAGGATTGCCCTTCTTCCCTTAACCGCGAATAGCGCCGCGTCGTCACATGGACCATCGAATGATAGTCGTCGCCGGCGACTTCCTCGGGCAGATTGAATTTGCGGTACATCTTCTTCGCGGGGACGCCATTGACGTAGCAGACCATCGCCCCGACAGGCGAAGAACCCTGGAGGTGCGAGTTATCGAAGAGCTCGATGCGGTATGGGGTCTTGATGCCGAGAAGCTTCCCAAGTTCGTCAAGAAGCGCCGCGTTATCGTCCTCGAGGCGGGCGGTGAGGAAATGGGCGTCGAGCCCTTGACGCGCGTTAAGGGAGGCGATGGAGATGACGTCGCTTAGCCTTCCTTCCTCCGGCACGACGACCTCCACGCCGTCATAGATGGATTCGATTTCTTCCTTTAACCCCTTGATGCGTCCGACGATCATCTTGGGCAATTCGTGGTTTTGGTAATACTGGGCGATCAGGCCCACCGCCTCTTCCTCCGGTTCGAGGAAAGAAGTGACCACATGGGTGGATTTGCCAAGCAGCATCCCCCGGCGATAGGTCAAGATGGCGAGGCAAAGGTAGCCATCCCTCGTGGAGAAAGCGAAGACGTCCCCGTCGGTGATCGAGGAGGAGATCTCCACCGATTGGCGGGAGACGATGTGGTCCAAGGCATCGATGGACCGCTTATATTCGGCGGCGGTCTCGTAATCGAGGCGCTCGGCGGCGTCGGCCATCTTTTTCCTTAGACTATTCACCGCGTCGGCGGTATCGCCGTTAAGGAAGCGCTTGATGTCGGAATAGAGTTGATCCGCCTGCTCTTTCTCTAGCGGCTTGATGCAGGGGGCGAGGCACTGCCCTAGCGAATAGTAAAGGCAGGGTTTATTCGGGATATGACGGCACTTTCTGGTCGGATAGATCTTGTTGAGCAGATTGATGGTCTCGCTCGCGGAAGAGGAGGCCGGGAAGGGACCGAAGTAATAATAATTCGGGTCTTTGGTGTTGCGGGCGATCTTAAGCATCGGATCCCCATGTCGCTTCAAGGCGATATAGGGATAATGGCTATCGTCCATGAGCATGATGTTGTAACGCGGATAATGGGTCTGGATCATGTTCATCTCGAGGATGAAGGCCTCTTTATCCGAACCGACGATGATGAAGTCAAAATGGTCGACGTGGCTCACCATCGCCGCGACTTTGCCGCTTTGGGGGCGTAAAAAATATTGGGAGACCCTGCGTTTGAGGTTCTTGGCCTTGCCGATATAGATGATGCGGTCGTCTACGTCCTTCATCTGATAGACGCCGGGCTTATCGGGCAATAAGGCGATCAAAGCCTTAAGTTTCTCGCTGAGGACGCCGCTCATTTGAGATAGACCACCGTGGCGCCGCCACCGCCCTCATATTCCCCGCCGAGCTCATAACGGTCGACGAAGGAGGAATGGGCTTTGAGATATTCGTGGGTCGCCTTGCGTAACGCCCCGGAGCCAAGCCCATGGATGACCCGGACGCGCTTATAGCCCTTCAGGCGGCAGCGGTCGAGGTAGCGATCGAGCTCGCTCATGGCTTCCGCGACGCGCATGCCGATCAAATTCACCTCCAAAGGCAATCCCTTGGATGGCAAGGCGTCGACGTTGGTGACGCTGACGCGCTTTTCCTCTTTCGGGGCCTCGACGGGGCGCAGTTCTTTTTTGGACAAAGTGAAAGTGAGCCCATCCCGGGTCACCACTTCGGCCCGCTCGCCACGGAGGCGTCTAACCCTGCCCTCGACTTCGAAGGAGGGGATCTCGACATAGTCGCCGACGTTGATCTCGGCGTCGATCAGTTCCTTGGACTGTTCTTCTTCTAATGCCTCGAGCTTCTTTTTGGCGGCGATCGCCTCGTGGAGCTTGACGTCGGGGTCGCGCAAGGCGGAAATCGCCTCGGCGACCTCTTCTTTGGCCTGCTCTAATATCTCCTCGCGAAGACGCTTCGTCTCTTCTTCGAAACGCTTGGTCTTGCGGTTGATGTCGTTTTCCTTGCGGGCGATCTCGATTTCTTTTTGCCGCGTCCTAACGAGCAATTCGTCGATCGTCTTCTGTTTTTCCTCCGCCTCATGAGCGAGTTCGCCAAGATGCTTCAAAGAAGCGGAGACGGATAAGTCCTCCTCTTCGTCTAAGTATTTCTTCGCCTTGGACAAGACGCTTTCGCCTAAGCCAAGGCGACGCGCGACCTCGAGCCCATAGGATTCGCCCGGTAGGCCGACCTTGAGGACGTAGGTCGGGCTAAGGGTCTTCTCGTCGAAGAGCAAAGAGGCGTTTTCGACATCGGTTGAGGATAAGGCATGGGCCTTCAATCCCTCGAAATGGGACGAGAGCAAAGCGTAGCAACCGCGGAGTCTTAATTCGTCGAGTATGGCCAAAGCCAAGGCCTCGCCTTCTTTGGGCGAAGTGCCGGTGCCGACTTCGTCGAGCAAGACCAAATCGCCTTTTTTCGCGACATTCAAAATATCTTTGATGTTTTGGACGTGGCCGGAGAAGGTCGAGAGGTTATCGAAGATCGACTGCGAGTCGCCGATATCGAGGTAGACGGCGGAAAAAGACGGGATCTCCGCCCCGGAGGCGCAAGGCAAGGGAAGCGCCATCATGAACATCATGCAGAGGATGCCTAAAGTCTTCAAAGCGACCGTCTTGCCACCGGCGTTAGGGCCGGACAAAACCAAGATCGGACGCGCGGCGCTTAAGGCAAAGTCATTGGCCACCACTTTCTTGGGATCGATGAGGGGGTGGCGGGCTTGGGGGATGAAGAGCGAGCCGTCATGGCTCTCGGAGCCAATATGGCCATTCACCTCCGCCCCATAGAGGCATTTGGCCTGCAAAAAGTCGAGGTAACCGATCGTCTCGTTGATGATCATGTAGTCCTTCGCGTTACTGGCCAAGATGCGGGTGAGGTTCGCCAAGATGCGGCGGATTTCCTCTTTCTCCTCCGCCTCAAGCAAGGCGATGTCGTTATGGAGTTTGACCAAGAATTCCGGTTCGATGAAGGTCGTCCCGCCGGAAGAAGAAACGTCTTGGACCAAACCTTTGACCTGATGCTTATATGCATTGGACACCGGCAAGACGTAATGGCCGTTACGCATCGTCCAGGAGTCGCCGGAAAGATAGCTGCGATGCTCTTCGAGTAAGGACCCTAGCCGCGCGGCGATCTCGCGCTTCTTACGGCTTAAGGTCGAGCGGATGCGCTTGAGTTCGACCGAAGCGTTGTCCTTAATGGACAAATCGGGGGCGAGGACGCGCAAAATCCCTTGCCGCAGGCTCTCCAGATCCATTAAGGAAAGGACGCGTTCGGTGAGGGCGTTAGTCATCGTGACGTGACTGAGGTGTTTCTTGATGGAACGCGCCATCTCAAGGTCGTTCAAGACGCGGGAGAAATCCTCTTCGCGTAGAACCCCTCCCTTTAACGCAAGCTCGACGCGCTTGCCCATATCGACCGATTCGCTTAAGGGCAATGGCCCTCCGAGGTCGATCAGTTTGAAAGCTTCGTCCAAATGGGCCGTTTCCCGACGGCGATCCTCCGCCTCAAGCGGGCGGAGGGAAGAGAGGGCCGCCTTGGCTTGTTCGGTCCTGGCAAAGGTTGATACCTTGGCGAGGACGTGGGTTAGTTGAAGCACATCGAACGCGTTTTGCATCGCGCCCATTATACGCGTCATGGGCACGCCTTCGCCATAATGACGAACGGAGGACGAAGTGATAACATTCTTAAGAATGGATAACGCCACCGTGATCACACTCTCCCTCGACGCGTCGACATTGGAGAAGATGCTCGATTTTTATGCGGATGACCTCGTGCAAAGCGATAACCCCTACGTCTATTTCCAAGCTAGGGGCGAGGAAGTGACCGTCACCGCCTATAACAAGGAGAAGGACGGCTTACGCAAAGTCGTCTTCCAAGGCAGGGACGCCCTCCATGAATCCATGATCTGGGGCAAACCGGAAGAGCCGGTCCGCGCGAAACCCAAACCCGTCAAAAGGCAACTCACCCCCACCATCAATGTCGACCAGATCGGTTCCGACGAAGTCGGCACGGGCGATTTCTTCGGCCCGGTCATCGTCGTGGCCGCCTACGTGCGTAAAGAAGACCTGCCTCTGCTTAAGTCTCTCGGCGTTACCGATTCGAAACTACTCACCGATGAGAAGATACTTGAGATCGCCCCGAAGCTACTCGGCGCGCTCGATTATTCGCAGTTATGCCTCCCAAACGATAAGTTCAACGAAGTGACCAAAAACGGGAACAACATGAACAAGATCAAGGCCAAGATGCATAACCGCTGCCTCCTCAACGTCAAAGCCCGTCATCCGGAAGCGAAGGCGTTCCAGGACCAATTCGCGGAAGCGCCGTTATATTTCTCCTATCTCCGTGGTGAGAAGGAAGTCCTGCGCGACATCGTCTTCGCCACCAAAGGCGAGACCAAATTCCCTAGCGTCGCCGCCGCAAGCGTCATCGCCCGCTACTCCTTCTTGCGGAACATGCAGGAAATGAACAACGCTTACGGCGTGGAGTTCCCCTTCGGCGCCGGGCCGAACGTCGAACGCTTTGCCAAAGCTTTCCTCAAGAAATATGGCCTTGAGGAGATGAATAAGGTCGCGAAGGCCAATTTCGCGACAATGAAAAAGATTCTTAAAGCCCAAGGGCTCGACTGATCCTTTTGGTCTTAAACTTCGTTTAAATCTTTTTGCTTTGCCAAAAGTCGCTCGGAATTTTTCATTTTTACTCTAAAAGTCGCTTGGTTTTTTTCACTTTTTCTCTAAAAGTCGCTCGGAATTTTTCAGTTTTTTCTTGAAACTCCCTTGGTTTTTTTCAGTTTTTGTTTATTCTATTCATGGAGGAAACGCCATGAACGATGAACTCGAGCTCCATAGAAAAATCGATGATTGGCTTGTTGATTGGAAAAATACGCCGGGCCATAAGCCTGCGTTGATCAAAGGCATCCGCCAGTCTGGCAAAACATACGCCATCCAAAAATTCGCCAACGACAAGAAGAATTACGATGTCGCGATCTATTTGAATTTCTGGGACAATCCAACCCTTATCGACTGTTTTGAAGGCAAACTGGATATCGAGACGATTATCGTCGAACTCTCCGTCAAGATGCCCCTTCCGGATCTTGTCATAGGCAAAACGGTTTTCATATTCGACGAAGTGCAGGAATGCCCGAGGGCACTCCTCTCCTTAAAAACCAACGAAAAGGACAATCGCTACGACTTCATCGCGTCCGGGTCTTATCTCGGCATCAACGGATATGTCGTCGGGGACGACACTCCGAAACCCGTCGGAAGCGTGGAAGAATTCGATATGAGGACTATGGACTTTGAGGAATTCTTATGGGCAAAAGGATATAAGGACGCGCAGATTTCCCATATTCGTGAGGCGTATGCGCAAAGAAAGCCCGTATCGAATTCCATGCATGAGTCTTTCACGCGTCTATTTAGAGAGTACTTATGCGTCGGCGGTTTCCCTGAAGCGGTCAAAAAATATGTGCTGACGAATAACATTGGCTTAGCCGTGCAGACGACGCGCCGCATCACGAACGATTTGCAAAACGACTTTGGCAGACGCAGAGACAAAAACGGCCTCCCCGTCTTCAAGCCGAATGAAGTGGCCCGGATCCGCAGCGCGTTCTCCCTGATTCCTTCCTTTTTGGCGAAGGAAAACAAAAGGTACATCGTTTCCAAAATCGAAGGGAAAGGTGGAAGCGGCGCGAACAAAGACGCTCTGGATTATCTCGTGGACGCGGGCATCATCACGAAGGTATATAACCTGGAGGCACCCTCTCTCCCCCTATCCGTCCACGTGATTCAAAACCAATACAAAGTATTCCCGACCGATATCGGTTTGCTTGTTAGCCTGCTGGAAGACGGATCGACTGACGCGATTCTCTCAGGCGGTCTCGGATTTGGGAAAGGAATGATTTACGAAGGCCTTGTCGCGGACGCCTTGCATAAAAGAGGCGGCAAGCTGTTCTATTTTGCGAAAGACACGGGGCTGGAGTTGGATTTCGTCGCCAATATTTGGGGCCAAGCCACCATTCTCGAAACCAAGGCGGTAAACGGGAACGCGAAAAGCGCCAAAACCGTTTTGGCTCATCCGGACCATTACGGGCCGACGACCCTCATTCGGATCAAAGATAGAAATCTAGGCGATAGCGATGGATATCTGACGATTCCGCATTATATGGCCTATTTGCTTTTCGACTGGTCACCGACTCTGTCTATTTAAGTACTGGGTCTATCACTCAAAAAACGCCGCACCCATATGGAGATGCGGCGCTTCTTCTTGAATCGTTTTACTCGTGCAGATGGTCCAGCACTTCCAAGAAGTGCTTTGGCAATGGAGCCGAGAAGGTCATCTTCTCGCCCGTCCGCGGATGGGTGAGGGTAAGTTCATAGGCGTGAAGCAATTGGCCCGCGTTATAGATCTTGCGGTTACCTTTGCCATATAAAGGGTCGCCGAGGACCGGATGGCCGATATATTCCATGTGGACGCGAATCTGATGGGTCCGCCCCGTAAGGAGGCGACAGCTCACCAAAGTGACGTCGTCGCTCTTAAAACGCTTTTCGACGTGGAAGAAGGTGACGGATTCCTTGCCCTTGAGGTCGACGCAATATTTCATCGGCTCTTTCTTGCTACGGGCCAAAGGGGCGTCGATCTTGCCATCGTCCTCATAGATCACCCCAAGCACCAAGGCGTAATACCTACGGCTCATGGAATGGTCGCTTAGCTGTTTGGCAAGCGAAGCGAAGGCCACGTCGTTTTTGGCGACGCAAAGTAACCCCGATGTGTCCTTATCGATGCGATGGACGATCCCAGGTCGCCCTTCATCCCCGCCGCCTAGGCTCGTGCCGCGATGGATGAGCGCGTGCACCAAGGTCCCGGTGGGGTTGCCGTTGCCGGGATGGACGACGAGTCCGGCTTGCTTGTTGATGACCAAGATATCATCGTCTTCATAGATGACGTCGAGGGGGATATCCTCGCCTAGAAGCGTGGTCGGACGGATCTCTTCCTCCCCCACTTCGACCTCGTCGCCGAGCTCGAGGAGATAATGGGCTTTCTCGTGTTTGCCGTTAACGAAAACCTTGCCCGCTTTGATGAGGGCGCTCGCCTTCGAACGGCTTAGCGTATATCCGAGCGAAAACACCGCTTCGTCCAAGCGTTTTCCGACTTCGTTTTCGCTGACGGCGAATGACTTCATGCTTGGGGCGTTTCCTTCTCTTCCCTAGTGGGCTCTTCCGGGGTCGCCACTTCTTTTTCCTCATTAGAGGAACTAACGGCTTTCACCTCGGCGGGCTTTTGGGTTAACCTCGGGTCTTTTTCCAAAGAGGTGTCGCGGTTTTTGATCAGATCGACGATGAGGAGGATCAAAAGCAGGACGATGCCGAGGGTAAGGCAAATATCCGCGAAGTTGAAAGTCGCGAAAGGATTGACGAAACTGCGCTTGGCCGATGGACCGCCGCCGAGATAGAACTGGAACATGTCGACGACGCCATCGAAGCCCGTCGTCGCCTCCCAATAGAAGGCGCGGTCGATGAGATTGCCGACGGCACCTCCGCCTAGGAGGACCGCGGTGACTTTCTCTAACCTCTTCAGTTTGGATTCATGGGTCACGTAGAACCAGAAGATGACGGTCGACATCACCAAGGAGATGATGATGTTGAGCGCCCTACCCCCAACGCCCCAGGCGGCGCCGATGGAGAAGGCGACGGCGATGTTATAGGACTTGGTGATGTAGAAGAAATTGGGGATGACCTCGATCGGGGTCTCGGGGAGGGTGTTGAGCTCCACCGCCCATTTCACGAGCAAGTCGATGAGGACCAAGACGAAAGCGACGCATAGCCCGATGATCAGGCTCTTCGTCCACTTCACACTCAGCCAGCGCTTCATTGGAGTTCCTCCACGGCTTTGACGCAACGGGAGCAAAGGCAATCCTCACCATGCTGCCTCACCTCTTTGACCTTGATGCGGCAACGCGGGCAGACCGGAAGAGACGAAACGTCGACGTTCGCGCCATCCTCGCCTTCGCTTAACGCGATTTCCGCGACCATAAAGAATTTACAAAGCATCTCTTCGTCGATGGAATTTAGTTTCTTATATAGTTCCTTGTTCGCAACGCTCAGTCGGAGGGACGCATCGGTGGAACGGCCGATTTTGCCTTCGGCCCTGGCGTTTTCAAGCGCCTTAAGCGCGACGTCGCGCAGCGCCTTGAAGGCAGCGAATTCCTCGCGGACAGACTTGTCGCCACCCTCACTGACGGGCATGTCCTCAAGCTGCGGCGAGGACTTCTTTGCGTCTTTGAGATGGCCATAGACTTCCTCCATCGTGAACGGGAGGATTGGGTTGAGCAAAAGGCAAAGCTTCCAAGCGAGTTCGTGGATCACGTAGACGATCGCCTTGCGACGGGGAGAGGAAATCGCGTCGCAATAGAGGATGTCCTTCGCATAATCGAGATAGAAGGAGGATAGGTCGCCCGTCATGAAGAGGGTGATCTTGTCCACCACCGCGCGGAAATCGTAACGCTGATAGGCTTCGTTGACGTCTTTGATGACTTCGCTAAGTTCCTCGAGGATGAAGCGGTCCACCAAAGAGGGCTCGCCCTTATCCCCGTCGAAGGAATCGAGGTTGCCGAGGAGATATTTGAAGGTGTTGCGGATCTTACGGTAATTGTCGACCGCGGTTTGGATCGTGGTCTGTCCTAAGCGGGCGTCGGCCTGATAATCGACCGAGCCGGCCCATAGGCGCAAGATGTCCGCGCCATATTCGCCGATGATCTTGTTCGGGTCGATGCCGTTGCCGCTGCTCTTGCTCATCTTCTGCCAGTTCTCATCCATGACGAAGCCATGGGTGACGACCGTCTTGAAGGCGGGGACGCCGGTGACGGCGAGGGAGAGGATCAACGAGGAGTTGAACCAACCGCGGTACTGGTCGTTGCCCTCGAGATAGAGGTCGCAGGGATATTTGATCCCACGTTCGCGGAGGACGCCGTTCCACGAGGAGCCCGAATCGAACCAGACGTCCATGATGTCGGTCTCTTTGGTGAAGAGCCCATTGGGAGAAGCCGGGTTCTTATAGCCTTCGGGCAAAAGGTCCTTCGGCTCACGCTCGAACCAGACGGAACTTCCGTGCTCGCGCACCAAGGAGGCGATGTGGTCCAAAACCGGGCGCTCCAGAATCGGCGAGCCGTCTTCGTTATAGATGATGGGGAGAGGCACGCCCCAGACGCGCTGACGGGAAATGCACCAGTCCGCGCGGTCCTTGATCATGTTGACCATCTTGTTCTCGCCCCAGGATGGAACCCAGTTGACGCCTTTGATGGCCTCGAGCAGTTCGGCGCGGATCGGCTCGATGGAGCAGAACCACTGTGGGGTGGCGCGGAAGATGACCGGCTTTTTGGTGCGCCAGTCATGGGGATAGCTATGGACGATGTCGACGCGCTTAAGGACGCGGCCTTCCGCGGTGAGGCGTTCCACCACGAGGTCATTGACCTCTTCGTAGAATTTGCCGTTAAGCTCATCGCCCTCAAAGGTGCGATAGAAGCCCTTCTCGTCGACGAGGCCTTGCGGCTTGATGCCGTATTTGGCGCAGACGTTGAAGTCGTCGAGGCCGTGGTCGGAGTCGGTATGGACGCAGCCGGTGCCGGCTTCTTCGCTGACGAATCCCGCGTTCATGACGAGGGAATCCTTATCGGGGTAGATCGGTTGCTCGCAGACGATGCCTTCTAAGTCTTGGCCATGGAAGGTATGAAGCAATTCGCATTGCTTTAGGCCGAACTCTTCTTTGAGTTTCTCCGCGAGGTCGACGAGGAAGACGAACTTGCCTTTCTCGGTCGCGAAGAGACCATATTCGAACTTGGGGTTCAAGGTGACGCCTTGGTTGGAAGGCAAGGTCCATGGGGTGGTCGTCCAAATGACGAAGCATACATCGTTTTCCAAGATGCCCTTGCCGTCTTTGACGCGGATCGGGACATAGAGGGTCTTGGCCTCGACGTCATGGTATTCGACCTCGGCCTCGGCCAAAGCCGATTCGCTGCTCCAAGACCAATAGACGGGTTTGAATCCCTTGAAGATGAGGCCCTTCTCCGCCATCGTGGCGAAGACTTCGATCTGGCGCGCCTCGAATTCGGGGAGCAAGGTGAGGTATGGGTTATCGTAATCGCCTAGGCAGCCAAGGCGGCGGATCTGCTCTTTTTGCAGTGCCACCTGTTCCCTAGCGTATTTCTCGCAGATCGCGCGGAACTCGACGATCGGGGTGGTCTTGCGGTTCACGCCGCTTTTGGTGACCTTGACCTCGATCGGGAGGCCATGGGTGTCCCAGCCGAAGACGAACGGGGTCTTGTTGCCGGCCATGTTCTGGTAACGGACGACGAAATCCTTGAGGCAACGGTTGAGCGCGTGGCCACAATGCATGGAACCGTTCGCGTAGGGCGGGCCGTCATGCAAGGCGAAAGTCGGCGCGTTCACGCGGTTTTCGTTCATCTTCGCGTAGAGGTTTTCCTTTTGCCACTTCTCGACCAAGACGGGCTCTTTCTGGGCGAGTCCGGCCTTCATGGGGAAGTCGCCGCTAGGCATATGGAGGGTTTGTTTGAGTTCCATGTTCGTTGCTCCTAAGAATATAAAACGCCAGGTCACAAGGACGCTGGCGCGCGGTACCACCTTGTTTCCTTATCCTTATATAGATAAGGCGCTCGATCACCCTTAACCCGGGTTAATGGATCCGCCTACGTATCGGGGGATGGGCTCGGAAGTGATGTCCGAAGGGATTTTGCCTTTTCTCAGCTTCAGCAAGGCTCTCTGTCGTTTTTCCTTCGGCGCGTCTTCGTCTTCGCCGGACATATCTTACAACCCTTAGGGTCGTAAGTCATGTTTTATTGTTTGTTGCCGAGTTTTCCTTTGAGGAAGTTCGGAAGGATGGAGTTATAGTGCCCTTCCCCTTCTTCGTCCTCGGCTTTGTCACCAAACTCCTGGGGTTCGTCTTTGGCGCCCGTCTCCTCGGCGATCGGCTCGGGACGGCGCGGGGTGAAGCTCGGGATGGAGGTGAAGTCGTATTCCTCGGTGAAGTCGCTCGCGATGACGGAGACGAGGATCATGTCGTCGAGGTTCTCGTTAATCGAGACGCCGAACTTGATGTCGATGGTGTTGCCGGCCTGCTCGATGATGCGGTTGACGCATTCCTCGGCTTCGTAGAGGGAGACGTTCAAACCGCAGGTGACGGCGCAGATGGCGCGCCTGGCCCCGGAGATGGAAGCCTCAAGAAGCGGCGAGGAGATCGCGCTTTCGGCGGCGTCGGCCGCTTTGCGCGGACCGGTGCCTAAGCCAAAGCCGATCAAGGCGATGCCCGAACCCTTCAAGGTGCTTTGGACGTCGGCGAAGTCGAGGTTGATGACCGCGGGGAGCAAGATGAGGTCGGTGACGGTCTTGACCGATTGGGCCAAAACCTTATCGGATTCCTCAAAGGCCTTGGAGATGGGCTTGTTGCCGCTAGCCATGAGGAGCTTGTCGTTAGAGACGATGATGATGGAGTCCACCGCTTCCTTGAGCTCGCTTAGACCGGCCACGCTATTGGCGATGCGGGTCTTGCCCTCAAAGGTGAAGGGGCGGGTGACGATGCCGATGGTGAGGCATTTGGCCTCTTTGGCGATCTGGGCGATCACCGGGGCGGCGCCGGTTCCGGTGCCTCCGCCCATGCCGGCCGCGATAAAGACCATGTTCGCGCCTTCGACGATCTGGCGGATCTTGTCCTTGGAGGCAAGGGCCGCCTTCTTGCCGGTTTCGGGATTGCCGCCGGCGCCGAGGCCTTTGGTGATCTCTTCGCCGATGACGATGCGGTTGGGCGCCTTGGAGGTCGCGAGAGCCTGTTTATCGGTGTTCAAAACGTAAAATTCGACGTTATCGATGTGCTCGTCCATCATGCGGTTGACCGCATTGGTTCCGGCCCCGCCGACGCCGATGACGACGATGCGGGCAACGGGTTCAAAGTTATCTAAGTCCATGGAATCTTCCATATTCGTTCTCCTTACAGGGCATCGTTATCCGGGCTGCTATGCGCCTTTTTGGATTTCTCTTTGTTGTTGACGCGGCTCACCGCCCCCATGCCGTGGTAATTGTCCTCGAGGCTGCCGACGTATTTGCCGCTGGTGAGCAACAAACCGAGCAAGGCGGAATAGCTCGGGTCCCTCGCCCCGATCGAGCGGGGGAAGGGGAAATAGATCTCACGCTTTGGGAAGGCGGCGGCGAGGAATTTCTCGATGCCTTTGAGACGGCTCGCGCCACCGGTGAAGACGATCGGCAAAGTGTCGAAGCGGTTGCCATATTTGCCTAGCAACGAGGCGACTGCGTTGCCAAGCACCGCCACATAGGATTCGAAGTGGTTTTTGATCACTTCGTTGAGTTCTTTCTGGTAATAGATCGTCGTGGGCATATGGTCGAGTTCCACGGGAAGGGGCGGCTCATAGTCGCGGAGCTTCTCGCGGTAACCGTATTCGCACTTGAGCTTCTCCGCCGCGGCAAAGGCGCAATCGAAGGCGGTCGCGATATCCTCGGTGAGGTCGTCGCCGCCGGAATAGAAGGAAGCGCTCGAATAGGGCGAACCTTCGCCGATCAAGGCGACCGCGGTGAGACGCGCACCCATGTCGACGAGGATGTAGGACTTCGGCAAGTCGTTATAGGTCTTGAAGAGCTCGGCGATGCAATAGATCGACACCGAGGCTTTCTTGACGCGGAAGCCGGCTTGGCTGATCAGGCGGTTATAGGTGGAGGCGACGGTCTCGGGAAGCGCGTGGATTTTCGCGCGGATGCTAAGCGAGGTCGATTTCACGCCAAGGGGAGGATTGGCGTAACGGGAACCGTCGTCGAGGACGAATTCGTCCGGGATGATGTCGATGATCGTGTTGCCGCCGGGGATCGGTTCCTTGCGGACCAGGGAGACGACGTTAGAGAAGTCGATCTTGGCGATTTCGTTGGTGGGCGAGACGACGTTGGTGGTCTTGTCCGACTCATAGACGACAAGTCCGATCGGAGGAAGGATCAGGCACACCTCGGAGATCGAGATGCGAAGCCGCGCCGCGGCGTCGTCGACGGTATGAAGTTCGGCAAGGGCGCGGATGAGGCCGTTGGGGTCGATGATCTGTCCTTCTTTGACGAGCCCCGGAAGCGTGGTTTGCGTGCGGTAAAGCACGACGGGTTGGCCGCCGAGTTCGTAGCCGATGAGGACTTTGATGGAGTCCGAGGATATTTCAAAACACGCCGTGAGCTTTTCCATTTCGCGTATATATTAATATACGGAATTGTCCTTTGCCATATCGCGAAAGCAAAATGTTAGTAGTTTTTTGGGCGAAGTTCGTCCGTCCTTTGAGAAGAGAAAGCCCCCGGGGAGGGAGACCTGGGGGCGAGGGAGGATAGAAGGTGTGGTTAGTTTTCCGACGAAAGGACGGGTTCGGCGCTTTCCTCCACCTGGGAGGTCTGCTCCGCCGCGGCTTCGTTGGCGGCCACTTCGAAGGCGATGACGACCGGAGAAGCGAGCGCGAGGATGGCGAGGAGGGAAAAACCAAGTCCTTTGACGGCGCCGATGAAACGGTAATAGGGTTTCCGCTTGCCGTTTTTGACCAGTTTGTCTTTCATGGGCTCAGCCCTCCTTTCTTCCGCGTTTAGTCCTTGACGAGGACCCGCAGCTTCGCGGAGGCGCTGCGGTTATTGACGGAGAGTTCCTCCGGTGAAGGGAGGATGGGTTTCCGGGTGAGGAGATGATAAGACGGGGCGGCGATCTCTTCAGGACGCAGGGACAGCCCATGGCGGTCCCCTTCCACGCTCGTCAGTTCGTGGAACCGGCGCTTTACGGCTCGGTCGTCGAGGGACATGAAGGTGATCACCGCGAACCTACCATCTTTGGTTAGCATGCCTGGCGCGTCGAGCAAGAGTTTCTCGAGCGCTTTGGCTTCGCCATTGACCTCGATGCGCAAGGCTTGGAAGGTCTGTTTGGCGGGATGGCCCTTTTTCGCGAGGGTCTTTGGCGATTTGGAGGACTTGATGATGTCCACCAACTCGAAGGTCGTTTCGATGGGCTTTATGGCCCGGGCCTTTAGGATGTTGGAGACGATGCGTCTAGCATCGGGTTCCTCCCCGTAATCGATCAAGACGCGGAGGAGGTCTTTGGCCTCGTAGGTGTTGACCACCTCGTAGGCGGAAAGTGGGGAGCCGACGTCCATCCTCATGTCGAGTCTGGCGTCGAAGCGATAGGAGAATCCTCTGGACCCGTCATCGAATTGGGGAGAGGATACGCCAAGGTCCGCGAGAATCCCGTCGACCTTGGTCACCCCGAGTTTGGCGAGCTCCTCCTTCATATTGGCGAAGTTGCTATGGATCAGGGTGAAGGATGGGGATATGGCCTGGAGCTTTTTCCTAGAGGCGGTTAAGGCCTCCTCGTCCAGGTCGAAGGCATATAGATGCCCTTTGGTGAGGCTACTTAGGATCCGGGAGGAATGCCCTGCCCGGCCCAACGTCGCGTCGACGTAGACGCCGTCGGGTTTAATGGCGAGCGATTCGATGGCCTCCTCCATCAAGACGGAGAAATGGCCATCCATCACGAGCGGCTCCTGCGGGGAGCGTCATAGGCGAAGCCGTTGGCGAGTTGGTATCTCGCATAAGCGGCTTGGTCCCAGACCTCGAGATGGTCGAAGACGCCGATCAAGGTCACCGCTTCGTCGATGCCGTAGTCCTCGAGCAATTGCTTGCCGAGCAAGACGCGGCCGACCGAATCGATCTTGGTGGGGTGGGCACTTGACGCCGCCATCCTCATCTTGGCCCTCGCCTCGGGGTCCTCGAAGTCCATCGCCATGTAATGGGCCATGAGCTTCTCGAATCCGGCGGGGTCGTAGATGGCGAGACATCCTTCGTGTCCGCGTACCACGTATACCTCTTGCCCGAGTTCATCGGCCAATTTGCTCGGGATGAGCAAGCGGCCTTTGACGTCGAGATTTCGGTGATAGGTGCCGTAGTACATACTTTTTCCCACTTTTTACCACCTTGCGACTTTAATATAACCCGGAGAAAGTTCCCGGGCAATACCTTTTGTTCGTTTTTTTAGGCGAGGTCTTGGATGGAAGCGAGTTTTTCCCTGGCCGAATCGTCGTCTTTCGCCTTGCTTAAACTCGAGGCGATTTCGGGGTAAAGATCCCCATGGCTTTCGATTTCGGCGTAGATGCGATGGTTGCCGGTCTCGATCTGCTTGGAACGGTCATAAGGGACGTCTTTGGGCGAGGCTTCGCCATGGCGAAGGCCCGTGACGACCACGTCGATGTCCTTATAGGGGATGTAGCCCGCCTGGCGGATCAAGGATTCCGCGAGGGAGAGGATCGAGGTCGAATGCCCGGTCTCCAAATCGTAGATGCCCCACTTCCCTTCTAACGTCGAGGATTCGAGGATCAGGTCGACGCAATCCTCAAGCGTGAAGAAATAACGGCTCGCTTCTTCGCTGGTGACGGTGACGGGACCGCCGAGCTCGATCTGCTTGGTGAAGACGGTGACGACGGAGCCCTTGGAGGCGAGGACGTTGCCGAAGCGGATCGCGCGGAATTCGGTTTGGCCTTTGCCTTCATAGTAGGCGCAGCAAAGCTCGCCTAAGCGCTTGGTCCTAGCCATCACCGAATCCGGGCGGATGGCCTTGTCGGTGGAGAGGAAGAAGAATTCCTTCACGCCATAATCCAAGGCGGCTTTGCAAAGCAACTCCGTGCCCATGACGTTGGTGCGGATGGCCTCAAGCGGATGGTCTTCCGCCAAGGGGACGTGCTTCACCGCGGCGCAATGGAAGACGTAATCGGGGCGATATTTCTCAAAGTCGCGACGGACCAAATCCTCGTCGCGGATCGAATGGAGGCAAATGGAGACCGATCCCCCTAGCGACTCGTTACGGATCAAGTCGCGCGCCCTTGAGGCGACGTCGCTCACGCCGTTTTCGTAATGGTCGAGCAAGACGATCTTCTTCGCGCCAAGGCGCAACAAAGAGAGGGCGATCGCGCCGCCGATCGAACCGCCGCCGCCGGTGATGAGGATGGTCTTTCCCGCGTATTTGGAGGCGACCCGGTCCTCATGGATCTCGAAGGAGGGGCGGCCGAGCAAATCGCGGTAGGAGATGTCCACCACTTTGATCTCGTTGAGCTTATCGAGTTCATTGAGCATCGGGATCTTGCGGATGCGGGCGTTGGTGGAGGAAAGCATCTCGACGATTTCGTCGTAACGCTGCTGGGTCAAAGACGGGATGGCTAAGATGACTTCCTCGATGCCGAGTTTCTCGATCCATTCCCCCGCGGAGGCGATGTCGCCGTAGACGCGGACGCCGCCGATCGTCGTGCCCCACTTTTTGGGGTCGTCGTCAAGCGCGCCGGCGAAGTAGCGCCCCGAATGCGGGTTGGTGCGCGATTCGTCGATGAGGATCTTCGCGGCGTCCCCCGCCCCGATGAGCAAGGCTTTGACGCTGCGGGATTTGTTGGAGAGCCTCGCTTTCACCGCACGCAAGACGCGCGGGGCGAAGCGAATGGCCACGCAGGCGAAGATATGGACGATCACCATGAGCAGGAACACGCGCCAATTGAGGACCCAGGGGACCCGCAAGGCCTCGATGTTCTGCATGATGAAAAGCAAGACATAGAAGACGATGTCGACCAAGGAGCCGACGAACATGATCTTCAGCGACTCGAACAAACCGATGCGGCTGATCGCGATGCGATAGAAGCCACATAAGGCAAAGATCAAAACGAGGACGAAGCCCCAGACCAAGCCGACGTAGATGAGGGGGACGAAGCCCGGCGAGAAGATGTCGTGCCCTAAGCTCGCCCAACAAGAGAACAAGAACAAGACGAGAATCAAAAAGAAGTCCATGGCGAATAACGCCAAATATCGAACGATCTTATTGGTCCTTATCGCCATCTAGTCCTCCGTTTGGTAATCCTTCAAAACGTCAAAGGGCGAAGGTGCTTTCCGCTCTTCCGCCTCGTCTTCGCTATAGACGGTATAGCCCTCCCCCGAAGAAGGGAGGTCGGCGCCGCTTTTATGCGGGCACATGGGGATGTGGGAATGGAGGGAGCAATAGACCACGTCGCGGAGCTCGATGACGTTCTCCTCGAAAAGATAGCCCTCGGCGTCCTCCTCCATTTCGCTTAGCAATGCGAATTCGTCCTCATAGTCTAGCGGATAATCGAACGGCTCGCACGTCCGCGAATCGCTTAAGGTGGCGATGGCGGAGATCTCTAGAGTGGCGTAGATCACGCCATCCTCGTTATGGAACTCGCCCTTGGCGTGCACTTTCTTAAGTGAAAGCAGCGGGTAAGCCCTCTTCAGGTCGAACGAGGAAAAATCGACGTCCTCGTCAAAAGGAAGCGGCTTTTGCGGCGTTACGAAGGAACGATGGAAGTTCATTGACGCATCTTCGCCCCCAATCGGATCATGACATTGTCGACGGCCTTCTTGACCGCGAGGTTCACCTCGGCGTCGCTTAAGGTCTTTTCTTTGCTTAGCAAAGTCAGCGAGACGGCGATGGAGACGTAACCCGGTTCGACGCCCTCCCCCTTATAGAGGTCGAAGGCGTCCGCGGCGACGATTAGGGCGTCGGAACGTAGCAGCTCGCGGCGGAGCTCCTCGTAAGTCACCTTGGTGGGGACGAGCAAGGCGAGATCGCGGGTGACGCTAGGGAAGCGCGGCGGGACGCTGGCCTTGATCGGGCTGACTTTGATGCTGAGCAACGCGTCGAGGTCGAGTTCGAGATAGACGCAGGAGCGCACGTCGTACTTCTTGCTGCAAGAGGGATGCAGGACACCGAAATAGCCGAGCAGATCCTTGCCGATGCGGATCTCCGCGCTTTGGTAGGGATGGAGTTCGGTTCCGCCTAAGGACCATGGCAAGAGGCGATAACGCATCTCCCCGATGCCGAGGGCCTCAAAGAGGCTTAGCAAGATGCCCTTCATGTCGAAGAAATCGTAGGGACGGGCTTTGACGCCAAGTTCGGCGGGCTTATCGCCATAGAGGACGATGCCGAGGTGACGACTGCCCCTTTGACGGGTATCGACGTCGCTCACCTCGAAGAAGGCGCCCGACTTGTTCTGACGGTTCGCGTTATAGGCGGCGACGCTTAAAAGCGAATGGGCCAAGTGGGTGCGGACCACTTCGCGGTCCACCGTCATCGGGTTGGTGAGGACATAAGGTTCGCCCTTTTCGATGTAGGCGAAGCGCTTGGCCTCCTCTTTGGAGACGAGGGTATAGGTGACGACCTCATCGAGCCCGAGGTGGCAAAGATGGCGACGCAAATTGCGCTCCTCCTGCTGCTTTGGGGTGAGGCCGGTTAAGGAGAGTTCGGCGTAAGGCAAGACGCTAGGGACGTTCTCGTAGCCCAAGATGCGGATCACTTCCTCGCTGATGTCGGCTTTGCCGTCGACGTCGATGCGGTATTCGGGGACGGTGATGAAGAGTTTCTCTCCCTTGGTCTCGACAGCAAAATAGTCGCGGATCAAGGTATCCACCACTTCGGCTAACGTGAACGAGGTGCCGAGGCGTCCGTTGATATAGGAGAGGTCGGTCTCCACCTTCTTCGCCTCGTGGGACATGGTGTCGTAAAGGACGCTCTCTTCGACTTCGCCGGCGTCGCATAAGGTCTTGAGCAAGGCGGTCGTGACGCGCTGGACATATTCCGCCTGATGCGGGTTGATGCCCTTGCAGAAACGGAGCGAGGAATCGGAGGAAAGGCCGATGCGGTTGCTCGTGTGACGGATGGAGGCAGGCGCGAAATAGGCCGCCTCGACGACGATGTTCTTGGTATTCTCGTCGACCTTGCATTCCTCGGCGGTCATGATGCCGGCGAGGCACATGGGCTTGCCGCCGCTAGTGACGACCAAATCGCCTTTGACCAAGGAATACTTGTTCCCATCCATCGCGAGGAATTCGCCCTCGAGGTCATCGCGGACGATGAGGGAAGGCGCGGGAAGCTTATCCGCGTCATACATGTTGAGCGGCTGCCCGGTGAGGAGCATCACGAAATTACCGATGTCGACGACGTTATTGATGCTGCGGATGCCCGAGGCGAGCAAGACTTGCTTGAGCCATTTCGGCGATTCCTTGGTGGTGACACCCTTGATGACGCGCCCAGAGAAAAGCGGGCAACCTTGCGCCGAAGAACCGACCTCGAACTTCGAGGGGGCGAGCGGATAATCGTCGATTTTGTCGAGGGTCACTTTGCGGGAGAGAATGCAACCGACTTCGCGGGCGACGTTATTGAGCGCGTATAAATCGGGGCGGTTCGGCAAGACGGAGATCTCGAGGACCGCGTCGTCGAGACCGAGGTAACCGAGCACGTCGCTCTCCCCCACCGGGGCGTCATCGGGAAGTTCCTCGATGCCGGCTTTCTGATAATCGGAGAGGAACTTGCCATCCACGCCGAGCTCGAGCAACGAGCAGCACATGCCGTTGCTTTCGACCCCGCGGATGACCGAGGGTTTGATCTCGACCTCAGGCAGCTTCGCGCCAGGGCGGGCCACGATGACCTTGAGGCCTTCGCGGGCATTGGGCGCGCCGCAGACGATCTGGGTGACGCCAAAGGGGCCTTCGTCGACGTTAAGGACATGGAGATGGTCGGAATCGGGATGGTTCACGCAGGAAACGATCTTGCCGATGACTAAGTTGGTGCCGCTACCGAGGCGGGTGATGCCTTCGACCTCGGCGCCGGAGAAAGTGAGTTTATCCGCGACGATCTCGGGGGTGAGCCCTTCGAGGTCGACGTGTTTTTTGAGCCAATTATAGGAAACGTTCATGGTGCAGCTCCTTTATTTGACGGGGTAATCCTTGAGGAAGCGGAAGTCGTTTTGGTAGAAACGGCGGATGTCGTCGATGCCATAACGGAGCATCGCGACGCGTTCGACGCCGACGCCAAAGGCGAAGCCGCTATAGACTTCGGGGTCGTAGCCGCAGGCTTCTAAGACGCGGGGGTTGACCATGCCGGCGCCGAGGATCTCGATCCAGCCGGTGCCTTTGCACATCGCGCAGCCTTTGCCGCCACAATTAAAGCAAGAGACGTCCACTTCCACCGAGGGCTCGGTGAAGGGGAAATAGGACGAGCGGAGACGGATCTCCCTCTTTTGGCCGAACATCTTTTTCGCGAAGAGCTCGAGGGTGGCTTTGAGGTTAGCGATCGAGATGCCCTTGTCCACCACTAGCCCTTCGATTTGGGCGAACTGGTGCGAATGGGTCATGTCGTCGTCGTCGCGGCGATAGGCCTTGCCCGGGGCGATCATGCGGATCGGCTTCTTCTCCGCCATCTCGCTCATCTTGTGGGCTTGGGCGGCCGAAGTCTGGGTGCGAAGCAGATAGTCGTCCCCGAAATAGAACGTGTCCTGCATGTCGCGGGACGGATGGTCCTTGGGGACGTTAAGGAGCTCGAAGTTGAATTTGTCGGTCTCGACGTCGCGCCCTTCGCAGACTTCGTATCCCATCTGCAGGAAGATGTCGGTCACTTCGTCGATGATGAGGCGATAAGGATTGACGTGTCCCGTCTTCGTCGGAGTGGCGGGAAGGGTGATGTCGATGCGCTCGGAAAGGAGTTTGGCGTTAAGCGCCTTCTCCGCCAATGCGGCCTTCTTTTCTTCGTACGAGGCGGTGACCTCGGTGCGGGCTTTGTTCACCGCGGCGCCGAAAGCGGCCTTGTCCGCGACATCCTTCATATGGATCATGAGTCCGGGGATGGAACCCTTCTTGGCCAAATAGGCCACATAGAATTCCTCTAGCCCCTTCTCATCCGTGACGTTTTCAAGTCGGGCGAGGGCTTCCTTCCGAAGCTCTTCCGCCGCGAGGATGTAATCTTCCATTTTTCGCTCCTTTAACAAAAAAGACGGCCGGGAACGGTCCTTTGACCGCGGTGCCATCCCAGTTCGGAATCGCATGGATTCCGCTCTTGACGCCGGTAACGACGGCTACGGATGGGTCGCCCCATCGTTCTCGGAGGTGAATTCGCGGGCATGGCCTCGGATGGTCTCACTGTTCATCCGTCCCTATTCGACCAATGCTTGTTCCGTTACTACTTCTCGTCGCTGAACGCCGTTATTCTATCCCGAAGCATTCATGCGCGCAAAGGCTTTGTGCGCATAAAAGGAAAAGCGGGTCGCCCCGCTTCCTATTCTTGGGTTTCGGGTTGGCGTTCCGGCCAGTCGATTTCGGTATAACGGTTCTTGTCGCGGGTGCTCAAGGTCGCTGGGGAGAGATTGCCCATCTCCACCGATCCTTTGATCGTCCAGGTGCCCTTGGGGGCGAAGGAGGCGGTCTCGTCCACCTCGAGGAAGGTGAAGGACAAATCGAGGTCGATGTGGTTCACCTTCGTCTCCTCGAAGGTCATCGATAAATTGAATTTGTCGATGCGGGACTTTGTCTCCGCTTCATCGAGGAAGGAGGAGAGCTCGAGGGAATCCAGAGGTGTCGAGGCACTGCTCTCTTGTTCGTTCAGGAACGAATCGACGATCTTCCTTAGGCTCGCCCAGGAAGTCGTCGAATAGGTGATGGATTTGGCGGCGTCTTTCTGCGCAAAGGTGAAACCTTCCGGGCTTGCCGCATAGGAAGAATTGAGTTCCCGTTTCATCGCCTCGATGGCCTTGGGGAAATATGTCGACAATGGCAGCTCTTCGTTGATGGACGCCTTCTGGTCGTCCGTTAAGTCGCTATAACCGCGTAAGGGGAAATCCTTGTAGTCCTCGTTCAGGGTCTTTAAGGCGACGTTGATGACGGCGGCGTCGGCGAAATCGAGGTAAAGGCGGCCCGTGTCGAGATAGAAGTTGGGCGAAAGGGCGATGCCTCCGTCGGAAAGTTTGACGACGCTAGGCAAGTCGACGCCAGTGATATAGATCCTCGAACCGGTGCCGGAGGCGGATTTGGTCTGAACCGAGGCCTTGACTTCATCGATGGAATTCGACTTTAAGCCACTGAGTCGCATATCGAGGTTCAGCGGGGAGAGCTTGACGCCGAGGTCGGTGGGTTCTTCTTTGTCATCCTCAAGGTAGAGGAAATGGGTATCGACGAGACCGGAATTGCAGACAAAGCTCAAAGAATCGCCGGAGCACTGCGCCTTCGCGGCGGCTTCAAAGCCATCGAAATACTCGTCGGGATTGACGCTTGAGGAAGCGCCGCAAGAGAAGAGCAACGGCATTAAGACAAAGAGACGTTTGATTTTCATAGGCGATACATCAAGAT
>SVBF01000003.1 GCA_015058945.1 Erysipelotrichaceae bacterium | reverse complement strand
TTGCTCTTACCCGACTTCATCAACGTCCAAGAGGAAGTCACCGATAACCCGGCGTATATGAACGCCGCCTTAGCCGCCCGAAAATAATGCGTTACCACGGCCACGACATCGCGTTGGTGATCTTCGACCTCGACGGGACGCTTTTGGATTCGACCGGCATTTGGGGCGACATCGACAGGATTTTCTTTTCTCATCATGGCATGGAAGTCCCCGAAGGTTATGGCGAAGAGATCGCGGTCCTCGGACTCCGTCGCGGCGCGACCTATACGCGCGAACATTATGTTCCCACGCTTAACGAGGACGAGATCATGCGGGAATGGAACGAGCTATCGCAGGAAGAATACGAGAAGCGCCTCCCGTTAAAACCCGGGGCGAAGGAAATCCTCGATTATTGTCGTTCCCTCGGATTGAAACTCGCCGTGGCGACCTCCAATTCACCAGAACTATATCGTCCGTGCATCCAGCGCCTTGGCATCGCGGGATATTTCGATTGCTTCGCGGACGAAACCGACGTCCATAACGGCAAGAAGACTTCCGCGATGTATGACCTGATCTGCAAGAAGCTGGGTTATTCCCCCGCGGAGACCTTGGTCCTTGAGGATACGCTTGACCCGATTCGGAACGCGAGCGCCTCCGGCTATGCGACGATGGCGGTTTATGACCCCCATACATCGAAGGGGAAGGCGTTACATATGGAGGCCTCAGAGTACTTCGCCGAGGACCTAATGGACGCGCTTAGGCACCTGCGCGAAGAAAACGCGCGTTAGAAGAGACAAAATCGCCGCGCTTTGGCTTTGCCCAAAGACCGCGTCGGACCTATAATCAAGGAAATGAAAGGACATATCCCATGGAATTGAAAGGTTCTGAAACCGAGAAGTGCCTGCAGGCGGCCTTCGCCGGTGAATCCCAAGCCCGCAACAAATACACCTATTTCGCCTCGAAAGCCAAAAAGGAAGGCTATGAGCAAATCGCCGCGATCTTCTTAGAGACCGCCGAGAACGAGAAGGAACACGCCAAGCTCTGGTTCAAATACCTCTGCGGTGGCGAAATCCCCGGCACCGCCGAGAATCTCCAGGCCGCGGCCGCGGGCGAAAACGACGAATGGACCGACATGTATCCGAAGTTCGCCGAGATCGCCGAGAAGGAGGGCTTCAAGGAAATCGCCATGAAGTTCCGCATGGTCGGCGAGATCGAGAAGCACCACGAAGAGCGTTATAAGAAGCTCCTCGAGAACGTCAAAGGCGGCGTGGTCTTCGTCGCTCCGGACGTCGCGGTGTGGAAATGCCGTAACTGCGGCCACATCGTCGTCGGCAAATACGCCCCTGAGCTCTGCCCGGTGTGCAAGCATCCGAAGTCCTACTTCGAACTCGAAGCCAAGAATTATTAATCTTGATTTGACCAAGGCCGAGGCAATCCTCGGCCTTTTCTTTGACGCTGTCCAAAGGAGCCGATTTGATTCGGTAGGGGACATTCGCTTACAATAGAGGCGTCAAGAGGTATAACGCTTCCCTACATCGTTTTTAAGGGAACCTGACTGGAGAGGCCCGTGTTGAACGCTCCCTCGTCGGAGAATCCTAAAGGCGGACCAAGGTACCCACTTTCTTAGAGATAGGAAAGGAAACAAGAGCCTCTTGGCTTTTTTATCTTTGATAAAGGGTAGTGGTCAAAAGATAAATAATCCCTTGAATATTGCAAAGACATTGCCCATAATATGCAAGCGCTTGGACCATTGGTGTAGCGGCCTAACATGCTTCCCTGTCACGGAAGAGATCACGAGTTCGAATCTCGTATGGTCCGCCAAGCGTTGTGGCCCGGTAGCTCAGTTGGTAGTAGCAACGGACTGAAAATCCGTGTGTCGCCGGTTCAAGTCCGGCTTGGGCCACCACATTGCGTAATGACTTTGATGGGATTCCCGTCAAAGTTTTTCTTTATGTGACTAGAATTGCGCCTATGAAAAGGCGCGGGCTGCCTTATCCTATATAAATAGGACCAACCATGAAGAAGCAGCCTTATCAAAGAGCATTTGATCTATTGAAATCCAAGGGACTCGGCATCGGGGCCTTTAAGAAGAAACTATCCGGGCTCACCGTCGCGGCCTTTTATCCGATGGGGGACAAGAAGGTCGAGATCCATCTCTCTTATTCGTCTTTCCTCGGTTCTATCCGCGCGGAATTCTTCATTCCCTATAGCCCGCTTCCAGGGCCTTTGATGGAAGCCTATGACCGCGTTTTCCCCGAGGAGAAGAACGCCTGGGGCCGAAGCTCGCCCAAATTCGAACAAGCCATCGTGGACTATATGCGCGGGCAAGCGCATAGCTCGACGGTCGTGGAACTTCGTGATCATAAGAAACTGCTTTACATCGCTTTTTCCGTTCCCGTAAACGGACGAAAAGAGGAGGGTTTCATCGAATCCATTGGCAAAATCTCCTTCGAGATGCGTAAGGGGATGATCCACGGGGACGTCTTGTTTCACATGTTCGCCTACTAATTAAATCGCATGCAATACATTTTTGTTGCATCGTCAAATAAATTGCATACAATATATTGTGCAAAGGAGGTATGCATCATGGCATCCATCTACGATTATTCCGTCAAAGACATGGAGGGCAAAGACGTCTCTTTGTCCGACTATAAAGGCAAGGTCCTTCTCATTGTCAACACCGCGACCGGCTGCGGCTTCACCCCGCAGTACGAAGGCCTCGAGGCGCTTTACCGCAAATACAAGGATCAGGGCTTTGAGATCCTCGATTTTCCTTGCAACCAGTTCTTCGGCCAAGCCCCGGGCAGCGATGAGGAAATCCATTCGTTCTGCACCTTGAAGTACAATGTCTCTTTCAAACAGTTCCATAAGATCGACGTCAACGGTAAGAACGAGGATCCGCTTTACACCTTCCTTAAGGAACAAAAGAAGGGCCGCATCAAATGGAACTTCGCGAAGTTCCTCGTCGACCGCGAAGGCAATGTCGTCGATCGCTTCGGCTCCATGGAGAAGCCCAGCAAGATCGAACCGAAGATCATGGAGTTGCTCTAATGGACGAAACCTTCGATCCGTTATTGCTCAAAAACCAGCTTTGTTTCCCTCTTTACGCCGCGGCTAAGGAAGTGATCCGCCGTTACGAACCCTTCCTGAAACCGCTCGACCTGACCTATACCCAATACATCGTCATGCTGGCGTTATGGGAGAAGCGCGAGTGCTCGGTTAGCGGGCTCGGCGAGATGGTCTATCTCGATTCGGGAACCCTCTCCCCCTTACTCGACAAGTTGGTCCGCAAAGGGCTCCTTGAGAAGCGCAAGGGCGAAGACGGCCGTAGCCGCATCGTCGCCTTGACGCCTAAAGGCGAGGCAATGAAAAACGAGGCCAAGGACATCCCAATGAAAATCGGTTCTTGCCTCAAACTTAGCCCCGAAGAGGCGAAGACGGTTTACACTGTTTGCCATAGACTTATGGAAAAAGGGGAATGACCATGGACGAAAAAGTGCGTAACAAAAAGATCATCACGACCTCCTTCGTCGGCATCATCGGCAATTTGTTGCTGGTGGCCGCGAAGGCGTTCATCGGTTTCCTCACCTCCTCTTCCTCCATCATCTCCGACGCGATCAATAACCTCTCCGACGCCCTCTCCTCCACCGTCACCATCGTGGGGACGAAGCTCTCGGAGAAGAAGCCCAACAAAAAGCATCCTTACGGCTATGGCCGTATCGAGTATCTCACCGCGACCATCGTCGCCGCGATCATCCTCTTCGCCGGCGGCAGCGCGATCTACGAATCGATCACCTCGCTCGTCAAAGGCGACAAGCCGACCTACGATTGGGTGGCCTTCATGGTCATCGGCATCGCGATCGGCGCGAAGGTGTTGCTCGGTCTCTACTTCCGTCTGCGCGGCAAGAAACTTTCCTCTGGAGCGTTGAAGAATTCGGGTACGGATGCGCTATTTGACGCGTTGCTCTCCACCGCGACCCTAGCGACCGCCCTCATCTCCCATTACACGGGGGTCTATCTCGAAGGCTATGCCGGTATCCTCATCGGTTTATTCATCCTCCGTTCGGGCTTCGTCGCCATGAAGGAATCCATCTCCCCGATCCTAGGGGATCGCATCGACGACAAATTCGCCCATCAGATCAAGGCGGAGATTTGCTCTCATCCCGGCGTCAAAGGCGCCTATGACCTCATCGTCAACTCCTATGGTGAGAACCGCAAGATCGGCTCGGTCCATATCGAAGTCTCCGATGAACTTAACGCCCGCGAGATCTTTGCCTTGGAACGCGAGATCCAAACCTACCTCTATCAGCAATACCACCTGATCATGACGGTGGGGGTCTACGCGAGCAACGACACCGATCCGCTTGCGAAGGAGATCAAGGGCAAACTGATGGCCTTGGTCGCGAAGGAGAAGGACATCCTGCAATGCCATGGCTTCTATTTCGACCCCGAAAGGGAGCTGATCACCTTCGACCTCATCATCTCCTTCGACGCGAAGAAACCGCAGGAGGAAATCTCCGGCGCGATCGTCAAGGAACTCGAAGCGGATTACCCCAAATTCCGTTTCGTGGTGAACCTGGACCAAGATTACGCCGCGTAAGCGCGAACGTGCGTAAGATGTGCAAAACTTAAAATTCCCCACCTCCCATGGGGTTTTTTATGTGCGTAACTCTAAAAAGTTTCGATGGTATCGTTCTTTTTTGCCTTGTGAATGCAGGCATAAATGATAAGATTATGCTCAATGAAACCCGTCAGTCTCCACGATTATTACGAATGTAAACGCTGCTATGGCGCCTCCAGCATGGATTTCGCCTCGTTGACGGATTTTTATTTGCCGTTGATCGGCACGGACGCCTATTCGGCTTACCTCGCCTTAACCCGCGTCGACGAAGGGACTTTCGTCCATGAGGATTTGTTCAATTACCTCGGCTTGACGCCAGGCGAATTCGAGAACGCCTTGACCGCCTTGGAAGCCGTTGGCTTGGTCCGCACGTTCATCTCCTCGGTCGAAGGAAGTTCCTTGTTTGTCTATTGTCTTTACGCCCCGCTTCACGCGGCGGAATTCAATTCGGACATCATGCTTTCCGGTACGTTAAAAGGCAAACTCGGCGAAGAGGCCTATGGCCATCTTCTGTCCCGTCATCAAGGCGCCTCCGCGATGACGGACCTCGAGGAAGTGAGCGCCTCCTTCCCGAGCTATTTTAAAAAGACGTACGATGCGAAGTTCTATCTCAGCGTGAATAACGACCATAAGGACGAGGGCAAAGCCAAAGCCCAGACGGGATTCGATCGTGTGGCGTTCCTCGATAAGCTCTCCGCGCTTGGATTACGCAAAAACGCCTTATCCGAAGAAGAGGTCATTTATTGCGAGAAACTCGCGGCTTTGTATTCCCTCACGGAAGACACGATCGCCGAACTCGTCTATGGAGCGATCCGCCCGAATGTTCCGGTGGGCAAGAAAATCGACCGCGACGTCTTGGCCCGTAATGCAGAGATCGCGCGCCCGTTCCGTTATCTGGATCCTGAAAAAGGCGAGAAGTCCGACGTGAATTCCGATACTACCCTCGCCAAAAAGGTACGGATGATGGACGAAATCCCGCCTTCGGCGTGGTTAGGGATTTTGCAAAACGGCCATAAACCGGCCCGCGCGGACCTTAAGCTCGTCGAGCGATTGAATTTGGAAATCGGTTTGCCCGGTCCTTGCATCAACGCACTGATTGAATGGGTCTTGAAGAGAAATGACAATGTCCTCAGCGCCTCCTATTGCGAGAAGCTCGCGGCCTCGATGGTGCGCGCCGGATGCAAATCCGCCCGCGACGCGATGGATTACCTAAAGCGCAGCAACAGGAAAAAGAAGCCGGTCGTTCAGGAAGAGCCGGAATATGTCGAAGAGGCGCCGGCGAAGGAAGAGCCCGCCGCGAAGGAAGAAAAAGAAATCAGCGACGAGGACCTTGACGCCGCGCTAGACCGTTTGTTTAAGGAGTAGGGGAATGAAACAGCAAAACGTATCCGAATACAAAAAACGTTTCGAGACCCCTGAGGTCCTCGAACTCACCAAAAAAGAACTAGAGTCGCTTCGTAACGATCCGTTGGTCTATCCGCTCATCCATGATGAATTAAAGCTCACGAACAAAGAGGCGGAGCTTTTCATCGCCTCGTTGCTCGACTATCAGGACGATGTCCATTATTGTGCCGCTTGCCCTGGGCTTGAACATTGCGAGAAGGCCCATCCCCATTTTAGATTACGTCTTGAGCGCGAAGGGGACTTCCTTACCCGTCATTATGACCCGTGCGAAAAGATGGTTTCCCTCGCTTCGTTCAAGAAGCGTTACCTCTACTGTTCTTTCCCCGCCGAATGGCGTGATGAGGATCTGCGTAACATTGAACGCAGTGCCGCCTCCAGGTCGGAAGTCCTTAAGGCGATGGTCAAGATCGTCGATGGCGACGAGCGCTGGCTTTTCCTTAATGGCAACGTCGGCAGCGGACGCTCCTTCATGCTCGCTTGCCTCGCCAATTACATCACGAACAAGAAGGGCCAAGGCGCGTTCTGCGACTGCGGCACCCTTTTGAATGACCTCAAGTCCAAATCCATCGAGGACAAAGAGGGGTTCGATGAGATGATGAAGGCCTTAAGCGAGGCCTCTATCCTCGTCCTCGATGACTTCGGCAACGAGTACAAGACCGAATACGTCTATACCTCCATCTTATTCCCGTTGCTTTCCGCCCGCGAACGTGCGGGGCTTACGACTTGTTTCGCTTCGGACTTCAGCATCCGCGACATCGTCATGATGTATAAAGAAAAGATCGGCGCGGTGCGCGCCAATCAGTTCGGGGCTTTATTGAACCGCCGTTGCGTCAAGGAATTCGATGTCACCGGTGTCAACTTACATTAAAGCGGCAGGGCATCGAGCTTACGGATTAAGGAACCAAGGTCGGCGTCGTTATCGATGATGAGGTCGGCCTTTTTCTTCGCTTCTTCTAATGGATAAGCCGCGTTGATGGAGAGCAAGGACTTCGCGTCCCTACCTTCGCGTTCTAGGCGTTCAGATCTAGATGATTCCGGTGCGAGGACGAGGAGCGCCGCGTCGCAAAGTTCTTCCATTTTCGCCTGGAAAAGCAGGGGCACGTCGAGAACGATTCGTTGGCTTGCCTTCGCTTTAGAGATCAATGTCGCCGCTTTCTTCTTCACATAAGGATGCAGGATGGACTCTAGTTTGGTTTTGACGCCTTCATCTTCAGCGACTTTGGAGCGGATCACCGCATAATTCGGTTTGTCTCCGCCATAGGATTCTTCGCCGAACAAAGCGATGATCTTGGAACGGATGCCCTTTTGGAAATAGGCTTCTTTAGCGACCTCGTCCGCGTTGAAATGGATATAGCCTTTGTCTTCAAGATAATGGGCCACGGTCGACTTGCCGGAATGGATGGGGCCGGTCACCCCAACGACGAATGGAGTGGCCTTATTCTTTTGGCATAAGGGGCAATAGGTTGTGCCGCGTCCATTTACGAAGATCTTATGCATCTTGGCGCCGCAGCGAGGACAAGGTTCGCCCACGTGCCCATAGGCGTGCAAATGCACCTGGAACATGCCATCCATCCCTTTGCCGGGATGATAGGAACGGATTGTGCTGCCACCTGAGTGGATGGCATTAGATAAAATCTCCTTCGCGTGGTCCAAGAGGATTTCACATTCCTTTAAAGAAATCTTTTTCGCCGGGGTCAATGGATGAATGGCGGAAGCGAACAGGGTCTCGTCGCAATAGATGTTGCCGATGCCGCTGACGACGGATTGATCCATCAGGACTTGCTTTATGGGCAACGATCTCTTTTGGGTCATCCGATAGAGGTCTTCTTTCTTGAGCGTAAAGGGTTCTTCGCCTAACTTGGCAAAGGGGGAATCCTTTTGGAACAAAGCTTCGTCAAATAGCTCAAGGCGCCCGAACTTGCGGACGTCGTTATAGACGAGTGAGCTCCCATCGGTGAAGCGGAAGCGTAGGATGTCATGCTTTTCTTTCTCGATGACGCTAGGGTAAAAGAAATACTTCCCCTCCATCCGAAGATGGCTCGTCACATAGAGTTTAGAAGAGAAAACGAAGGCGAGGACTTTGCCTTTACGAATGACGTTTTGCAAGGTTTTTCCGCGCAAAAGGTCAACGAATTCGTGGGCGTCGCCGGTGATATTGACGTCGCGATAAACGTCGATGTCCTGCACCGTCTTGCCGACGACGTTAACCTCGAGCAAGCGCCTTACCGTTTCCACTTCGGGGAGTTCTGGCATCTTAGTCCTTAGCCTCGTACCAGGTGCGTCCGACGCTGCTTTCGACGGTCAAGCGGACGGGGAGCTTCACGCATTCGATCATGATCTTTTCGATCTTTGGCAAAAGCTCTTCGCGTTCGGATTCGTCTAAGGCGAAGAGAAGTTCGTCGTGGATCTGCAAAACCATCTTGGTTTTATAGCCGCCTTTGGTGAGCATCTCATCAATCCGGAGCATGGCGATCTTAATGAGGTCGGCGGCGGAGCCTTGGACGGGCGCGTTAAGCGCGGCGCGCCGAGCGGCTTCGCGCTTTGCGTAATTGGGGTCGGTGATCTCACGGAGGTATCTACGCCTGCCAAACATCGTCGTGACATAGCCTTTTTGCTCGACGTCGGTGAGGACGCTTTGCAGGTATTGGTCCACCTCGGGGTAATGCTGTTTGAAGGAAGTGATGAGCTCGACCGCTTCGCCAGGCGTGCCGCCGATTTGGTCGGCTAAGCCAAATGGGGTGACGCCATAGATGATCGCGAAGTTGACCGCTTTGGCGCGCCGCCTCGCTAGATGCGGCACTTCCTCCCCCTCGGGGATATTGAAGATGCGTCTCGCGGTCTCGCTATGGACGTCGCGGTCGCTTTCGAAAATGTCGATGTAGGTTTGGCAATGGGACAAAGCCGCGAGGATGCGCAGTTCGATCTGACCATAGTCGAACGAGGCGATGGAGATGTTGGGGTCATCGTAATAGAACGCCTTGCGGATGGTCTTGGACTCTTCGTCGCGGGTGCTGATGTTTTGCAGGTTCGGGTTAGAGGAGGAAAGGCGTCCGGTCGTGGTCTGGGCTTGGTTAAAGTAGGTATGGATCTTCCCATCTTTGCGAATATGCGGGGTCAAGCCGTCGATGTAGGTGGAGACGAGTTTGGCGTATTTACGGTACTCGAGGATCTTGGAGACGATGGGGTGCTTGGATTCGATGGAACGAAGGACCTCCACCGAAGTGCCGAGGATCTTGCCGTCGGCCAAAAGGAGTTTTTGGAAGAGAAGCTCGCTCACTTGCTTCGGCGAAGAGACGTTGAAACGATAACCGGCGAGGTCATGGATTTCTTTCTCGAGCGCGTCGCGCTTGATGCGGAATTCCTCACCGATGGAAAGCAGATCGTCCTTATGGAGAGGGAAACCTTCGAGTTCCATCTTCGCGAGGACTTTGGATAACGGCATCTCAATGTTGACGAAGAGGTCGTAGGCCTCGTTGTCCTTCATCGCGCGAATCGCCTTATCCCTGAGGGTCAAGGCGTAGAAGGCCTCTTTGCCCGTGAAGGTGGGACGGTTTTGCGAGAAGAGGTTTAGGGATTGCTCCTCGCTAGAGACGTCCGCCCCAAAGGAGGAATAAACGAGTTCGGGGGAGTCGGTGAGGGAGGAATCGAGGAGGTAGGCGCTTAAGAGCAAGTCGAAGTCGACGCCCTGAAGTTCGATGCCCCATTTCCTTAAGGCGATATAGCAAGCCTTCGCGTCATAGACGCATTTGGCGACGCCCGGGTTTTCTAGCAATGCCTTAAGTTCTGCGGAGCCTTTCGCGTCTTCCTGGTTTAGGTAGGCGATCTTCTTGCCATCGCTTATTGCGATGCCTAAGGGCTCTTCGTCGTGGTAGAGGTGGCTAGCGAAATCAAGCGCGAGGCCGATGCGCGAAGAAGAGAAGCCAGGCAAGGAAGTCAAAACATCGACTTCGGGAAGCGCGTTTTCCTCACCGCGTTTGAAATTAGAGGGAAGGCGGGCGAGAAACTGCTTTAGTTCATATTTCTGACAGAAGGCGTTGACGTCGTTAAAGGAATAGCCTTTGTATTCCAAATCCGCGACATCGAAAGGCAGTTTGGCGTCGATAAGGATGGTCGCGAGGCGATAGCAGGTGCGGCCGAGCTCTTCGCCCTCGATGATGTTTTGGCCCATCTTGCCTTTGATAAGGCCGTTTTTGGCGGCTTCCACGATGGCGTCGAACGAACCGTATTCGCCGATGAGCTTTACCGCGGTCTTCTCGCCGATGCCGGGGATGCCGGGGAGGTTATCGCTCGCGTCGCCGCGAAGCCCTTTGTAATCGATGATTTGCAGAGGCTCGAAGCCGAACTCCTCCTTCATCGAGGTGGGGGTGAGCTCATCGATGTCCGAAAGGCCTTTGCGGATGAGGCGGATGGTGATGTTCTCGTCGATGAGCTGGAGGTAGTCCTTATCGGAGGTATAGACGTCGACGTGGTAGCCGAGTTTGGAAGCGCGCTTAGCGATGGTGCCGCAGATGTCGTCGGCCTCGATCCCGGCTTCCTCGTAATGGACGACGCCGATCGCGTCGAGGAGTTCGCGCGACATGGCGAATTGCGGAATCAGTTCTTCCGGGGCTGGCTTGCGGTTGGCCTTATATTGGTCGAACTCTTCCTTACGGAAGGTATGGGAGTCGGCGTCGAACCCGACGAAGATCGATTCGCCCTCTTTCATGGTCTGTAAGATCTTGGAGAGCATGTTGGAAAAGGCGAAGATGGCGTTGGTGGGGGTGCCGTCTTTGGTGCGCATGATGTTCGTGGGATCGCCGTAATAGGTCGCGTAGAAGGCGCGGAAGAGGAGGCTGTTTCCGTCGATGACGATGAGTTTCTTTTCCATGGTGTGCTCCTTATAGCCTTTCGATTTTGGCGGCGCAGTAGCCTTCGCGTCGCTTGTTGGGGTAGATGCTCGCCTTGATCAGCGTCCCGTCCTTAAGGAGGGGATAGCATTGGTCATAGGTCTCGGCGAAGAGGGCGACCTCGACGACGGCTTCCTCATCATAGAGGGTGAGGAAGGCCATGCGGGTGCCTTTTTTGGTCGTGACGGCCTTGCAGGAAGAGACGACCGCGGCGTAATAGGCTTCTTGGGAGGATGGGCTTAGTTCGCTTAGCTTCCTTAGTCCCTGGGCGCGGATTTCCTCCGCCTTGCTTTCCAAAGGGGAGCCAGAGACCATAACCCCAAGGCATTCCCTCTCGGCGAGGAGATCGTCCATCTTGGTGGCCTCCGCCATCGGGATCTCTGGTTTGGGAAAATCGAAGCCGAGGAGCAATTCCTGGCCGGATTCCCCGGCGAAGTTTTCCGCATAGCGGATGGCGCTATCGGCGGCGAGCCTTAGCCTCGCGCGGTTATAGCCGAACTCATCGAAACACCCCGCGTCGATGAGTTTGACGAGGGAGAGCAAGGTCAGGCCGTTCTTCTTGTTCCTTAAGGCAAAGTCGAAGATGTCCTTGTATGCGCCGCCTAGTTCGCGCTCCTCGATGATTTTGTGGGTGAGCGCACCCTGCAAAGACTTCACCGCGGTGAGGGGGAAGACGATGGTCTTGCCATCGGGGGTGAAACGATAGGAGGCTTTGTTGATGGAGGGTAAGGCAAAGCGATAACCCGAGGATTTAATCTCGTGGGAAAGGGCGGCGAACTTGGGATCGCCGCTAGAGGTGTCGTCGAGGATCGCACAATAGAATTCCAGCGGGTAATGGGCTTTGAGGTAGGCCATTTGGCAGGTGAGGATCGTGTAGACGACCGCGTGGGATTTGTTGAAGCCATAGCCCGCGAATTTGAAGATGACCTCATAGAGGTTCTCCGCGACTTTGGGATCGGTGCCTTTGTTTACGCAGCCGGCGATGAAACCCTCTTTGAGCGATTCGAGTTTCTTCGCGTCTTTCTTACTGACCGCGCGGCGGAACGAATCCGCTTCGGCGAAGGAGAATCCCGCGAGGGCGCGGACACATTGCATGACTTGCTCCTGATAGACGATGATGCCGTAGGTCTCCTTGAGATAGGGCTCGAGAACGGGCGAGGGGTAGGTGATCTTCTCTTTGCCCGCTTTGCGCCTGCCGAAGGAAGGGATGTTTTCCATCGGGCCGGGGCGGAACAAGGCGATGATGGCGACGACGTCGGTGAATAGGGTCGGCTTCACGCTCATGATCGCGCGGTTCATGCCGGCGGACTCGAGTTGGAATAAGCCAAGCGTCTTTCCCGCGGCGATCAATTTGATCGCGTCAGGATCTTCGTAAGGCAACGTGGCGTAATCGAGTTTGGTTCCGTGGGTGGCCTCGATAAGCTCAAGGCAATGGTCGACGATGGTGAGGTTACGCAGACCGAGCAAGTCCATCTTGAGGACGCCTTGCTCCTCCAAGTGGTTCATCTCGTACTGCGCGACGAGCCCGACGCCGGGGTTCTCGGTGACGGGGATGATGTGCGAAAGAGGTTCTTCCGATAAGACGATGCCGGCGGCGTGAAGGCCCGCTTGGCGGGGCAAGCCTTCGATCTTGGACGCCAAGGTGACGATCTCCAAATAGAAGGAATCGCTGTCGACAAGGGAGCGAAAGGCGGGGTTTTGACGGTAGTTTTGCCGCAAAGTGAGGGTATTTTTCCCAATGGCCTTCGCGAGCATGTCGATGTGGCGCGGCTCATAGCCATAGACGCGACCGATGTCACGGATGGAGGCCTTCGCGCCTAAGGTCTGCATGGTGACGATATGGGCGACGCGGTCATGGCCGTATTTCTCTTGCAGATAATGGACGACCTCGTCGCGCCTTACGTCGCAGAAATCGACGTCGATGTCGGGCATCGATTGACGGTCGGGGTTGAGGAAGCGTTCAAAAAGCAATCCGTATTTGAGGGGATCGGGGGTCACGATGCCTAAGGCGAAGGCGACGAGGCTACCGGCGGAACTACCACGTCCCGGGCCGACGGAGATGCCATGTTTCTTCGCGTAGGAGACGTAATCGGCGACGATGAGGAAATAGTCGCAGTAACCCATCTTCTCGATGACGCTTAGTTCGTATTCGAGGCGCTCCTCATATTCTTTGCCATGGTTTGGCAGCCTGCGGTTTAACCCGATATGGGAGGCGCGGCGTAGCAAGGCGCGGCTATCCTCGCCGGAGGGATTGGGGTAAGTGGGAAGCTTACCGCGGCGTTTGGCGAAGGTGAAATTGATGAGGGAGGCGATCTTTAGGGGCGTCGACAGTTCGCCGGGGGAGTAATAGTCGGTTAAGGACCCTTCGTCGAGATAACACTGCGTTCCGAGGGCGTGTTTCTCGGTGAGGGTGCCGTCGGAATCGATGGCCTCGACGATGGAGAGGGCGATCGCGTCCTCCGGTTTTGCGTAACGGACGTGGGGGAAGGCCACGGTCTCATAGGGGTATTGGGCGACGAATTCCTTTATGAAGGAAACATATTCGTGGCGGGAGGGCATGTAGGGGATGCCGAGATAGACGTTGCCCATGCCTTTTAGGACCGAAGACAAAGCGGTCGCGTAGGCGGATTTGCCTTCGAGGCTAAGGTCGATGAGCTTGGGCACGCTTAGATCGAGGATGAAGGCGAGCCCGAGGGTATGGTTCTTTAATTCCGCGAGGGAGATCTCGCCTTTGCTGAGCATCAGGTTCAGTTCAATCAAGGTCATGTAGCCTTGCTCAGAGAGGACGATGGCGGTGAAGAGGTACCCTTCGACGCTTAAGTCCATCGCATATACCGGTTTGAGGCCGGCTTGGGCGCAGAGGTCGGTGAGTTCGGGAAAACCGGTCATCGTCTGATAATCGGAGACGCAGCAAAAGGATTGCCCCTTCTTTTTGCATAAGGCGACATAGGCGGGAAGGCTTAGTCCGCTTTTGAGAAAGCTATAGCCGGTATATACGTGCAGCGGGAAGAAATCCATCTTGGTGGAATTATAGCACCCTTAAATAAGGGTCTATAAGGTGGTAGAGGCCATAATCGATCTTGGCGACGAAAACCCGTGTTTGTCTTATGGGTTGCAAGGTAAAATATGGATATGTCCAAAGACAGGAAAAAGGCCAAGAGAGTCGTCCTCTCCATCGTTTTCGGCGCGCTGGTCCTTTATTTCGGCGGTGGGGTAATCGCGACCTTGGTCGTGAACCACCTCGTCTTCGATCATCGCGGCTCGAACATAGAAGACGCGAATCGCCTGGAGAACCGGATCTATAAGCGGCGCGAGGATTATCCTTCGCTGCAAAAGCGGGAGGAACGCCACTTCCCCGGCAAGGCGGGCGAACTCTATGGTTATCTCTATCGCCCCGAGGGGGAATCGAAGGGGCTGGTGCTCTTCGCCCATGGCATGAATTCCCTTAGCGATGGGGTCGAGATCGCGGTGGAGAACCTTTACGTCGAAGCGGGATACTCCCTCTTCGCCTTGGACTTGACTGGTTCAGGCAAATCCGAAGGGGCGGGGATGGAGAATCTCTACCAAAGCGCGTTGGACGTCGCCTCTTGCTATGAATATTTGGTTTCCTCCTCGTTAATGGAAAACACTTTCGTCCTCTCCGGATATTCCTGGGGTGGCTATGGCGTCAGCGAGAGCCTATCCCTCGGGGTCAAGGCGGACAAACTGATCGCCTTCTCCGCCTTCGATCGGCCCTATGACGAGATGCTTGCGATGGCGAGGAAGAAAGTCGGCCCCGTTATCTACGCGACCGTGCCTCCTTTTGCCTTCACGACTTGGTGCGCCTATGGCCAAACCGCCTTCGCTTCCGCAAGCGACGCCGTGAAGAAAAGCGGGATCAAAGGCTTCTTCGTCCAAGGCGAAAACGATGGGACGGTGCCACTTGAAAGCACGAGTCTCTTTCATAAGGTCGACGATGCAACCCACGAGCTTTACCGCAGTGACGCGACACATAAAACGCCGTGGCTAAGCAAAAATGCAAGAAAATATGTAAGTGACGAAATTAATCCGAAATTGGAAGGAATTAATAAGGACAATATTCAAGAAGTTGATTCATTTATCGATGCGGTCGATAAGGAGAAAAGCTCCGAAATGGACCCGCTTCTGGTCGAAAGAATCCACGCATATTTAGGAGAATGAACATGAACAAAATCGATCTGAAAGAACTTAGCCTCTCCCCCTTTTGCGCCTTCGATAAAGGCTGGGCATTAGTCTCTGCCGGACCTCTTAACGACCATAACGCGATGACCATCAGTTGGGGCGAGCTTGGAACCCTTTGGGGCAAAAGCGTCGCGACCGTTTACGTCAAACCCGCCCGTCACACTTATTCGTTCATGGAGAAGAACGACCTCTTCTCGGTCTCTTTCTTCCCCGAGGGCAACCGCGAGGCCTTAAGCGTCATGGGCACCTTCTCCGGACGGGAGGGAAACAAAGACCAAAAAGCCGGGCTGCATCCCATGGAGATCGATGGGGTCACCACCTATGAGGAGGCGAACCTTGTCTTAGTGTGCCGCAAGATCTATTTCGCGGACCTCCTCAAGGAGAACATGAGCGAAGAGACCTTCGCCAAATATTATGAAAAACAAGCACCCCACCGCATGTATGTCGGCGAGGTGCTCGCGGTTTATCGGAAATAGCTTTTTTACTCGGCGAATAAGGCGTCGAGGTCGGCGATGAAGCGGGGCAGGACCGTGAGGTCTTTGATTTTGGCGCCGCTAGCCTGGGCATGTCCGCCGCCTTCGTATTTGTTCGCGATGCCGGAGATGTCCTTCCCCTTGGAACGGATGGAGATGCGCCAGCAGTAATCCTTGGGGTTGGGGTCTTCGGTGATGGAACACCAGGCGTTGATGCCACGGATGTTGGAGAAGGTGTTGACGTGCTCTTTACCTTGCTCTGGGGTGATGTGGAGCTCTTCCTGGACGTCCTTAGGCAAGCAATAGTAGGCCACGCCGTGAGGAGAGACCTGAAAGTGGCTTAGGACATAGGCTAGGGAGCGGAGCGAATCGATGTCCTTCTCATACATCTTCTGATAAAGCGGGGAAAGCTTTAAGCCGGTCGCAAGCAAAGCTTGGGCGACGGAGAAGGTGTGGGGGGAAGTGCTTGAGAAGAGAAAACGACCGGAGTCGCCGACGATGCCGATATAGAACCAATAGGCGGCTTCGACGGACATGGTCTTGCCCTTCCAGTTGAGGAAGATGTCGGCCGCGAGTTCGGCCGCCGCGGCGAGTTCGGTGTCGCACACACTCGCACGCGCGATTTCCTTCTTGCAAGGATGGTGATCGATTTTGACTTTGTATTTCGCGTGCTTGAAGCGCGGATCGGCGATGCGTTCGGGGTCGCCGACGTCGCAGATGATGGCGAGGAACTTGTTGGAGGTGAACCAGTCGTTGGAGAGATTCTCCGTCTCAGGGAAGAGGCGGGGAGTGAAGGTGACGTGGTTATCGCCGACATAATGGATTTCCTTCTCGGGGAAGTTATCCTTTAGGAAGGTATAGACACCCATCTGGGTCCCTTGGGCGTCATAGTCGGGTTTGAGGTGGCGGAAGACGACGATCTTGTCGTAACGCTCGATGGCGCGATAGATCGCCTTGTATTCCTTTTTGTGGGCTTTGCCGTATTCGAGGATGATCGAGTCGAGCTTAGATGCGGCCATTTTCGATTCTCCTGAGGCAATCGCGGGCGATCATGACTTCCTCGTCGGTCGGCAAAACGACGACCTTGATCTTGGAATCGGGGAGGGAGAGCGTCTCTTCTTTGCCGCGGAGGCCGATGTTCTTGGCGTAGTCGATCTTAAGACCGAGTGCTTCCTCGACATCCTTAAGGATGAGTTCGCGGAAGAAGTCGCTGTTCTCGCCGATGCCGGCGGAGAAGATGATGAGGTCGATGCGGCCGAGGCGGACATAATATTGGCCGATGAAGTCGGCGACGCGCCTGGCGAAGAGTTTGGCGGAAAGAAGGGCGCGCTTGTTGCCTTTCTTGGCGGCGTCTTCGACGTCGCGGGTGTCGCTGGAGACGCCGCTTACGCCAAGGAGGCCGGATTTCTTGTTAAAGATGTCGTACATCTCGTCGACGGACTTACCGGTGCAGTTGCAGAGATAATCCATGACCGAGGGGTCGATGTCGCCGGTGCGGGTGCCCATCATGACGCCGCCTAACGGGGTGAGGCCCATGGTGGTGGCGATGCACTTACCGTCTTTAATGGCGCATAAAGAGGAGCCGGAGCCGATGTGGCAGGAGAGGATCCTGGTGCCTTCGGCCTTGCCGCCGAAATAGTGCTCGATGGCGGTGTCGGCGAGGTAGTTATGGGAGGTGCCGTGGGCGCCGTAGCGGCGGCAATCGTATTTCTCGCTCAGTTCGTAGGGAATCGGGTAGAGGTAATCCTCAGGTTCCATCGTCTGATGGAAGGCGGTGTCAAAGACGGCGATGGATGGGACGCCAGGGAGGGCTTTGCAGAAGGCTTTCCAACCGGTGATGTGGGCCGGGGCGTGCAGCGGGTCGAGCGGGGTGAGCGACTCGATGATGTCGGCGTTCTTCTGGTCGAATTCGGCCGAGGAAGAGAAATATTTGCCGCCTTGGACGACGCGGTGGCCGACGCATTTGATCTCGTCGAGGGATTTGACGATGCCGTATTTGGTGAGCGCGTCGAGGACGAGCTTGGCGCCGACGGCGTGGTCGGGGACGGGGAGTTTTTCCTCAATCTTCTTGTCGGCGAACTTGATGCCGAAGATGCCTTCTTCGAGGCCGATGCGCTCGACGTTGCCGGAGCAAAGGACCTTTTCTTCGGGCATCTCGTAGAGCTTGTATTTGAGGGAGGAAGAGCCGCAGTTGACGGCCATGACTTTGTACATGTGGATATCTCCTTGGTTTAACGGAGAAATCATACACCGAAAGAAGGGGGTTTCACCAGCGCACGATAAGTCATGTGGGCGACGTGCCCGTTAGGCCGAATACGGGCTATTTCGTCTATCTCCTTACTTTTGTGCGCCCATTCGCGTATCATTAGGGCAGCAAATGGCCGAATCATTGACGCGTTTCCAGCTTTACTCGCTCCTGCAATCCACCGCCGACGGGCTTTCGCTACGGGATTATTTGGAGTCCTCCTCCTGCGACGTCATCGTCGACGTCGATTTCGCGACGGACACCTATAAGCGCGTCTATCACGCCGAGAACAAGTACTTCCTCCCACCCGGCCATTACCGCTTCTCCGAGCTCGCCGAATACATGGCGGAGCATATCGTCCACCCCGACGATAGCAAACGCCTCCGCGAGGTTCTTGACCCCAAGAAACTCAAGAAGCGCCTCCGCGAGAGCAAGATCAAGAACTTCGTCTTTGACGACTTCCTTTTCCGCGACCGTTATGGCCATTACCGTTACGTCGAGCAATGCATCCTTTATGGGCCCGATTACGGCTTGCCCAAAGGCATTGCCCGTTGCTATGGCCTCGACATCCATAGCCTGAAGCTACGCGAGGCGGGCCTAGACAAAGACGTCGAATTCGCCGAGCCCCGCGACGAGATCACCGGCCTCATCAAGGACCGCGACTTCCTTCGCGCCTCCGCGAAGATCCTCGAGAAGAACCCGGACAAGAAGTGGTGCCTCGCGGCGATCGACATCGAGCATTTCCGCCTCTATGACGAATGGTTTGGCCATGATAAAGGCGACCGCTTGTTGCGCGCGATCGGCGCGGCTTTAAGAGAATTCTGCGCTGCGCGTGGCGGCGTGGCAGGCTATTTTTTGCAGGACGACTTCGCCTGCTTCCTCCCCTTCGTCCCCGAGGATTTCGATAAGTTATACGCGGCCTTACGCGCACCTTTTATCGCCAACGGGGCCCATATCGGCTTCCTGCCCACGATCGGCGTCTGCCAAGTGTGGGACAAACGCGACTTGGCCGGCGCCCTAGATAAGGCGACCGTCGTGGCGGGGGACGCCAAGGCGGACATCCGTAACCGCATCCGCTTCTATGACGCCTCCTTCTACCGTCGCGAGGAGCGCGAGCATGAGTTGCTCTCCGCCTTCATGCAAGCGTTAAGGGAAGGCCACATCACCTTCTTCCTGCAACCCCAATGCCGCATCTCCAACCGCAAGATCGTCGGCGCGGAAGCGCTGGCTCGGTGGAAACGCAAAGACGGTTCCTTCGTTTCCCCGGCGGAGTTCATCCCGCTGCTTGAGAAATACGGCTTCGTCTCCGTCCTCGACCAATACCTTTGGGACAAGGTCTGCGCCTTTCAGCATTCGCTTCTCGCCGCCGGCAAACCCAATGTCCCCATCTCCGTCAATGTGAGCCGCGCGGACTTATTGACCCTCGACATCGTCGGCTACCTGACCTCGCTGATCCAGAAATACGAACTGCCGTTAAAGAGCATCAAAGTCGAGATCACCGAAAGCTCCTATACCGAAAACGCGAGCCTCGTCGATAACCTCGTCAAGGAACTCCACGAAGCCGGCTTCACCGTCTGGATGGACGATTTCGGCTCGGGCTATTCCTCGCTCAACATGCTAAGCACCATCAACGTCGACGCGATCAAGCTCGACGCCGCCTTCCTCCATTTCGACCACAAGGAGGAGGTGAGGGGCATCCATATCCTCGAATCCATCGTCTCGATGACCAAGGATTTGGGGCTTCCCACGATCATCGAGGGCGTCGAGACCAAAGAGCAGGTCTCCTTCCTCGAGGACCTCGGCTGCCGTTACGTCCAGGGCTATTACTTCTATAAACCGATGCCGACGGAGGATTTCCATAAGCTCATCGAGGACAAAAAGGCCATCGACTCCCGCGGCTTTGTGTTCAAATCCAACGAGCAGTTCCGCATCCGCGAGTTCCTCGACCGCAACCTCTATAGCGACTCGATGCTCAACGACATCCTCGGCCCGGTCGGCTTCTATTACGTTCACGATGGGGTCGTCGACATCACCCGTTTCAACCAGCAGTTCTATGAGGCCGTCGGCGTGCCCGATTTCGCCGAGCGCCTCACCGACATCGGCCGCTTCATGCCCGAGGAGGACAAACCCAAGTTCCTCGATTTCTTCGAGCAGAGCGCGAATAACCGCCTTAACGGGGCGGAGGGGATTTTCCATTTCTACCGCACCAACGGAACGTTGACCTCCTTCTTGATGCGCGCCTATTATCTCGGCGAAAAGGAGAAGGGCAAGCGCTATTACGTCTCCGCGAGGGACATCACCAAGCTCACCGACCACGAGGACAAACTCAATCTGATGAGCTCGCTCATCCACGATACCGTCGTCTTCATCAACCGTCGGGAAGGGGAACTCGCCTTTGAGGTGGCGGCCAACGGTTTGCGCGCCTATTTAGGCGCGGATGGCGATGAGCTCGCCGACGAATTCAAGACCCGCACCTTCTCGAAGCGCCTGGTCGATCCCGGTAAGCGTGAGGCGATGTGCTCCGCCATCGCCGACGCGATCCATAGCAAGGGCAGCCTCACGATGCACATCGTCATCCGCGACCGCAGCGGCTATGACCTTCCCTGCGTCCTCGATCTCCGCTACGTCGGGGACAGCATGAACAACATCCTCTTCATGCTCGTGCTCTCGAAAGAGTGACGCCAAGAGGTCGCATCGGGGCGCATCGACGCCCTTTTTTCGTTGATTTCGCTTTGAAAAACACGCGGTGGTTCCTACCTTTTTTTGCTTTCCTATAGGAAAGAAACGCTCTATACTTAGAAAAGAACAAATTAGGAGTACATATGGCATACGGAATTCTGTTCGATTATTTGATGGGTCAATCCATCGACGCCTTTCGTTACTTCGGCGCCCATTTCGGCTACATCGAAGTAGAGAAAGAGGAGCTCGTCCCCGCGAAGACCGCGGGTGGACGCGCCAAGAAAGTCAAGGTTCAGGAGAAAGTCCACGGCGTGTGGTTCCGCCTCTACGCCCCGATGGCGAGCGATGTCTCGGTCATCGGCGAGTTCAACGGTTGGGACGTCCGCGTCAACAAGATGAACAAAGTCGATTCCTCCGGCGTCTATGAGACCTTCATCCCCGGGCTCCACGACTATCAGTCGTATAAGTACCATTTCCGCAACGCGCGTGGCGAATACGTCGACAAGGCCGACCCCTTCGCCTTCTATAGCGAATACCGCCCGCAGTCCTGCTCGCGCTTATTCAACATCGAGGACTTCCCCTGGATGGATGGCGATTGGCTCGGACAGCGCAGCCGCAACTTCGATCGCCCCATGTCCATCTACGAGGTCCATCTCGGCAGCTGGAAGGGCAAGATCGGCGACCGTTATCCTTCTTATGAAGAAGTGGCGGACTACCTGATCCCTTACCTCCAGGAAAACGGCTTCACCCACGTCGAGATCATGCCGATCACCCAATATCCGTTCGACGGCTCTTGGGGTTACCAGGCGACCGGCTTCTATTCGGTCGATAGCCGTTATGGCAACCCGAAGCAGCTCATGAGCTTCGTCGACCGCATGCACCGCGCGGGATTTGGCGTCATCCTCGACTTCGCCCCGGTCCACTTCGCGGTCGATAGCTACGCGCTTCGCGAATTCGACGGCACGAACCTCTATGAGTACAGCGATCCCGCCCACACCTTATCGCCGTGGGGCAGCGCCCAGTTCGACCTCGGCAAAGACCCGGTCCGCTCCTTCCTCATGTCGGCGATGAACTATTTCCTCGAATACTTCCACTTCGACGGCATCCGCGTCGACGCGGTCAGCAACATCGTCTATTGGGACGGCAACAAGGCTAACGGCGAAAACCACGGCGCGACCGAGTTCATCCGCCGCCTCAACGGCAAACTCCATTACGCCCACCCCGAGATCATGATGATCGCCGAGGACTCCACCGACTTCACCAAGGTCACCCATCCGATCGAATACGGCGGACTCGGCTTCGACTACAAGTGGGACCTCGGTTGGATGAACGATACCCTCAAGTACTACTCCAAGGACCCGATCTATAAGAAATACGAGCACAACAAGCTCACCTTCTCGATGGCCTATTTCTACAGCGAGAACTTCCTCCTGCCGTTAAGCCACGACGAAGTCGTCCATGGCAAGGGCACCATCATCAACAAGATGTGGGGCGACTACGATCAGAAGTTCGCCCTCGTGCGCAACCTCTACGCCTATCAGTTCGGCCATCCGGGCAAGAAGCTCAACTTCATGGGCAACGAGCTCGCCTCCTTCGACGAATGGAACGAGACCAGGAGCCTCCCGTGGAACCTCCTCTCCTTCCCCAAGCACGACAGCGTCCGCCGCATGGTCCGCGACCTCAACCTCATCTATCGCGCCGAACCGGCGATGCACTTCGAGGAGCATAACCCCGCCCATTTCCACTGGCTCATGGTCGACAACCACGACCAATCCATCTTCGCCTTTGAGCGCGAAGTGGGGGACAGCGACCTCATCTTCGTCTACAACATGACGCCGAACTGGTACGAATACTACGAGATCGGCGCCCTCCACGAAGGCACCTACGACGAGATCTTCAATAGCGACAAAGACGTCTATGGCGGCTGGAACCAGTATAGTGGCGCCCCCTCCATCGCCGTCCCTGGCCCCGGCCCCGAAGGCAGGCCGTATCGCTTGGGTCTCAAACTCGGTGGTTTCGCCGCGTGCATCCTCAAGCGTCGCGTCGAACCTAAGCCGGAGGTGAAGGAAGAGCCTAGGGAAGAACCTAAGCCGGCCAAGAAACCCGCAGCCAAGAAACCCGCGGCCAAGAAACCCGCAGCGAAGAAACCCGCCGCGAAGAAAGCCTCGGCCAAGAAATAACCCCCCAATAAGGAGAACGATATGTTCGAAAACAAAAAAGACTTTAAGGCGACCTTCGAGCGCCGCCTCGAAGAGAAGTACGGCCGTTCCGTACCCGATAGCCACATCACCGAGCGATACGACATCCTCGGCGAAATGGTCCGCGACTTCGCCGGACGCGAGTGGCGCGCCTCCCGTGAGGAGATCCTCGGCAAAGACCGCCGCCAGCTCATCTATTTCTCGATGGAATTCCTGATGGGCCGTTTGCTCACCTCCAACATGCAGAACCTCGGCATCTATGAGGTCGCGAAGGAAGGCCTAGCAGACCTTGGCATTGACATCGGCGAACTCGAGGACATGGAAAGCGACGCCGGCTTAGGAAACGGCGGTTTGGGGCGTCTTGCGGCTTGCTTCCTCGATTCCATCGCCTCCCTCGGCTATCCCGGACACGGCAACACCATCCGTTACGAATACGGCTTCTTCCGTCAGCGCTTCGTCCATGGCCAGCAGATCGAGCTTCCCGACCAGTGGCTCAGCAACGGCTTCGTCTTCGAGGTCCGCAAACCCAAGCATGCCGTCGAGGTCAAGTTCTATGGCGAGGCCGAGGCCTTCATCAAACCTAACGGCGAATATGGCTTCCGCGCCGTCAACGCGACCTGCGTCCGCGCCGTCCCTTACGACGTCTCGATCCCGGGCTACCGCAATGGCGTGGCTAACTCGCTCCGTCTATGGTCCGCCGAACCTTCGGAGCACCATCTCCCGACCGACCAGACCTTCGAATCCTATTTGCAGACCCTCAAGGAACTCTGCCACGGCTTATATCCGGACGATTCGACCGAACACGGCCGCATGCTCCGCCTCCGTCAGCAGTACTTCCTCGTCTCCGCCGGACTTCAGTCCGTCATGCGCAGCACCAACACCCGCTATGGCGACCTCGATAAGCTCGCCGACCTCTATGTCTTCCAGCTTAACGATACCCATCCGATCCTCGCGATCCCCGAGGCCATGCGCCTTTTGATGGACGAATACGGCTATGGTTGGGACGAGGCCTGGGACATCTGCACGAGGCTATTCGCCTACACCAACCACACCGTCATGCCCGAGGCGCTCGAGAAGTGGCCGGTCCAATACGTCCAGCAACTCGCCCCGCGCGTCTTCATGATCATCGAGGAGATCAACCGCCGCTTTAACATCTACCTCAACGAGAAGGGCGTCGGCCCGGGCGAGCGTTACGCGATGCAAATCATCAAAGACGGCCAGATCCACATGACCAACATGGCCATCTACACCGTCTTCTCCGTCAACGGCGTCGCCAAGATCCACACCGAAATCCTCAAGAACTGGACCTTCAAGGAGTTCTATGAACTCTTCCCGACCAAGTTCAACAACAAGACCAACGGCGTCACCCATCGCCGCTGGCTCATGTATTCCAATCCGAGGCTAAGCGACCTCATCACCTCCAAGATCGGTGAGGGTTGGAAGACCGACTTCGAGAAGGAGATCGGCAAATTCAAAGCCTATGCCGACGATCCTGCGGTCCAGAAGAAGGTGATGGAGATCAAAGCCGAGAACAAGCGTGATTTCGCCGCCTTCGTCTCCAAGACCTATGGCTTTGAGATCGACCCCGATTCCATCTTTGACGTCCAGATTAAGCGTCTCCACGCCTATAAGAGGCAGTTGCTCAACGTCTTCCACATCATCCACCTCTATCAAAAGATCAAGGAAAATCCGGGCTTCACGATGACGCCCCATACCTACATCTTCGGCGCGAAGGCCGCCCCGAGCTACGTCTACGCGAAGAAGATCATCGAACTCATCCTCGCCGTCGCCAAGGTCGTCAACAACGACCCCGACGTCAACAAGTTCATCCGCATCGTCTTCGTCGAGAACTACGGCGTCACCCTCGCCGAGAGGATCATCCCCGCCGCCGATATCTCCGAGCAGATCTCCACGGCCGGCAAAGAGGCCTCCGGCACCTCCAACATGAAGCTCATGATGAACGGCGCGATCACCCTCGGCACCTTAGATGGCGCCAACATTGAGATCGCCGACCTAGCCGGCAGCGAGAACGAAGTCATCTTCGGCCTCAAGGCGGACGAGGTGCAGCGCCTCGTCGATTCGAGCTCCTATTCCCCCTGGGACGTCTATAACAGCGACATGCGCGTCAAGAACATCATGGATTCCCTCTTCTATGGCCCGTGGTGCGAAGGCGACCATAACCGCTTCCGCATGATCTTCGACGAGATCATGAACCACAACGACCAGTTCTTCGTCCTCGCCGACTTCGACGCCTATAACGCCGCCTGCGAACGAGCCGACGAAATGTATCAGGACAAGAAGCGCTGGGCCCACGCCTCCATCATGAACATCGCCTCCTCCGGTTACTTCACCAGCGACCGCACCATCGAGGAATATAACCGCGACATCTGGCGCTTAGGGAAACTTAACCCCGCCAAATAAATCCCCATGACCGGAGATTCCATCACCCTCACCCCTCTTTTCGCCTTACAAAAGGAACTCGACGAGGAGATCGCCGCGAGCCATCACGTGGACTATGAATCCACCTTCTCGCGGCGAACCCTCGCGCTTCTAGTGGAACTTGGCGAATTCGCGAACGAGACGCGCTGCTTTAAGTATTGGTCCTTTAAGGAGCCTTCCCCCAAGGAAGTGATCCTCGACGAATATGCCGACGGGCTGCATTTTTTGCTCTCCTTAGGCATCCCGCTTGGCGTCAATGAATACACCCATCATTTCCACGTCCGCGAAAAAGACCTGACCAAGGCCATCATCCAAGTCTACGAAGACGTCGCCAAACTCCACGCCGATTACACGGTGGAGAATTACGCGAAGGCCTTCGCCGATTACCTTAACATCATCCCTTTGTTCGATTATTCGAGCGAGGAAGTGGTGGAAGCCTATCTAAAGAAGCTAGGCACCAACCACAAGAGGCAACAGGAGCATTATTAATGAGAAAGATCCGCTGGAGCGTCAAAAAGAGTCTCGCCCTTTCCCTCGCATTCTTTTGCTTGGTCTTCATCGGATTATGCTTCGTGCCGATGTTCGCTTGCTATGACGCGACCAATGCGCTCTTCTACGGTTCGGTGATCCAAAGTTTCCTCTTTCCGGAAAAGGATGCGTCGATCGGGCTTCCGATCGCGGGCTTCTCCGTCGCCGTCATATTGATTCTCGTCGGCTTCGTCTTCTTCCTTCGCAGCGTCTTCTCTAGTGAAGGGGTAGGGGACGAGGAGGACAAATTCTTCGTCTTCGGCGACTTCTTCATGACCCTAGGCAGCGCCGTCTTCACCATCTTCTGTTTTTCCTCCCATCATAACTGGGCGATCTTCCTCGGGCTGCTTGGCATCTTATCTGGCATTGTCTCGATCATCGTCCATTACAAAAAGCTCTCCTATTTATAAAAAATTAGGTTTATCAAAGTGTCTCTACCCGTCCAAAACGTAGAGATATTGTATGTCGTTTTCGTTTGCTTTGGACGCATTGTGTAGGTGGGGCTTTTAAAACTGGTCACATGGAAATATAGATAACGGGTCCGCCGCCCGACTTCTACATCTTTTCCAGAGAATCCGATGATCTCGACAGCAAAATATGATGCACGATTAAATGTCTGCCTTTTTCGCGCATACATTATGAGATATGGAATCTTTTTAAGACAAAGAAAGAAGAAAGAAACTATGGCTCAATTCAAAGAAACTAGACTGATAGAGACATCATAAACAAAATTGTTATTTAAAATTCTAACCAATGCTTGTTCAAAAAGATGATGTGTTTCTTATACAAACATAAGTTATTCACACTACTTAGGCATTTATGCCTAAAAAAAGTTATGCACACCTAGCGCACAACAGCGCACAACGGAGCACAACACTATATACAGCTAGAAGTATAAGCGAACGAATTAGCGAGAACGCTTGCTGAAACAAACTGGTGCTGGTAAACTACCGAAAGGAGGAAAACTCTATGATCGATATCTCAAGCTTCAAATCCGTCCAGATCAAGGACGAGAACCAACGAACGCCGCTTCTCTGCGTGACCGAATCCACCGTTTCCTTCGGCATCGGCGCTTTGGACGCCCTTGGGAAGCCGCGGTACGCGCGCCTAGTCGTAAACGATGCTTCTTGCATAGTTGTTTTGGTCGCGTGCAACGCGGAGGATCCCGATGCTTTCGAGTTCGTCAAGAAGGATTCCGACCGATACGTCAGGCTCAAGTCGCGGGCGCTTCATAGGCTTTGCGACAAGCTTTCTGGCCTAACCCCGACGGATTATCCGTATCGCGTCAGCGGAAAGGTCGACGTTCTTCCCAACGATCAGCCTGCCATCGTCTTTTATATGGACAAGGCCAGAAAGGTTAGCAAGGGGGACGAGGACGAATAGAGCGCCTGCCTCTATAACCAAGCGCGGCAACGGTGCCCGCATTAACGAAAAAGTGCCTCATCCATTGCAGTGGATAAGGCACCTGAGAGTCGAATCGTGAGATCCGCCACCTATGGAAATCATACTCGCCTCTTGACCGTTCTTCCACCGGAGAATTGAAAGGAGGCTTTTATGATCTCTAATAAAAAAGACGAGAAAACGCTCTAATCGACGGCTTTTTGGCACCATTCGAAAGGAGGTTTTCCCGTGATTAATAAGGTTAATGACGTCAGACTTCCGTCGAAGAGCGACAAGGACGTATTCCTTGCCAAGTTTCTTAAGAATGCTGATTTTATGACGGGCTTTTATCAGTTCCCCGCCATCAAGAACTGTCACATCAAAAGGCCCAAGGGCATCGTACTTTGGTCCAAACGTCACCTTTGCCAAGACAAGGCATCGTACGCGCTAATTTTCTATGAATACGACGGCAACTTTGACGACAAAGATGGCATCTATAACATCTTAAAATATGGAACCGAAGTCGAGATTAATTGTTTGATCGACGAACTCAAGCAATATGCCTTCGTTGTCTGCCCGGATTACTCCGTCTACGGCAACTTCCCTATTTACAAACAAATCGACGCGATGGCCAGAAGCCGAGAGGTAGGTTTCATCCTCCAAGACCATGGCGTGAAAGTAATCGTCAATTTCCGCGCGACCCACGAATGGTCCTATGAAGCCGCACTGTCCGGAATGTCGATCGGCCAGACCGTGGCCATTGGATCTTTGGGCGCTTTGCGCGACCGCGAATCCAGGAAACTGCTGGCAAATAGCGTCATCGCTCTCGCCGAGTGCGTGTGCCCTAGAATCGTTATCATCTATGGCTATGCCCCGGACGACGTGTTCGGACCGCTGAAAGAATGTGGCGCCGAGATCTGGCGATTCGACTCCGAGATAGCCAAGGCCTTTGGTGCGGAAGGAGGGGACTGACATGGGAATGAAATCCAAGTCCGCCCATTTTCCTTCTAGCGGCCAGGGCGGCAGCGGTGGCAGGGTATCGGGCAACGGCGGCCCTGGCTCCGGGAGCGGTACCCGCCCCATTTTTCCGAAGAATGAAAGCCAGGTAAAACATATGTTCCGAGGCGATCGTGGCCATCTGCCTGACACCCCTGCCAACCGAAACATCATAGCTACTGTTGCGTCCAACGAGCATAATTATGTCGGGACAGATAAGCATGGGAACCGTTGGTACGCAAAAACTGCTGGCGGGAAGCAATATTGGGTTCAGGTTAGGAATGGCGTAATCCGCAATTGCGGTTGCAACGAACCGCCTCGCCCCGATGATCAATTATTTGACAGAAAGGACAAAAAATGAGCAAACAGTATTCAATCTTCACATCCATCTACTCAGCCCTCGATTGTTTTTGTGACGACCATCCTGACCGCGCTGAGGAACTCGTCGATTGGCTTTCCGACGCCAACCCCAACATTTGGGAAGGCGAATGCAGCGGCGATCCTGCCGTCTATGAGGACTTCCTGGAATTCCTCTCAAAGCTGGATTACGAGAGTCTTTCCGTGTACCAAATCGCCAAATTGTATTTCGCCCAACTCGACGAATTCTACTTAGGCACGATCAAAATCGTTGCCGCTATCGGCGAGGAGGAATTCAACGCCCTCTTGGCCGAAACGTCGAAGTGATGTACATCACATCAAACAAAACTTGGTTTGCAAAGACCAATAGGCTCATCAAATCACGATGAGCCTTTTTAACACTAATCCTCTCGAGCAAGTCTGGCTAAACGCTACTAACTGTAGCGACATTATCCGTAAAGAATTCCTTGATTACCAAAAATAATGGGAAAAAAGAGTTTGCCGCATTAAACCGCTTTCAAACTAGTTATCGCATCTAAGCGGTATCTCAGTCTTGTTTTCGCGAAGGCTTGCCTTATTGCTTTGCCGCGGAGAAAGGATGGTCAAAGGAAATGTTGAGCCCCATGCCCAAGGGTTTCAAGGCCTCATGGATCTTGTCTTCGAGGTCCGAGTCATGATGGAAGGGCAATAGGATTTCAAGGCGTAACACGTCGCCCCCGTCTTCTTTGATGATGCGTAAGTCATGGAAGGAAAGCTCGGGGTCGAGATTCTTAAGAATCGCGCCGACTTGTTCCTTTAGTTTCGTTAGCTTTTCGTCGCCTAAATCAACGGGGTCTGCGTGGATGACGATCTCGGCGTGGATGTGGTTCCTTAGGTCGGTTTCGACCTCATCGACGATGCGGTGGGCTTCGTCTAAGGACAAGGAACCGTCGAGTTCGGCGTGGAGGCTAACGTAATTCGCGTTCTCCCCATAGGAATGGCAGAGGATGTCATGAACCCCGAGGATGCCCGAATGAGACAAGGCGATGTCCCTTACTTCGTCTTCTAACCCTTCCCTCATCGGGGAGCCGAGAAGAGTGTCGCTAGAAAGGCGGAGGGCGTTGATGCCGTTATAGCCGAGGAATAAGGCTAAGGCGATGCCTAAATAAGCGTCGATGCCAGGATATCCGAGCGATTTGCAGATGATCGCGGCGATAAAGATCAAGGTGGAAACCGTCATGTCGATGAAACTATCCATCGCGACGGAGCGAAGGGTGTCGCTATGAAGGAGTTTGGCCAAAGAGAAATTGACGCCGGACTGGATGGCTTTTAGGGGCAAGGTGAGGCCGAGGGCGACGAAGGCCAATATGTCATATTCGACGGTTTCATGAGCGATCGCCCCTTCGATGGAGCGGAAGAGGAGGATGGCGCTTGAAATAAGGATGGCCCCGCCGATGAACATGCCGGCGATATATTCGGCCCGTTCATGGCCAAAGGGGTGCTTCTCGTCCGCCGGTTTCTTGGAGAGGGAAAAGCCAACCAGAGTGATGATGGAGGAGGAAAAGTCGAAGAGGTTATTTAAGCCGTCGCCTAAAAGCGCCATCGAGAAGACCCAATGGGATTTCGCGGCCATATAGAGACCTGAGGCGATCTTTAGCGAAAAGAGGATAAAGTTCAGGATGATTCCGACCCATGCCGAAAGGGTGCCGTGGGCGGCGCGGACTTTGGGGTCATGGAGGTTTTGATAATCTTTGATGAAGACGCGGCGAAGCCAAGTGACCATGGCTTAATGATGATACGCTTGAAGCGGGTTAATCAACTTTAACCGTATCGAGCAAAGCGAGGGAATCCTCAAAGGGACTGGCTTTGCCAAAGAGATAGCCTTGGAGCTTGTTGCATCCCTCTTTGCGGAGGAAGGCGGCCTGTTCCTTGGTCTCAACGCCTTCGCATAGGGATTCCATGCCGAGGGATTTGGCCATGGAGATGATGGAGCGGAGGATGTCGATGATCTTGGGGTTCTCGCCGAATCCCTCAAGGAAGCGCATGTCGATCTTGAGGACGTCGAAACGGAAATCCTTCAAAACGTTGAAGGAGGAGTAGCCCGAACCGAAGTCGTCGAGCCAAAGCGGATAACCGAGCTCATGGATATGGGTGAGGAAGTCGGTCATCTTGTTCTCGTCGACGGTGAGGGCGCTTTCGGTGATCTCGACGTGGATCGCCTCGGCGGGGACGCCGTATTTTTCCCTGGCGTCGGCGAGGACTTTGGCGACGTCCATGTAGTCGAAGTCGGCGCGGGAGACGTTGATCGAGATGGGGACCGAACGTCCGGTCGCCTCAAAGAAGCGGGCATAGTCTTGGCAAACGGTGGTGAAGACATGGGCGTCGAGGCGGTGGATGAGGCGCGCCCTCTCCAAGGCGGGGATGAAGGAAGCGGGGGAAAGGAAGCCACGCTTGGGATCGATCCAACGGGCGAGGGCCTCGAATTCGACGACTTTGCCGGATTTGGCGTCGACGATCGGCTGGTAATAGACCTGGACCCAGTTTTCGGCGCAGGCGCGCTCGACGTTGCGGATGACGTATTGACGGAGGTGATAGGCGTCATGGTCGGCGCGGCCGTATTCGTGGACTTTGCTCGGGGTGTCGCGACCGATATGGGCGGCGAAGCGGGATTTGTCGACGCAGCGGCGGATGTCTTCCTCGGGGAGGACCTGATGGTAATGGCCGATGTTGATGGCTAGGGTCAGATCGGGGTCGAGGGAGGCCATCTCCTCTTTAGAGGAGGCGAGGAAGGACTCAATGCTTCCCTGGGGCACGAACAAGGCGAAATGGTCTTCGCCCTGACGGCAGATGTAGCCTTCGGGGAAATGCTCACGAAGGAGGGCGCCGAAGCGTTTGAGGTAATCGTTACCGGCGGCAAAGCCTTTCTGGTCGTTATAGGTGGAGAAGCCGTCGAGGTCCATGAAGACGTGCTGATAATTCTCAAGGATCTTCGGATGGACGTCGATCGCCTCGCGGACGACCTGGAGGTAATAGTCAAAGGAATATAGGCCGGTGAGGGAGTCGGTGGTCGCGAGTTCGTGGAGTTTTTGCTCCTTGGTGGCCTCTTGGATACGTTGGTGGTAGATGGAGAAGCACACCATCGTGAGCGAGATGAAGAAGGTGATGTAGTTGACGACGTCGCCGTCGGGGAGTTTGCGGTGGGTCTTTTCGACGCCCTCAAAGGAGACGAGGAGGAAATAGAAGGCCAAGAAGGCGACGCCCAAGATGCCGATCGAGGCGAAGGGACGCCAGATGAGAAGGCAGCCGACGTAGATGGTCATCATCAGGAAGCAGATGATCATCTTGTGCTCGTACATGGTCGCTTCGCCGAGGGGGTAGGAGGCGCTGGAGAAGAAGTCCGAATAGGACACCTTGACGCCAAAGACCAAGCAGACGAGGGCGAAGAAGGAAATGACCGCCATCGGGGGGAGAAGGCTCTTCTTGCCTTTGACGCGGAGATAGATGGTGCTGCCGATCACGGCGATGCCGAACAAAATGATGGAGACATAGAAGGAGATGAGGAGGATGTCGCGGATGTTACCGTTGCCGCGGAAGGGTTCCAAAGGCAGTAGCGCCGCGAAGACGAGGCAAAGGACGCCACCGATGATCGCGGTGACTTGCTTCCACGTGGTTTGCTTCTTGTCGAGGTAGGCGACGCAATAGGTGAGCATGCCGACGCCCATGAAGAGCATCAGCCAGAAGTTGGAGGTGTTCTTGAAGAGCAACTCGAAGAAATTGCCGCCTTCCTGGGTCATGGGAATGACGGTGTCGTTAAGGCGGCGGATGACCATCCAGACCTCGAGCGCGATGACCACGAGGGCCATAAAGACGCCGGAACGGATGTTCGCGTTGTTGAGATAGTCTTTGACGTAAGGACTGTGTCTACGGAAACCGAGGAATCCGGCAACGCGGAGCAAGAAAGCGACCACGACGTTATTCGCCTTGGTGTCCTTCGTGCCCTTTTCTTCCATGCGGGGTAGGGGTTCGTTCATTGCGCCCATGATAGCACAAGTATGCGCGCTGATATGAGAAAAATCGCCATGACGGTCCAGATGAGTGGCTTTATGTCTCGATTCGTCTCAAAATAATAGGGATGAACCTGCTTTCTTGCCTGATACCCAAAGCCCAAGTCGCCACCCTCGAAGGAGGGGAGACGGTGCGCGCCGCGGTGCAAAAGATGAGCTATCACCATTTCACCGCCATCCCGGTGATCGGCAGCGAAGGCCATTACCTCTATAGCATCTCCACCGGCGACATCCTCTTTTATCTGCAGGAGAACGACATGACCCTCAAGCAAATGGAGGATGTGCCCCTCGAGGTCATCCCCATCCACCGTCCCTTGATGGCCTTATCGGTCGACGCGGGCGAAGGAGAGATCGAATCCGCCCTCATGAATCAGAACTTCATCCCGATGGTGGATGAGCGTGGCATCTTCATCGGCATCGTCACCAGGAAACGCCTGGTCGAGGCCTTGGCGAAGAAAGAGTAAGGAAAACCTCGATTTCATCGGCAGTTCTCATAGGAGTTGTCAAGGAGTTGTCACGGATGACATCTCCCTATGACATCTCCTTTTTACATTAAATAGCGACCCCTCACAGTAATGCACCGGGGCTATTTTCCTCAAGGGTTATTTCTTTTTCTTCGAAGAGGATTTGGTCGCGGATTTGACGGTCTTTTTGATGACTTTCCTCGCGTTCTTCTTCGCTTTGCCTTTGCCTTTGGTGGCGACGATGATGAGGATGATCACGATAAGAGCGACGCCGGCGACGATGCCGATGATTAACGGTAACGGCAAGGACGATCCCTTATCTCCGCCGGAAGAGGAGGAGGCGGCGCTGGTCTGTTGCGAGGAAGATGCCGGGGCTACCGAACTGCTCGCGGGAGAGGAGGAAGATTCCTCGCCGCCTTTGCCGGCGTAGACCGCGTCGGAGCTCGGGCTGGCTTTGCCCCTAGGGGTGGCGTCGCGGGAAAGGATGGTGCGCCCATCTTCGCCTAGAGTCACCGTGCCCCAGATCATGTCGACCCATTCGGGGAAGTCGATGAAGGGGTTGCGGTTCTTGTCGTAGTTGCGGTAGATGAGGTCGTTGCGGTGGATTTCATAATCGTCGACGGGGTCGAGCTTATGCCAGGCCAAAAGGTCGGTGAGCAACCCATATCCGGTCGGGGTCGACGCGGTGGAGACGTTGGTCTCCTTAGGGGAGACGGTGTCGATTAAGGTGAGGTTTGGGTTACCCGAATCGATGTTCGGGTCATCTCCGGCCAAGTTGTTGTAACGCGCGACCATGTAGAAGCAGGCGCGGGCGATGTCGCCCTTTTCGCTATCCTGCGGCTCAAAGACCATGCCTTCGCCTAGGGTTTGGGAGGTGCCGCGGTAGTTGCCGGCGACGACGGTCTTGCCATCGATTTTGAAGTTCGCCCCGGCGTCGTCCTCGATCTTGCTCGGGTCGACGAAGCCGTAGGAGTAATAGTTGTGGGAGGAGGAGTTGACGTAGCTATCGGAGGCGACGAGGTGGTGGAGGTCGCCGCGGGCGCCGGGGACTTTGCCGCCTTTCTCTTGGGCGTCGTCCTCGCCGAAGCCATGGCCTTTGGGCCAGATGTGCTCGCGGTCGGTGCCGGCGTTATCGCCATGGTGGTCCCAGGCTTTCCAACGCGCCTCGGGGACGTCGTGGTTACGGTAGAAAAGATGCTGGTAGGGGTTGTTCTTGGGATCGGCATAGGACTTACCGTAGACGTAATCGGTGATGACATTGGTCGCGGGGTCATAGGTGCCGTATGTGGTGGAGGAAGCGGGGGAAAGCTCCCAATCGCGGTCGGTGATCTCATAGGCTTGCCAGACGGACGAACCGGAGTCGTAGCTATGGTAGAGCTGCCCTTCCTTAAGAATGGGCTTAAGCGCTTTGAGGAGGTTTTCGCCGTTAAGGTCCTTGCCGTTAAGGTCGGCGTAATAGGAACGGATATCGGTTTCCGCGACGGGATTGAGGTCGATGGTGGTGGGCAACTTGCTGTTGGTGTAGCCGCTAGCGGCATAGACGCCGATCGCCTCGTTTTGGTAGGCGATGAAACTCGAGACGGCGGGTAAGGCCAGCGCGAGGGGAATGAGGGTGAGTAGTAGACGTTTTTTCATAGTTAAAATTGTCGCAACTCGAGTCTTTCCTGTAAAGGAAGCAAAGGCCGTTTGTATGCGTTTTCAGCCAAAAAGAAAACCCAACCAAGGGTCGCTTGGTTGGGTGAGGTGTCCGATTAGGCTTTATTGTCGGAGCCGAAGAGGAGGATCTTCTCTTTGACTTTGGCTTTGATGGCCTCGAAGCCCGGCTTGAGGAGCTTGCGGGGGTCATAGCCCTTTTCCTTGTTGGCGCCGCTCGGGTCGGCTTTGCCGGCCGCGCAGTATTCGATGGTCGCGGCGGCGAAGACGAGCTGGCAGTCGGTGTTGACGTTGATCTTGCTCATGCCGCCTTTGATCGCGGTGCGGATCTGATCGTCGGGGATGCCGGTGCCGCCATGGAGGACGAGGGGGATGCCTCCGGTGGCCTTCTGGATCTTCTCAAGGGCGTCGAAGTGGAGACCGGTCCAATTCTCGGGATAGATGCCGTGGATGTTGCCGATGCCGGCGGCGAGGAAGTCCACGCCGAGCTTGACGATCTTGGCGCACTCCTCGGGGTCGGCGACTTCGCCATCCGCGGTGATGCCGTCTTCGGTGCCGCCGATGGCGCCGACTTCGGCTTCGATGGAGATGCCTTTGCTGTGGGCGAGCTCAACGAGTTCGCGGGTCTTGGCGACGTTCTCCTCGAAGGGGAGGGAGGAGCCGTCGAACATGATCGAGGTGAAGCCGGCTTCGATGCAGTCTAAGCACTGCTGGTAGTTGCCGTGGTCGAGGTGGAGGGCGACCGGGACGGTGATGCCGAGTGATTCGTCCATGGCCTTGACCATCGCGGCGACGGTCTTGAAGCCGCACATGTATTTGCCGGCGCCGCCGGAGACGCCGAGGATGACGGGGGACTTCATCTCTTCCGCCATGAGAAGGATGGCTTTGGTCCACTCCAAGTTGTTGATGTTGAATTGGCCGACCGCATAATGGCCATCATGGGCCTTGCGGAGCATTTGGGTTGCGCTTACGAGCATATGTTTTTTATGAACCTCCAAAGTTCTGATGCTAAGATTATGCCTTTTCTTTTTCCCGATTTCCATATGGATATGCGGGCGTAAAAAGGAAAACCCCGCGGAGAGACCGCGAGGTTAGAGATGCAACGGGCCGAGGTTGGCTTTCCTTCTGCGCAGACAATAGATGTTGTCCGATTTGAGATAGGCCACTTCGTATTCGGGATGGAAGATGTCCATGTACCGCTTGGATCCCGCGACATACCGGTGGAACTGGTCGTCCGTGATCTCGAAGGCGGATATGAATGAAGCCTTCTCGATGCTCTCGCCCTTGAGCAGCCGTTCCACGAGCTGCGCAAACGCGAATGATTTCCCCACTTTCATGTTTGCCTCCTAAAGTAAAGTGGGCCTGAGGTGCAGGCACAGTGAGTGTCAAAAGTCGGATCGCCGGATGGGTGTAGCTTAATTATCCCGAAACGTCAAAAAGATAAAAACGTTTTTTTGCATTGGGAATATTTACCTAAGACAAATGTGATACAACTTGTCTCATTTTCGGCGGCAATGGTCGATTTTTTATGCGCTTTTACGCCAAATCGGTGTCAAAACGTTCCATCTGCTCGCCGATGGAGAGGCTTGAGAACTGGCTCATGTAGAGCTCGTGGTACTTGCCTTTTTTGGCCATGAGTTCCTTATGGGTGCCGTCTTCGACGATGACGCCATGCTCCAAAAAGAGGATGCGGTCGCTATGGACGATGGTGGACAAACGGTGGGCGATGACGATGGAGGTGCGGCCTTTGATCAAGGCTTCCAAAGCGCGCTGCACAGCCGCCTCGGTCTCGGTGTCGATGGAGGAGGTGGCCTCGTCTAAGATCAAGATGGCGGGATTGCGCAAAATGGCCCGGGCGAAGGAGATGAGTTGCTTCTGGCCTTGGGAAAGCATGCCGCCACCGTCTTTGAGGTAGGTGTCGTAGCCGTCTTTGCTCTCCATGATGAAGTCGTCGATGCCGACGAGCTTCGCGGCTTTGCGGACTTCTTCTAAGGTCGCGTGTTCGACGCCATAGGCGATGTTCTCGAAATAGGTGCCGTTGAAGACGAAGGGGGTCTGTTGGACGTAGCCGACGCTTGAGCGCAGCCAGCCCAAGGAACGTTTGCGGTATTCGACGCCGTCGACGAGGATCTCCCCGCCGGTAGGCTCATAGAAGCGACATAAGAGGTTCACCAAAGTGGTCTTGCCGGAACCCGTCTCGCCCACGAGGGCGACGTTCGTGCCTTTCTCGATGGTGAGGTTTAGGGGCAGGATGACCTCGGGGCCGGTCTCGTAATGGAAAGAGACGTCCTTATATTCGATGCGGCCCTCGATGGGCTCATAGGCCTCCGTCTTCGGATGGAGGACGGTGCCGTATTTCTCGATGACCTCGGGGGTGTCTTTGACGGTGACGGGGGCGTCCAAAAGGCTCTGAACTTTCTCCGCGCCGGCCTGGGCGGCCATGAATTCGGTGAGGACTTCGGCGATCGTGGCCAAGGGGTCGTAGATCTGGGCGACAAAGGAGATGAAGAGGACGACCAAGGCGGCGTCGACGCCCATCTCGGGGTCGCCGATCCAGACGAAGCCGACGAAGATGACGACGGCGGTCATGATCTGACTGATCAAGGTGAGCAAAGGCATGTAGCCGGCGTTGATGCGCCCGGCGTATAAGCGTTTGGCGCGCACGTCCTCGGTGATCTCCTCGGCTTCCTCGTAGACGCTTTCCTCGATGCCGAGGGTCTTGACCGTCTTTGCCCCGTCGATGGACTCGGCGAGGTAGCCGACGTAGCGGGAGTAGGCGTTGCGGGCGCTGCGATGGGCCTTGAGGATGGCCTTCTCGAAGATCGGGGTGATGATCATGACCACCGGTAAGGAGGCCAAGACGATCAACGAGTAGATCCAGTTGATGGAGAACATGGTCGCGAGGGAGAAGATGAGCTGGAAGAAGGCCCAGAGGACGCTATTTAAAGACCAGGAGAGGATATCGCCGATGGAGGAGGTGTCGTTTTGCATTCTGGCAATCAGCCAGCCGCTGGAGTTCTTGTCGAAATAGGAGAAGGAGAGCTCCTGGATCTTGGCGAACGAATCGCGGCGCAAATCGGTCATGATGTGCATCGAGATGAGGTTCGTGAAATAGAAGGTCAGGATGATGAAGACGGAGCGGAAAAGGATCATCACGCCGAGGGTTATCGCATAAGCGGTGAAGGTGAAGTCGACGTGGATGCCGAAGATGAAGGTGACGGGGATGATGAGGTCGAAGACCGAGGTATAGGTCGAGCCGGGGATGCTCGCGGCGGCGGAGATGGCGCCGGCGTTCATGACGGGGACGAAGGAGGAGTCGTAGAAGGTGACGAAAAGGGTGCAGAACAAGCCGACCAAAAGCAAAGGCCAACGCCTTAAGGCGTATTTCCCGATGGTGAGCCAAACGGCGAAGTTCAGCTTATCGGGCAGCGCTTCTTCTTCGAATCCACCTTTATGAGCCATGGGTCCCTCCTTTCTATTCGATGGCGCTCTGGATGTCGGCGATGCGACGGTAGAGCCCATTTCCTTTCACTAAGTCTTCGTGTTTGCCCATCTCGGCGATCTTCCCTTCGTCCAAAACGAGGATCAAATCGGCGTCTTTGGCGGTGCCGACGCGATGGGTGATGATGAATGTGGTGCAGCGCGACGATAGGGCTTTGAGCTCGCGGCGGATGGCGAGGTCGGTCTGGGCGTCGACGGCGCTTAAGGAGTCGTCAAAGATGAGCACGGGGGCTCCGCTAAGGACGGTGCGGGCGATGGCTAGGCGCTGCTTTTGGCCGCCGGAAAGGGTGACGCCTTTTTCGCCGACGGGGGTGTCATAGCCTTTGGAGAAGCCCTCGATGGCTTTGTCGACGCTCGCGATGCGGGCGGCGTTAGCGATGTCTTTCTCGGTGGCGTTCTTGTTCGCGATCTTGATGTTCTCGCTGATGGACTTGGAGAAGAGGAAGGGGTCCTGCAAAACAGGAACCACGTTGCGGCGTAAGCACGACAAAGAGAATTCCTCGATGGGGGTTCCGTCGATGAAGATATCGCCGGAAGTGGGGGCGTATAGCCTCGTGAGCAAACCGGACAAAGAGGACTTGCCTGAGCCCGTCTTGCCCATCAAGGCGACGGTGCTCCCCTGGGGGACATGGAAACTGACGCCTTGGATGACCGGTTTTTCTGGTTCGTCGGGATAGGCAAAACTTACGCCGCGGAACTCGATGTCGCCGCGGATAGGGAGGTCTTTGCCGGTAAGTAGATCTTCCTGGGGCAAGGATAAGAGACGCTGGATGCGGTCGGTCGCGGCAAGGGTCATGCCTAGACGCGATAGCGTGGTCGCGGTGTTACGCAAGGGCCAGACCATCATGTTGACGAAGGTATAGGAGATGAAGACCGAGCCGGCGGTGATTTCACGTTGGAAGACCAAGACGATGGCGTAGACGATCGCGATGGTGCGGGCGGCGAAGATGAAGATGTCGCTGCTGCCGAAGAAGAAGGCGCTTAGTTTCTTCTCGTGACGGTAGGCTTTGGAGTAGTGGGTGAGGCGTTCTTCGAACTTGGCGATCTCCTTGCTCTCGGCATTATAGGCTTTGACTAAGCGCACACCGTTAAGGTTCTGGGAGATGCGGTCGACCATCTCGGCCTCGGAGTCGTCCGTTTTGCGGTACCTTCTACGCACCTCTTTAATAAGGAAGAAGGAATAGACGAACATGATGGGGAAAAGGGCGAGGGAGACCAAGGTCAGCTTCCAAGAGATCTCAAACAGTACCGAGAAGCAGAGGACGACGATGAAAAGGGTGTAGGTCATCTGCGACATGTCCATGACCATGAATTGACGGGTGACGTCTAAGTCACGGGTGCAGGTTTGGATCAGGTCGCCGCTTTTCTCGGTCTTGTAATAGGAATAGGGGAGGCGTTCGAGGTGGCTGAAGAGATGCAATTGCATCCTCTTGTTGATCTGGGTGCTGGCTTTGACGCGAAGAGTGAAACGCAGATAAGAGATCGAGGCGGTGAGCAATGCCGAGACGACCACGGCAACCGGCAGGATGTTCATGTGCTCATATAAATAGGCAGGTCCACGGTTGGAGGTGAGCATGCGGATCACGAATTCCTCGAGGAACTCCGCCTGCTCTAGTTCGTGGGTCAAGGCGTCGACGAGCACTTTGGAAAGGAACGACGTGAAGACCGTGAAAAGGGTCATCAGGAACTGGAAAACGAACGAGGCGATGTAGACGCCTTTGGAGCCTTTGACGGCCAAGCGGAACGTTTTCCCGAGGTTGCCCATGAGCAGGATTATATACGCACGAAAGGCAAAGGTTAGCGAAATGCTCCAAACGCGAACGTAATGAGACAACGACCGCGAAAAGTGTTGCATCATGTAAGGGCTTTCTCAACGACCGAGCGCGCTCTCACTTGCGCCCTCTCGGATACAGGCGTATTTTGAAGTGTGGAAAAAGTTATAGTCATCGCCCTCAAAGGGGCTTTGTCTATATCCTTGATCCGCCAAGACTGTTAAGGGAGACAGCAATGAAAAACAAAAAACTTTTGATCCTTGCTCTCGCCGCGGCTGGCCTCGTGGGACTTGCTTCCTGCGGCGAGAACAGCACCGACCTGAGCAAACTCACCAACCCGGAAACCTCGGAACTCGAGGACGAACAGCGCGCTCTTTATGAGGCGTATCGCAAAGACGCCGAGAGCAAAGGCCAAACCCCGATGTCCTACGAAGAATGGCTCGCTTCGATCAAAGGCGATAAAGGCGACAAGGGCGACAAGGGCGACAAAGGCGACAAGGGCGACAAAGGCGAAGATGGTCTCGACGGCCTTGACGGCAAAGACGGCAAAGACGGCGCCGACGGAAAAGATGGCGTCGATGGCAAAGACGGCGTCGATGGAAAAGACGGCGTCGATGGCAAAGATGGCGTTGACGGCAAAGACGGCGTTGACGGCAAAGATGGCGCCGATGGCGCGAAAGGCGACAAAGGCGACAAAGGCGACAAAGGTGATACCGGTGCCGCTGGTGCTGATGGCGCGAAAGGCGACAAGGGCGACAAGGGCGACAAGGGCGACAAGGGCGACAAGGGTGACAAAGGCGCTTCTGGCGAAGACGGCGATGACGGCGTTACCCCTCACATTGGTGATAACGGCAACTGGTGGATCGACGAGACCGACACTGGCATCAAAGCCCAAGGCCCGCAAGGCGAACAAGGCGAACAAGGCGATGACGGCGATGACGGCGAAGACGGCGTCACCCCTCATATCGGTGGGAACGGCAACTGGTGGATCGGCGAGACCGACACCGGCATCAAAGCCCAAGGCGACAAAGGCGAAAAAGGCGAAAAAGGCGATGCCGGACTCGTCAACGTCAACATCACTTCTCCGACTCAGCTTATTTTTGCCGCTGGCTTAGAAAACACTGTTTTGACCTTGCAAAAGGATATCGTCCTTAATGAGCAGGTCACTTTCTATGGCGCTCACTCGATTCTCAACCTCAATGGCCACACCATTAAGAACACCGTGGACATTTGGAATGATACCGAAGGGGTTAAAACCTGGTCATTGATTTCGGTCCAAGGCAACTCAGACGTCACCATTTGCGGTGAAGGTTCGCTCCTTGCCAAAGCCAACGATTGCTATGCGGCCGACGTCCGCGATGGATCGAAGCTCACCATCGAAGGCGGCAACTATCTAGGCAATATCAGCGCGGTTTACGCCGTTGATGATGGCGATGTGGAAATCTCTGGTGGCCACTTCGATGTTACGCAGCTTGATGCCGGAAAAAAGAGGCTCGAACTTAACTGTTACGATTCTGACTTTGCCGCCGGTACTGCAACATTCAGTGTCAGCGGCGGTGAGTTCGTCGGCTTTGATCCCAAAGCCACCGATGGCGAACCCGGTGCCCCGGTGAGCTTCTGCGCCGAGGGCTTCACTTCACAAGTTAAGACTGAAAACGATGATCCCAACTTGGTCGTCTATGAAGTCGTCGACGATGGCTCGATAATCCATCCGACTGCCATTGAATTGGATCAATCGGCATTGGAACTCGTTAAGGGTCAAGCTGGCAAGTTGACCGCTACCGTCAGCCCGAGCAATTACACTGTTGGCACGGTCTCCTTCGAATCCAGTGACCCGGCTGTCGCCTCCGTTGACAACAACGGCAACATCAGCGCGCTCAAGGCTGGTACCGCCACGATTACCGCGAGGATTGGTGAACATACCGATACCTGCACCGTCACCGTTGTGGAAGCGACCTACGCCATCAGTGCGAACACGCCGGAACATGGCTCTTTGATCACTCCGAGCGAAGCCCAGACTGGCGATTCTGTTGAAGTTACCTTTGGCGCCGAAACGGATTATCGCTTAAAGAGCATTTCTGTCACTTCTGGCGAAGCGGACGTTCCTTATGTTGTTAATGGCGACAAGTTCACCTTCACCATGCCGGAAGGCAACGTTGAGATTCAGGTCCTCTTTGAGCCTATCCCCTCTTATGGCATCACCGTCGTTCAGACTGGCCAGGGCACTGTAGAAGTTGTCGGCTACGCTAAGGTCGGTGAGCAGGTCAGCCTCTCCTATGAAGCCGCCGCTGGTTATTCTGTCGGGTCCGTCGTTGTCAAAGACAGCGAACAAAACGTCATCGAAGTCAATGAGGGTAAGTTCCTCATGCCCGAAAGCGATGTCACCATCACCGCTCAATTCAACGCGGTGGCTCAGACCATTATCCTCAATAAAGTCGGTAACGGCACCGTGACTGTGGCCGAAAGCGCCCTCACCGGCGCCGAAGTTTCGGTCGCCTGGGAAGCGGATGACGAATATGAGTTTGACTCTATCGCAATTGAAGATCAGGACGAGAATGTCGTTCCGTTTGCTAACGGCAAATTCATAATGCCTGCAGGCGGTGTCATCATCAACATCACCTTCGTCCAGAAGAAGTATGAGGTCACCCTCGGAACCTTTACGAACGGCTCCGTCACCATTGATGGCGGGGAAACTACGTTCGCTGCCGGTGCGGAGGTCAAGTTGAATGTTACGCCAGCGTCCGGATATAAACTTGGGACGCTTACCGTCACCAAGAAGTCCGATAGCACGGCCGTGACCGTCACCAACAATAAGTTCACCATGCCTTCTGGCGGCGTTAATGTATCCGCGACTTTTATTGCAAAAGTTGAAACGAACTATGTATATGACTTCATGAATATCGATGGTTTCGATGATTGGGGTACCACCTATACCTCCCATGTTGTTGAATACGACCAAGGTACTGTCACGTTTGCTAAACACGATAAAAATGGCCAAACTATCACGGATTGCCCGGTTTCTAAAGGCGATCCTGTCACCTTTGTATTAGGTCTTGATGGTGAAATTACATCTGCCGCATTCGAATGCGTACAGTGGGCCTCCAAAACTCAAACCATCACCCTTTACTATTCAACTGATGGGGGGAACGAGTTTGCAACGACTGAAGTATCTTCCAATAATTTCTCTATTGCCGTCGCCGAATTGCCCGCGGGTACTAACGCCATTAAACTAGTTTGTTCATCGAGCAACCAGATCGGTTTCAAGTCCATGAGCCTTACTATCAAAGCGTAAACGGGACCTCCCATAAGACCGCCACAAAATACCGTGGCGGTTTTTCATATCCAGGTTGATGCCCATAAACAATTGGATATAATTAGTACAGGAAACGGTACAGAATTATGATTGCAACAAACTACACACAAGTCAGAGCCAACCTTAAATCCTATATGGATCATGTTCGTAACAATTACGAGCCTTTGATCATCACGGCCAAAGACGGAAATGTTGTCCTTTTATCCGAGGAGGAATACAACAATCTCCTCGAGAACAACTTCATCATGAGCAATCGAGCGATGACGGATCATCTCGACAAGAGCATCGCTTCTTTAGTTAATGGCGATGTCATTGCAATGACCTTAGAAGACCTTAAGCGCTTTGAGAAGGAGGATAAATGAACATCCTCTTCACCCCTCAGGCATTTGATGATTATAAGTATTGGCAAACCGAAGACCGTAAAACGTTGAAGCGCATCAACCAGTTGATTGCAGATATATGTCGCAATGGAAATGAGGGTCTGGGCAAGCCAGAGGCTTTACGAGGTCAGTACTCCTCTTTTTGGAGCCGTCGAATCGACGAAAAGAACAGACTGATTTATCGTTGCGAAAACGAGGTAGTCGTTATTATTGCCTGCCGTACTCATTATCAAGATAAATAGTTCAATTCTGCACTGATGTCTCCTTAGAAATTGAATTTGTCCATAAACGGCCCCTCAAATAGATAGACTGAGTTTGCCTCGATAGCCATCAGCGGCTTCGAATAACTACCAATTCTGTATAGTGCCGGGTTGCAAACGCATAACGTTTTGCCCAACTTTTTTTGGTCAAATAATCACATAGAAAAGGCGCCCTCACATTAATGTGAAAGCGCCAAATATGGTGAGATTTTAGGCTAAGGTGTAGGTAATGGTGATGCCGGCAATACGCCTGTTGCCCGAAGTGCCGCCAATGGTGAATTTGACCGATGAAGCGCTTCCGCTCCAGGCTCCATTTTCGTATGAACCAACATCGGTCACAATATCATTGCTGCCGTCGCTGCTGCCGAATGTTAACGCGATGGAAGAAATGGTTCCACCGTCAACGCTTACCACGAAATAACCCCCACCGTAAATACGAATCGCAGCACCGTTAGTGTAGTACTTAGGGGTATTGGAGTTAGTCCCTTTATTCCATGTCACCGTGCAAATTCCCGATTCGATTTTTTCGATAACCTGCTGGTTTTCAAACCCAAGCGCTGAAATGTCGATATCCTCTATTGCCGGCTGGACTACTGGCTCGGATTCTTCGAAAGTCGCGGAGATGGTGACACCGTATTCGGGCATCGCGAACGTGCTTCCGGTGATGCTGACGGATTCACCTCCACCAACGGTTGGGGAGTAAGACAACGTTGCGAGCTCATAGCCTTCAGCGGGTTCGATGTTTAGCTTGACCGTCTCGCCAGCAGCGAATGTAGTTTTCCCGCCAAAACGACAATGATTGTTTTAAACAATTATTCATCGCTAAAAAGTTGTGCATGACGCATAATATTGAAAGTATGGATAATGTGGGGCGTTTCTGGAACGAATCGGTAGGTTACATCATCTACCCGGAAACATTTAAAGATGGTAATGGAGACGGCGTCGGAGATCTGCTTGGCATCATCTCTGAACTGGATTATTTACGCGATTTAGGCGTGAATCTTCTTTGGATTTGCCCTATTTTCTCTTCCCCCATGGACGATAACGGATACGACGTGTCCGATTACATGACTATCAACCCGATGTATGGGACCAACGAGGACTTCAAGAAACTCCTCGATGAAGCGCATAAGCGCGGCATCCGCATCATCATCGATTTCGTCTTGAATCACACTTCGGATGAACATCCCTGGTTCAAAAAAGCCTTAGAGGATCCTAATAGCGAAGAGCGTTCATATTATTTCTTCCGCAAGGGCAGAAGAGAGGGCGACAAGATCTTGCCTCCCAATAACTGGAAAGGTTTCTTCAGCACCTCCGTTTGGAAACAAATTGGCGATAGCGACGATTTCTATTTCCATATCTTCTCCGAGAAGATGCCGGACGTCGATTGGTCCAACCCCAAATTAAGACAGCGTTATTTCGACACCGCCCGTCATTACCTTGAACTGGGCGTCGATGGCTTCCGTTTGGACGCGGTCGCCCACCTCGCCAAGGACACCTCCTTCGAGAATTCGTCCTTGCCCTGCGACGAAAACGGCCTTTGCTATGACACGGACCGTTTCTCCAACCGCCCCGAACTCTTTGATTACCTCCACGAATTCAAACGCGAGGTCTTTTCCAAATACCCGTGCTTCACGATCGGTGAAGTGGGGGGTGGCATCTCCGCGGAGAAGTCGTTGCTCTTCTCCGACCGCGAGACCGGCTGCATCGACGAAGTCTTTAACTTCGACACCGCCTGGTGCAACGGCGCCTATGGCTCCATCGATAAGAAAGACGACGAAATCAAAACCGACGTCTTGGGTTTAAAGCGTTCGTTGAAGCACTGGTACGACACCTGCCACGCGAGGGCCGACATGCCCCTTTATTGGTGTAACCACGACCATCCGCGTGTCTTGTCCCAATATGGCTCGACACAATATCGCGCCGAATCGGCGAAGGCCTTGTTCACCACCTTGCTCTTCATGTACGGCACGCCATTTATCTATCAAGGCGACGAAATCGGCATGAGCAACGTGAACTATACCCGTCCCGAGGATTTCTTCCGCGACGTCGGCAATAAGAACGAAGTCGCCTCCCTTAGGGCCCGTGGCTATAACGACGAGCAGATCACCCATTACCTCAACCGCGTCTCCCGCGTCAACGCCCGCACGCCGATGCAGTGGACCAGGGGCCATGAGGCCGGTTTCACCGAAGGGGAGAACAAGACCAACAAGATCAACGACAACTATCTCGAGGGCGTCAACGTCCTCGACGAGATGAACAATCCCTGGTCCATCCTCAATTTCTACCAATACGCGATTTGGAAACGCCGTAGCCCCGAGATCAATAACCTCATCCAAAACAGCCGTTTCCAATTCCTCGACATGAACCATCCCGACGTGGTCGCCTATATGCATGAAGGCTCGGAAAACCTCGTCGTCATCGCTTCCTTCCGTCCGTATCAGACGTATTTCAGTTTCTATTGGGCCGTGCGTGACGTCTTGCTCCATAATTACGCCGACGTCATCCTGCAAGACCATGTCTTCACGCTTCGCCCCTTTGAGTGCTTCTTGCTCAAAGTGTGATCTATGGACAAGCATTTCCTCTTCCTATCCACCGGACCGATCATCAAGCGCTTTTTCATCGATTCGCTTTCGGAGGTCGGCATCCCCGAGGAACGCTTCGAATTCTTCGATGATCGCTTTGGTGAATTCATCGCCGATAGCAGGCTAAGCGCCTCACTAGACGATGTCCTTGGCGTCCTTCATGACGACTTAGGCGTGACCATCACGATCCTTTGCACCCATCAACATACGCCGTTTGAGGAAAAACTCGTCCGCAACGCGGTGCGTTATTTGCCCAACCAATGCTGCTATCCCACCGACGTCATCATGCGCGAGATCTCCTTTGGAGATTTCTCTTCTTTCGCTCCGCTGGTCCGTTTGTTCCGCGACGTGCCTAGGGATTTGATGCTGACGGCGGGAACCTATCTCCGTTGTGGGTTAGACGCCTCTTTGGCGGCCAATAAGCTCATCGTCCATCGCAATACCTTCAATTACCGTCTCAACGCCTTCGTCGCGAAGACGGGACTAGACATCCGCGATTACCATAACGCCTTGTTGCTCGAACTCTATTTCGATTTAGGCGGCGACAGAGCTTAATTTTTCGTAAGAAAAGAGTAGGGGTTGTTCGATTTGTGCACCGTGCACAAGACAACCTCTTTTTCTTTCGGTAGACTAATGTCAAATCGTGGGAAACCACACAATACATAAAGGAAGCAACTATGCCAGAAAAGAACGCCGCTCCCGCTAAGGAAGCCAAAGTCCGCAAGTTCGAAGTCGTCGAGGACGAACCCAAGAAGGAAGAACCCGTCGTCGAAGAACCCAAGGAAGAACCCAAGGTCGAGGAACCCGCCCCCGTCGTCGAAGAGAAAGTCGACGAGAAGAAGGACATGGGTTACGTCTCCCTCCGCCACGTCGACAAGATCTACGACAACAACGTGCAGGCCGTCTTCGACTTCAACCTCGAGATCGCCAAGAAGGAATTCATCGTCTTCGTCGGTCCGTCCGGCTGCGGCAAATCCACGACCCTCCGTATGATCGCCGGTTTGGAGGACATCTCCCGCGGCGAACTCTGGATCGATGGCGAATACTCCAACGACCGCACCCCGAAAGACCGTGACATCGCCATGGTCTTCCAGTCCTACGCGCTTTATCCGCACATGACCGTCTATAACAACATGGCGTTCGGCTTGAAGATCCGTCACCTCCCGCGTGAAGAGATCGATCGCCGCGTCCGTGAGGCCGCCCGTATCCTTCAGATCGAAGAATACCTCGACCGTAAGCCGAAGGCCCTCTCCGGTGGTCAGCGTCAGCGTGTCGCCCTCGGCCGTGCCATCGTCCGTAACGCGAAAGTGTTCTTGATGGACGAGCCGCTCTCCAACCTCGACGCCAAACTCCGCGTCCAGATGCGTTCCGAGATCATCAAACTCCACGAATCCCTCGGCGCCACCACGATCTACGTCACCCACGACCAGACCGAGGCCATGACCATGGCGAGCCGCATCGTCGTCATGAAGAGGGGCTACATCCAGCAAATCGGCAGCCCGATCGACATCTATAACGAGCCCGCCAACCTCTTCGTCGCCACCTTCATTGGCTCCCCGGCCATGAACATCCTCTCCGCCCGCTATGCCGGCGGCGTCGTCAAACTCAGCAACGGCATCGAGATCAAACTCGGCGAAAAGTTCGTCAAAGCCCACGACGCGTTCTATAAGAAGGCCGTCGAGGAAGGCGAAAAGAAACTCGCCGAACTCAAGAAGAAACTCTCCGAGACCAAAGGCAAAGACGCCGAGCTCGAAGAGGAGATCGCCAAGGCCGAAGGCAAACTCGAAGGCGACAAGAAAGCCCTCGTCGAAGAGCACGACATCTGCTATGGCATCCGTCCGGAAGACATCCACGACGCCTCCGTCCATAAAGCCGCCGTCTCCTATGAGATCGACGTCGCCGTCGCCGAGCTTCTCGGTCACGAATACTACATCCACTCCACCTTCGGCGGTGTGGACCTCGTCGCGAAGATCCCGCTCACCCACGAGATCAAGATCGGCGACAAGATGAACCTCGCCTTCAACTTCGAGAAGGCCCACATCTTCGATCCGGTCAGCGAAAACCGCATCTATTAATCCGCAACCACTTTTCGGATGTTGGGCAAGGCCAATGTGCCTTGCCCTTTTCCTTGTGGTAGAATCTCGCTATGCCGGAAATCAAGAAGGCCAAAGCCAAGAAAGAGAAGCAGGTCAAGCCTGCCGCTACCCAAAACAAGGTCGTCTCGGCCTATGACGAAGAGGGGCAGCGCCGCAACGCCGCGATGCAAAAACGCGACAAGACGATGCGCATCGTCGCGGTCTCGCTGTTTCTTGCGACCATCATCGCCGCGGTGACGATCACGATAATCTTCGCGAATATTTAAAACTTTTTGATCCGTTTTGCCTTTTGCCTCCCTATATGTAGGTGGAGGTGTTTTTTATGAACGACAAAACCAAATCCATGGCCAAGACCATGAAATACGTCCCGATCGCTTTGGGCGTGGCTTGCTTGATCCTTGGGGTGGCCGCGCTTTTCCTCAAGATGGAACTTGAGACCAAGGTATCGGTCTTTATCTTCGCCTTATTCGGCGTCATCGGCTTGTTCGGAATGGTCCTCGGGGCGGGCTTAAGCGCATTGTTCGAGGCCCAGGAAGAAAGAAAAACGTCATCGCTTGACGACGATGACGTGGATATCTTGGCCTAATCCTCTTTCTTCTTCCGCCCGAAGCCGCGGGTCGGCTTGCCTTGATAGGACCAACCGGGTTTCTTGCCTTTGAAGGGGCGGGGGCTCTTACGGTCGATTTTTCCTTGGCCGTCTTTATGACCTTCGAAGTTCTTGCCTTTATAAGGGCGACGTTCCTTGGGTTCGAACTTAGGCTCCTCTTTGGGGGCTTCGGCTTTGTTTTCCCTTTCTTTTGCTATGCGGGTCTTCTCGTCCTTGATCTGTTTCTCTTTCCTTAATGAGGCGAGGAGCTCTCTGCCTTCCTCTTCATTAAGGACTTTGACGCCCATCTGGGTGAGGGCCATAGCGGTGACGCCTAAGCCCGGGATCACGCGGCCTTTGAAGTAGCCGTCATGGATGAAGTGGGGGCCGCAGGAAGGGGAACGCTCCTTCATGATCGCGAGCTTGATGCCGAGATAGGAGCAGATCTGGGTCGCCTTATAGGCGCCGTCCTTGAAGGCCCTGGTGACGTCTTCGCCGTTATCGAAATAGACGCCGTGGCCGCGTTGTTCACTGGGATGGCGAGGGGTGGGCAAACCGCCCTCGACTTCGGGGCAAAAGGGGACGATGTCGAAGTATTGGTTGAGCTCTTCGAGATAGTCTTGTTTATTATCCCCACCGACATAGGTGCATTTTTGCCCGAGCAAGCAGGCGGACACGAGTATTTTTTCCATCGCCTAATGATAAAGGTTTATTCCCATGATGGAAAAGGAAATCGAAGGTTTTATGTAACATAAACCTTCCGCGGGCCGGCCTTGGTCTTTGAGTGTGTCGGCTTTGAGCGGTCCAAGATTGCACGGCAACTTGCTGCGGAAACGGTGCATCGCGTTCCAAGATCATCACCCATTGAAACTACATTTGGGCCCAAATGTGATAGAATGCGGCTGCAGCGATAAAATGTTTAACCAGAAGAACTACGTCAACGGGTTTATCAAAGACCATTACAAAACTTACAAAATCCGCGTGAAGAAAGAGGACCGTTTCCTCACGGCCATGCTCTCCCGGGTACCGAACTTCAACCAATACGTTCTTTCACTCATCGCCGAGGACATCCAAAGAAGGCGCGAATACCCTTTTATCAATAACGATGTCACGATTGATTTTGAGCTTTCAAAGACGATGAAGGATCTTGTTGATGAGGCTGAAAAAGCCGACGCTTTGGGGGATTATGGCCTTTATATGAATCTTGCTGACGCGATTGACTCTCAAGGGAAAAAAGAGGCGTCTAAACACATCATTTCAGAAAGTCAGTGGCATATGCTTACCAGGAGATACCACCTATAAAGTATCGGCTCTATAATTCTTGCCTATGGTAAAAACGCGCGTTTATGAATACGAAGGCACTCGTTACGAGGCGACCGTCACGTTCAAACGGATGAGGTCGTTAACGATGCGGTATGACCCCGAGAAGGGGACTTTGCGCGTCAGCGTGCCCACCTTTACGACGCTTAGGCGCGTCGATGAATTCGTCCTCAAACACTTGCCTCGCCTTACCAAGAAAGTATCGAAGAAAGCAAAAAACTATGACGGCCAATACCTTTACGTTTTCGGAGAAAAGAAGGAAGTAGGGGAACTAGAGCCTCAGGAAATCACTGCTTATTACAAGAAAATCGGCTTGCCTTACGTCAAGGAACGCGTCGCCTATTATTCCTCCCTCATGGGCGTCGATTATCCCTACAAAGTCCGGATGAGGGAGATGAAGCGGACCTTCGGCTCCAACTCCCGCAAGACCAAGACGTTGACATTCCAAACCCGCCTCATGGCCTTTAGCCCGGAGATCATCGACTCGGTGGTCGTCCATGAGCTCGCCCATCATTTTCAGTTCGACCATTCGCCCGCCTTTTACGCGGTCGTCTACGCATATTGTCCCGATTACGATAAACTTAGAAAGCGGTTAATCCATGATCGATTCGAAGGATAGGATAATCTCCAGGGCCAACCCCAGGGTCAAGGCGTTAGGCAAGATCAAAGATTTCCCTAGCGCCGAGTCTTTCCTCATCGAAGGCAAGCACCTTTGTGACATGGCCTATGAGCAGGGGTGCCTCTTAGAGGTATATTCGTTAGAAGAAGCGCCTTACCCTGACGTCAAAAACGTCTTGGTGAACCGCGACGTCCTCACCAAAATCGCCTATTCCCCCTCGCCAAGTGGCATGGTTGGGGTGGCGCGTTATCTGCCCAATAAGCCGCGTGGCGAGAAGATTCTTTTCCTCGACCGCGTCCAAGACCCCGGAAACGTCGGGACCTTATTACGCACCGCCTTATCCTTTGGATATAAGGAAGTGATCCTCGCCCAAGGTTCCGCGAATCCCTTTAGCCCGAAAGTCATCGCCGCGAGCCAAGGGGCGATCTTCTCCCTGAACGTCTCGATCACGAACGATCCATTGACGACACTCGCCGCCTTAAAGGGCAAGGGATATCAGGTCTATGGCAGCGCCTTGCGTAACGCCGTTCCCTTGTCTTCCATGGGCAAAGGAGAAAAACCGTTCGTCTTGATCCTCGGCAACGAAGGCCAAGGCGTCGATACGAAACTTCTTGAAGTTTGTTCGCGCGTCGTCAAAATCGAAATGGAGGGCATCGAATCGCTCAACGTCGGCGTCGCCGGCGGCATCTTGATGTATCGCCTATGAAAATCAAACGTCTCTTTGTCTTAATGCCGTTGCTCTTCTCTTGCGGCGCTTCCTCAAGCGTCAATCCCGACGAGTATTTCGATGGCTTTGAAGCCGCCG